>JBJHCV010000005.1:0-184149 GCA_050486225.1 Nitriliruptoraceae bacterium
CACGAGTCGACGAACATCCGGCTGTGTGCGGAGCTGCTGGCGCGGGCGGCGATCGAGCGGCGTGAGTCGCGGTCGGGTGCGGCCCACCGTCGGGTCGACTTCCCCGACACCGACGAGGCATGGCGCCGCCTGCTCGTCCTGCAGCGTGACGGGGAGGGTGGGACGAGCATTCGTCACCGGTCTCCCGACGATCGGACGCCGGTGAGCGTGTGACGCGGATGCCGGTGAGGGTGCCGCGCGGCACCCTCGGGGACCCCAAACGATTGCGGTCGCTTGAAGGGCTTCTGAAGGCTTTTGGAACGGGTATTGACGTGAGCGGCGACAACAGAATACAGTCGTTTGCAGTCACGAAGGGAGCCCGCCATGCCATCGGTCGATGACCTGAGACAACTCGAGACGGACGTGCTGGTCGTGGGAGGCGGTGTCGCGGGTTGCCTCGCGGCCGTCGAGGCTCGCGAGGCCGGTGCGGACGTGCTCATCACGGACAAGGCGAAGCTGCTCGAGCGTGCGGGAAGTGTCGGCGGGGGCGTGGACCAGTACCTCACGCCCATGGAACAGGGCGAGGACTGGGACACCCCGGAGTTCCTCCTGCTGCACATCCCGAAGCTCACCGACGGCCTGGTGGACATGGAGGTGGCGGAGCGGGTCATCAAGGAGATGCCCGTCGTCCTCCGCCGACTCGAGGGCATGGGCATCGACTTCCGCGACCCGGACACGGGCGACTACCTGCGGACCAGAGTGTTCGGCCTGCCCGGCGAGTTCCACCTCAACTTCGACGGGAAGCGGTTCAAGTACCGGATAGCCAAGGGCGTGAAGAAGGCCGGTGCCCAGCTCATCGGTCGGACCATGGTGACCGACGTGCTGTTCGACGAGTCGACCGGCGAGGCGTACGGGGCGCTCGGGTTCAACGTGCGGTCGGGGGAGTGGTACGTCATCCGAGCGAAGGCGACGATCATCGCCACCGGTGACGTGAACCGGATCTCACGCAACGCGTCTGGCATCCCGTTCGACAGCTGGCACTACCCGTACAACACGGGCGACGGGCACGCGATGGCGTTCCGCATCGGTGCCGAACTGGTGAACATGGAGTTCGTCGAGGCGACCCTCACCCCGAAGGGCTTCTCGGTCCAGGGCACCAACTCGTACGCGGGGCTCGGCGCCCACTTCATCAACCGACACGGCGAGCGGTTCATGTTCCGCTACGACCCCAAGGGGGAGAAGGCTCGTCGGACGATGCTGGTCGAGGGCGTCATCTCCGAGGTGCTCGCCGGCAACGAACCCCTCTACATCGACCTGCGCCACCTTCCCGACGAGGTCCTGGACCACTTCGTCCGCACGCTCGGCATCGACCGGCACACCCTGCCCGACTTCTTCGAGCAGAAGGAGATCGACATCCGGCGACAGCCGATCGAGATCTCCGTGTCCGAACTGTCGATCCGTCGGGGCGGCGTGTACTTCCGGGGCAGCGGGCTCATGATCGACCCGGAGGGCGAGACCTCCGTGCCGAACCTGTACGCCGCGGGAGACTGTTCGATCGTGAGTGGCGGCATCGCGGGTGCGGCGGCGCTGGGTGCGATCACGGGCCGGTCGTCGGCCCGGCGCGCCGCCGAGCGCGACCGACTGCCCCCGGTCGACGACGCCGTGATCGAGATGGCTCGCGAGCGGGTCACCGCGCCCCTCCAACGGGGGTCCGGGCTGCGCTGGGAGGCGTTCGAGGACGAGATCCGCTCCCTGGTGACCGACCACCTGGGCTTCACCCGCGAGGAGAAGGGCATGAAGCGCGCTCTGGACGGGTTGCTGACGTTGGGGCGTCGGGAGCCGGAGCTCGCGGCGGAGAACTGGCACGCGTTGATGCGCACGCACGAGTCGACGAACATCCGGCTGTGTGCGGAGCTGCTGGCGCGGGCGGCGATCGAGCGGCGTGAGTCGCGGTCGGGTGCGGCCCACCGTCGGGTCGACTTCCCCGACACCGACGAGGCATGGCGCCAGCTGATCGTCCTGCAACGAGACGCCTCCGGCGAGGCGGCGATCAGCCACCGCCCACCGAGCGACCACGTCGCGCGACGTTGACCATCCACGACCCCAGCGTCCCGTCAACTGACGGACCACACGCCCCGGCCGACCCGCAGCGAGAGGAACCCCGATGAAGGCCATCGAACGACACGAGGCGCATCCGGACACGCCGACCGATCGGCACAACCCGATCGACATCAACCCGGAGACGTGCATCCGCTGCGTCATCTGCGACTACGTGTGTCCGGGCGACATCATCTACAAGACGGACCCCAAGTCCGACGAACTGCCGGTCATCGCCTACCCGGACGAGTGCTGGTACTGCGGGCTGTGCGAACAGGCCTGTCCCACCAACGCGATCACCGTCGTGTTCCACGAACAGATGCTCAACTGCGAGACCCCGGTGGTGTCCCTGCTGGGCAAGCGCTCCGACGACGAGGCCTGATCCCGGGCCACGGCCCGGGCCACCGGGAGGATCCCTTCATGGACTGGAACGACGTCCGCCACCACCTCGACGTCTCCGCGAACCTGCGAGACATCCACGGTTCGCCCTGGTACACCGACGCCGAGTACGACCGGTTCTCGCGCGAGGAGTACGAACGCCGCTGGGCGGCGGCCCGAGACGTGATGGACCGTGAGGGCCTCGACGGGATGCTGCTCACGGGCAGCCCCAACAACTACAGCCTCGGAGCACTCGTCACCTGGGCCAGCGGTCTCATGGACCCGCGAGCCATGTGCCAGTACATGGTGCTTCCTCGACACGGCGATCCGGTGCTCCTGCACCCCCACTCGGGGACCCACCTCGAGGCAGTGCGCCGCTACGTGGCGGTCGACGACGTCCGGGGCAGCGGTGAGGCCAACTACGGCGGCGCGCTGGTGTCCATCCTCACGGAGAAGGGTCTGGCGACCGGACGGATCGGTGTGAGTGCTGCCGACCGCAACGGGCCCGAGTACATGGGTCTGCAGGTCCACCGGGACCTCACCGCAGGACTGCCCGACCTGGAGATGGTGTTCATCCCCGACCTCATGCACCAGTTGACGTACCTGCACAGTGCCGAGGAACTGGCGGCGATGACGAGAGCGGGGGAGCTTGCCGTCGACGCCCTGCGGGCCGTCGCCGCGCGCGTGGCCCCGGGCGTGCGCGAGTACCAGCTGTCGGCCGCGGCGGTCCACGCGATGATGGACGGTGGCGGTGACCCGCACCTGACGATGATGACCTCGACGTCGATGGCCGACCCTCGAGCGGTCTACCCGAGTCCCCGCCCGTCGGGACGCGTGCTGCGGGACGGCGACGTGATCGTCAGCGAACTGTCGGCCCGGTTCCTGGGTTGGAGTGCCAAGATCGGCCACCCGATCGTGCTGGGGACCCCGACCGACGAGATGGTCGACTTCCACCGGCGTTCGGTCGCCGTCTATCGGGCGTTCGAGGACGTGCTCGGCCCCGGCGTCGACATCTCGGCCGTCCACGAGGCCGCGCAGTCGTTCCGCGCGAACGGACTCCAGTCGCGGGCGCTGTGCTTCCACGGCATCGACATGGTCACCGCCGGACCCAAGGTCTTCGTGGACCGCGTGTCGGCCACCGACGAGGACCGGGTGCTGACCCCCGGACGCGTGGTGAACATCGAACTGACCCCGATCAACCTCGAGGGAACGCTCGGCACGTTCCTGTCACGAACGTTCGTGATCGAGGAGGACGGGATCCGCAACCTCACCGAGTTCCCGGTGGACGAACTGATCGTCGTCTGACCCCGGAGTCGCGCAGGTCTTGACGGCCAGCCTCGCGGAGGTCAGGGTGCACCCGGAGGTCCGGCGGCCCGCTGGACCTCCGTCCGGACGAAGGGACGTCGAGCCATGTCTCAGGATCACATCAGCATCTTCGCGTCGTCGACGTGCGAGTTCACCGAGGAGGAGCAGCGCAACCTCGAGGTCGTGCGCGGGTATCGCGCCGCGAAGGTCTCCGAGCGCGCACCCTTCATGCATCCGGAGTTCGAACGCCTGCGCCCCGGGTTCAAGAACATCGGAGAACTGTGGGGCGGCCCCGGGGGGATGAACGACGAGTCGATCGCCGATCGTGAGAACGTCCTGCTCGAGCTCACCGCGAAGGGCGACCGGGTGTGGGGGATCTGGCGTGTCGTCGGAACCCACACAGGATCCCTCTACGGCATCCCGGCGACGGGTCGGCACGTGGACGCCATCGAGGTCGGCCTGTGGCGTCTCGAGGACGGCCTCATCCGCGAGGCCTGGTACTTCGGTGACGACCTCGGCCTGATCCGCCAGCTCGGCGTGGAGATACCGTCCGAGTGAGGCCGACGCTCTCGTGGTGACCGACCGTCTGGCGGGTGGCGCGGTCGAACTCGGGCCGGCGTACGGAGTCGGGTCGGACCACGGAGTCTGGGCCGTCCACGGATGTCCGGGCGACGAACCGACGATGGCCGGCGCGCACGTCGGCCATCGTCGACAGGACGGAACATGGGCGTGCTGACCACGTGGGGACTGGGGCTGGCCGCGGTGTCGGCCCTGATGGTCGTGACGTGGGCCGTGAGCGTGCTGCGCCGCGACGCGAGCCTCGTCGACCGGGTCTGGGGCCTCGGGTTCGTCGTCGCCGCCTGGGTGTGGGCGCTGCTCGGGGACGGTGATCCCGCGCGTTCGTGGCTCGTGGTCGCGTTGGTGACGGTCTGGGGTCTGCGGCTGTCGCTGCACATCACCTGGCGGAACTGGGGCGAGGGTGAGGACCCCCGCTACCGGCAGATGCGCGAACGACACGATTCCTTCGCGTTGCGCAGCCTTGTCACCGTGTTCCTGCTGCAGGCGGTGCTCGCGGCGGTGATCGCCGTGCCGCTGCTGGCCGTCGCGGTGGGCTCGACGTCGTTCGGGTGGCTCGACGTCGTCGCCGTGGCCCTGTGGGTGGTGGGATTCGTGTACGAGGCGGTCGGAGACCTGCAGCTCGCACGGTTCCGTGCAGACCCTGCAAACCGGGGCCGGGTGCTGGACTCAGGCCTCTGGCGACACACGCGACACCCGAACTACTTCGGTGACTCCGTCGTGTGGTGGTCCTACGGTCTGTTCTCGGTCGCCACCGGTGTCTGGTGGGCACTGATCGGCCCCGTGCTGATGACCGTGCTGATCGTGAAGGTGTCCGGGGTCGCGTTGACCGACCGCAACATGTCGTCCTCGGCGCGAGCGGGGCACGCCGAGTACGTGCGCCGCACCAACGCGTTCTTCCCGGGGCCGCGCCGGTCCGCCTGAACGGCGCCCTACGCTGGCGCACATGGATCCCCAGAACGGAAGGCTGACGGCCTACAGCCACGGCGCCGGCTGAGCGTGCAAGCTCGGTCCCGGTGACCTGGCGCAGGTCCTGCGCCCCCTGACCCCGCCGTCACATCCCGACCTGATCGTCGGACGTGACACACGAGACGACGCCCTGGTGTGGCGCCGTCCGCACGGTGCTGCGCTCGTGGCCACCGTCGACGTGTTCACGCCCCTGGTCGACGACCCGAACACGTGGGGTCGCATCGCCGCGGTCAACGCGGCCAGCGACGTGTACGCGATGGGGGGCACCCCGATGTTCGCGCTCGCCATCGTCGCCTGGCCACGCGAGGTGCTGCCGCTCGAGGTGCTGACCGAGGTCCTGCGAGGAGGTCAGGACATTGCGGCCGAACACGGATGGATCGTGGCGGGCGGTCACTCGGTCGACGGACCGGAGCCCCTGTACGGGCAGGCCGTCATCGGCGAGGTGGACCCTGATCGGGTGATGACCAACGCCGGGGCGAAGGTCGGCGACGCGCTCGTGCTGACCAAGGCCATCGGTACCGGGGTGGTCGCGACTGCGGTCAAACGGCACGCGGTCGACGACGTGGCACCCGGTGGGCGACTCCACGACGTGTACACCGCCGCGGTGGAGTCGATGACGCGCACCAACGCCGTCGCCGCGCGGCTGGCCGTCGAGTTCGGGGCGCACGCCATGACCGACGTCACCGGGTTCGGTCTGCTCGGGCACCTGCACGAACTGGCGACCGCGAGCGCCGTGGCGACCGAACTGTGGGATGCGCAGGTCCCGGTGCTGCCGGGCGTGCACGCCCTGATCGACGAGGGTGCCGTACCGGGTGGGACCGGGCGCAACCTGCAGGCGGTGGCCGACTCCGTGCGTCTCGACACGGGCAGGGCCGACCTGCTCGCCGATCCCCAGACCTCCGGCGGCCTGCTCGTCGCGCTTCCGGGGGCAGGAGCGGACGACTACGTGGAGGGCCTGCGGGCCACCGGACACGTTGCCGCGCGGATCGGTGAGGTCGTGGCCGGCACCCCCGGGAACATCTCGGTGCACTGACGGACGGCCGGACGCATCGCGGCGTCCCGGAAGGTGAGCACGTGGAGACGCTGGACGGCGAACTGGCCATCGATCGTGCGACGTTCCACGCGCTCGTCGAACACGCCTGGTCCGACTTCCCCTACGAGGTGTGCGGCCTGCTCGGGCGTCGCGACGACGGCTCGTTCGTGCACTGGAGGATCGAGAACGCCGAACGATCGATGACCTACTACGTGATGGACCCGAAGCAGCTGCTGCGCGCGATGCGCGAGATCGAGGACGAGGGCTGGGAGCTGGTCATCTACCACTCCCACACGCACACCCGCGCCTATCCCTCCGAGACCGACATCCGGCTGGCCGCGTACCCGGAGGCCACCTATGCGATCGTCACCCTCCAGGATCGCGACGCACCGGACGTCCGCGCGTTCCGGATCGTCGACGGGGTCGTGACGGAACGCCCGGTTCGTGTCGTGGAACCGTCGTGACCTGCCGCAGCGCCGTGCGTCGCACCGTTCGCACCCCGCCGCAGGGGTGCAGCGCCTCCGGCCGGTAGGATCGTGGTCCGCGGAGGTTCGTGGTCACGTTCGGTGCCCCGGCACCACGGAGCACCCGTTGCCCTCCCAGTCCGTCCCCGATCCGAGACGAGGCAGACGCGATGCCGCGTGTGAGAATCCCGACCGTGCTGCGCAGGCACACCGACGGTGAGGCGAAGGTCGACGCCACGGGTTCGACCGTCCGTGAGGTGTTCGCCCAACTGGTCGACGGACGCCCGGAACTCGAGGCCCAGCTGTTCGACGGTGCCGACCTCCGTGGCTTCATCAACGTCTACGTCGACGACGAGGACATCCGCTACCTCGACGGGCTCGACACCCCGGTGTCCGCCGACGACGAGATCTCGATCATGCCCGCGGTCGCCGGTGGGAGTGTCTGACGAGCGTCGCGTTGGCCCGGGCGTCCGCGACGAACCGGCCGTGACCACTTCGGAGAGGTGACGATGCGGTTCGACGACGTCACGCAGGCCATCGGCCAGACCCCGCTCGTGGGTCTGCCGAACCTGTCGCCTGACGGCTACCGCATCCACCTGAAGCTCGAGGGGCACAACCCGACCGGATCGGTCAAGGACCGGGTCGCGAAGTACCTGGTGGACCAGGCGGAGTCGGCGGGACTGCTCGCGCCCGGCCAGCGCGTGCTCGAGCCCACGTCCGGCAACACGGGCATCGCACTCGCGGCCATCTGCCGGGTGCGTGGCTACCCGCTCACGTGCGTGATGCCCGAGAACACCTCGGAGGAACGCCGCCAGCTGCTGACCATGTTCGGTGCGCAGATCGTGAACTCCCCGGCGGACCAGGGATCCAACGGCGCGGTCCGGCTCGCGCGGGAACTCGCCGAGGCCGACCCGTCGCTGTACATGCCGTTCCAGTACGGCAACGCTGCCAACCCCCTGTCCCACTACGAGACGACCGCGCCGGAGATCATCGCCGACCTGCCGACCACCACGGCGTTCGTCGCGGGGCTCGGCACGGGGGGCACGGTCACCGGGGTGGGCCGTCGTCTCAAGCGCTGGAACCCCGACGTGCGGATCTACGCCGCGGAGCCGGAGTACGGCGACCTGGTGTACGGGCTTCGAAACCTCGACGAGGGGTATGTCCCGGAGGTGCTCGACATCGACGTGCTCGACGGGCGCATCAAGGTCGACTCGCGTGCCGCGCTCGAGTACACCCGCCGACTCGCCGACGAGGAGGGGATCTTCGCGGGACCTTCGACCGGCGCGTCGCTGGCGGTCGCCGTTCGCGTGTGTGCGCGCCTTCCCGAGGGTTCCGACATCGTGGCGCTGTCGCCGGACGGCGGGTGGAAGTACCTGTCCACCGGGGCGTACGCAGCGGGTGACACCGAGGAGATCGCGAAGCGGCTGTCCACGACACTCTGGGCGTGACGCCGTGGCGGCCGCGAACCCTCCCGAGTCGCCGTTCTCCCTGACCGTCCTGGGGTCGGCCGGTTCCCACACGGGCCCGGGCCGCGCCTGTTCCGGCCACCTCGTGCAGACGTCGACGACGAACCTGCTGCTCGACGCCGGCAACGGGTCGACCGCGAACCTCCAGCGGTTCGTCCGGTTCGCCGACGTCGACGCCGTGTTCGTCACGCATCGCCACGTGGACCACTGTGTGGACCTCGTCGGGATGTTCCATGCACTGTGGTTCGACCCGACCTTCACAGGAAGCGTGGACCTGTACGCGCCGGCCGAGGTCCGTGAGACCCTGACCGGGTTGCTCTCGCGCGACTCCGCGCTCGAGTTCGAGCGGGTCTTCCGGTGCCACGAGGTCCGAGGTGGCGACCACGTCCGGGTCGGGGACGTCGACGTCGACGTGTTCGACGCTCGCCACCCACCACCGTCGGTCTCGTACCGGGTCACGTCCGGGGGCCGGGTGCTCGCGTACTCGGGGGACACGGCGCTCGACGACACACTCGTCGAGTGCGCGCGCGACGCCGACCTGTTCCTGTGCGAGGCGACCTGGCAGGGACACGCCTCCGACTTCCCGGACGACCTCCACCTGGTGGCAGCCGACGCTGGACGCGCGGCCACCAGGGCCGGGGCGCGTCGCCTGGTGCTCACGCACGTCGCCGGTGGACTCGACGTCGAGGTGTCGCGCACCGAGGCGGCGACGACCTTCGACGGGCCGGTCGCCGCCGCCGACGACCTGCAGACCTGGACCCTCTGATCGCAGACCTGATCGCTGATGCCCGTCGTCGCACGGGCGAGGAGACCCCGATGACGAGGCACGACGGACGACGACCAGACGAGATGCGCGACGTGCACGTGACGGTGGACACCCAGCGCAGTCCTGCGGGGTCCGCGACCGTTCGGTTCGGGGAGACGGCGGTGCTGTGCGCGGTCTCGGTCGAGGAGGGGGCACCGCGTTTTCGCAGCCCCGGAGGGTGGCTGACGGCCGAGTACGCGATGCTGCCCGGTGCGACGAGTTCGCGGGTGCGCCGTGACCGCAACGGTCCCTCCGGACGGGCCAAGGAGATCGAGCGACTGGTCGGCCGGTCGCTGCGCAGCGTCGTCGACCTCGACGCGCTCGGAGAGGTCACCCTGACGGTGGACTGCGACGTGCTGGAGGCCGACGGCGGCACGCGTACGGCGGCGATCACCGGAGGGTGGGTCGCGGTCGCGCGGGCCCTGCGGGCGGTCGGTCTGGAGCACGCGCTGACGGGGCAGTTGGCTGCCGTGTCGGTCGGGATCGTCGACGGCGAGGTCGTCCTCGATCTGGACTACCCCGAGGACTCCCGGGCGTCGGTGGACATGAACGTGGTCGCCACGGCCGACGGACGGATCGTCGAGGTGCAGGGCACGGCGGAGGGCACGCCGTTCACTCGAGACGAGCACGACGCACTGCTCGACCTCGCGTTGGCCGGGTGCGCACGGCTCACCGCACACCAGTCGCAGGTGCTGGCATGACCGGCACGCGACGGGTGGTCGTTGCGACGGGAAACGCCCACAAGGTGACCGAGATCGCAGCGATCCTGTCAGGACTCGACGTGGAACTCGTCGCGATGTCGCAGTTCGGCCTGCCGGAGCCGGTCGAGGACGGAGACACGTTCGAGGCCAATGCGCTCATCAAGGCGCGGGCCTGTGCCGTCGCCACGGGACTTCCGTCGATCGCGGACGACTCGGGCATCGCGGTGGACGCGCTCGGCGGTGCGCCGGGCATCCACTCCGCGCGTTACGCCGGCGAGCCGACGGACGACGCCGCGAACAACCGCAGGCTCGTCGCCGAACTGCAGGACGTCGCACCGGAGGATCGCACGGCACGGTTCGTCTGCGCAGCGGCGGTCTGCCTCCCGGACGGGACCGAGCACGTCGTGCGCGCCGAGATGGTCGGGCGGGTCGTCGACGCGCCGCGGGGCGAGCACGGGTTCGGCTACGACCCGCACTTCGTGAGCGACGTGGGTGGGGGGCGGACCAACGCCGAACTGCGCCCCGAGGAGAAGGACGCCGTCTCACACCGCGGAGCGGCGTTCCGGAGTCTGCGCCCGCACCTGGAACAGATCCTGTCCGACTGACGGGCGTCAGACGTCGTGGACGATGACCACGGGGCATCGCGCATGAGCAGCGCACTGCTGGCTGACCGACCCGAGCAGCAGGCCCTTGAAGCCACCGCGCCCGCGTGACCCCAAGACGAGCAGGTCGGCGTCGGCCGACTGTTCGATGAGGTACTCCGCCGGGCGACTCCGTGCGACGGCCATCGGCGTGATCTCCACTCCCTCGATCCCAGTGGTCATGGCGTCGATCAGTGCCTGCGCGTTGGCCTGGGCGGTGGTGTTGGCCTCGTCGAGGTGGTCGCGCATCGCCTGGATCTGCGCCGGGGTCGCCGCGTCCTCGTTGAGGTACTGCTGTAGCGACATCTCGACCTCGTAGGTCGTGACGACGGTGAGCGTCGATCCGGTGAGGGCGGCCTGTCCGGCGGCCCACTCGAGGGCCCTGCGTGAACCCTCGGATCCGTCGACGCCGACGACGATGTGTCCCATGTGCTGGCTCCCTGCTGGATGCTGGTCGACTCGAACCTACGTCCGGCGCGAGGGAGCGACGAGTGCCGAACGGCCCCCGGTGCTGGCCGATCGGCCCCGTGGTCAGTCGACGGCGGCCACGACCCGGTCCGACAGGGCCGGCCACACCTCGCTCGCCCAGTCGCCGAAGGCACGGTCGGCGAGTTCGGCGCACGCGACACCTCGTTGCGGGTCCACCCAGAGGAACGACCCGGACTGGCCGAAGTGTCCGAACGTCGCGGGCGACACGGCGGTGCCGAGCCAGTGGGGAGCCTTGTGGCCGCGGATCTCGAAGCCGAGGCCCCAGTCGTTGGGTTGCTGACGTCCGTGGCCCGGCAGCACACCGTCCAGACCCGGGAACGCGACGTGCGTCGCCTCGGCGTGGAGTTCCGGGTCCAGCAGTCGCGGCTCGAGGAGTTCGCCGGCGAAGCCGAGCAGGTCTCGCACGGTGCCCCGACCGTCACGAGCGGGTGACCCGTCGAGCGTCGTCGCCGACATGCCCAGGGGCCCGAGCACCTCGCGGGTCAGGAAGGTCGAGAACGACTCGCCCGCGCGCTCGGCGACGAGGTCCCCGAGCAGGTCGAAGGCCCAGTTGGAGTACATGCGTCGTCGTTCCGGGCGGTTCAGCGGCATGCCCTCCTCGAGGGGTACCCCGCCGGCGTGCGCGAGCAGGTGGCGAACGGTCGCACCCTCCACCGGCCCATACGGTTCGTCGAGGTGCAGCAGTCCCTGCTCGGCGCCGATCAGCACGGCGTAGGCCGTCAGTGGCTTGGACAGTGAGGCCAGAGGCAGTTCGAGGTCGACGGGGCCGTGGACGGCAAGGACACCGCTGGGGCTCGCGACGCCGATCGCCACCGTGTCCGGGGCCCAGTCGTCGGTGCTCGCGAGCGCCGCGTCGAGGTCGTCCATCGGTGGCCTCCGGACCGATCGAGGGACAGGACGGTACCCGCGCCGGTCGGGTGACCGTGCGCGGGTACCGGGTGATGCAGAGGTGGTGGACGTCAGGCCGTACGGATCGCCGACACCTCGAACTCGAGGCGGACCCTCTCGCTCACCAGCACGCCGCCGGCCTCCAGGGCTGCGTTCCAGGTGAGGTTCCAGTCGCGCCGGTTGACCTCGACGGATCCCTCGAACCCGACGCGTTCGTTGCCGAACGGGTCGGTCGCGGCCCCGGTGAGCGTCAGGTCGAGCGTGACCGGACGGGTGACGTCGCGGATCGTGAGGTCGCCGGTCACCCGGTACTCGACGTCGGACCGCTGCTCGACGTCGGTGGACGAGAAGGTGATCGTCGGGTACGTGTCGGTGTCGAAGAAGTCGCCACTGCGCAGGTGCGCGTCGCGGTCGTCCGAGCGCGTGTCGACGCTCGCCGCCTGGATCGTGACGTCGACGCGGGAGCGGCTCGGCTGGTCACCGTCGACGGCGATCGTGCCCTCGACGTCGCGGAACGTGCCGCGGACGCGGGTCACCATCGCGTGGCGTGCGGTGAACCCCACCTGCGTGTGCGAGGGGTCCAGCGTCCAGGTGCCGGTGAGTTCGGACAGGGAGGGAAGCGTCAGGGTCGACATGTCTCAGTACTCCGTGGGTCGGGATCGGTACAACGGGTAGGTTGCTGAGACAACAATAGCAGATTCACGTGAAGTGTCAACTATGGCCCGTGGGTCGCCCTGGGTTCGAGGTGGTCCGGGGTCGGACGGAGCGCTCGTCCGGTCAGGAGAACAGGACCTGTTCGAGCACGAGTTCGGGATGGTCCCGGGTGATGCGCTCGGCGGCCCAGCGGTCTCGGAACAGCACGAGGGGGACCCCGTCGGCGCGCCGGTACACGGAGACGTCACGCATGGCAGCGAGCGCGGCGACCGACGCCTCGTCCGTGGCCCGTGCCTGCTGGTACGGGGCGTTGCGCAGTCGGACCGGCGCACCGAACTCCTGCTCGAGCCGCCACTCGGCGACGTCGAACTGCAGCCGGCCGACCGCCGCGAGCACCGGTTCCTGGTCGCCGAGGTCAGGATGGCGCAGCACCTGGACCACGCCCTCCTGGTCGAGCTGTTCGAGGCCCCGGCGGAACTGCTTGACCCTCGACCGGTCGACCGGGCTGGCGATGCGGAACTCCTCGGGTGTGAACGTGGGAGGCGGGGGGAACTCGACGGGCACGTCCTCGTAGAGGGTGTCGCCGATGCGCAGGTCCGTGGCGTTCACCAGGCCGATCACGTCGCCGGGCCAGGCCGTGTCGACGGTCTGGCGTTCTCGCCCGAACACCTCGTGGGCGTACTTCGCGACGATCCGCCGGCCGGTGCGGGCACAGGTCAGTGACGTTCCCCGTTCGAATCGTCCGGAACAGACTCGGACGAACGCGAGGCGGTCGCGGTGTCGAGGATCGAGGTTCGTCTGCACCTTGAAGACGAACCCGGAGAACGGGTCGTCGAGTTCCCGACGCTGACCGGATCGCGACAGGCGGGCGCTCGGGGCCGGGGCGATCTCGGCGATGGCGTCGAGCAGCAGTCGCACCCCGAAGTTGGCGAGGGCCGACCCGAAGAACACCGGAGTCGACGTGCCGACCAGGAATCCCTCGTCGTCATGATCCCGCCCCATCGCGTGGAGCAGTTCGAGCTCGTCTGCCGCGCTGGCCGTCGTGGCATCCACCTCGAAGGGACGCGACGACTCGTCGGCGATGGTCGATCCGTGGGCCGAGCTGGCGAACTGGTGGAACTGGTCGTCGCGTCGGTCCACGACCCCGAGGAAGCGCCCGCCCGACAGGACTGGCCACGTGACGGGCGTCGGTTCGATGCCCAGTGTCGACTCGATGTCGTCGATGATCTCCAGCGGTTCGGGTGCCGGACGATCCATCTTGTTCACGAACGTGATGACGGGGGTGCCTCGCCGGCGACACACCGCGTAGAGCTTCTCGGTCTGCGGTTCCACCCCACGTGCGGCGTCGACGACCATGACCGCGGCATCGACACCGGACAGCACGCGGTAGGTGTCCTCGGAGAAGTCGCGGTGCCCGGGGGTGTCGAGCAGGTTGAAGACGTGACCCGCGTGTTCGAAGCGCATCACCGTGGAACTGATGGAGATGCCCCGGGTCTTCTCCAGTTCAAGCCAGTCCGAGGCCGTGGCGCGCTCGGCCTTTCGGCTCTGGACGGCGCCGGCCTCGCGGATCGCGCCCGCGTACAGCAGGAACTTCTCCGTCAGGGTGGTCTTGCCCGCGTCCGGGTGCGAGATGATCGCGAACGTGCGGCGTCGCGCCGCCTCGGCCCGTACGTCCACCACGGTTCCTTCGTCGTGCACTGGGGAGGCGCGTCAGGTCGCCGTCGACCGTGTCAGCGTACGGCCCGTCGGCGCCCTGCTGGTGCGGTGCCCTGGCCGTCGCGGGCGAACCCGCTCACTCGAGGGAGATGAGTCCGTGGCGAACCGCGTGGAGCACCGCCTCGAGTCGCGAGTGGAGGTGGAGCTTCTCCAGGATGTTGCGCAGGTGGTTCTTGACGGTGTTCTCCGCGATGCCGAGCACCTCGGCGATCTCTCGGTTGGAGTGCCCGCGGGCCGCCTGGTCGAGCACCTCGACCTCGCGTGCGGTCAACGTCGTCCCGGCTCCGGTCGGCCGCCGGGTCAGCAGACCCCACAGGGTGGACGACAGGGCCGGAGAGGCGTGGACGCCACCGTCGACCATGGCACGCAGCCCGGCGACGACCTGATCGACGGGATCAGAGCGGAGCAGGCAGCCTCGAGCACCGAATCGGACGGCCTCCCGCACGGCCTGCGGGTCGGCGGGCTCCACGACGACGGCGAGCACACCGGGGAAGGCGCCACGCACGAGCGGCAGGACCCGTCGGCCGTCGGGACCGGCCGACGCGACCACGACCTCTGGCCCGAAGGCGTCGGCGACCGTCGCGAGCGCAGACGGGTCGTCCACGGCCTGCGCCGGGTGGCCGCCATCCTGCAGGTGCGCGAGCAGTGTCTCACGAAACGGCTCGTCCGCGTCCGCCACGAGCACGCGCACGAAGGTCCTCCCGCCGACGGGTGATGCGACGCTAGTGCCGGTCCGGCGACGGCGCCGCCCTGGTCAACCGGCGAGGGGCCGCCGGGTCGGCACACGCAATGGACGCCGGCCGACCTGCGTCGGTCGCGCGGTGCCCGCGACTACCCTTCGGGTGCCGCTCCGGCCCGATGCGACCCGCGGTGCGCTGCGGTGACCCACATCGTGCTCGGGCAGCGCCGATCGCGTGACCGACGACGACGCAGGCCGACGGAGGCACCGATGCCCGAGGGGGGATCCACCGCGCAACGCCCGGTGGGCGCGGTGCACACCTGGCTCGACGCCCTGCGTCGTGAGCTCGGCGCGAGTCGCTGGTCGGTCGCCGTCCGCGAGGGATCCGTCTGGAACGTCCGCTCGGACGACCCGTCGCTCCACGACGGGCTGATCTCCCAGTTGCTGGGCGACGAGCGTCGCCATCGGGTCGACCGCTCGATCGTGGTCGACGTCGCCGAGATCGGGGACGTGGGGGAGCGCCTGCGGGCGACCGGGCTCGAGCGCCTGCTGATCGTGCCCGGAGGGCCGGACGCCCGGATCATCCTCGATGCGCCCGACCTCGCTCGGGCGCAGGAGTTCGTCGCGTCGCCGGCGGGACTCGGCACGACCTTCGACCTCGCCGGGGCGCTCCAGGCGGAACAGCTCGCCGGCGACCTGATCATTCTTTCCGACTGGTGGCCCGAGGAGGGGCCGCCACCGTCCACCGCGACACTCGAGGGCACCCTGCTCGCAGGGCGGATGGCCGTGAACGCCGGCTCCGTGCAGGACGCCGCGGTGGAGACCCGCCGCAACGCGCTGCTGCGGGAACGTGCACGCATCGCCTCGGTGATCCACGAGGGCATCACCCAGGTCCTCACCAACGTCGCGGTCCAGCTCGAGGTGATTCGGCACGTCTCCCAGGACCCGGAGCAGCTGCAGGAGATCGTCGACTCGAGTCGGCACGCCGTGCTGCAGGCCCTCGAGTCGTTGCGCACGGTCATCTTCGACCTCACACCTCCCGACGAGGAGTGGACGGACCTCGCCGCGGGGCTCGACGGGTTCGTGGCCGACTTCGCGGGCCAGTGGGGCCTGCAGGTGCGGATGCGCCTGGTGGGGGAGGCGCGAGACCTCGACGCGGAGATCGTGTCCATGGGGTTCGCGTTCGTGCAGGAGGCCCTCACCAACGTGCGCCGACATGCGCAGGCCACCTCGGCGACCGTCACCCTGACCTACGACCCGGACCACGTGAGCATCGAGGTGCTCGACGACGGCATCGGACTGCAGGACCGTGGGGCGGACGAGGACCTGCGTCCCCACCAGGGGTTGAGCATCGTCGAGTCCCGCGCACGACTGCTCGACGGGCGACTGGAGATCGTGTCGACCCCCGGGGCAGGGACTGCGGTGCGCGTCGAGGTCCCGGCGTGACGGTGGTCGCAGGGCGTCCGACGTGAGTGCCTCGAGCACGCCCGCGCCTCTGCGCCTGCTGCTCGTGGACGACCACGAGGTGGTGCGCAACGGGTTGCGCATGCTGCTCGAGGCGGCACTCGGATGTCACGTCGACGAGGCTTCGGGTGCCCTCGAGGCGCTCGCGCGGATCGAGGCAGCGCCCCCCGACGTCGTGCTGCTCGACGCCAGGATGCCTGAACACGACGGGATCTGGGCCCTGCAGCAGATCCGGGGCCGCTTCGAGCAGATCCCGGTCATCATCCTGTCGACGTACGACTCGGCCGACTACGTCGACGGGGCCATCGAACACGGCGCGTCGGGTTACCTGCTCAAGGACGCGAGCAGCCAGCAGCTCGCCGAGGCGATCACCACCGCCACGGAAGGTCGTGGTCTCTACCTGCACCCACAGGTGGCCCGACGGCTCGTGGGGCGCAGGACCGACGCCCGGGGAGGGCTCGCCCTCTCGGAGCGCGAGTCGCAGATCCTGCAGGAACTGGTCACTGGCCGTTCGACGGACGAGATCGCCGCGACGCTGTTCATGTCTCCCGCGACGGTCAAGAGCCACCTGACGTCCATCTTCCGCAAACTCGGCGTTGCGAACCGCACCCAGGCCGTCTCGCGGGCGCTGCGTGACGGCATCGTCGGCCACGCTCCCGACTGAGGCCACCCGTCGCACCTGCGGCGTGGCGTGCGCCGGCCAGCGTCACCGACCGCCCTCGAATGGTCATTTCGGGCTACGACCTTGCGCGGGGTCGGCCACGACTCCTGCCCGATGGCAGGACCTCGTGCCTCCTCTACGGTGAACCACTGTGCAGATTCCCGTGGACATCCGTGTCGTGGTCGCCGATCCCGTGTCGGCGGCCCGCACGTCGTTGTCCCGGCTGGTCGAGGACAGCTGGGGCTGGAACGTGGTGGCGACAACGAACGACGCGTTCCGGGCCGTCGGCGACGCTCGGCGACTGCGTGCCGACCTGCTGCTCGTGGACGCCGGAGTCGACGGTCTGCCGCTGCGTGAGATCCGTGCGCTGCTCGAGTCGAGTGGGACGCTCGTCATCGCTCTGCTGGAGCGGCCGGAGCAGCACGCCAGTGCCAGAGGCCCCTCGGTGCTCAAGAGCGTCCCCTCCGACGTCCTGCGCGACCGGATCATGGAACACCTCGAGGCACACTGGGCCCTGAGGTTTCCCAGCCCCGAGGCCTCGACGTGAGCGGCCGCGGACTGCTCGAGGCGCTGCTCGGGGTCGCCTACGAGGATGCCTCCGACCAGGACCGCGACCGTCGCGAGGGCGCCGGTGGCCGCGACGCCGGTTCCGGTGCCGACTCCCCGACGACGGGCACGACCCCTGACGCGACCCCGAGCGACGCCCCCACGTCGGGTCCGCGTCCCGCAGCGGCGCCGGCCGTGATGCCGGGCGCGATGCTGCCGCCCGGTTCCCACGCGCTGACCACGGCGGACCTTCCCGCCGCCCCCGCGGCACCGGTGGCGCGGGTGGGAATGCTCGGCGGCCCGATTGGTCAGCCCGCAGCGAGCGCACCACCAGCCACGGCACCACCGGTGAGCGCGGTTCCGGTGATTCCCCCGCCCGGCGCGGTGGCATCGCCGCGACCTGCAGGTGCGTCGGTCGGCGACGACCTGCTGTTCGCCCCCCGTCCACACGGGACGCACGCATCGCCTGCGCCCGACGCTGCGTCCACCGAGGCGGGCGAGATCCCTCCGGGTCACGTCGTCGGACGCTTTCCGCCGCCTGCCGCCGCGCCCGCCGCCGACGCCACGGTCCGCGAACCCGTGTCCCCGGACGTGGCCTCGACCGCGGGGCCCCGGGACGCGGACGACGTCACGGAGGCCGGCGAGTCGTCTCCGCGGGCCGGATCCGTTCCGCGCACACGGGTCGGGATGCTCGGAGGCCTGCTCGGCCTGCTCGAGGAGGACGCAGGTCTCGACGTGCAGGATCCGAACGTGCACGTCCCGTCACCTGCAGGTGACACCCTGGCGTCGACACCCGTGGTTCCGGTGGTTCCCTCAGGGGTGCACGCGGGGGTCGCCCAGGGCGACCTCGACCACGCCGACGACGCCCCGGACTCGGTCGTCGAGCCCGGCAGTTCGGCGATGCTCGCGGGAGGCGCTCCCGCACTCGCCCCTCCCGGACTGACTCCGCCCTCGGCGGGGCCGGGAGGCTCCGCTGGCACCATGCCGGCGCCCCCGTCGGTGGGTGTGCTCCCCCCTCCGCCGACGGCGCTCGGCGGTGTCGGCGTGCCGCCGCCTCCGGTCCTCGCCGCGGCCATCCCGCCGCCCCCCGTCGGCACCGTCGCGGTACGCCGGCGTGACCTGGAGGACATCGCGACCAACCTCCAGTCGTTCGACGTCGGTCGACGTCGGCGGGCGCTGCGCGACCTGCTCGACGGGTCACTCGACGAGCACGTGCTGGGCGTCGTCGCCACCTCGCTGCAGGACCCCGAGGTCGACGTCCGGTTGCTCGCCATCCAGGTGCTCGAACGTGCCCCCGCGCAGGTACCTGTGTCGGCACTCGACGCGGTCGCCTTCGACGCTGATCCCGCTGTGCGGGCGAGCGCAGTCGGTCTGGCTGGCCGGATGGTGAACCCAGCCGTCGTCGAGACGCTGGGCCGTCAGCTCGTGGACGAGTCCGACGCCGGCGTGCTCGCGAGTGGACTCGACGCCTTCTCGTCGACCGCACGAGCCGTCGACCTGGACGACGAGGCCGTCGACGGCATCTGCACGACGGTCGGCGTGCTCGCCGAACGTCACCACGAGTCGTTGCGCCGCCCCCTTCGCACGCTCGCTCGGACGCTGCACAACGGAGACCTCGTTCACCGCCTCGGGCTGCCTGACGCCGCCGTGCGTGCCGGAGCCGCGGTCCTGGCATTCGAGTCCGGTCAGGACGTGGCGCACCGGGCCCTCGCACGGCTCGTCGCAGACGACCACTCGGTGGTCCGGGGATTCGCGAACGCGGCGGTCGCACGTCTGCGTGGTGTGGAGGAGTCACCCCCGGTCAGGCCGACCCCGGAGCCGGACGCCGGGCACGTCCGCCGATCACGTGACGAGGCGGATCCGGTCATCGAGGCCGTGATCCCCGGACTCGTCGACGCGCTCGACGATCCCAAGCAGGCGATCCGAGACCAGTCGCGTCGGGCGCTCGCCAGCATGCCCCGGACACAGGTCGTCGACTGGACCTGGACGCGCAGCCGCAGCGCGGACCGGGACGAGCTCCACCGGCTGCTGACCGCCGCGCTCGAGCTCGACCTCGGCGAGGTCGCCGAACCCCTCGGACGAGCCGTCCTGCGGGTGACCGAGGAGCGGCTCGATCAGAGGGTCATCGAGTCGGCGCGGGCGTTCCTGCCCTTCCGGGAGGTCGCCGCGCAGTGGCGGGTGTCCGGCGACGTGTCGCAGCGGTGTGACGGGGTCCGGCTCGCCGCGCTGGTCGAGGCGCCGTCGACCGAGGCGATCCGTGACGGCCTCGCCGACCCGAGCGCCCACGTTCGCAGCACCGCTGCACAGGTCGCTGCGGTGCTCGAGGTGGGTGGGGAACTTGCCGAGGTGCTCCTGGCCCTGGTCACCACCGACGGGTCTCGGCGCGTCCGGATCGCGGCGATCGATGCCCTGCGTCAGGCGGTCGAGGACGACCGCGTCGAGGCGGCACGCCGGGCGTTGGCCTCGGCGGACGGCGATGTTCGTCTGGCCGGGCTCGAACTGCTCCCTCCGGAAGGCGACGCTGCGTTCGAGATCCTGTCCTCGTCGATCCGTGACGAGGACGTTCGCGTCGCTCGCCGGGCGGCCGCGATGTTCGTCGAACACCGTGCTCCCGAGGCCCTCGCCCTGCTGTGGGGGCAGGTTCGTGGGAGCCGTGGGGTCACCCGCGACCTGGTGCTGGACGCCCTGCGCGACGCGGACGTGTCGTCGCTGCGCCGACTCGCGATCCAGGCGGCGGAGCACGTCGACCCGCTCGAACGGGTGGCGGGGATCGCGGGGCTCGCCGCGCTCGGGAGCGCAGAACGCCACCGGCTGCTGCAGGGGCTCGAGGATCCCGACGCGCGCGTGCGCATCGAGGTGCTCGAGGCCCTGTCCGACCAGCGCGACCCCGCAGCCGCGTCTGCGGCGCTCGACGCGCTCGACGACCCCGACCCGCACGTGCGGGCGACGGCCGTGCGGGTGCTCGTGGACCTGGACGACGACGCGCTCGGCCGGCTCGTCGCCGCGATGGACGACCCGGCGGAGGTGGTGCGTTCGGCCGCCATCGAGGCCCTGCGCACGAGCCGCTCGCCGGGGCTCGTCGAACTGCTCGTCGAGGAACTCGCGCGCCCGGCGCACCGCATGGCCGCGGCCGACCTGCTCGCGGGACGTCAGGACGCGATCGATCAGGTCTTCGAAGTGGTCGCGTCGCTGTCGGAGGGTGACGAACGCCGCCTCGCACTGACCGACGCGCTGCGCCGGAGTGGCGAGGTCGCGCGCCTGGTCCACCGGCTCGACAGTCGTGAGGGACAGGTGCGCCGTGAGGCGCTCGACCGGCTGGGTCTCGTGGGTGGTCCGGGCGAGGTCGATGCCGTCTCCGAACGGCTCCGGGACCCGGACGCGAACGTGCGGGTGGCGGCCATCGAACTGCTCGGGACCCTCGGAGGTGAGCGGGCTGTCGACGCGCTGCGTGGGGCCTTCGGCAACGACCCGGACATGGATGTCGTCGCCGCCGCGGAACGTGCGTACCGGAGGTTGTCCGGTGCCGGCTGAACGGTCGTCGGATCGGCTCCGGGTCCTGCTCACGACCGAGGGCACCTACCCCCACACGATGGGGGGTGTGTCGACGTGGTGCCAGATCCTGATCGAGGAGATGCCGGAGATCGACTTCACGATCTTCGCGCACATGATGAACCCGTTCCTGCCCGAGGCCTACGAACGTCCCGCGAACACCGAACTCGTCCAGGTGCCGATCTGGGGGGTCGAGGAGCCCGCCGAGTTCAACCCGAAGATGTCACCACGACGGGTGCTGATGCTGTCGGCGATGCTGACCGAGGAGCGGGTCCGGGCCGAGTTCTGCCCGCTCCTGCGCGAGATGCTGACCATGATCCTCGACACGAGGACCTACGATCCCGGCCGATTCGGCCAGTTGCTCGTCGACATGCACCTGTACTTCCGGGAGAACGACTACCGGGGCACCTTCCGGACCCGGGCCGTGTGGGAGACCTTCCGCGAGCTCGTCCTGGTCTCGTACGGTCTCGACCCGAGGGCCGAGGCATGGGAGGACGTCGAGCCCGAGACCCAGCCGTCGCCGCAGGAGATCATGCAGCGTCTGGGTGAGCTGCGCCGAGGGGGCAGGGGTGTCGACGAGGAGTTGAAGCGCTCCCACCGCGTGCCCCGCCTGTTCGAGGCCACCGAGGCGATGCGTGTCGTCTATCGCCTGCTCACGCCCCTGAACTACGAGATGCCCGAGGCCGACGTCGTGCACGCGACCGCAGCGTCGTTCTGTGGCATTCCGGGCATCATCAGCAGGATCCAGTCCGGCACCCCGTTCCTGGTGACGGAGCACGGCGTCTACATGCGCGAGCAGATGCTGTTCCTCGGTCGCATCGGGTTCCCGTACCACCTGCGTCGCTTCTTCATCCAGTTCGTGTCGGCGGTCTCGCGTGCCGTCTACCACCACGCGGACCAGATCAGTCCGGTGTGCCACTACAACGCTCGTTGGGAGCGCAGGAACGGGGCGACGGACGAACAGATCGAGGTCATCTACAACGGCGTGGACCCGCAGAGGTTCCGGCCACGCGAGGTCCCACGTTCCGAGGCGCCCACGGTGGTCATGGTCTCGCGCGTCGATGCGCTGAAGGATCTGGAGACCGCCCTGAAGGTCGCGGCGGTGGTCCGCGACCAGCGACCGGGCGTCCGGTTCCTGCACTTCGGTCCCGCCCCGGACGCCGAGTACCAGGCCCGGTGTCGATCCCTGTGGAAGGAACTCGGACTGCAGGGGACGTTCGAGTGGAAGGGGTCGACGCGCGATGCCCCCGGTGCCTACAACCAGGGTGACGTCGTGCTGCTGACCTCGATCTCCGAGGCGTTCCCGTACACGGTCATCGAAGCCATGATGTGCGGCCGGCCGGTCGTGTCCACCAACGTGGGCGGGGTGCCCGAGGCGGTGGCAGACCTGGGTGTCACCGCGCGCATCCGAGACGTCCAGGCGCTCGCCGACGGGGTCGTCGAACTGCTCGACATGCCAGCGCACGAGCGGGACCGCCTCGGGGAGGAGTGCCGCCGCCGCAGTCTCGAGCTGTTCACGATCGAGCAGTCCATCGAGTCGTACCGGCGGTCGTACCGAGAACTCCCGGATCGTGCCCGGCTGCCGTCCCCCCTGGCGCCCGCGCTGCCGCATGGCGTCCCGGCGGCACTCCCACCCCTGGTGCTTCCCGAGTACCAGCCCAGCATGCTGCCGGGCCCGCCGTCGGCGCCGCCGGTCCCGGCGCGTGCGCTCGACCTGCCACTGCCGCTCCCGCCGGTGCGCCGCGAACCCGCCGTGCCGGCGGCGGCAGACCTCGTGGCGGCTCTCGCGGCGCGAGACGACGACGCGTCCGACACCTCGGAGGCCGCGGTGCTCCGCCGCCTCACGTCGCCCAGCAGCGCAGTGCGGCGTCGTGCCGTCGCGCAGGCGGCCGAGGTGCTCGACACGCTGTCGGCGGTCACGACGTTCAACCGTCTCCTGCGCGACGATCCGGACGCGTCGGTGCGTGCCGCTGCGGCTGACGAACTCGCCGCACTCGTCGGCACCTCCGCGGCGGCAGGCTGATGTCGACCACGAGACTGCCGTCCATCGAGGAACTCGCCGAGCGGGTCACCCATGACGTCGGATGGATCCAGGGTCCGTTCGAGACGGCTGCGATCCTCGAGTCGTACGGGTTCTCGGACGACGACGCTCGGGACCACTACGGGCACGCCGACGTGTTCGCCCTCGCCGACGTGGTCCTCGCCCACCAGCGGGGATCCAACGACCTGCGGCGTGGAGCGGCCGCAGAGGAGAACCGCAGACTCGCCGAGGAACTGGAGCGCTACCGACCCCAGACCATGAGCCTGTTCCGCACGATCGTGCGTGGAACGGCGTACGGCATGCCGATGGGGCTGAGCGTGCTCGCCTCCGTGGTGCTGCTGTACTCGCTGTGGTCGTACTACTACTTCACCCCCGCGCAGGCGACCGCGATCGGTCTGGGGACGGCACTGAGCTACTTCATCGCGGGTGGTTTCACCCAGGCGATCGGGCGGCGCGGCCTCATGTACCTGCGTCAGGGCATGTACCTGATGACCCTGAAGGTGTCGTGGTTCTTCGTCGGCTGGGGCCTGCTCGTGACGGCGGTCGTTGCCGTCGTTCTGGTGCTGTCGTTCAACCTGTTCGCCGTGATCTCGACCTACGAGGCGAATCTGGCGGTGCTGTACTTCGCCAGCCTGTCCGTGCTGTGGCTGTGCCTCGCGGTGCTCTACATGCTCGAACAGGAGGTCATGTTCACCGTCGCGGTGGCACTGGGCATCTTCGTCGTCTACGCGATGCGCGAGTACGTCGGCAGCGAGATGGTCACGGCCCACCAGGTCGGGCTGCTCGTGTCGTCGGTGTTCTCGATGATCGTGTCGGCGCAACACCTGATCCGGCGGCATCTTCGGACGCGGGATCCGAACCTGCCGATGTCCGGGCACCTGCCGCGACCGGTGATGCTTCTCTCGAGCGTGCGGACCTTCATCCTCTACGGCTCGCTCTACTTCACGCTGCTGTTCTCCGACCGGCTGCTCGCCTGGACCGGTCGCATGGACTTCCGTCAGACGTTCATCTGGTTCCGGGCCGACTACGAGGCCGGACTCAACTGGGCCCTGATCGGCATGATGCCCGCGTTCACCGTGTTGGAACTGATCCTGCAGAAGTTCGGTGCACGCATCAAGCCGCGACAGCTCGACCACGCGCTCAACGACCGCCAGTCGTTCGCCACGTCGTTCCTGCGCTTCTACGTCCGCCAGGTCCTGCTCTTCTTCACCATCGGGGCGGTGGGAGTGCTCGGTGCGTACCACGGGATGCAGTGGCTGATCCCGCGGATCCCTGAACTGGCGATCATGACCGGTGAGGTTCCGCGGTTCACGTTCTTCGTCGGGGTCATCGGTTACCTGATGATCGGGTTCTCGCTGCTGAACCTCGCGGTGTTCTTCTGGCTGTCTCGCCCGAAGCTGGCGATGATCGCCCTGCTGCCGGCGATGGGCACCAACCTGGTGGTGGGCTACCTGCTCAGCAGGATGTTCTCCTACCACCTCGCCGCGATCGGTCTCGCGGCGGGTGGTGTGGTGTTCGCCTTCATCTCGACCGTGCTGTGCCTACGGGTGCTGTCGAATCTGGACTACTACTACTACTCGGCGTTCTGAGCCGTGATCCAGACGTTCCTCCAGCTGCCGGTCGTGACCCTCACACGGGTCATGCTCGGCGTGGCACTGGCGTTCGTCATCATGCCGGCGATCGCCCTGCCGCGGCCGCTGTCAGCGCGCACCTCGCTCGACGCCGCGGTCGTGCGCAGCGTGCGGTGGATCGGGATCGTGCTCGCGGTCTCCCACCTGCTCGTGCTCGTCCGCCTCTTCCACGTCGCGCCGATCCTCCTGCTCT
The DNA here is from genome assembly GCA_050486225.1 of Nitriliruptoraceae bacterium. GTDB lineage: Bacteria > Actinomycetota > Nitriliruptoria > Nitriliruptorales > Nitriliruptoraceae > JBBDIX01. The sequence continues at coordinate 24,926 of JBJHCV010000005.1, forward strand.
GGTTGTGGCTGTGGAAGTGGACCGCGGACCGAACGGACCAGGGGAGGCAACGTCGCGCCCGCATCGAGGGCGAGTTCCACGGGAGGGTCTCTGCGGTCCAGCGTGTGTGGCTCGGGTTCGTGGACCTGATGTACCTGTTCGAGCGTTCTGGTCGTGCGATGTTCGGAGGATGGGCGAGATCGGGCCGAAGCTGGTTGTCCGGGCTGGTCGGCCGGGTGTTCAACCTCCGGTCGCTGCGGGTCGGGACCCTGATCGCACCGGTCGTCGGAATCCTGGGTGCCTCGCTGTGGTTGCGCGTCGAGCAGTCGTTCCGGTTCGAGACCCTCAGCCCGCCCGAGGCCTACGTGTTCCTCACGTGGGCCAAGTCGTTCGCGGTCAACGACCTGTTCGTCGACGGGATCTACCCGCACGGCCTGCCCGCGTTCATCGCGTTCCTGGGCAAGCTCACCCCGGGCATCGACCTGTACGAGGTGGTGCGCTACACCGGCGCGGTCATCGGGATGATGCTCGTCTTCGGGGTGTTCTACGCGAGTCTCCGGCTGACGGCCAACGTCGGCGCCGCCCTCTTCGCGTCGGGCGCGTTCGGCCTGTTCGGCACCGTGGCCGAGTGGCATGCCCCATGGGTCCGCCAGACCGGGCCCATGCCGCAGGAACTCGGCTTCGCGATCGCGCTGTTCGCCCTGCCGTCCGCGGTCCTGGCCGTCACCGAACGCGATCCTGACCACGTGCGCACGACGCTGCTCGCGGCCGTGGGCATCGGCCTCGTCCATCCTGTCGCGTTGGTTGTGTTCCTCGTCCTCGCGGTCGCGGGCGCCGTCGGCTCGGCGCTGTTCTCCCGGGGTGGTGGCCGGTTCGTCGCCGGGGTGCTCGTCAGCGGTGTCGTCGGGGGTCTGGTCGCGCACGTGTACCTGCCCATCGCCCTGCTGGCCGGTCGCAGCCGGTTCTACGGTCTCGACCATCCGTTCGCGGTCGTCGACGTGGGCGGGTCGCGCACGGACCAGATCGTCGGTCTGCTCGGGTTGCCCGACGCCGGTGCACTCGGACACAACGCGCTGAGTCTCCTGGCCGGTGTCGGGGCCGTCGGCGCGCTCGTCGCCGCCGCCGTGCTGTACCACCGAGCGCGCACCCACCACATCGGCGCGCAGCTCGCGGGGCTGTCCTGCATGGCCCTGACCGCAGTTGCGGCATACGACGTCACGTGGATCCCGCTGCCGTCGAACCTCCTCGGCCCGGCGGGCATCCTCGCCGGCATCGGCCTGTCTCTCGGTCTGGCCGCAGGCTTCGCCGCCGTGACCTCGGTGGGGTTCGCCATTCGCCGCCCGGCCGTTCGCACGGCCGCCGGCATCACCCTCTGCGCGGTGGCTCTCACGGCGTTCGGACTGTCGTTCGAGTCCGGTCCACGCGTGCGCGAGCCAAGCGAGTACCCGCAGATGGCAGCGGTGACCCGCGACATCATGCGCAACCAGGACGCGTTCACCTACACGATCGTGGGCACCCCCCAGCAGCGCCAGGCGGTCACCGGTATCGGGACGTTCATCGAGCTGTGGGTGTTCGCGCGTGACGTCACCGTGCGAGACGCGCAGGATCCCGGATTCGTCATCCCCGACCTGGCGTCGCTGATGTTCGCTCGAGACCTCGGTCAGCAGCTGCCGATCCCGACCACCGACATCTACATCTTCGTGGAGAAGGTGCCGTTCCCCGTGCCGGAACTCGATCCCGTCGGGCCCACCGAGGAGTACTACTACGACCGGGCCCGACGTGGCCGCATCATGGCGACGACCTACGGGTGGGCGGAGTTCTACCGGCACTACCACACCGACATGAGGGTCCACCACGAGGACGACGAGATCATCGTCTACCAGATCCGGCGTCGCCCGAACCCCGTCGCAGCGCTCGCGTCCCCCCAGTTCAAGGACTACTCGTGGGAGCCGGGGACGTTGTTCACGGGAGGTCCCGCCGACCCCTCCGAGGTGGTGATCCCGTGGCGCGACTGAGGGGATGGCGCACCGTCGTGCTGCTGCTGGCCGCCGCCGTGGCCCTGGGAGCGTGTCGCGAGCCCACGGAGCGCAGGCTCGTGAGCATTCGGGAGGGAGATCTCCAACCCGGCCTGCTCCGAGGTGAACTGCTGTACGTGGAGACCCGTGGAGTGCGGCAGTCCGCGGTGTTCGTGCACGACCTGTGGGAGAATCGCCGCGAGCGTGTGAGCGCACCGTCCGGCTACGCCGACTCTCCCGCGTGGTCTCCCGACGGGACGAGGATCGCGATGTCGGTGACGCGCACCGACGGCACCTCGCACCTGTGGATCGTCGACCTCGACGGGGAGGACCGCCAGCAGGTCACCACCGGCGAGGTCGTCGACGACCACCCAAGGTGGTCCCCGGACGGGGAGCACCTCGTGTTCTCGTCGATCCGCGACGGGGACTTCGACTGGCGCCTGTTCATCGTCGCGCTCGACGACGGTTCGCTGACCGAGATCGGGAGCACCGACGGGCACAGTGTGTTCCCGGACTGGTCGCCGGACGGTCGGGTGATCATCTACAGCAACCGGGACGGGGACCGCTACAACCTGCGGGTGTACGACGTCGAGGCGGGCACGGACCGGCTGCTCACCGACTCACCCGGCGACGAGATGTACGTGCGGTTCGCGCCCGACGGCAGGTCGATCGTCTACGCGACCAACGAGGTCGACGACCTGTGGCAGCTGTGGATCCTCGACCTCGAGACGGACCACCGGCGACCGGTCATCGGCAGTGACTCGATGGACGAGTTCCCCGGGTTCTCGCCCGACGGTGCCCATGTCGCGTTCTCGACCGGTCACCTGGCCATCTACCGAGCGGATGGCGGGGAGTTCCCCGACGGGCGCCTTCGGTGGGCGGTGACGGAGAACCTGGCGTGGGCGCCTGACTGGAGGTTCCCCGAGTGATCCTTGGTGTGGACTTCGGCGACATCACCGCGTTCCTGCGCGTCGTGGTGGGGGTGGTGCTGATCCTCGGGATCGCGCCGATGGTCCTGCTGCCCCGGCCCGCAGGAGCGCGCAACGGGCTCGACGCCTGGGTCGCGAACTTCGTGCGCTGGTGCGCGGTGCTGATCGTGCTCGTCCACGTGCTGGCCGGCACGCGGGCACTGAGCCGGGTGTCGCTGCTGGTGTGCGTGCTGGCCGTCGCGTGGTTCACCCGGTACCGACGCCAGTTCGGCGGATTCAGTGGGGTCCTGCACCTCCTCTACGCGGGCGGGCCGAAGCGCACCGTTGCCCCGACTCCGGGTCCGACCCGCAGGGAGCGCCTCGCGCTGGTCGCCCTGGCCCTGCCACCCGTCGTGCTGTTCGTCGTCGCGTACCTCCTGCGGGCCCGCGACGCGTTCGGGACGTACGCGCTCAGCCCTCCCGATGCGTACATCCACATGTCGTGGGCGAACTCGATGCTGCAGGGCGAACTCTGGGTCGACGGCGTGTACCCGCAGGGTCTGGCCGCGCTCGTCGCCGCGGTGTACGCCTTCACACCGTTCACCGACCTGCTCGACGTCGCGCGATTCATGGGCCCAATGGTCACGACGTTCCTCGTGTTCACGATCTACTACGCCGTGGTCCGCCTGACCCGACAGCCGGGCGCCGCCCTGTTCGCCGCGGGCACGATCGGCCTGTTCGGGGCGCTGCCCGAGTGGCGACACCTGTGGGAGCGAAGCATCGGACTGCTGCCACAGGAGTTCGCGCTGGCGATCGCGATCTGTGCCCTGGTGTTCGCGGTGCTCGCCGTGACCGAACGTGGCGGCGGGCGCATGCTCCGCCTGGGTGCCGCGGGCGGACTGGCCATGAACGGCAACATCCTGTCGCTCGCACTCGCGGGTTTCGTCGCTGCGATGACCCACCCGGTGTCGGCCGCGTGGCTCGGGGTCATCGTCGGGGCCTCCGCGATCGCCGCCACCCTCGTGAGTGGACGCTGGTCGCAACTGGTCGGCGCCGGTGTCGCGACGGTCGCCGGTGTGGGGCTCGGCATCGCCGTCGTCCCCCTCGCCGAACTGTTCGGGGTCTCGGCCTACATCGGCTACGGCGCCTCCGAGGCGCTGAGTGACCTGCGCGCCACGAACGCGGCCGCGCAGCAGGAGGAACTGCTGCGCCACTTCGGCGCGCTGTCGTGGCTCGAGCACAACTGGTTGAGCCGCCTGGCGATGGTCACGCTCGTGGGTGCGGTGGTCGGGATCGCCGTCCTGGTGGTCAGGCGGGACACACGTGGTCACGCGGCACAGATGCTCGGGCTCACCGCCGCGGCGGGGGTGACCGTGCTGCTGTTCGACCTGACGCCGATCGCCCACCGGCTCGACGCCTGGTACGTGTCCCGGCTGGCGACCCTCATCGGACCGACCCTGCCGCTCGCGTTCGGCGCCGGGCTCGGAGGCCTCGCGTTCCTGGTCGGTCGGCGTGTGTCGTACGTGCGCCTGGTCGCGCTGGGGATCGCGGGGGCGGTTGCGCTGGGTGCCTTCGCGTGGCAGATCGAGCGCCCTGCCCAGGCCATGGGTGTCGGGTTCGAGCGCGAGGAGATCGAGTACGACGAGATGACCCGCGCCACCCTGCGGCTCAAGCGGGACTTCGACGCGGGGACCTACACGGTGGTCGGGCCGACCTCGCTGCGTCAGGTGCTCGGCGACCACGGGTGGTCGATCGAACAGTGGGTGTTCGCACGCGACGTCCACGAGGTCGCCCACGACGACTTCCTGCCGGTCCCGACCTCCGACGTGTTCGTGTTCGTGGAACTCGATCCGCTGCCCGTGCGTGAGATCAGCCAGAACAGTCCCGTCGCCGAGTACTACTTCAACGTGGACAAGCGCGGTCGCATCCAGGCCATCCTCTACGAGTGGGCCGAGACGCGCCGTCGCCTCAACCCCGACACCACGATCCATCGCGACGGAGAGCACGTGCGTGTCTATCGCGTGACGCGCAACCCCGCGATCCAGGTGGGCAATCCCGACGAGCTGTTCACCGACTACCGGTGGCGGCGCGGCGAGCTCTTCAACGACGGTCCGACCTCGCCGCGCGAGCTCGAACCGCGCTTCGCTGGTGTCGACGTCCCCGACTTCGAGGCCGGTGACGAGCCGGTCTCCCAGGAGGACGTGCTGGGTGACGACGCGAGCACGGGTGGTGGGCAGTGAGCACCGACGCGTTCCGCTTCGCGCTGGTCCTGCGCAACACGGGCAGTCGCGTGCTCGCAACGATCCTCGGGCAGGGGGCCAAGAGCCTCGTCGCGATCCTCGTGGCACGGACGCTCGGCCCCGCGGCGTTCGGACTGTTCTCCGTCGTGTGGACGATCACGTCACTCGCCACCTACTACGCGCCCATGGGCGTCGACCAGCTCCTCATCCGCGAGCAGGCCCGTGACGATCCGCGCATCGACCTGCGTCACGCCGTGCCGCTCGTGCTCACGATCAGCACCGTGACCGCGGGCCTGCTCGTCGGCGGGGCCGTGCTGTTCGCGTCCACCGAGACGGTGCTGGCGGTTGCCGCGGCCAGCCCGTACGTCGTCCTGACTGCTCCCGTGCTCCTGTTGGTCGCCATGTTCAACGCCCGCGAACGCATGGAACTGGAAGCCGTCACGGAGGGCGTCGAGGGCGCGGTCACCCTGTCCCTCGCGATCGCGGTGCTCGCGACCGGGGGAGGCATCGTCGGAGTGATGCTCGCCCTTTCCGCTGGCCGGGCCGTGCACCTTGCCGTCGGGACGGGCCTGGTCCGCCGTCTGGGAGGACCCGTTCGGGTCGCCGCCACCCACACCCGGTGGCGTGAGATGCTGGCCCTGAGCCTGCCGATCGGGCTGACGCGGGTGTTCATGGCCGTGATCAAGCGGGTGGACATCGTCGTGCTGGGCCTGTTCGTCGCCGCAGCGGACGTCGGGACCTACAGCGCTGCCGCCGTGGCGGTCGTGCTGTTGATCGACCTGCTCAGTGAGATGGGTCGGGCCGCGTACCCGGCGCTGTCGAGGGCGCGGGGTCCCGACGATCCTCGGTTGCACCGTGCGTTCGCCGCGGTCTGGCAGCTCCAGGTGCTGGTGTCCTGCTCGTCCGCGGCGCTCGTCATCGTGCTGGCGGACCCGGTGCTGCCGTTCGTGTTCGGCCAGGAGTTCGTGCCTGCGATCCCGGTGGTGACCCTGCTCGCCGTCGGCGTGCCGCTGCGGACCATTGGTCACCTCGCGGGCGTCGGCCTGTACGCCGTCGACCAGCGGCGCCCTCGCGCGGTCGTGACCGGGGTTTCAGCCGCCGTCAAGACCGTCGGGTGCGTCGCTCTGGTCCCGGTGCTGGGGGTCTGGGGTGCCGCCCTGACGTCCGTGCTCGTGGACGCGCTCTACTTCCTGCTCATGACGAGGTTGGCGCGGGGGTTCAGGCCGCGGATCGGTCCGGGGACCCTCGCGGCCCTCGCGGTGGCGTTCGTCCTGGTGTTCGCGGTCGACCAGGTCGAGGGGCCGGCGTGGGTCCGCGTGCTTGTCGGGTCCGGAATGCTCGCCGTGCTCGCGACCATCGGGCTACGCCGGGTCGTCCGCATCGACGCCGCCTCCCGTAGGCTGCCGGCCCCGGCGTTCCGGGCCCGGATCGGGCCCGTGGTGCTCGCGGTGGAGGGTGCGACGATCGCCGATCTCGACCCCGGTGCATCCGTCGCCGTCCGGGCGTTCTCGCGGCTCCCACGGGCAGGCGCCACCGATCGCCCGGACCTGCGCATCGAGTTCGACACGTCGACGAGACTCGCAGGCACCCCGGTGGCCCGCCACCCGCTCGTGGCCGCCCCCGGGAGGATCGCCGCGGTGGACCACGCGTCGCGTCACGCGATCCTGCCGCTGGGCGACCCGGAGGACGTCGTGCGGATCGATCCACGACTCGACGTTCACGTGTTCCAGACCTGGGTCCAGCTTCCCCTGCTGCGAGCGGCCCTGCACCGCGCCGGAGGGATGCTGGCACGCCTCACCGTCGTCGAGGTGGCGGGGCGTCGTGTCGCCCTGGTCGCACCGTCGCGAACGGGCAAGACCCGCGTGGTCGTGGAACTGCTTCGACGAGGGGCACGGCTGGTCGGGGACGACTGGACCGCCGTCGACGCGCAGGGCCATGTGGCGGCGGCATGCCCCCTGATGGTGGTCCGCGACCAGGCCCGTGAGGCCCTTCCCGGACGCGCTCCCGCGACGTGGATTCGCCGCAGGCTCGTGGTGGGCCTCGACGGCGTGGCTCGGGCACTGCGCCGGTGGCGTCGTGTCGCCGTAGCGGTCAACCTCGTGGCGACCCTGGTGTGGCGTTGGGGTGCCCGCATCGACGACGTGACGTCCGTCGTGGACGGAGCGCGCATGGCCGACGAGGTCGCGGCGGTGGACCTCGTCGTCATCCTCGGTGGCGACGGGACGACGTCCGTGGCCGACGACATCGACGCGTTGGCTGAGACCATCGCGGCACGGGGCATCCTCGACCTGCCCAGCGTCGGGATCCTCGAGGCCGCCTATCGTGCCGCCGACCCGATGGGTCTCGAGGACGGGCTGGTGGGGACCGTCGAGGAGGAACGTCGACTGCTGCGGCGCGTGCTGGCCGGAGCGCAGATGACCGTGGTGGACTTCCACGGCGACGACGAGTCCGTCGCGCGCACGGTCGCACACATCGAGGAACTCATGGCGCCGTCCGGCGCACCGACCGGGGGTGAGACGTGAACCGACGCAGATCGCAGGCCCTGTGGATGGACCCGTTCCTGCTCGAGTACGTCACGACCGTTCGCGACGCGCTCGTCGGACTCACCGACCGCGACACGATCGACGTCGCTGCCGGCGGTGCGTGGGTGTCACGGCTCGGATTCCGGTCCTACACCCCGGTGGACGTCCAACCGCCCCACGAGATCTGGGACATCCAGACACCGCTGCCCGCCCACCACGTCGGTGGATACGACCTGGCGCTGTGTCTGGGCGCGCTGCACTACAGCAGCGATCCCCACCGGTCACTGGGGGAGATCCTCCGTGCCCTTCGACCCGACGGAGACCTCGTGATCATGGTCCCCTGGCTGTTCCCGCCGCACGACCGGGCGATCGACCGCTGGCGAATCGCACCCCGACAGCTCCACACGATGCTGTCACCTCACTTCGCGTCGCTCGACCTCTGGATGGTCGGCAACGTGTTCCAGATGCCGCTGCACGTGCTTCGCCGCGTGTTCGTCGGGCCGTTCACGGGTGTCGGTGCGGATCGGCTCCGGGGGCTCTCGTCCCGTCACGCGGCACGGAGGCTGCGTCCGGCCACCGTCGACGACGTGCCCACGTCGTGGCTCGGTCCGGTCAACGTCCTCGCCCACGCCCGAGGCCTCCGGTCGGAGGGTGTGTCGTGAGCGCCGCGGACCCCCACGCGCGCAGCACGCTGGTCATCATGCCGGCGTTCAACGAGGAGGAGCACGTCGGCACGGTCGTCGAACAGGTGCGCACGACGCTGCCTTCGGCGACGGTCCTGGTGATCGACGACGGGTCGGTCGACCGCACGGCACAGGTGGCTGCCGAGGCCGGAGCCCGAGTGCTCTCGCTCCCGTACAACCTCGGCGTCGGCGGTGCGATCCGTGTCGGATATCGGTTCGCGTGGCGTCACGGCCACGACGTCGTCGTCCACATCGACGCGGACGGCCAGCACGATCCGGCGGAGATCGAGGTCCTGCTCGCCGCGCTCCATGACGCCGACGTGGTCATCGGATCCCGCTTCGCCGGAGGTGTCGACTACGACATCGGGATCTGGCGCCGCATCGCGATGCGGTTCCTTGCTCGAAGGGTCACCCGGATCTCTGGTTCGACGCTCACCGACGCGACCTCGGGGTTCCGGGCGTCGGGTCGCCGCGCCATTGCAGTCTTCGCCACGGTCTATCCCGTCGAGTACCTGGGTGCGACGGTCGAGGCGCTCATCATCGCCGCCCGGTGCGGGCTGGAGGTGCGCGAGGTACCCGTGAACATGCGGGCTCGCGCCGCCGGGAACCCAAGTCAGACGTCGTTCAAGGCCCTGTTCTACCTGGCACGCATCGTCGGGGTGACCCTGCTGTCGAGGTTCCAGACGTGGCCGCCGCCCCGGACGCGGGTGCCGGAGGTCGATGTCGTGCCCGAGGAGGACCGCGCATGACCGGTGCACACCTGATCGCCATCGTCGGCGGTGTCGGTTCCGCCACCCTGACCCTCGAACTCGTCCGCAGGCGTCAACTCAGGGACAAGTACGCGGTGCTGTTCCTCCTGCTCGCCATCGGCATGCTCGTCATCGCACTCGCTCCCGGCCTGCTGACGTGGATCGCAGAGATCCTGTCGATCGTCGAGCCGGCCAGCGCGCTGTTCTTCGTCGCGTTGCTGACGTTGCTGGCGATCGTCGCCCACCTGTCGTGGGAGATCTCGCGTCTCGAACAGGAGACCAGGGTGCTCGCCGAGGAGGTGGCGCTGCTGCGACTCGAGATGGAGACCCCGGCCGACGAGGGGCACGCCGAGTCGTCGCACCGACACGACACCTGACTCGCGGCGGTCGGTTCGCGCCGCGCGTCACGAGGGGGAGCCGCGCAGGTCCTCGAGCAGCACCTCGAGGATCTCGCGTGACGGTTCTGCGTCGAGGGGGGTGCCGGGGCGGCGATGTGCTTCGGGGTCGGCCAGGAATCGCTGGATGACGGTGGGATCGTGACCGGACACCACCACGCTGGCCCCGACGCCGTCCGGACGTTCCGTGCGACGCCTCCACAGCAGGCACGGGACCCCCATCGCCGCGGTCTCCTCCTGCACCGAGCCACCGTCGGTGACCACGAACGGTGCGGCACAGAGGGCAGCCGTGAACTCCCGGTGCTCCATCAGGTCGCGAGTCGTCACCCCCGAGGCGTCGAGTCGTTTCATCAGTCCGAGGCGTTCGAGGGCCACCCGTGTGGCGCCGTGCACCACGAACAGCGTCGGGTGGGACGACGCGACGTGCCGGGCCAGTGCCACGAAGGCGCGTAACCTCCGGGCCGAGCGGATGTTCTCGAACCGGTGCGTCGTCAGGACCACCGGACCGCTCGACGGTCGCGGACGCGCCTCACCGAGCGAGTGGCGCAGCGAGTCGACGATGGTGTTGCCCGAGGTCGTGACGATCCGGCCCCTGACCCGGCGCATCCGTCGGAGATTCGTCGCCGCCGCCTCGTCCGGAGCGAACAGCAGGTCGGAACGGCGCATGACCGACGTGCGGATCAGTTCCTCCGGGAATGGGTGCAGGGGACTGAACGACCGCAGTCCAGCCTCGACGTGGGCGACACGCAGTCCCGCGCGACGTGCCATGGTCGTCGCCAACCACGTCGAGGCCGTGTCCCCGTGGACCACGCAGACGCCGCCATGGCCTCCGAACACCTCGGCTCGGAGTCGCGCTGGCGACCACAGCCGTCGGCTCGTGATCGTCGCCCACCTCGCCGCGCCGGGCAGGGAGTCGACGTCGCGCGCGAACCCGAGGGTCACGTCGGGGTCACGGATGCCGAGTTCGCGGCGGAACCGCGGCCCGAGCGAACCGTGCTGGCCGGAGTCGATCAGGCGATGTTCGATGCGCTGTTCAGCCAACAGACGCAGCAACGGTGCGGTCTTGATGTACTGCGCCTTGGTGCTGGAGAACACGTGGATGCGTTGCACGGTTGACCGATCCGTCTGATCGGGGAACCGTAGTGCGGGCCGTGCAGCAGGGCGTCGTGGCGTAGAGTCCCGCGAATCCGGGGTGACGTGCCACCGGCGAGGGGAGTGCCGTGCGGCGTGTGTGCTTTCGTTTCGACGTGGACACCCCGCGGTGTCTGCAGGCGGGTGTTCCGGCTCTGCGTGCCGTCGCCCGCCGGACCGGGGCCCCGTTCACCTTCTTCGTGAACATGGGTCGACCCACCTCGCGACGACTCGTGTGGGCATCGATGGTGCGTGGGGGTCGCGCCGAGCGCGTACCGACCGAGCAGCCGGTCATGCGCCTGTCCACGCTTCGCAAGTTGGGTCTGCGGGGTGTCGTCGAGGTCCTCGTCGCCAATCCGAAGGTGGGAGTCCGTGGGGGGACGCAGATCCGAGCGCTGCTCGACGAGGGGCACGAGGTCGGGCTGCACGGTGGCCGCAACCATCGGGTGTGGCAGCAGCAAGCCGCCCAGTGGCCGGTGGAGACGGTCCACGACGAGGTCGCGTGGGGTCTCGACCGGCTCGCGCAGGTGGGTTGCGTCGGACCGGTCGGGTTCTCGTCACCCGGATGGACACGCCCTGACGCACTCGCGTCGGTGGCGGGAGCGCTCGGCGTGAGCCATGTCGCCGACATCCACGACCCGGCGCGAGAGGGCGTCGACGTGTCGGGCCCGGTCGCCGAGGTCATCACCAACATCGTCGGCGAACCGGGGGGCGTCGGCTACCTCGAGTGGATGCGTGCGTGCGGCGCCGACGACGACCAGGTCGTCTCCGACCTTGTGGAGCGGCTCCGCCGTGTCCGGTCCGCCGCGGTCGTGTACGACCACCCGTTCTGGGCGGGTGTGCACGAGCCCGACCTCGTCGAGCGGCTCGTCGGGGTGGCGCGTGCCGAGGGGTTCGTGGTCTGCACGATGGCAGCGCTCGTCGAGGCCGCGCGGTCGACGGCCTGAACTCAGCGCACGGCATCCTGCAGGGCTCCGACGACCCGGGCCGTCGGGGTGTGGGGCGGGATGCGGAGTTCGAGCACGTCTCCCTGGGGCAGGTGGCGCTCGAGCACCTTGGTCACCCGACGGTGCAGGTCCACCAGGGTCGGAGCAGACGGGTCGAGCACGGCCCTCGCGTTCACGAAGCGCAGCAGTTCCCAGAACTCGTTGCACAGGATCGCGGTCGCACGTCGGACGAGGTCGGCTCGCGGCCTCGTGGCGACCTCGACCCGGGTGCTCGACGGGGCCGGCTCGAGGTTCACGACGGTCGTGAGCGGGGCCGCGGTCGCGAGGGCGTCCGAGCCGAACAGGTCTGCGGGAGCCACCCGGTGCCGGCGTCCGCGACGAGGCACCTGTCGGTGACCGGCGAGGGCCTCGACGAGCACGCCGTGATGATGGGCGAGTCGAACCGGTCGCGGCAGGTGGGTCATCCCGGCATCCCCGACGATGGTCAGGTCGTCGCCCAGGTGGCGCCACCCGTGCTCGAGGACCAGTGACAGCACCGTCGGGGTCTTGCCGGCGCCACCGGCGCCGGTGAGCAGCACGCCCGTACCGGCGGGGGAGACGACCGAACCCGCGTGGACGAGCGTCGCGTCGTTGTCCAGCAGGGCCAACCACAGCACGGGTTCCAGCACCTCGGTGGACAGGATCGTCGCCAGGACGTCGTTCCAGTGGTCGTGTTCTCGGGTCACGACACGGACGAGTGCCCGGGGCAGGCGTGTGCGGATCCGTGAGGACTGCAGGTGGCCGGTCGCCGTCCACGCGGACCCGCTCAGGGGCTGCCCGTCGAACTCGACGGCGTGGATCGCCCGCCCCGACCGTGTCGTCAGGTCGAACCGTGCACCGCCGGGTCGGGTTCGCGTCTCGAAGAGGTACGGGAATCGTCGAGCGCGATGGACGTCCGGATGGCGACCGTCGTCGGTCGGGACGGTGCCGACGTGCAGGTCGACGTCGACGGCCAGTCGGCGGTCCTCCCAACCGTGGACGACGTCCGGGGCGAGTAGCGTTGCGAGGTGTTGTACGACGGGATGGTCGCCGTGGAGTTGCAGGTCCACGGGACCGAGGCGAAGGTGTCGGAGTGCAGGATCCACGTCTCTCCCGTCGGCGGGGGACGCGCAGTGTGCAGGGGAGGGCGCTGCCACGTCGAGTAGCCTCCGGTGCCTCGCGGTGGCGATCCGGCTCCAGTGCGCGGTCCAACGGGGTGGTCCTCGCGCTCGTCGTGGTCCTCGTCGCCTGTCAGGAGGTTGGTGTGACGGTCCCTCCTGACGTCGCCGCGACGGAGGACGTCGCAGTCTCGTGCGGTGACCGACGACCCTGGAGCCGAGCTCACCTCGTCGGATGGCAGGCTGTGACGCCGCTCGCTGCGTCGGATGGTCCGGTCAGGTCGATCAGGACTGTCGTCGACGACGCCTCGGGGTCGGCGTCCGGGGACCTGCTGCTCCGCATCGAGACGGATGGCCGAGCGCCCCTGGTGTTCGTCGACGTCGACGGTGATCGACTCTCCGGCGGGTGGACGTACCAGACGCACGTGTCAGACTCTGCCTGGAACCTGCACGTCGACGCCGAGGGTCGCCTGTGGGGGCACCACGGCAACAGTGATGCCTGGTCGTGGCGAGAACTTGGCGTGGTGCCGGGTTACGACTGGGAGTTCGACGGGGAGGTGGCCCACCTGTGCCTGCCGGGTCGGTTGCTGGCCGACCTCGGGGGCACGGCGGGTCAGGTTGCGGTTGCCGCGGAGATCGACGATCACTGGCTGCCGATCCCGTTCGTCGCGGGCGTGCGTGCGACCCGTCCTGTGGACACGCTGCCAGTCGTGCCAGTGCGGGCGCCGCAGCGGTTGGCGTTCGCCTACCAGTTCGCGCCCTGGGAGGTCGAGGGCTGCGCCGCACTCGACGACGACCTCGACTGCGCCGTGCGCCACCACGGTCGCTTCGCGCACGTCGTGTTCGCCGCGGGCCTGCAGGAGCCGGAACATCCCTCACACGAGGGCACCCGACTCCTGCTCGAACGCCTGCGTGATGACCACCCGGACCAGGAACGGTGGGGGTACGTCTCCCTGCTGCGCCACAGCGGCACGTGGTACGACAACGACGAGGTCGAACGTCTCGCAGCGCTGTGGCAGGAACTGGGGGTCACGGGGATCTTCGTCGACGAGTTCGACCTGTGTGAACCCGGGTGGCGCCACTGTCGTCGGGACGGCGACCGAGAGGTGCTGGTGAGCCGGGACCGTCAGCGTGACGCCGTCCGGCGCATCCACGACCTCGGGCTGGCGGTGTTCGCGAACTCGCACTCGATCCACGGTGCGCTCGGTGACGTGCGAGGGGAGCCGACGCCGCTCGGCGACGGCGACGGCGTGCGACCGCCCGACATGTACCTGCTGGAGAACCCGACGGTGTGGGCGGGCAACTGGTGGCGGGGCCTCGATCGTCTCGCGGCGATCGCACGATTCCACGACGCTCCCCGCTACATGGCCCGGACGGGGGTGCGGTTGGCCGTGGTCGACACCGCTCCGGGACGTGCGTCGGACGCGCCGCCGGGACTGTTCGAGGCCAGCTGGTGGCGGGCGGTGCTTGCCGGAGCCGACGCTCACGCGTTCACGAACCCCGTGTACTCGGCCAGTGGTGACGTCGCGGATGACCTGTCGGTGTTCGACCCTCCGGCGATCGCCGGGTTGCCCGCCGGGCTCGACGCGGCCGGGCTCCGCTACGTGGGCGGGGTCGAGGTGGCTCGTGACGGGGACGACTCGTGGCGGCTCGTCGCCGACTGCGAGGGACGCGCGGTCGGACGGGTGCACGTGCACACCGCTGCCGACGGGCGTGTCACCGGAGGGCTCGAAGTCGAGGAGACTCCCTCCACCTGTTGACCGCCGGACCGGGGTGGGTCACCCGTCGGCGAAGCGGCCCGCCCACTCCTTCAGACTCGCGAGCACCTTCGTGAGCTGCGCGCGGTGGTTCTCGTCGGTGAGTTCGCCGTCGGTGAACGCCTCGCCAGCGTGTCGGATCCACAGGTTGGGGGTGAGCATCACGACGGCGCCGACCACGCCGAGCACGTGGCGGAGCTCCTTCTGGGACATGCGCGTGCCCCACGGTCCCGGGGCCGCGCCGATGACGCCGACCGGCTTGCCCTGCAGGGGCTTCTCGGGCAGCGCTCGGGACAGCCAGTCGACCGCGTTCTTGACCACTCCCGGAATGGACTGGTTGTACTCGGGGGTGCAGAACAGCACGACGTCCGCTTCGGTGACCGCCTGGCGAAGTGCTGCGACCGGCCCGGTGGTGCCGAGTTCCTGCTCCTGGTCCTCGTTCAACGGGGGGATGCCCACCAGGTCGGTGGTCACGACCTCCACGCCGTCGGGGACACACTGCGGTACGGCCCGCGCGAGCGCTCGGTTGTACGAGCCTTCACGGAGGCTTCCCGGGATGACGAGCAGTTGCACGGCGGGCTCCTCGGTCGGTCGGACGGCCGGTGCGTGGCAGACCTTCTAGGCGATCGGCTGCGGTGCTGCAAGCCGGGGGAGGCGCCACCTCGGCCGGTACGGTCGAGGCCGCGCGAGGATCGGGCGGTGGCCCGGACGGCCGGGAGGTCGGTGGTGACGGGGCCGGAGTCGACCGTCGATCGTCGGCGCTTCCTGGGATGGCTCGCCTTCGGGGCCGTGGCGGCCGCTGCCGCACTCGTGCCTGCGATCACGGACAGGCGAGCCGCACCGGGCCGTGCGGCACCCGGCGCGCCCCTGGCCAAGGGCCCTCCAGACGCGGTGACCACCAACGTGTCGGCGTCGCCTGCCGCACCCGTGCTCCCGGGGGACCCGTCCGGGTCCGACCTGGTCGACGTCGCGGACCGGCCGACGGACCCGACGGTGGATCGGATCGAGGTCGTCTGCAGGGAGGCGACGGGGCTGGTTCCGGCGAGGCCTGACGTGAGGGGCCACACGGTGGCCCTGCTGACGCTCCACCACACCGCCGTGCGTCTCGACGACCCGCGCCGTGCTCCTTCGCGACTGCGCGGCCACCAGACGTTCCACATGCAGCAGGGGTGGTCGGACGTCGCCTACCACTACGGGGTGGATCCAGCGGGCAACGTGTACGAACTGCGCGACCCTGCGGTGCCGGGGGACACGTTCACCGACTACGACCCGACCGGGCACCTGCTCGTGGTGTGTGAGGGCGACTACACGGTCGACGAACCGACCGAGGTGATGATCGACACGCTGGCTGGCCTGTTCGCCCACGCCTCGGCGCGTCTCGGGGTGTCACTCGACACGCTGGGTGGGCACCGTGACCACGCGTCCACCCGGTGCCCGGGCGATCGCCTGGCCGGCCACCTGGACGAGATCCGCGAGCGAGCGGCCCGACGAACGGCGCCGGTGCTCACGCGGGTGTGTGGCCCGGACGGCGAGGAGCGCATCCGGGCCATCGAGACCGGCTGAGGCGGAGCGGCCTCACCGGCCTCGCGTCACTTCGCGGTGACCCACCCGCCGTCGACCATCAGCGTGTGGCCGGTGACGAAGTCCGACATGGTGCTCGCCAGGAACAGGGTGGGCCCGACGGCGTCCTCTGGTTCGCCGATCCGCCCGAGGGGGATCTTCGCGACGGTGGCCTCCTCGCGGCCCGGATTGGCGTCCATGAACGCCCGGACGCGAGGAGTGGCGGTCGCCGCGGGAGCGACGGCGTTGACCAGCACCCCCTTCGACGACCACTCGAGCGACAGCGCTGCCGTCAGCTGGCTGATCCCGGCCTTGGCGATCGAGTAGACGCTGCGCTGGTCCGCGGCGGTGTAGGCGAACGTCGAACTGAAGTTGACGATCTTCCCGTAGCCGGCCTGGATCATCGCCGGTGCGAATGCCTGGCTGCACAGGAACGTGCCACGCAGGTGGGTGTCGATGAGCTGGTCCCACTCGTCGACGGTCACGTCGAGTGCCGGCTTCGTCAGCATCCCGCCCATGCCGTTGACCAGCACCCGCGGTGTGCCGTGGTCGACCAGGACCTTCTGCGCCAGCGACCGGATCGACTCCGGGTCGCTGGCGTCGAGCCCCTCGACGGCGACCTCGACGCCCTGGGCCCGGGCCGCGTCCGCGGTCTCGGCGAGGCGGTCGGTCGAGCGACTGGCGAGCACCAGGTTCGACCCGGCGGCGGCGAGTCCGATCGCGACGGCCGCACCGATCCCGTCTGCGGCGCCGATGACCACCGACAGGGTTCCGTCGAGTCCGAGGTCGTGTCCACGTGTCGTCATGACGGGCCCTCCTCGTCCTTCGGGGGGATGAGCGGCACGAGCAGGTGTGACGGGTGCTGCTCGCTGGCGTACAGGGTCACCTTCCCGCCGAAGACCTCCTCGGGACGGTCGTCGGGGTCGTCGTGCGTCATGCCGCCCGTGCCGCGAGTCGCGTAGTAGAAGTTCTCGCCGTACTCGTCGAGCGGACCCTCGTACTCGTAGTCCTTGCCGCGGACCGACAGTGCCAGTCGGTAGCCGGCGGGCACCACGATGCACGACGGCCAGATCTCCACGTCGAGTTCGACGATCTCGCCGGGCTCGAGCGGCTGCGGGTTCGTGTGCGTGTGGTACGGGCGCCACGGATCCGAACGTTCGAGGTCGAGCTCCCGGTGGGACGCACGAAGCCACCCGTTCGCGATGGGGGTGTTGGGGTCGGTGGACCCGTCGAACGTGACCTCCTTGCCCTCCGGGTCGAACAGTCGGACGATGAGGAACAGGTCGGCGTCGGTCGTCTCCGACGAGATGAACAGCTTCGCGGCGAACGGCCCCGTGAGTTCGAAGTCCTCGTCGCGCACGGGCAGGTTGAAGGTCAGGCCGTTGCCGAGCGCCTCGTACTCGATCGACTGGGGCTGCGCCGCGGGTTCGAGCGCGAGCTCCATGTCGTCGGGGTGCAGGTACAGCTGGGTCCACTGCGTGCGGGGGATGGGCCACGCGTCCTCGTACCGGAGCTCGAACTGCTCGCCGGGACGACGAATGTTGAGCGTGACGGGGGGCTGGCGGTCCCAGCCGTTGTCCTCGCCCTTGAGGAAGTGGTCGAAGAACCGCTTCTGGATCTCCCGGCCGTAGTCGCTGTAGTAGTGGGTGAAGTGCGTGTCACCATGCGCCTCGAGCCACTTCTGCTTCGACGACGCCCACAGGTAGCCGTTGTAGTTGCCCGACGGGTGGATGCCCTGGCCGCCCCAGTTGGCCGCAGACAGCAGGGGCACCTCGATCTCACGGGGGTCCGCGGAGTGCGCGCGATACCACTCGTCGTCGAGGTCCCTCGACTTCAGCTCACCGATGAGGTCGACACGGTTGCGCTCGAGCTCCTCCTCGGAGAGGGTCACAGGTCCCGCCGCGGGTTCTCCGGTCACGAGGCTGCGCAGGCCGCGTTCCCCGACGCCGTACTGGATCCGACTGACCTGGGTCTGGTACCAGCGGTCCTGGAACCGGGAACGGATCCCGCCGTGGCGGGTCGCCCGGTAGTAGTCGATGAACCCCTCCCACGGGTTGATCGCGGCGAGGTGGGGCGGCTTCAGCGTCGCGACGCGCCACTGGATGCACGCGAAGTAGGAGATGCCGGTCATCCCGACCTTGCCGTTGGACCACTCCTGCTCAGCGGCCCACTCGACGCACTGGTAGGCGTCGAGCGTCTCACGGTAGTTGCGTGGATCGAGGACTCCGGGTGACCAGCCTGCCCCGCGGGAGTCGATGCGCACGACGACGTAGCCGTCGGGGACCCAACGTTCGGGGTCGGGCGTCTCCCACGTCTGGTACTGGTTCGTCGACCCCTCGAGGATGCTTGGTTCCTTGCGAACCAGCTTCTCCCACTGCATGCGGTAGACCTCGTCCTGGAACGACAGCCCCTTGCCGTACAGGCCGTAGGTCATCAGGACGGGATACCGGCCCGGCGCCTCGGGACGGAACACGTCGGCGCGCAGCACGACGCCGTCGTCCATCTCGATCGGCGTGTGGAAGTCGATCAGCATCCCGTCACGGGACTCGGTGCGCATGAAGTCGTCTGCTGGGTCGTGTGCCATCCCCTGGCTCCTCTCGCGTTCGTCGGTCGTGCCTCGTCGTGCTCGCCCCGGTGTCATCCCACGGTGCTGGTCTCCCGTGCCGCGTCCATGGTCTCGTCGTGCGTGCTCATCGCCATCACCGCGACGTGTCCGTTCGTTCCGTCCACGGCGATGAGCAGGTCGTCCGCGCCGGTGAGGTCAGCGGCGGTCAGGTCACAGCCGACGACGGCCGGGACCCCGGCGGACTCGGCGGCCTCGAGCAGGTGCGCGGCGGTGCTCCCGGCCCGGGTGACGAGTCCCGCGGCGTTCCACAGCAGGGCGCCCAGTCGTGGCAGGGGCCGACCGGACACGAGCACGTAGCGGCCCTCCGGAGCCGCCCGGGCGGGCCCCTCGTCCGCGACGAGGACACGTCCGACGCCCGCGCCCGGGGCTGCGGGTTCACCCTGGCGCCGCGTACCGGCGGCCATCACCACGCCGTGTACGAAGGGCTCCCAGCGGTCGACACCGAGTCGGCTCGGCGTGGGCGGTGGACCGCCTCCCGCCAGGGTGCGTGTCAGGTCGGTCACGCCCGTGCGCCAGAACGCGGAGGGGGACGTGCCACTCTGGGACACGAAGCGGCGGAGCACGTCGAGGTGGTCCATGAGTTCACGGACCTCGGCGCTCGACGGCTGCTCCAGCGACTCCAGGCGGTCGATGCCTGCGTGTGGTTGCGCGCCCCGCAGCAGTCGGAAGGTGTCCTCGGCCTGTTCCCGAGCGGAGATCGGGGAGGCGCCCCAGGCGGCGGACGTGAGGGCGTCTGCCAGTTCGGTCGCGCGGGTGAGGGCTGCGATCGCCTCGGCGGTGTCGACGCTGTCCCCGGGTGCTCCCGGGCGGTCACCGAACACGTCGGTTGGCGCCGCCGCGACGGCCCAGGGGAGCACGAGTTCGTCCGCAAGTGCGCCGGGCAGGCGTTGCGTCAGTTCGGCCACCCACCGGGCCGTCGGGCGGGACAGTGCCGGGTCGGGTTCGACGACGGGCGTGACAGGTCGGGCGTCTCGAACCTGTCGTGACTGCAGCAGGTGGACGCGCCCGTCGAGGGCCGCCCACTCGATGAGTTGGTGGTCCAGTCGTTGCGACGCGGACCGTGCGAGCGCCGCCACGTCACGGGCGACCTCGACGTCGAACGGGGAGGAGTCGACCGTTCCGTCGGGTTCGACCACGGCCGTCAGACCCTCGACGTGCCCGTCCATGAGTGCGCGAAGGGGCCCATCGGTCGCGGTGACCACCACGGACCCGTCGTTGCGGACCCGCGCACTGCCCCCGAGATCGGGACGCAGTTCCGGCTGGATCAGCACGGCCAGTGCGAGCGCCTCGGGGTCGGTGCCGATGGCGCTGGCCCGGTCGAGGACGCTGACCGAGAACGCCGATCCCCAGCAGCCCCGCAGCGCCGTGGCGAGTTCAGCGTCATCGATGCCGTGGAAACTGGAGAACGCCCCGGAGAACGCCCCGTCGGCCTCCAGTGGACTCGACGACCGCACGATCAGGGGCCGGCCGAGGTCTGCCAACCGGTCGACGAGTTCCGCGAGCAGGTCGTCGTCAGGTTCGACCTGCATCGCAGCGAGTCGGGCGCGGCCCTCGCCCTCGTCGCGAAGGGCCGCGCCCGCGGCGGTCACCACGGGCGTCGACTCCGCGACGGGGACGACGACTCCCGGAAGCACCGGGAGTCCCGCTGCCCGCGCCCGAGCGAGTCCCCCTGCCTTCGCGCCCGCGACGGACGCGTCCTGCGCAGCCGGATCGTCGAGCGTCAGGCAACGCCCGGGCATCACCCTGCCTCGATGATCTCGTGGGACTTGTAGGTGGACACGAGGTCGTAGCCGTCGTCCGTGACGATCAGCATCTCCTCGAGTCGCACGCCGTGGTCGTGCAGGACGCCGTGCTGGGTCTCCAGCGCGAACACCATGCCCGGCTTGATCTCCTGCGGGTGGTCCAGCGACCAGATGCGGGAGATGACCGGCTGGTCGTACTGCGCCAGACCGAGTCCGTGACCCCACAGGTTCGCAGCGGCCTGGTCCTCGTCCTCGTAGCCCCAGGCGTCCATCGCCGACGGCCAGTGTGACGCGACGTCGGCGGTGGTGACCCCCGGCCGCACGGCCTCGATCGAGTCCCACAGCCACTTGTGGGCGGTGTCGTAGGTCTGCTGGTGCTGCGCCGTTGGCTTCCCGCCGACGCAGTAGGTCCGGTAGACGCACGACTTGAAGCCGTTCCAGGTCAGCGCTGCGATGTCGATGATGACGAGTTCTCCGGGACGGATGATCCGGTCGGAGAAGTTGCGCCAGTTCGGCCAGGCGTTGGGTCCGGACGAGACGATGACGTCCTCGACGTCCTCCATGCCCGGGATCGAGTACAGGTACTCGAAGCCGAACGCGGCGACCTCGTTCTCGGTCAGGCCGGGCTTGAGGAACTGGGTGAACTCGTAGTGCAACGCGTCACAGATCGAGCCGACGATGCGAACGGCCTTCTGCTCGTCTGGGCTCTTGATCGCCCGGGCCTCCATCATGGGCGTCATGCCGTCGGTCCAGGTGATGCCGGCGCGCTCGAAGGCCCGGATCATGTTGATGTCGACGAAGTCGACACCCAGCGGGTCGTTGCGCACGCCGGCGGCCTCGAGGTCACCGACGATCGCCTCGGTGAACTTGTCGACCTGCTGGGTCGACGCAGGTCCGGCAGCGCCCTTGATCCACGCGAACGAGTGCCGGATGTTCTCCTTGGGGATCCAGGGGTTGTGGACCTCGAGGTGGAAGCCGATGTCTCCCTGTTCGTAGACGATCGGTTCCTGGCCCTTGACGAGCAGCACGTAGCGCAGCCCCGGCTTCAGGCGGTTCCAACCGGGGGTGTAGGTCGACGAGACGTAGCGCATGTTCTCGTCGTACATGCACAGGATGGCACCCAGACCGTGGCGCTCCATCGCCTCACGTGCGCGGGCGAGCCGCCACTGACGCACGTTCGCCCAGTTGATCCCCTCCTTCCAGTCGCTGCTGAGTCCGCCGAAGGCTTCCTTCATGTCCCGTCCTCGAGGTTCGTGGTCGCCCGGGGAGCCGCGACCGTTCGTCGTCTCGGTTCGGGAGGTCGGAACGCGGCGTCGACGCGCCGTCACCATCGGTCGGGTCGACATCGTCTGCTCGCCCCGACCGGCAGGTCCGTGAGCTGGTCCTCGCCGCTCCCAGACGGCGCCTGACTCGACCGGCTCTGCGGCGTCGACGGGACTGCCGTCGACGCATCCCCTCCCACTACATGCGGGTCAACCGTAGTCGCCACCGATTGCGGACGCACAACCAAGCCCTGGGGCCGGTGACGTGGCCCTCAGGACGGGCGAGGGTGGCGGCGGATGAAGTCCACGAACGCCGCGGCGAGTTCCGGTTCCTTCGGGGCCCAGTGCTCCATCGGGACGATGTCCACGTCCTCGTGGTCGGGGTACAGCACGTGGATCTCCGAGTCGGGCATGAGTTCGTGAAGCGCCTCGCCGGTGGCCCGCGCGTGGGTGTTGTCGTTGCCCGGCACGATGAGCGTCGGCATGGTGACCTGCTCGAGCTGCTCGGCCGAGATCCCGATCAGGGGCAGTTCGGCGCCCTGCGAGAAGAACCGCGCCCAGTACTCCATGCTCGCGACGAACCGGTCGACGTCCATCGACAGCAGCACCTCGCGCTGGTCGGGTCGCTGGGCGAGCCGTTCGCGGAAGTGTTCGGTCTCGGCCACCGCCTGCATGCCCCCGTTGCGGGCCGCCTCCGCGTACTGCAGGTAGTACATGCGCGACAGGCGGTTCGCCGGGAACTGGCCGCCGGTGACACGCATCAGCAGCAGTCCGTCGACCGACTCCGGGTACGTGAGCGCGTAGGTCAGGGCGAGCCGGGCGCCCGACGAGGAGCCCCCGATCCACGCCGGTCGGGCGTCGAGCTGGCCGAGCAGTTCGTGGAGGTCGTCGGCCCAGATCTGGTACTCGGGAGACTCGTCCTCCAGCACGAGGTCGGAGGCTCCGCAGTTGCGTCGGTCGTGCAGCAGGACCCGGTGCCCTGCGGCCGCGAGGCGGTCGCCGAGTGTCTCGATGGCGTCCATCGCGGTGCGTCCACCGGGGGTGAGCGAGACCCACGGACCCTCGGTGCCGAGGACCCGGTAGTTGATGGTCGCGCCGTTGACGGTCGCCGTGGGCATCCGTGAACTCCTCAGGTTGGCGGGTGGCCGGCGGTGGACCGTACTACGGGGCGCTCCTCGCGTGGATGCCCCGCGCGGGCAGGGGCCCCGGTGACTGGCGTCGCCACGCCGCCCAGTCTGAGGGAGGGCCGTTGGTCTCGAAGGCAAGCAGTCGGCGAGGTTCGGTGCCGAGGACGTCCCGGGCACTCGCTGTGGCCCGTGCGAGGAAGGGTGCCCCCAGGGATCCTGCAGGAGTCACTGATGCGCGCCGAGTCGCGCGTCAGTCCCCTCCGCGACGACGACGAGGACCGGGACGACAAGGGATGGATGGACGAGATCGACGTCGCGGACCGGGGCGATGCCCCTGGAGCAGACGCCGATCCCCACCCCGGCCAGCCACCCGTTGGGGGTGAGCTGGTGGCGGGAGCCGTCCGGAGATCAGGCGTCGTCGCCCTCGTCCTCCACCTCGCCGCCATTGGCGCCGTTGCCGTTCCCGTTGCCGTTTCCGTTTCCCCGTGCCTGTTCGGCGCGGGCACGCCCCTGCTCGCTGCGGCCGTTGGAAGCCGCGTTCGCGACGGTGCGCCCGTCGACACCGCCCTCCGACTCGCGCGCCATCTGGGACACCCAGTTGCCGAACGACTGCCCTTCAGCGGGACCGTCCGTGGAGACCGGGCCTCCGTCGCTCTCCTCGAGGCCCTCGGTCGACTCGTCGGACTCCTCCTCGGTGCCCTCCTCCGTCGAGTCCCCGTTGCCGTCCTCGTTCCCCTCGTCGGTCTCCTCGGTCCCCGCGTCGGTCGACTCGTCGGTCTCCTCGGCGCCGTTCTCGCCGATCTCCTCGGAGCCCTCGCCCTCACCCTCGCCGTTCTCGCTCGTGTCGGTGGGATCACCCTCCTCGGTGCCCTCCTCCTCGCCGGGCTCCTCCACCGCGGTGGTCAACGCGACCAACTGGTGCCCGATGGCGTCGGGCACCGCTCCTCCGGCGACGGCGCCGACGGCCACCGCGCTGGCGATCAGCACGACCTTCAGCGTGGTGGTGAGTGACGTGAACCCGGTGAGCAGGGACTCGAGCATCGGAGCCTCGTGGTGATCGTGGGGGGGAGGGGCAGGGCGCCGGGAGGCGCCGCGTGTCACCCTCGTCATCGCCCGGGCCGCGGCACGCGTTACGGCCGTTCGGCCGGGGTCGGCGCCGTCGGTGCGCGGCCTCGGCCGAAGGCGGCCCCGCGAGGGCACCTGGGTAGGGTCGCCCACGCAGACGAGAACGCCACGGGAGAGGCTGTCACATGCTGCTCAACAGGCCACGCGCGCACGGGCTGATGTCGGATCTCGACGTCGACGTGATGGTCGCCGCGATGCCAGAGAACGTCACCTACCTCAGCGGGTACTCGCTGTGGTCGTACTGGTTCCGTCGAGGTGCGACGACCAAGAAGGCGGAGGTCCGGTTCGCGCTGCTCCCGCGAGACGAGTCCCTCGAGCCGGCGCTCGTGTCCAGCAGGTTCGGGACGAACCTGTCCCAGTGGCCGACCTGGATCGACGACCTGTACGCCTGGGGTCGGCTCGGTGAGGAGGAGTTGCCCGACGAGCTCCACCCCGAGGTCGCCGAGTCCCCCGAGGTCCAGCAGCTGCTCGACTACGTGGGACGCGCGAAGCATCACGGCAGTCCCGCAGAGGCGCTCGTGGCCGCGCTGACCGATCGCGGTCTCGAGCGATCGCGGATCGCGCTCGACCTGGAGGGCATCCCGGCCCCGGTGCTCGCGGCGATCCGTGCCCAGCTCCCCGAGGCGACGATCCTCGACGGCGGCGAGTTCTTCCGGCTCGTGCGTGCGGTCAAGACCCCCGAGGAGATCGGCAACCTGCGCCGTGCCGCCGAGATCAACGAGGAGGCCCTGCGCGCCATCGTCGACGCCACGGCCGTCGGGGTGACGGAGCAGGAGCTCGCGATCCTCTACCGGACCACCGTCAGCCAGCACGGTGGGATTCCCGGGTTCATCAACGTGTACGCAGGGAAGCGCTCCGGGACCATGTGGGAGCCCACGGACCGCGAGATCCGCCCCGGGGAACTCGTGTGGATGGACGGTGGGTGCACCTACCGCTACTACCACGCGGACACGGGGAGCTGCGCCGTGGTCGGCGGGGAGCCGACCGAGGACATGCGTCACCGCTTCGCCGCGCTCGACGCCGGGCTGCAGTCCGCACTGGAGACCGTGCGGGCGGGGGTGCGCTGTTCGGAGGTGACCACCGCGATGCACGACGCGATGCTCGCCGCAGGGGCCCCGAAGACGTTCGGGTTCGGCCACGCCATCGGGCTCGAACCCCGAGACCTGCCCATGCTCCAGCCCCCGTACCGGGACCACGACGACGACATCCTGTCGGGCTCCAGCGACATCCCGCTCGAGGCGGACATGGTCATCAACCTCGAGGCGCCGTATCGCGAGTGGAACCTCGGTGCCCTGCAGGCGGAGTACACCATCCGGGTGACGGACACCGGGTACGAACCGCTCATCCCGCAGGAGCGACCGCTGCACGTGCGATGACCGCCGTCCGACGAGGCGTCTGACCCGCGCGTGAGTCGTCGCGGGGGGTGGGACCGGAGGAGCACCACATGATCGAGGAGATCCCCGCGGCCGAGTGGCTGGCCCGCGCGCTGGAGGACAGCGGCGTCACCCACGTGTTCCACATGCCGCAGAACCTGTTCCGAACCCTGGTGCGGCTCGACCCCGAACGGGTGAAGGCCGTGCTCGGGCACAGCGAACACGGGCTCGCCTACATGGCCGACGGGTACGCGCGGGCCTCGGGGCGTCCGGGCGTGGTGATCGTGCAGCAGGGGCCCGGGGCGATGTCCGCGGGTGCGGGCCTGTCCGACGCCTACCAGGCCCACGTGCCGGTGATCGCGATCTCACGGGTCGCGCCCACGGAGAAGGACTACCGGGACACCTACCAGTTCGAGGCGTACCCCGACCTGTCGTCGGTGACCCGATTCTCCGCCGAGGTGCGTGACGCCTCACGCCTTCCGGCGCTGGTCAACCAGGCGTGGCGCGAGGCCACCAGTGTCCCGTACCGGCCGGTGCACCTGGCGATCGAGGGGCGTGCAGAGGCGGGCACGACCACCACCGAGTACCCGACGATCGACGAGCGGTACCGCACGTATCCGTCCCTGCGTCCCGCACCCGACGACGCCGACGTCGAGGCGGCGCTCCGACTGCTCGCCACCGCACAGCGCCCGGTGCTCGTCGCCGGGGGAGGCGTGATGGTGTCCAAGGCCTGGGAGGAGGTCCAACGGTTCGCGGAGCTCGTCGGGATGCCGGTCGCCACGTCGCTGTCGGGCAAGGGCGCGATCGACGAGCACCACGAACTGTCGGTCGGGGTCACCGGCAACTACGCGCGCCAGTGCGCCGTCGACGTCGTCGGTCGTGCCGACCTCGTGCTGCTCGTCGGTGCGCACGGAGGAAGCCAGCTCACGGCCAACGGGAGGGTGCCCGCGCCCGGTGTGCCGATCATCCACATCGACGTCAATCCCGTGCAGATCGGCAAGAACCTTCCCGTCCGGGTGGGGATCCCCGCCGACGCACGTCTGGCGCTGCGGCGGCTCATCGAGATGGCCACGGACCGCGAAGGACTGCCCGACTGGAGCGACTGGGTCGACGAGGCCCGACAGGTCGTCGCCGCGTGGTGGGAGGAGGAGCGACCCCAGATCACCTCGGAC
This sequence comes from Nitriliruptoraceae bacterium, assembly GCA_050486225.1. Taxonomy (GTDB): domain Bacteria; phylum Actinomycetota; class Nitriliruptoria; order Nitriliruptorales; family Nitriliruptoraceae; genus JBBDIX01. Next base: position 51,375 of record JBJHCV010000005.1, read on the forward strand.
GAGTCGCCTCTGCGGCCCGAGCGCACCGTCGCGGAACTCGCCGCGCACCTGCCCGACGACGCCATCGTCGTCGCGGACACCGGCTACGCGGCCGCGTGGATCGGTGCGTTCTGGCGTGCGCCCCACGGGCGCAGCTTCATCCGTTGCGAGGGATCACTCGGCTGGGCGTTCCCGGCCGCGATCGGGGTGCGTTGCGCCCAGCCGGATCGTCCGGTGGTGTGCTTCACCGGCGACGGCGGGTTCTGGTACCACCTGGCCGAACTCGAGACGGCGGTGCGGCACGACATCCCGACGGTGACCGTCGTGCTGAACAACCAGGGTCTGGTGCTCGAGACCCACATCCTCGACACCTCGTACGACGGTCGGGGACAGGAACTCGCGGACTATCGCGACGTGAACTTCGCGGCCTACGCACACGCGGTCGGTGCCCACGGCGAACGCGTCGGCACCCCGGACGAGTTCGGGCCCGCACTCGAACGTGCGCTTGCCTCGGGACGGCCGGCCGTGCTCGACGTGCTCACCTCCCGTGACGCCTGGGCGCCCATCGGCGGGGGTGGAGGTCGGCGCACGGCGGCCCCTGTCTGAGGCGCGGCCGGCCGTTCGGGCCCACGCCGTGCCGTGCGGTCACCCCGGACGGCGAGCCCGGGCGAGTTCGTCCTCGAGCGCGGCGATGCGGCGCTGGACGGCGTCGCGTACGCCCGAGGCGCTGTGTGGGGGCACGTCACGCAGGTGCTGCTGCAACGATGCGATCTCACGAGCGATGTCTGCCGGCGATCGTTCGACGCGCTCGTCCGCCATGGTGGTCCCGTCCGTGAGGCTCGTTCGGTGCCGACCTGCAGAGTGGCCGTCGGCACGCGGGGCCGATCGGCCTGGTGACACCCCGCGGGAGCGAGCGTAGGCTTGGTCGGTCGACTCTCGGGCGTGCGACGATGGCTGTACCACGCGATGTCCTGGAGATCCGCCTGTTCGGTGGATTCTCCGTGCAGTACGAGGGCGAGCCCCTGCCGCCACTGCCGTCGCGGTCGGCTCGCCTCCTGCTCGCATGGCTCGCGCTCAACGCCGGTCGCCCGCAGGCCCGCAGCCTGCTCACCGATCGGTTCTGGCCCGACGCCGTCGAGGCGCGTGCACGCCGCCGCCTCAGTCACGCCCTCTGGCAGGTCCAGGACGGGCTCGGCGAGATGGCCCCGGACCACGCCTACCTCGTCACCCGAGGCGACGAGGTCCTGTTCGACGCGGCCAGCCCCTACACGCTCGACGTGGAGGAGTTCGAACAGCGCCTCGATCGCATCGACCAGTCCGGAACCATCGACGACGCGGGCCTGCGCAGTCTGCGTCGGTGCGTCTCGCTGTACCAGGGTGACCTGCTCGCCGGGTCCTACGAGACGTGGGTCCTCGAGGAGCAGGAGCGGCTCCGCCAGCGCTACGTGACCGCACTCGGAAGGCTGGTCGAGGCCTCCAAGAAGCGGGGCAACTTCGAGGAGGCGCTGACCTTCGCGCAGCGGCTCACCCACCAGGCCCCGCTGCGTGAGGACGTGCACCGCGAGGTGATGCGCCTGTGCGTGCTGCTCGGCCAGCCGAGCCAGGCACTCGAGCAGTTCGAACGGTGCCGGTCGGTCCTGATGGAGGAGTTGGGCACCCAGCCGTCCGCAGAGACCGTGCAGTTGCGCGCACGCATCTCTGAGACCCGCGATGTCGGCGTGTCCCGACGGGCGCCGGTCGAACAGCTCGTCAGTCGACGACTCGTCGGGCGCGACGACGAACGGGTCGCGCTCGTCGACCAGCTCGAACGGACCCTGGCGGGTGCGACGGGCATGGTGTTCGTCGAGGGCGAGCCCGGCATCGGCAAGAGCCAGCTGCTGGCGCAGGCCACCGACGACGCACGATGGCGTGGCTTCACGGTCCTGTGGGGTGACTGTGCGGGCCCCGACGTCCCGTATGCGGCCCTCCGCGAGGCACTGCAGCCCGAACTCGGTCCGGTGCGGGTCGCTCAGCTGCGCGCACACGTCGAGCCGGTGTGGCTCCAGGACGCATCCCGCCTGCTCGAACCGCTCGCGGTGGGGCAGGCGGGGGCCGCAGGAAGGCCGGGAGCCCGCCCGGTGGCGCTCGACGGTGCCGACGGCGCCGAGCGCATGCGCGAGGCAATGGTACGGGTGCTGACCGGGTTCGCGGCGGTCGAACCGATCATGCTCGTCATCGAGGACGCCCAGCGTGCCGACCAGGAGACCCTCGAGGTCCTGCGGGCACTCGGCCGTCATGCCCCGGCGAGTCGACTGCTGGTCGTCATGACGTTCCGGGACGCGGACGCCCGCCACGACGAACTGGTGTGGTCCGGACTGCGGGCCGTCGACCGCGACTTCCGACCGGTGCGGATCCGTCTCGAACCCCTGTCCGCGTTCGAGACCGCCGGCCTGCTGCGGGAGGTGCTCGGGACGACGGAGGTCCCGGCGGCCTTCGCGGAGTCGGTGCACCGTGAGTCCGGCGGAAATCCGCTCTACACGCTCGAACTGCTGCGTGCCCTGCGCGACCGGGGCTCGCTCGGCGAGCAGGTCCGGGATCGGCTGGACACGCTCGAGGTGCCGGTCACCGACGGTCTGCGCACGCTCATCGGTGACCGCCTCGACCGACTCGACGCCGCGGCGAGCGACCTGGTCGAGTTCGGAGCCGTGCTCGGTGCCGACTTCACACTCGAGACGTTGCGCATCGGCTCGCACCTCGACGACCGTGACCTGTCCACGGCCGTCGCCGAACTGGTTCGACGAAACCTGGTCGAGGTCTCGGGGGAGTCGTGCCGGTTCACCCATGCGGCGACACGTCGGGTGGTGCTGTCACGCATCGACGACGACGAACGTCAGGCGCTGCACGCAGCAGCCGGTGACGCGCTCGAGCAGACGCATCCCGACCGGGTCGAGGCGCTCGCCTCCCACTTCGGCCGGGCCGGGTTGCCCCAGAGGGCGCTGCCCTACCTGAGACTCGCAGCCAGCCGCGCCCGGGGACTGCACGCCTATGCCACTGCGGCGGCCCACCTCACCAGCGCCGTGGAACTGTCCGAGCAGGTGCTGGGGACCACCGATGACCGGTTCGCGCTGGCCGCCGAACTCGAGCAGGTGCTCGGGGTGCTCGGCCACCGGGACGAGCAGGCGGCTGCGCTCGACCGCCTCGAGGTGCTGGCCGGCGACGAACCGGAGCGCCTCGTCGAGGTCCACCTGCGACGGGCGACCTGGCTCGGTCACGTCGACCGCCTCGCCGACGCGGAGGCGGTGGCGAGACGTGCGGCCGACCTGGTTCCGGCCGACGCGCCGCACCTGCGGGGCCGTGCCCTGACGGCGCTCGGCCAGGTCCTGAGCTGGACCGGTGACAACGCGGCCGCGGTCGCGGTGCTCGAGGAGGCCACCGACCTGCTCGTCGACGATCCCGTCGCAGCAGGGCAGGCACGCTTCTCGCTCGGGGCGGCTCTGAGGGCCATCCAGCGGTTCGACGAGGCGGGCGCGCAGCTGGGGATCGCACGCTCCCAGGCCGAGGTGCACGACGATCGGGTGGGCGAGGTCCAGGCGCTGGGGGCGCTCGCCGACCTGCACGCCGAGACGGCGCAGGCCGACGAGGCCGTGGCACTGTACGAGCGTGCCGTCGAGCTCGCGCGCACCATCGGCTACCGGCACCGTGAGGGTGTGGGGCTGGTCAACCTCGGAACCGTCCGGCTCGCTCACGGAGACCCCGTGCCTGCACTGGCGGCGTACGACCAGGCGGTGACGGTGTTCGAGGGCCTGGGCAATCGCCGTGGCATCGCGATCGTCCAGCTGAATCGTGCCTGGTCGAGGCACCGGTGGTTCGGTCACGACGACGACGCCGAACGAGACGCGCTCGCCGCGCACCGCTACCTGGTCGAGGTCGGCAACCGTGGGTTGTCGGCAGTGTGCCTGGAGACCCTGGCCGGTATCGCGACGCGACGCGGTCAGCACGACCGCGCCGCGGAACACCTCGCGGACGCGCTGGCGGCTGCGCAAGCGGCAGGTGACCAGCGCGCAGAGGTCCAGGTGGTGCGTGGTCAGGTCGAACTCGCGCTCGATCTCGGCGACCCGGCCCGCGCGGCCGAGTTCGCCCAGAGCGGACTCGAGATGTCGCGTGACCTCGGAATCAGCGAGTTCTCCGCAGACCTGGCGTCACTGCAGGCGTTGGCCCTGCTCGCGTCCGACGCGCACGAACCGGCCTGGGAACAGGCGGGGGTCGCGATCGCGAACCTCGCCAGCAGTGGCGAACCCCACAGGATCCACCACCGGGTCTCGAGGGTGGCCGTGCACACCGGGCGTGCGCAGGTCGGTCGTCACCACCAGTTGGTCGCGTACCGCCTGCTCCTGTCGGCGCTCGAGGGACTCGACGAGCGGGCGCGGGAACACGCGATCCAGGCGGTCGACGAGCATCGTGCGATCGCCGATTCGGGCCGTGCCGTCAGCCCTCGCACCGTCACCCTGTCGATGGCACACCGCGCGGCGCCCCGGGGCCGCGCCCTCGCGTCGCAGGAGACCGTCCAGGTCACCCTCGAACTGGCTCCCCCGCCGTCCTCGCGTGACGAGCGGCACCGACTGCTGCTGGACGTGCTCGATCAGATTGATCGTCAGGACGCCCAGGCCACGGTCCACGACCTCGCGACCGCACTCGACGTGAGCACCTCCACGATCCGTCGAGATCTGCGCGAACTGCGTCAGATGGGCCATGAACCGGCAACCAGAGGCACGGGAACCGGGTGATCACCCAGTGATCACGAACTTGCCCCACAGGTGAGACACCGGTGAGACACCGGTCACGCATGCTCCGTCCGTCGATCACACGACACCAGGCGTCATCAACGGACACGGAGTTCAGACCATGAAGAAGCGCACCCTCACCACCGCCTTCCTGCTCGCCACCCTGATGATCCTCGCGGCCCACCCGGCGTTCGCAGGCACTGCGTACATGATTTGAGCACCCACGCCTGGTCTGGACTCCGGGCGCCGTCCAGGGCCGGCGCCCGATCCAGTCATGCGATCGCACGCCGACCGCCACGACCGTACGAGGCTCGCGACGAATCCGTGACGACGACCCGGGGGAATCCGTCCGACACCGATCCGGCCGGCCAGGTGCCGACCGGTCCGCCGGTCGACGCCCCGGATCCGGACGGTCCTCGTCGCATCGACCGACTCGTTGCGGTGTACGTCGTCGTCGCGACGGCCTGGATCGCCCTTGGCAGCGCCTTCTCGCGCGTGCTGCCCGAGACGATGCCCATCGGACCCGTGGGCATCGACCTGCTGCGAGGTCTCGGGTTCGCACTGGCGACGGGCCTCGTGCTCCGGGTCCTGCTGCGCCGGTACGGGCGCCGTCTCGCGGCAGCTGCTGACGCGGAACGCCGCGCCGCCGATCGCATGCACGAGGTCGCGCGCATCCGCACGACGTTCCTGCGGGGCATCTCCCACGAACTGCGGACCCCGTTGACCAACATCATCGGGTACGGGTTGACCCTCGATGACCACCTGGACCGGCTCGACGTCGACACGGCCCAGCGGATCACCAATCGGCTCGTCGTCAACGCGCGGCGTCTCGAGCAGCTCGTCCTGGACCTGCTCGACCTGGATCGCCTCTCCCGTGGCGAGGAGTCAGTGCGCCCCGAGCCGGTGGTGCTCGACGAACTGGTGGACGGGGTGCTCGGGCGTGTGTCGCGCGACGACCACGTGGTGCACGTGCGTGCCGAGGGCGCCGTCGTCCACGTCGATCGTGAGAAGACCGAACGGATCCTCGAGGAACTCATCCGCAATGCGATCCGACACACGCCTGAGCGGTCCAACGTGTGGGTCTTCGCGGGTGTACGCGGACGTTCGGTGCGGTTGACCGTCGAGGACGACGGGCCGGGGATCGACGCCACCCTGCGCGACGAGCTGTTCGAGCCGTTCACGCAGGGTGAGCACGCGGCAGAGGCTCCGTCCCCGGGGCTCGGCATCGGCATGGCGCTCATCCGACGCTACGTCGTCCTGCAGGGTGGACGGGTGGCGGTCGGTCAGAGCGTCGCCGGAGGCGCGCGATTCGACGTCGTGCTCCCACGTCGGGCTGCGGTGTCCGACCGGTCGGCCGAGGGCCACGAGTCCAGCGAGTCTGCCTGACGCCGTCTCGCCCCTCGCAACACCTAGGATGAGGGACGAGGTCGTCCACCTGTCCTCCCGGAGTCTCTCGTGCGCGCACCCACAGGTCGTTCGCGGCGCCTCGCCGCCATCCTCGTCGTCTCGGCCCTGGCGATCGCAGCCTGCGCAACAGACGACCCCGGTCCCGATCCGGACGTGGAGGTCGCGCTGGACCCTGCGACCGACGATCCGGGGGCGCGTGTGGCGACGTACGACGTCGGCATGTTCCAGGACATGGCCGTCGACAGCTGGTGGGGCTACCTCGACAATGCGGACGGGTGGTCGGGCTTCGTCCTCAGCGGCACGGCCTGCCAACTGTTCGAACTGACGCCTCCGACCTTCGCGATCACGCCGCAGCTCGCCGTGGGTGACCTGCCGGAGCCACGCCTCGACGGAGACACCTGGGTCGTCGAGGTCGAGATCCACGACGGTGTCTCATGGTCGGACGGCACGCCGGTCACCGCGCACGACATGGCGTTCACCTGGCGAACCGTGGTCGACCTCCCGCTCGGCGGCCAGTGGTTGACGTACTACGAGCCCGCAGCGCTCGACGCCGGGCGCACGACCAGCATCGAGGCCGCCGACGACACGACGGTCCGCATCGAGTTCTCCGACGAACCCGGGCTCGCGACGTGGCCCATGGCACTCGCCCTCGCGTCGATCATGCCCGAGCACCACTGGGGTCCGATCGTCGACGGCGCGTCCGGTCCCGAGGACCTGCTGGGAACATCCGGCATCGGCGCTCCCTCGTGCGGTCCGTACCTGCTCGACGAGTGGGAGGAGGGCGCCTACGCCCGGGTCGTCGCCAACGACCAGTGGTTCCTGTCGGGGGCCGAGTACACCCACCACGCCGACGGGACCGTCCACATCGCCAGTGACCGGCTGGGCGTCGACGGACGTTTCGGGTCGTCGACCGGGGAGGGAGGCGACGAGGTCGTCGCCACCTACGTGACCGGGCCGTACGCCGACGAGGTCGTCTACACGGTCTACGGCAGTGCCGCCGTCGCCGTGTCCGCGCTCGCCGAGGGAGAGGTGTCGTTCCTGCTGACGGGTCCGGGGCTCGACGCGGGCGCGCAGGACCGCCTGTTCGACGCCGACGACGTGGAGGTCGTCGTCAACCCGAACTACAACCTGCAGTTCCTGGGGTTCAACCTCGAACGGGCCCCCATGTCCGACCTCGCGTTCCGTGAGGCCGTGGCCACCGTCATCGACCGCGAACACATCACCCGCACGATCCTGGGAGGGTCCGCGTTCCCGCTGTACACCCGGATGCCGTCGGGAAACACCGCCTGGTACAGCCAGCAGGACGGCGACCGGATCCGGGAGCGATGGGAGGCGGACTCCCAGGCACAGCGTGTGGAACGGGCCGTGGAGATCCTGCGGGAGGCGGGCTACACGTGGGAGGTCCAACCGGTCGTCGACGAGTCGAGCGGTGACATCGTCGAACGGGGTGTCGGCGTCGTCGGCCCCGACGGTGTGGCGGTTCCCCGGCTCGAGATCATCCACCCGACGGCCGGCTACGACCCGTTGCGAAACGTCGCAGGTCTGTTCGTCGGCCAGTTCATCGGTGACCTGGGCTTCGACGTCGTGACGCGCCCCACCGAGTTCAGCCAGCTCGTCGGGATGGTGATCAACCCCGACGACCTGCGCTACGACATGGTCATCACGGGTTGGGGCCTAGGCAACCCGGCGCTTCCCACGTACTTCGACGCGTTCTGGCGCGGCGGCGCTCCGCTCAACATCGTCGCGTACGCGAGTGACGAGTACGACGAGGCGGTGGCGCGCTTCATGGCCGCGACGGACCTCTCGGCGGCGCACGACGTGCTGTGGAACGAGCTCGAACCGATCCTCGACCGCGACCTGCCGTACGTGCCTCTGTTCGAGTCCGCCGTCGTCGAGGGCTACCGTCCGGGCGACGTCTCCTACCAGTTCACGGACCTGCTCGGAGGCATCGGGCGCACCGGCGGCCTGCGGGACACGGTCATGGCGCCCCGGTAGTCCCTTGCTGAGGACGGTGACCAGTCGACTGCTCCAGGCGCTGTTCACCCTGTGGCTGCTCGTCACCGTGGTGTTCCTGACCGTCCAGTTCGCGCCGGGCGACCCGACACTGCACCTGGCGCTGCACCCGGACCTGCCGCCCGCCGCCAGACAGGTCCAGATCGAACGGCTCGGCCTCGACCAGCCGGTCCACGTGCAGTACGGCCGGTACCTCGCCGGCCTGCTCGTGGGCGACCTCGGGGTCAGTGCGACCCTGTATCCCCGTGACGTGGGAGCAGTGATCGCCCAGCGCCTTCCGCGCACGATCGCGCTGCTCGGGCTCGCGACGCTCGCGGCGTTCGGCATCGGCCTCGTCGCCGGACGATGGGCGGCGTGGCGGCGGGGAACCCCCGCGGACACCGGGTCGACCGTCGTCGCCGTGTTCCTGCACACCGCGTTCCCACCGTGGGTCGCGCTCATGGCGATCTGGGTGTTCGCCTTCGAACTGGGATGGTTCCCGTCGGGACGGTTCCTGACCCCGTCGGTGTGGCGTGACGCGCCGTGGTCCTCCACGCAGGTGTTCGCGCACCTGTTCGCGGGCGCGACGATGCTCGCGGCGGCCCTGGCGGTGGTGTGGGTGGTGGCGTCCGGGGTGGACCGCCCCCGCGTGCGGCGCGTGGCCCGAACTGCCGGCATCGTGGTCGTGCTGGCGATCGCGACGGCGGTGTCGGTGTTGCATCCCATGCGCACGCTCGCGGCCAACATCCTGTGGCACACGGCGTTGCCGACCTTCACGCTCACCGTGCTGGCGTTCGGGGCGACGATGCTGCTGACGCGCACCTCCATGCTCGAGACCCTCGAGCAGGATCACGTGCTCGTCGCTCGCGCGCGTGGTCTGCCCGAGCGCGTCGTGCGCCGCGACCACGTGGCGCGGCCCGCCATGAACCCCATCGTGGCGTCGCTCGTGCTCTCCCTCGCGGGTCTGGTCACCGGGAGCATCGTGTTCGAGGCCGTCTTCTCCTGGCCGGGGCTCGGACTGACCTTCGTGGACGCCGCCATCGGGGGAGACGTGCCGCTCGCGACCGGAATCGTGCTCACCTACGGAATCATGCTGCTCGTGGCCCACGTCGCGCTCGATCTCGTCCAGGTCAGGATCGATCCGCGCCTGCGTGCCCGCGCATCGGTCGGCCGATGAGCGCCGGGCACCTGCCGCCGGGTCGCGGGCGGATCCTCACCGACCGTCGGCTCGGTGTGGTCGGCCTCGTGATCATCGCCGTGTTCGCGCTCGGCGCGTTGCTGCACCCGGTGCTGCTCGCGACCGTGTGGGATCCACAGGTCCACGACCCGGTGCTCGGCCACAGCGCACCCGAGGTGCGGCTCGAGGTCGTGGACCGCGTCGACGACCCGACGCGTCAGATCGACCTGCAGCGTGCCCGCCTTCGCCACGACTCGAACGCGCAGGTCGGTGACGTGGTCGTGGCGTCGGTCCAGCCCGCCCCGCCGTCGTGGCGTCATCCACTGGGCACGGACCCGCGGGGTCGTGACGTGCTCAGCCAACTGCTGTTCGGCGCGCGCACCGCGTTCGTCATGGGGGTCACCGCAGCCCTGGCCACGGTGGTGCTCGCCACGGCGATCGGCGCCGTCGCGGCACTGCGACGCGGTTGGGTCGACTCGGCGCTCATGCGGATGGCCGACTTCTTCCTGCTGCTGCCGGCCATTCCGCTGCTGATCTTCCTGGGCACGCTGGTCGAGATGAACACGCTCGTGCTCGGCCTGGTGTTCGGGCTGGCGTCCGGCCTCGGGCCCACGGCGATCGTGCTGCGGTCCCGTGCGCTGTCGGTGTCCGTCCAGCCCCACGTGGACGCGGCAAGGCTCGCCGGTGCCCGGGACCGGGACATCGTGCGCACCCACGTCGTGCCCGACCTGCTGCCCCTGGCGCTGCTCTACGCGATGTTCACCGTCGCCGGCGCGATCGGGGCCGAGGCGGTCCTGAGCCTGTTCGGGCTCGTCGACGTGGCGATGAGCTGGGGCATCATGATCCAGGTCGCGGACACCGGAGGCCACCTCGCGCTCGGGTTCACCCACTGGTGGCTGCTCGTCCCGGCCGGGTTGGCCGTGAGCCTGCTGTCCGCCGCGTTCTACCTCGTCGGACGGGGCCTCGAAGACATCCTCGACCCCCGCCTGCGCCGCGCGTCGGTCGACCGTTGACGGACCCGGAGACGCCCCGCGAGACCACGGCCGAGGTGGTGCTGCGCGTCGAGGACCTCACCGTCCGCCACGGCCGGGGAGACGGGGAGGTGCGGGCCGTCGACGGGGTGTCGTTGACCCTTCGGCGAGGCGAGACCCTGGCGCTCGTCGGGGCGTCAGGCTGCGGCAAGACGTCCATCGTGCGGGCACTGCTGCGCCTGCTGCCGAACGGTTCGCGTATCGACTCCGGGCGTGTGCTGCTGCACGGCCGCGACCTGCTGAGCCTGCCGGAGGAAGACCTGCGGCGTCATCGCTGGCACGACGTGGCGATCGTGTTCCAGCAGGCCATGAGTGCGTGGAATCCGGTGCGAACGCTCGAGCAGCAGTTCGCCGAGACCCTTGCCGTCCATGCGCCGACCCTGACCCGCCGCCAGGTCGCCGCCCGGATCGTCGAACTGTTCGAACTCGTCGACCTGCCCCCCGACGTCGCGCGTCGCCACCCGCACGAGTGCTCCGGCGGCATGCGTCAGCGGGCCATGATCGCGCTCGCCCTGTCGTGTGACCCCGACGTGCTCGTCGCCGACGAGCCGACCACCGGGCTCGACGTCGTCGTCCAGCGGCGCATACTCGACCAGCTTCGCCGGATCCAGGTCGAACGGGGACTGTGTGTCCTGCACGTGTCCCACGACCTCGCGGCGGTCGCCGGGGTGAGCGACCGCATCGCCGTCATGCACGGGGGTCGCATCGTCGAGCAGGGACCGACGTCGACCGTCGTCGGCAACCCGACCGACGAGCACACCCGTGCGCTCGTCGGTGCGACGCTGCCCGTGCGTGGGCCGCGACGGGACACCGGTGCATCGGTCAAGGGTCAGAGGGCGGACTCCGCTCCGACGAGGAGTGATGGGCCGCCGATCCTCCAGATCGAGGGCCTGCACCGCCGGTTCCCGGCGGCGCGGACGGTCACGGGACGAGTGGCCGCGCACGTGCACGCGGTCGACGGGGTGGACCTGACGATCGCGGCGGGAGAGTGCCTCGGGCTCGTCGGTGAGTCGGGCAGTGGCAAGACGACGCTCGCCCGGCTCGTCACCCGACTCCTCGAGCCCTCGTCCGGCCGCGTCCTGCTCGGTCCTCGCCCCGGCGAGGACTCCGATGCCGTCGACCTGACCCGACTCGGTCGATCGTCGATGCGGCACGTGCGGCGACGCGTGCAGATGATCCTGCAGGACCCGTACACGTCACTCGACCCGCGCCTCACGGTCCGGCGCCTCGTGGGCGAGCCACTGCGTGTGCAGCGCATCGGGACGGCCGCCGACCGTGACGGGCAGATCCGCGAGGCACTCGAACGGGTGGGCCTCGAAGGCGACGACGCCATGATGGCGCGGCACCCGCACCAACTGTCGGGGGGGCAGCGCCAGCGGGTCGCGATCGCACGTTCGATCGTGGTCGAGCCGGAACTGCTGGTGGCCGACGAGCCCACGTCGATGCTCGATGCGACGGCTCGGGCGGCGATCGTCGACCTGCTCGCCGGCCTTCGTGCGCAGCTGGGCCTGTCGATGCTCGCCATCACCCACGACCTGGCGGTCGCGCGTCACCTGTGCGACCGGATCGCCGTCATGTACCAGGGGTGCATCGTCGAGGTGGCCGACACGGAGACGCTGCTCGACCGTCCTCGGCATCCGTACACGCAGGCGCTGCTCGCGGCGGTCCCGGACCTCGACACGCGAGGGGAACGCCCCGACGTGCCCATCCGTGGACTGGCCGGCAGGCCGGTCGACCCGCCCGCCACGTGTCGGTTCCTCGACCGTTGTCCCCGGGCAGACGACGTGTGCGCGTCGCAGGACCATCCTGCCCTCGCGTCCCTGGCCGCCGACCACGTCGTCGCGTGTCACCACGCGACGCGGTGATGCCCCGGCCGCGCGGGGCGGACCGGGGCATCACCGGGTGGCGCGGTGGCCTTCAGACCGTGGCGGTCGGTGCCGCGCCACTCGTGGCCTTCTCCCGTTCCTCGGCCGGCGGCAGGTCCGAGGCGCGAGTCGTGTCGTCGTGGTCACCCGCCTCGAGTGCGACGGGCGGGGGAGGCTGCATCGCGTCCACGACCGCAGCCTCCGGGGGAGCGGTCGTCTCCTGCGGGTCGGCCATCAGCCGGTCGAACACGGAACGTGCGTGCACGACGATGGTCCGGTGGTGTTCGGTCGTCGCCCACTCGCGGGCTTCGCTGCGGGCGCGTCGCAGGCTCGCGACGAGTTCCGGATGGTCGACGCTGAGGTCGTCAAGGCATGCCTCGGTGCTGTCGCTCGTGTAGCCGCGCTCCACGGCGAGTTCGTGCACGAGTTCGACGGCCGCCTGCGCCGTGAACGCGGGTACGTCGACGAACCCTGCCTGCAGACGGTCCCACCGATCCTGCAGACGGGTGCGGTCCTCGGCGCTCAGCAGCCGCAGTTCGTAGCCCTCACGGCGCTGGACGCGGTTGGTGAGGCTCACGACTGCCTGGCGCAGCGAGCTCTTCTCGTCCACCACGCGCCCGTACTCGGCACCGAAGCGTTCGGCGACCCCGGCCGCCCGCACGCGACGGCGTCCCGTGGCGACGAACACCAGCAGCACCGCGACGGTGGTCGCGACGAGCAGCGCCACGATCTCTGCGGCGGATGCGTTCTCGATCATCGTGGAGAGGGTCGAACCGTCCATGTCGTCACCTCCGACTGTTCCCGGGCAGCGCCCGGGTGGACTGTTGGTCGACTCGACCCTACGCAGGTCGCCGGGCCCCCTGGTCTGTCCGAACGGCCGTCCACGACCAGTGCACCGACGGGCGGGGCCCGAAGGTCCCCGGTCCGGTCGACCGGGGCGGGTCCCGATGTGTGTGGTGTGCTCGCCGGGTTCGACCGACGGTCGGACGTTTCCCACAACCGACACAGGAAGGCAACAGGGTGAGACGACTCATCGCGACACTCAGTGCAGCGCTCATGGGGGTGGGACTCCTCGCGGTTCCCGCGTTGGCACACGAATTTCCCTCCACGAACGAGGCCAACCGCGACGGAGGGTTCCCCCACGTCAACCTCGTGTCCGAGACGGAGACGTCGGTGACACTGGAGTTCGTGAACGACACGAACTCGCTGGCGTTCTTCGAGTACCGAGTGGACGGGATCGAGCCGGACGAGGCCGATCCGCACCCCGTGATCGAGGGTGACGTGATCCACGACGGGGTGTCGGTCGACGGTCGCGGGATCGACGAGCCGGTCGTGGTGCAGCAGACGTTCGAGGTGGAGTCTCACCTCGACGTGCGCCTCGCGCTCGGTGGTGAGCGTGACTGGGACTTCGACTGGGTGAGGTTCGAGGTCGAGGATCCGGTCATGGACGAGGGCCCGTCGGAGGACCGTCGGCCCGCATTCGTCCAGGCGTGTGACGACCTCGACGGAACGGAGTACCGCAACCGCGGTCAGTGCGTGAGCAGCGCGCGCGCCAACCCGAACGCCGGACGGTGATCACCTGACGGCACCCCGAGGCCCGGGCCGGTCACCAACGGTGTGATCGGCCCGGGCCTCGTCGTGTGGTCAGGCGGCGGTCGGAGCCGGAGCGGACGTGTCGACCGCCGCTCGGGCCTCACGTTCCACGGCGACGACGAATGCCACGCCCCACAGCAGGGCGAGCACGGCCCACAGCGTGCTGAGCGACGAGGCACCCGACACGACCAGGCTCCCGAGCCCGTGGGCGATCACCAGCACGCCGGCGAACAGGCCGGGCAGGCGCCACCCGGACACCTTCAGGGTCGACACGACGGCCATCAGCAGGGTGACGATCGGATAGATGCCCATGAACGTCCAGTGCCCGAACTCGTAGTGCTCGTCACCGGGTCCACTGGCGGCATTGATGGCGAAGCTGTCCGCGGCGAACACGATCAGGGGGATGGCGGCGACCACGACCAGGATCGCCAGCACGGTGCTGGGACGGCCGACTCGCTGGAACTTCGCCTTCCAGGGTGACGGGTGCACCGCGAACGCGATCACGGCGAACACGAGCACGCCGATCAGGATCGGCACGACCTCAGGAGGCAGGTCTGCGACGACGAGGGCGATGACCAGGGTCACACCCCCGAGGATCAGATAGGTCCAGGCGGCACCGATGCGCTGCTGGGGTCGGGACGCCTGCACGGCGACCGCGCCGATGATTCCCCAGTGGATCAACGCGACGATCAGCATGTGGATGTTGTGACTCGGGTGGTTGCCGACCTCTCCCCAGCCTCCCCAGACGGTCAGGGGCACGAGCAGGTACCAGGGTCGCGTCTGCAGGATGTCCATGAGCAGCAGGGCGAGGAAGATGACGGCGACGATCCAGAACACGATCAGTCGGCGGCGGCTGGGGGTTGGCAGGGTGTCGTCGACGACACGGGCAGGCAGGGTCATGAGGGTTCTCCCGTGAGGGGCGTCGACGGTTCCCCCCGTCGGCGCAGATGATGGTCGATCACACTGAGGCGCCCGTTCCCTGACTGTCAGGGAACCACATGTGGTGAGACGTCCCGAGAAGGACTCTAGGTCCGAGGGGGTGGTGAGGCAACGACCCGTTGCGGTGCCGATGCCTGCCGGGAACTGGTCGTCAACTGGCCGTCAGGAGGAGTCCTCACGGGCAGGGTCCTGCGCTGAGTCGGCGCCCTGGGGGTCCTCCATGGCCGCCAGTGCGACGACGCGGTCGCGCCCCTCGTGCTTCGCCGTGTACAGGGCGAGGTCTGCGCGACGCATCAGGGTGCGCGGGTCGTCGTCCGGCGCGAACGTCGTCACGCCCAGGCTGACCGTCACCGGACCCGACGGCAGGTCGTGGCGGGCGATCTCGGTGCGGCAGCGCTCGGCGAGCCTCCTGGCCTCGGCGAGGCCCGTGTCGGGCGCGAGCAGCAGGAACTCCTCACCGCCCCACCGCCCGAGCACGTCGACCTCGCGAACCGACGTGGACAGTCGCGCGACGACGTCGACGAGGACGCGATCGCCGACGTCGTGCCCGAAGGCGTCGTTGACGCCCTTGAAGTGGTCCAGGTCGGCGAGGACCACGGAGAACGGGCGGCCGTGGCGTCGAGCACGGGCGATGAGCAGGTTCAGTTGGTCATCGAGTCGCCGACGGTTTGCGACGCCGGTGAGCGGATCGGTGAAGGCCTGCTCGGCGTACAGGTCGGCGCGTGCTCGTTCCTGCACGAGCCGTTCCAGTCGCGACGCGAGCACCCACAGCAGGGTGATCAGGATGGCGAAGATCGCCGGCAACCCGAGCGCCATCAGGAACGACGGGTCACTGGTCCCCGCAGCAAGTGCGGCGAGCAGTGCATCGCCGCTGACGAGGAGGAACGCGCCGAGGATGAGGATGCTCACGTGCACCCCGCGTCTGGTTCCGAACACCAGGAAGGCGAGCGGGAAGGTCACGGTCAGCCACGTGGCCTCGCTCATGAGGTCGGTGGTCTCACCCGGTTCGGGGAGCATCCCGACACGCCACAGCAGCAGGCGGACGAACAGCACGGCGACGGGAACGGCGAACATGGCCGGGCCGACCACCGACAGTGCCACGGTGCGGGTCACGACCCCGACGAGCAGCAGCGCGAGCGCGGTGGCGATCAGGGGCAGGGCGATGCGCAGGAACTGCGTCTCCATGCCCGCCAGCGCCCACACGCCGGAGACGAAGACCAGCGGCACGACGAGCGTCACCACGTACGCGAGTCGAAGGCCGTCGTCTTCGGTGTGCACGGGTCACCTCGAGGCGAACGCCGGGTCCGACGGTGCACCTCTTCGCGGACCTGGGGTCGTTGGGGCTGGCCCGGGAGTCCGAGGGCCGATCCTCACCCTACGTCGCGCACGGTGAGGATGTCACGGGTCGAGGTCTCCTGGGTCGTCCGGGACGTCGACGGCGTACTCGCGCAGGACATCGAGGGGAACGAGGTCGAGCACGCGTTCGCTGGTCGCCGCAAGGACGACGGGGGCGGCGAGGCCGTCGCGGTGGGCACGCAGCCAGTTGGGGGCGGTCACGCACCAGCGGTCCCCGGGTGACAGACCGGGGAAGTGGAACTCGGGCCTCGGCGTGGCGAGGTCGTTGCCGATCGACTGCTGGTGGGACAGGAACTCGGACGTGACCACGGCGCAGATGGTGTGGCTGCCTCGGTCGTCGGGCCCGGTGCGACACGACCCGTCCCGAAACCAGCCGGTCAGGGGATCGAGGCTGCAGACCTCGAGTTCTCCACCCAGCACGTTGCGTTCCGTCATGATTGCGATCGTAGTCGGCCCCTCGGGTCGGGCGCCGCGGCCACGACGCCGTCAACGCACCAGACCGTGCTCCATCGCGAACAGCGCCGCGGCCGCCCTGGTCGACGCGCCGATCTTGGCGTAGATGTGCTGCACGTGGTGTTCCGCGGTCCGGCGCGAGATCACGAGCCGCTCGGCGACCTCGCGGTTCGTCGCGCCCGTCGCGACCAGGCGCAGCACGTCGACCTCACGGTCCGACAGGCCGTTGGGCCAGGAACCACGCCGCGTGCGGGACTCCTGCCCTGCCGCGGCCAGGACGGCTCGGGTGCAGTCGTTGTCCAGCGTTCCTGCCGTGGCTGCGTCCTCGAGGTGGCGGGCGGCCTCGTCGGCGGACCGAGCGGGACGGTGCGGCCGATCCTGGGTCATCGCCTGGAACGCATCGGCGGCGCCCAGCAGCCTGGCCTCGACGGGAATCGCGGACCCGGAGGCCCCGTGGTGATAGCCGGAGCCGTCCAGGCGTTCGTGATGCATGCCCGCGATGGTCGCGAGTCCGGCCAGAGCGGACGACCGGCGGAGGATGCGCTCGGTGTGGTAAGGGTGGAGGCGCACCTGCTCCCACTCCGTCGACGTCAGCCGGCGTGGTCGCTGCCACACCGAGCTGGAGACGGCGACACGGCCGAGGTCGTGCAGGAGTCCCGCACGACGCAGCACGGTGACGTGGTCCGCCCCGAGACCCAGTGCCTCGCCGGCGGCGGCCGCCAGCTCCGCGACACCTGTCGAGTGACCCAGGGTGTGGGGTGACTTCAGGTCGGTCATGTCGGCGAACACCCCGGCGATGTCGTCGAGCTGCGATGCCGGTACACGTCGCACCGGTCGGGGCTCCGCCTCCAGGATCTCCTGCCACACGTCGACGTCGTCCATGCCTCGCAGCAGGCCGGGGCCGACGCGGACGAACGTGTCCGCGATCTCCGGGTCGAACCAGTGCCCGGCGCGCTCCCTGACGATCGCCACGGCAGCGTCCGTGCCACCCAGACGGTCGAAGAGCACGGCCTGGGTGGCGAGCAGGGCGAAGCGCGCGGGCAGGGCGATCTCCTCACCGGCGAGTCCGAATGCGCCGCTGCTCCCGTCCCATGACTCCGTGCTGTCACGCAGTGAGGCCTGGACCTGCGCGCCGAGGTGGAGCCGTTCGGCCATGCGTGAGCCGACCTCGCACGTCGACCGCATGACCGTCGCTCCGGCCGCGCTTCCGGCGGCCAGGGTCCTCACGAGGTGCTGGGGCCGTCGCAGACCGGTACCTCGGCCAACCAGCCCCATCAGACGCATGGATCCGCGCAGTGTCGTGTCGTCGGTGCCCTCGGCGGTTGACAACACGCTGACGTCGTCTCCGAACAGGTACGTGAGTTCGTGCGACGACGCGGTGCACCCGAGGTGCAGGAGCATCGAGGTGTAGTGAACGTCGCGGACCTGGGGCTCCGTCAGGTTCGACGCGCGGGCGAGCGCGGTCGCCAGCAGGCACGACCGGATCGCCTTCTCCGGCTCGTGACCCATGCCGAGGTCCGTGGCGACCGACAGGGCGGCAAGCAGTTCCGCCAGCCTCAGGTCGTCGTCCACCGTGGTCCCGCCTCGGGTGCCGCCGGCCAACCATGCCACGGCGGACCGAGGATGGGTAGCCCTACCGATGTCGCCCGAAGGGCTGCGGGCGCAGGATCGGACGGTCCGCACCCCAGGAGTCGTCATGTTCGTCGGATTCCGCACCGGCAGGGCCGTTCGTGGGTCGCGGCCAAGCCTCTTCACGCCCGCCTTCACGACCCTGACCTTCGCGTCGCTGGCCTACTTCACCTCCGTCGGGATGCTCATCCCGGCCCTGCCCCGATTCGTCGAGGGGCCACTCGGGGGAAGCGACGTTGCCGTCGGGGTCGCCTTCGGAGCGTTCAGCGTCACGGCGGTGCTCGTGCGACCCGCCGCGGGGGCGTTCGGCGATCGCCGTGGCCGTCGACCCCTCATGCTCGCGGGAGCGGCGCTGTTCGGGGTGTCGGTGCTGGCGTACGGGATCGCACACACCCCGACGGTTCTGGTCGGACTTCGCCTGCTCGGTGGCGCCGGTGAGGCGATGTTCTTCGTCGGGATGGCGACCACGTTCACCGACCTGGCACCGCCCCATCGTCGCGGGGAGGCGATGAGCCTCGCCTCCCTCGCGCTGTACCTGGGGATCGGTGGGGGCCCGGTCATCGCGGAACTGGTCGAGCGGACGGCCGGCCTCACCGCGGTGTGGCTCCTCGCTGCGGCGGGATCCCTGGTCGCGGTGATTCTCACGACCCGGGTGCCCGAGACCCGGCCAGAGGCGCTCGATCGGCCGGCTGGTGTGGCGTTGCGGGGCGCGCGCCGCTTCGTGCACCCGGCTGGCCTCGTCCCCGGCGGGGTGCTCTTCGCGAGCATCGTCGGCATGGCGGGATTCGTGGCCTTCGTCCCCCTCCACGTCCTCGACATCGGCATGGAGGGTTCGAGCCTCGTGCTGGCTGTGTTCGCCGGGGTGGTCGTGCTGGTACGCAGCGCCGGGGCACGGCTGCCCGACGTGCTCGGTCCGGGACGGGCGATACGCGTGGCGCTGGTGCTGTCGACGGTGGGTCTGGGCACGATTGGCTTCATGCCCACACCTGCGGGACTGATCGCGGGCGCCGTCGTGCTCGCGATCGGCATCGCGCTGCTGACACCGTCGGTGTTCGCGCTGGCCGTCGCGAACGTGTCCCCCGGCGAACGGGGGCAGGTCATGGCGACCACGTCGGCGTTCATCGACATCGCCTTCGGAGCGGGACCGGTCACGATGGGCGTCGTCGCCGTGTCCATGGGCCGACCCGCGGTGTTCCTCGCCGGATCCTTCATGGCTGCCGCAGGGATGCTGCTCGCGGTGGCGACGCGCCTCGGTCATCCTCGTTCCCTGGGCCGTGCGCCGGGCGACCTGCACCGCATGGCCCCTTCGCCGGTCCGTCCGGCCGATCGTGACCCGTGAAGAGGCGGGTGCGGATGCGCCCTGTACCAATGGTCCCCTCGAGCCCGGTGCCTGTCCACGTCGGATGCTTCACTCGGTGAGGTCCCCGACGAGGTCGATGCCTCATGACCGACATCCCTGCCCCCACGTCCACCTGTGTCGTCGACGGCTGCAGCGAGGACGCCGTCGCGGTCGCGCGATCGCCCGCGACGGACGAACTCACCGACTCGCGTCCGGGTGAACTCGATCCGCTGTGTGCCCGTCACGCCGAGATGGCCGAAGAACCCGAGGTGCCACCCAAGGGGTGACGGGGCCGGAGGCCGCGCCGCCGCTGCCCTGTCGTCGGTCCGATCCGTGCCGGTGGGCGCGACCGGTATCTTGCGCCGAGGCGCAGCCAGTGTCCCGCGCCGACCCGCGGCGCACGTCCGCTCCGGACGCTGCGCCCTTCAGGAGCGAATGGATCGACTCATGCGTGGATTCCTGCAGTCTCGCCGGGCGGTGCCGGCACTCGGACTGGTCGCGGCGCTGCTCGTCGCGTGTGGTGGCGGGGACGGATCCGACGACGCGGCATCCGACCCCGCTGAGCAGGAGTCGGCCGACTCGGCTCCCACCGAGTCGGGGCCGGACGACGACGTCGCGGACGGTGGATCCGCGGATGCGTCGGTCGGAAGCCTCGAGGAACTCTTCGCGCGGTATGGCGACAGCCTCGGGCGTCCGGGTCAGGTCGTGTACGAGTGGGAGGCAGCCGGGGTCGGTTCCGGGGCCCGGATGACGATGGCGCAGGACCCACCGAACATGGCCTACCTGATCGAGTCGTCCGACGGGTCGTTCCACACGATCACGGGCGACGTCAACGTCGTGTGCTTCGAGACGGGCGGTGCCTGGCAGTGCATGTCGTCGGACTCGGGCATGGCAGACATGTTCGGCGGCAACCCGATGGATGACGTCTACGACTTCGAGGATGTTGAGGCGTCAGGTCTCGACCCGGCCACGGTCACGCTGTCCGCGGACACGATCGTCGGCCGCTCGGCGACCTGCATGTCGGTTGCCGAGTCGGACGGCGTGAGCAACCTCGTGATGTGCCTGGACGACGAGACCGGGATGATGCTGCGCACCTCTGGAGACACCGCGGACGGCTCGTTCTCGATGGAGGCCGTCGCGTTCTCGGCCCCGGACCCGGCGCTGTTCGTCCCGCCCGGTGAGATCATGGAGTTCCCGGGCATGCCGACGGGCTGACGCGGCGACGGTCTGCCGGCCACCTCGTGGGGCGTCCGCCCGACGCGAGGTGACCGGCAGACCCGACCCGTGGTGTCAGTCCCGTTCGCGCAGACTGTCTCGGATCTCACGGAGCAGCAGGGTCTCCTCGCTGGGGACCTGCGGCGGTGCCGGTTCGTCCTCTGCTCGGCGCTGCAACCTGTTGTAGCCGCGGACGACGAGGAACAGGACCAACGCGACCAGCAGGAAGTTCACCAGCGCCGTACCGACCGCTCCGACGGACCCGCCGTCGCCGAAGGTTCCGATCGCGTCGAAGTTGGGTTGCCCGACCGCGAGTGCGATGAGCGGCATGATCAGGCGGTCGACCAGTGCGGTGACGAGCCCGGCGGCTGCCAGTCCCATGACGAATGCCACGGCCAGCTCCACGAAGTTGCCGCGGTTGATGAACTCCCTGAACTCCTGGATCATGTCGTCACCTCCCGGTGCGTGTCCGAGACCGCACGGGATCGCGGACAGGGTCGAGTCGCACCCACGCGTCGTACACGCGGACGTTTGTCGGCACGATACGGGGCATCCACCGTGGTCGCCCTGCGTCGATCACTCAGGCGGACTGGTCCATGAGCTGGAACGTCGCGCCCTGCGGGTCCTCGACCACCGCGAAGCGTCCGGGACCGGCGGGTGTCGCGGGCCGCAGCACCGTCCCACCCAGCGTCTCGGCCCGGCGTGCGCTGGCGACGCAGTCCTCGACCGCGAAGTACACGCCCCACATGGCGGTGACCTCGGCCGGGACCTCTGCGGGCATCGCCAGCAGGCCGGCCACCTCGGTGCCTGCCCGCCGGAAGGTCGTGTACTCGCCGTCGGGCCCGGGGGCCGCGACCCAGCCGAACACGGTCGTGTAGAAGTCGATCGCGGCCGACACGTCGCGGGACATCAGCTCGATCCAGCACACCGAACCCGGCGCGGACGACAGCCATGGTCCGGGTGGCTCGGCTTGGCTCACGACGCCGAACACCGCGCCCGACGGGTCGGCCAGGATCGCGATCCGTGAGTCCGGCAGGTCGAACGCCGGCTCGAGGACCATGCCACCCGCCGCCTCGACGGCGGCGACCACCTCGTCGACGTCGGCCACGTGGAACAGCACAGCCCAGGCGGCAGGCGCCTCAGCTGCCTCCACCGGTGCGGCCATCATCCCGCCGACGGCGCGATCCCTGACCGTGCCGATGCGATACTCGCCCATCGGTGAGTCGTGCGTCTCGATGGTCCAGCCGAGCAGGTCACCGTAGAAGCGACACGCGCCTTCGACGTCCGGTGTCGACAGGTCCACCCAACTCGGGGTGTTGTACGTCGGGTCCTCGGCCATGCGCACACCTCGGTGCTGTGGTGCGTGCATCAGACACGCTCGGCACTCCACGCGCCAGTGCCAGGTGGCCTCAGACGATGCCGACGGCCGGGTTCGGGCTGATGGCAGGGCGGCGATCGTTCGTGTGGCCGGTCGATCCGATCCTTCGGCGTGACGACGGCCCCGCGTGTCGGGAGTCCGACTTCCTGAGTCGTCCGGTGGGCCTGCTCGACCGGGTGCCCTGCACGGGCCGTGCACTGACGGCTGCCGGTGCCGGTCGGGTGACCACCGTCGCCCGTTCGTGCGTACTGTGTGGCCCTGGTCGCGTTGGCTCCGCTGCGTGCCGTCTGCTGCTGGCCGGTCGCGTCCGGCCAGTCGGGCCCGGGAACACGGCCATGGGGATGCTGGTTGCGGCGCTGGCCGCGTTCGGCACGGCGGTGCTGTCGTCGGTCACCGGCTTCGGGGGCGCGTTGTTGCTGCTGCCGGTGTTCGTCGCGGTGTTCGGCGTGCGCGATGCGGTCGCGATCCTCTCGGTGGCACAGCTGGTGTCCAATGGTGCCAGGGTCTGGTTCAACCGTGACGAGACCGTCACTCCGCTCGTGGTCCGATTCGGGGTGGGTGCCGTCCCGGTGGCGATCATCGGGGCGGTCGTCTTCTCGACTGCGTCGGTGGAAGGGCTCACCCGCGTCATCGGCGCGTTCCTGCTGCTTGTGGTGGCGTGGCGCAGGCTTCCCCATCGTCGCCGCGCCCGGCAGATGGGCGATCGTGCGTTCGTGGCCGTCGGCGCAGCATCAGGCTTCGGGTCGGCGATGGTGGGCAGCGTCGGTCCGTTGACCGCCCGTCCTTCCTTGCACGCGGACTGGCGAAGGGCGCATGCATCGGGACCGAGGCGGCGAGTGCCGTGGTGATGCACGTGACCAAGCTGGTCGTGTTAGGCACCGCAGCCGTGCTGACTCCGCGGACAGGCGTGATCGGGCTGGCTCTGGCGCCGGCCGTGGCGGCTGGCTCGTGGGTCGGCAAGCTGGTGGTCGACCGGTTGCCTGTCCGGGCATGCGTCGCGCTCGTCGAGGTCAGCCTCCTCGTGGCGGGCGTGTTCCTGCTTCGCGGCTGACCGCACCGACACCGACGCGTGGGGCGCCCGCCGACGCGGTGGGTGGCGTTGAACCGGCGCGCGTGGTGATCCGACCTGTACGTGTGACGCTGGGAGCGGGCTCGCGCCGGCGCCTGTGTCGGCTCACCTGTTCGCCGGCAGGCCGCGTACCGGCGGTTGCCATACAGGCCGATCCTCGCGTTCTGGAGTCGCGGTGCCCGGGCGAACCACGCTGGTACGTGGGGTCTGGAGGGGAGTGCTGTGGACGATCCGTACGAGGTGCTCGGTGTGACACCGGGAACCCCACTGGAGCAGATCAGGGTCGCCTGTCGCGAACTGGTGCGCCGCAACCGGCTCGACGGGTATCCCAACGACAGCGCACAGGAGCGTGACGCGGGACACGCCCGCATGGCCAGCATCAACGCGGCATACCGCATGCTCG
The DNA here is from genome assembly GCA_050486225.1 of Nitriliruptoraceae bacterium. Taxonomy (GTDB): domain Bacteria; phylum Actinomycetota; class Nitriliruptoria; order Nitriliruptorales; family Nitriliruptoraceae; genus JBBDIX01. The sequence continues at coordinate 74,960 of JBJHCV010000005.1, forward strand.
ACGACCCACGTGAACTGGAACGGTTCCAGCGGCGCCAGAAGAGGCACGAGCGGGACGGCCGGACCGGCAGCGGAGCCTGGGCGTGGCCGGCGTCGTCGTCGCCGCCGCTGCTGACCTCCCAGGGGCGACGGGGACATCCGGGGGAAGGCACGATCCGTACGGCGAGGCGTCGAGGCCCGAGCCGTGGGTCGGCGATGAGCGTCCCGCGCTCGACGGCGGGGGGGGGACCACCTGCCGGTCGGCGGTCGTTCACCATTGGTCGACGTCCCCGAAGGATGTGCAGGAGCGACCCAACGGACCGCGGAGGATGAGCGACAGCAACCACGAGAGGTGGCTTCCCCGGTGATGCTCCCAGTCGTGCGAGTCAGCGAATGATCGTCGCGAACGCCCAGATCCAGAGGGTCGCTCTCTACGGGCGCCACTGAGGTGCCTGGTCGTCGGCGGGGTGCCCTGTGACGTTGAAGGCCGAGCCGCCGTCGACCGAGGCGACGTAGATCTCCCAGTCGCCGTCGCGACGGGACTGGAAGGCGAGCCACCGCCCGTCCGGTGACCAGGCAGGCGCCCAGTCGTCGGCCGGGGAGTGGGTCACCCGCCGGAGTCCCGAACCGTCGGGGGAGATCACGTAGATGTCTCCCGGTCCGTCGTGATGGGACCGGAACGCGATCAGGGTTCCGTCAGGCGACCATGCCGGGGAGTGATCGATCGCCGGCCCGAAGGTCAGGCGAACGACGTCGGATCCGTCGGCCGCCATCACGTAGAGCGACGTGTGCCCCGCATCGGCGCCGCGGTCCGACACGAACGCGATCCTCCGTCCGTCGGGGGACCACGTCGGACCCACGTCGTCGGCCGGACCGTCGGTCAACTGCGAGAGTCCCGAACCGTCGGGCGCCACCACGTGGATGTCATTGGTGCCGTCCCTGACGGACGTGAAGGCGATGAGCGTTCCGTCCGGAGACCAGGACGGGAAGGTGGCGTCGGTGTCTCCCTGGGTCAACTGCTGAACGTTGGTGCCGTCCGCATCCATGATCCCGATGAAACTGTGGACCAGTCCGTACCCGGTGTACGCGAGGCGTCTGCCGTCGGGCGAGAACGTGCCGGGGACGCTGCCCGTGTCTCCGCTCGTCAGGCGCGTCGTCTGCCCCGTGGTGAGATCGATCAGGTAGAGGTCATCCACGCCACCGTCGCGATCTGAGGCGAACACGATCTCCCCAACCGGGCGTGCCTCGATCTGGTGGCCGCGTTCGACCCGGTACCAGATGCGACTCAGGAAGCCGGCAGCGTCCGGTTCGTCGATTCGTTGCAGCACGGTCGGCACATGACCGTCACAACCCCAGTCGTAGATGGTCTCGCGTCCGGTGACGCTTCTCGGGATGGATGGCGCGTCGCGACTGGCGGCGCAGAACTCGTTCATTGCCGCCGATGGGGACGTGTCCAGGTCCGCCTTCGCGGTGCACGGGAGGTTCGCGCCGAAGTTGCACGCGTACACGGCCCCGTCCATGCAGCGCCAGACCGTCGTCTCACGCAGACGTTCGGGCGGTTCGGTCGTCGATTCGACGCCTGCTGCCCGCAGGTATCCGCCGATCACCTCGTCGGGGATCGGATCGCCGGTGTACCGGTCGTCCGGAAGGTCCGCGGTGCCCACCGCCGAGCAGTACGCGAACGCGTCGTCGTACGTACCGGAGATCCGATCCGAATCCACCGCGGCGTCGCAGCCAGAGGCTGCCAGGGCGATGAGGATCATCACCACCCCGGGACGTCGTGCACACCCGATGTCCATGTTGGTCTCCGCGAGCCACAGCCGGTCGGCTGCTCGCGCCCGCCGATGGTCACGCCCTGTGTCCGATGGTCGCCCGGGTCTGCCTCATGTTCCAGAGGCGATCGTCACATGGCCTGTTGCCCGCGTCCCGTGGGTGGCAGGCCCCGTCTGGCTGACTCGGGGCACCTGCTGACCCGCAGGGACGGACACGACGTCCCTGCTCATGCGGTCGACGTCGCTCGGGCGGGTCGGATCGCGTCCGCCGTCGGCGCGGTCCGTGTACGGCGAGGATCCCCGGCGACCATTCGGACGCGACACCAGACAGCGAGACACGAGCGCCTTGCCCCTCGGGTCGACTATCGTCGATCCATGGGGACGACCACGCTTGGGGAAGCCGTGGACACAGCGCGGCGAGACGCTCGCGAAGTGTTCGCGCCGTTCGTCGCGGGACCGTCCGACCTCAAGTGGCACATCGCCAACGCCCGGCGGGCACGCCGCTACCTCACCACCCGACGCACCCTCGACCCCGCAGCCCACTACGGCCTCCGCTGGACGCTCAAGCATGCCCTCGAGCGCGTCCAACCGTCAGGCGCGCCAGAACCCGTCAAGTGGGGACGACAACGGATGTGGGCCCACCCACTGGGCATCAAGCGGGTCCACCTCCACCACCTTCACCACATCGTCGCCGCGACACAGCCCGCACGCATCCTCGAGGTCGGTTGCGGGCCCGGCCAGAACACGGCAATCCTCGCCGCACTCCACCCCGACGCAGAACTTCACGGCGTGGAACTCACTCCCGAAGGGGTGGCCACAGGACGTCAACTCACCTCGGGGCCGCTCCCCGAAGCCCTCCGCGACTTCGCACCGGCCCCGATACCGGCAGGAACTCGGGCCCGGGTCACGTTCCGACAGGGATCCGCGAGCGACCTTCCCTACCCGGACGGTCACTTCGACCTCGTCTACACCATGCAGTCCCTGGAGCAGATGGAACGCATCCGACGGGCCGCACTCGATGAGATCGTGCGCGTCGCAGCCAGCAACGTCGTGATGTCGAACCGTTTGCCGACTGGAACAGCACACCCCTGCGGCGTGCACGCATCCGCGCATCCAACTACTTCGCCGCATCGGTGTCCGACCTCTCCGAGCACGGCCTTTCCGTCACCTGCATCATCGACGACCTACCCCACAAGCCGCACTACCGAGTCGTCGGCGTCGCCTCCACAACCTGAGCCTCGTCCAAGCAAGCTGGTGCGGCCTCGCCATGATCGCCTCACAGGTCGGCATCGACGCCCCACCCCGCAGATCGACGCGACACACCGAGCAACATCCACCTGGCCCAACCTGTCCACGTTGAGCGGTCGCGTTCGAGGTGGACTTCCGAGGAGCCTGCATCCGGGGCATGTGCCTGGCCGGCGCGGGCCTGACCGCCCAGTCCTCCAGCGTCGAGTGGGACGTTCCCGGGCTGCGACCGATCTCGTCGCGCGGACGACCGGGGGTGTCGGCCCGTCGCACAGCCTCGTCAATCGCCTCGGCCGGGCAACTGGATGGGAGCTCCGTCGGAGACTCCCTTCCCTGGCGTCGCCAGAATCGGGCGGTGTCCGCGCAAGCGGGGAAACTCCCGAAGGCCCCGACCGTCCTCATCGCGGCGAGCGCGGAACACGAGGCAGCTGGTGCGAGCGGGGGGACTCGAACCCCCACAGGGAGTGAACCCCACTGGGACCTAAACCCAGCGCGTCTGCCAGTTCCGCCACGCTCGCGTTGCCGGGAACCTACCGCTGACGGGGCACGCCGAGCGTCGTGGAGCGTCAGCCTTCGGTGAGTCCATCGTCGGGTGCGGATGCCTGACGCGGCGGGTGCCCGCGGGTGTCGTCAATGTCGTCGCGAAACCTGCGCAACTGTGCGATCCGTGTGGCGGCGTCACGTACGTGCGCGTGGACGAGCGCCGTCGACACGAGGTGCCCGAGCATCCAGCGTGCGTGCAGGACGTCAGGCTGTCCGATCCAGCGCGCGACGAGCGTCCGGGGTGGTCCGATCGCCAGCACGAACACACCGGCTGCTGCGGCCACGAAGGCGAGGCGCTGGGCGGCCGCGCCCGTCGCGACCCAGTGGACGATCACCGGGACCACGAGCAGATTGGTCCACGGCGACACCTCGCGCCACAGCACGAACCGGGCGATGTCGAACCGCTGACGGCCGGTGAGCCGCCGGGACCGCAGGCCCTTCCCCAGGCCGCGCAGTGCCCGGCGATGCCACGGGTGGTCGGCGTCCTGTACGCCGCTCCACCAGCCTCGCCACGTCCGTGGCGCGAGCGTTCGAGCGATCAGGCGAGGTTCGACATCGATGACGCCGCCGGCCTCGGCGACCAGCACGGCGGTCTCCAGGTCGTCCACGAGGTGCGGACCGCGCAGGCCGATCGTGCGAAGCAGTTCGGTGCGCCAGTACGCGTTGGGTCCGCCGGCGAGTGGGAACGCACGATCGCGGCGACGTGCTCGGGCATCGGCAGGGGTCGCTGCCTCGTGGTCGACCGCGACCCGTCGCGCCGTGCGTGACGTCGACCCGTTGCGGATCAGGTCGTGGCCCTGCACCACGTCGCTGCCCTGGGAGAGGGCTCTCCAGGCACGGCGGAACGCGTTGGGTGCAGGGTGCTGGCTCGCGGTGAAGATGCCGACGTAGTCCCCAGTCGTGATCGCCAGGGCTGCCGTGACGTCGTGCACGAGCGACGTCGACCCCTCGACGCGCATGACGGTCACACGGTCGTCGTCCGTGGCCACCCGGCGCATCCTCGTCTCCACGGGCAGCGGATGGGGTGTGTGGTAGGCGACGACGATCTGGGTGACAGGGGTCTCCAGACGACGGAACGCCTCGATCGTCTCAAGGATGGTCGCGGACACGTCGGGCAGGTGGGCGACCAGGATCGCGGTCGCCGGAGGATCGGCCACGCTCGGGGTGTTGGTCGTGGACGCGTCGCGTCGCGCGTGGCGTCCCCCCACCAGTGTCCCGACCGCCGTGGCGAGCAGTGACGCACCCCCGATGCCCAGCATCAGCCACGACGCGTCGAACCCCCGGGCGTCGGACACGGTGAGCACCAGCAGGGGCAGGCCGACGGCGATCGCCAGCGACACGGCGAGCACCGCGGGCGTGCGCAGTCGTCCTGCCAGCGGCCACCGTCTCGGGATTGGCCGGGCGGTCCACGGTGCGAGCACGTGTGCGGGCAGGCCGGACTCCATCGCCGGGGTCCAGCGCACCGGCCGGTCGTCGAGCCGCGACCCCGCGTGCGCGGCAGCGGCGCGGGCACGCGCGACGACGTCCTGCGGCCTCCTTCCGTCTCCGAGCCGCGCGTATCCGGTGGACACGACGAGGTGGTGTGGTTCGCCATGGATCGTGATGGGATGGTCAGCGACGGCGCGCGCGATCGCGTCGAGCCGACGCTCTGCCTCGGACGGTGCGGTGTCCGGCATGAGGAGCAGGAGTTCGCCGGGTGCGAGCCGCCCGAGGACGTCGAGGGGCCGTGCGACGGTGAGGATCCGAGCGCCCGCGGTGCGTACGAGCACCTGGAAGGCGCGCTGGCCCAGTTCGTCGACGAGCGCCGGTTCGGGCAGGCTCAGCATGGCGACGACGCCGTCAGCGGCCCCGCGTGCCACCCGCTGGTGTTCGCGGGTGAGTTCTGCCTCCAGCCGGTCCGTCGTCACCAGTCCCGTGGCCTGGTCGGTCGGGAGGTCGTCGGCGGTCGGCGCGGGCCGTCCGAGGCGTTCGGCGACGAGGTTCAGGAGCACGTCGGGGTCGGCAGGAGCGTCCACCCGGTCGTGGGCGTCCAGGCAGAACCGGCGAACGACGTCGTCACCGACCTCCGGAGGCGTGACGAAGAGGAGTGGAACCGGACGCAGGCGGGGGTCCGTGCGCAGGCGGACGAGCAGGTCGAGGTGGTCGTCGTCCGTGGCGTCGGTGCCCAGCAGCACGAGGTCGACGGCCGCTCGCAGGTGCTCCGTCGCGGCAGCCGTGTCGGGCACGTCCACGACCCGGCGTCCGTCGCCGGCGACGGACGCGACCAGTTCGGCACGGCGGGCTGCGTCCGGATCGACGACGAGGATGGTCGCGGAGGGCTCGTGGTCCCCGCCGTTCGCACGCGTGCGTGCTCGCCTGGGGCGTGTCATGGGCGCTCCCTGTCACCGCCGGCGCGTTCGCGGGCCACCTCGTCGTCGTAGGCCTGGCGCAGGCGCCCTGTGACGGGCCCGGGTTCACCGTCGCCGATCGGGATCCCGTCCACACCCACCAGGGGGACGACGCCGCGCGTGGAGGCGGTGACGAACGCCTCGTCGGCGGCGCGCAGGGTGGACAGGTCGAACGACGACTCGTCGACGTCGACGCCGAGGTCCTGCGCGAGATCGAGCACCACACGGCGGGTGATCCCGGCGAGCAGGCCGTCGACGACCGGCGGCGTGCGCAGTCTCCCGTCGACGACGAGGAACAGGTTGGAGCTCGCGCCCTCGAGCACCTGTCCGTCCGGCGTGGTCAGCAGCGCCTCGTCGGCGCCCTGTTCCCTCGCGCGTCGTCCGGCCGTGAGCGCCGACAGGTACGAGGTGGCCTTCACGTGGGGAAGGTCGCGGGTGACCGGGATCGACACGGCAGTTGCACGGGTGGGGGCTGCGGCGAGCGGATGACTGGTCACCACGACGGTCGGTCCGGTGGCGCGTGCCCCGGGAAAGTCACTGAAGGGGTCGAGGGTCCCGGCCGACGTCGTCAGTCGCACGGCACTGTCGGCGCCGTCCAGCGCCCGCAGGTTGGCGTCCACCGTCGTGTGGACCGCGTCGCGCAGCACCGCCACGTCGAGTTCGAAGCCAAGTTCGGTCGCGCCCTCGACAGCGCGCTGCAGGTGCGCGTCGAGCCGGAACACGTGGTCACCGAATGCTCGCATGGTCTCGAACACGCCGTGGCCGCTGCGGAACCCCACGTCGTAGACGGACACCGTCGCCTGGCGGGCGTCGACGAGCCGTCCGTCGATCCAGGCCACCAGGTCCACCAGCACTCCCTGCACGTGTCGTCGCGTCAGTCTGCCACGATCTGCGGGCGTCACGGTGTCGCGGACACCGCCCGGAGGAACGCCGCTGCCTTGTCGAGGGTCTCCTCGTACTCGGCCACAGGGTCCGAGTCGGCCACGATGCCACCACCGGCCCCGTAGTCGGCCGTGCCGTCGGTCGTCAGCGTCGCGGTGCGGATGGCCACGGACAGGCTCGCGTGACCGGACGCCAGGTAGCCGATGGCGCCGCAGTACCAGCCTCGGGTCACCGGTTCGATGGTGTCGACGAGTCGCATCGCGGCGACCTTCGGGGCGCCGGTGATCGACCCGCACGGGTACGTGGCGCGCAGCAGTGCGCCGTACCCGACACCGTCGACCAGCTGCCCCGACACGCTCGACACGAGATGCCACACGGTGGGGTGCGCCTCGACCGAGAACAGCTGGGGGACCTGCACCGTGCCGGGACGGCACACCCTGCCGAGGTCGTTGCGCTCCATGTCGACCACCATCACGTTCTCGGCCCGGTCCTTGGGCGAGGTGGCGAGGTCGTCGGCGAGTGCGGCGTCGAGGTGGGGATCGCGGACGCGTGGGCGGGTGCCCTTGATGGGTCGGGTCTCGACGCGCCCCTCCACGACGTGCAGGAAGGTCTCCGGAGAGATCGACGCGATGCCGAGCATCGGCAGGCATGCGCCGAGCGGCGCAGGGCTCTCGCGGGCGAGTGCCACGTACAGGTCGATGGTGTCCCCGTCCCACGGGGCCGTGAGCCGCTGGGTGAGGTTCACCTGGAACACGTCCCCGGCCGACACGTGCTCCAGGATCCGTTCCACCGCGTCGAGGTACTCGCGGCGGGACATCGACGAGGCTGCCTGCCGCGTCGTGTCCGGTCGGTCCGGCGCGATGCCGTCGACGTCGGCCTGTCGCAACCGGTCCTCGAGCACCCTGCGGCGCGTGGCCAGTGGTGCGCCCGGGGCGTGCCCGTTGGACGGCCGCTCGACGAGCAGGACGGTGTCGAGGTCCGGGGACACCGCGACGACGTGCTCGGCGAACCACAGGGCGACGTCGCCATGGGTCCGGTCTCGCGTGGCGAGCCCCGGGAGCCGTTCGACCCGGCGGGCGAGGTCGTACGCGAACGCCCCGACGAGCCCGCCGGTGAACGGGGGCAGGTCCGGGTCGACCCGTGCGCCCGGATCGAGGCCCTCCATCGCGCACACGTGGTCGAGCGCGTCGAACGGATCGGTGCCCAGGTCGTGTGCTCCGTTGCCGTCGACCAGTGTCGTGCGGGTGCCGTCGTCGACGACGCGATGCTCGCCGACCGGTACCACGTAGGACCAGCCGACCCCGTCCGCGGACTCGAGGAGGACCGCCGGCTGCAGGGCGCGCAGCATCGCGGTCAGGTCGACCCGTCCATCCGACCGGCGGGGTACGTCAGGAACCGCGTCGACCTTCGGCGTGCGGGCAGAGGTCACCGCTGCCTCCCTGTCCCGCGTGCGGCACGGCCCGGCGGGCGCCGGTGCGACGGAGCATAGGAGCGGGCGCGGGCCCGCCGCGGCTCGGTGCCGGTCAGCCGGGGCTGGCGGTGCGCCGCCGCTGGAGGGGTACGACCGGACGTGCGCCGGGACCGACGACGAGGTCGTCGAGCAGGCGTCGTGTCGCGCCGGTCACCTCCTCGACGGCGCGGTCGAACACGTCACGGTTCGCCGCGGAGGGAGCGCGGAACCCACTGACCTTCCGGACGAACTGCAGGGCGGCGTCACGCACCTCGTCGGCGGTGGCCGGTGGTTGGGCGCCTCGCAGTTGCTGGATGTTGCGACACATCGTCGACCTCCTCGGTCATCGACCGGCGCGGCTCGTGTCACCGCAGCGTCGAGCGTCGGTACGCGCGGACCGACAGGGGCACGAACACGGCCAGGATGATCGCGATCCAGAGCAGCGTGTAGGTGACCGGGTGCTGCATGGACCAGGCCTCGGACGTGGACGGTCCGGCGTTGCCGAACAGTTCGCGGATCGACTGGGTCACCGTGGACACCGGGTTCCACTCGACGAATCGCTGGAGGAACGGCGGGAAGAACTCGAGCGGCACGAAGGCGTTGGACACGAACGTCAGCGGCATGATCACCATGAACGAGGCGTTGTTGATCACCTCCACGCTCGGGACCAGCAGACCCACCCACGCCATCACCCACGAGAACGCGAAGGCGAACAGCAGCAGCAGGGCGTAGGCGACCAGCGCGTCGACCACCGACCCGCGGATCCGCCATCCGACGACGAGTCCCGTGAGCGACATGATCACGATCGACAGGACGTTGTAGATCACGTCGCTCGCGGTGCGACCGACGAGCATCGCCGAGCGGGACATCGGCAGGGACCGGAACCGGTCGATGATGCCCTTGCTCATGTCCTCGGCGATCCCGGCGCCGGTGAACGTCGCGCCGAACACGACCGTCTGCGCGAAGATCCCGCCGATGAGGAACTCGCGGTAGTTCACCCCGTCGGGCACCGCGATCGCGTTGCCGAACACGTAGGCGAACAGCAGGACGAACATGACCGGAGACATCAGGACCCACACGAGGACCTCGGGGACCCGTCGGATCCGGATGACGTTGCGCTTGGCGATGACGTGGCCGTCGATGACGGCGTCGACGAGTCGGCTCATCGTGTGATCTCCCCGGTCGATGCGTCGACCGAATCCGGCGACGTCTGTGGCTGGGACTCCGGTGCGTCGGTGGGCGACTCGCCGTTGGTTTCGGGGCCTGCGCCCGGTTCGGCGACGTGTCCCGTCAGCGTGAGGAACACGTCGTCGAGCGTTGGGCGCCGCAGGCCGACGTCCAGCACGTCGACCTGCTCAGCGTCGAGCAGACGAAGCGCCGCCATGAGGTCTGCGGCCCCACCGGACACCGGCGCGGCGATCGCCCGCGCGTGCTCGTCCACCTGAAGGGGTCCCACGGCGAGCCGTTCGAGGAGCCCACGAGCGGTGGCGAGACCCTCCGGGGTGGCCACGACGAGTTCGACGCGTTCCCCACCGACCTGGGACTTCAGCTGGTCGGCGGTGCCGTGGGCGATCGAGCGACCGTGGTCGATGACGATGATGTCGTCGGCGAGGTGGTCGGCCTCCTCCAGGTACTGGGTCGTGAGCAGCAGGGTCGTCCCTGCGCGCACCAGTTCCCGGATCACCTCCCACATGTTCACGCGACTGCGCGGGTCCAGGCCGGTGGTCGGTTCGTCGAGGAACAGGACCGCCGGTTCGGCGACCAGTGCCCCCGCGAGGTCGAGCCGTCGGCGCATCCCTCCGGAGTACGTCTTGACCGGACGGTCGGCGGCGTCGGAGAGGTCGAAGCGCTCGAGCAGTTCCCGGGAGCGTGCACGCGACCGACGCAGCCCCAGGCGGTAGAGGCGGCCGATCATCTCCAGGTTCTCGTGGCCGGTGAGGTGCTCGTCGACGGCGGCGTACTGACCCGACAGGCCGATGCGCTCACGGGCGCGCTGTGGTTCGGCGAGCACGTCCACCCCGGCGACCCGAACCGTCCCGGCGTCGGGTTGCAGCAGTGTCGTGAGGATGCGCACGGCCGTGGTCTTGCCGGCGCCGTTGGGGCCGAGCAGGCTCAGGACCGTGCCCTCGGGGACCGCCAGGTCGAGGCCGTCGAGCGCGACGACGTCTCCGTAGCGGCGGACCAGCCCCGTGGCGTGGATCACCTCGGTCATTGGTGACTCTTCGTTCGTGGCGCGTCGTCGCGAACGACGCCGTGCCGGCGGTGCGTCGCGGGCAGCGACGCAGGATGTGCCCGGCGGCGTCGGTCGACGCCGCAGCGAATCATGCTCCGGGGGTGTGACGTGCGGGTGGCCCCGGACTCATCGGTGCGTGTGACCGTCCCCGCCGGGAGGTGTGGTACCCCTCCCCGCCAGGGATACCCGGTCCGGACGAGGGTGGGGAGATGGATCGCGAACTCGAGCACGACCCGACGCGACCGCTCGTGGTCGGTTCCGACGTGGTCGCACGGTTGCCCGCCTCCGTGGCGCTCGAGGCGGCGCACACGGCGGCGGTCTGTCAGCTCGCGACCGACACGACGCTCGGCCGCCTGAACGTGGCGATTCCGGGTGGGGGGATGCGCATCCTGGCGGCGGTTCTGCCCTCGCTCGGGGTCCTCGGACACAAGCAGTTCCACGAGACCGCCAACGGGGCCGTGCGCTACGCCATCCACCTGTTCTCCGTCGACGACGGCCGGCCGCTGGGCATCGTCGACGCCGCGCTGGTCACCCCGATGCGAACGGCAGCGACCGCTGCGGTCGCCGCGGGCGCGTGCCGTGACGTGCACGGCCCGGTCGCCGTCGGGGTCATCGGGTCGGGAATGGAGGCTCGAAGTGGCCTGGAGATGCTGGCGGCCACCTTCGACGTCCGGGCTGCCCGTGTCACCAGCCGCAACCCGGAGAACCGCGATGCGTTCGCCCGCACGATGCAGGAGTCGCTCGACCTGCCCGTCGAGGCCGTCGACTCCACCCGCGCCGCCGCGGACGGTGCCGACGTCGTGTACGTCGCCACCAACTCGCGCGGGGCCGTGGTGGTCGACCGCGCCGCGCTCACCGGGGTGCCCCTGGTCCTGTCGATCGGTTCGACCGTTCCTGCCCAGCGGGAGCTCGCCGGTGACGTGCTGCTCGGTGCCGACCGTGTCGTCATCGACACCCCTGAGGTCCTCGAGGAGTCCGGCGACGCCCTGGAGGCGATCGAGCTGGGCTTCGACGTGCGAGGTGTCGAGCGGCTCGGGGACGTGCTCGCGTCCGGTGTGGGCCCTCCGGGGGCGCAGACGCTCTACAAGTCGATCGGTTCGCCCGAACAGGACGTGGTGCTCGCCCTGGCCATCCTCGAGCGGGCGCGCGCCGAGGGGCTCGGGACGTCCATCCCGGCGCTCAGCATGGTCAAGTGGCTCCATCCCGGGCCGTGACCGCGCGTCCGTCCCGCTGCGTCGAGCGCAGCTTCACGGGGTGTCGAGTCCGTGCGCGATCCGCCGGGTCACGTGGGACACGTGGTCGAGGTGTCCGACGACCTCCACCTCGCGTTCGTACGCGCGGACCCGGTTCGGGGCGTCGGCGCGCAACCGGCCCGTCAGGTGCCGCAGGGCCCCGTCACGCCTCGTCGTGACGTCGTGGTACGCCGCGTCGAGCGCTGCGCCGTCGGGGGCCACACCCTCCCGCAGCCCGACGACGACCACGTGCAGCTGAGCGACGACGGCGGCGTGCAGGTCGGTGACCACCTCGGTGGTCGGCCAGCTGGGCAGCACCCCCTCGGCGAGCCGACGTCGTCCGAGGCGGGCGAGGTTCACCTCGACGACGTCCCCGATCGTCTCCAGGTCGTTGGTCACCTGCAGCAGCGTGAACAGTTCACGTCCCTGCTCGTCGGAGAGCTCGTGGCGTCCGATCGCGCCCAGGTACGCGATGACGTCGGCGTGGATCGCGTCGATCCGTCGGTCGCGCTCGACGAGGTCGGCGAGTTCGTCGCGGGTGCCGTGCAGGACCGTCGGCATCGCCCGGTCCAGCGCCTCGGCGACCTCCTCGGCGAGACGCACGAGTTCGCGGCGCACGAGTTCGAGGGCGACGTCGGGGGTGTCGAGCACGTCGTCGTCGAGGTGCCTGGCACCGAGCCGGCCGGAGTCGGGACGGTCCGGGACGGCGCGCTCGACGAGCCGAGCGAGCGGGCCGGTCAGCCCGACGAACAGCAGCAGGTTCGCGACCTTGAACACCGTGTACGCGTTCGCGAGCTGCCGTGGCGTCTCCGCCGCGAGACGCGCGACCGGGTCCGCGAGTTCGTGGACCGGTGAGATCGTCACGGCGAGGTCGGCGAGCGAGGGGATCAGCCACACCCACACCGCGACGCCGACGACGTTGACCACCGTGTGCACGACGGCGACGCGCAGACCGGACCGCTCGGTGCCGAGCCCCGCGATCAGCGGGGTGACACAGGTCCCGATGCTCGCGCCGAGCAGCACCGCGATGCCCGTCGGCAGGTCCACGAGCCCCTGGGCGGCCAGGACGATCACCACACCCGACGTCGCCGACGACGACTGGACGACGGCGGTGAACACCGCGCCGGCGAGCAGCGCCACGGCCACGCCCGCGTCACGGGACAGGAGGCCGGTCAGGACCGGGGTGTCACGCAGCGGTTCGACCGCGCCACCCATCACGTGCATGCCGAGGAACACCAGTCCGATGGCCAGCGTCGCACGTGCCGGCGCGTGCAACGGCTCGAGCCGCCGGACCATCCCAACCCCCACGCCCACCGCGACGAGCAGCAGGGCGACGCCGGTCACGTCGAACGCGATCGCCTGCACGGTGATCGTCGTGCCGACGTTGGCGCCCAGCACCACCGCCGCCGCACGCTGCAGCGACAGCGCGCCGGCGGACACGAACCCGATGAGCAGCACCACCGTTGCCGTCGACGACTGGATCACTCCCGTGGTCACCACGCCGCTGAGTGCCCCGCGAACCGGGGTGTCGGAGGCTCGCAGCAGGATGGCGCGCAGGCGGCCGCTCGACACGTTCTGCAGCGCCCGGGTGAGCTGCTGGAGCCCGAGGAGGAACATGGCGAGGCCGCCCACCAGCCCGGTGGCCACCTCGAACCACGACACGTCCGTCATCCGACCAGGCTAGCGACGGGCGCGGTCTTGACGGAGACTGAACAGGTGTTTAGTTTGCTGATCATGAGTTCAGTGCCCGCTCCCGCGCGTTCGCCGTCCGACCTGACCGCGCGTGCTCGAATCCGCGACGCCGCCATCGCCCGTTTCGGTGCCGACGGGGTCGCCTCGACGACGGTGCGTGCGATCGCCGCGGACGCCGGGGTGTCGCCGGCGCTGGTGATCCACCACTTCGGGACGAAGGAGGGTCTGCGCGACGCGTGTGACACCCACACGGTCGCCACGATCCGAGAGGCCAAGCTCGCGGCCATGGACGCAGGCCCGGACCTCGACATGCTGGCTGCCCTCCGGCAGTCCGAGGACCACCTGGTGCTGATGCGCTACCTCGCCCGGACGCTGGCCGACGGGTCACCTGCCGTCGGAAGGCTGGTCGACGAACTCGTCGACGACACCGTCGAGTACCTGGAACGGGGTGTCGCCTCGGGAGTGCTTCGCCCCGGTGACGACCCACGCGGGCGGGCCGTCGTCCTCACGATCTGGTCACTCGGGGCCCTCGTCCTGCACGAACACGTCCACCGCCTCCTCGGAGCCGACCTGACGAGCACCACCGAAGGACTGGTCGCCTACGGCCTGCCCGCTGCCGAACTGCTGTCCCAGGGCCTGCTGGCCGAAGGTGTGCACGAACGCCTCCGTGAACAGTTGACCCGGGAGGAGGAGACGTCGTGAACGACGACACCGTCATCCGCGCCGAGAACCTGGTCAAGGACTACCGCGCCGGGCCGTCCCTGAAGGGGCGAGCGACCACCCGAGCCCTCGATGGTCTCGACCTCGAGGTGCATCGGGGAGAGGTCTTCGGGTTCCTCGGTCCCAACGGAGCCGGAAAGACCACCACCATCCGCATCCTGCTGGACCTGCTGCGGCCGACGTCCGGGGTGGTGGAGGTGCTGGGTGCCACGCCGCGCGACGGCGGCCGTGACCAGCGGGCCCGCATCGGGTACCTGCCCGGTGAACTGTCGCTCGCGGGACGATCCACCGCAGGCGACCTCCTGCACCACCTTGCGCGCCTGCGCGGCGGCCTCGGGGCGGATCGAATCGCCGGGCTGGCGGAGCGGTTCAGCCTGGACCTGACCCGGGAGATGCGTGACCTGTCGAAGGGGAATCGCCAGAAGGTCGGGGTCGTGCAGGCGTTCATGCACGCGCCCGAGCTGCTGATACTCGACGAGCCGACCAGTGGCCTCGATCCGCTGCTGCAGCGCGAGTTCCACACGCTGGTGCGCGAGGTCCGCGACGCGGGTGCCACCGTGCTCATGTCGTCGCACGTGCTCTCCGAGGTCGAACTCGCGGCCACACGCGTCGCGATCGTGCGTGAAGGCCGCATCGTCGACGTCGACGACGTCGGGACGCTGCGGCGTCGTGCCGGCCAACAGGTCGAGTTCGCCTTCGACGAACCCGTCGACGCCGACGCCTTCGTCGGCATCCCAGGCGTGGAGGACGTCGAGGTCGACGGGTCCACGCTGCGCTGCCTGCTGCACGGGGAGCCCGACGGTCTGCTGCGTGCGGCGACGGCACACCGCGTCCTGCGCTGGTCCGCAGCCGACCGAGAACTCGAGGACCTGTTCATCGACTTCTACCGGGTGCCCGCCGCCGACATCCGCACCGACGTGGAGGCCTCCGATGGCCGCTGACCCGCTGCCGATCTCGCGTTGGATCCTGCGTGGAGGACGGCGTTCCGTGCTGCTGTGGGCGGTCGCGATCGTGGCCGTCAGCGCGATGTACCTCGCGTTCTACCCGTCGATGGCCAACGAGGACATGGAGTCGCTGATCGCCGGGCTGCCCGATGCCCTGCGCAGCGGGATGGGATGGGACGCCATCGCCACGGGTGCCGGCTACCTGAACTCGACCGTCTACGCACTGCTCGCGCCGGCGCTGCTGCTCGTCTTCGGGATCTCACGTGGTGCCGCACTCGTCGCGGGAGAGGAGGAGGCAGGGACCCTCGAGCTCGAGTCGGCCTCGCCGGTCAGCCGCACGAGCGTGGCACTCCAGCGCTTCGGGGCGCTCGCCGTCCAGCTCGCACTGCTCACCCTGGCGCTCGGCGCGTCGACCCTCGTGCTCGCGCCTGCGTTCGACATGGGCATCGATCCCGGCGGGATCGTCGCCGCGACCGCCGGCCTGTGGTTGCTCGTGCTGGCCATGTCGGCGATCGCCTTCGGCGTCGGTTCGGCCACCGGATCCCGGGCGACGGCGCTGGGGGCTGGTGCGGGCGTTGCCGTCGCGTCCTACATCGCGAACGCGATCGCTCCGTCCGTGGCCGGTGCGGGGTGGTTGGAACAGGCCACGCCGTTCGGCTGGTACCTCGCCGGAGAACCGCTGGTGGCCGGGTTCGACGTCGCCGGGTCTGCCCTGCTCGTGGGCCTGACCGTGGTCGCGGTCGGGCTCGGACTCGTCGGCTACGACCGACGCGACCTGCGCGGCTGACCGGCCCGGATGGTCCCGAACCGCCTGAACACCTCGGGAACGCGGAGAACCGGCCCCGAGGGGCCGGTTCTCGTGTGTGCGCCGCCAGGGACTCGAACCCCGAACCTGCCGGTTAAGAGCCGGATGCTCTGCCAATTGAGCTAGCGGCGCAGAGGACCGTCTGACACTACACGAACCGTTCGACGATCACTCAGGGTGGATGAGGGGACTTGAACCCCCGGCCTCCTGGACCACAACCAGGCGCTCTAACCAGGCTGAGCTACACCCACCAGGGACGTGCCGGGGATCGCCCGGCACGAGCGCGGAGGGTACGCAGCGCGAGGTGGGCGGTCAAAGCCGCCGGTGGTGGGGCCGACGGTCAACCGAGGTGGATCGCGTCCAGAGCGGCCCGTACCGCCGGTGTGCGGGGGTCGAGGGGCTTCGGCCCGTCGTCGAGTCCGGACCGTTCGAGCACCAGGCGGATCCGCCCCTGCTGTGCACTGGCGAACAGGTCGGTGATCGCGGCGCGGTCGATCCCGTCAGGCAGCACCACGTCCCTGGGCAGGCCGGCGAGCATGAGCACTGCGGGTCCGCCGGGGCGGGTCACCCCGACGACGGCGATCTCGACACGTCGGATCCCGGGCACGAGGGAGAAGGACGTGGCAGCCACCTGCAGGACCCCGGCGCAGAGCGCCTGGACGTACAGCCGGTTGCGTCGTGAGACGTTCATGATCGCGATGGAGACGTCAGATGCATCGCGGGTCGACGGTTCGCGCCTTCCGACGAGCATCTCCGCCGTGTCGACGGCCATGACCACGTGGGCGGTGTGACCCTCGACGGCGGTGGGTCCCGCCGGCAGGACGCCGCGCTCGAAACCCTGACTCAGCTGGTCCATGGTCGCGATCGGCTCGGCGTCGCACAGACGCTGCCACCAGATGTCCGCTGCGGCCTGGCGGGCGGCGTGTTCTGCGTCGATCCGTGCCTGGGTGATGCGGACCTCGGCGTCCACGTCGGACTCGGCGTCGCGCAGGGCGAGCACGCGCCGTCGCAGTCGCCACGGCGGGATGTCGTGTGTGGCGTCACGCCGCACCTGCGCACGGACCTGCGCGCGGGACACCGGTGGGGGCGGGGCGAGCACCGGGCGCTGCGAACGGGCGACGGGAAGGGTGTGTGCCGTCAGGAGACGCTTCAGGTGGGCCTCGTCGCCGATCCAGGGGTCACCGGCGTGAGCGTTGTTCGTGACCACGAGTCCACCACCGGACAGTCCCTGCCACTCGCGGACCGACGGTTCGTCGATGGTGTGTTCGGGAAGTGGTCCGCGCGCGGAGTCGTCGACGCTCGCCACGTCCTCAGGGTGGAGCAGTTCCTCGAGCGTGGCGGACGCCGGACGGGGTTCGAGCCCCGGGCCGAACGGAGACCGGGGTCCGCGACGACGCAGTAGCAGACGCACGTCGGGGGCCACCCGGAAGTCGACTCCGCCTGCCATGCTCGTGCTCCTCGCAGCACCGCGCCCGTGGGTCCCGGTGGCGGCGGGCGGACAGTAGCGAGTCCGGGTCGACCAGACGGAGACGGGTGCTCCAGGCGCGCCCGGCAGGACTCGAACCTGCGGCCTTGGGATTAGAAGTCCCCTGCTCTGTCCAGCTGAGCTACGGGCGCCCGAGCGTCAGCGTACGTCGCGGGGACGTCCTGCCGCTGCCGGCGTGTCGGGCCGTGTTGGCTAGCGTCCGGCGCATGAGTGCCGACCTGCGTGCCGCCGACGTCGCCGCCGGGCCGATCCGTCCCGCCTTCCGCCACCACCCGTGGGGATCCCGTTTCGCGCTGCCTGCCCTGCGAGGTGACGGGCCGTCCGTGCTGCCCGAGGCCGAGTGGTGGTACGGCGCGCACCCGCTCGGTTCCGCGACGCTCGACGTCGGAGGGCGGCAGGTCGGGCTCGACGTCCTGATCGCCCGGGACCCCGAAGGCCACCTCGGCAGTGGACTCGTCGCACGGTTCGGGCCGGTGCTGCCGTTCCTCGTCAAGCTGCTCGCTGCCGACGACCCCCTGTCGCTGCAGGTCCACCCGAACACCGAACGTGCCGTGACCGGCTTCGCCGACGAGGAGGCCCTCGGGATTCCTCGCGATGCCCCCGATCGCTCCTATCGCGACGCGTGGCCAAAGCCCGAGCTGCTGCACGCGCTCGACACGTTCGATGCGCTGTGTGGGCTGCGAGAACCCGACGACGCGGTCGATCTGCTGGGCCACCTGTCGGTCGAGGCGCTCGGGGACGTCGCCGACCGGCTCGGCGCCGACGGACGCGGCGCCTGGCGGGGGATCGTGCGTGACCTGCTGGGTCTCGACCGTGCCGGGGCCCGGGCGCTGGTCGCGGCCGTGGTCGACGGGATGGGTCGGCTCCGCGCCGGTCGGACGGACGACCACGCCGCGTTCCGCGCGGTGGAGGCGCTCGCGGCACGACATCCGGAGGACCCGGCGGTCGTGGTCGCCCTGCTGATGGAGCACCATCGACTGGAGGCGGGCGATGAACTCGACACTCCTGCCGGAGTTCCCCACCTCCACCTGCGAGGTTGCGGCGTGGAGGTCATGGCGAACTCCGACAACGTGGTCCGGGCCGGGATGACGACCAAGCACGTCGACGTCGACGAGTTCGCGGCGGCCCTCGACCCCCATGCCAGCCATCGGGTCACACGTGCGGGCGCCCCGAACGCCGGATCCGCTCTCTCGGGTGAGGTGGGCTCCTCGGAGCACTTCCTGTTGGAGGTGGTCGTCCCGGGTGACGCCGGTGCCGTGCGGCTCGACGACCTCGGCCCGCAGGTGCTGCTGTGCACGGCGGGACACGTCACGGTCCGCGTGGACGAGCATTCGTGGACGATCGGGCCGACCGAGGCGGTCTACGTGCCGGCGGCCGCCGCCCGGGTCGACGTGCGGGGCCGCGGTCGCGTCCACCGGGTCACCTCCGGGGTCACCGCCGCCGTGTGACCATCACGCGAGGAGCCGCGACCCGTTCGAGACGTCGGGGGTCCGACGGCGTCGAACCCGCAATCGACGCGAGCTCACGCCCGGTCGTCGGCCAGGGTGCGTTCGATGCCCCGCTGCACGGCCGCCACGAGCCACGGTCGCAGGCGGTCGGGTGGCACGATGGTGTGGACCGACCCGACCTGCAGGGCACGTTCCACGGAGTGGATCCGGTCGAACTCCCCGGCGACCTCGCCGAGCTTCTCCGAGCGCACCTCACGACGCAGCTGGGCGAGTTCCGCGCGCATGCGCAGTGACTCCGCGTCGTCGGCCCGGTCGATGCGCGCCTCGAGTTCGCGAACCCTGGGATCGGCATCGGTGCGGCGGTTCACCTCGCCCGCGAACACGACCGCCGCCGCCGGCGGTCCGCCGATCACCGACGCGTGGGACCCCTCGACCGCGGCGACCTCCATCGACTCGTTGAGCGCCCCGGAGAACACGACGAACGCACCGCCGTGGTAGCGGGACACCACACAGAACACGATCGGTCCGTCGAAGTTGACGACGGCGCGTCCGATCTCCGCCCCGTACTCCAGCTGGAACTGGCGCAGGGACTCCGGCGACCCGTCGAACCCGGACAGGTTCGCGAGCACGACCAGCGGCCGGTTGCCGCTGGCCGCGTTGATCGCTCGCGCGGTCTTGCGTGACGCCTGCGGGAACAGGGTTCCCGCCGTCCACTGCTCGGGACCATCGGCAGGCAGGGGACCGTGGCGAGGCAACGGTCGAGACTCGAACCCGAGCAGGGCCACCGGGTGCCCGCCGAGGTGGCCGTCCAGGACCACCGACATCTGGGCGTCGGCCATGTCCGCCCACCGTTCGAGCGTCGGGTGGTCCTGGTCGGCGACCGCGTTGAGCAGGGTGCGGATGTCGAACGGCTTCTTGCGGCCGGGGTTGGTGTCCTCGGAGAAGATGTCGCCGACCCGAGTGAAGTCGACACCCTCGACGTCGTGGGGCACGTCGCGTACGTCGCGGTCCACGGGGTCGGTCGTCGACGTGGAGCGGGGAAAACGCTCTCCGGGAACGACGTACGTGTGCGCGTAGTGGGCGAACAGGACCTGGCAGGCCCCGGCGAGGTCGGGGGCCCAGTACTGGGCCTGGCCGTTGGGGCCCATCACCCGGTCGTAGCCACCGATGCCGAAGTTGTCCTCCGCCGACACGCCGCCCGAGTAGTCGAGCGCCTGCTTGCCGGTCAGCACCATGGCACTGTCGGGCGTCATCACCAGGATGCCGCGCGTGTGCATCAGCATGGTCGCCTCGGCGTTCCAGTACGGCTGGGCGCCGACGTTGATCCCGGTGACGACGACGTTGACCTCACCGCCGGACTGGGTGAACTCGATGATCCGACGCAGCACGCGTGCGACCCAGTCCATGTTCTCCGTGCCGCTGTCCATCGCGATGCGGGCACCGGACGACACGGCGAACCACTCGACGGGCACCCCGAGCTGGGCGGCCAGGTCGATCGCCCCGACGATCCGCCGGGCCTCGGGTTCGGCGATGGATCCGAGTCCCCGGGTCGGGTCCCCGAGGATCGCCACGCGCGTCATGCCCTGCGGGTGGCGCGCCGTCGGAGTGGTGACCGTCCCGACGACCACACCGGCGTCGTTGCCGCCCCATGGGCGATCCACGGGCACGAACCGCAGCGTCTCGTCGAGGTCGTACTCGACGAAGGACCCCTCGTCCTGCTGCAGTCCGGTGGTGTCGGGGGAGCGGAGCAGTTGCGGGACGATCTCGAACGGGTGCACGGTGCCACGGCGGCGTGAACGCAGGATGCGCTGGGTCAGGGCGTCGAACGGTTCCAGCGGGTGGGTCGGCCGTTCGGTGACGCGGACGGTCAGCCCCTGACCGGGTGGCCGGTACATGCGGACTGTGACGGGATGGACCCCGCCGTCGTCGTCGGCCATCTGCGCGTTGACCATGACCTGCTCGAGCCCGAGCCCGTCGGTCATCGGCGCGAGTGCGCGCACGACCCCGTGCAGCTGCTCGATGGGCAGTTGCACCGTCGGCCAGACGTTGAGCAGGACGCGGTTCCACTCGGGGCGGGCGTCGACCGGCTGCTGGGCACGTGCGTTGCGCAGGTCGTCCAGGCAGGCGGCCAGAACGCGTTCGAGTTCGGGCAGGGCGCGGACCCGGCCCGACTCGTCGGTGACCGGGGTGAGGTCGCGAACCTCCGACATGACGAACAGGCGCCGGTCCTCGGGTGTGCCGCGTGCGGTCGCCGCGAACAGGTAGACGTCCTCGCTGGCGGGGAGGCGTTCGAGGTCGAACCGTTCGAAGCGCCACAGGTCGAGTCGTCCGGCCACCAGTGGGTGGATCCCGCGCAGGTGGGCGCGCTCGACCCACTCGTCCCCGCGGCGCCGGAACGTCACGTGCTCCACACCTGCGGGTCCCCCGTCGGGACCGTGCGGGGTCGCGAACGTGAGGGTGACACGACGCAGGGAACCCGGCAGCGACGCACGATCGATCGTCTCACCGAGTTCCGCGGCCAGTGCGTCGATGCCGACGGCCGGGCCGTCTGTCACGCAGTAGAGGTCGGCGGCGACCCCGGCTCCACCGTCGTCCGGGACGTCCCGGGCGAGGTCCCCGGCGCGGGCGAGCGCCACGTCGAGCTGGTCGCCGTCCGCCGCGATCGCGACCACTCGCCCCTGCCCACGTCGGTCGCGGAAGTCGGCGACGACGACGTCGAGCAGGTCGTCCTCGATCGTGCGAACGTCGTCGATGTCCCGGGTCCGGTAGTAGCGGCGTGTGAGCACCTCGAGCATGACGTCGCGGGCCTCGAGCACCACGGGGTCGGCGAGCAGGCCGAGCAGCGGCTGCGACGCGGCGATCAGCGCCTCGAGGTGCGCGCTGCGCTCGGTCGCATCCGTCCCTCGGCCCAGGGCGTGGAGGTGGGCGCGGACCTCGTCGTAGGTCGCGGAGCGCTGACGTTCCAGACGTGGCTGGTCGAATGCCCGGTACCGGACGCGCCGTGCGAGGTCGCCGACGACCGGGTGTCGCACCTGGGTGGCGGTCACGAGGTGGTCGAGGGTCGCCCGCAGGTCGGCCCCGAGCGAACCCTCCGGCGGTGGGGCGGCCAGGCGCCGCTCCAGCAGGGCGAGGATCGCCGGGACCTGCGTGGAGGCACGCTGCTGGGCCAGGTGGATGCGCAGCAACGCCTCCTCCAGTGCCTCCGTGCGTTCGAAGTCGTGCACCCCGTGATCGGCAAGTGCACGGGCGAGCCGGGCACGGAACGACCCCGGCAATCCGGCAGCCTCCACGTCGAGGGTGCGCAGGTAGGCATGGAGGTACTCGCGTGAACTGTGCGCCTGTTCGACGTCCTCCGCGTCGCCGATGCGCCGGTTGCGCGACAGCGAAGTGAGGTCCGCGAAGATTCGCAGCACGTCGAGTTCGGCGCGCAGGTGCTCGTCGTCCGCCGGGTCGCCGAGCCGGTCGACGAGGTCGTCGACCTCATCGGGGTGCACGTCCCACCCGAGCACGAGCCGTCGCAGGGCACCGACGGCGTCGTGAGTCGGGTCCCCGCCACGCCGTGACGCGGTCGCCGCCAACGTCGTGAGATCGACCACGTCGGCGCCGGTCGGTTCCTCGCCGTCACTGTCGGGTTCGATCCGCACGATCGGTGCGCCCGCGTCGAGCTGCACGTTGCTCGACGCCAGGACCTCCACGACGGTGCCTGCGAACGGCGCGGCGACGGCCGTCTCCATCTTCATGCTCTCGAGCACGGCGACGGTGCTGCCGGCGTCCACCCGGGTCCCGACGCGGACCGGCACGCGGATGACGACCGACGGCCCCGGTGCCCGGACCATGCCGGCGTCGTCCTGGGAGATGCGGTGGGGGACACCGTCCACCTCGACCAGCTGCTCCGCCCCGTGGGTGACGGTGACCACGCGCACGCGACGGTCACCGATGACGATCCGGCGTTCGAACTGCCCGAGCGTGTCCACGTCCACGTCGACGTGCTGGCCGTCCATGGTCACGCGGTAGCGGGTGCGACCGGTCCTGGCGACGTGCACGCGGTAGGCGTTGCCGGCCCAGCGCAGGTCGACGGTCTCGCCGATCTCGGTCGGTCCCTGGGGCCGACCTCGAGCGGCGGTGGTCAGGAACCGTTCGCGTTCGCGACGCGACGCGTGCTCGTGGGCGTCGATCGCGGCGGCGACCAGCGCGACGTCGCCCCGGGTGGTGAACGACCAGCCGCCGTCGGCGGTCATCCTGTCGAGCCAGCCGGTGTCGACGTCGCCGGCCACGAACGTCGGATGTTCGAGCAGGTCCAGCAGGAACGCGCGGTTGGTGGTCCCGCCGCGGACGACGACGGTCGTCTGTTCGACGGCGCGCCGCAGTCGCGCGAGCGCCTCGCTGCGGTCGCGGCCGTGCGCGATGATCTTCGCGATCATCGAGTCGTACTGCGGGGGGATCTCGTCGCCCTCGGACACCCCGGTGTCGACCCGGATTCCCGGGCCGGACGGCAGGCGCAGGCGCTCGATGCGTCCCGGTGAGGGGGTGAATCCCCGTTCAGGGTCCTCCGCGTTGAGTCGGACCTCCACCGCGTGCCCGTCGGCGCTGGCCAGGGCCTCAGGGAGGCGCCCTCCGGCAGCCACGATCATCTGGAGCTTGACCAGGTCGATGCCGGCGGTCAGTTCCGTGACGGGGTGCTCCACCTGCAGGCGCGTGTTGACCTCCAGGAACGCGAACTGCCGCTGCTCGGGCTGGTACAGGAACTCCACGGTTCCGGCGTTCGTGTAGTCGGCGACCCGGGCGAGTTCGGCGGCCGACGCGGCGAGTTCGTCGGCCTGCTCGGGGTCCAGCGCAGTCGACGCGGACTCCTCGATCACCTTCTGGTTGCGCCGCTGGACCGAACAGTCGCGGACCCCCGGCGCGAGGACGTTGCCGTGGGTGTCGGCGATGACCTGCACCTCGATGTGGCGGGCCTGGCCGACGAGCTGCTCCATGAACAGGGTTGCGTCACCGAAGGACCGTGCGGCCTCCTCGCTGGCGCGTTCGAACGCGCTGGCGAGGTCGGCCGGGTCGTGCACGAGCCGGATGCCCCGGCCTCCACCACCGGCGGCCGCCTTGACCACGAGCGGGTAGCCGATCGCCCTGGCGTGCTCGTGGGCAGCGTCGACGTCCTCGACCGGGCCGCCACTCCACGGGGCGACCGGCACGCCTGCCCGTTCGGCGAGCCGCTTGGCCCCGATCTTGTCACCGAGCGCGCGCATGACGTCGCCGGACGGCCCGATGAACGTCAACCCGAGGCGGTCGCACAGGTCGGCGAACTCGGCCCGTTCGGCGACGAACCCCCACCCGACCCACACGCTGTCGGCCCGACAGGCGACCAGTGCACGTTCGAGTTCGTCGAGGTCGAGGTACGGGATCGGCTGCCCGGTCAGGTCGGCCGGGCCGATCTGGACGGCGTCGTTGGCCTCACGGACGAACATCGCGTTGCGTTCGGCGGCCGTGTGCATCGCCACGGACGACAGGTCGACGGCGTGTTCATGGGCGAGTTCGCGGATCGCATGGATCGCGCGCATCGCCGGTTCGCCACGATTGACGATGGCGATCCGGCCCAGCGAGGTGAGATCCGCGTCCAAGGAGCCTCCGCGTCGAGAGCAGACCGAACGCTAGCGCCCGGGCCGCCACGTTGATTCCTGCGGCCCGGCGGCTTAGCGTGGACCCACAACCGATCAGGGCCGTCGATCCCTCCCGGGAGAGCGCCAGCCAGACTGGCCGCCGAAGGAGCAACCTCCTCCCCGGAATCTCTCAGGCACCCCTACCGAGAGGGACAGGCCACTCTGGAGAGCAGGTGGTGACGCGATCGCCACCTCACCGATGGTGCAAGCCGCCGCCCGGCGGTGAACCTCTCAGGTCCAGGCACAGAGCGGGGAGGCAGCAGCGCCGCTGACGCCGGCGCACCGAGGGCTGCCCCGTGAGCGACATGCCGACCCCGTTCGAACAGTTCGTCGACCGCCACGTCGGTCCCGACGACGACGCGATCCGCCACATGCTCGAGGGGCTCGGAGTCTCCTCGCTGGCGGCGCTGATGGACGCGGCCGTCCCCGACACGATCCGGTCCGACGGGGGATTCGAACTCGAACCTCTCGACGAGGTCGAGGTGACCAGGCGCCTGCGCGGACTCGCCGCCCGCAACCGTGCCATGGTGCAGATGATCGGCCTCGGCTACCACGACACGATCACGCCGCCGGTCGTGCGCCGCAACGTCATCGAGTCGCCGGCCTGGTACACGGCCTACACGCCCTACCAGCCCGAGATCAGCCAGGGACGACTCGAGGCGCTGCTCAACTTCCAGACGGTCGTCGGCGACCTCACCGGGCTGCCGGTCGCCAACGCGTCGCTGCTCGACGAGGGGACCGCCGTCGCCGAGGCGGTGACCCTCATGCACCGGGCGTCGCGTGGCGCCGGCGACGTCGTCGCCGTGGACCTCGACGTGCTGCCCCAGACGCGGGCCGTGCTCGAGACACGCTGTGGTCCGCTCGGACTGGAGATCGTCGACCTGGATCGCGACGGCGACCTGCCCGACGGACTGTTCGGTGTGGTGCTCCAGCAGCCCGGTGCGTCCGGGGTGTTGCGTGACGACACCGACCTGATCGGACGGGTCCACGAGCACGGCGCCCGGGTCACCGTGGCGGCCGACCTGCTCGCGCTGACCCTGATCACGCCTCCCGGCGAGCAGGGTGCGGACATCGCGGTCGGTTCGACCCAGCGCTTCGGGGTCCCGCTCGGCTACGGCGGGCCACACGCCGGCTACATCGCGGTGCGCGAGGGGCTCGAACGCAGCCTTCCCGGCCGGCTCGTCGGCGTGTCGATCGACGCGCACGGTCAACCGGCGTACCGGCTCGCGCTGCAGACCCGCGAGCAGCACATCCGACGCGAACGCGCCACGTCCAACATCTGCACGGCGCAGGTGCTGCTGGCCGTGGTCGCGTCCATGTACGCGGTGTGGCACGGCCCCGATGGACTCGCCGCGATCGCCCGGCGGGTGCACGGCAACGCGCGCACGCTGTCGGACCGGCTGCGGGACGGCGGCATCGAGGTGGTGCACGACACGTTCTTCGACACGGTGCTCGCCCGGGTGCCGGGCCGCGCTGTCGCCGTGGTCGACGCCGCGTGCGAGGCCGGGGTGAACCTCGGACTGGTCGACGACGACCACGTGCGCGTCGCGTGTGACGAGACGACCCGGGCGAGCCACCTGGCGACCGTGCTCGACGCGTTCGGGGTCGACGCGTCGGGAGACCTGTCGCCCGCGGACGTGGAACTGCCCGACCCGCTCGCGCGCACCAGTGCCTACCTCGAGCACCCCGTGTTCCACGCGCACCGGTCCGAGACGGCGATGCTTCGCTACCTGCGGCGCCTGTCCGACGTCGACTACGCGCTCGACCGCGGCATGATCCCGCTCGGGTCGTGCACCATGAAGCTCAACGCGACGACCGAACTCGAACCGATCACCTGGCCCGAGTTCGCCGGCCTGCACCCCTTCGCTCCGGTCGACCAGGTCGCCGGCATGCTGGAGGTGATCGACGAGCTCGAACGTTGGCTCGCGTCGATGACCGGCTATGCGGCGGTGAGCGTCCAGCCCAACGCCGGCTCGCAGGGCGAGCTGGCGGGGCTGCTCGCCATCGCGGCGCACCACGCATCCCGGGGTGACACCGACCGTGACGTCTGCCTCATCCCGTCGAGCGCCCACGGCACCAACGCGGCCAGTGCCGTGATGGCGGGCATGCGGGTCGCTGTCGTCGACGCGTCTGCGGACGGCACCGTCGACCTCGACAGCCTGGAGCGGACGATCGAGGAGCACTCCGGGCGCGTCGCGGCGATCATGCTGACCTACCCGTCGACACACGGGGTGTACGAGTCGACCGTCTCCGACGTGTGTGCGATGGTCCACGACGCCGGCGGACAGGTCTACATCGACGGCGCGAACCTCAACGCGCTGCTCGGCGTCGCTGCTCCCGGCCGGTTCGGTGGTGACGTGTCCCACCTCAACCTGCACAAGACGTTCTGCATCCCGCACGGAGGCGGCGGTCCGGGCGTCGGGCCGGTCGCGGTCGCCGAACACCTCGTCGAGTTCCTGCCGAGCCATCCGCTCCACCCGGACCCGCGTCGACGGTCCGGACCGGTGGGTGCGGTCTCGGCTGCCCCGTACGGGTCGGCATCGATCCTGCCGATCTCGTGGGCGTACGTGCGACTCATGGGTTCGGCCGGGCTGGTGCGCGCCACGCAGGTGGCGGTGCTCGCGGCCAACCACGTCGCCAACCGTCTCGACGAGCACTTCCCGGTGCTGTACCGGGGGGAGGGCGGCTGGGTCGCCCACGAGTGCATCCTCGACCTCCGTGAGATGACCAGGCGGACGGGCATCACCGCCGAGGACGTCGCCAAGCGCCTCATCGACCACGGGTTCCATGCGCCGACGCTGAGCTTCCCGGTGGCGGGCACGCTCATGGTCGAACCGACGGAGAGTGAGGACCTGGCGGAACTCGACCGGTTCTGCGACGCGATGATCGCGATCCGTGGGGAGGTCGACCGGGTCGCGTCGGGCGAGTGGCCGAAGGACGACAACCCACTGGTCAACGCGCCCCATCCCGCACACGTGCTGGTCGAGGAGTGGACGCACCCGTATGGTCGTGACGAGGCCGTGTTCCCGTCGCGCGCGGTGCGGTCCGCCAAGTACTGGCCGCCGGTCGGCCGCATCGACGGGGCGCACGGGGACCGCAACCTCGTGTGCGCGTGCCCGCCGCCCGAGGCGTTCGCCATGGCTGCGCAGGAGGTCTCGGCATGAGCACGACTCCGCTCCACGACGTCCACGTCGGACTCGGCGCGGTGATGACCGACTTCGCCGGCTGGTCGATGCCGCTGCGCTACGGCAGCGAACTCGCCGAGCACCACGCGGTGCGCAACGCCGCGGGCCTGTTCGACCTGAGCCACATGGGCGAGATCGTCGTGACCGGCGCGGCCGCGGCCGAGGTCGTCGACCGGTCGTTCGTCACGCGACTGTCGGCCGTCGACGTCGGACGGGCCCGCTACACCATGCTGTGCCGTCCCGACGGTGGGGTCATCGACGACGTCATCGTCTACCGGCGGGCCGAGCAGGACTTCCTGGTGGTGGCCAACGCCGCGAACCGTGCCCGGGTGTTCGACGAACTGGTCGACCGGTCCGACGGCCAGGCGGAGGTCGCGGACCGGTCCGACGACATGGCGCTCGTCGCGGTCCAGGGGCCACGGGCGGCGGCGATCATGACGTCGTTGGGTGTGCCCGACGTCGACGCCGTGCGCTACTACGCCGGGCAGGACGCACGCGCTGCCGACGTGCCGGTGTTCCTCGCCCGCACCGGCTACACCGGTGAGGACGGGTTCGAGCTGTTCTGTGCCCCCGGAGCCGCGGTGGACCTGTGGCACGCGATCACCGAGGCCGGAGCCGACGTCGGACTGGTGCCGGCGGGGCTCGCCTGTCGGGACACGCTGCGACTCGAGGCGGGCATGCCGCTGTACGGCAACGAACTGTCGGAGGACCGGACCCCGTTCGACGCCGGGCTCGGTCGCATCGTCCAGCTCGACGGCCACGACTTCGTCGGGGCCGAGGCGCTGGCCAGGCGGGCAGAGCAGGAGGGCGAGGTCCGACTCGTCGGCCTGGTCGCCGAAGGCCGGCGTGCGCCCCGTGCCGGCAACCGGGTGCTGGGCACCGACGGCGAACCGGTCGGGGTGGTCACGAGCGGCGCGCTGTCGCCCACACTGGGGCACCCGATCGCGATGGCCTACCTGGCGACCGGCCGGCCGACCGTCGGCGAGTCGCTCGTCGCCGACGTGCGAGGTACCGATGTGCCGGTGTGGATCGCCGACCTGCCGTTCCACCGGCGTGCTCGATGACCGGACACGGCGACACAGACGCAGCCAGGAGAGGGAGGCGCCGATGGCGAGCGTGTTCACGAGGATCATCGACGGGGAACTGCCCGGCCGGTTCATCTGGTCGGACGACGTGGCGGTCGCGTTCCTGACCATCAACCCGGTCACCCCGGGACACACGCTGGTGGTCCCGCGGATCGAGGTCGACCACTGGCTCGATCTCGACCCTGACGTGTGGGACCACTGTGGGCGGGTGGTCCGTCACGTCGGCGCGGCGATCCGGGAGGCGTTCGACCCGCCACGGGTGGGCCAGCTCGTCGCCGGCTTCGAGGTCCCTCACGTGCACGTGCACGTGCTCGGGATCGCGTCCATGGCGGACCTGGACCTCGGACGAGCGGCGACCGACCCGGACGCCGGGGAGATGGACGACGCCGCGGCACGGATCCGTGCGGCACTGCGTGCGCAGGGGAATGGCGACCACGTCTCCGGCGACTGACCGGTGCGCGTGGGAACGCGCAGGACGGGTCAGGCAGGTTGCTCGTGGCGGCGTCGGTCGAGGTGCAGCGCGACCATCGCGACCAGTGTCAGGGCGGCGGGCACCCCGAACCCGAGCCCGAACCCGACGGAGGAGATGAGCAGGCCCACGATGTAGCCGCCGCCGCCGAGGGAGACGTCGAGGAACGACGAGTACGTGCCGGTCGCCTCGGCGCGTTCGCCGGGCGGCACCCGTGCCAGGGTGAGCACCAGCAGCGACGGGAACAGGAACGCGTAGCCGATCGCGAACAGGCCCGACCCGACCAGCGCGAACCACGGTGCGCGCGGCATCGCGAGCAGCAGCAGCGCGACCACGCACACAGCCAGACCGGGCAGCGCGACCCGGTGCAGGCCGAAGCGGTCCGGTACCCCGGCGAACAGCAGACGCACGAGCACCATCGTGCCGGAGAACGCCACGTACACGGGCGTGCCGCCGCTGAGTCCCACCTCGACGCCGTAGAGGGCGCCGAACCCGCTGATGCCGGCGAGTCCGAGGCTCGGCGCCGTCAGGATCAGGCCGGTGGGGATGGCGGCAGGGTGCAGCAGTCTGAACTTCGGGCGGTCACGATTTCGGGTCTCTGTCCGGTGGGTCTCCGGGATGCCCAGCACACAGGCGAGTCCGATCGCGGACAGGCCGGCAGCCGTCCACCAGACACCGCGGAACCCGCCGAACGGCAGGACCCACTCGGCGATGACCGGACCGAGCCCGAGCCCGCCGTACAGGAAGATCGAGAAGTAGGAGATCGCCGCGGCGCGACGGTCGGGCCGCGCGAGGTCGATCCCTATGGTCACGCCCACCGTGTAGTACATCGCGGACGACACGCCCTGGATCATGCGCAGCACGACCACGGCCGCCACCGACGTCGCGAGGAAGAACGCCAGTGAGGAGGTCACCAGGATCACGAACGCGGCGATCAGGAACGGACGTCGTCCGATCCGGTCGATGCCCTGACCGACGAGCGGCCGCAGCAGGATCGCCGCGACGGAGAACGCCAGCAGCGTGATCCCGATGTCTGCAGGCGTGCCACCGACCGGCCCGGCGAGGTACAGCTGCACGCCGAGCAGGAAGATCGCGACCACGGTGAAGTTCGCCAGTGTGGCGGTGTACAGCAGCACCACCGACAGCCGACGGCGTGGCGTCTCGTCGGCGGCCCCCTGCGCCGTGTCGTCCACGTCGGTCAGCGGGACCAGACCTGCTCGGCGCCGATCCAGGTCGACAGGACGGGTAGTTCCGCGAGGTCGTCCGGGTCGATCGAGCGCGGGTCCTGCTCCAGTACCACGAAGTCCGCGAGGTACCCGGGGGCGATGCGGCCCTTGAGGTGCGCCTCGCCCGAGGTCTCGGCCGCGGCGACGGTGTAGGCGTGGATCGCCTCGTCGACGGTGATGGCCTGCGACGCGTCCAGGTCGCGTCCGTCCCAGTCGCGTCGGGTCACCACGGCCTCGATGTTGGCCAGCGGCGGGAACGGACCGGCGCCGAAGTCCGAGGACCCGGCGACGGTGATCCCGGCGTCGAGCATCGACCGGCACGCGATGGTGCGCCCGAGCCGGTCCCGGCCGAAGAACTCGGTGATCTTCTCGCCGTGGAACCAGACGTAGCTGAACAGCGGGACGATGATCAGGTCGAGTGCGGCGGCGCGCCGGAGGATGTCAGGGTTGACGATCGAGCCGTGCTCGATGCGGTGACGCACCGGGCCGGGACCGTGGCGGGCCACGGTGGCCTCGAACACGTCGAGCAGCGAGGAGATGGCGGCGTCGCCGTTGGCGTGGATCGCCAGCCGTGACCCGGTGCGGTGCACCCGGTCGACGACCATCTCGATCTCGTCCTGCGACATGAGCAACAGGCCGTGGTCGTCGGTGCCGTCGAACGGTTCCTCCATGAAGCAGGTGCGTCCGGCGACCGCGCCGTCCCAGGTGGCCTTGATGCCTCCGAACCGCAGCCACTCGTCGCCGAACTCGGACCGAAGCTGCAGTTCGTCGAGCATGTCAAGGCACTTCCACGACAGCAGCAGGTTCGTCCGCAGTCGGAACGCGTCGCGTCGGCGCGCCTCCTGGAAGAGTTCGAGTCCGGCGGGCATGACCATGGCGTCGGTCACCGAGGTGATTCCTGATGCGTGCAGGTCCTGCGCCAGCGTGCGCAGCCCGTCGATCGAGTCGTCCATCTCGAGGGGTGGCACGGCCGCGACGACGCGCTCCTGGGCGCGTCCGACGAGCACACCGTTGGGTTCGCCGTCGGAGTCGCGGCGGATCTCGCCGCCGGTCGGGTCCGGCGTGTCACGGTCCACGCCGATGACCTCGAGCGCCTTCGAGTTCAGGATCCCGAAGTGCCCGGAGATGTGTCGGACGTAGATCGGTCGGTCGGTGCTCACCCGGTCGAGGTGGGTGCGGTCGATGAACACGCCGCCGGACGTCTTGCCCTGGTCGTAGCGGGCCCCGCGGATCCAGTCACCCTGGTCAGACCGCTCCGCCTGCCGGCGCAGGGTCGCGTACAGGTCGTCGAGGTCCCTGACCGCCGGTGGCGCCAGGTTGGCCACCAGCCCGTAGTCGGCCGCCTTGGACGGGTGCATGTGGGCGTCGTTGAAGCCCGGAAGCACGGCGACGTCGCCGAAGTCGGTGCGGGGTGCGCCGGGGAACCGCGCCCTGAGGTGGTCGGCCGTACCCACCGCGACGATGCGGTCACCGAGCGTCGCGAACGCTTCCACGTCCTCCATGCCGGGGACGGCGAAGGTCCGGGCGGTGAAGAGGTGGACCTCGGCGTCGTGCTGTGCGTCGGCGTGGCCGGCCATGGGCGCCCCTGTGCGTCGGTGTGCGTCAGTGGTCGAGGCAGGCTGTGCTCGAGACAGGCTGCACGCGGCAGCCAAGGTCGCGTGCCCGGGGCTCGCAATCGGTCGGATGTAAGGAACGCCCGGTACCCGCTTGCATCCTGTCAAGTCGGCGGCGATGGAGGTTCACGGTCGGCCACCGGTCACGCGGGCGAGCGCCCGCGTGGTCACGGCACGAGCCGCATGACCACCCGAGGAATGCCGCCGGACACCGACGTCGTGTCCGCTGCATGGGTGAACCCGGCCCGTTCGAACAGTTCGCGGGTGCCGACGTACGCCATGGTGGTGTCGACCTTCGCTCCCCGGTTGTCCACCGGATAGCCCTCGATGGCGGGTGCGCCGCGGGCGCGGGCGTGTTCGACTGCGCCGGCCAACAGGTGGTGAGAGATGCCGCGGCCGCGATGGCCGGGACGCACGCGGATGCACCACACGGACCACACCGGCAGGTCGTCGACGTGCGGGATCCTGCGCGACCGCGCGAACGGCAGCTCTGATCGGGGAGCGACCGCCGCCCAGCCGACCACCTCGCCGCCTTCGTACGCGAGCACTCCCGGCCCGTCGTCCGTGCTGCACAGTGACCGGACGTACTCGCCGCGTGCCGGACCGACCAGGTCCTGGTTGGTCCGCGAGTCGACGCGATGGCTCAGGCACCAGCACACCGACGACGTCGGATTCTTCGGCCCGAGCATGATCGCCAGGTCGTCGAACCGGTCGATCGTGGCCGTCACCACCTCGATTCCCACACGACCTCCGTGATCGATCGTCGTTGCCCATGGCGCCCCGGCACGGACCGTGAAGGATCCGTGAAGGACTCGTGAAGCCGTCCGACGCGGCCCCATGGGTGTCGTGTAGTGTCCCAGATCCCGGGGCCCGTCGTGGGCGGGGTGTCATCGACGGATGGCGGGGATCGGGGAGGCACCAGCGTGGCAGACGGTGGGCCGATCCGTGCGCAGGTGGCCCTCGACCTTCGAACCGCCCTCACCGTTCATCGCCGCACCGTCCACCGGGTCCTGGTCCTCGCGGGGATCCTCATCATCGCGCTGGTGACCGGCTTCCTGCTGACGCTGCTGCTGGCCCGCCCTTCGTTGGAGTCGCTCGTCGCCACCGCCGCCGAGGGCACGCGGCTGGCGACCTGGCAACTGCTGCTCGCCTCGAGCTGGGCGCTCGTACCCGTGCTGCTCATGGTGGGTGCCGCGGTGGTCTACATCGGCATGGTCCTGCGCTACGCCGACGGGGCGCACACCGGCCGCGCCGTGCTCGACGGACACGCCTGGCGCGCGACGGTGCGTCGCCTGCCCCATGCCTCGATGGCAGTGCTCACGGTCGGAGTGTGTGCCGTCGTCGCCGCCGGACTCGCGCCGGTCATCTCGGTCGTGTCGCTGCTGGCGCTCGGCGTCACGCCGATCGTGCGGCGCCGATGGCCGTCGAAGCGCTGGCCGTCCACCCGATCGCTCGTGGGGATGGCCGTGCCGCTCGGTGCTGCCGCGGTCGTCGCGGTGCGCGGTGCCATGGCGTTGCCCGAGGTGTTCCTCGCCGGAAGCGGCGTGCGCGACGGGTTGCGGGCCGGATGGGACCGCACCCGCGGACAGATCCGTCGCGTCGCCATGGTGCTGGTGGCCGCCGCAGTTGCGGCGATGGCCGGCATGTGGGCACTGATCGCCATCAGCATGCCAATCGGTCACCCGACGTTCGCCCTCGTGCTCGAGATGTCGGGAACGGTGCTGTTCGCGCCGCTGCCGATCGTCGCACTGCTGGTGCTGTACCGGGCCACGGGTGGCACGTCGACTCCGGACCCCGTGACCCCGCGGCTCGGCGAACCCGGACCGGTGATGCCCTCCGTGCTGTCGTTCGCGCTGCTCGCGACCCTGGTCGTCCCGTCCGCGGCGCCCGCACGAGCCGAGGATGGGCCTGAGCAGGAGGTCGCGTTCACCGTCTCCGCCGGTGGGACGTGGAACTTCGGCGACGCGGTGACCGTCGACGGCGCCGTCACGTCGGGCGAGGATGACCACCCGACCGGCACCGTCGCGTTGTGGATGCAGCGCGATCAGGCCGATCCTGGACATCCCGAGGACTGGAGTGACCCGGTCGAGTTCGACAGTTCGGGACTGACGACGGACGACGACGGCGAGTTCTCGTTCGACGGATCGACGCTGCCGGGTGGCCGACTCCGGCTCTGGGTCACCTACGAACCCGACGACGACGTCCACGCCCCCATGGAGGCCGACCCGGTCGCGGTCACCGTCGATGTCCGGTTCGTGTCCAGTGAGACGTTCGTGGACCCGGATCCATTCGGCGATCCGGTGCCGACGTACACCATTGCGGGAGACCCGATCCGCGTGTTCGTCGAGATCCCCAACCAGGTGGTCCACGCCGACGGGATGGTCGATGCCGCACCGATGCAGAGCATCGGGTTCCGCCGTCGCAACGCCGAAGACGACAGCACCGTGTGGATCGGCAGCGCGACCCTCCAGAGGGACGAGGACGCGTACGAGGACGAGGTCGAGTGGATCTACTGGGCGGAGATCGACCACGTCCTGGTCGATCGAAGCGTGACGTGGTACTTCGAGGCGGTCGTCCTCGATGACGAGACGAGCTACGGCCTCGCGAACAATCCGACGGTCATCACCCGAGACCTCGTCGAACCGGCGGCATCGGCCGTGACCCTGCTCGCGCCCGCCGAGGTCGAGTACGGGGGAGAGGCGACCTTCCACGTGGAGGTCAGCGGGCCTGCTGGAGTCTCCACGGCGGGGCAGATCGACCTCCAGTATGACGACGGTGGCGGGTTCACCACGTTCTCCTCGGGGCACGCGCTCACCAACGGTGCCCTCGAGGTGACCCTCTGCGCCAGCGACGACGACGTGTGTGCGCCCGGCGGGCCACGGCTGCCCTTCGCGGACGAGGATTCCGAACCGCTGACCGTCCGCGCCGAGTACCGCCCGGCCGGCATCAGTGCCGATCCGTCGAGGAACGCCCTGCACCCGTCGACCAGCGCATCGCACACCATCGCCGTCGACGACCTCGGCGCCGGGATGTGTCGGACCGTCGACCTGGTGCCACGCCGGCTCGGGCTGGGAGACGATGTCGAGTTCGGTGACCCGCAGATCCTGACCCGGTCGAACTGCGATGACGGCGGGTACCTGGGTGGCACGAACATCGCGCTCGATGCCCAACCGGTCGAAGGGTTCGAGGTCGCCCGCTGGGAACATCGGGGGGAGGTGGTCAGCACGGAGGATCGCCTGGTCCTCCGGCTGCCCATCGAGGACCTGGAGGAGTGGGAGACCGAGCGGATCTTCGTCTACTACCAGCTGGTCTGCCACGACATCCGCGCGGAGGTCACCGGTTCCGGAACGGCGGGACGGGTCCTGGCCATGGGCAATCCCTGGCTGGGGTGGGGCAGTTTCGACGACCACGGAGGGTGCGAGCACGAGGACGGCACGCGCGGAGTCCTGTACGGCTCGGACGTGCGCGTCGAGGCACGCGCGTTGATGAATCCCGCCACCGGTGAGTTCGACGCGTTCCGGGGTCTCGGCACGATCCCCGTCGACCACGAGCACACGACGGAGGAGTTCACGTCCATCGGCACGCTGCAGGTCGTGTCGTTCACCGTCGTCCGGGACGTGGTGGTCCCGTTCGACTACGGGCCGGTGTGCCGCACGGTGCTCACCCCGTCGGGCGAGTTCGGGGGCGCCCAGCTGCTGACCGCGCCCAACTGTGACTCACCCGAGGGATCCGGCTACCTGCGAGACTCGTCGGTCACCGCGTCGGCACGGATCGACGACGACCAGGCGATCCTTGCCGGCTGGCTCCTCGACGGCGAGCAGCTCGCCGGGGCGGGCGCCGCCTCCCAGGTGACGTTCACCGTCGGCGCGGCGCCGACGACGACCATCGAGCCCGAGTTCTCCTGGTGCCACCCGGTCCAGGTCTGGGAGCGCACCACGGACGCACCCTGGCACGGGGGATCGGCGATCGTCGACGTGCGGCCGGCACCCAACTGCTTCGACGGCAGTCAACGCTGGTTGCACGGGACCGAGTTGACGTTGATGCCGATCCACAGCGCGTCGTACCGGTTCGGCGGGTGGAGCGATGCCGACGGGGCGGAGGGCCCCCAGGTCCGAGGGACCGTCGGGGACCGCGGAGTGCGCCGGGTCGTGCTCGACGACCCGCTCGAGACGACCGCGCACTTCTACATGCCCCAGGTGTGCTCCGAGATCCACATGTGGGGATCCGAGGGAACGCGACTGGGCTTCGACGACGTCCGGTTCCCCGACTCCGGTTGCGGTCCCGGGCAGTACTACGACGAGGCGAAGCGTGACATCCACGTCAGCCACGACCCCGTGTCCCGCAACGACTACATGGGGCACACGGTCGGTTCGAGGGCCTTCAACTACACGCCCCTGCTGATGGAGATCCACAACGATCGCCTGCTGGCCGCCACGGGTTCCGTGACGATGCGCCAGACGTTCGCGCGACCGCCGGCATGGTCGTCCGGACAGGTGCCGTTCGAGTGCACGCCGCCCAGGGTGGCGCAGGCAGGTGACGGCTCGTGGGTGAGGACCTCGGTGACCCAGTGCTGGCTGCTGGTTCGTGGCGACCTCACGATTCGGTTGGATCAGTGCCAGGGACTCGAGCCCACGGTCAACATCACCCGCGCCGGTGACGACTCCGGCAGGGTCTTCGGCCCGCGGGACGCCGGCATCCTCGATCACCAGTGGATCACGGGGTCGGCGTCGTCGGGCGTCCAGGAGTGCGCCAGCCCCTTCGCGGACGACAGGAACTTCTGGTACCCGGGAAGCGAGGTGACCCTGCGCGCGCAGGCTCCGGCAGTCGGGTTCGAGTTCCTCGACTGGGGTCACGTCGACTTCGACACGGGCGTGGAACTGTTCCTCGACGAGGATCCCGGCGAGGGCCGTGCGCCGCTGGGCATCAACGTGCTGACCAACGACCAGCGTCCGACCATCCGGGCGACGGTCAACTACCGGGCGCACTGCGGGACACTGAGTCACGGTACGAACATCCGGGTCGAGGCGCCCCGCCCGAACTGTCCCGGCAACACCGGCGGCGAGCTCGGCTACCTCGTGGGCACGTTCGTCCAGGTCTCTGCGGATCGGACGAGAGGCGGTCGCGACTTCGAACGCTTCCGGGGAGTCGTCGCCGACACCACCGGCATCGACGACAACAACCGTCCCAGTGCCCTCGTGCTGATCCGGGGTGACACCACCGTCAGCGCGGTCTACCCGACCGGGACGGACCGGTTCCTCAGCGCGCTGGGCACGGTCGGCAAGTTCGCGGTCGCCGTCGGGGCCCTGGCGACCGTCGCGGGTGCCACGGTCGCCTGCCCGCCCTGCGGTGTGGCGCTCACCGCGTTGACCGCGAGTGTCTTCCTGGCCGAGCTGATCCCGGGCGTGGGCGGCTGGGCATCGGCCGCCCTGGACCTGGTCAATCCGCTGAGTGTCCTGGAGTGCGCCGCCAAGTGGGGCTTCGGGACCACCGGGAGCAGTGGCGAGTCCGAGTTCGGTGGCGCGACGGCGACCGGTTCGACGGCCATCAAGTCGATCCGGTTCGCCTACGAGGCGTCGACGAGCGGCACCGAACGGGCCATCGGCACCATCACGGCGCGAAGCTCGACCGCGGCCGTCGGTGCAGGCGTCCAGTTCGCGTACGGCCTGTACGAGCATCGCATCGACCAGATGGACCTGAACTACCAGTCGGTCGAACAGCTGCGGGACACCGCGACGTGGAACAGTTGCATGAACGACAAGTACCGGGCGGCCACCTGACCCGTCCCGGTCGTCGTCAGGTCCGCACCAGGTCGACACCGAACGTGGCCAGCGCGCCGAAGGCGGCACCCCACAGGCAGATCGACACGACCTGCCAGCCGATCACCACGTTGCGACGTGCGCCGAAGGTCACCAGTGCCGCCGAGGTGACCTGGCTCGGGAGCATGGTCTGGCCGAACAGGCTCACGACGGCGACGCCGTACCGGTCGAACGCCTTGCGGAGGCGACGCCGCCGACGCGAGGGCTGCGGGGCAGGCACCTCCGGGTCGGCGTGCGACGAGCGCGCCACGACCGCGCGTTCGCGCAGGTTGTCCGCGGTGACGACGAACCCGACCATGGAGACGACGTTGCCGACGACTGCTGCCGGGACCGCGACCAGCACGTTCACGCCAGCGATGACGCCGATCACCGCGCCGAAGTAGGACTCGACGAACGGCACCGCTCCGGCGACGGTGACGCCCAGCCACTGGAGCAGGGGCGGCAGCGACTCGGTGAACTCCTGCAGACGCTGGATCACGTGATCCTCAACCGTGTCGGCGGTAGGCGCGGATGGTCAGCGGCGCGAAGACCCCGACGAATGCCGCAGTGATCACGAGCACCACGGTGACGTCACCGGTGACGTCACCGCCGTGCATCAGCCCGCGCATCGCCGAGACGAGGAACGTGATCGGGTTCACGTCGACGACGGCCTCGAGGAACGACGGCAGCGTCTCGGGCGGCACGAACACGTTGGAGACGAACGTCAGCGGGAACAGCACCATCATGGACACCCCCATGAGGGCGTTCTCGGAGCGCATCCTCAGCCCGAGCAGGGTCCAGATCCACGAGAGGCCGAAGCAGAACGCGAGCAGCAGACCCACGGCCGAGACCACGCCCAGCACGCTGCCCTGGGGACGGAATCCGAGCGCCATGCCGAGCCCCAGGATGATGCTCGCGGCGATGGTGTAGCGAACGGCGTCGGCGAGCAGCGCACCGACCAGCGGAGCCGGTCGCCAGATGGGCAGGGACCGGAACCGGTCGTGCACGCCCTTCTCGATGTCGCGGTTGATCGTCAGTCCCGTGTACATCGTGATCATCGCGACGGTCATCGCGAGGATGCCGGGCAGGACCTGCTGGAGGTAGGCGCCGGTCGAACCCGCCAGTGCGCCACCGAACAGGTAGGTGAACATGAGCAGGAACATCACGGGAAACATCGTGACGTCGAACAGTTGCTCGGGGATGTGCTTGATCTTCAGCATCGCGCGCCACCAGAACACCCCGGCCATCGACACCCGCCCGCGCAGTGGCGGACGGTCGCTGACGAGCACCCCGCGGATCGCGGCGTCGTCGACGCCCGGATCGACCTCGTGCGTCGTTCCACTCACGTCGTCACCTCCGGGGCCTCGCCCTCCGGCGCAGACGGTTCCGCCGGGCGGCCGGTCAGCTTGAGGAACACCTCGTCGAGGCTCGGTTGACCGAAGCTGCTCGACGCGACGGTCACCCCTGCGGTGTGGAGCGAGCCCAGGACGTCGGCGGCGTGGCCCGCGTGCTCGGCGCGCACCGTCAGCGCGAGCGGGTCGCGTTCGCGGATCACCTCGAAACGTGGTTCGAGCACCTCGGCGGCCCGGTCACGTTCGACCGTCGTGTCGGTGCGGACGTGGACGACGCCCTCACCGATCGAGGACTTGAGTTGCGTGCCGGTGCCCTCGGCGATGACCCGGCCGTGGTCGATGACTGCGATCCGGTCCGCGAGCTGGTCGGCCTCCTCCAGGTACTGGGTGGTGAGCAGCACCGTCGTGCCCTCGGCCACCAGCGCGCGCACGATCGCCCACACCTGGTTGCGGCTGCGGGGGTCGAGGCCGGTCGTGGGCTCGTCGAGGAAGATCAGCCTCGGGGTGACGACGATCGACGCGGCGATGTCGATGCGTCGACGCATGCCCCCGGAGTAGGTCTTGACCTGCCGACCAGCCGCCTCGGTGAGTCCGAACGCGTCCAGCAGGGACTCCGCGCGGCGTCGTGCGGCCCTTCGGTCGTGACCCCACAGGCGCCCGAGCAGCACCAGGTTCTCCACGCCGGTGAGGTCCTCGTCGACGGAGGCGAACTGGCCGGTCAGGCTCATGGACGCGCGCACCTGATCGGCCTCGGACACGACGTCGCGTCCGAACACCCGGGCCGTCCCGCTCGTCGGGCGCAGCAGGGTGGCCAGCACCCGGATCGCCGTGGTCTTGCCGGCGCCGTTGGGCCCCAGCACGCCGTACACGGCGCCAGTCGGGACCTCGAGGTCCAGTCCGTCGACGGCGCGTGTCTCCCCGAAGTGCTTCGAGAGACGTTCGGTGACGATCGCCGGGTCCAACGAACGGCTCCTGTCGAGTGCCGCGCGAACGCGGGCGGTGGTGTTGTCCGGGCAGCACGGACCGGGCTGCGCACGAGGGGGTGGGCGTCGCGGACCTCGGTCCGGCGACGACGTCGGCAGAGGTTAGTGAGGAGCCTGACGATGTGCGCGGGTCGGCCACCTCGTGGGCGGCCCCGCCGACCTGCCGGGCAGCGCGGCGCGTACGCCTCCGGGCTTGGCCTCGTACATCGCGGCGTCGGCGGCTGCGAGCAGCGCCTCGGCATCCCGGGTCGAGTCCGAGGCCCGTGCGACCCCGACGCTGGCCCCGATGACGACCCGGTGTCCGTCGACCTCGTAGGGCTGGCTCAGGTGGTCGGCGAGGCGCCGGGCGAACTGGTCGACGGCGTCCGGTGAGGAGTCGGGGCACAGCACGACGAACTCGTCGCCCGACAGGCGACCGGCCACGTCACCGTCGCGTGTGCCGGCCAGCAGCCTGCGGGCGACGGCGACCAGGACGCGGTCCCCGGTTCGATGGCCGTGGGTGTCGTTGACGTGCTTGAAGTCGTCGAGGTCGACGAACACCACGTGGACCGTGTCCACGGGATCGGCGCGGCGGAGCAGTTCGTCGAGTCGGTCGTGCACCATCGCCCGGTTCGGCAGCGTCGTCAACGGGTCGTGGGTGGCCGCCCAGCGCAGTCGTGTCACTGAGGCGTGACGTTCGAGGGCCACGGTGATCAGCGTGGCGACGGACTCGAGGAACGCGACGTCCTCGGGGTCCGCATCGTTGTGGTGCGTGGCGATCAGCGCGACCCCGTCACCCCCGAGCTCGAAGGTCTGCGTGCGTCCGACAGCGCCCGGGCGAGCCCGCGTCGGACCCGAGTCGTCGCCGACGCGGGTGACCTCGCAGCGCTCGAGGTCGAGCAGTTCGATGCAGGTCCCGACCGCCTCGGCGACGAGGTCGTCGGGCTCCTGGGTGTCCAGTGCCTGCCGTCCCAGCCTCGCGAGGGCCTCCTGCCGTTCGGCCTGGCGGCGCAGCTCCCGACGGGACGACTCGTTCTCGACCGCCAGCCGGCTGACCCGCCACAGCACGAGCAGTCCGACCAGCACCGTCGCGACACCTGTGAGGGTCTGCACGTCACGCGTCGTCACGACCATCGTCACCGGCGGGACGAGCAGCGCGACGCCGAGCACGAGCAGCCGGGCATGGGTGAGCCGCCGATGGCGCCACGGCGACTCCTCGACGAGTGTCGCGGCCGACGGATGCAGCGCCGCCATGCCGATCAGGACGTAGGGGGCGAGCACCAGCAGTTCCGAGAACGTGCCGCGCTGGTAGGTGCCCTGGACGACCTGCTCGGCCCGCACGATGTTGCCCGCCATCGCGCCCCAGGCGGCACCGCCGAGGAACCACCCGGCCGGCAGACGTGCCGTTCCGGCGAAGAGCAGGCGCATGCCGCCGGCGACGATGGCGGCCATGAGAAGCGGCCCGACGTAGGCATGCAGGAGCAGTTCGAGGCTGGTGGTCGTGCCAGACAGCCGACCCGGGTGGTGGACGGTCGCGGCGAGTGCGGTGGCCGTGGCGATCATGACGATCGCCGCGTCGATGGCGCCCTCCCGGTCGCCTCCCGGGACCTGGGCCTGCGCCATCTGGAACACGCCGACGGCGACGAGCACGAGCGCCGGGATGGTGATCGCATCGGCGAGGTCGACCACCGACGGGTGCACCCACAGCGGATGGATGAGCAGGTTCGACACGGCGAGCAGCGCCATCGCCACGCCGAGGGTGCGCCAGGGTCCGACCGTGGTGACGCGATGGAGACGCACGCCGATCGGGATGGCGACTGCGCAGCCCACCGCTGTCGCCGTCCAGATCGACTCCACGATCATCGGGTCGTCGAAGGTCACGAACGCGGTGACGGCGACCAGTCCGAGCAGTCCGGCGATCTGCCATGCCCGTTGTCTCAAGGGTGTTCCTCGCGGCGTCCTCTCGACGCATCGGCACGGACGTCGCGAACGCAACCGGTGGCGCGCAGGGCGGACAGGCTACGCGCGATGCCGCCCGCGACAGCGTTGGCACCACCACGGACGGTCCACGACTCCGGCCTGGCTGTGGGTAGGGACATCGTCGGGAGCGCGCCCTACGCTGGGCGAGTTCGACGGAGGTGGCCATCGTGGGGTCGCCAGCGCACGCGACCGCATCGCCCG
This sequence comes from Nitriliruptoraceae bacterium, assembly GCA_050486225.1. Taxonomy (GTDB): domain Bacteria; phylum Actinomycetota; class Nitriliruptoria; order Nitriliruptorales; family Nitriliruptoraceae; genus JBBDIX01. Next base: position 117,299 of record JBJHCV010000005.1, read on the forward strand.
AGGAGCAGCTCAGGCTGTTCTACACGGGCGACCATCCGGCGCTCGCCCGGTCCCGGCGGTGGTTCCGGCGCATCCCGGCCTCGCCGCGATGCGGGGTCTGTCTCGCACCGTTCGGCAGCATCGGCGGAGCGCTGCTGCGTGGCCGCGGCTTCACCCGGTGGGCCAAGAACCCCAACATCTGCCAGCGGTGCATCGTCGAGGTCGGCGCGGTCGGCGCACGTGGGGCCGAGGTGGACATGTCGATGCTGTTCGCCGACGTCCGGGGCTCGACCCGGCTCGCCGCGGGCATGTCGTCGTCCGAGTTCTCCGCCCAGATGAACCGCTTCTTCGCGGCGGCCACCACCGCACTGCTCGACGCCCGCGCGCTCGTCGACAAGTTCGTGGGCGACGAGGTCGTCGGCCTGTTCGTCCCGGTGATCGCCGGACAGGACCACGCCCGCCAGGCCGTCGACGCGGCGCGGGCGCTCCTGCACGGGGTCGGGTTCGACGACGACCCGTGGCTGCCCGTCGGCGTGGGGATCCACACGGGATCTGCGTACCTCGGGCTCGTGGGGGAGGGGCAGGTCGCCGACTTCACCGCGATGGGCGACAACGTCAACCTGACGGCTCGCCTCGGCAGCGCGGCGGCGGCCGGCGAGATCCTGGTCTCGCGTGCGGCCGCTACTGCCGCGGGGATCACGGGGCACGGCACGACGCGAGTGGTCACCCTGCGGGGCGTCGAGGCACCTGTCGAGGTGGAGGTCCTGCGCGCCGGCTGACACGGCTGCCTGACACCGGGCTGCTCAGCCACGGGCGAGCTGGCGCCTCAGCGCGAGGACGGCCACGGTGAGTGAAGCGGCCGCGAACCCTGCGAGCACGGCCAGTTCGACCGCCACGTCGGCGATTCCGCCGTCTCGCCGCACCACCTCGGCCATGGCCCGGTTGGCCCAGCCGTGGGGGGTGAACAGGGCGACCCGCGCGAGCGTGTCGGGCATGACCTCCAGCGGGATCATGCTGCCTCCGAGCGCACCCAACCCGATGCCCAGTCCGACGCCCAGCCCGCCGGCCTGCGCCTCGGTGCGGGCGATCGATCCGACGAGCATCCCGAAGCCACCCGACACGATCACGAACATGCCGATGACCGCCGCCGTCGCCAGTGGGCGGCCCCACGACGCCGCGAACAGGACCGTGGTCGCCACGACGATGTACAGGGCCTGGAACGCCGCCACGCCGATGCGCCCGGCCGCCTGCCCCGTGAGCAGGGTCGCGAGCGACGTCGGGGTCGATCTCAGGCGGGTGGCGATCCCCAGTTCGCGGGTGCGGATCAGTGCCGTGGCTCCGGCCAGTGCCGTCAGGAAGGTGAACAGGATCAGCTGGCTCGACGCACCGAGGTCGAACTGGCCCATCGACGCGAACTCTCGCGCCAGCGGGTCGCCACCCACCGTGGTGACCGTGACGGTGGACGGCGGGGGCATGCGAGTCTCCGCAGCGGCGAGCGCGTCGGCGAACGACACGTCGGACGCGGCGACGGCGAGTCGGGCCGCGTCGAGCTGCGCCGTCAGGTCGATCGCGACACGCGCGGCGACCTGCGACACCCCGAGTGCGCGGGTCTCGTCGTGGGCGACGACCCGCACCAGGACCTCTTCGCCGGCGCCGAGGCGCTCGTCGGTGTCGTCGGGGACGAGCACCGTCGCGGCGACCGTCGTGTGTGCGACGTCGTCGCGGGCCCGGTCGGAGTCGGCGTGCACCACCTGTTCGAACGCGCCCGTGTCGGCGAGTCCGGCACGCAGGTCGTCCGCGAACCGACCCTCACCGGCGACCGAGATGGACGGCCCCATGGTGATCGACGTGCCGATGAACAGCACCAGCATCAGGGGCAGGAGCAGGACGAAGAACAGGTTCGAACGGTCCCGCATCAGGCGGCGGACCTCGGTGACCGCGATCGTCAGGGCCGTCATCGGGCGAGCTCGCGTCGGGTGCGGACCACGGCCACGACGAGCGCGACCGCTGCCAGCGCCAGCTGTGCACCGACGGCGGGCAGCACCGACGACGGTCGACCGGTGGCCGACTGCGCCCCGAGCCCGGTCAGGAACCAGTGGTGGGGCGACGCCATGGCGAGCGTGCCGGCCAGCGTTCCCTGCACCGGGACGAACACCCCGCCGATCAGTCCGAGACCGACGGCGACGATCGACTGGAGGTTGCTGGCCTGCTCGGCGCTGTTCGCGAACGTGCCCACGGCAGCCATCAGCGCCGACCCGGTCACCACGATCGCGACGATGCTCAGCGCAACGCCGGCCCAGGGGCCCCAGTGGGCACCCAGCAGCACGGAGGCCGCAACCGCGAGCACGGTCATCGACACGAGTCCGACCACCAACGATCCCGCGGCCTTGCCGCCGAGCACCGCACCGATGCCGATCGGCGCCGACCGCAGGCGCGGGAGCGTGCCCTGCTGGCGTTCCTCGAGCAGCCCGATCACGCCCAGTTGCACCGTGAACAGCAGGAAGAACGCGGCCATCCCGGCGGTCATCTGGGCGCGCATCGGGAGTCGGGTCGACGCGACGGTCTCCGTCGTCGTCGTCACGGGTCGGGCCGTGTGTTCCGCGGCACGGCGCGCAGCGTCGACGAGCGCCCCGTCGGGCGCTGTGCCGGTCGCGGCGGACGCGACGGACACCGCGCCGAGCACCCGGTCGACGTTGGCGGAGAACGCCTCGGCGACGCCGCGGCCGATCTCGAGCGCGAGGGTGCGGTCGGGGTTCGCGAGCACCTCGAGCGCCAGCGGCCCTCCCGACTCGACACGTTCGCTGGTGCCGGCCGGCACCACCCACGCCACCGACGCGGTGCCGCCTTCGATGCGGGAGGTGGCCTCGGCCCGAGTCACCCGACCGCCGTCGACGATCAGGCCCTCGTCGAGCAGGCGGGGGACCAGGTGCTCGCGGACCGTGCGTCCGATCTCTCCCTCGTCCTCGTCGACGACGACAGCGGTGATGCTCAGCGACTCGGCGTCCGGGAACACGCTCGACAGCACGAGCATGAGGCCGAACGGGATCAGGAGCGCGAACAGCAGCACGCTGCGGTCACGCAACCGGAGCCGCAGGTCCTTGCGCAGGATCGTGAGGACGGCGTCCACCCGTCAGTCCCTGAGCGCGCGGCCGGTGAGCTGCAGGAACACGTCCTCCAGGTCCGGGCGGCGAACCTCGACCCCGGTGACCGCGACCTGCGCGTCGGCCAGCGCCGCGAGCAGTCCGGGAAGCCGTGCGGGAGCGTCCGGTGTGACGATGACGATCGTGTCGCCCTCCACGGCGGGCCGGCCGTGGGCGGCCCCGTCGAGCACGTCGGCGGCGCGGTCGACCTGACCGGCGATCTGCAGGCGCACGACGTCGTCCGCGCCGAGACGTCCGATCAGCTGGGCGGCGGTTCCTCCGGCGACGAGCGTGCCGCGGTCGACGATGCCGATGCGGTCACACAGTCGTTGGGCCTCCTCCATGTAGTGGGTGGTGTAGAGCACCCCCATGCCGTCGGTGGCCAGTGCCTCGACGGCGTCGAGGATCGCGTTGCGTGACTGGGGGTCGACGCCCACGGTCGGTTCGTCGAGGATCAGCAGGGTGGGTCGGTGCAGCAGCCCGACCCCGATGTTGAGCCGTCGCTTCATCCCGCCGGAGAACTCGCTCACGCGGTCGTCGGCCCGGTCGGTCAACCCGATGGTCTCCAGCACCTCGTCGATCCGTGCCGTGCGATCGGAGGGCGCCACGCGCTGGATCCGGGCGAAGAAGCGCAGGTTCTCCCGCGCCGTGAGGTCGGGGTACAGCGCGATGTCCTGCGGGACCAGGCCGATGTGACGCTTGGCGTCCATGGCGGACGGGGTCATCGTGTGGCCCGCCACCGTGACGGTTCCGGCGTCGGCGCGCAGGATCCCGGCGATCATCGAGATCGTCGTCGTCTTGCCCGCGCCGTTGGGTCCGAGCAGCCCGTAGGTCTCCCCGGCGACGATGTCGAACGACACGTCGTCGACGGCCCGCAGGGAGCCGAAACTCCGCCGGAGCCCCGTGCACGACAGCACCGCCGGTGTCGACGCTGCCGCGTTGCCCACCACCGTCGCCCCTCGTGTGTCCCGTCGGTGACCGGGCCGGAACGTAGCCGCGAGCGCGTGTCGCGGCTCGAGCGAACCTCGCCGACCTGGCCCCGGGTGACCCGCCGTGCTGGTCGCGCCCGGCCCGGGTCGCCGCCTCCTCGTGGCCCTGCCGACCCGCCGGGACATCGTGCTCGGGCCGGGCCTGATCAGGGAGCGCTGCGGGTCGGGACTCGCGGCGGTCGGTGCGCTCGCAGGAACGTGTCGACTCCCGACTGGACACGCTCGGTCAGCAGCAAGTCGTCGACGGGTGTGCCGTCGGGGTCGAACAGAGCTCGGTCGAGGGACGGGCCGAGCACGAGGAAGGCGAGCTGCTCGGCTGCCCGCAGCGGCCTCTCGACGACGAGCAGGCCGCGCTCGTGGTAGCGCTGGAGCGCGGCCGCGAGCCCCTGGACGACACGACCGGGGGCGCGACGGTGGTAGGCGTCTGCGAGATCCGGGAACCGACGGACCTCTGCGATCAGCAGCCGACGCAACGAGACGATGCGGCCGGTCAGGACGGTCCGCGCCAGCTGCAGTGCGGCCTCGTGGAGTTCGGTGGTGGGGTCGCCGCCGCCGAGGCGCGCTGCGACGTCCGTGGAGTAGTCCTCGGCGATCGTGATGGCCTGGTCGAGGACCGCGCGGAAGAGGGCCTCCTTGTCGCCGTAGACGTTGTAGATCGTGCGCCGGGCCACTCGCGCTCGGTCGGCGACGTCTTCGAGGCTGGTGTCGACGTACCCGTGTTCGAGGAACTGCAGTGTCGCGGCCTCGAGGATCGCCGCGCGCGACCGCACGACCCGTGGGTCCACGGCATCCCGGGGACGCTCGGGCGGGTGGTCGTGCTCACCGGCGTGCACGGATCGGACCCTTCCGACGCCATCAACGTCGTGCGCACGCGCGAAATGTCGTGCACACACGTGTGCAGGAGACTAGCGTTGCCCGTGGCGGGACGACCTGCCGTGGACCGGGAGCGGGCAGTGGGTGACGGGCGTCGTGCGGAGGGATTCGACGGGGCTGCAGCGGTGACACGCTCGCTGCTCGGCTACGGGGTGCTGGCGGGTGCGTTCTACCTGGTCGTCGGGATCGCCCTGGCGTTGACCCGAGACGGATTCGACCTCTCGCGTCACGCGTTGAGCCTGTTGACCCTCGGTGAACAGGGATGGATGCAACGGGCCAACCTCGCCGTCAGCGGGGCGATGACGGCGGCGGCGGCGGTCGGCTTCGCTCGGGCCCTGGCCCCGTCGGCGGTTGCTCGTCGAACCGGGATCCTGCTCGGTGTGTACGCCGCAGCCCTGGTGGCCAGTGGGATCTTCCTGCCCGACCCGATGGGTGGGTTCCCTCCGGGGGCGGCGACCGAGGCCAGCACTGCGGGGATCCTGCACCTGGTGGCCGGTGGCGTCGGGTTCGTCGCGCTCACCGCCGCGGCACTGACCGTCGCCACCTGGCTCCTCGGGCGCGGTGCACGCAGGGCTGCCGTCTGGTCGTACGTCGCGGCAGCGACCGTCGTCGGCGGGTTCGTCGCCGGCGGGGCGCTCGCGACGAGCGGCGTCGGTGTGGCCCTGCTGTGGTTGGCCGTCGTCGCCGGCTGGGCGTGGCTGGCTGCCGCGTCGATCGTCGTCTACCGGACGGTGCCACATCCCGACGCTGAGCGTCGCCGGGCTCCGGCCTGACCCGTCGAGGACGGTTGACGACCGACAGGGGCCTCCCTACGGTCGTCGTAGCGGTGAGAGCCGCGGGCGCGGGGGAATGGCGCGCCTTCCCGGGGGACGGCGGAGCACGGCAGGACGTGTGGGGTGGGGGAGTTCTCTCGATCGTCTGTGCCTTCGCGCCGTCGCACCCTTCGACGAGTGCAAGGGCCGACATGAGGCGAGAGGGAGAGATGCAGATGAGAAGAGGGCACCTGACCAGACTGCTCGCGTCCGCCGTGGCGCTGCTGCTCGTGCTCGCGGCGTGTGCGCCGGAGGACGACGTCGCGGCCGAGGCGCCACCGGAGCCCGAACCGGCTCCTGAGGTACCCGCCGACGACGACCCCGGCGAACCAGACGGACCGCCGTTCTTCACGGATCCGAGCCTGTCGACGCTCGACGTGGTCTTCGAGCGCGACCGGATGACGATCCTGATGCACACCCTGCCGGCACAGGACCGGATGTGGAACCACGTGTTCGACGAGGTCAACGTCGTGTACACCGAGGACCCGGTGGCGCCGCTGGTCGGTGGCGCCGCCTGGATCGTCCAGGCCGAGCCCGGTGTGATGTGGCCGGCGCTCGACCAGGGAGTGCTCGACGGGGTGATCGTGGGCATCACCGACGACTCCGAGTTCTGGTACATGATGTGTCGGGAGGGCGTCGAGGGACCCGAGGACCTGGCGGGTCTACGCATGAGCGGCGGCACCATCGGGGACACGTGGATCACCGTGGGTGAGATCATCCTGCGCGAGGAGTTCGGGATGGACCCGAACGACATGGAGTGGGTGACGGTCTCCGGCGGCGGTGACGGCCGCATGGAGGCGATGATCGCCGGCGAGATCGACTGCTTCATGGGTCAGCCGCGCAACCTCGCACCGGTCGAGGAGGCGGGAGGCAGCGCCCTGTTCGCCGAGCGGGTGGACAACGCCCAGCTGCAGTTCGTGGTCACGCGTGAGACGTGGGAGAACCACTACGACGCGGTCTGTGCAGCGATGGAGGGCCACCTCGAGACGATGCTGTGGCTGTTCGACTACGAGGAGGAGCTCGGCGTCGACAGGATCCCGGCCGTCGAGGAACTGTTCACCGCGTACGGCTACGACGAGTCGATCGTCGAGCCGCAGTGGATCGCGACGTATCCGTTCGTGTCGTCCCGCGACCTCGGCGCGAGCGTCGACGCGCTCGACACGCAGCTCTCGGTCCACCTGGGCGTCGACGACCCGGCGATCTCACCGGACTTCGACTGGCGGGACTACGCGGACTTCTCGTGCGTGTGGGAACTGCAGGAGCTGTACGGCCTGCCGCTGAACCCGGATCCGAACGAGCTGTAGGAGCACGTGTTCGACGGTGGGGCCCGGCTGAGCCGGGCCCCACCGCGTGTCCGTCGACGGGCCGCCCCGCTGTTCACAGTGCGAGAAGCGTGAACGCAAAGAAACCCCGCCATTGTTGACGATCTGTCAATCATTCCCCGTGCCCCGTTCACTAGCGTTTCCGACCGTCGAGGCCGAGACCTCGACACTGGGAGTGCCCGTGACACCGAGGCAAGGGAGGCGTCGATGACTCGATCAGGATGGATACCAAGGCTCGCACTGGGGGTGGCCACCGCGCTGATCCTCGCCGCCTGTGGCGGAGGTGACGAGCCCGAGGGCGCTGGTGGGACGAGCCCGGATGCGCCGTCCAACGGCGAACAGGTCGAGGACGGCGCGGACGAGGCGCGACAGCCGACGGGGACGCTGCGCTACGGCATCAACTTCTCGCCGAACACGTGGAACAACCTCGTGCTGCAGAACGAGACCTACACGGCACTGGTCTACGAGAAGCTCGTCACCCTCGAGGCCGACGGTGTGACCGTGGTTCCGCAGCTCGCGGAGTCGTGGGAGGAGAGCGCCGACGCCATCACGTTCCACCTGCGCGAAGGGGTGACGTTCACGGACGGCACACCATTCGACGCCGACGCCGTGGTGGCCAACATCGAACGCGTGAGCACCGAACCCGGCACGTGGGACTTCGTGTTCGACGCGGTCGACACTGTCGTGGTCGTCGACCCCCTGACGGTCCGCCTCGAACTGGCGCGCCCGGACCAGGCGCTGCTGCAGAACATGGCCCGCAGGGCTGGGTTCATGGTGAGTCCCGCAGCGCTCGCCGACGGTTCGTTCACGGAGCCCGTCGGAACGGGACCCTGGCGCTACGTGCCCGAGGAGTCCCAGGACGAGTCCTTCTACACGTTCGAGTTCTACGAGGACTACTGGGCGCCCGAGACCGTCGGCGTGGAGCGCGTCGAGGTGCTCGTGATCCTCGAGAACGAGACCCGTGTCAACGCGGTGCTCAGCGGTGACGTGGACGTGGCCGGCGTCGCGGTTCCCGACCTGCCGACCCTCGAGGCTGCCGGCATGGAGACGACCACCTGGCCGTCCCTGCGCCACGGGTTGAACTTCGTCGACACGGACGGCCTGCTCGCCGACCCGAACGTCCGTCGGGCCATCTGTCACGCGCTGGACTTCGAGCCCATGAGGATCGCCCAGTACGACGGCCAGGCCGAGCGGCATCCACAGCGACACAACCCCGGCCAGATCGGGTACGTGGAGGGTCTCGACGACTACCAGCACGATCTCGATGCTGCTCGTGACTACCTGGAGGCCGCTGGCAACCCGTCGCTGAGCTTCTCCATCCCGTCGTTCCCGCCGCAGGAGACGGCCATGCTCATCGTGGCCCAGCAACTGCGGGAGATCGGCATCGACGTGTCGGTCGACGCGTTGACCACACCGCAGTACTTCTCGAACTATCAGAGCGGTGACTATCCGATGTACTTCAACACCAGTTCGTCGGAGGACGCCGGGATTCCGGGTTACTACAACCACCGCTGGTCGCCTACCGGAACGGCGAACCCCTTCGGTGTGACCCACCCCGCGCTCGACGAGATCCTCGAGCGTGGCGCGTCGGCCCAGACCCTCGAGGAGCAGCGCGAGATCTGGGAGGAGTTCACCCGCACGGTCCACGAGGAGGCGCTCGCGTGCTTCTTCTACGACACCCCACAGGCGGCAGCGTGGGACCCGTCGCGGATCGAGGGAGTCTCCGGCCAGGTGTGGTTCCCGTCGCACCTGAGGTACCGCGAGATCAGGTTGGTCGAGTGATCCGCTGATCGAGCACCCGGGCCCCCACCCGTTCGCCGGGACGGGTGGGGGCCGCGCCCGGGGCCGAGTTCACGAGCAGACGGGAGAAGTCATGGCTGATCGTCGCATTCTCATCAGGGGTGGAACCGTCCTGTCGATGGACGAGCGGATCGGAGAACTCGACCGGGGCGACGTGCTCGTCGAGGGTCGCACGATCCGCGACGTCGCGCCGCGGATCGACGAGGAGGTCGACGAGGTCATCGACGCGACCCGGATGTTCGTCACGCCTGGCTTCGTCGACGCGCATGCACACCTCTGGCAGACGCCGATCCGGGGCGCCGCCGCGCACTACATCGGGCCCGAGTACCAGGCGAACGTGAAGCGACTTCGCCAGAACTACACCGCTGCCGACAAGTACGCCGCCAACTACGTCGGGGCCCTCGAACTGATCGGCAACGGGACCACCACCTCCATCGACCACGTGCACGACATCCCCAGTGTCGAGGAGGGTGAGGCGTCGTTGCGGGGAACGCGCGACGCCGGTCTGCGTTCCCTGTTCTGCCCGTCGATGAATCCTCGACGTGCAGGGTTCCGGTCGACGCACGAGGAGCGGCTCGAACTCGCCCGTGAGTTCGCCCGGCAGATCGAGGAGGACGACGGAGACGGCCTGCTCACCGCCGGGATGGCGCTCACCGACATGCACTTCGTCCATGCTGCCGGCGACCGCTGGGACTGGAACCGACGCGAGTCGGAGTTCGCCCGGGAGCACGGCCTGCACATGACCGTCCACTCGACGACCTTCGACCACTTCTGGAGATTCGCGGAGAACGTCGACCTGGGGCCCGACATCCTCCCGTCGCACTGCCGCTCGTACAACGACCACGAGTACCGGCTCATCAGCGAACACGGGATGTCGGTGGCGATCACCCCCGTCATCGACTTCAGGAACGGACTCAACTGGCACGTGAACGAGGCGGTGCGCCGGGGGATCAACGTGTCCTACGGCATCGACTCGGTCATCTTCGCCAACGGTGACCTGTTCCACGCCATGCGTCTGGTCGCGGAGGCGCAGCACCACGACGACTCCCGGCGAGAGAGGGCGCAGGGACGCGCGTTGATCCGCCGTCCGGGCCTTCCCACCCAGACGCCCGCCGACGTGCTGCGTCAGGGGACACTGGGTGGCGCCATCGCCCTCGGACTCGACGACACCGTGGGCAGCCTGACACCGGGCAAGGAGGCCGACATCCTGCTGATCCACGAGGGGGAGTTCGGTCGGTCACGTGCGGACGCGTCCGCCCACCTGCTGTACCAGTCCGACAGCCGTCAGATCGACACGGTGATCATCGCGGGAACGGTCCGCAAGCGCGGTGGTCGCCTGGTCGACGTCGACATGGAGCACGTTCGCGCGTTGCTCGAGGAGTCGACGGCACGGATCTTCGCGCGTCCCGTCGAGGGTGTGCGGCGCGTGTGGTGGGCACCTCCCAACGAGGCGGCCATGTGGGATGCGGTCGCTCCTGCGAAGGACCTTCCGGCCGACGTGGGCGAGGCCCTCGCCGAGCGAGCCGGGTCAGACTCCGACCTCCCGGAGCACTGACACGCCGCTGCGCTCGATCAGGGCGTTGCCTCCTCGGGCACGGGTGCGACGATGCTGCGGGTGCATCGCGCTCCTGGCACACTGCCCGTCTGCGGACCGCGACCGCGGCTCCGCAACGTGCATGCAGAGGAGTCGGTTCATGGCCAGGGTGACCCAGATCGTCGGTGTCGTGCTCGTCGTGGTGGGGGTGGGGGCGTACATCGCCACCGACTTCGCCAGCATGACGGCGCTGCTGCCGGCGGTGCTCGGTGTCGTCATCGGCGTGCTCGGGCTCGTCGCGTCGAGCACCGGGGCGGGGCACCATGCGCTGCACGCCGCGCTGGCCGTCGCCCTGCTGGGCCTCCTCGGTTCGCTCCCGAGGATCGCGGGGCTCGGGGACGCCGAGCCTGCGGCCGTGACGTCGCTGGTGACCGTGCTGGTGCTGGCCGTGTACGTGGGCCTTGGGGTCCGGTCCTTCGTGCGCGCGAGACGAGCGCGGTGACGCGCCGACCGCCCGGTCAGCGCTGGGGCAGGTAGCGCAGGGCCACCACTCCGGCGCCGAACTCCCGTCGGCTCACGAGTTCCAGATCCACGTGACGTGACAGGCCTGCGAACAGCGTCGGCCCGCGACCGGCGATCCTGGGATGCACGACGAACTCGTACTCGTCGATCAGCCCAAGTTCGGCCAGCGCCAGGGGCAGCTGGACGCCGCCGGTGAGCACCCCGTCACGTGACCGCTCCTTGAGCGTTCGGACGGCCGTGGCGAGGTCGCCGCGCACGAGTTCGGCGTTCCAGTCGACGTGGTCGAGTGTGGACGACACCACGTGCTTGCTCGCCGCATCGATGGTGCGCGCGAAGGGCTCCATCCACGGTTCCATCCACTCGGGCCACTCGCCCTCCGGCGTGGGTCGCCACGCGGTCTCCATCATCTCGTAGACGACCCGACCGAACAGGAGCGCGTCCGCCTGGGCGAGGGTGTCCGACGCGTGACGGTGCAGAGCCTCGTCGGCAGGGACCGCCATGTGGTCGCAGCATCCGTCGACGGTGACGTTGATGGAGTAGCGCAGTGGTCCGATGGGGTCCTCCTCGATCGGTGGAGTCCGGCCCGGGCCGTGTGCCCGAGCCATGTGCCCGAGCCGTGTGCCGGAGCCGCCCGAGCGCCCCCGCCCCCGTCCCCGTCCCCGACGTCGACTCCGAAGACTCGCGTCCCGTGGTCGTGGTGTCAACGGCGCAGGCACGGCACGCAGCGGCCCCGCGCGAGCAGGCACGGGTGTGCGTGTCGCGCGGGGCCGCGTGTCGTGTCAACCGGACCGGCCGTGTGTCACCGGTCCGGGGTCGGAACGGTCACAGGTCCGCGGGATCCGGGTTCGGGGTGTACCCGTAGAGTTCCTGCAGCTCCCACAGGCACGAGAAGTCCGCGTAGTCGCGCCAGTCGAAGTCGTCGGAGATCACCGGCTCGTCGGCGCTCTTGTGGAGTTCCATCTGGCGGTCGAGCGCCACGGCGGATGCGCCGAGGTCACGTGCCGCAACGAACGGGTAGGTCGCCAACCACGGGCCTTCGACGGTCTCCGGGTCGTAGCCGTAGCGCTCCCACAGTTCCTCGAGTGCGGGCACCTTGTCAGCCGCCCGCTCCTCCTGGTAGTCGAACATCCAGGTCAGCGCCTCCAGGTGGCCCTCGAGTGCGGCGCACACGGCGTCACGGTTGTTCTCCCAGGTGTCGCGACGCACCACGTACTGCAACTGTGCGTTGTCGACCTGTTCGGCGAACACCGCACTGCCGCCGACCTCCTCGATCGGTTCGAGGTTGCGCGGCTGACCCATGAAGCAGTCGACCTCGCCGGCCAGCGCGGCCTCCATGCGTCCGTCGGACCCACCACCGACCGACACCCATTCCATGTCGTCGGGATCCATGCCCATGAAGTCGCGCAGGATGATGCGTCCCACGGTGATCCAGGAGTCACCGATCGCTCCACCGGTGATGCGCAGCCCGACCATGTCCTCGGGTCCTTCGATGCCCTCGTTGCACATCATGTACCAGAACTCGGTGTCGTCGGTGATGGCGACGATCACCCCGTCGAGCACGCCCTGTTCGAGCGCGGGCCAGACCAGTGCGGGCTCGCCCTGCGCGATCCAGGCGGCGCCACCCACCAGGGGTGCGACGGCGTCCTCGGTGTAGGTGATGTTGACCTCGTCGAAGACGTGCTGCCAGTTGCGGTCCAGTGCGGGCAGCGCGTACATCAGGACGGTGAGCCGGTCACGTTCGAAGATGATGTCGAGCGTCGACAGGCTGGGGTCGGTGTAGTACGGCGGCCCGTCTGGTTCGCCGGGGTCGTCTGCCTCGTCGGCGGGTGCCTCGGGAGCCGGTTCGGGCTCCGGTGGCGCCTCGGCCGCGGTGTCGTCGCCGCCGCCACAGGCCGCGAGGACGAGCGCGGTGACCATCATCGTGGCCAGCCAGCGCAGGGTGGTCCTTCTTCTGGGTGTCTGCATCTCCCTCTCCTGCTCGTTGCCGGTCGTCGGCTGCCCGCCGGGTCCGTGCCCAACGGGCGCATCCGCGTCGCGGATGCCCGAGCCCTGTGCGCCGTGGGAGGTCTGCCCCGGTGGCACACACGGTTCGGCGTGCACGGCAGCACGCAGGAGTCCCCCCCAGAGGACGGCTCGAACGTCGCGCGACGCGTGCGTCGAGTCGATTCGGCGGGACCGCTCCCACTGCCGCCGTACGACGACCCTAGGAGGGAGGGGTCTGGATGTCCAGCGCAATCGAATGCACCCCGTCACGGCCCCGTGGACACCTCGAGCCTCGTCCCATCGAGGTCCGGCTGCGGTGCGCACGCCGCGACGCATGGGTCCGGCGCTTCACCGTGGAGCGGGTGACGGGAATCGAACCCGCATAACCAGCTTGGAAGGCTGGGGCTCTGGCCATTGAGCTACACCCGCGTGGCTGGGCATGCTACCGGGGAGAACGTGCCGTCCCGCGACGGGTAGCGTGGCGATCACCGTTGCCAGGAGGACCGCGTGGCTGAACTCAGTGATCGACTCCGCATCGTCCCGGAGTTCCGTCCGGACGAGTACGACCGTGTACGCGAGACGCTCTTCGGCAGGCTCGAACGTCGCCTGTCACGCTGGGAGCCCGAGCAGGTCGAACTCGAGATCTCCGTCAAGGATCGCGACAGCAACAAGCAGCGCATGGTGCTCGAGTGCTGGATCAGCGGCATGAACCGCATGGTCGCCACGTCCACGCAGCGGGACCTGTTCCAGGCCGTCGTCGAGGTGCGTGACGACCTGTGGCGGCAGGTCGACCGGGAGGTCACCAGGCAGGAGACGGCACGGCGCAGCGGAGGTCGCTGACCTCCGGCATCCGTCGGGGTGGCCGGATTCGAACCGACGACCCCCTGCTCCCAAAGCAGGTGCGCTACCAAGCTGCGCCACACCCCGGACGGCGGAAGGGTAGCCGCGCGGACCAACCCTCCCGGCGGGGCCGGTACCGCACCCGAACCCCCCGCAGTCGGCCGAGCACCGCGCGCGCCGGATGGACACCTGCCCGGTGAGGTGGGACCATCCCCGACGACCGGGCAGCACCTGCCCTCCATCCACTCCACGATGCAAGGACCACCGAACGTGAAGACGTCTGTCGAGAAGCTCGACGAGGTCAGTGTCAGACTGACCGTCGAGGTCGAGCCCGAACGCGTGAAGCGCGCCTTCGACCATGCTGCGCGTGAGCTCGCCAAGCAGGTCAACCTTCCCGGATTCCGTCCGGGCAAGGCGCCACGGCGCATCCTCGAGCAGCGGCTCGGGGAGGGCGCCATCGCCCAGGCTGCGATGGAGAACTCCATCTCCGACTACTACGTGGAGGCCCTGCGCGAACAGGAGCTCAACCCGGTCGCCCAGCCGGAACTCGACGTGGATCGATTCGACGAGGCCGAGGGATGCGCCTTCACGGCCACCGTGGAGGTCCGCCCCGAGTTCGAGGCTCCCGACCACACGGGCATCAACGTCTCCTTCCCCGACTGGGAGGTCGCCGAGTCGGCCATCGAGGAGCACCTCGAAGGTCTGCGTGACCGCTTCGCCGAGGTCGACGAGGTCGATCGCCCGGCCGAGACCGGGGACCTGGTCACCGTCGACCTCGAGGTCGAGGTGGACGGGCAGGTCATCGAGCAGGCCCGGGTGTCCGACGCGCTCTACGAGGTCGGCTCCGGGGGAGTGACCCCGAAGCTCGACGACCTGCTGGTCGGGGCCGTCGCCGGTGCCGACGTCGAGTTCGAGGACACGCTGCCCGAGGGATTCCCGGAGCACGGAGGACGCGAGGCGACGCTGCGGGTCCACGTCACCGACGTGCGTGCCAAGACGCTGCCTGAACTCGACGACGACTTCGCCACGACCGCATCCTCGTTCGACACCATCGCCGAACTGCGGGCCGACGTCCGCCGTTCGATGGAACGCCGCCGCGTGCTGGAGGCCCAGCAGCACCTGCGCAGCCAGGTGCTCGAGGCCTACCTGGCGCGTGCCGAGGTGACGCTGCCGCCCGCGATGATCGAGGGGGAGGTGCAGGAGCGTCTCCACCAGCTCGAACACCAGGCCGAGCAGTTCGGGATGGACGTCGAACAGCTGCTCGAACTGCAGGGCACCGACCGGGAGACCTTCGAACGGCAGGCCCGCGAGCAGGCCACCGGAGCGGTGCGGGCACGCATCGTGCTCGACCAGCTCGCGAACCAGCTCGAGGTTCGCATCGAGCCGAGCGACATCGAGGCGGAGATCGTCCGCCACGCCCAGCAGAACCAGATGCAGCCCGAGGAGATCGCACGGATCATCCAGGAGCAGGGCAGCCTGCCCGCGCTGGTCGGCGACATCATGCGTCGGCGTGCGATCGACGCGGTCGTCGACGCCTCGACGATCGACGGGGAGCCCTCCGAGGAGGTGCTGCGCAACCTGGACATCCTGCCGTCCGACGACGAGGAGGCCGAGGACGAGGCCGCGCCGGGTCTGATCGTTCCCGGTCAGGAGCCGGGCGACGCCGGTGACGCGGGTGAGGACGCGCCGAGGATCATCGTCCCGGGTCAGTGACCACGCCGGTGGCGGGCCTGCGGCACTGGGGCGCAGGCCCGGGGCGGGTGTCGGACCGGTGGGTACGCTGCCCGCTCTCGTGAGCCGATCGGAGTGGTGCGTGGAACTGTCCGGACACTCGTCGTCGACCGCCGCGGACCTGCTCGGTCCGGCGTCGCCGTCGAACTACCTCGTGCCGACGGTCATCGAGCAGACGAACCGGGGCGAACGCGCCTTCGACATCTACTCGCGTCTGCTCCAGCAGCGGATCGTCTTCCTCGCCACGCCGGTCAACGACGAGATCGCCAACGTCGTCATGGCGCAGCTGCTCCACCTCGAGTCCGAGGACCCGGAGAAGGACATCGCCCTGTACATCAACTCCCCGGGCGGGTCGATCACGGCGCTGTTCGCCATCTACGACACGATGGAGTACATCCGCTGCGACGTGCAGACGACCTGCATGGGTCAGGCCGCGTCCGCCGCCGCGGTGCTGCTCGCCGCCGGTACCCCGGGCAAGCGCTTCGCGCTCCCGCACTCGCGCGTCCTGCTGCACCAGCCCTCCGGCGGTGCCGAGGGTCAGTCGGTCGACATCGAGATCCAGGCGACCGAGATCCTGCGGATGCGTGACCTGCTCAACGAGATCCTGGCGGAGAAGACCGGCCAGACCCCCGAGCGGATCGCGGCCGACACCGATCGCGACTTCATCCTCGACGCCCAGGGCGCCAAGGACTACGGGATCATCGACGAGATCATCTCCAGTCGGAAGCAGGCTGCGGCAGCACTCGCCCCCTCGTCGTGACGTCCTCGCTCGGCGTCGCGATGACGCGCGGGTTACCATCGACGTCTCGTCGGTCCGACCATGGGAGCCGGACCGCACGGTGCACGACGGAGACCGCACGGTCCGGCGTGGAGACGGGGTGCGACCAACGAGGCGGTGATGGCCAAGTTCGGTGAGGGAGACGCACTCCTGAAGTGCAGTTTCTGTGGCAAGTCCCAGAAGCAGGTCAAGAAGCTCATCGCGGGCCCGAGTGTCTACATCTGCGACGAGTGCATCGACCTGTGCAACGAGATCATCGAGGAGGAGCTCGCCGAACCCGCGCAGCTCCGGCTCGACGAACTGCCGAAGCCCAAGGAGATCTTCTCCTTCCTCAACGACTACGTGGTCGGCCAGGACGCCGCCAAGAAGTCGCTCGCCGTCGCCGTCTACAACCACTACAAGCGCATCCAGGTCGACACGTCCCAGAGCGCATCGGGTGAGGACGTCGAACTCCAGAAGTCCAACATCCTGCTGCTGGGTCCGACCGGTTCCGGCAAGACCCTGCTCGCGCAGACCCTGGCGCGCGTCCTCAACGTCCCGTTCGCCATCGCCGACGCGACCGCCCTCACGGAGGCCGGCTACGTCGGCGAGGACGTCGAGAACATCCTGCTCAAGCTGATCCAGGCCGCCGACTTCGACGTCAAGAAGGCCGAGACGGGCATCATCTACATCGACGAGGTCGACAAGATCGCCCGCAAGTCCGACAACCCGTCGATCACGCGGGACGTGTCGGGCGAGGGCGTCCAGCAGGCGCTGCTCAAGATCCTGGAGGGAACGATCGCCTCCGTGCCGCCGCAGGGCGGACGCAAGCATCCCCACCAGGAGTTCATCCAGATCGACACGACCAACATCCTGTTCATCTGTGGGGGGGCGTTCGCGGGTCTGGAACGGGTCATCGAACAGCGGCAGGGGCGCCGGGGTGTCGGGTTCGGTGCAGAGGTCGTCGCGGCTCGCGACCAGGACCTCGCCGACCTGCTGCGCGACGTGCTGCCCGAGGATCTGGTGCGCTACGGGCTCATCCCGGAGTTCATCGGACGTCTGCCGGTGGTCAGTTCGGTCGAGCCCCTCGACCGTGAGGCGCTCGTCGACATCCTGACCAGCCCACGCAACGCGCTGACCCGCCAGTACCAGCGGTTCTTCGAGTTCGACGGCGTGGAACTCGAGTTCGAGGACGACGCGCTCGAGGCCATCGCCGACCTGGCGATCCTGCGCCAGACCGGTGCCCGGGGTCTGCGTGCCATCCTCGAGGAGGTGCTGCTGAGCACCATGTACGAGCTGCCGTCCCGCGAGGACGTCAGTCGGTGCCTCATCACCGCCCAGACCGTGCGGGAACGCACCAATCCGACGCTGGTGCCGCACGACCGGCTCCGCGAGGTCGAACCGCGGGAGCGTTCCGCCTGAGCGTCCCCGACCGGCGCGCGGTCGAGGCCGCAGCCGTCCGCATCGCCGGCCACGTGCGCCGCACACCCGTGCTCACCGTGGAGTCCGGCACGCTGGCGGCCGGCAGCGTCATCCTCAAGCTCGACCTGCTCCAGCCCACCGGATCCTTCAAGGTGCGCGGGGCGATGGCGCTGCTCACCGGGGTCGAGGTCCCCGCACCCGGAGTGGTCGCCGCGTCCGGCGGCAACTTCGGGCTCGCCGTCTGCTGGGCTGCGACACGCCTCGGTGTGCCCGCGACCATCTTCGTGCCGGCCACCTCACCCCGCGCAAAGCTGGACGCGCTCGCCCGGACCGGTGCCACCGTGCGGGTCGTGGACGGCCACTACGCGCAGGCCCTCGAGGCGTCCCGTGCTCACGTCTCGCGTACCGGCGCACTCCTGGCGCACGCGTACGACCAGTTCGAGGTGGTCGCCGGCCAGGGCACGCTCGCGCTGGAGGTCGAACAGGACACGGACGCCGACACGGTGCTCGTCGCCTGCGGTGGCGGTGGTCTGCTGGCCGGCATCGCCGCAGCAGTGGGCGACCGGGTCCGGGTGATCGCGGTCGAGACCACCGGCACGCCGACGCTCGCCCGTGCGCTGGAGGCCGGAGAACCGGTCGACGTGGACGTGTCCGGCATCGCGGTGTCGTCGCTGGGTGCCCGGCGAATCGGCGACATCGCCTGGGCGCTTCGCGACCGAGTCGCCGGCAACGTGCTCGTCGACGACGAGGCCGTCGTCGACGCCATGCGCTGCCTGTGGGACACCACCCGCCTGGTCGCCGAACCCGGGGGCGCGGCCGCCGTCGCCGCGCTCACGTCGGGTGCGTACCGGCCTGACGTCGGGGAACGTGTGGTCGCGGTCGTGTGCGGTGCGAACACCGACCCGTCCGAACTGCTCGCCGGCCAACCGGGGTCGCAGGTGGTGGTCGAACGTGCGCGCGGAACGGCCTCGGATGGGGCACCATGAGTGCACGGGCCCCGGCACCGACCGGAACCGCTCCGAACACCACGGATGACGTGCCATCGTTCGGACAGCACACAGGAGGACGGTGCACGTGACGCTCGAGCCCGAGTCCGGCCCGTCGCTGCGCCGACGCGTCGACGCGTGGAGCGCCGCAGGGATCATCACCGCGGAGCAGGCCGACCAGATCGTCGCCCACGAGTCGACCGTCAACCCGCTGACCGACGCGTCCGGGCCCGTCGCGACGACCGCGCCTTCGGACGCGCCCCGACCTGCCCAGGTCGCACCGGCCCGAACCACGACCGGCGCGGAGGCCATCGGCTACGTGGGTGCCGCGCTCGCGCTCGGGGCACTCGTGATGCTCTTCGGCGAGGTCTGGGAGGACCTGTTCGACTGGGCGAAGCTGGCCGTGATCGCCACGCTCACCGTCGCCCTGATGGGGGCGGGCGCGACCCTGCGTGGCACGTCGCCTGCGCTCCAGCGGCTCGCATCGGTGCTGTGGACGGCGTCGGTGGCCGGCGTCGCCTGGTTCGGTGCCACCCTCGGTCACGACGTGCTCGACCTCAGCGAGCCCTGGACCGCGGTGCTGGCCGGAGGCACGGCGTTCGTCGCCGCAGTGGTGCTCTACTCGCTGCAGGCGCGTGCGCTGCTTCAGCTCGCCCTCGCCGTGTCGCTCGTCGTCACCCTGACGGCGGCACTGAGCGTGCCGACGCTCACGCCTGAGCCGACGTGGTACGGGCTGGTCGTCGCGTCCGTCGGGGTTGCCTGGACACTCGCGGCATGGGGGGGCGCGCTGCGTCCGGTGGTGCTCGCCGACGTCGTCGGAGCGGGACTGGTGCTCGTCGGCACGCAGGTCGCCTCGTTCGCGACCGAGCGGACCGGCGCACTCGTGGTGGGCGTGCTCGCCGCCGGCGCGGTGGTCGCCTGGTCGGTGTGGGCCGACGAACTCCACCGGCTCGTGGTCGGTGCGATCGGTCTGTTCGTGCTCGTCCCGCAGCTGGTGTTCGAACTGTTCGGAGACGTGATCGGAGCCCCGGCGACACTGCTGCTCGTCGGGGTGCTGCTCGTGCTGCTCGCGGTCGGGCTCGGTCGGGCTCGCCGGGAGGTCGCCCGCGGTCATGTGACCGCGCACGGAGGTGAGTCCCCATGACCGACACCGTCGACACGCCGGCGACGCCGCCCGGCTCCGACACGTCGCCCGACGCGCCGTCGACCGACCATGGCTCGGCCCGCCGTCGCGTGGTCTCGCTCGTCGCCGCGGCCGCGGTGGTGGTCGGGGTGTTCGCCGTCGTGCTCGCGTTCGGGGTCGCCCGTCCGCCCGCCCTCGCGTCGGTGTCCGAGTCCACGGCAGGGCCCTCTGCCGGCGTCGCCTGGACGGCGTGGAGCGAGCGTGGCACCTGCGTCAACGTCGCCGAACCGGACGGCACGGTGCGGGAGCTGTACTGCGACGACCGTGGGGGCGACGTGATCTCCTGGACGTCCGACGGCATCCACGTGCGCAGCTGGACGTCGGTCGGGGAGCTCGAACTGGTCATCGACCCGGTCGACGGCCGCGTGGTGTCGCGGCGCAACGTGGAGGATCCACCCACGTTCCCCGAGGGCGAGTACGTGCGTTCGACCCACCGCGACGGTGTGCTCGTCGTCACGCTCGAGATGTCGGACACCGTGGTCTGGGAGGTGGAGGCCCCCGAGGCCTACCGGGTCGACCAGGGCCGGCGCTCGCCCGACGGGGACTGGGTGGCGATGAGTGACAGTGCCCGTCGACTGCTGGTCGTGCCCGCCGACGGGTCGGCGGAGCCGCTGGTCTGGATCGACGACTTCGACACGTGGCAGATGATCGTGTGGCAGGACACCAGCGCGGCGACGAGCTGACCCGGCACGGCAGTAGCATCGTCGGCCGACCTGCGGCACCCCGCACCGCGACCGACGGACCGACCTGATGACCGACCTTCCGAAGGCGTACGACCCTGCCGCCGTGGAACCGGACCTCTACCTCGACTGGGAGTCCGCGGGGCTGTTCCACGCGTCGCCGGACGACGACGGGGAGCCCTTCTCCATCGTCATCCCGCCCCCGAACGTCACCGGATCGCTCCACCTGGGCCATGCACTGGACAACGCGATCCAGGACGCGATCATCCGGCGCGAACGCATGCGTGGGCGCAACGCCGTGTGGATCCCGGGCACCGACCATGCCGGCATCGCCACGCAGAACGTGGTGGAACGTCTGCTCGCCACCGAGGGCACCGACCGCCACGAACTCGGACGTGACGCGTTCATCGACCGTGTGTGGCGGTTCCGCGAGGAGTCCGGGGGCACGATCCTGCGCCAGCTTCGTGAACTCGGTGCGTCGGCCGACTGGGACCGAGAGGTGTTCACGTTCGACGAGGACCGCTCTCGCGCCGTGCGCGAGGTGTTCGTCGCGCTGTACGAACAGGGGCTGATCTACCGAGGCAACCGCCTCATCAACTGGTGTCCGCGCTGTGCCACCGCGCTGTCCGACATCGAGGTCGAGCACCGCGACGTGGAGGGTGAGCTCACCCGCTTCCGCTACCCGTTCGCGGACGGTTCGGGTGACGGCATCGAGGTCGCGACCACCCGTCCGGAGACGATGCTCGGGGACACCGCGATCGCCGTGCATCCCGACGACGACCGCTATCGCGCGCTCGTCGGACGGAGGGTTCGTCACCCGTTCCAGGACCGTGAGTTCGCGATCATCGCCGACGAGTACGTCGACCCGGAGTTCGGGTCCGGTGCGGTCAAGATCACCCCGGCCCACGACCCCAACGACCACGAGATGGCGCTGCGTCACGACCTCGAGGTGATCGACATCCTCGACGAGGCAGCCGCGACCACCGACGCGGTGGGGGAACGGTTCGCGGGCCTCGACCGCTTCGACGCGCGTCGCGCCGTCGTGGCCGCACTCGACGAGCAGGGCCTGCTGCTCGGGGTGGACCGCCACGAGCACGCCGTAGGTCACTGCTCACGGTGTGACACGGTGGTGGAGCCTCGCCTGTCCGAGCAGTGGTTCGTGTCGATGCGTCCGCTCGCCGAACGTGCCGCGCAGGCGGTGCGCGACGGCCGGACCGTGTTCGTTCCCGAGTCGAGCACGCGCGGATTCCTCGAGTGGCTCGACAACCTCCACGACTGGTGCATCTCGCGCCAGATCTGGTGGGGACACCGCATCCCGGCGTGGTACGGACCGGACGGGCAGGTCCGTGTCAGCCGCGACGACGTCACCGAGGACGGCTGGGAGCAGGACCCCGACGTGCTCGACACGTGGTTCTCGTCCCAGCTCTGGCCCTTCAGCGTGTTCGGCTGGCCCGAACCCACCCCCGAACTGCAGACCTGGTTCCCGACGTCGACGCTGGTGACCGGGTACGACATCAACACGTTCTGGGTGAGCCGCATGCTGATGATCAGCCTGTGGTTCACCGACGAGGTGCCGTTCCGCGTCGTGCACAACCACGGGCTCGTGCGCGACGAGCACGGCAAGAAGATGTCGAAGTCGTTCGGCAACGTGATCGACCCACTCGACCTCATCCACACCTACGGGGCCGACGCGACCCGCTTCGCGCTCATGCGCTCGGCGGCCCCGGGCACCGACGTCCCGATGGCCGAGGAGTGGGTCGAGGGCGCGCGACGGTTCGCCAACAAGCTGTGGAACGCCGGCCGGTTCGCGCTCGGCAACCTCGACGGCACCACTCCCGGTGACCTGCCGACTGTCGAGGCGCGAGCGCTCGAGGACCGCTGGATCCTCAGCCGCCTCACGCGGATGCACGCGCAGGTCGACGACGCGTACGACGCCTACGACTGGCCGGTCGCGGCGCGTGGGCTCTACCACTTCGTGTGGGACGAACTCGCCGACTGGTACCTCGAGTCGCTCAAGCGCCGCATGCACGGGGACGATCCGGACGAGGCCGCCGTGGCCCGCCAGACGCTCGCGCACGTGCTGGACACGGTCCTGCGCCTGCTGCACCCCGTGATGCCGTTCGTCACCGAGGCCATGTGGCGCACCCTCACCGGGTCGCCGGGGGGACATGACTCGCTGATGGTCGCGCAGTGGCCGGAGCACGACGACGGACTGGTCGACGCGGACGCGGAGGAAGGGTTCGACGTGCTTCGCGGGCTGGTGACAGAGGTCAACCGGTTCCGGTCCCAGAACCGCATCGCCCCCTCCGCCCGGTTCGAACTGGTCCTGGAGTCCGACCAGCGTGACCTGCTCGAGCAGCAGGCCGGTCTCGTGGCCTCGCTCGCCGGACTCTCGGGCCTGGTGTTCGCCGACGCGCTCGACGAGGTTCCCGGGACGTCGACCATCGTGTTCCCGGCGGGACGGGCCCAGGTGTCGCTGGCCGGGCTGATCGACGTGGCGGGAGAGGTCGAACGCCTCGACCGTGAACTCGATCGTGTCGCGCAGGAGCGGGGACGAATCGAGGGCAAGCTCGCCAACGAGTCGTTCGTGTCCCGCGCGCCGGCCGAGGTCGTGGAACGTGAACGCGCGCGACTCACCGAACTCGACCGGACCGCGGCGGAACTCGCGCAGCAGCGTGACGCGCTCGCGGCCGTCGACCGCCCCGCCACCTCCGGCTGACGTGCCGACGTGACCGACGACGCCGTCACCGCCGCGGAGCGCGCCGCGTTCGAACGTGCGCGCGACGCGCTGCTCGCCAGGGGCCCCGGACGCATGATCCCGGACCTGGCCAGGATCACCGAACTCACGGGTCTGCTCGGTGATCCCCAGCTGGCCTACCCGACGGTCCACGTGACCGGCACCAACGGCAAGGGCTCGACGGTGCGCATGGTCGCGGCCCTGTGTGCGGCGGTCGGGATCAGCGCCGGCACGTACACCTCGCCCCACCTGCAGTCGATCCGTGAACGGATCGGTCGGGCTGGCGAGGCCATCGACCCCGGATCGTTCGCCCGCGTCCACGACGAGGTCGCCGCGCTCGCCGACCTGGTCGACGACCACGCCCGGACCTCCGCGGGTGCCGAGGCGGACACGGTCACGTTCTTCGAGATGCTCACCGCCATGGCGTTCGCGTGGTTCGCCGACGCGCCGGTCGACGTCGGGGTCGTGGAGGTCGGCATGGGCGGACGATGGGACGCCACCAACGTCGTGCGTGGCGACGTCGCGGTGCTCGGCGAGATCGACCTCGACCACACCGAACTGGGTGGCACGCCGGTGGAGGTCGCCGGCGAGAAGGTCGGGATCGTCAAGCCCGGTTCGCACGTCGTCTCGTCGCGCCAGTCCGACGAGGTCGCCGCCGTCGTCGCTGCCGCCGCGCGCGAGCACGAGGCGCCCCTCTGGCGGCTGGGCGTGGAGTTCGACGTCACGTCCGACCGTGTCGCGATGGGGGGGCGGTTCCTGGACCTGCGGGTGGGCGATCGGGTCGTGACCGACGTGCTGGTCCCGTTGTACGGGGAGCACCAGTCTCGTAACGCCGCGGTCGCGCTCGCCGCGTTCGCGGCGCTGACCGGGGACTCGTTCGCCTCGATGGACGACGACGCGCTGCGCGAGGGGTTCGCCGCCGTGAAGGTCCCCGGTCGGCTGGAGGTCGTGCACCGCGACCCCACGATCGTGCTCGACGGAGCCCACAACCCGCTCGGGGCGCGAGCCGTCGCCGCCGCACTGGAGGAGTCGTTCGGTTTCCGGGAGCTGGTGCTCGTCGTGGCCTGTCTCGACGACAAGGACGTCACCGGGATCCTGTCGGCGCTCGGGACCGTCGCGTCGCACGTGGTCGTCACGCGCGCCGACTCGCCTCGGGCGGCCGGGATCGACCAGATGCGTGAGGCGGCGCTCGAGGTCTGGGGGTCCACGGGTGTGGTCGTCGAGGCTGCCGACTCCGTCGCAGAGGCGCTCGACCTGGCCGCCCACCTCGTGTCCGACGGCGACGGGATCCTCGTCACCGGCTCCCTGCACACCGTGGGTGAGGCACGTGACCTCCACCTGCCGGGCGACGACACCTAGGCGCGGTCGATCCGCATTAGGCTGGTCGCCCCGGACCGGCGGCGTGGACGGTCGCGTACGGGTCCCGACACGCACGACGCAGCAGACGACCATGGAGGTCACCGGTGGCAGTGGAGAAGACGCTCATCCTCGTGAAGCCCGACGGAGTCCGCCGTGGACTGGTCGGTGAGGTCATCGGTCGCATCGAGCGCAAGGGATGGACCCTGGAGGCCGTCGAGCTGCGCACCATCGACCGGTCGGTCGCCGAGGCCCACTACGCCGAGCACGTCGAGCGCCCGTTCTTCGGGGAACTCGTCGAGTTCATCACCTCTGCACCGCTCGTGGCGATGTGTGTCGCCGGTGACGACGCCATCACCGGCATGCGGACCCTCATGGGTGCGACCAACCCCATCGAGGCCACGCCCGGATCGATCCGCGGCGACTTCGCGACCGTGATCGGGGAGAACATCGTCCACGGTTCGGACTCGCCCGAGAGCGCGGCGCGCGAACTCGAGATCTTCTTCCCCGGCCGCTTCCAGTAGTCCCCAGGCTCGCGGCGCTCCGAGGCGTCGACGTCCTCCCGGCCGTGCACGATGGCTCCCTCGTCCGACAGGGAGCATCCCGTGACCCAGATCGCCGTGCCCGACACCTGGACTGCTGCTCCGAGCACGGGCGCGGTGCGTCCCGGTCCCGGATGTGCCACGTGTGACCGGTTCGGCGTCGTGGACCCACCGCTACGCCGCGCGGAGGTGACCTCACCGGACGCGGCGGCCCGCGTCCTCGTCCCGGCGTTCGACGGCGCGGACCGGGAGCGCTGCGTCGCGGCCCTGCTCGACACCAAGCATCGTCTGCGCGCCGTGGTGACCGTGAGCGTCGGCTCGATCGACCACACGTTCATGTCCCCTCGGGAGGTCCTCCGAGACGCGCTTCTGGCGAACGCCTCGGCCGTCGTGCTCGCCCACAACCACCCGTCGGGCGATCCCACCCCGTCCCGGGACGACGAGGCGATCACCCGCAGGCTGATGCGCGCGGGGGAACTGGTCGGCGTGGAGGTCCTCGACCATCTGGTGATCGGGGCGGACCGGTGGATCAGCCTTGCGCGGCGTGGGGTGTCCGCCGACGGGTGACGGTCGCTTCGGTCCCGACGCGTTCACTCGAGGGGCGCGTGTCCGCCCGTCGCCTGCAGATGCAGGGCGTCGACGAGTGTTCGCGCGCCCGACAGGCTGGCGCTGCGCTCGTCGAGTTCCAGGGTCAGCGTCCACCGAGTGCCGTCGCCGTCGTCGTGTGACAGGCGAATCGCGTCGCGGGGCGTGCCGGAGCGGCGCACGGCGGTGCGCACGAGACGCGATCCCTGCTCCCCGGGACCCTGGACCTCGAGCGTCCAGCCCGGCGCGTCGAGCACACTCGTCGCGGTGTCGGCCAACGTCGCCAGTCGGTGCTCCGGGTCGTCGGTGCCGTGCTCGAGCAGGGCTGTCCAGCGGTCGAGTCCTCCGAAGGGAGCCATGTCGTCCGTCGGGTGCCGTTCGCGAGCGCGCCGGTCGTGTGGCGGGCGGCGGCCCGAGCCCGCGTCTTCGTCCGCATCGACGCCTCCACCGGTGACGACCACGGTCGTGTCACCACGCAGGTTCGCCCGGTGCTCGGCCGCGTCCGCGCGCGAGAGCACGGCACGCGGCTCGGCGTCCGAGGGCAGCACGGGCACGACACCGCAGTGGATCCGGGGCTGGGGGACGGGTCCGTCGAGCAGGTGCTGCTGCGCCTGTTCGAGGCGCGCGGCGACCTGTGCCGGCCCCTGAGGTGTCACGACGCAGAACTCGTCGCTGGAGACCCGGGTGACGAGTGATCCGGGGATGCCCGAGAACGCGTCGGTCAGCGCCTGCCCGGTCCGGACGAGCACCTCGTCGCCGGCCTGGTGGCCGAACTGGTCGTTGATCGCGTGCAGGGCGTCCACGTCGACGAGTGCGACGGTCATCCCGTCGCGGGCGGTGGGATCCTCGAGCACCGCCGTCAGGTGCACCTCGAGGACGCGGCGGTTCGCCAGGCCCGTCAGCTGGTCCTCGCCGGCGAGTCGGCTGATCTCCTCCAGGCCCTCGGCGTGGCGGACCGCGAGCGCGATGAACCCCGCGACGGTGCTCAGGGGCGGGCCGTCCGCGAACGTGAACGCCGGCGACCCCAGCGCCGTGGTGGCGTGCAGACAGCCCCAGATGCCGCCGTCGACCTCCAGCGGGACGTACGCGGCGGATCCACGCTGTCGCCTGCGGAGGTGCTCCTGCTCGGTGGGATCTCCGGAGGGATCACCGAGGGCCTCCACGTGGATTGTTCGCTGCAGCACTCGAGAAAGGCCCGAGGGCAGGTCCGAGACCGAGTAGACCTCGTCGTCGGGTCGGCGCTGCTCACCCGGCCGCAGGTCCCCGACGTTGACCAGGACCCGCGTCACCGGGGGTTCGTCGGGGGTCTCGCCCGGCTCGAACCGTCCGACGGACAGCGTCGCCGCGCCGATGAACCGCCGGGCCTCGTCGGTGGCCACCTCGAGGATGTCCTCGATGCTGCCCGACACCCCGATGGCTCGGATCAGGCCCGCCAGCGCGCGCAGCTGCTCCTCGGGGGTGCCGTTGGCGGTGCGGCCGCGGCTGAGCACGAACGCCGTGGAACGAGGGTCGGCGACCGACGGGGTCGACCACCAGGCGGCGACCCGGTCGCGCAGGTCACGGTCGACGGCGGGGTCGGGGTGCGCGGCGAGCAGTGCCGGATCGGGTTCGGGTACCCCCCGGGACCGCTGTACGGCCAGCGCCCAGGCCGTGCGAGCGATGGCCCCCGCGGTGGTGTCGCGGGAGATGATCGGGGTCACGGCGAGTGCACCCAGCAGTTCGCCGACCTCAGCGTCCACACGCGTGGCGTCGATGGACGCCCGGTCGAGCAGCGCCTCCAGGTCCGCGATCGTCGCGAGCAGTACGGCCGCGTCGGCACGCAGCCGGTGAGCGCCGATCGCGGAGGCGATGATCGCGGCGACGGAGGCGGCATCCGCGCGTTGCACGGCGGTCGCCGGGTCCGCCGACATCAGGAACCGAGAGAGGCCGATGCCCACGTCCAGCGCGTCCTGCGACAGACCCTGGCTGCGCACGACCGGCAGGATGGTGTCGTCCGCGAACCGTGCCGAGCGCAGGTCGAGGTCCTCGCCACGTGACGGGCGGCCGAACAGGTAGCCCTGCCCGAACTGGCAGCCCCAGCTGCGCAGGATCCGAGCCTGTTCGATGGTCTCCACGCCCTCGCCGACCAGTTCGAGTCCGAGCGAACGGGCCATGCCGATCGTGGCCTGCACCACCAGACCCCGTCCGCGCGTCGTGCGCTCCTCGTGCAGTGCCGCGACGAACGACCGGTCGAGCTTGACGATGCGCGCCGGGGTGTCGGCCAGCAGGTCGAGGGAGGCGAACCCGGTCCCGAAGTCGTCCAGCGAGATGACGACCCCCGCCGACGTCAGGGAGAACATGGTCTCCTGGGACACCACGTTGTGGTCGAGCGCCGCAGACTCGGTGACCTCGATGACCAGCGCCGCGCTCGGAAGCCCGTGCGCCGCCAGGGTCCGGAGCACCCGGCGGGTGTAGTCGGGGTCCTTGAACTCGGTGGGGGAGGCGTTGACGTGCATCTGCAGGTCGGGCACGCGGGTGCGCCACTCGGCGAGCCAGGCGCTGGCCTCCTCGAGCACGTACGTGCCCAGTGCGCCGATCAGCCCGGAGTCCTCGGCGACCGCCACGAGTCGGGGCGCGCCGGCGAGTTCGTCGGACGGCGGGGGTTCGAGCCGGACCAGCGCCTCCACGGCGACGACTCGACCGTCGTCGAGGTCGACGATGGGCTGGAAGGCCACGTGCACCGCACCGTCGGCCAGTGCGTCGGCGAGCAGGTCGGCTGGTGACCCGGCAGGTGTCGTGACCGTGGCGCGCCACTCGTGCACCGCGTCGAGACTCGCCCCGCGATGTGGCTGCGGTGTGGTCGTCGACGATTCCTCGGTCACGCAGGTGACCTTCCTGTACCGGCCCGGGCGGCCCGTCGACGGCCGTCGACACAGGGGTGATCGCGGTCGATCCCCCCGGTCGGCCCCCGCTGGCCGAAGGACCGGACTCTACAGGTTCGAACGGACGAGCGGAGTGGCTCCTCGGGCTCCTCCGCGGTGTTAGTCTCGAACGAAAGGCGACGATCCGGGTCTGGCGTGACGAGCATCACCTCCACCTTCCAGTTCCTCGGCCGGGACATGGCTGTGGACCTCGGCACCGCGAACACCCTCGTGTACGTGCGAGGGCGCGGCATCGTGCTCAACGAGCCGTCCGTGGTGGCCATCAACACGCGCAACGGGGCGATCCTGGCGGTGGGTTCCGAGGCGAAGCGGATGATCGGCCGGACGCCCGCACACATCATCGCGGTCCGCCCGCTCAAGGACGGCGTCATCGCCGACTTCGACGTGACGGAGAAGATGCTCCGGTACTTCATCCAGCGGGTGCACAAGCGTCGGTTCCTCGCGAAGCCGCGCGTGGTCGTGTGTGTCCCGTCCGGGATCACCGGGGTCGAGCAGCGTGCCGTGGAGGAGGCCTCGGTACAGGCGGGAGCACGTGCCGCCTACATCATCGAGGAGCCGATGGCCGCGGCCATCGGCGCGGGCCTGCCGATCCACGAGCCGGCCGGGAACATGGTCGTGGACATCGGCGGTGGCACCACCGAGGTCGCGGTGATCTCGCTCGGTGGCATCGTGACGTCGCAGTCGATCCGCATCGGCGGGGACGAACTCGACGAGGCGATCATCTCCTACATCAAGAAGGAGTACTCGCTGATGCTCGGCGAGCGCACCGCCGAGGAGATCAAGATGGCGGTGGGCAGTGCGTTCCCGCTGCCGGACGAGCCGCACGCGGAGATCCGTGGGCGCGACCTGGTCTCCGGGCTGCCCAAGACCATCATCCTGTCGGCGGACGAGGTCCGCAAGGCCATGGAGGAGCCGGTCAACGCGATCATCGACGCAGTCAAGAACACCCTGGACAAGACCCCGCCGGAACTGGCGGCGGACATCATGGACAAGGGCATCGTCCTGACGGGCGGCGGGGGTCTGCTGAAGGGGCTCGACGAACGGCTGAAGCACGAGACCGGCATCCCGATCCACGTGGCCGAGAACCCGCTGTCGTCGGTCGCCATCGGTTCCGGCAAGTGCCTGGAGGAGTTCGAGGCGCTCAAGAAGCTGCTGATCTCGTCCTCTCGCCACTGACCGACCGCGCGTCGGCGCGCTGTGAGCGACACGGAGGCCTGCGCTCGTGTACCAGCGGCGACGTTCTCGCATCGTGCTCGCCGCACTCGTCCTCGTCGCACTGGTGCTGGTGACCATCGACGTGCGCTCCGGCGAGGGCGGGCTGCTCCACGGTGCTCGCGGCCTGGCCACCCAGGCGTTCCAGCCGGTGCAGGACGGCGCGGCCATGGTCGTGCGGCCGTTCAGCACCGTGTTCGCCGGTGCCAGCGACCTGTTCTCGCTGCGGTCCGACAACGAACGTCTGCGTGACGAGGTGGAGCGGCTGCGCGAACGCCGTCACACGGTCACCGACCTCGAACGGGAGAACCGCGAACTGCGCGAACTGCTCGCCATGCGCGACCGTGGTGGTCACGAGACGGTCCCGGCGCGCGTGGTGTCCCTGTCTCCCTCGAGCTTCGAGTGGACGGTCACCATCGACGTGGGCCGTCGCGACGGGGTCGAGCGGGACATGCCGGTGATCAACGGCGACGGACTCGTCGGTCGCGTCGTGCAGGTGACCAGCACGTCGTCGCGGGTGCTGCTCGCCATCGACCCCAGCTTCTTCGCCGCGGCCCGCACGTCGCGCACGGGGGAGATCGGGACGATCGAGGGGCGCGGCAGTGACCCGATGGTGCTGCGCCCCCTGGATCCGTCGGCCGACACCGCTGTCGGCGACGAGGTGGTCACCTCGAGCTACCAGGGGGGCGTGTTCCCGGCAGGGATCCCGGTGGGGCTGGTCGCGGACGTCGGTGAGCCGTCGGCGCGACTCGTGCGTGAGGTCATGGTCCGCCCGTTCGTCGACTTCACCCGGCTGCACCACGTGCTGGTCGTGCTCAGCAGCCCGGTGCAGGCCGTCCCCCCACTCGAGGGAACGCCCGGCGTCGAGTTCGACCCGCCCGGAGGCCCGCGATTCCTCGAACGTGACGGGTCCGACGCCACCGGGCAGCTGCTGGAGGGCATCTTCGGGCCTGGCGCGTCGGCGGGAGCCGGGGTCGACGTCGACCAGGACCCCGACGAACCCGACGACGACGGGGAGGACGGCGGGTGATCGCGCGCACGCTCACCGTCGGTCTGCTGGTGGCGGCCGCGGCGATCATCCAGACGGCCGTGTTCCCGTTGCTGCCCACCGGCTGGTTCCGTCCGGACCTGCTGCTGCTGCTCGTCGTGGCCGCGGCGCTGGCCGACGGACCGCTCGTCGGCCTGCGCGTCGGGTTCACGGCGGGACTCGTCGCCGACCTGCTGACGACGCTGAGCCCTGTCGGGGTGGGAACCCTGGTGCTCACCGTCATCGGGTTCGCGACGGGATCGGTGCGCCCGTACCTGGCACCATCGTCGCTGTCCGCACCGCTGCTCGTCGCACTCGTCACCGGAGTGGTCGGGACCGCCGCACACGGGACGCTCGTGCTGCTGCTCGGAGACGAACGCGTGCCCGCCACGCTGCTCGCGGCGTCGTCGCTCGGCGTCGGACTGTTCAACGTCGCGCTGGCACCGCTGGTCCTCGGGCCGGTTGCACGGGTGCTGAAGGGCCTGCCGCAGGCGTCGGCGGCACCGTTCGAACAGGCGTGATCGGCTGCGGAAGTGCGGTGCCCGGCCGCTGGTAGTGTCGCCGGACGCCACGCCAGATCTGTCGAGCCGTCATGTCCACGTCCGAGACGTCGTCCGTCCTTCGCCTGACGTTCCTGTCGGTCGTGGTGATCGCGCTGTTCCTCGCCCTGCTGTCACGGCTGTGGTTCCTGCAGGTGCTCGCCGGTGACCGCTACGTCGAACTGGCCGACACGAACCGGTTGCGTCAGGTGGTGACCGAGGCGCCACGCGGTGACATCCTCGCGTCGGGCGGCGAACAGTTGGTGCGCAACCGCCCCGCGCTGGCGGTCAGCGCGGATCGCCAGGCACTGGTCGACGAGGACGGCGTCCCCCTCTCCGACGAGGCCGAACGTGTCATCACCCGGCTCGGGCTCCTGCTCGACATGACCGAGGAGGAGGTCCACCGGCGCCTCACGTCCCGGCGTTTCAGCCCGTTCCGGCCGGTACCCATCGCGGTGGACGTGACGCCGGAGATCGTCTTCGCCGTCCGCGAGCACCAGGAGCTGTTCCCCGGGGTGATGACCGAGACGCTGCCGCTGCGGGACCACCCGTACGGCACGCTCGGGGCGCACGTGCTCGGGTACCTGAACCAGATCTCCGAGGCCGAACTCGACGACGAGCGGTTCGCGGGGTATCGAGGTGGTGACCTGATCGGTCGCGCGGGCGTGGAGGCCACCTACGAGTCGTGGCTCCGAGGCACCGAGGGAACCCGCCTGCTGGAGGTCAACGCCCAGAACCGCGTCCTCAACGTCCTGCGCGAGACCGACTCGATCGCGGGCAACGACCTGGTCCTGCACCTGGACCTCGAACTGCAGGCCGCGGTGGAGCACCTGCTCGAGGCCGGGATGGTCGCGAGCCGCGACATCCGACGCACCGACGGGCGCACCCTGCCGTCGACCGCGGGATCGGCGATCGTCATGGACATCGACGGCGCGGTCCTCGCGTTGGCGTCCAACCCCACCTACGACCCCAGGGAGTTCGTCGGCGGACTGTCCCAGGAGTACGCGGACTACCTGTACAACACTCCCGAGGTCCCGCAACCGGCGGTCAACCGGGCCATCCAGGGCCGCTATCCGCCGGGATCGGTGTTCAAGACCGTCAGTGGCGCGGCCGGGATCGTCGCCGGCCTGGTCGGGCCGGACACGCTGCTGCCGTGTCCTTCGAGCTACACCATCGGAGGCAACACGTTCCGCAACTGGAACCCGTCGTCCGAACCGGCCATGTCCTTCGCCCGGGCACTGATGCGGTCGTGTGACACCTACTTCTACGACATCGCCTACCGCCAGTGGCAGGCCGAGCAGCGCCAGCTCGCGGCGATGCGCGCGGCGACCCCCGCCGCGCTGTCCGCAGCGACGGCGACCGACGGAGCGACCGAGGTCGTCGAGGCCGCCGGGCTCACCGAGGTGCTGGCCGACGTCGCCCACCGGTTCGGCTTCGGGCGGCGCCTGGGCATCGACCTCCCGTCCGAGTCGACCGGCTACATCCCGACGCGTGCGAGCAAGGAGCAGCGCTGGATCGACCGGCGGGACCGCTGGTGCGCGCAGGCGGAGCAGGCCGAACCAGGCTCGTACGTGCAGCTCGTGCTCGAGGACAACTGCCTGTACGGCGGGGTCTGGCGTGGGGGTGACGCCGTCAACACGTCGATCGGTCAGGGCGAGATCGAGACGACGCCGCTGCAGGTCGCCGCGTCGTACCTCGCCGTCGCGAACGGCGGCGAGCTCGTCCGGCCTCGGGTCGTCGACCGGATCGTGTCGCCGACCGGCGAGGTGGTCGAGGACTTCGGCCGCGAGGTCATCGGCACGCTCGACCTCGACGCGGCGACGATCACCGCGATGCAGCAGGGGCTGCGTTCGGTCGTGATGACGCCGGGCGGCACGGCCGTCGGTGCGTTCTCCGGGTTCCCGCTGTCGGAGATCCCCGTCGCCGGCAAGACCGGGACCGCCGAGCAGAAGCCCAAGGTCCCGTACGCGTGGTTCGTCGCCTACGCGCCGGCCGACGACCCCCGATACGTCGTCGTCGTCAGCGTCGAGGAGGGCGGTGGCGGGTCGCAGACCGCGGCACCGATCGCGCGCAACATCCTCGAGGTGCTCTTCGACGTGGTGCCGCCACCACTGGTCGAGTTCGAGCCCGGCCCCGAGATCCTCGACTGATCCAGATCCTCGACGAGGTCCACGATGTCCCACCCGTACACCGGAGATCCCGACGCGCGACGTCTGCGCGCGGAGCTCCAGTCGCGCTGGATGGACGCGTACGCCCCGACCCGGCACGTCGACACCATCCTGGTCGTCGTGGCGCTCGCGCTCGCGGGCGTCGGGCTCGTCACGATCTTCAGTGCGAAGCTCCACCAGCTCACGTTGCAGGGACTGCCCAACACCCTCTACCTGAACCGCCAGCTGGTGGCGCTGCTGATCGGCCTCGTGGCGATGGCGGTGGCGTCGATGGTCGACTATCGCCGACTGCAGTCCTACGCCGTCGTGCTCTACGGCACGGTGATCGTGCTGCTCGTGGCCGTGCTCACCCCGCTCGGGACCGCCGTCGGTGGCTCGCAGCGCTGGCTGGTCGTCGGGCCGCTGCAACTGCAGCCGTCCGAACTCGCCAAGGTCGCGGTCCTGATCGCGATCGCGGCCCTGCTCAGCGAGGCGAAGGGTCAGCCGGGCCTCGGGGAGGTCGCGATCGGGCTGCTCATCGCCGTCGTCCCGACAGCGCTCGTGTTCGTCCAGCCGGACCTGGGCACCGCGATGGTGTTCGTGTTCCTCGCCGCCGGGATGTTCCTCGTCGGAGGGGTGCGCGTCCGCTACCTGGTGACGCTGGTCGTCGGCGGGATCGTGGGATTCCTCGTCGCGTTGCAGACCGCACTGATCCAGGACTACCAGGTTCGTCGTCTGACCGCGTTCCTCGATGCGAGCGACCCGGCGCTGGCCCAGGGCGCGGCGTTCCACACCCGCCAGTCGCTGATCGCCGTCGGGTCCGGTCAGCTGTCGGGCAAGGGGCTGTTCCAGGGGACGCAGACGGCGCTCGCATACGTGCCGGAGAACCACACCGACTTCATCTTCACCGTCGTCGGTGAGGAGTTCGGGTTCGTCGGCACCAGTGCCGTGGTGGCCCTGTTCGCGGTGCTCGTGTGGCGCGCCCTGATGATCGCCGCGACCGCCAAGGACCTGTTCGGACGGCTCGTGGCGGCAGGGATCGCATCGATCCTCACGTTCCAGGTGTTCGTCAACGTGGGCATGACCATCGGGCTCATGCCCGTCACGGGACTCCCGCTGCCGTTCGTGAGCTACGGGGGAACGTCACTGATCGTGTGGTTCGCGATGGTCGGGGTGCTCCAGAGCATCCACATGCGACGCTTCTGACCCGCACGGCGTCGCACGGCCACACCGTCGGGCCTGTGCCCGGCCGCTGCTACGCTCGGGGCGGTGCCGGTCTCGTGCCACGCGCACGGCGGACCGTGGGGCGCCGTGTGCTGCGTCACCCCGTCCCTCTGATCCGGTCACGGCACCACACCACGATCAGGAGGCCTCGTGCTCGGTATCGCACCGCTGCCGACGCCTGCGGCGACGCCGCCTCCCGGGGAACGACTCGCCTTCCGGCGCCCCGGAGACCACGCGGTCGAGCCACCCTCCTACTGGGAGGCGCTCGAACCGCTGCTCGACCGTGTGCGCAAGCCCGCACAGTACGTCGGCGGTGAGCACAACCAGGTCGTGAAGCCGTGGCGTGCCGTGTCCACCCGGTGGCTGCTGTGCTACCCGGACACCTACGAGGTCGGTCAGCCCAACCAGGGCATCCAGATCCTCTACGAGGTCCTCAACGAGCGTCCGGACGCACTGGCACAGCGGTGCTACGCCCCGTGGGTCGACCTCGAGGAGCTGATGCGAGAGCACGGCATCCCGGCGTTCTCGCTCGAGTCCCACCTGCCGTTGTGGGCGTTCGACGTCTTCGCGGTGACCCTGCCCCACGAACTCGGCCACACCAACCTGCTCAACCTGCTCGACCTCGGTGGGGTGCCGCTGCGCGCCGGGCAGCGCCTGGTGGACGACCCGATCGTGCTGGTCGGTGGTCACGCGGCGTTCAACCCGGAGCCGCTGGCGCCGTTCGTCGACGCGGTGGTCATGGGGGACGGGGAGGAGGTCACGCTCGAGATCGACGAGGTCGTGCGCACGTTCAAGCGCGAGGTGCTCGACGCCGACGCCGACGCCGACGGTCACGAGGCCAGACGTGAGATGCTCGAACGCCTGGTGCGTGTGGAGGGTGTCTACGTCCCGTCGATGTACGAGGCCCGCTACCTGGACGACGGACGACTCCGCCAGACGGTGCCGCTCCACCCCGACGCCCCGTCGTTCGTCCCCCGACGGACCGTGCAGGACCTGGAGCAGTGGGCGTACCCGCGTCGACAGATCGTCCCGTCCACCGAGACCGTGCACGAGCGCTTCAGCGTTGAGATCTTCCGCGGCTGCACCCGCGGGTGCCGGTTCTGCCAGGCCGGGATGATCACCCGCCCCGTGCGTGAACGTCGCCCGGAGACGGTCCAGCGACTCGTCGAGGAGGGTGTGCGCGACACGGGGTTCGAGGAGGTCGGCCTGCTGTCGCTGTCGTCGGCCGACCACTCTGCGATCGGGTCGATCGCCCGGGACCTCGCCGACACCTACGAGGGCACGACGACGTCGCTGTCACTGCCCTCCACCCGGGTCGACGCCTTCAACGTCACGCTGTCCAACGAACTGGCCCGAAACGGTCGCCGCACCGGCCTGACGTTCGCACCCGAGGCGGGCAGTGAGCGCATGCGTGCGGTCATCAACAAGATGGTGTCCGAGGAGGACCTGCTGCGCACGGCAGAGATCGCGTTCTCGGAGGGCTGGCGGCACGTCAAGCTGTACTTCATGGTGGGACTGCCGACGGAGACCGACGAGGACGTCCTCGCGATCGCCGACCTCGGGATCCGCACCTACGAACTCGCACGGCGCCACGGGAAGGCGAACCGGGTCACGATCTCCGTCGGCGGGTTCGTCCCGAAGCCCCACACGCCGTTCCAGTGGGCACCGCAGGTCACCGCGGAGGAGATTCGTCGCAGGCTCGCGCTGATCCGCAACGCGATCCGCGAGCACACTGGACTGCGCCTTCGCACCAACGACCCCGAGGAGGGCGTGATCGAGGGCCTGCTGGCCCGTGGCGACCGCAGGGTCGCCGACGCGGTCGAGCGCGCCTGGCAGCTGGGTGCCCGCTTCGACGGTTGGCACGAGATGCCCACCCTCGACACCTGGATGCAGGCGCTCGAGGAGACCGGCATCGACCTCGACTGGTACACCGGTCGGACACGCGACGAACGTGAGGCCCTGCCCTGGGACCACCTCGACAGCGGCCTGGAGAAGTCCTGGCTGTGGGAGGACTGGCAGGACTCCCTGTCGGAGAAGGACCTCGACGACTGTCGCTGGTCTCCCTGCTACGACTGCGGCGTCTGCCCGGGCCTGAACGTGGAGCACGACACCGGCTACACCGGGGGGTTCCAGCTCCCGGTGCTGCCTCGGGGCCTCGGTGGGTCGGACACGCTGCCGGTCGCTCCGGAACGCCACGCGTCCCACACGTCACCGGGAGAGGGGCCGGCGTGAGCATCCGCTACCGCGTCCGCTGGACCAAGGAGGGTCGCACGCGCTTCATCTCTGCGCGCGACCTCACCTCGGTCTGGGAACGTGCACTGCGGCGTGCCGACCTGCCGATCGCCTACTCGGAGGGGTTCACCCCCCACGCGCGGGTGTCCTTCCCCGACGCCCTGCCTGTCGGCCACGTGTCGACAGGCGAGTACGCGGAACTGACGTTCGCGGCGCCGATCCGCCCCGAGGTGGACCTCGCGCGCCTGTCGGACACCCTGCCGCAGGGGATGCAGATCCTGACCTACATGGAGGTTCCGAGCGGCGCGCCGAAGCTGGCGCGGATGCTGCCCGCGACCCTCTGGGAGCTCGAGTGGCCACCGGTCGACACGGCCGAGCTGACCGCGCTCCTGTCCAGACGCAGCGACGAGCTGCTGATGCGCGACCGTGTCGAGGTCGTCCGCCACCGTCCTGACGGTGACCGGACCATCGACGTCCGGCCCGCGCTGCTCGCGCTCGCCGCGTCGACGCGTCGCTCCAGCGACGCGTGCACCGTCCTTCGCGCGGTGCTCCGCAACGACGGCCAGACCGTACGACCAGCAGACCTGCACGCAGCACTCTCGCAGGGTGACATCGCCGAGCCCGTGCGCAGTCGGCGCGTGGCCCAGGGTGAACCTGTCCCCGATGGCCTGCGAGAGGCGCTCACCGGCCGGGTCGAACCGCTGGTCGTCGACGTCGATGCGGAGGCCGCCTGACCACGAGCGAGTCCACCGTGACCGACAGCAGTGACCAGCGGGCCGACGGCTCCGCCGACCAGACCAGCACGTCCGACCGCACGACCGAGACCGACTCGTCGGCCTCGGGTGCACCGACCGTGCGCACGCGCACGCGCACGCGATCCCGCTCGACGGGATCGAGCAGCGTGTCCACCGCCGAGCGACCGTCGCGCGATCGCGCGGGCTCCTCGGCGGCCGACGACGAAGGTGCGTCCGGTGACGCCGACGCCCGATCATCCGACGGCGGCGACGCGGGCGACGGAACCGAGCAGGGCGAACGCAGCGGCGGTCGGCGACGCCGACGTCGCGGAGGCCGCGGACGTGGCCGTCGGGGCGGCCAGGGAGGCGGGGGCCAGGAGTCCGCGTCGCCGGCCGACGACGGTGACGACGCGTCGGACGGTCGTCAGGACGGCCGATCAGGTGGGGGTTCGGGCGGGCGGTCCGGCGGCCGCGGGTCCCGCGGCGGGGGACAGCGCTCGTCGGGACGACAGGACTCGGAGACCGCCGACTCGGCGAGTGGCGGGGACGACGAGCGCGACCGCTCGGACGGTGACGACGACGTCGAGCAGGCGATCGCCCGCGGGGGGACCCGCGTCGCTGCGCGCCGCAGCGGGCGCGGCGGCTCCGGGCGTCGCGGGCCCCAGCACGTCGGAGGGGTCTCCGAGGACGTCCGGCGGGCGATGCTCGAGGGGCCACCACGGACCATGCTCGTCACCGCTCGGGCCGACCGGACGCAGATCGCGGTGCTCGAGGACCGCACGGTCGTCGAGCACTACGTGACGCGCCGTGACGACGTGACCTACGTCGGCAACATCTACATGGGCCGGGTGCAGAACGTCCTTCCGGGCATGGAGGCCGCGTTCCTCGACATCGGCAAGGGGCGCAACGGGGTCCTGTACGCGGGTGAGGTCCTGTACGACGAACTCGACCTGGAGGAGGGTCAGGACCAGCGCATCGAGAACGTGCTCAAGCCCGGCCAGACGGTGCTCGTGCAGGTCACCAAGGACCCGATGGGCACCAAGGGCCCGCGGCTGACCATGCACCTGTCCCTGGCGGGCCGCTACACGGTGCTCGCCCCCAACTCCGACCTGTTCGGGATCTCACGCAAGCTGACCGACCGGGAACGTGACCGCCTGCGCCGGATCGTCAAGCAGGTGAAGCCCGAGCACCACGGGATCATCGTCCGCACGGCCGCCGAGGGCGTGTCCGAGGAGCAGCTGACCGCCGACATCGAACGTCTGCTCGCGAAGTGGGAACGCGTGGAGACGGCCGCCGCCGGCGCGAAGGCGCTCGACACCGTCTACGAGGAGCCGCCGCTCGTCGTGAAGGTGATCCGGGACAACTTCGGGCCCGAGTTCCTGCGCTGCGTCGTGGACGAGGAGGACCTGTACCACCAGGTCCGCAGCTACCTCGAGGAGGTCGCACCCGAACTGCTGGCAAAGGTCGAGCTCTACGGCCAGCCGACCGCGGACGCGCGCGCTCGGGCCGCGGGCGCCCCGGCGTCGGAGGCCGACGAAGCCGAGCCGACGCCCGTCGCGGACGCGACCGCCGAGGGTGCTCCCGCCGAGGGTGGCGCTCCCGCCGAGGGTGACGCGACCGCTGCGCCTCCGGCGCCGGCCGTCGTTCCCGCGGCGCCCCTGACACCCGAGGAACTGCGCGCCGCGACCGACCGCAGGGCGTCGCTCACGCCGCTGTTCGACGCGTACGACGTGACCGACCAGTTGCGCAAGGCCATGTCACGCAAGGTGTGGCTGCCGTCCGGCGGATACCTGATCATCGAGTCCACCGAGGCGATGAAGGTCATCGACGTCAACACGGGCAAGTTCACTGGCAACGCCGACACCAACCTCGAGGAGGTCGTCCTCAAGACCAACCTCGAGGCCGCCGACGAGATCGTGCGCCAGCTTCGGCTGCGTGACATGGGCGGGATCATCGTCATCGACTTCATCGACATGCTGCTGAAGGCGAACCAGGACCAGGTCGTGCGACGCCTCAAGCGCGAGCTGCTGCGCGACCGCACCAAGACGCGCGTGTCCGAGGTGTCGCGTCTGGGACTCGTCCAGATGACGCGCAAGAACGTCAGTCAGGGTCTGGTCGAGTCGTTCAGCCGCGCCTGTGAGCACTGCGAGGGTCGCGGCCTCGTCTCCGAACTGGAGTGACGGACCAGGGGACCGGAGCACCGTCCGGCGGCCAGCTGCGACGCGCACTTCGTGTCGTGGGTGTCGCCCTGCGTGGGGCGAAGGGACCGTTCGCCGTCGGGATCGGCGGCGCGATCCTGTATGCGGCAATGACCGTGGCGGCGTCGCTCGTGCTCGGCTGGATCACCGACGACGTCCTGCTGGCCACCGCGGCCGCCGGGGAGGTCGAGTGGTCCCTGCTGTGGTTCGCGGTCCTGGCGATCCTCGGGGTGGCGCTGTTCAAGGCGATCGGGGTCGCGGGCCGTCGGTTCGGCGCGTTCGTGGCGCAGTACACCCTGCAGTCGACGTACCGGCGTCTCGTGACCCGGCAGTACCTCGACCTGCCGCTGTCGTGGCATCGCCGTCATCCCACCGGGACGCTGCTCTCGAACGCCAACTCGGACGTCGAGTCGGCGTTCTTCCTCGCGGCGCCGCTCCCGCTGGCCGTCGGCGCGACCGTGCTGGTGCTCGTGACGGGGGTGCTGCTGGCCGTCACCGATCCCTTCCTCGCCGCCGTGGGGTTCTCGGTGGTGCCCCTGCTCGTCGCGGCGAACTGGCACTACCAGAAGCGGATGCGCGTCGCCGCCACCCTCGCCCAGCAGGGCCGGGCCGAGGTCGCGCGCACGGCCCACGAGTCGTTCGACGCCGCCCTGATGGTCAAGACCCTGGGACGCGAGGACGCGGAGACGGCCCGGTTCGCCGCACGGTCGGAGCACCTGAGAGACCGCATGATCACGGTGGGGCGGCTGCGGGCCCACTTCGACCCGGTCATCGAGGCGCTGCCCAACGTGGGCATCCTGCTGGTGCTCGCCGTCGGGTCCGCGCGGGTGCGTGACGGTGCGCTGACCCCTGGCGACCTGGTCCTGTTCGCCTACCTGTTCCGGCTGCTGGCCCTGCCCATCCGTGTCTTCGGATGGATGCTCGGTGAGATGCCTCGGGCGGTCGTGGGCTGGGAGCGGGTCGAGCGAGTGCTCGGCGCGAGCGGCCGGATGGACTGGGGTGACGACACGGTCGCGGGCACCGGACCGGCCGCGACGGCGCTCGAGACCGTGAGCTTCCGGTACCCGACGACCGTCCACGACGACCTGTCCGGGGACTCTTCGTACGACGTCACCACCTGGACGTCCCGCGGGGTGACCGACGTCGACCTGACGATCGCGCCCGGACGGACGGTCGCGATCGTCGGGCCCACCGGATCGGGGAAGTCGACGCTGGCGTCGCTGTTGCTGCGGCTGTTCGATCCGGACTCGGGGCGGGTCCTGCT
The DNA here is from genome assembly GCA_050486225.1 of Nitriliruptoraceae bacterium. Lineage (GTDB taxonomy): Bacteria > Actinomycetota > Nitriliruptoria > Nitriliruptorales > Nitriliruptoraceae > JBBDIX01. The sequence continues at coordinate 158,570 of JBJHCV010000005.1, forward strand.
CGACGGACGTGACCTGCGCCGGGTGACCGAGTCGACGGTGTCGGACCACGCCGCGATCGTGTTCCAGGACCCGTTCCTGTTCGACGACACGGTGAGGGAGAACATCACCCTCGGCGACGACCTGACGGACGACGACGTGCGGGCGGCGGCGCGGCTCGCACGGGCCGACGACTTCGTCACGGTGCTCGAGCAGGGTTACGACACACCGATCGGGGAGCGCGGGGCCACCCTGTCGGGTGGTCAGCGACAGCGCATCGCGCTGGCTCGGGCGCTCGTGCGACGACCTCGGCTGCTCGTGCTCGACGACGCGACCTCCGCGGTCGACCCGACCGTGGAGTCCGAGATCCTGCGGGGCCTGGCCGACTCGGGTCTGGACACGACCGTCGTCATCGTCGCCTCCCGGCTCGGGTCGATCCTGCTCGCCGACGAGTCGGTGTACGTGGAGGACGGCCGCGTGGTTGCCCACGGCCCCCACCAACGGTTGCTGCGTGACGTCGGCGGGTACCGGGCGCTGGTCACCGCCTACACCCGAGGTCCGGCGTGAGCCGGGACCCTCGACACGGAGCGTGGCGCACGTTCGTGCGCGGCGTGTCGCTCAGCCCGCGCCTGCGACGGGGACTGCCGTTCACCCTCGCGCTGGCGCTCATCGCGACGGCCGGACGCGCGATCGTGCCGATCGCCGTGCAGCAGACCATCGACGACGGGCTCGGGGGCACGGGCGGTGCGCCGGACCTGGCTGCGGTGACGGCGATCATCCTGTGGGCCGGCCTGGCCGTCGCCACGACGGCGATCGCCAGCGGTTGGATGAACTACCGGCTCGCGAGCGTCGTCGAGGGCGCGCTGTCCGACCTCCGCGTCGGGGCGTTCCGTCACATCCACGACCTGTCGATGCTGCACCAGGCGACCCAGCAGCGTGGCTCACTGGTGAGTCGGGTCACGGGCGACGTCGACGAGATCAGCCGGTTCATGCAGTGGGCGGGGCTGAACCTGGTCACGGCCATCGGGCAGTGGACGGTCGCGACCATCGTCATGGCGTTCTACTCGTGGCGCCTCACGCTGGTCGTGCTCGTCGTGTTCGTGCCGTTCGTGTTCGTGGGTCGGTGGTTCCAGCGTCGCCTGACCGCCGCCTACCTCGTCGTGCGGGAGAACGTCGGGCGTCTGCTGGGAGTCATCGCCGAGTCCGTGGTGGGTGCGGCGGTCGTCCGCGCATACGGGGTCCGCGGCCGCACCCAGCAGCGGATCGACGACGCGATCGAGCAGCACCGCCGGTCGGCGGTGCGCGCCGGGGGCAACGTGTCGGGCTTCTCCGCGTCCGGCGAGGTGTTCGGTGCGGTCGCCACGGCCGCGGTCGTCCTCGTGGGCGTGCTGCTCGGAGTCGACGGGTCGGTGACCCCGGGCACGGTCATCGCGTTCCTGTTCCTCATCTCGCTGTTCGTCGACCCGGTCCTCATCGCCGGCGAGGTCATCAACGAGGGACAGACCGCCATCGCCGGGTGGCGGCGCGTGCTCGACGTGCTCGACACGGAACCCGACGTCGTGGACCCCGGTCCACAGGGCCGTCGGCTCGAGCCCGGTCCCGTCGACATCCGCTTCGACGGCGTGTGGTTCCGGTACCCGATGCCGGGGGAGACCGCCCCACAGGCCACGGGCCCGTGGGTGCTCGAGGACGTCGACGTGCACGTCGAACCGGGGGCGCACGTCGCCGTGGTCGGTGAGACCGGTTCCGGCAAGACGACGTTCGCGAAGCTGCTGGTCCGCCTCATGGACCCGGGCAGGGGGCAGGTGCGACTGTCCGGGATCCCGGTCGACCAGGTCGCGTTCTCCGACCTTCGTCGCAGGGTCGTCATGGTTCCCCAGGACGGGACGCTGTTCGAGGGGACCATCGCCGACAACGTGCGCATGGGACGCGACCACCTCGACGACGACGCGGTGCACGACGCGTTCGTGGACCTCGACCTCGGCGGGTGGATCGACGAACTCGACGAGGGGATCCACACCCCGGTGGGGGAGCGGGGAAACGCCCTGTCGGCGGGCGAGAGGCAACTCGTGGCGCTCGCCAGGGCACGGGTCGCTGATCCGGACCTGCTCGTGCTCGACGAGGCGACCTCGGCCGTCGACCCCGTCACCGACGTGCGACTGCAGGGAGCGCTCGGACGGTTGACCGCCGGGAGGACCACGGTCACCATCGCGCATCGGCTCGCGACGGCGCAGCGCGCCGACCGGGTGTTCGTGTTCGACCGGGGGCGAGTCGTCCAGCAGGGCACCCACGTCGAACTGGTCGGGGAGGGGGTGTACGGGCGCCTCCACGACAGCTGGGTCGGAGGGACGACGACCGGGTCGTGAGCGTCCCCACGTCGTGAGCGTCCCCACCGGGGCGGGACGAATGCGCCACCGCGGGGCACCATGGATGCCTGTCAGGAGGAACGACGAACGTGGACGACGTGCAGGGCGTGGCGGTCGACGACACCGCACCCGATCTCATCGACGAGGCGCTCGCGACGCTGCGGTCCCATGCGGACGACTGGGCGCGCGAGGACCTGGGGGTGCGCATCGCGCTGCTCGATGAACTGCGCATGACGACACTCGCTGCCGCGCGACCCTGGGTCGACGCGATGGCGCAGGTCAAGGGTCACCCCGAGGACCCCGTGGTTCGGGGCGAGGAGTGGATCGCGGGCATCGTGCCCGTGCTGCGCAACCTGCTGCTGTTGCGTGCCACGTTCGACGACATCTCCCGCACCGGGGGGCCGCGACCTCCGGGGACGTCGCTGCGTGGGGACGGCACCGTGCGGGTCGACCTGCTGCCGGCACATCGCCTCGACGCGCTGCTCGTCCCGGGGTTCGTCGCAGAGGCGCGCCTGGCGACCGGGGTCGACGAGGCCTGCGTGACCGGCGTGGGGCGTGACCTGCGCGCGGGGCACGACGAAGTCGGGGGCGAGGTCGCCGGACAGGTCGCCCTCGTGCTCGGAGCCGGCAACGTCTCCTCGATCGCGCCGATGGACGTGCTCCACCAGCTGTTCGTCGAACGGCGCGTCGTCCTGCTCAAACCCAGCCAGCGCTGCCCGCAGCTCGGTGCGCACCTCGCAGAGGCCTTCGAACCCCTGGTCCGGCGGGGCGTGCTTCGGATCGTGCACGGGGGCGAGGCGGTCGGCGAGTCCCTGACCCGGCATCCCGAGGTGGACGCCGTGCACCTGACCGGGTCGTCGGACACCCACGTGGCCGTGCTCGCGTCGGTTCGTGAACGCCGCGACGCGGCGGACGTCACGGTGACGGCCGAACTCGGCAGCGTCACCCCGGTGATCGTCGTGCCGGGGCCGTGGTCACGGTCGGACCTGCGACACCAGGGACACAACGTCGCCTCGATGCTGGTCAACAACGCGGGGTACAACTGCGTGTCGGCCCGGGCGCTCATCGGCCACCGGTCGTGGTCGGGCCGGCGGGCCCTGCTCGATGCCGTGCGCGAGTCCCTGGCCCTGGCCGCGCCCCGGGTCGGGTGGTGTCCCGGAGCACGTGAACAGTGGGAACGGCTCGTCGACGGCGACCCGCGCGCTCGGTACGTCGGGACCGACGTCGAACCGTGGATCCCCTGGACGCTGCTGACCGGGCTCGGGGCCGAGGACGTCGATCATCCGCTGTTCACCCGGGAGGTGTTCGCACCGGTCCTCGGTGAGGTGGGGCTCGACGTCGGACGGTCGATCCCCGACTTCCTCGACGCCGCGGTCGAACTGTGCAACGACGGCCTGTGGGGCACGCTTGCCGCCACCATCATCGTCCATCCCCGTTCGCTCGTCGACGCGGCGGTCGCGGTGGCCGTCGAGCGGGCGATCGACCGCCTGCACTACGGCACGGTGGTCGTCAACCACCACCCCGGGGTGGCCTTCGGGCTCGCGTGCACGCCGTGGGGCGCGGCGCCCGCCTCCGTGGGCGACGACGAGTCTGCCGGCCCCGGGGGCCCCGCAGTCGGCACCGACTCTGGAATCGGGTTCGTCCACGACACGTACCTGCTTCGTGACGTGGACAAGGTCGTGGTGCGCGGTCCCTTCCGACCGCGCGTCACCCCGATCTGGTTCCACACGCGACGTGGCACCGATCGGCTCGGTGAACGCGTCGCCCGGCTGCTGGCGTCCGACGACCCTCGGCACCTGCCTGCGGTGCTGCTCGAGGCCGCGCGAGGTTGACCCTCCCGGCTCCGGGCAGGTACCTTCAGACGTCCGCGACGTGCTCCCCGCGCGTCGCGGTGCCACGAGATGCTGCAGTCGCCGGGCTCGCGTGCCCGACGACCGTCGGCTCCAGCCCGTCGTACGACTCTGTCGGCGTTCGCCCACGGCCCTGCGAGACCGCCGGATCGTGCTGCGCCGCTCGACCAGCACGACGCCGGTACGCGGGGTGAGTCCAGGAGGATCAGGTGTACGCCGTCATCGCCACAGGTGGAAAGCAGTACCGGGTCGAACCCGGTCAGCAGATCACGGTCGAGAGGCTCGACGGTGAGGTCGGCGACCGCGTCACGCTGCCCGCGGTCATGGTCGTCGACGGTGAGGAGGTCACCGTCGGTGGTGACGTCGAGGGCCGTTCCGTGACCGCGACGATCACCGGCCACGACAAGGCGCCTCGCATCCGCGTCTTCACCTACAAGAACAAGTCCCGCCAGCACAAGCGGCGTGGACACCGTCAGCACCGCACGAACCTCAGGATCGACTCGATCTGACCCAGACAGCACCGCGCGTCCGAGCCCCCGGGGCCGACGCGCCAGCCAGGAGGACCGGACATGGCGACCAAGAAGGGCGGAGGCTCGTCCAACAACGGGCGCGACTCGAACGCGAAGCGTCTCGGGGTCAAGCGCTTCGGTGGTGAGGCCGTGACCGCCGGCAGCATCATCGTCCGTCAGCGCGGCACGCGGATCCACCCCGGATCGAACGTGGGCCGCGGGGGCGACGACACCCTGTTCTCGCTCGTGGACGGCGCGGTTCGCTTCCACAAGGCGGGTGGACGCACGACGGCGCACGTGGACCCGGTCGAGGTCTAGGCCGCTCGCGCAGCACGGACGCACGAGGGCGGCCCCGGTGGCCGCCCTCATCCATGCTCAGACCCTGCACACCCTCGTCCCGTCCCGCATCCCCCTGACAGAGGCACCTCCGTGGACACCTCCAGCTTCGTCGACGAGTGCTCCGTGTTCGTGCGGGGTGGTCGCGGGGGCAACGGGTCGGTGTCGTTCCGTCGTGAGGCCCACGTGCCTCGAGGCGGCCCGGACGGAGGCAACGGTGGTCGGGGCGGACACGTGGTGTTCGTCGCCGACCGCAACGTCTCGTCGCTGCTCGACGTGCACCGGGCGCCCCACCTGCGCGGCGGCGACGGTGTGCACGGTGCGGGCATGGCCCGTGACGGTGCCGACGGTGAGGACCGGGTCGTGCGGGTCCCGCTCGGAACCGTGGTGCGTGACGCCGACGGCAACCTGCTCGCCGACCTGTCCGACGAGGGCCAGCGGTTCGTGGCCGCGCGTGGAGGTCGTGGAGGCCGTGGGAACCTGGCGTTCACCAACCGTCATCGCAGGCTGCCCACGTTCGCGGAGCGCGGAGAGCAGACCGAGGACCAGACCCTGCGCCTCGAACTGAAGCTGATCGCGGACGTCGGTCTCGTCGGGTTCCCGTCGGCGGGCAAGTCGTCGCTCGTGGGGCATCTGTCCGCCGCGAAACCGCGCGTGGCGGCGTGGCCGTTCACGACGCTGACTCCGCACCTGGGCGTGATGCGTGCCGGTGACCGCGACGGCACACCGGTCGACGTTGTGCTCGCCGACGTGCCCGGGCTCGTCGAGGGCGCCGCCGAGGGGCGGGGCCTCGGCCTGCGCTTCCTGCGACACGTGGAACGCTGTCAGGTGCTCCTGCACGTACTGGACGCCATGCCGTTCGAGCCCGAACGCGATCCGTTGCGGGACCTCGAGGTGGTGCGGTCCGAACTCGCCAGCCACGAACACACCCTGCTCGACCGGACCCAGATCGTGGTCGTCAACAAGATCGACCTGCCCGATGGTCGGGCGATGGCGCAGCTGGTGCGTGACGAACTCGAGGCGCGCGGTGAGGAGGTCTTCGAGGTGTCGGCGGTCACCGGCGAGGGACTCGACGCGCTGCGCTATCGCCTGGGCGAGATCGTCGCGGACGCACGTGCCGAGGGTCGCGGGGTCCCCGTCGAGGCGCCGGTGGACCAGGAGGTGCTGCTGCGCCTCGTGCCGGAGGGTCCCGACTTCGAGGTCGAACGTGCCGACGACGGCTACGTGGTCACGGGTTCCCGTGTGGTGCGCTGGGTGCGGATGCTCCCGCTGGAGGACGGTCAGGCGGTTCGCTACCTCCAGGGTCGCCTGCGGCGCGCCGGTGTCGAACGTGCGCTGGTGGCCGCCGGGGCTCGATCCGGAGACGACGTGTTCATCGACGACATGGTGTTCACGTTCGATCCGGAACTCGACGACCTGCCTGCGGACGAGCGCGCCGCGGTGCTCGCCGCGCAGGAGGAGGACGACCGGCTCGACGATGTCCACGAGGTGTGAGGATGACGATGCGGTTCCAACGTCCCCGTCTGGCCGTGGTGAAGATCGGCTCGTCGAGTCTCCGGCGCGCCGACGGTCGGCTCGACCGGGACCGTGTCGCCGACATCGCCGAGCAGGTGGTGGAGGCGCGGGCCGCCGGCACCCAGGTGGTGCTGGTGTCATCGGGTGCCGTGGCCGCCGGCATGGGTCTGCTCGGGGTCGCCGAGCGGCCCGTCGACCTGCCCACGCTGCAGGCGTGCGCGGCGGTCGGCCAGGGTGAACTGATCCAGGCCTACCAGTCGGTGCTCGAGTCGCAGGGCAGTCCTGCAGCCCAGATCCTGATGGGTCAGGACGACTTCGTGCGACGCAACCGCTACCTCAACGCCCGAACGACGATCCGGCGTCTGCTCGAACTCGGTGCGGTGCCCGTCATCAACGAGAACGACGCCGTCGCCAACGACGAGCTCGCCTACGGTGACAACGACCGGCTTGCGGCGCTCGTCGCGTCGATGCTCGAGGCCCAGGTGCTCGTCCTGCTGTCGGACGTCGACGGACTGTTCGATCGTGATCCCCGCCGGCACCCCGACGCGGCGCTGCTCGACCGCGTCGACGACCTGGACGTGCTCGACGGCCTGCAGATCGGCGGGGTGGGTTCGTACGTCGGCTCGGGCGGCATGAGCACGAAGGTCGAGGCGGCCCGGGTCGCGGTGCGCTCGGCCGCTCACGCGGTGGTCGCCCACGCCCACGAGGCGCGCATCGCCGACATCCTCGCCGGCGCGCCGGTCGGGACCTGGTTCGTCGCGCAGCCGCAGCGCATCGAGGCCCGCCGCCTGTGGATCGGATTCGCGCTCAACCCGCACGGTCGAATCCACGTCGACGCCGGTGCCGCCCATGCCCTTCGCTCCAACGAGGTGTCGTTGCTCAGCGTCGGGGTCACCGGCGCCGACGGGGAGTTCTCCGCGGGCGACGCCGTCGAGGTCGTCGACCCACATGGGGTCATCGTCGCACGTGGGCTGACGAACTACGACGTGGCCGACGTCGCGCTGGTCGCCGGCCGGTCGACGACCAGCGCGAGTGCCGAGTACGGGTCGGGCTATGCGCGTGAGGTCATCCACCGCGACGACCTGGTCGTGCTCGGCTGACGCCCGGGGGAGCGTGGAGCGTCGATCACCAGGGCTCGTCGCCCGGCAGGCAGAAGTCGTCGAGCAGCACGACCCGGTGTCCTGCGCGTTCGAGCAGAGATCCCGCGACGGTTGCCCGGTTGCCGGTCGCGCAGTACACCCACACCTCAGGTCCGACGGGCAGTTCGTCCATCCGTGCGTCGAGTTCGTGGAACGGCACGTGCACGCCCCGGGGGTGGTGACTCGCGTCCCACTCCCAGCGTTCACGCACGTCGAGCACGGTGACGCCGGCGTCGGACTCCAGTGCGTCGGACGCGATCGCGTCGGCGAGGTCGGTGAACGACGCGACGCGCCACGACACGCGTTCGCTGCCCGCGCCCGCGTCGTCGATGCCGTTGCCGTTGGCACCTGCGGGATGGTCGAGGCCGATGCGGGCGAGCATCCGCTGGGCCTCGGCGACGTCGTCGTCGCTGTCGCCGACCAGTACGAACGGCACGTCCCACGGGATGATCCAGCCGAGGTACGTGGGCAGGTCGTCACGCAGTTCGACGTTGACCGTGCCGCGGACGTGGTCGCGCGCGAACGCGCGGCGCTGGCGCAGGTCGACCACCCAGTGTCCCTGCGCGATGGCGTCTCGGATCCGGTCCGCGTCGAACCGTCGCGGCGGTGACAGGTCGACGGGCGCGGGGCCCCTGGCGTTGGTCGGACCCATGTGGGCGTAGTAGCGCGGACAGGGGTGCAGACCGGCCAGGAGCTGTTCGACGAACGCGTCCTCGTCGAGCAGCAGGGCGGGGTTGCGGGTGCGTTCGTCGCCGACGGTGCCGTCGCGCAGCACGTCCTCGGTGGCCGAGGCGCAGTGACTGCCGAAGCCGTGGGTGGGGTGCACGACGGTCTCGTCGGGCAGCAGCTCCGCGAGCCGTCGGGCCGATCGGTACTGGGCACGGCTGAGCGTCTCGGTCAGGTCCGCAGCGATCAGGTCCGGACGTCCGACCGCTCCGTACAGGAGGCTGCCTCCGGTGAACACGGCACGGGGGCCTTCGGGCCCGTGCAGGACCCAGGACAGGTGGTGGGGGGTGTGGCCCGGGGTCGCCACCGCCTCGAGTTCGATGTCGCCGCTGGTGATCCGGTCGCCGTCACGGACCGGCACGTGGTCGAAGGTGACCGACTCGCCCTCGGCGACCAGGTACTGGGCTCCGGTTCGTGCACACAGGTCGAGCCCGCCCGACACGTAGTCGTTGTGCACATGGGTCTCGAGCACGTGGGTGATCGTCAGGCCCTGATCGACCGTGCGTTCCAGGACCCGGTCGACATCGCGCTGGGGGTCGACCACCACGGCGAACCGCCCGTCGGTGACGACGTGACTGCGGTCGCCCAGGCTCGGCGTCTCGATGGCGTGCACCTCGACCGCCATGGTCATCCCTTCTCGATGAGGAACACGTAGCGCCCGTCCTCCTCGCGCTTCTCGACCAGTCGGTTGCCGGTCCCCTCGGCCCACGCGGGAATGTCGCTGAGCGATCCGCGGTCGGTCGAGATGACCTCGAGCACCTGGCCGGACACGATCTGGTCGATCGCCTGGCGGGCGCGCACGACCGGCATCGGGCAGGCGAGTCCGCTGGCGTCGAGTGTGCGGGCGATCTCTGGCATCGTGTCCTCCTCGTCGAGGTTCTGGGGATGCAGGTCCTTGTGGCGGGTCCCGGGTGGAGAGACACCCCGCTCAGATGAACAGCTGGATGTCGGCGCGCTTCATCTCTGCGACGGCGGCGGCTGCACCGAGGGGTTCCTCGAGGCCGCCGATCAGGTCGGAGCGTTCGAGACCCATGAGGTCCATGGTCATCTGACAGGGAGCGATCCTCACGCCGAGCTCCCGGGCGATCCCCATGAGCTCCTCGGGCGGGGCCACCCTGTTGCGTCGGGCGATGCGACGCATCATGCGTGGGCCAGCGCCTCCGAAGTTCAGGTGGCTCAGACGATCGTTGTTCATGACGCCGAGCATCCGGGTCATCCAGTCCTCACCGGTGATGCGGACCTCGGGACGCTTGAGGGGGAAGAGTCCCCAGAACGTGCAGAACAGCATCACGTCCATGCCGTAGGCGGCACCGGTGGTGGCCAGGATGTACTGGGGCCACACTCGGTCGAGATCCCCGGAGAAGCACACGATCGTCATGCTGCCGGGACCGTCGGTCTCCATGTGCACGCTCCCTCGCCGGTGTGACTGCGCTCCCACGCATGCGCATGTTCGCACATGCGCATGCGTGCATCAAGTGCGCGGCTGGTGTGGGCCAGCGTCCGGATCCCGGCCGGACCCAGGGATGGCGGTAGCCTCGCGCGCATGGACGACGCACCCGCGACACTCACCGAGGGTCTGCGCGACGAGATCGCACAGCTGACCTCGAGCATGTGTCACGCCCTCAACGAGCCCAAGCGAGTGCTGATCATGTACGTGCTCGCCGACGGGCGCATGACGGTGTCCGACCTGTGTCGTGCCGTGGGGGCGTCCCAGTCCAACGTCAGCCAGCACCTGGCCGTGCTGCGTGAACGCGGGCTGGTGACGGCCGAGCGCGAGGGTTCCAACGTCCACTACTCGCTGCGTCACCCGCGTGTGCTCGACGCGATCGACATCCTCCGCGAGATCCAGGCCGACGAGGTCTCCCGTCGACAGGGCCTCGTCACCACCTGAGGCCAGCGGCGCGCGACACACGCAGGACGACGGCTCACGGGGTGAGCAGCAGCTTCCCGCTCGTCGTCCCCGACTCGAGCGCGCGCTGGGCCTCGGCAGCCTCGGACAGTGGCAGGCTCGCGTGGACGTGGACGTCGAGGTGTCCGTGTGCGACCTGGTCCAGGACTGCGTGTGCGCGCCACTCGAGTTCGCTGTGCGTGAGCGTGTGGTGGTTGAGGATCGGCCGTGTGACGAACAGCGAGCCGTGTTGCGCCAGACGGAGCAGGTCGAACGGCTCGACCCGACCCGACGACTGGCCGTACAGGACCAGCATCCCCCGTGGGCGAAGGCTCGCGAGTGACGCGTCGAAGGTCGTGCGGCCCACCGAGTCGTACACGACGTCGACGCCGTGGCCATCCGTCAGTTCACGCACGGTCGAGGCGACGTCCACGTCGCGGTACAGGATCACCTCGTCGGCCCCGAGCGCCCGCACCGCCGCGGCCTTCTCCGGCGTGGACGTGCACGCGATGACGCGAGCGCCCCGTCGCCCGGCCATCTGCACCAGCAGCCGGCCGACGCCGCCGGCCGCCGCGTACACCAGTGCGGCGTGGTCGCTGCCCAGCGGGAAGGTCGAGTGGGTGAGGTAGTGGGCAGTCATTCCCTGCAGCATCACCGCCGCCGCGAGCGAAGGATCGACACCCGCCGGGACCCGGACGAGCCTCGTGGCGTCCACGCGAACCCGTGTCGCGTACGACCCCTGCCCGTCCGCCCACGCGACCGTGTCTCCGACGTGGACGGTGGCGACGTCGCGACCCACCTCTCGCACGATCCCACATCCCTCGAGCCCGAGCACGGCCGGCAGTTCGATCGGGTACAGGCCCGTGCGCTGGTAGCAGTCGATGAAGTTCACGCCCGCGGCCGTGACCTCGACCACGGCGTCTGCAGGCCCCGGTGTGGGGTCGTCGGCCTCGGAGAACTCGAGGACGTCGGGTCCTCCGTGGCGTGTGATCCTGACGGCGTGCACCGTGGTCCCTGACGTCGGCCGCGGTCCACGATAGTCGTGGCGGGCGAGTGGTCGCCCGGTCCGCGGGTGCCGTAGCCTCGCGTCGCCATCGTCGTTCGAGGTCCCCGTGCCGCACACGTTCGACGGCGTCGCCGACGTCGTCGCCGGCCTCTCGTCCGTGGACTACGTGGCCGACGAGGCACTCGCCACCGTCGTGTTCCTCGCCCGCCGCCTGGGTCGGCCGGTGCTCGTCGAGGGTCCGGCAGGGGTCGGCAAGACCGAACTCGCTCGCGCCGTCGCCGCGATGTCGGACGCCCGACTGGTGCGCCTGCAGTGCTACGAGGGCCTCGACGAGTCGCGGGCGCTCTACGAGTGGAACTACCGCCGTCAGCTGCTGCGGATCACCGCGGAGCAGGGCACGTCAGCCGACGGCGACGCACGGTGGCAGGCGGTCGAGGACGACCTGTTCACCGAGGAGTACCTGCTCGAACGTCCGCTGCTGCACGCCCTGCGTGCGCAGGACGACGTGACGCTGCTCATCGACGAGATCGACAAGGTCGACGTGGAGTTCGAGGCCCTGCTGCTCGAACTGCTGGACGAGTTCCAGGTCACCATTCCCGAGCTCGGCACGATCACCGCCAGTCGGCGCCCGTTCGTCGTGCTCACCTCGAACAGCACCCGGGAACTCTCCGAGGCCCTGCGTCGTCGGTGCCTGTACCTGTACCTCGACCACCCGGACCGCGAGCGCGAACTCGCCGTCGTGCGGCGACGGGTTCCCGACGCGCCGCAGGCACTCTCCGAACAGGTCGTCCGACTCGTGGCGTCTCTGCGTCGACTCGACCTCCGACGCCCGCCGTCGGTCGCGGAGACCCTGGACTGGGTCCGCACGCTGGTCGAACTGGGGGTCGACACGGTGGACGGCGACGTGGCGAGGGCCACGCTCGGGGTCGTCCTCAAGTTCCGCACCGACATCGAGGTGGCCGACGCCCATCTCGCCGAGGTCGGCTCCGCCGGGCCTGCCGCGGGTGACCGGTGACCGGTCACGACGAGGCGGCGCCCGTGCATCAGGACCCGATGGCGGCGGACCGGCGTGTGCTCGTCATCGCGCTGGTCGCCATGGTCGTCTTCGTGTCGGTCGGGGTCGTCAGCGCCAGGTTCCTCGCGTCGTCGCCGTGTGGCGACCTCGTGCCGTCGCCGGGGACCGCGTCGACGACGGACGTGCCGCCCGACGTGTCCGCGTTCGAGGCCCTGTTCGGCCCGGCCGTCGGGGCATGGGACGTCGGGTTCACCGCGGACGACGTCGTCGACGCCTTCTCGGGTGCGCTCGTCGTCACGGGCTCGGGGCTCGTGACCATCGGTGACGACGGCCCGCAGGACACCGGGTCGCTCGCTGCCCCTGCACGCGTCGTCGGAGACGGGCAGACCCTGTGGTCGCTCGCGTGGATGAACGACCTCACCGGCCAGGTCGACGCGCTCGTGCCGGTCGTGGCCGACGTGGAGGTCGGCACCTGCGTCGACACCGCGGTGGTCGGCTCTCCGTTCGCCTTCCACCTCGACGCCTCCGACGGCGAGCTCCTGCTCCTGCGCGTCGAGGAGAACGCCCGAGACCCCCTGCTCGAACTGCGTGACCCGGTGCAGGGTCGCGTGTGGGAGGCGCAGGTCGCCGTGCCGGTCGCGCCGCCGGGAATCCTCGCCGAGCGGGTCAGCGCCCGTGGCGGGCCCGACACGGTCGTCGCGGCGCGGCGCGTCCTCTCGGGCGAGTCCGAGCCGGCCGTCGCGGCGTACGACCGCGCCGACGGGTCCCCACGATGGACGCTCACCATCGACGAGGCGGACGTGCAGGCCCCGGCATGGTTGCGCGTGCACCACGTGGGCGAGACGACGACCGTGATCGAGGAGTCCGCGTTCGAGGGCGGCGGATGGGTGGTCGCGCGTTCGGTCGATGACGGTGGGGAGACGTGGAGGGTGCCCGTCGACGCTGCGGACACGGTCGTCCGGGTGCAGGTCGTCGGCGCGGAGACCCACGTCGCGACGCACGGTCCCGAGGGTGTACGAGTGGTCACGGTCGGGCCGGACGGGTCGTCCGACCGGGTCACCTCGATGGCGGGTTCGACGCCGGTGCTGGTCCACCTGCACGGGATCGGGGTGCTCGCGAGCACGGATCGCGCCGCCGTGCTCCTGACCGACACCGCGACGACGCTCGACGTCGGGGGTGTCGTGGCCGGGGGGGTGCGCGACGGGGTCGTCTGGCTCGTGCTGCGGACCGCTGAGGGCGACGTGCTGGTCGGGTTCGACCCACGATGAACACGGCGCCGGCGTTCGAGGGGCTCGTCGGAAGGGTCCTCGACCTCCACGGCGCGCTGCGCAGCGCCGGGGTCGACGTCGCGCCCACCGCCTCGATCGACGCCGCCCGTTGCCTGACCCACGTGGACCTCGCGCGGCGCGAACAGGTCCGGGCCGCGCTGGCGGCCGCGACGCTCACGACCGCGGCCCACCGCAGGCTGTTCGACGAGTTCTTCGACCTGTACCTGCCCGCGCGGGCGCGCACCGGCACGCCGGACGACGCATCCGACGAGTGCGAGTCGACGGTCTCCCGCGACGACCTCCTCGACGAGGCCGCGGAGGCGCTCGACGGGTCCGACGACGATCGCCTGCGTGACCTGGCTCGAAGGCTGGTCACCGAACTGGGTGCCGTCGCCGGACGTGACGGCACGGTCGCCCACTATGCCTACCGGGTGCAACGTGCGCTGGCGGCCGACGACCTGCTCCGCCGACTCGAACTGCGTGTCGACGACGTCGAGGACGAGCAGGATCCGCTCGACGCCCGGTTGCGTCGAGACCGGTTCGAGGCGCGCCTCGACGCCCTGCGCGACGAGGTGGACGCAGAGGTTCGCCATCGCACGGCGCAGCGACGTGGCGTCGACGAGGTCGCGTCACGGATCCAGCGGGCGCCGCTGGTCGATCGTGACCTGCTCCGCATGTCGCCGGCGGACCAGCGTGAACTGCAGGCCACGTTGCGTCCCCTCGCGCGACGCCTCGCCGTGCGGATGTCGGCGCGACGCCGACACGCCCGGACCGGGAGGGTCGACCTGCGCCGTACCGTGCACCGCGCGATGTCGACGGGCGGGGTCCCGTTCGAGCCCCGCCACGTCGCGCGGCGTGTGCAGCGGCCGGAACTGTTCGTGCTGTGTGACGTGTCGGGGTCCGTTGCGTCGTTCTCCCGGTTCACGCTGATGCTGGTGCACGCCCTGCAGGGCCAGTTCAGCCGGGTGCGATCGTTCGCGTTCATCGACACGATGGACGAGGTGACCCGGTGGATGGACACCGACGACCTGCCGGGGGCCGTGGCGTCGCTCACGGCCGGGGCGGACCTGGTGCGTCGCGACGGCCACACGGATCACGGGCACGCGCTGCAGGTCTTCGCGCAGCAGTGGGGGCGCGACGTGGGTCCGCGCACGACCGTGCTCGTGCTCGGAGATGCGCGCAACAACCACCGCCAGGCGGCGACCTGGGTGCTGCGTGACGTGCACGAGCGGGCACGGCACGTCTACTGGCTCAATCCGGAGCCCCGTGAACACTGGGACACCGGCGACTCCATCGCGTCGGCGTTCGCCCGTCACGTCGACGAGATGGTCGAGGTCCGCAACGTCCGGCAGCTGGCCGCGTTCGTCGAACGCATGTGACACCTGACGCCGGTCAGTCGGCGCGTTCTGCCTCGGTGGGGGACTCGGTCGCGGGTCCGGTGCCCGACGTGCGTTCGTCGAGTCGCCGTTCGCGGTGCACGAGGCGCGCGCCGACGACCAGCACGACGATGATCACCGCGAGTGCGGCCTCCACGGACACCAGGTCGGCGAGCGTCCCCGACATCGCTGCGGAGAGCGGCCGGGACCCGAGGAACGCGATGCCCCACAGGGCCATGACCCGTCCCCGCAGTTCGTCCGGGACACGCTGCTGCATCAGCGTGGTGAGCGACGTCAGCGCGTAGGCCATGCCGAGCCCGCCGATCAGCATCGCGACCACGGCGAGCTGCGGCTGGGCCAGGGCCGGCAGTGCGCTGATCCCGAACAGCAGGAACCCGATGGCCATGCCGACCAGTCCGACGACCCCGAGTCGATGCAGGCCCAGCCTCACCTGCATGCGACGCAGGGTCACGAACCCGATCGCCGACCCGATGCCGAACGCGGAGGCGAGCACACCGACGTACGAGGAGTCGCGCCCCAGCTGTTCGGCGACGGCTGGGCTGAGCGTCACGACGGGATCGGTACCGATCCCGGTCACAAGGATGCCGAGCAGCAGCACCATCATCGGGGCGTCGGACCGGGCATGACGCCACCCCGCGAGCATGCTGCGGTCCGCGGAGCGCCGGCGGGACACCTCGCGGATGCGGATCACGGCCAGGATCACGGCGTAGACGAGGTTCGCGCCCGCCGCGACGAGGAACGTCGCCGTCGCGCCCGCAGTGGCGAGCAGCAGCGCCCCGAGTGCAGGTCCGCCCGCGCGCGCGACCGTCATGGGCAACGAGTTCATCGCGATCGCCGTCGGCAGCTCCTCCGGTTCGACGAGTGCGGGCAGCAGCGCATGCATGGCCGGCAGCCCGATCGCGAACCCGATGCCGACCACCAGCCCGGCCAGGATCGTCACGTAGGCGTCGAGGGTGGTGGACAGTCCGATCGTCATGGACCAGATCGCGAGCCCCCCCGAACCGACGAAGCCGACGATCCGTCCGGCGACGAGCTGCCGTCGGCGATCCCCGCGATCGGCCAACCCTCCGGTGTAGGGAGCGAGCACGATCTGGGGGAGGAACTGGGCCACGCTGACGGCGCCGACGAGCATCGTCGAGCGCGTCAGTTCCCACACGATGATCGCGGCGGCGATGTTGTGGATCCACACGCCCATGGTGGAGAACAGCTTGCCCCCGAAGAACGGCCCGAACGTCGGGTCGGTGAGCAGGCGCAGCTGACTGCGCCCTGCGGCGTGGGTGGACACCGGTCGACCTCGATGGCTGCGGAGGGGTGGTGCAGGCGAATCCGGGCCAGAGGCTACTTGGCCGGGTCGGACCGCAGGAATCGCCTGCGGAGGGGGAGACCACACGTGTGTGGGGGTCGACTCCCGTTAGCCTGCGTGGCGATGAAACGTCGTGTGGGACTGCTGGGAGGGACGTTCGACCCTCCGCACCTCGGGCACCTGGTGGTGGCCGAGTGTGCCCGCGTCGAACTCGAACTGGACGAGGTCCGACTGGTCGTCGCGGGCGATCCGTGGATGAAGCAGCCCGCGGCGACCGCGACCGACCGTGCCGACCTCGTCGAACGCGCCGTGGAGGACTCGGACGGGCTGGTCGTCGAACTCGCCGAGGTCCGCCGTGCCGGACCCACGCGGACCATCGACACGGTCGAGGAGCTGTCGCGGCAGGAGCCCGACGTCTCCTGGACCCTGCTCATCGGTGCCGACCTCGTCGGCCAGCTCGACCAGTGGCACCGCCACGACGACCTGCGGGCCGCCGTCGATCTCGTGGTGGTGTCCCGGCCGAACTCGCCGGCGACCCCGGACGTGGGACTGCGACACCTGGCGACCCCTCTGATCGGGATCTCCTCGTCGGACGTGCGCGAGCGCTACCGGACCCGACGCGCGACCCGTCACCTGGTGCCGTTGCCGGTCGACCGTCGGATCCGGGAACGTGGGCTGTACGGCACCCGCGATGGCTGATCCTCGACGGCCGCGCGTGGATCTGATCGAGTCCCACCACCGAACCGAGCGGGCACGCCACCGCCGTCGACGTGAGCTCGCCCGGCGTCTCGCCGTCGCCGCGGCGGGAGCAGACCCTTCGCCGCACACGCGGGCCGCGGCAGACCCCGCCGACGCCGTTCCTGCACCGCCGACCACACCGACGGCCCCCTCGGGTCGTGGACTGGTCTTCGACGAGCCAGAGCCTCCGGTCCGGCGCCGGCGTCGGGCGCGCCGGGGTGACCCGGCGATCGTGCGGGTCAACCGCCACCGCGCCGTGCACCTGCGGCCCACCTGGCGTCGGATGGTCGCGGTGCTGCTGCTCGTGGTCGTCGCCCTGCTTCTGGTCATCGGGGTGGTCGCGTGGTACGTGGCGCCCGATCCCGCGGACACCGTCCGCGAGGTGCTGGGGCAGTGGTCCGACTCCCTGCGCGACTGGGTCCTCGGACTGCTCGCGACCCGGGAGGCGTGAGGCCGTCGACCGCGGCCGTGCGTGACTGTGGTTCCCTGTGCCCCGACCGACGAGGTGACCGTGCCAGCAACCGAAGAAGCCGTCCAGCTCGCCGTGGCCGCAGCCGCCGCGGCCGACGACGTCAAGGCCGCAGACCTCACGATCCTCGAGGTCGCCGACATCCTGGCCCTCGTGGACGTCTTCCTGCTCGCGTCGGCGAGTTCCGACCGGCAGCTCGGCGCCGTCGTGGAACGCATCGAGGAACGGCTCCGTGACAAGGATCGGCGCCCGCTGCGGCGCGAGGGCGACCCCGCGTCGGGTTGGGTGCTCCTCGACTACGGCGACCTCGTGTGTCACGTGTTCTCGAACGAACAGCGTGGCGTGTTCTCCCTCGAACGCCTGTGGGCGGACGTCCCCCGTCGTGACGTGCACACCGGTGAACGACTCTCGACCCCTGCAGGCTCGTGAAGCGCATCGTGCTGGTCCGCCACGGCGAGTCCGCGTGGAACGCCGAAGGTCGGGTGCAGGGCCAGTCCGGAACCGGGCTGTCCGACCGTGGGCACCGGCAGGCCCGCGTCACGGCTGAGGAGATCGCCCGCCGGCACCCCGACGCCGACCTGTGGGTGTCCGACCTCCAACGGGCCGTGGAGACGGTCGAACCGGTGGAGCAGGCGCTCGGTCGCCGTGCCACCGTCGACCAACGCCTGCGTGAACGCAGCTTCGGGACCTGGGAGGGCGAACTGCGCGACGACGTGATCGCCCGAGACGAGGACCGCTGGCAGCGGTGGATGTCGGGAGACGACGTCATCGCGGAGGTCGGGGGCGAGACGGCCCGACAGCTCGCGGATCGGGCCCAGGACGTCGTGCAGCACATCCTCACGTCGACGGCGGACGAGCGAACCGCGGTCGTGGTCACCCACGGTGGGTTGATCTGGCACGGCGTGCACCGGCTCGTGGGGCTTCCGGACCGGAGCCTCGGAGGGGTGCACAACACGTCGATCACGGTCCTGCTCGACCTCGACGACGCCCGGATGCGCCTGGCGGCCTGGAACTCGACGGGCCACCTCCCCCCGGACGCGTGACCGTCGCCGACCGGTCCACAGCGGGCGCACCGTCACCCTGTACAGCACCGGGATCGACACCTAGGGTCGACCGCGTCCGCTCCGCACCGGCGTTCGTCGGCGCGGACGACCAGGGAGAGGGAGATCACGATGACCATCCATCGACAGCGCGCAGGAGGCGCCGGAGCATCCCGCAGATGGGTTGCACTGGCACTCGGATTGCTGCTCGTGCTCGCGGCCTGCGGGTCCGACGACACCCCGGCACCACCGGATCCGGCCAGCCCTGCCGATCCGGCAGACGCCGGAGACGGCGGTGAGCAGGCGGCCCCGGCACCCAGCGGAGATCAGCGCATCATCCTGGGCCACCCGGGACACCTGCGCCCCATCTGGGCGTCGCTCGTGTACTACGTCGCGGAGGAGTTCGGATTCTGGGAGAAGTACGGAGCCACGGTGATCATCCGCCCGCTGCGTTCGGGCGGTGACGTGACCCAGGCCACCCACACCGGCGAGATCGACGGGGGACTCACGGCGGCGACGGCGGCGATCGGCGCGATGGCCCGTGACGCCAACGTGCGGGCGGTGATGGGGATGGACCAGGTCGACTGGATCCTCGTGACCGCGGATCCCGAGGTGCAGGAACCCGCTGACCTCGTCGGGAAGCAGTCCGGAGCGATGGCGCCGGGTGACAGCCGCTACCTGATCCTCGAACAGCTCCTCGCGGAGTACGGGGTGTCGATCAGTGACGTGGACACGATCGAC
This sequence comes from Nitriliruptoraceae bacterium, assembly GCA_050486225.1. Taxonomy (GTDB): domain Bacteria; phylum Actinomycetota; class Nitriliruptoria; order Nitriliruptorales; family Nitriliruptoraceae; genus JBBDIX01. The sequence goes on from JBJHCV010000005.1 coordinate 177,853, forward strand.
CTGACGGGCGACCACACCGGTCCGCTCATCGCGGGCGTCGTGGACACACACATCATCCACATCGACGAGCTCGCGGAACTGCGGCACCTGTCGGACCGGGAGTGGCGTGTCCTCGCCGTGCAGCACGAGGTGATGGACGTCCACTACTCACCGTGGGTCGCCAACGCCCAGTCGCTCGAGGCCAGGCCGGACGCGTGGGTCGCCACGCTCGCCGGACTCATCGATGCGATCCGGTTCATGCACGACCCGGCCAACCACGACGAGATCGTGGACTTCCTGCTCGCCATCGTGGAACAGACGGACCGTGACCTGGTGATGGGTGTCTACCAGGAGTACATCGAGTTCAACTGGTGGCAGCTCGACGAGCCGGGCATCGACCGCGCGATCGTGGAGGCAACGATCCAGACCCAGTTCGACAACGGAGCCATCGAGCAGGTCTTCGACTACGACGACTTCTACACCACGGAGTACTACGACCGTGCGATGGAACTCGTCGAGTCGATGGGCTGACCCGAGGATCCTCGTGACGCCCACGCGGATGGCGTCGTACCCGGTGAGGGCGGGCCCGCCCGGTCCGCCCTCACCGGTTGGCAGGTCGCTCGACGGTTGTCGTCCGGGCGGTCAGCGCCAGCCGAGCCCCGGGGCGACGTGCGTGACGATGTCCTCGAGCAGGTGGGCGTTGTAGTCCACGCCGAGCTGGTTGGGGACGGTGAGCAGCAGCGTGTCCGCGGCCTGGATCGCCTCGTCGTGTCGCAGCTGTTCGACGAGGACGTCGGGTTCCGCCGCGTACGACCGCCCGAAGACGGCACGCGTGGTCGAGTCGATCATCCCGATCTGGTCGCTGGAGCGACGCTCACCCCCGAAGTAGGCGCGGTCGAGGTCGGTGGTCAGGGCGAAGATGCTGCGACTGACCGACACCCGCGGTTCGTGGGCGTGGCCGGCCCCGGCCCACGCGGCACGGAACACCTCGATCTGCCGACGCTGCTGCACGTGGAGCGGCTCTCCGGACTCGTCGAACTTGAGGGTGGAGCTCTGCAGGTGCATGCCGAGTCGCGCCGCCCATGCCGCCGTCGCATCCGAGCCCGAACCCCACCAGATGCGATTGCGCAGGCCCTCGGACTGGGGCTCGATGCGCATCAGCGGGGGAGCGCCGGCGGGGGCACGCTGAGGATTCGGCGGGGCGAGGCCTCGTCCCTCGAGGACCTCGAGCATGACCGACGTGCGGGTGCGGGCCAGGTCCTCGTCGGTCTCGCCCTCGGCGGGCTCGTACCCGAAGTACCGCCACCCGTCGATGACCTGCTCGGGTGAGCCACGGCTGATGCCCAGTTGCAGACGCCCACCCGCGATGAGGTCGGTCGCACCGGCGGTCTCGGCGAAGTACATCGGGTTCTCGTAGCGCATGTCGATCACGCCGGTCCCGATCTCGATGCGGGACGTCCGTGCGCCGATCGCGGCCAGCAGCGGGAACGGTGACGCGAGCTGCTCGGCGTAGTGGTGGACCCGGAACCAGGCGCCGTCGATCCCGATCTCCTCGGCGGCGACGGCGAGTTCGATCGACTGCAGGTGCGCGTCGGACGCCGAACGGACCTGCGACCCCGGGTGGTCGCTCCAGTGCCCGAAGGAGAGGAAGCCGAGACTCTTCATCGTGGTGAACTCATCAGGTGGACCGGATGGGATTTGAACCCACGACCCCCTCCATGCCATGGAGGTGCGCTGCCAGACTGCGCTACCGGCCCGTGAACGGACGTGATCACGAGGTGATCGGCCGCGGAGCGTACACGGGCGGCTACCGACCGGCGAACCTGCAGGGCGCCCTGCTTGCACGGCTACGCTCCCGCAGGTCCCGCCGCCGTCGACCGGACCCGACCGCCGTCGACGTGTTCGCGAAGCTCCCGCGCACCGAGGATGTCCCCCGTGTCCGACACCACCGACTCCACGCAGGTCGACGAGGCCGAGCGCTACGACCCGCTGGTGATCGAACCCCCCATCGCGACACGTTGGCGGGAGGAGCTGACCTACTCGCTGCGGCCGCGGCCGGGCACGGAACGTGACGGATCCGACACCTACTACGCGCTGACCATGTTCCCGTACCCGTCGGGTGACCTGCACATGGGTCACGCGGAGATCTTCACGATCCACGACGCGCTGGTGCGCCACCTGCGGATGAACGGCGTGCGGGTCCTCAACCCCATCGGATGGGACGCCTTCGGGTTGCCTGCGGAGAACGCGGCCCGCAACCGCGGTGCCGACCCGAAGGAGTGGACGTACGCGAACATCGCCGAGGGGTCCTCGACGATGGTGCGGCTGGGCTACTCGTTCGACTGGGAGTGCGAACTGCGCACCTGTGACCCCGAGTACTACCGCTGGACCCAGTGGCTGTTCCTCGAACTGTTCGAGGCGGGCCTCGCCTACCGCGCGGACGCGCTCGTCAACTGGGACCCGGTCGACCAGACCGTGCTCGCCAACGAACAGGTGGTCGACGGCCGTGGGGAGCGCTCCGGCGCGATCGTTCAGCGTGTTCCGCGCACCCAGTGGTTCTTCCGCATCACCCAGTACGCGGACGAACTGCTCGACGACCTCGACACGATCGACTGGCCCGACCGGGTCAGGAACGCCCAGCGCGCGTGGATCGGCCGGTCCGAAGGCGCCGAGGTCACCTTCACGACCGCGGACGGCGACGACGAGGTGGTCGTCTACACCACGCGTCCCGACACCCTGTACGGGGCGACCTACTTCGTGTTCGCGCCCGAGCATCCGCTGGTGCAGCAGCGCATGGGTGACGACCCCGACTACCAGTCGTTCGTCGACGAGGTCAGCCACCGGTCGGAGATCGAACGACTGTCGACGCTGGAGGCCGCCGACCGGCGCGACAAGCGTGGGGTGCGCCTGAACTTCGACATGGTCAACCCGGTGACCGGGGAGACCATCCCCGCCTACGCCGCCGACTACGTGCTGCTCGGCTACGGAACGGGCGCGATCATGGCCGTGCCTGCGCACGACCAGCGCGACTTCGACTTCGCCCGCCAGGAGGGACTGCCGGTCCGGGTGGTCGTCACGCCCGCCGATGGCTCGCCGCTCGACGGCGACACGATGACCGAGGCGTACGCCGGAGACGGCGTGACGGCCAACTCGGGCGACTACGACGGGCTCGACTGGCGCGAGACGAAGCAGCGGATCACCGAAGACCTCGCGGGGCGGGGCATCGCGCGTGCCGCGGTGAACTACCGCCTGCGTGACTGGCTCATCTCGCGTCAGCGGTCGTGGGGAGCGCCCATCCCGATCGTGCACTGCCCCGACTGTGGGCAGGTCGCCGTGCCCCGCGACCAGCTGCCGGTGCGGCTGCCCGACGACCTCGACTTCACCGTGCAGGGGTCGCCGCTCGAGCAGCACCCGACCTGGCGTCACGATGTCTCGTGTCCGGCGTGCGGCAACGAGGACGCCGTCCGTGACGTCGACACCATGGACACCTTCGTCGACTCGTCCTGGTACTTCCTGCGCTACCTGTCTCCGAACGACGACGAGCAGGCCTGGCCCGCCGACGTCGCGAGCGTGTGGCTGCCCGTCGACCAGTACACGGGCGGCGTCGAGCACGCCGTGCTCCACCTGCTGTACAGCCGTTTCGTCGTCAAGGCGATGCGCGACCGCGGGCACGTCGCCGCCGACGAACCGTTCCAGCGGCTGCTCAACCAGGGCCAGGTCATCCTGGGCGGCGCGGCCATGTCCAAGTCGAAGGGCAACCTGGTCGTCCCCGGCGAGGTGTACGAGACCTACGGCGCGGACACGCTGCGCGGCACGATGCTGTTCGCCTCCCCGCCCGAGGACGACATCGACTGGGCCGACGTGTCCCCGTCCGGGATGCACAAGTGGCTGTCGCGCGTCTGGCGGCTGACCCTGCAGCAGATCGCCGCGGAACGTGACGGCGCTCCGCAGCTCGCGGCCGACGCCGAGTCCGCCCTTCGCCGCGCGGTCGCCGAGGCCGTCGTGGGGGTGAGCGAGCAGTACGACGATCGCAAGTACAACACGGCGATCGCGAGGCTGATGACGCTCACCAACGCCGTGCTCGACGCCACACGGTCCGGCGCCGCCGGGCCCGCGGTCCGTGAGGCCCTCGAACGGCTCCTGGAGATGCTCGCGCCGATCTGTCCGTTCATCACCGAGGAACTGTGGAACCGGCTCGGCAACGACGGTTCCGTGCACGACCGAGCCTGGCCGACCGCCGACACCTCCCTGCTCGTCGACGAGCGGGTCGAACTCGTCGTGCAGGTCAACGGGAAGGTGCGGGGCCGAGTGACGGTCCCGGCGGGTGCGTCCGAGCACGACGTGGAGGTGGCCGCTCGCGCCGACGCCGCGGTCGCGGGGCACCTCGACGGCGAGGTGCTGAAGGTCGTGGTCGTCCCCGACCGCCTCGTCAACTTCGTGGTCCGGTCGGGCTGATGCGCATCGCGGTCGTCACCGACTCGACGGCAGACCTGCCGTCGGACGCGACCGCGTCGCCCGACCTGTTCGTCGTCAACCTGTCGGTGGCGTTCGGTGACGACGTCCACGTCGCCGGGGTCGACCTGGGCGCCGACGACTTCTACGCGCGGCTGCAGGCGAGCGACATGCTGCCCGTCACGTCCCAGCCGAGCCCTCAGGCCTTCGACGACGTGTACGCGGCGTGCGCCGCACAGGGCTACGACCACGTGCTGTCCGTCCACTGCTCCTCGGAACTGTCCGGCACCCACGACGTGGCGTCCCAGCGCGCGCCTCACGCCCCGATCGACGTCGAGGTCGTCGACAGCCGGCTGGTCGGTGGTGCGCTCGGACTCGCGGTGCTGCGGGCGTTGCGAGTCGCACGGGAGACCGGAGACCCGGCCCTCGCGCGGGCGGCGGTGGACCGGGTGCGTGAGGGAGTCGTCGGACTCCTGGTCGTCGACACGCTCGTGTTCCTGCGGCGGGGTGGGCGTCTGTCCGGTGCGCAGGCTGCCGTCGGGACGGCGCTCAACGTGAAGCCGCTGCTCGGGGTCGTCGACGGACGGGTCGAGGTCGTCGACCGGGCCCGCACGTCGCGGCGGGCCTTCGATCGCGCGGTCGAACTCGCGGTGGAGGGCGCCGCCGGATCCCCCGTGGACGTGTGCGTGGTCCACGCGTCGGCGCCCGGCCGGGCATCGGCGCTCGAGGCCCGCCTGTCACAGCACGTCGCGATCGCGAGCGAGTGGCGTGCGACCATCGGTCCCATCGTCGGCACGCACGTGGGACCCGGCGCCGTCGGACTGGCCGTCGTCCCGGCGGAGTGACCGGGGTACAAGGTCACCTGCGCCGGGGAGGTTCGTCCCTGCCGCCGCGGTGCCACTCCTGAGACGCTGTGGGCACGAGGCGCCGCCGTGCGCCATCCGTCGACTGCGGGGAGCAGCGTGATGAGGACGATCGTCGTGACCGGGGCAGCCTCTGGCATCGGAGCCGCGACCCGCAGACTGCTGACCGAACGGGGCGACCGCGTGATCGGCGTCGACCTCGCCGGTTCGGACGTCGACGCCGACCTGTCCACCGTCGAGGGTCGGGCATCCATGGTCGAACAGGTGACGGCGCTCACCGACGGCCGGATCGACGCGGTCGTCGCGAACGCGGGGACCGCGCAGCAGTCGCCGCTCGCGGTGCAGGTCAACCACTTCGGCGCGGTCGCGACCCTCGAGGGGCTGCGGCCCCTGATGGCCGACTCGGACGCCCCACGCGCCGCCATCACCAGTTCGATGGCCTCCTTCCACCCGTACGACGAGGCACTCGTCGAGGCCTGCCTCTCGGGGGACGAGGACGCTGCCGTCGAACGGGCTCGGCAGATGGTCGACGACGGGCAGGAGGGACTGATCTACGCCTCGACCAAGCAGGCGATCAACCGGTGGATGCGCACGGTCGCGCCGACGGACGAGTGGGCGGGAGCCGGCATCCCGGTCAACGCGGTCGGTCCGGGCGTGATCGTCACCCCGATGGTCGACGACTTCATCGGGACCGAGGAGGGCCGCGAGATGCTCGCCCAGGCCGTCCCGATGCCGCTCGGTGGCTACGGCCAGCCCGAGGAGGTCGCCGAACTCCTCGTCTGGCTCGTGAGCCCGGCGAACTCGATGACCACTGGCCAGGTGATCTTCATCGACGGCGGAGCGGACGTGGTGTTGCGAGGACCCGCCGCCTTCTGAACGGTCGTGGGGGGGGGGGGGGGGGGGGGGGGGGCGCCGCCCCCCCCCCCCCCCACCCCACCACCCCGCGCGCCGGGGGGGGCCCCCCGCCCGGGGCCCCCGCCGCCCCCCACCCCCCCCCCACCCC
>JBJHCV010000006.1:0-163714 GCA_050486225.1 Nitriliruptoraceae bacterium
CGACGCCGCCAGCGCGCGCTCGGCCGCCTCACCCCTGTCGAGTTCGAAGCCGTCATCGGCTACAACCGACTGGCCACAGCAGCATGACCCCGCACAACCACCATCAACCAGAGTCTGGGCAGACCCAGTTTGCGTTGCACCGCGTTGACGGCTTTGAGGGGTTGCGAGTCGTTGCCGGCGAGCAGTTCCTGCAGGACACCGAGCGCGTCCGACTCGTTGGCGTACAGGTCCGGGTCGGCCTTGGTGAGCGACCATGCGGTGCGCCAGATCGATTCGGAGAAGGGTTTGGTGAGATGCTCGGAGAACACCCATGGCGCGACGACCGTCTTGTCCGTCTCGTGGTCGTACAGCCAGACCTGTCGAAGGTCGTCAGGGTCGTAGTGGATGTTCCACTTGTAGGGGCTTCCGGGCAGCCCCGAATGTTGGTGCCGGTAGGGGCCGAGCTCGTCGGAGTCGTAGGTCATGTTGTTGATGGTGATGCCGAGGTTGCCGACGGTGCGGGTCACGATCGGCAGCAGCCGGAGGTAGGTGTCGTAGTGGATAGGCCGCGGCACGTAGCCGGCTGCCATGACGTGCGCCGCGTATGCCTGGTTGGGTGTCAGTTCCTGGTTTGGGTGCAGCGGGTTGCGCAGGCCGCTGTGCGGGCGTCGCTGCCAGAACGCTGCCACCCACCAGCTGAACAGTTCCTCGAGTTCGCTGATCGTGTACTTGGCTTTGCTGTCGACGTCGTCGCCCCGGTGGGCGGTGTTGCGGCCCTTGTAGCCGTCGAGATACTGGCAGAACAGCGTGTTGATGCTCCCGAAGGTGCGTTCAATCACGGCCTTGTCCGAGCCTTGATACGGGCGTGCGGGCTGCACCGAAATTCCCAGATGCTCACAGGCACGCAGCATCGAGGTCGAGACATATGCCTTTCCGCGGTCGACGGCAAACACTTCGGGATACACGACCGGGATTGCGGCAGCCGTCTTCAGACGGTCGTCGAGATCGACAAGGTCGCGCAGCGGGCTGGACGCATGCGTCGCACGTACCCGCTGATCCCAACCGTCACGCATCTGTTCAGGGCACATGGTGCGCATCAGCAGCCGGGCGATGTCTGAACGGTTCGGTGCTTCTGCGGTGAACACCCAGCCGACGATGGAACGTGTCGCGATGTCGATGGCCATCGTCAGTTCGACGGCACCGGCCTTGCCGCTCGGATACACCGCCAACACGTCCAGCCGGTTCGTGTCCGCCTGCACCCATTCGCCAGGCCGGGTGGCGCGTTGCGGCGTGAACGACCCGTCTGGGCGTCGATTCGTACGGCGTGTGGTCGCTTCAGCCTGGCCGTAGGTCCGGTGAGCAAGCGCCCAGTAGTAGCGGCGCAGTGTCCGATCTGACGGGATGTTCTCGACCCCTTCTTCCGTGAGGCGGCGCACCGCCCGGTTGATGGTTGCCTGGGCCTTAACCGTCGACGCGTTCCGGGTCCGCATGATCTCGTCACGCAGGACGTCGACGACCTCAGCCGGAGCGCGCGACAGCGGTGAGGTGGTGCGATGGCGGCGCTTGTCGACCAGCCCCCACGGTCCTGCCTTCTGCAGAGCCTCGATCCAGCTGAACAACGTGCGAGGCGCCACGGGCCGGCCCGCCTCGGCCAGCTCTTTCGACTTGGCCTCGACCCGTTGCACCAGCGTCGTCGAAGCCGGGTCATAGCAGGCACGCGGCTTGGAATCCGGGTCATCGATCGGGGTGCCCTCGAGGATTTCGTGCAGGTGTGCCAGCTTCCAGTCGACCTGTGCACGGTGCTCCTCGGGCACCTGATCGATCAGGCTAAACGGCACAAACGGGCTGACCGGCTCGTCACCGATGACGTTCCACCGCTGCAGAATCTCCGAAACCGCCACAACGCCGCGGCCTTCATCGGCCTTGTCGCGAAGATCTGCGAGCAGGATCCCGTCAAAGTTGTCGCGTAGCCCGACGACCTGCCAGGCGACACCGTCCGGGTCGACCACGACGTTGCCGATACTCAACGTTGGACGTCGTTTCATGTTGTCCTCCACACGGGCGTGTCGTCGCTGAGCACGGCATGGTCAAGATCGGCAGCAAGTTCTTGTCGCCACAGCAGATGAAAGACGGTGGCACGCGTCACGGCAGTGCCGCCGGCCTCGTCGACGAGCCGTCCAAGCGCAACGGGCTGTCCGGCTGCATCCAGCACCGCGGGCCGGCAAGGATCGAATGCTGCGACAGGCCGGCGGTAGCCCGCCAGCCACTCCAGGTTGTCCAACAGCGGCTGCGGCGGTTCGTGCATGACGCGATAGCCCCAGCCGGCCTGTGCCGCCGCCTGCCGGGTGATGTCGAACGTGAGGGCGTCGCGTTCCTTGACGCCATCCTTGAGTCGGATGTCGATCACCTCGCCCGAGCCATCGGAGCGCCGGACAAACACATCCGGTGCATGACGTCGTGGCTTGTCGGCGTACCAGTGCAGCCAGAACGGCTGCGTCGCGAACCTGATCACCGTCGCATCGAAGTCCAACAGCACAAGATTGCGCCGTTCGAGCCACGACTCGTACGCAACCAGCCGTTGGCTCGACACCGAGTAATACGAGCCGGGGAAGTAGCGCTGCCCGCGATACACCGCCGGGCGACGCACCGGCTCGACCCCTTCGAACTCGTGGTCGGCGACCGCAGCGAGCGGCTTCCGGAGAACCGTTCGGGCTTTGCCGAGATACTCGACTTCGAACCCGTCAAACACGTCTGTTGATGTGCCCAAACCCCAACTCCGCCCCGCAACACCAAAGAGATATCGGGTAGCAAACCTTGGATAATTCCGCTAGACAAGACGCCATTATGGATGATAAATCACATGTCATAGAAAGCATGACGGCCGACAAACGTCAGGTCGCCGACCAGATTGGACGGCACCTGTTCGGCCGTGCCGCACGGCTACGGATCGCCCTGTGGGTGCGTCACGAACCCGGCAGGTTCTGGCAACAACGCGTCGCCGACGGCGCACGGGTGCGCCCCCAGTACGTCCGTGGCGAACTCGCGCACCTGGCTGCCCTCGGCATGGTCGAACCGATCGACAACAACGATCCTGGCGACCCGAGAAACTTCTACCGCCGTGTCGAACACCCCCTGTGGGACGTCATCGACCACGTCCACGACGCACTCGACACGCTCACTGAACCCGGCGACGAGCCGCACCTGCAATCCATCAGCGGCGCGTACACCGTCACACGCCGGTAGCGTCACCCATCGAGGGGCATCACCCGACCTGCGGCTTGGGAGAGTCGACGGACGGGCCAGTTCTTCCACCTGCTGCGCACGCAGACCAACGGCGACGTGCGGTGTCGCACACGCCATCTAGCGTGCACACCGGCCCGCACGCGCAGCAGCGGGGCACGCAGGAGGCTCGGATGGCAGCAGCACGACCCGCAAAAGACATCGACATCGAAGCACAGCTGTGGGCAGCCGCAGATGCGCTTCGCGGCTCGATGGATGCCTCTGAATACAAGAACGTCGTGCTCGGCCTGATCTTCCTCAAGTATGTCTCCGACGCGTTCGAAGCCCGCCGCACCGAACTCGACGCCGCGATCCGTGACCCAGACCACGACCTATACTTCGACGACTACGAGGTCGGCAAACAAGTCGTGCTCGACGACCGCGACCGCTACGCCGAACGCAACGTGTTCTGGGTCCCTGAACAGGCACGGTGGCCCAACATCCAGAACAGCGCCAAACAGCCCAACATCGGCGAGCTCATAGACGAAGCGATGCTCGCCATCGAAAATGACAACGACCGGCTCAAAGGCGTCCTACCGATCGTCTATGCCAACCCAACCCTCGACAAACGTCGGCTCGGAGAAGTCGTCGACCTGATCTCGGGCATCGGATTCGACGACATCGACAAAGACCGCGACATCCTCGGCCGCGTCTACGAATACTTCCTTCTCAAGTTCGACATGGCCTACGGCCGGGCCGCCGGTGAGTTCTACACCCCACGCGATGTTGTCGAACTCCTCGTCGAGATGGTCGAACCCTACGAAGGGCGCGTGTACGACCCCTGCTGCGGCTCCGGCGGGATGTTCGTCCAATCGGCCCGATTCGTTGAAGCCCACGGCGGCTCCGTCGACGACATCGCCGTTTACGGCCAAGAATCCAACCCCACTACCTGGAAACTCGCCAAGATGAACCTTGCCCTCAAAGGCATCGAGGCCAACCTCGGCGATCAATGGGCCGACACCTTCGCAAACCCGCTCCACCCCGACCTCAAAGCCGACTTCATCCTCTCCAACCCGCCCTACAACATCGACTCCTGGCACCGCGTCGAAGACGACCCCCGCTGGAAATACGGAGTCCCACCCGCACGAAACTCCAACTACGGCTGGATGCAACACATCCTCCACCACCTCGCACCAGGCGGAACCGCCGGCGTCGTCATGGCCAACGGAACACTCACCACCGAACAATCCGGCGAACACCACATCCGCCGCAAAATGCTCGAAGACAACGTCGTCGACTGCATCATCACTCTGCCGTCACAGCTCTTCTACACCACCCAAATCCCCGTTAGCCTCTGGTTCTTCTCCCGCGCCCGTGACGGCATAAAGAACCAGCGCAAACGCACCAACGAAATCTTGTTCATCAACGCCCGAGACCTCGGCCAAATGGTCTCACGCACCAACCGAGAACTCACCGACGCCGACATCGCCCAGATCGCCGACACTTACCACGCCTGGCGCGGCACCTCCGAAGACCCCTACTCCGACCAATCCGGCTTCTGCCGCTCCGTCCCACTCGAAGACATCTGGGCACACGACGGCGTCCTCACCCCAGGCCGCTACGTCGGCATGGCCGACGTGGAGGACGACGGTGAACCGTTTGACGAAAAGATGAACCGACTCGTCGGCGAACTTGCAAACCATTTCGAACAAGGCGCGCAACTCGAACAACGCATGCGCCGCAACCTCAAGGAACTCGGCTATGAGCTCTGACGGGTGGGAGAAACTAACCCTCGACGCGGTTGCGCAATACCACAACGGTCGTGCGACGAAACCTTCAGAAGCACGGGACGACGGGATGCTCGTCGTCAAGATCCGCGAACTAAATTCGGGGGTCTCCGAGAAGAGCGTTCGGGTAAATCCAGGTGCCGTGGAGGAGAAGCACACGATTCGTGACGGCGACCTGCTCTTCGCCTGGTCAGCGTCAGTCGGGATCTACATCTGGCGCGGAGAAGAGGCAGCGCTGAATCAGCACATCTTCAAGGTTCAGGCAAAATCCGGCACCGATCAGAGGTTCCTGCGCTACCTGTTGGAGTACGAGCTTCAGGCACTGCTCAGTGCGGCCGCGGAGCGCCAAACGACTATGGGGCACGTGCGCAAGGCCGACCTCGCCCGGCTGACATGCCACAGGCCGCCAATCCAAGAGCAGCGCGCTATCGCCGAGGTACTCGGCGCCCTCGACGACCGAATCGAGTGGTGCACAGCTACATCCGAGTTGCTCGAGTCGCTACTGCGTGTACTGATTGCTGGAGACGATGAAGTTGTCCCGGTCGCTGAACTTGCCCGTTACGTGAACGGTGGCGCGTATACCAAGCAGGCCGACGGAACAGGGCGTCTCGTCATTCGCATAGCTGAACTAAATTCGGGGATTAGTTCAAGTTCCAAGTATGCGTCCATAGACGCCCCTCCAGAGCGCACTGCGTATCCGGGGGACATTCTGTTCTCATGGTCGGCAACTCTCGATGTCTACCGCTGGGTCGCTGATGAAGCACTTGTAAACCAACACATTTTCAAGGTCGTACCGAACGTTCCATTTCCTCCGTGGCTCGTATACGGCAAGCTCAAGGAAGCGATGTCTGCCTTCAAGGACATCGCCAGCGATCGCGCTACAACGATGGGTCACATCAAGCGAGGTCATCTGGAGCAAGTATCCGTTGGAGTCCCCAGCGCCAAACGGCTCGCTGAGATACGCGATCTTGGTGAAGCGCTCTGGGAGCAACATCTGCGCGCGAGTCGAGAACGCCAAGCCCTTGAGAACGTGCGTTCAGTCTTGCTTCCACGACTGTTGTCCGGGGGCCTACGCATGGAAGACCCGTCCCGTCTGCTGGAGTCGGCTGCATGACGTATTTGGGCGAGTCTGAGATTGAGCGGTGGCTCCATGAGGAGGTGCTGGTTGATCTTGGCTGGTCCGCGTTGCACGGAAATGACATTGCGCCGAGTGCTGCAGGGGAGGAGCGGGGCTCGTACGGCGATGTGGTGTTGCGGGGGAGGCTTGAGGCTGCGGTTGAGCGCCTGAATCCTGATATCCCGTCGGCGCAGCGCGCCGAGGCGGTTCGTCAGCTTGTGCGGACGCAGTCGCAGAATCTGGCGGAGGACAACGCTGCTGTACACCGGATGCTGGTTGATGGGGTGGCGGTTCAAGTCAGCGACCAGGGTGTTCGTCGGTCTCGCACGGTCCGCTTTCTGAATTTCGATAACACGGGCGTCAACGACTGGGTAATGGTCGGTCAGCTTCGTGTGACTGAGACTGTGGGCGGGGTTGAACACACGCGTCGTCCCGATGTAGTCGGGTTCGTCAATGGGTTGCCGCTCGTGGTGCTCGAGTTGAAGTCCGCGTCGGATGAGCGTGCGTCGACAGAGGCGGGTTGGCGGCAGTTCCAGACATACAAGACCGAGATTCCGTCGCTGTTTCGCTACAACACAGCCTTGGTGTCGTCGGATGGGACGGACGCGATTGCAGGATCGTTGACGGCTGGGTTCGAGCATTTCGCACCGTGGAAGACGATCGACGGTACGGACGAGTCGCGGCAGGGCCTGTCGTCGCTGGAGGTGTTGGCGCGCGGGATGCTTGACCCTGGTCGGCTGTTGATGCTGCTGCGGGACTACACGGCGTTTTCGGATGAACGGTCCGGGCTGGTCAAACGGATAGCGAAGTATCACCAGTTCTGGGCGGTGGAGAAGGCGGTCGCGTCGACCTTGCAAGCCGTTGAGGGCGATGGCCGGGCAGGGGTGGTGTGGCACACGCAAGGTTCGGGCAAGAGTTTCGAGATGCACTGTTACGCCGCGAAGATCATGCGGCATCCGCAGATGAACAATCCGACGGTCGTGCTGCTCACGGATCGCAACGACCTTGACGACCAACTCCACGACGAGGTGTTCCTGCCGTCGGTGGCACGCGGATTCCTACCGGAGACGCCACGCAAAGCTACGACAAGGCAGCATCTGCGTGAGCTGCTGGCTCGCCAGTCGGGCGGAATTGTGTTCACCACAATCCAAAAGTTCGCTCCCGGCGCCGATCACGACGAGATGCCGCTGCTGACCGACCGTTCCAACGTTGTGGTCGTCGCCGATGAGGCGCACCGGTCCCAGTACGACTTCATCGATGGTTTCGCGCGTCACATGCGCGATGCACTGCCAAACGCGACATTCCTCGGGTTCACCGGCACACCGATCGACGCTGATGACAAGTCCACAGTCGCGGTGTTTGGTGACTACATCGACATCTACGACATCACCGATGCGATCGAGGACGGTGCAACGGTCCCTATCTACTACGAGTCACGACTGGTAAAGGTTGAACTTCCGCAGGACGTGGCCGAACGGATCGACACCGAAGTAGACCAGGCGCTTGAGGAAGTTGCGCCCTACGAGGCTGAGAAGGCCAAGAAGCGTTGGGCGCAGGTCGAAGCGATCGTTGGCACACCTGAGCGCATCGCCGAAGTCGCACGAGACCTCGTTGAGCATTGGGAGCAGCGCCGCGAGATTCTTGCCGGCAAGGGCATGATCGTGGTGATGTCGCGTGACATCGCGGTCAAGATGTACGACGCCATCGTCGGGCTACGGCCCGACTGGCACGACAACGCTGACGAGCACGGCAAGATCAAGGTCATCATGACCGGCTCAGCATCCGATCCGACACATTTCCAGCCCCACGTGCGATCAAAGCAAGCACGTGGCGACATCAAACAGCGGGCGAAGAACCCCGAGGATCCGCTCGAGCTGGTCATTGTGGTTGACATGTGGCTCACCGGGTTCGACGCACCGTCGATGCACACGATGTACATCGACAAGCCCATGAAGGCTCACGGGCTGATGCAGGCGATTGCCCGGGTCAACAGGACCTACAAGGAAAAACCGGCCGGGCTCGTGGTCGACTACATCGGTATTACCGACAACCTGCGCCGCGCAATCGCGAACTACTCGAAACGCGATCAGGACAAGGTCGGCGTCGACATCGAACAGGGTGCGCTCGTTCTCCAACGTGAGTTCGAGATCGTTGCCGGCATCCTCAACGGCTACGACTGGCAATCAGCCGTCGAACTGGCGTCACCCGGCCAACGCGCTGAAGCATTGAAGAATGCGCGTGAGTGGCTCCTTGAACATGACGAGCCGGACGATGACGGTCGCGGCCGCGTCCAACGATTCCTTGACCACACACTCGCGCTGGCCAAAGCCCAAGCATTGGCCGGGTCACACCCGCTTGTGCGCCAACTTGCCGACCAGATCGGATATCTGCTGGCGCTCCGTGCCGCCGTCCTCAAACTGCGATCTGACGCACCGGGCAGTGGGGAAGCGGTCAACGTCGACTCAGTGCTCTCCCAGGTCCTCGCAGCGGCGATCCATACGTCCGGCGTCGTCGACGTGTTCTCGGAAGCGGGCCTTGACCGGCCAGACCTGTCGGTGTTCTCCGAAGAGTTCCTCGAGAACATCCGTAGCCTCGACGGTTTCGAAAACAGTCGGGTCGAGCTGCTACGCAAACTGCTCGATGAAGAAGTCCAAGCCGTCAGACGCAGCAACGTGGTGCAGTACGAAAAGTTCTCTGCACGGCTGCAACGTGCCGTACAGAAATATCGCGCGCGAGCCATCTCCAGTGCGGAAGCGCTCGAACATCTCGTCCAGCTTGCGTTCGACTTCAAAGACGACCGGGACAAGGCATCCCAATCGGGTCTCAACGCCGATGAGTGGGCCTTCTACGAGGCTGTCGCCAACCATGGGCCTGCGCTGCTTGAGATGGGTGACGACAAACTCAGGGCGCTCGCGACTGAGCTTGTTCTGAAGCTTCGCGAGAAGGTCACCATCGACTGGGACCGCAAACAGTCAGTCCAAGCAGGCATCCGGGCCACGGTCAAGACGCTGCTGGCGCAACGTGGCTATCCGCCGGACTATTCGGACGACGCGATCGAGCTCGTCCTCAAGCAGACCGAGATCTTTGCTGAGCAATGGGTCACAAGCGGCCAAAAGGCCGGCTAGCTCGCGACCCAACGGTCTTCGGCAACCTCCAGGCAGTAGCCCAAGAGGCCCATTCGTCGTGGGCTTCGAGTTGATGTCGCACTGATCCGAGCCCGCCGCTGCACACAACCTCAAGCCATCAGTCCACCATCTACTGCAAACTTTCGTGTCACTACTGCAATATTTACTGCAATGTAATTTGTCCAACTGCAAGAATGCGTGTCAATTGACAGCGGCAGGTTGGATGGACGCGGACGCCCACTGCGGGAGCCCCCATAAGAGACATTATGTAAACTCGGTTCGAACGGGAGTCTGATGCCCTCCGGTGCCACTGCCCCAGAGGTTCAGGGTCCACGCGGCGTCGAGGCTCCCGCCGCACTGGACGTCATCGCGGCCGATCCGACCAGCCGGGACGTCGAACGTGCGCCGTGTCGGCGAGCCCCGGCGTCGTTCCAGTCACGTGGTGTCACGACCACGCGACGGTGCGTTGCATGCGCAACGTGGTGGTGATATCGCCGTAGATCCCGCTTGATAACGGTTGCATTCTGGTTTTCGCGGGATTACCTTGCATGTCGTGGCGCGCTCGGGAGTGGCTCGCCGCAGGGATCGGGAGCCGGAGCATGCATGTCGGGCGTGTCCTGTCGACGCCGTTGCGCGTCGACGCAGGCTGGCCGTGCGTCGGCCAACCGGTGAGCGCCTCATGAGGACACTGCTGCGCGGCGGAACCGTGCTCACGTTGGGCGCGAAGACCTCCAACCTCGTGTCGGGCGACGTCCTGATCGACGGCGACGTCGTCGCCGAGGTCGGCCAGGGTCTGCGGGCACGTGACGCCGAGCAGATCGACGCCTCCGACTGCATCGTGCTTCCGGGATTCGTCGACGCCCACCGGCACACGTGGCGGACCCTGCTGCGCCAGGTCGGGCAGGACGGTCCGGGGCCGGCCACACGCCTCTCCCCCTCCGACATGGCCATGCACCTGTCGCCCGAGGACGTCTACGCCGCGACGCTGCTGGGCCTGCTGTCCGCGCTCGAGTCAGGGATCACGACCGTCGTCGACGTCATGGACCTCGACGAGGCATGTGCCGCCGCCGCACTTCGAGCCCACCGCGACGCCGGTGTGCGAACCGTGCTGGTTCACCACGACCTGCCGGCGATCGACCGCCTCCTGCCGTCGGAGGAGGCCTCGTCCGCTGACCTCACCACCTTCGCCTTCGGGTCTGCAGAACCCACCCCGCAGACCCTCGAACACGTCGCCGCCGAGTGGGACGACGCACGTGCGCGTGGCCTTCGCATCCACGCACACGTCGGCTCCTCTCCCGCCCACCAGGGCATCGCCATGACACTCGCCGAACGCAGCCTGCTCGGCGGCGACGTCACCCTCGTCCACTGCTCACACCTCGACCCCCGGGACCTCGAGGCGATCGCCGCCTCGGGTGCAGGTGTGGCCATCACGCCTTCGCGCGAGATGGCCGCGGGCCTCGGGCTGCCTCCCCTGCAACCACTGCTCGACGCGGGCATCCGGCCCGGACTGGGTTGCGACGACGAGCTCGTCGGGCCCGGTGACGCCTTCGGACAGATGCGCGCCACACAGTCCCTGCAACACGCGGCGATGTTCGACCGCAAACTCGCCGGCAAGGGAAGCCTGCCGCACCTGCTGACCACCCGCGAGGTGCTGCGGTTCGCCACCGCGGACGGCGCGCGCGTCGCTGGACTGGGCACCGTCACGGGTTCGATCGAGCCGGGCCGCCAGGCAGACATCGTCGTCCTGCGAACCGACCGCCCCAACATCTCCCCCGTGAACGATCCGATCGGAGCGGTCGTGTGGGGCATGGACCCGTCGAACGTCGACTGGGTGTTCGTCGCGGGTCGCGCACGCGTTCGCGACGGCCACCTCGACGCAGACGTCGAGCGCGTCCGTGCCCTCGCGATCGACGCACGGGACCGACTCGTGCGCGCTGCGGGACCGCTGGTGGGTGCCAGCGCAGGAGACACGCGATGAGCGCCTCCCCCGGCACCCGCCCCTCCCCCGTCACCAGGGGGCCGTCGTCCGCGCTCACGCAGTTCGTGGTCGCGTCCCGATACCTGCCCGTCTATCTGGCGATCCTCCTGCTGGTGATGGTCGCCTGGATCTGGGCGCCCGCCGCCCTGACGACGTCTGCGCTGGGTGCCATCGCCCCCTACGGAACGTTCCTGGCGATCGCCGCGCTCGGGCAGATGCTGGTCATCATGACGGGCGGCATCGACCTGAGCGTGCCGGGGACCTTCACCCTCGCCGGGCTGCTGGTCGTGGGGGTCGGTCAGGGCGCCGACGCACGCATCGGGGTGGCCGTGGTCACGGCGCTCGCGATCGCAGCCCTCATCGGCCTGACCAACGGGCTGCTCATCGGGGTGCTCAACCTCAACGCGCTGATCGTGACGCTCGCCGTCGGTCAGGTCGTCACGGGAGCGATGAACCGCTACTACACGTCGATCGCCGCGCAGTCCTCGGTGCCACCTGCGCTGTACGCGTGGGCGCAGTCACGGTTCCTCGGCTTCTCGATGATCTTCTGGACCGGCGTGGCTCTCACGCTCACCGCGATCCTCGTGTTCCGCTACACGGCCGTGGGACGACGGTTCCAGGCCGTGGGGGCAAACCCGGTCGCCGCCAGTGTCAGCGGCCTGCGCGTCAACCTCTACCAGGTCGGCGCCTACGTGGTCGCCGCGGTGCTCTACGCCATCGCCGGCATCCTGCTCGCGACGTTCCTGCGCAACCCGAGCGTCACCTTCGGCGCCCCGTACCTGCTCGGCCCCATCGCCGCGGTGGTCATCGGTGGCGCGTCGCTCACCGGTGGGCTCGCCAGCCCCCTGTCCACGTGGGCTGCCGCGTTCTTCCTCGCGTCGCTCAACCAGACCATGCGCACGATGGGCCTGCCGACCGCACTCCAGTTCGTCGTGTTCGGCCTCGTGATCATCGCCGGCATGGTCGTGTCGGGCGATCGCATCATCAGGGGCGTCGAACGCGTGCTGCGTGAACGAAGGCGGATGCCGACCGGCGACCCGGATCCTGCCGACGCAGAACCGACGAGTTCCTGACCGACGTGTGCAGCCGTGGGAACGCGGCACACGACACCGACCACCCACCCGAACCGTTCCTCGACGATCAGCGCAAGCGGACGCCCCAAGTGGAGGGGACACCATGAAGAGAGCACGAATCATCGGTCTCGCGACCGTTCTGGCGCTCGTCGTCGCAGCCTGTGGCAGCGACGACGCGACTCCGGACACCCCAGCCGCCCCCGATCCGGCACCCGCCGAACCGTCGGAGCCGAGCGACGGGCCACAGGACCTCGAGGCGTACGGAGAGAGCCTCGATGCCGATCCGGCCCTCGTCGAGCGGGCCCTCGGTCCGGTGGGCGACGTGCCGGACCTCGTCCTTGCCTCGATCGCGCGTGCGCACCAGGACCTCGACGAGGCCACGATCGCCACCGCGCTCGACTGCTGGAACTCCGTGGAGTGTGACACGGGCAGCGGCGGGGACCTCGTCATGGGTGTGGCCGACGGCGGTCGCCTCAACATCTGGCGGCAGGTCACCCACATGGAGGCGATCCTGCAGGCCCTGACCTATCCGGAGATCGGAACCATCGTCTCCCGTGACGCCCAGTGGAACGAGGACCCGGCCGTCGCCGCAGGCGACATCCAGTTCCTCATCCAGCGCGGCGTCGACTTCATCATCGGCTACCCGGACCACGGCATCGCCCTCGCGGACGCCATCCTCGAGGCCGAGGCCGCCGGCATCCCCTACATCCCGTACTCGGCGGGCTGGGTCGGACTCCCCGGCGACGACGGCTCGCTGATCCCGGGCGAGGACTACCTGACGATCGTCGGCGAGGACCTGTGTGCGCTCGGCGAGAGCTTCGCGGAGGTCATCAACCGTGAGGTCGGCGAGGGCACGATCGGCATCCTCGGTGGCACGCCGGGCAACGCGCTGTCGGCAGGCTGGCAGCGATGCGAGATCGCCGCGCTCGCAGACGGCATCGAACTCGTGGGTGAACCCGCCGACACCTACTGGGTGAACGACTTCGCCCTGCAGGCCGTGCTGGGCTGGCTGTCGAGCACCCCGGACATCGCCGGTTACTCCTACGAGTACGCCGACGGTCTGTACACCGCGCTCGACGCCTACGACACGCTGGGCGTCGAACTCGACGAACTGGTCATCACGGTTCGCACCGACGAGCAGACGCTCTTCTGTGACTGGGTCGAACGTGACAACCCCAACTACCAGCTGTGGTACTCGGCGGGTGGGAACTTCCAGTCACGCATCGCCGTGACCGCGGGGATCCTCCACCTGCAGGGCTACGACATCCCCGCCGAGATCGTGGTTCCCCACGTCATGCGGCAGGTCACCGAGTCGGACTGCGACCCGGACCGCGTCACGCCGACCGTCTCGGGCACCTCTCTGGTCCCGAGCGAAGTCCTCTCCCGGATGTACAACTGATCGGCGAGACCAACTGACCGACGCATGACCGTGGTCCCGAAGGAGGGTCGATGAGCGGGGACGTCGTCCTCGAGATGCAGGGCATCTCGCGCCAGTTCGGTGCGGTACGGGCGCTGACCGACGTCAGCTTCGAGTGCCGTGCCGGAGAGGTGCATGCCCTCGTCGGAGAGAACGGCTCCGGCAAGTCGACCCTCCTCGGGATCGCGAGCGGATTCGTCGAACCGGATCGCGGCACGATCCAGATCGACGGACGTCCGTTGCGCAGGGACTCTCCTGCGCTCGCTCGCCGACTCGGCCTCGCCACTGCGTATCAGGACACGTCGCTGGTGCTGGCCGAGCCGGTGAAGAACAACCTGTACCTCGCGGCGCCACCCCACCAGCGCCCGCCGTACCGCCAGCGCAAACGGTGGGCAAGGCGACTGCTCGCCGACCTCGACCTCGAGATGGAACTGTTCCCCGACGCACCCGCCGGCATGCTCACGATGGCCGAGCGCCAGCTCTTCGAGGTGGCCAAGGCACTGGTGACCGAACCCAGGGTGCTCCTGCTCGACGAACCCACGACGGCGCTGGGGCCCCACGAGGTCGAGGCGCTGCATCGCGCCGTCGCCGCCTGCCGTCGCAAGGGGGTCGGCGTGGTGTACGTCAGCCATCGCCTGCCCGAGGTGCTCGAGATCGCCGACCGGGTGACGGTGCTGCGCGACGGACGCAGCCAGGGCACGCACGACGCCGCCACGACCAGCGAGCCGGCACTCGTGGAACTCATCGTCGGACGTCCCTTCGAGGCGGCGTTCCCGGCGGCGCAGCCCGTCGACGACGAGACCCGGGAGGTGCTCGTGGTCGACTCGCTGCAGGGCCAGTCGTTCGGGCCCGTGAGCCTCACCCTCACCAGTGGTGAGACCGTCGGCATCGCCGGCGCCGAGGGCAACGGTCAACCCCAGCTGTTCGACTGCCTCGCCGGCAGGGTGCCCCCGCGCGCCGGACGCGTCGTGTGCGACGGGCGCGACCTCAACCTGGTGTCGACGCGTGAGGCCGTGCGCGCCGGCATCTCGCTGCTCCCCGGAGACCGAAAGGGCGAGGCACTCATGCCCGTGCTCGGCGTTCGCGTCAACGCGACCATCCAGT
Organism: Nitriliruptoraceae bacterium; assembly: GCA_050486225.1. GTDB lineage: Bacteria > Actinomycetota > Nitriliruptoria > Nitriliruptorales > Nitriliruptoraceae > JBBDIX01. Next base: position 14,800 of record JBJHCV010000006.1, read on the forward strand.
CCCTGCGACGGTTCACGCTCGGCGGGATCCTCAGGCGGCGAGCCGAACGACGCGCGGTCACCGACCTCGTCGAACGGCTGCAGGTCCGTACCCCGTCGCTCGAACAACCCGTCCAGTTCCTGTCGGGCGGCAACCAGCAGAAGGTGTCCATCTCGCGCACGTTCCTGCGTGAACCCTCCGTCATCCTCGCCTACGAACCGACGCAGGGAGTCGACGTCGGCTCGCGCATCGACATCTACGAGGCGTTGCGTGCCCAGACGGACCGTGGTGCTGCGCTGCTCGTCAAGTCCAGCGACCCCATCGAACTGTCCGGACTGTGTGACCGGGTGCTCGTCATGTCCCGGGGCCAGATCATCGAGGAGATCCCGGGAGACGAACTCGACGAGCACCGCATCGTCGAGGCGATCGTCCGCGGGCCCGGCCTGTCGAAGGACGGCAGGTCGCCGTTCGGGGTCGCGATGCCCAAGGCTCCCTCCTCCCCCAGTGCGGCCGCCTCGTGAGCACCCGTGTGGACGCCACGCGCCAGTTCCTGCGGCGCATGGTTCGCGAGGCGCGCGACCAGAACCGCTGGCGCAAGCTGGTTCGTGTACGGCTGTGGATGCCGATCGCCCTCCAGCTCCTGCTGATCGTGCTGGTCGTCGTGTACGCGAGTTCGCGGTTCCCCGGGTTCCTCAACCCGGCGACGATCCGCAACGTGCTGATCCTCGCGATCCCTCTCGCGCTGGTCGCCATGGCCCAGACCCACGCGCTGCTCGTCGGGTACCTCGATCTGTCGGTCGGAGCGATGATCAGCCTGGGGGTCGTCACGGCCTCGTTCCTGATCGTGCACGGCATCACCGGGTGGCAGGTCGCGCTGGGTGCGGCCGCCGTGCTGCTCATCGGCATCGTCGTCGGGTTGGTCAACGCGGCACTGGTCCGCGGGGTGAAGATCCCGTCGATCATCGCCACGCTGGCGACGCTCAGCATCCTCGACGGCATCTCGCTGACGTTGCGCCGCACCCCGGGGGGCACGATCGACCGAGGGTTCACCGAGTTCCTCCGCACCAGCATCGGTCCGGTGCCGGTCGCCCTGCTGGCCGTCGTCGCGATCGCGATCGCACTGGACGTGTGGCTGCACGGCACCGGTTCCGGAGCACAGCTGCGCGCGGCGGGGTTCGACGACCGGTCGGCCAAGCGGGTCGGCGTGAGGACCAGCTGGGTACGCGCCCGCGCGCTGGTCCTGTCGGCGCTGTTCGCGACCTTCGCGTCGTTCTTCGTGATGGCGCGTACCGGCATCGGGAACGCACAGATCGGTGCCAGCTACACGCTCAACAGCATCACGGCCGCGGTGCTGGGTGGTGCCGCACTCACCGGAGGTCGAGCGACCTTCATCGGCGCCACCGTCGCGTCGGTGCTCCTTGCCCTGATCATCACCGCCCTGCCGTTCCTCGGACTCAGCAGCGAGCACGGGCTCATGATCATCGGCGTGCTCGTGCTCGTCGGCATCGCGCTGTTCCAGGTCGGAGACCTCAAGGAACTGGTGAAGCGCAACTGGAAGCGTGCACGCCGGCTCGCCGTCGGGAGTCGACTGCGTGAGGCCGCAGCGCTGCCCGAGGTCTACCCGCCGGGCACCGACTTCAGCGTCACGCCGACGGATCGCCGCATCATCCGAGGCGGTCTCGTCCTCAGCCTCGACCGGTCGATCGGGGACCTCTCCCCCGGTGACGTGCTCATCGACGGCTCCCGGATCGTCGAGGTCGGTCACGACCTGCAGGCCACCGATGCCGACGTCGTGGACGCGACCGGCATGATCGTGATGCCGGGCTTCGTCGACACGCACCGCCACATCTGGGAGGGCATCCTCCGCAACATCGGGACCGACGTCCCGCTGGAGGGACGCACGAGCTACATCTCCTTCGTGCTGCACCGGCTCGCGCCCGCGTTCCGTCCCGAGGACGCCTACGCAGGCAACCTCGTGTCGGCGCTGGGCGCGATCGACGCCGGCGTGACGACGCTGCTCGACTGGTCACACATCCAGGCGTCACCGGAGCACACCGACGCCGTCATCGAGGCCCTGCGCGACTCGGGTCTGCGCGCGGTGTTCGCCTACGGGTTCCCGTGGTGGGGCAAGTGGGAGGAACGCCAGCCCAGCTGGTTCGTCCGCGCTGCCACGGAGCACTTCTCCTCGCGCGACCAGCTGCTCACCCTCGCACTGGCCGCTCCGGGTCCCGAGTTCGTCGACTTCGAGATCGCCCGGGACCACTGGAAACTCGCCCGTGAGGCCGGCGCGCGCATCACCGCGCACGTGGGCGTGGGCACCTACGGTCAGGAACGCAAGGTCCAGGCCATGGGTGAGGCGGGCCTGCTGGGGCCCGACACCACCTACATCCACTGCACGACCCTCAACGACACCGAGATCCAGATGGTGGTCGACACCGGAGGCACCGTGTCGATCGCCTCACCCGTCGAGATGATGATGGGTCACGGCATGCCGCCCATCCAGAAGTTCCTGGACCGGGGGCTCGCTCCGAGCCTCAGCGTCGACGTGGAGACCAACGTCCCGTCCGACATGTTCAACCAGACACGATCGGTGCTCGCGCTGCAGCGGGCGCTCGCCATGGCGACCGACCGGGAACCGGTGACCGCCCGTGACGTGCTGCAGTGGGCGACCGTCGAGGGAGCTCGAGCCAACGGGCTCGAGGACCGCGTCGGCACGCTCACCCCCGGGAAGCAGGCCGACGTGATCCTCCTGCGTACCGACCGGCTCAACGTCACCCCCCTCAACGACCCGGCCACGGCCGTGGTTGCGGGGATGCACACCGGCAACGTCGACACCGTGATCATCGGCGGGCGCATCATGAAGCAGGGAGGTCGCCTCCTGCACGTCGACTGGCCCGCGGTACGACGCATGGCCGAGGAGTCCCGGGACTTCGTCGTCGACCGCTCCGGGTTCCGCCTCCCGAAGATCTGAGGTCCCGGAGGGTCGAGGACTCACGCGCGGATCAGCACCTCGCCGGATGCGCTGCGGACCTCGAGGTCGTCGAAACGGGCGAACACGTCCAGCGCGACCGGTCCCTCCTGCACCGACCACGTGACCGTGCGACGTCGGCCGTCGGGCGCGTTGGAACGGCCCTCGAGGCTCCATCGTGGTGCCCACTGTCCCGGCCGTGGTTCAGGTCGACCGAGCACCGGTGTGTCGACCGGCGCACCACCGAGGCGTTCGGCGACGGCGACCAGCTGGTCGGCCTCGAACGTGCGGATGGTCGTGACGTCCTCGCCCTGCTCGCGCAACGACCCGAGGATCACACTCACCGGGAACACGAGGACCTGCACACGATCGCCCTCGACCCCCGACGTGTCCGCCACCTCACCGAGCGCCTCCCATCCAGAGCCGGCCGGCTCGATCGTCGCACCGAGCACCCGGTAGCGCGTGTCGAGTTCGAGCCCCCACAACGACGCGCCCTGGACGAGGCGTTCGACGACCTGCTCGCTCGATGCGTCGAGCACCACGGTCTCCTCCGCGCGGCTGGGGCTGTCGAGGGTAGGCAGTGGTGCTCCCCGATCCCTGCACGTCGGAGGCGGACCACTACGATCGGCATCGATCGACACCCGGAGGTCACGCCGTGGGAGAGGGCCACGAACACCCGCCCGGCCACATGCACCTGCAGGACCCGGCAGCCAACGTCGAGGCGATCATCGCCGACCTCGAGTACTTCCGTCGCAAGCGACTCGAGTCACGGGTCCTGTTCCTCGCCCGGCGCCGGATCCTGAGCCTGCCAGACCTCCTGCGTGCGGCCCGGGACCTGCCCGAGACGCCGCCCGAGGTTCCACACGCGGACCTCGACGATCGCATCAAGCGGCTCCAGGAACGACTCGACGCGATCTGCACCGGCATCCTGTCCCTGCAGGTCCCCCTTCGGGACGCGAAGCTGGCCATCGACGACACGCGGCGCGAGCGCGGCGACTACGACGAGTTCTTCCGGTTCGCGTATCGCGAGTTCCCGACCGACCTGATGGAACGCATCGAAGCCGTCGAGGCCGCCATGGCCGACGACGAACTCGTCATCGCGGCGGCTCGTCACGGACTCGTCCGCACCGGCCAGACCACCGAACAGGCCTTCGAGGACCGCCTGGCGCAGCTCGCGTCGCTCGGTTGGCGCAACGGCGCGCGCATCGTCGCCCGGGCCTGGGTGGACGACGACTTCCGCCAACGCCTGCTCGCGACGGGGCGTGAGGCCGTGCGTGAACTCGACATCCCGCCGGGCAAGCTCGGCCTGATGGGCGTCGCGGAGAACACCGACGAGGTCCACAACGTGGTGGTGTGCACCCTGTGCTCCTGCTATCCGCACGACCTGCTGGGCAATCCACCGTGGTGGTACCGAACCGACGAATACAAGGAACGCATCATCCGCGACCCCCGGGGCATGCTCGCCGAGGCGTTCGACCTGCACCTGCCCGAGGGCGTCGAGGTGCGTGTGCACGACTCGACGTCGGACGTCCGGTGGATGGTCCTGCCCCAGCGGCCGCCCGGCACGGAAGGCCTCAGCGAGGAGGAGCTCGCCGAACTCGTGACGCTCGAGTCGCTCGTCGGCACGGCACGTGCAGGTGAGACACCAGCCGCCACGGAGACGATCGTGGGCGGCATGGAGGCGGCCCGATGACCGACGTCGACGCCGTCTGCCCGACCCCCATGGACCGCCAGCTCGTCGACCTCGGCGAGGAGGGGCGCGGGCGCTTCTCCACCGGCGATCTCGTGCGGGTGCGCGCCACCCCCACCCACGAGACCCCCAATCCCCGGACCCCGGACTACACCGTCGGCAAGGTCGGTCAGGTCGTGGCCGTCCACGGAGTGATCGTCAACCCGCAGGACCACCACGAGCCCTATCCCCCGATGTACAGCCTGCGGTTCGATGCCCGAGAGTTGTTCGGTGGGGACGCGAACCACACGCTCATCGCCGAGGTCCACGAGGAGTTCCTCGACCCCGCCTGAGCGTCACCACGCAACGTCAGTCGTCGACGACCGCGATCGCGGAGATCTCGAGGACGAGTCGTGGATCGGTCGCGAGTCGGGTCACCTCCACCGTGGTGGCGGCAGGGCGATGGCCCGCGTAGAACTCCTGGATCACGCGGTAGACGGCGTTCTGGTTGCTCGCCATCTCGACCATGTAGTAGGTCACCTGCACGATGTCGCTGAAGGTGCCCCCCGACGCCTCGAGGAGCCGGCCGACGTTCTCCATCGCCGCTCGCGCCTGAGCGGCGGCATCCAGCGGGATGTCGTCGAACTCGGCAGCCACGTGCGGGTGCGAGTGGTACATCGGCGCCGCCGTGACGCCGGCCAGGTAGACGGTGTTGCCACTGCGGACCTTGCGTGCCCCGGCGTAGGGCATCGCGAACCGTTCGTCGAACTCGTCCGTCTCGATGCGTTCCACGTCAGCGCTCATGTGGTCCTCCGGATCGGGGCTCGCGCCACCTCGTCCATGCCCTCGCATCCTACGGATCACGCCCGCTGCACGACTGACCGGCTCGTGCGCCGTTGGTGGCCTACGCTCCGCACGCGGCGGGAGGCCACGGCGTGGACCACGGAGACTCGGCGGCACGGCCGGACGCCGCAGCGGCGAACCCGATGATCCGGCTCGAGCACGTCACGCGCGTCTATCCCGGCCAGTCTGCGCCGGCGGTCGACGACCTGTCGATGGACATCCGCGCCGGTGAACTCGTCGTGCTGGTGGGCCCGTCGGGATGCGGGAAGACGACCACGCTCAAGATGATCAACCGGGTCATCGAACCCACCGGCGGACGAATCGTCGTCGACGGTGTCGACACCCGCGAGGTCGCCGCCCACGAGCTGCGACGCAGCATCGGCTACGTCATCCAACGGGTGGGCCTCTTCCCCCACCGCACAGTGCGCCAGAACATCGCCACGGTGCCGGAACTGCTGGGCTGGTCCGCAGGACGCACCGCCGAACGGGTCGAGGAACTGCTGGCTCTGATGGACCTCGACCCCGGACTGCTGGACCGCTATCCCGCCGCCCTGTCCGGTGGCCAGCAGCAGCGGGTCGGGGTCGCACGCGCACTCGCCGCGGATCCCCCCATCCTGCTGATGGACGAACCGTACGGGGCGGTCGACCCGCTGGTGCGCGCGCGGCTGCAGGCCGAACTGCTCGCGCTGCAGCAGAGTGTCCCCCGAACCATCGTGTTCGTGACCCACGACATCGACGAGGCGCTCGCACTCGGCGACCGGATCGCGATCCTCGGCAACGCCGGCAGCCTGCAGCAGTACGACACCCCCGAGCAGGTCCTGCGCGCGCCTGCCAACGAGTTCGTTGCGGCATTCCTCGGCCGGGAACGCAACCTGCGCAGGCTGTCGCTCATGCGCGTCGCGGACGCCGCCCTCGTCGAGGGTCCCGTGGTCGACGTGGCCGACGACGAACACACCGCCCACGCCGTCACGTCACGGGAACAGGTGGACTGGCTCGGGGTGTGTGACCGCGGGCGCCTGCTCGGCTGGATCTGGCAGTCGGAGATCCCTCCCAGCGGACGGGCCGGTGACGCGCCGATCCACCCCTTCCGGGTGACCGTCCACCCTCAGCAGTCGTTGCGCGCGGCGGTCGACGCCATCGTCGCCACCCGCAACCAGGTGGCTGCCGTCGTGGACGACGAGGGCAGCCACCTGGGCATGCTCTTCATCGAGAACGTCGGACGCGAACTGTGGTCGGCGTGATCCCACTGGCGACGACCCGTCCCCTGTTCGAGTGGTCATGGGTCGTGCGCAACGCCGATCGGATCTGGAGCGCGACCCTGGAGCACCTCGTGCTCACCGGCACGTCGATCGCCATCGGACTGGCGGTCTCCGTGGGTCTGGCCATCATCGCCCTGCGACGCCCGTCGACCTACGGGCCGATCATCGGGCTGGGTGGACTGCTGTACACGATCCCGTCGCTCGCGCTGTTCGCGCTGCTCGCGCCGTTCACCGGCCTTGGACACACGACGGCCGTCGTGGCGCTGGTCACGTACACGATCCTCGTGCTGGTTCGAAACATCGTCACAGGGATCCGAGGCGTGCCCCCCGAGGTCGTCGAGGCCGCGCGCGGCATGGGTCTGCGTGACCGCCAGATCCTGTGGCGTGTCGAGGTGCCACTGGCCATGCCCGTCATCATCGCCGGGCTGCGCGTCGCATCCGTGACGGTCATCGGGCTCGTCACCGTCACCGCCCTGCTCGGGCTCGGAGGCCTGGGACGCTTCATCCTCTCCGGGTTCCGCGTGCTTCCGGTGCACCCGACCCAGATCGTCGTCGGGACGGTGCTCTCGGTCGTCCTCGCCGTCGTCGTGGACCTCGCACTGCTCAGCGCGCAACACGCGCTCACCCCCTGGAGCCGGCGGTCGTCGTCGTGATCGAACTGTTCGCCGACGTCGCCCAGTGGTTCGCCGACCCGAGCCGGTGGAGCGTCAGCCATCCTCGGGGCGTCCCCTACCGGACGCTCGAGCACCTGAGGGTCTCGACCGTCGCGACGGTCATCGCCGTGCTCGTCGCGGCGCCCCCCGCGCTGTGGCTGGCGCACCGACGCCGCGCCGAGGCCATCGCCAGCTCTGTGGTCAACATCGGTCGGGCCATCCCCTCGTTCGGGCTCATCGTCCTGTTCTGGCTCCTCGCCACCAGGATCCCGTGGCTGAGCACCCAGTTCTGGCCGCTGGTCGCCGCACTCGTCGCGCTGGCCCTCCCGCCCATCTTCACCAACACCTACACCGCCATCCGCGAGGTCGATCCCGCCACGGTCGAGGCCGCACGGGGCATGGGCCTCACGGAACGTCAGGTCCTCTGGCAGGTCGAGGTTCCCCTGGCGTCTCCCGTGGTCGCCGCCGGAGTGCGCCTCGCCTACGTGCAGGTGATCGCGACGACGGCCATCGGAGCGATCGTGACCAACGGCGGCGGACTCGGCCGCTACATCGTCGACGGGTTCGCGATCGGCCGTGCGGGACGCCCCGCCGTCCTTGCCGGTGCACTGCTGCTCGCGGCGCTGACCCTTGCCGTCGAGGGTGTGCTGTGGACACTCGAACGTCGGGTCATCCCTCGTGGAGTCCGCCAACAGGTACCGACGGCGGCCACCGCAGCCAGCACCGGCGCTGCGGGATGAGCCGATCCCCCACTACCGTTGTCGTACACCGGGTCCACGACCCCACCCCTCACCGGAGATCCAACCATGCGCAGTTTCCCGTCCCTGCGAGCACTGAGGCACGTCGCACTGCTCGGCGTGCTCGCCCTGGTCCTCGCAGCCTGCGGCTCCGACTCCGACGATGGACCGGACATCGTCGTCGCGTCGTTCAACTTCCCGGAGTCCGAGATCCTCGGCGAGATCTACGCCCAGGCCCTCGAGTCCGCCGACTACCCCGTCGCCCGCCAACTGAACCTCGGATCCCGTGAGCTCATCTACCCCGACCTGCTCGGTGGCGACATCGACCTGCTCCCCGAGTACCTCGGTTCGGCACTGATGGTGTGGTTCGAGCAGGAGGCACCCGCAGACGTGGCCTCGGGTGAGGCCGCACTGGCTGCCGCGTTCGCCGACGACGGCGTCCGGGTGCTGGCTCCCGCGCCAGCGGAGAACAACCAGGCGTTCGTGGTCAGCAGCACCTTCGCCGCCGAGCATGGTGTCTCCGACCTGAGTGACCTCGCGGACCTCGGCCCACTGACGTTCGCCGGCCCGCCGGAGTGTGAGGACCGTGACACCTGCCATCGAGGACTCGTCGAGACCTACGGACTCGTGGATCTCGAGTTCCAGGCGATCCAGGAGGCTGCAGCCCGACTGGCCGCCCTCGACGCGGGCGACGTCGACATGATCCTGCTGTTCTCGACCGACGCGCCCCTGGCGTCCGACGCCTACGTCGTGCTCACGGAGACGCAGGGCATGCTCCCGCCGGAGAACATCACCCCGGTCGTGCGCGAGGAGGTGCTCGACGTGTACGGCGACGACCTGCAGGCCCTGCTCGACGGCATCACGGCACGCATCACCACCGACGGTCTGCAGGCCATGAACGCCAGGGCCTCCGAGGGTGCGTCGGCCGCACAGATCGCCGCCGACTGGCTCGCCGAGAACACCTGACCGAGTGGGCAGGGGTCGGGCCCGGTCGGAGAGTGAGACTCCCGTCCGGGCCCGTCTGTCGTTCGGCGGTGCGGCGATGCCGTGGTGTCAGCGCACCGCCTCGACCGTGTCGCCCTCCGTCGCCGATGGCGCGGTGATCGGCTCGTCCACCTGCTCGGTGGGGAACGCGGTGACCTCTCCCCGGAGCTCCTCGACGAGCGGATCGAGCGAGATGGCGAACACGCCCTGTCCCCGACGCAGCAGGTCGAGCATCTCTCGTTCGTCGGTCATCGCGTAGACGGTTCGACCGTCCGAGATCAGCGTCGTGTCGGCCACCGACCGGCCTCGTGCGACGAGTTCGTCCACGGCGAGCCGGACCTTCTGGAGCGACACACCCGTGTCCAGCAGGCGCTTCACGACCTTCAGCCGAACCACGTCGTCGAACGAGTAGAGGCGTTGGGTGCCCGAACCCTCGGCCTTGCGCATCCCGGGCTCGACGAGACCGGTCCGCGCCCAGTAGTCGAGCTGGCGATACGTGATTCCCACGATCCTGCAGACCGTCGGGCCCCGATAGCCCACGCGTGCCTCGTCACCGACGTCGAGTGCGAGCTGTGCCGCGCGATCGGTGGTCGTGCCTGACCTGTGTGCCTGCGCCATCGTCTCGACTCCCGGTCGTCCTGGTCGCGAGGTGGCGCGCGACACGCTCCCCACCCCCACCCACGCACCCCGACGCCTGGTGGCGTCATCCGGCGCGGAGGCCTCCACCGGACGATGCAGGGTCGCGAACCATCGCGCACCCGAGACCCGTAACACATCGGTGGAACTTCGGACGTGAGGCTACGTCCGCCAGTGGGCACCTGTCAACGAGCACATGCAGGACCCTGCAGGGTTCGCAACTTCCTGCATATGGTGCAGAGTGGTGCAGGAACGTGCAGTCGCCGCGCGATTCGCCACGCAACCGGCCAGACGTGCGGCACGAGAAGGGCGCGCCGTCGTGGCGCGCCCGGTGTGGAGATGCCTGCGACCGCAGGGCCGTGGTCAGCCGTTGAAGTCCTCGGGGGTCACCTCGTCGAGGAACTCCCGGAACTGCCGGACCTCCTCCTCGGCGTCGACACCCTCCTCGTGGTCGTCACGGTCCTCGATCTCCAGCCCCGCCTCGTCGAGCACGTCCGGCGCGGCGAGGATCGGGACGTCGTCCATCCGACTGGCCAGCGCGATGGCGTCGGACGGACGTGCAGACACGACCGAGGTGCCGTTCGACGACGTCAGGTGAAGTTCCGCCATGAAGGTGCCGTCGCGCAGCTCCGTCACGTGCACGCCGGTGAGCGTGGCGCCGAGTTCGGACAGGACGTCGACGAACAGGTCGTGGGTCATGGGACGTGGGGTCTCCACACCCTGCAGCGCGAAGGCGATGGCGGTCGCCTCGACCGCACCGATCCAGATGGGCAGGTAACGGGAACCCTCACGTTCCTTCAGGAGCACGATGGGCTGGTTGGCGGGCAGTTCGACCCGCACCCCCACCAGCTCCATCTCGATCACCAGGCGCTCCCGTGTCGTCCCGGTCGAGGCTACCCAACGCCGTGACCGAGAGCGGCCGCCCGTGCGGCGTGCCACGCGAGGTCCGCGAGCCCTCGGCCCGCCGCCCCGTCCGACGACGGCGCACCCGCGGGCAGGGCACCACCGTGAGCCCTCAGCCGACCCACCTCCAGACCGTCCACCTCGACCACCACGTCGATGTCGTCCGCGGCGACGGAACTCCTCCCCAGCCGCACGTCGACCGTCGCGGCCCGTCCGACCGTGACGGGAGCCGACGTCACCTCGAACGACTGGCGCCCGCCCCCGACGAGTCGTTCGATGGTCGGGGCGACCTGGACGGTGCGGGTGGCGGCGAAGGCGTGGTCGAGCAGCGCGGCGGCGTCGAGGAACCGACCGGGGTCGTCGTCCGATCCGAGGACCACGACGACGATCTCACGGTCCTGGCGCAGGGCGCTCGCAATCAGGGTGTTGCCCGCAAGTCGCGTGTAGCCGGTCTTCACCCCGGTGGCGCCGGGATAGGTGAAGAGCAGTTCGTTGCGGGACTCCTCGACGGATCCATCGGGAAGCGTGACGACGCGTCGTCCCAGCACCTCACGCAGCTGCGGGTGGGCGAGCGCGACCGCGCCGATGATCGCGAGGTCGTGGGCCGTGACCGCGTCGGTGTCGTCCAGCCCCGAGGGACTCGTGACGACTCCTCGGACGCCGATGGAGGCCGCGTCGACCTGCATGAGGTCGACGAACGCCTCGCGTGAACCGGCGACGTGGACCGCAAGCGCCTCCGCGACGTCGTTGCCGCTGCGGGCGATGAGCACGTCGAGCAGGACCTGGACGGGTACCTCGTCGCCCGGGCGCAGACCGAGCCGGGCACCGTCGACCGAGCGCACCTCGTCGCCGACGACCACCACGTCGTCGGGACTCGTCCGTTCGACGACGGTGAGGGCCGTGAGGACCTTGATCGTCGAGGCGACCGTGCGCGCCACCTCCGACTCGTGGGAAGCGATCACGTGGCCACTCGCCGCGTCGACGACCACCCAGGACTCGGCGGTGACGTCGTCCGGAGGTGCCGGCATCGCCCCTGCGCCCAGGACGGAGTCCGGTGGGGACGGGAGCGCGCGAGCGCTCCCGGGCACCAGGACCGCGCTCGACGCGACGATTGCCGCCACCGCCAGCACGGCAGGGCGACGCAGGATGATCACCGGCGCGACCCGAAGAGGTCCTCCAGCGCCCCGGCGAGCAGGGCCCGGCGCAGGTCCTCGCCGAACTCGGTCAGCTGCTCGGCGGAGGCCTGGGCGAGCCCCCGACTGTCGGGGTTGCGCTGGCGCAACAGCGGCGACACGAGCTGGGCGACGAGCGCGACCTCACGATCGACGGACTGACGGTACATGCGCAGGTGCCGTGGCTCGAGCCCCGCCTCGAGCAGTCGAGCGGCGATGCGTGCCACACGCAGGTCCGCCCCGTCGTACGTGCCGTCCCCGTCGATCAGTCCGTGGTCGTCGAGCGCCGCGACGTCGGCCTCGGACAGCCCGACGGTGTCGGCCAGTTCGCTGCTCGACAGACGCACGTCGGGAAGGTCGACGTCCAGTGGATCCGTGGGGGGCGCCGTCGGGGGCGCAGGCAGCCGCGTTCCGGCCGCCGCGCCGCCAGCCGGCGTGTCGTGCGTCGCGACCCCGTCGACGTCGAGCGTGCCCTGCTCCACCGCCTGCTCCCCCGCGTCCATGCGCGCGAGTTCCTGGCGGATCACGCTGAGAGGCAGCGAACGCTCCTGCTGGGCACGCAGGATGTGCCGGAGCCGTTCGACGTCCTGCTCGGTGAACTTGCGGTAGCCCGACTCGGTGCGATCGGGGTTGATGAGCCCCTCGGCCTCGAGGTGACGGATCATGGAGATGGTGACGTCGTCGAACTCGTCCCGGAGGCGGTTCAGGACCTCCCCGATGGTGCTCGGGCGTGCCGTCATGGGGTTGCCGGACCGCCGGCCGAACCGACGAACAGCAGTTTGAACCGGCCGATCTGCACCTCGTCACCCGTCCCGAGTGTCCGACGGTCGACCCGCTCCCCGTTGACGTAGGAGCCGTTGAGGCTGCCCAGGTCGTTGACCGTGATGGTCCCGTCGTGGCGCACCAGTTCCGCGTGGCGACGCGACACGGTCACGTCGTCGAGGAAGATGTCGGAGTCCGGATGGCGTCCAACCGTGGTGACCTCACGGTCGAGCAGGAAGCGCGAGCCCGCGTTGGGGCCGCGCACGACCACGAGCATGCCCGTGTCCGGAGCCAGCGACGGCATCTCACCGAGTTCATGGCGCGGATCGAGTTCACCGATGTCGATCGACGCGGTGGTGTCGTCCGGCGGCTGCGCGACGTGTGGGGCGCCACACGACGGACAGAAGTTCGCAGGCTCCGGGACGGGTTCCCCGCACTGTGCACAGTCCACGCGGCCCCTCCTCCCGGTGGTCGTCAGGACGCCATCGATCAACGTGCAGGGTAGACGACGGCGCAAGCCCCCCGGGAGGCGCCCCGCGCCCGCGGAGGGCCGCGATCGTCAGCCCTCGGTCAGCGTGCGGTATCCCGCGGCATCGAGCAGGTCCGCGACCTGGGACGGGTCGTTCGCTCGGACGACGACCAGCCAGCCCTCGCCGTAGGGGTCGTCGTTGACGAGTTCGGGACGATCGTCGAGCGTGTCGTTGCGCTCCTCGACCGTCCCGGTGATCGGCGCGTACAGGTCGGACACCGACTTGGTGGACTCGACCTCACCGAACGACCGTCCCTGCTCGATCTCCGAGCCCGGCTCGGGAAGGTCGACGAACACCACGTCGCCGAGCTGGTCCTGGGCGAAGTCGGTGATCCCGATCCGGAACCGGTCACCGTCCTCGCGTACCCACTCGTGCTCCGCGGTGTAGCGCAGATCGGCAGGAACCTCGTCACTCACGTCGTGCCTCCGCAGTAGGTCCGTGCGAACGTCGAGCCACGAACCCTAATCGGTGTGGACCGTCGGGTCAGTTCGTGTTCGCCGGATCGCCCCGTGCTCGCAGGATCCGCACGTAGTCGGCCGCAGCCGCCCAGTACAGCACGATCCCCACGCTCCAGACGGCCCATGCGGCCGCGAGCAGCGGCGGGCTCGGATTTGCCACCGACCCCACGGCCGACGCCCCGATGAACAGCGGGAAGGCGACCATCAGCACGAACGTGGCGACCTTTCCCAACCGGGTGACCGGCGGTGGACCGTCGGTACGCGCCAGCAGCAGTCCCCCACCGACGAGCATCGCCACGTCACGGACCACCACGAGGGCCACGACCCACCAGGGCACCAGGTCGGCGACGATGATGGCGACACCGACCACGACGAGCAGCAGTCGGTCCGCCGTCGGATCGAGCAGTTGGCCGAGCCGCGACACCTGGTCGAGTCGCCGTGCGAGGTAGCCGTCGACCCAGTCGGTCGCGGAGAACACCGCCAGCACGATCAGGGCACGCCACAGATGGAGGTTGACGAGGTCGTACCACAGGAGCGGAAGCACGAGGATGCGTCCCACCGTCACCACGTTGGGGACGGTCAGGACCCGGTCCGACACCTCCTGCGGACCTCCGGTGCCTCCCACGTCGAAGATCCGCAGGGTCTGGACTCCTCGGTCGTGCCGTGCGATGCATCGTGGTCGGGCTGGCCGGACTTGAACCGGCGACCCCTCGTCCCCCAGACGAGTGCGCTACCTGACTGCGCCACAGCCCGTGATCAGACTCGCGACCGAGGCCGCGAGTCGCAGGGGACGCTACCGCGTGGTGGGCAGGCCGGCGAACACGGGCCCACGACACCGACTCATCGGCGGCGGGTCGGCCGTTCGCGTCGTGCTGGCGGCCGGTCGTCGATCGCCAGCGGAACCCCGGTGAAGTCGTAGCGTTCGCGCAGCACACGCTCGAGGTAACGGCGATATCCAGGCGGGATGGGTCCGTTCGCGAACATGATGAAGCGGGGCGGGGCCACCTCGGCCTGGGTCGAGTAGCGGATGCGCAGTGGACGGTTTCCGCGCCGCGGAGGCGCGTGCATCGCGACGGCGTCCTCGACGAGACGGTTGAGTTCGCGCGTCGGGACCCGCCTGCGGTAGTTCTCCCACACGGCGGCGAGATGTCCCGTCACCCGGCGCACCCCTCGGCCGGTCTGTGCGGAGACGCGGATGCGTGGCGCCCACGCCGCGAACGACAGCAGGCGGTCGAGTTCCCGGTCGAGCTCCTCCTGGCGGTCCTCGTCGACGACGTCCCACTTGTTGCACACCAGCACCACCCCGCAGCCCGCGTCTCGCAGCATCGCCGCGAGCCGCTGGTCCTGTTCGCCGAGTGGTTCGGACGCGTCGACCACGAACAGCACCAGGTGCGCCTGTTCGATGGCGTCACGGGTCCGGTCCACCGAGTACAGCTCGGTCTCCTCCCCGTGCCGGTATCGACGCCGCATCCCCGCCGTGTCGACGAACCTCCAGGGACGCCCGTCGAGTTCGACCATGGTGTCCACGGCGTCTCGGGTCGTGTGCGGCACGGCGTCCACGAGCGAACGCTGTTCGCCGACGAGGCGGTTGAACAGCGACGACTTGCCCACGTTGGGGCGACCGACGATGGCGATCGACGGCACGGTGTGCTCGTCGGCGGCGCTGCCGCCCTCGGGAATCAGGGCGACGGCGGCGTCGAGCAGATCGCCCACTCCCCGACCGTGCCGCGCCGACACGGCGAACGCAGACCCCAGTCCGAGCGAGTGCAGGTCGTGGACCAGGGGCTGCTGACGTTCCCCGTCGACCTTGTTGGCGACGAGCAGGACCGGCGTGGATCCACGCCGCAGGCGGCGCGCGAAGGCCTCGTCGTCTGCGAGCACACCGACGGTGGCGTCGACGACGAACAGGACGAGGTCCGCCCCGTCGATCGCCGTCTGGGCCTGCTCCGCGATGCGCTGGCCCATCCCGGTCGCGCCCTGTTCCCAACCTCCCGTGTCGATGACCACGAGGTCGCGACCCACCCACTCGGCGCGGTGCTCGACGCGGTCGCGGGTCACGCCCGGCCGCTCCTCGACGATGGCGACCCGCCGGCCGACGATGCGGTTGACCAACGTCGACTTGCCGACGTTGGGGCGTCCCACGATGGCGATGCGTGGCAGCGATCGCCGCGCGGCCACCGGATCGGGGTTCACGGCCTCGTGGGCGCGGCGCACGATCGTGTCGACGACGTCGTCCACGGTCCGTCCGGTCGTGTCGATCTCGACCGCGTCCTCGGCGCGCAGCATCGGCGCGACGTCCCGCGAGGCGTCTGCGTCGTCACGCTCCCGGATCTCGTCCGCCAGCACGGCGAGGTCACTGCGCCCCGTCTGCTCGGCGCGGCGACGTGCCCGTTCCTCCACCGAGGCGGTCAGGAAGACCTTCACGTCCGCGTCGGGAAGCACGACCGTGCCGATGTCCCGACCCTCGACGACACCTCCGCGTGCCCGTGCGGCGCGGCGCTGCGCCGGACGCAGGGCATCGCGCACCCCGGCGTGCGCCGACGCCCGGGACACCGCGGCGGTGACCGCGGGACCACGGATCTCGTCCTCGACGTCCTCCCCGTCGAGCAGGGTGCGTTCGTCGACGCGTTCGATCGTCACGCCCGAGACGACACGTGTGCACGCCGCGCCGTCGTCGAGGTCCACACCGGCGCGCAGGCACGCCAACGCCGCCGCCCGGTACACGGCGCCGGTGTCGAGGTGCGGCACACCGAGTGCATGCGCCACGAGCCCCGCGACGGTCGACTTGCCCGACCCGGCGGGACCGTCGATGGCGACGACGATGCCGCCGTCGGCCTGGTCGGCCCGCAGGTCGAGGTCTTCGGTCTCCGATGGCTGCACGGAGGTGCTCCCTAGGTGTGGGAGACGACCTCCACCCGGCCACCGAGGGCCTGGAGGTCGTCGAGGAACGTGGGGTAGGACGATGCCACCGACGCGAACCCGGTGATCTCGACGGGTCCGGTCGAGATGGTGGCTGCGATCGCCGCCGTCATCGCGATCCGGTGGTCGCCGTGAGCGTGCACGACACCGCCCTGCGGGGTCTGACCACCCGGCACACGGTACCCGTCGGCCCGTTCCTCGATCTCCACTCCCAGCCCCCGCAGCGCCGCGGCGAGCGTGTCGATGCGGTCCGACTCCTTCACCCGCAGTTCACCGGCGTCGCGCACCTCGAACCCGGCGTCGCTGCGCAGGCCCGCGAGCGACAGGACGGGGAGCTCGTCGAGCGCCGCCACGACCGCAGCACCCGACACCTGCGCGCCCCGCAGTGCGCCCGGGGTGACGGTCAGGTCGGCGACCGGCTCCCCGCTGTCCATCCGCTCCTCGTGCCTCGACACCGCAGCGCCCATGGTCTCGAGGACGTCGAGGAACCCGGTGCGCCCCGGGTTGGTGCAGACCCCGGGCGTGGTGATCGGCTGGTCCCCGATGGCCGCGGCGACGAGCCAGAACGCTGCGCTCGACGGGTCGCGTGCCACCCGCACCGGCACCGCGGTCATGGCCGACGGGGTGACGCTGACGATCTCCGCGTCGTCCTCGACCGAACGCTGCACCGGCTGGCCGAGGTGCGCGAGCATCCGTTCGGTGTGGTCCCTGCTCGGCGCCGGCGAGACGACGGTGGTGGTGCCGGGTGCCCGGAGCCCCGCGAGCAGCACACAGGACTTGACCTGGGCGCTGGCCACCGGGCTGTGCCACTCCACCGGACGCAGCGTGCCGCCCTCGACCACCAGCGGCGGCAGCCGCCCACCGCGGGCCGTCAGGCGTGCGCCCATGGCCTGCAGCGGGTCGCGAACCCGGTCCACCGGCCGACCGCGCAGCGATGCGTCCCCGGTGAGCACACTCACGCCGTCGATGCCCGCGGCCACGCCCGCCAGCAGCCTCAGGGACGTGCCGGAGTTGCCACAGTCGATCACGTCGTCGGGTTCACGCAGCGGCCCGCACACCCGTCCCGACACCCCGTCGGCGTCGTTCTCGAGGTCCACCGTGGCGCCCATGAGCCGCAGGGCCTGCGCGGTCGCGCGCACGTCACCGCTGTCGGCCAGCCCGGACACGTCGACCGGCGCGCCGACGAGCGCGCCGAGCAGCAGTGCCCGATGGCTCAGCGACTTGTCGCCCGGAACGGTCACGGAACCGGCGAGCGACGACGGGTGCACACGCACCACGTCGACCAGCGGTGGGTGAGAACCGGTCATTCGGGCAGGTCCGTGCGCAGCTGACTCGCACCGTGCAGGTAGACGTGCCGCAGCTGCGCGTGGCTCCGGGTGGTGTAGGTGTGGACGAGCAGGCGCACACACCGCGCCACCGCGCCCTCGATCCGGAGTTCCTGGGCGCACAGCAGCGGCACGTGCGTGATCCCGGCCTCCCGTGCCGCCTCCGCGGGGAACCCACTGTGGATGTCCGCGGTGGCGGTGAACACGATGGAGACCAGGTCGTCCTCGCGCAGGTCGTTGCGTTCGAACAGGGCGACGATGAGTTCCTGCGTCCGCTCGACGAGATGGTCACGCTCGTCGACGTCGAGGGTCGTCGCTCCGCGCAACGCTCGTACACGTTCGGTGGTCATCGCTGGCCTCCGTCGTGTCGGCTCACCGCAGCGTGCAGTCGTCCGATCTCCTGCTGGCTGAGGAAGCGCCACTTGCCCTGACGCAGTTCTCCCAGGTCCACGCCGCCGTACGACACCCGGGCCAGCCGTTCGACGTTCAGACCCACGGCCCCGAGCATGCGCCGCACCTCGCGCTTGCGACCCTGCGTCATGACGATCTCGAGCAGCACCTTGGACGCCTGTTCCTCGAGGACCCGCACGCGCCGGGGCCGCGCGACGTAGTCCTCCACCTCGACCCCGTCACGCAGCTGTGCCAGCACCCGGCGCCGGACCGGCCCCGGGACCAGCGCGACGTACACCCGCTCCACCTCGTACGACGGGTGCAGCAGCTGGTGGGCCAGCTCGCCGTCGTTGGTCATCAGGAGCAGACCCTCCGTGTCCTGGTCGAGGCGACCCACCGGGAACAGCCGCTGTGGCAGGTTCACGAGGTCGAGGACCGTCGGACGTCCCTCCGGATCGTCGGCCGTGGTGATGACCCCACGTGGCTTGTTGAGGGCGATGTACACGCGATCCGGATGGACGTTGACGCGTTCGCCGTCGACCTCCACCACGTCGCGGGTCGCGTCGACGCGGTCGCCCAGCTGGGCGACCTCACCGTTGACCGTCACACGCCCCTGGGAGATCAGTTCCTCCGATGCGCGACGCGACGCCACACCCGCGGCGGCCATCATCTTCTGCAGGCGTTCCTCAGCCATCCTCGGCGTCCTCGGTCGTGGTGGGTGACGCGTCCGTCGGCGCGGGATCCTCGTCGGCCACCGCGGTGCGGAGCCGGTCCATGGCGCTGCGGGCCGCCGACTCGAGTCGATCCGACAGGTCTCCCATGTCGTCGGGAGCGCGCGGACGCGGTCGAGGCGGGGGAAGCCCGCCGTCGTCGTCGGTGGGGTCCCCGCGCCCCCCTGCCGCCGCCAGCCGTCGCCGGATCTCGTTGATCGCGCCGAGTTCCGGCTCGTCGGGAGCAGGCGCCTCCGGCAGGTAGTCGGTGAGCGGGGGAAGGTCGTCGAGCGAGTCGAGGCCGAGGCGTTCGAGGAACGTCGACGTCGTCCCATACAGGATGGCCTGTCCCGGACCCGAGTCGCGACCGGTCTCCGCGACCAGGCCCCTGGCCACGAGACTGCGAACCGCGGCGTCTGCGTTGACACCGCGGATGTCCCCGATGTCCGCCCGGCTGATCGGCTGCTTGTAGGCGATCACCGCCAGGGTCTCGAGCGCCGCCTGCGTGAGGCGGCCCGTGCGACCCGACAGCGCCCACCTCTCGACCGCGGACCGGCCGGCGACCGACGAGTACATGCGCCAGCCACCCGCGGAGGATCGCACCTCGATCCCCCGCCCGTCGCACTGCTCCACGAGGGCGTCGAGCGCCGCGACGACGGCGGTCTCCTCAACCTCCAGCGCTTCGGCGAGCACCGGCACCGGGACGGGCTCGTCCGCCAGGAAGAGGATCGCCTCGAGCCCCGGTCCACCGCCGGGGCCAAGTGCCTGCAGACGCGGGTCGGTTCCCATCACACGGACACCTGCAGTTCGACCCGCGCCTCCGCCCCCGACTCGTCCCGAGCCGGATCGTCCGACGCGTCCACCCCGTGCTCTGGCTCCTCGTCGGTGATCGCCGCGAGATCCGTGCCCCCCTCTCGACGCTCGACCACCAGCGGGTCGGAGAACCGTCGCTGCTCCAGTTCGACGTGACCCAGCTTGAACAGCTCCAGCAGGGCGAGGAACAGCACGACCCGATCGCTTCGGTCCCGACCACCCACGAGTGTCGCGTACTGCAGGGACTCCCCCGGTCCGGGCAGCGCAGCCAGGACCTCGAGCGCCGCATCCCGGATCGTCATGTGGCTGCGCCGGATGTGGTCGAGGCCGATCTCGGGCTCCGGAGTCGGGCTGAGCACGGCCGCAGCGAGTCCGGCGAGACCTGCCACGTCGATGGACAGACGCGTCTCCGGGACGAGCCGCAGGATCCAGCCCTCCGGGGCGACCTCTCGCGCGCGACTCCACTCGTGACGGGCGAACTGGCCCTCGACCAGTCGAGCGACGTCACGGAAGGCTCGATACTCGAGCAGGCGGGCGTAGAGCATGTCTCGCGCGTCGCCGAGCAGGTCCTCGAGCTCCTCACGCTGCTCACGGGGCAGCAGGCGCGCGCCCTTGAGCTCCACCAGCGTGGCCGCGACGACCAGGAACCGTGTGGCCGTCTCGAGGTCGAGGTCCTCGAGGTGTGTGTTCAGGTGCGCGATGAAGTCGCCGGTGATCTCTGCGAGGTCGATCTCCGTGACGTCGAGCTGCCGCCGCGCGATGAGCTGGAGCAGCAGGTCGAACGGCCCCTCGAACGCCTGGAGCCTCACCTCGTAGCTCATCTGCCTCAAGACCATCCGTCGAAGTGTCGTCGCGGCGTCGGGTGGGCACCCGGCCGTTGCCGGCGCCCGCGATCCTACACATGCCCCCTGGTCACTCGGCCGCCGACAGGCGCGGGTCCACGCCCTGCAGGCGACTCGACGTGTCGACGTGGATCAGTGTCCCGGTCACGGCCGTCACCGGGACCGCCACCATCGACAGGGCGATGGCCACGACCGCCTCCACGATCCAGCCTCCGGCCGGCGCGGCGAGCGCCGCGACCACGGACACCAGCAGGGCCCAGGTGAGGATCGCGACGGCTCCCGCGACCGTGAGCACGGCCGCGCGGGCGGCACGACGGCGAAGGACGTGCAGACCCCGGCGCAGCGCACCGAGGGGTCCTGCACGGTCGAACACCACGACGGGGACGAGCACCTGCCCGAGGACCACCACCGCGAACCCGATCCACAGGATCGCGAGTGTCGTCATGATCGCCGCGGCGCCGGGACTCACCATCGCCACGGGGCTGAGCAGCACCGCGGCGGCGAACACCGCACCCACGGTGACGACCATCATGAGCACGGTCGCCCCCAGCGCCGGCCCCAGGTGGTCCAACCCGCGTCTCAGTGACCCGCCGGGGTCCGGCGCACGCCCGCGGTCGACACCCCGGATCATCTCCACCGTCGACGCCGACGCGAGCACGGACAGCACCAGACCGGCGATGACGACCAGACCCATCCAACGCACTCCCGCCGCCATCTGCTGGGCGGTCTGGTCCGCGAACGGATCGGCGAACCGTTCCGTCACCGCAGACCCCGCGGCTGCGGGCACCTGTCGAGCCAGGACGTGCGAGGCGAGCAGCTGGTAGGGACCCAGCAGGAGCAGGACGATCGCCGCGGACGGCCGCCACACGGCCTGCAGGCAGCGCAGGCCGGCCCACAGGGACTCGTTGATCGTGAGTGCACCGATGGGGATGCGCTGCCCTGCTGGTTCGTGGAGGTGATCGTTCATCGTGCGTCGAGTCCCAGGTGGTCGAGGACCAGCGGCGGTATGTCCGCGGGACCGTCGCCGATGGCGACGACCTTCTCCAGTTCGCCGGCGACCCGTTCGGCGTCGTCCTCGCTGCGCGCGTGGATGCGAACCACGGGCGCGACTCCGTCGACGAGGTCGCCGATGCGCGCGGACACCTCCAGACCGACGGCAGGGTCGACCGGGTCGCCCTGCCGCTGCCGCCCGGCCCCCAACAGTCCCGCGAGTTCACCCAGACGGCGACAGGCGAAGGCCGTGACGGTTCCGGGGCGGCCCGACCAGTCGTACACCACGGGGGCGGCGGGCAGCACCCCTGCCGGGTCCTCGGCCACCCGGGGATCACCCTCCTGCGCGGCGACGAGCGCCGCGAAGCGATCGAGCGCCGTCCCGTCGTCGAGGAGTCCCGTCACACGCTGCCTCGCCCCGTCGAGGTCTGCACCGGTGAGTACGAGCGCGGCTGCCGCCAGTTCGATGCACAGCTCGCGCAGCCGTCCGCCCCGCTGTCCCTGCAGGGTCTCCACGGCGACGCGCACCTCCAGGGCGTTGCCGATGGCGTCGCCGAGCGGCTGCGACATGTCCGTGACGAGCGCACCCGTGCGCCGTCCGTGGGCCTCGCCGATCTCGACACACAGCCGTGCGAGGCGACGCGCGTCCTCGGGACGTTCCATGAACGCCCCCGACCCCGTCTTCACGTCGAGCAGGACGTGGGCCGCACCTCCGGCGATCTTCTTGCTCATGACGCTCGCAGCGATCAGGGCGTCCGACGGCACGGTGCCCGTCACGTCGCGCAGCGCGTACAACCGTCGGTCCGCCGGCACGAGGTCCTGCGTCGCGGCCGCGACGGCCAGCCCGATGTCCTCGACCTGACGCGCGAGCCGTTGCGCGGACAGGTCGACCGTGAACCCGGGGATCGACTCCAGCTTGTCGAGCGTCCCACCGGTGTGGCCGAGCCCCCGTCCGGACAGCTTGGCGACCTGACATCCCGCGGCGGCGAGCAGCGGCGCGACCACGAGCGTGGTCACGTCCCCGACTCCGCCAGTCGAGTGCTTGTCCACCGTCGGTCCACGCAGTGCCGACAGGTCAACCGTCTCACCGGAGCGGACGAAGGCGTCCGTGAGCGCGACGGCCTCGGCGGTGGTGAAGCCGTTGAGCACGCCCGCCATCAGCAGCGCGGCCATCTGGGCGTCGTCGACCTCGCCCGCACCGTGCGCCTCGACGATGGCCCGGACCTCGTCGGCCGTGAGTTCGCCGCCGTCACGCTTCCGCGCGATCAGTGCCGGCATCTCCAGACGTGGCATGGTCGTGTCCTCCTGACCCGCGCCAGTCAACCGCGCAGCGCGCGAGGATGCGCACGCCGGTAGGCGTCCGTCAGCAACCGACGGCTCACCAGCGTGTAGATCTGGGTCGTCGTCACGCTCGCGTGGCCCAGCAGTTCCTGCACGGCCCGCACGTCCGCGCCTCCCTCGATCAGGTGGGTCGCGAAGCAGTGGCGCAGGGTGTGGGGAGACACGCGCCCGCCGAGCCCCACGCGTTCGGCATGCCCACCGACGATCTTCCACGCGCCCTGGCGGGTCAGCCGTCCGCCACGAAGGCTGGTGAACAGCGCCGGCGTCGTCGGGTGCAGGGAGGGCCTCGACACCAGCCAGGCGTCGAGCGCTCGGGCCGCGACCTCGCCGTAGGGCGCGAGCCGTTCCTTCGACCCCTTGCCACGGACCCTCACGAGTCGCTCACTGGCATCGACGTCGTCGACGTCGACGCCCACGGCCTCGCTGACGCGCAACCCGGCGCCGTACATCAGCTCGAGCAGGGCGCGGTCCCGTCGGGGGCCGGGTTCCTCGCCGGTCGGTGCCGCGAGCAACCGGGCGACCTGGTCGACGGACAGGGCCCTGGGGAGCCGACGGGGCGACCCCGGGACCGAACTGCGTCGTGCGAGATCGTCGTCGACGAGCCCCTCGGTGGCGAGGAATCGCGACAGGCTCCGGACGACCACCGTGGCACGGGCGACGGTCGCGTTCGAGCGCGGAGCCCCGCGCGCACCCGGCGTGTCCCGGAGCCACAGCACGTAGGCCGACAGGTCCTCGGGCTGGGCCTCGACGACCGTGCGTCCGCGTTCCTCCCGGAGGAAGTCGACCCATCGGCGCAGATCACGTGCATACGCCTCGATGGTGTTGCCGGCGAGTCCGCGTTCGACGCGAAGGTGGTCGAGGTAGCGACGCACGAGGGGGTCCACGGACATGGTCGCAGGCTACTGGGCGGTCCCCGCGCCCGGTCGCCGTACGCTGCCCCGCGGTGTCGCCGACCGCTGGGCGGCGTCGACGTCGACGATCGGAGCACGGACGTGCTGGAACGCGAGTGGGTGACGGTCACCGACCCAGACGACGATCATCGTCGGTACACGTTCGACGTCACCTTCCTGTGTTCCGGCTACCGCTGCATCTACGGATCCGGGTGCGAGGGCATCCATCCCGGCGCCCAGGACCCCGCAGCCGGCTGCTGTCTGCACGGCGCGTGGCTCAACGACGACGACGACGCGTCGCGCATCGAGCGACTCGTCGCCGACGAACTCGACCCGTCGACGATGCAGTACCACGCGCTCGCCTCCGAGCAGGGTGCGTTCGAGCCCGACGACGAGGGCGAGGTCCGAACACGCGTCGTCGACGGTGCCTGCATCTTCGCCAATCGCAGCGGGTTCGCCGCCGGCGAGGGCTGTGCACTGCACCACCTGGCGGAGCGGGACGGACTGCACCACATGACCCACAAGCCGACGGTGTGCTGGCAGGTTCCGCTCCACCGCACGATCGAGGAACTCGTCGGCAACGACGGCGCGACCCTCGAGGTGCACACCATCGCGGCGTACGAACGGGGCCACTGGGGCGACGGGGGCGCCGACTTCGACTGGTGGTGCCTCGACGACGACGTCGCCTTCGTCGCCGACCGTCCCGTCTACCGGAGCATGGAGGCCGAACTGCGTGTCATGGTCGGCGATGCGGTGTACGACGAACTCGCCGCGTACCTGGACGGGCTCGGTCACCGGTCCGTGCGGCGCTTCCTGCCCGTCGTCTGACCACGTGGCTCGTGCCCGAGCAGGGAGGCCGGCACCGGCCGGTCGCCGAACCTGCGCCCCACCGCGTCGCTCACCTCGTCGACGGCGCGCCATCGTTCGCCGTCGCCACCGTCGAGGCTGAGCTGTCCCGACGAGCCCTCGACGAGGTTGGACACGGAGACGCCCACCAGCCGGACCGGCTCGTCGAGGTCGAACTGGTCGAGCAGTTCCCGGGCCACCTGTCCGATCTCGTGGGTGAGGTCCGTCGGACGCGCGAGCGTCTGGGACCGTGTCCGGGTCTCGAACGACGCCGATCGCACCTTGACGGTCACGGTGCGGCCGGACCGCCCACCCTGCCGGAGTCGGGCTGCGATTTGTACGGCGAGGCGCAGGACCTGCGCGTCGAGCTCCTCGGGCTCACGGAGGTCGAGGGTGAAGGTCGACTCGTTGGAGATCGAACGCATCGCACGTCCGGTCTCGACCGGTCGTGGGTCCAGGCCTCGTGCGAGCGCGCGCAGCCGCACGCTGGCGTTGTCCCCGACGAGTCGGCGCAGCACGAGTGGATCACGGTCGAGCAGGTCGCCGATGGTTCGCACCCCGTCCTGTGCCAGGCGCGCGTGGGTCGTCGGACCGACACCCCACAGTGCCGACACCTCGACGTCACGCAGCAGTTCGGCGGTGTCGTGCGCCGACCAGTGCAGGATCCCGTCCGGCTTGGCGCGCGCCGACAGCAGCTTCGCGACGGACTTCGTCGCGGCGACCCCGACCGAGCAGGGCAGGTCGAGCTCCCGGCGGACGCGGCTCCTGATGGACCTGGCGATGTCGACCGGGGACCCGAACAGCCGGGTGGCGCCGGCGACGTCGACGAACGCCTCGTCGAGCGACAGCGGCTCGACGAGTGGTGACACGTCCTGCAGGATGGACATCACCTGGCGCGAGATCGCGGCGTAGTGGGCCATCCGGACGGGGAGGACCACCAGTTCTGGGCACAGGTGTCGGGCTCGGGTCATCGGCAGCGCAGACCGCACCCCGTACCGACGCGCCTCGTACGACGCTGCCGCCACCACGCCGCGCCGTCCCGCCCCACCGACGGCCACGGGGCGCCCACGCAGGTCGGGCCGGTCTCGCTGCTCGACCGAGGCGTAGAACGCGTCCATGTCGACGTGCAGGAGCGGCTCTCCGGCGCCGGACACGTCGCCTCCTCAGCTTCGTGCAGCGACCATGGCGGGTTGCAGCTGGTCCCGACCCGGGAACTCGACGCCGGGCTCGGTGACGACGGTCAGGCGACTCGTCGCGCGCGTCACGGCGACGAACAGGTCGTGCAGTCCGGTCGTGGAGTCCCCGACGATGCGTTCCGGCCAGGCCACCACGACGTCGTCGAACTCGAGCCCCTTGACCTCCCGCGGGTCGAGCACACGTACACGCCCGTTGGCCGCCACGGCCCGGTCCTCGATCCGAGCCCGCATCAGGGCCACCGACCCACGCGGCGCGACGATCACGATCGTCCCCCCGTGTTCCGCGGACGCCGCCAGGGCGACCTCGATCGCGGTCGCGCCGACGTCGCCGGCCTCGACGAGCCCCGGTCGGGTGCCGGTCGTCCGGATGGCCCTCGGGAACTCGTCCGGATCGTGCCCGGCGGCCTCGAGCACCGCACGGCCGACCTGTGCGATCTCCGTGGGTGTGCGGTAGTTGACCTCCAGACGCCGGATCTCCACCTGGCGCCGCCCGATCAGGGCCGCGACCTGCTCCCAGGTCTCGGGCTCGCCGACCCGGCTGCGCTGCGCGAGGTCTCCCACGACGGTCCACGACGCGTACGGACCCCGTCTCGCGAGTGCTCGCCACTGCATGGGCGTGAGGTCCTGCGCCTCGTCGACGACCACGTGGGCGAAGTCCCGGTACCCCGCCGCCGACACGTCGACGACGGGCGCCGCACGCGGGCCACGGTCCATCGTCAGGCGGATGCCGGGATCGTCCGCCGGCTCGTCGTCGCGCGTCGGACCGGGCGTGCCGATCAGCGCAGCGAGTTCGTCCATCAGCGCCGCGTCGTCGACCGACCAGCGATCCGCACGGGACCACGCGTCTGCCAGGATGGCACGCTGCGCCGCGTCGAGGACGCCGTCGGCCACGGCGTCCAGTTCGATCCGCCCCTCGGCGAGCTGGGCGAGCACGACCTCGGCATCCAGATCGGGCCACCAGGACCGGCGCAGCATCGTCATTCGGGGTGAGGCCGCCAGCGCCGACCGGAACCCGACGTCTCGGGGGTCCTCCGGGGCACGTCCTGCGGTCCTCGCTCGAGACTGGCTCCACACGCGCCAGAGCATCGTCTCCAGCGCGTCGTCGGCCGCACTGCGCAGGCCGAGGTAGGTCGCGCCCGGGCGGGAGGGGTCGATCCCGGTGAGCAGGCGCTCGCGCAGCCGACGCAGTCGCTCCCCGTCGACGACCGCCGACGTCCCGTCGACACTGAACCGGAACTCGGGCGGCAGACTGGGCACCGCCGCCACCAGCAGTCGCCGACACACCTCCACCATCGCGAGCGAGCCCTTGACGAACGACACCTCGGGTTCGTCCCAGTCGTGTGCACGCACCCCGGCGGGAGCGAGCGCCCCGATGCTTCGCTGCACCGCCGTGTCCTCCCCCAGTGACGGGAGCACCCTGGCCGTGTACTCGGTGAATGCGGTGGATGGCCCGACGACCAGGACGCCGCGACCCTCGAAGCGGTCGCGGTCCACGTACAACAGGTGGGCGACACGGTGGAGTGCGACGACCGTCTTGCCGGTACCGGGACCGCCGGTGACGATCATCGTGCCCCGGGCAGGGGTCCGGATGATCTCGTCCTGCTCCGCCTGGATCGTCGCGACGATGTCGCGCATCGTGGTGCTGCGCTCGCGTGACAGTGCCGCGAGCAGGGCTCCCTGGCCGCTGACGGTCTCCAGACCGAGCGCCTCCGCCGCGTCGATGTCCAGGATCTCGTCGTCGAGGTCGCGCACCCGGCGCCCGCGCGTGACGAGTGTCCGGCGCCTCGCGACGCCCTCGGTGTGCACGGGCGTGGCCCGGTAGAACGCCGCGGCGGCGGGTGCCCGCCAGTCCACCAGGAGGACGTCGCCGTCCTCGTCGACGACCGACACGCGTCCGATGTGGAACCGTTCACCCGACACGTCGTCGATGCGTCCGAACGCCAGCGACTCGATGTCTCCGAAGGTGAACCGTGCGGCCCGGGTCGCATGGTGGGTCGTCGCGACGTCACGTTCGAACCTCGCCTGGAATGTCGACCCGTCGCGATCGGAGATCGCGTCGGCGAGGTGTCGTTCCGCCCGACGACGCAGCGTCTCCACCCGGTCGAACACCGCGTCGAGGTGCGTCTGCTCCTCGAGCATGGCACGGGCGCGGGCTCCGGGCGCCGGCGTCGGGGACGTGGCGCTCACAGCGAGCGCAGGACCTGCGCGGTCTCGACGGCGGCGAGCGCGGCGTCGGCGCCCTTGTTGCCCAGCTTGCCGCCCGCACGCTCCACGGCCTGTTCCCACGTGTCCACGGTGAGCACGCCGAACCCGACCGCCTTGCCGTGGGCCCGCGCGACGTCACCACACCCGGAGGCGCAGGGTCCTGCGACGTGGTCGAAGTGAGGCGTCGCTCCCCGCACGACACAACCGAGCGCCACGAGCGCGTCCACCGAGGGCGCAAGCGCGTGCAGCGCCACCGGGATCTCGAAGCAGCCCGGCACACGCACGACACGGATCGCGCCGACGTCGGCCCCGTGGCGCCGCAGGGCGTCGACGGCACCGGCCTCCAGCCGCTCGGTGATGGCCTCGTTGAACCGCGCGACCACGAGCCCGAACGTCAGGTCCGAGGCATCGAGCCGTCCCTCATGGATGGTCGGTTCACTCACGCCGTGTCCTCTCTGCGGACGTCGTCGGGTGGCGGTGGCGCCATGGCGAACCCTCGTGCGCGAGACACCACGGCCGGTGCGGCGTCGCGCTGACGAGCGATGTCTCCCACGCCGTGCGACACCGGTGTCTCCGCGTCGACGGACGCGAACTCGTGGCCGAAGCGGTGCGCCTTGGTCTGCAGGTACTCCAGGTTCGCCGCATTGGGTACCACGGTGACGGGCACCCGTTCCACGATCGACAGACCGAAGCCGCCCAGCGCAACCCGCTTGGCCGGGTTGTTGGTGAGCAGCCGCAGCGTCGACAGTCCCAGGTCCACCAGGATCATCGCGCCGGTTCCGTAGTCGCGTGCGTCGGCGGGAAGGCCGAGTTCGAGGTTCGCGTCGACCGTGTCGGAACCCTCGTCCTGCAGTTCGTACGCCTGCAGCTTGTGCAGCAGCCCGATGCCTCGCCCCTCGTGACCCCGCAGGTACACGATGACCCCGCGTCCCTCGTCGGCGATGCGGGCCATCGCCAGGTCGAGTTGCGGGCCACAGTCGCACCGCAGGGACCGGAACACGTCCCCGGTCAGGCACTCGGAGTGCATGCGCACGAGGACGTCCGACGCACCCTCGACGTCGCCGTGCAGCAGAGCGATCGACTCCGTGCCGTCCACGACGGACCGGTACCCGACGGCCGTCCACTCCCCGTAGGGCGTGGGGATCCGAGCGCGGCCGACCCGTTCGACGAGCGACTCACGCTGCCGGCGGTAGGCGACGAGGTCCTCGATCGTGACGATCAGCAGCCCGTGTTCACGCGCGAACACCTCGAGGTCGTCGACCCGCGCCATCGTTCCGTCGCGGTTCACGACCTCGCAGATGACACCGGCCGGTCGCCTTCCCGCGAGTCGCGCGAGGTCCACCGACGCCTCGGTGTGGCCCGGACGTCGCAGCACGCCCCCCGGCTGGTACCGCAGGGGGAACACGTGACCGGGGCGCGTCACGTCCTCGTGGGTCGAGTCGGGGTCGGCCAGCACCCGGCAGGTCGTGGCACGGTCCGCGGCCGAGATCCCGGTGCTGGTCCCGGCGGCCGCGTCGACGCTCACCGTGTACGCGGTTCCCTTGGGGTCCTCGTTGCGCGCCACCATCGGGGGCAGGCGAAGCCGGTCGAGGTCCTCACCCAGCATCGGGACGCACAGGACCCCACTGGAGTGGTTGATCACGAAGGCGAGGTTCTCCGGTGTGGCCGCGTCCGCCGCCAGCACGAGGTCACCCTCGTTCTCACGGTCCTCGTCGTCGACGACGATCACCATGCCGCCGTCACGGATGACGGCGACGGCCTCGTCGACGGTCGCGAAACGGCTCAACGGTCATCCTCGTGGCGTGCGCGTTCGAACGCGTCACGGTACGGCGTCTCGACCCCCTGGGCCAACAGGCGCTCGACGTACTTGGCGATCACGT
Organism: Nitriliruptoraceae bacterium; assembly: GCA_050486225.1. Lineage (GTDB taxonomy): Bacteria > Actinomycetota > Nitriliruptoria > Nitriliruptorales > Nitriliruptoraceae > JBBDIX01. The sequence continues at coordinate 44,700 of JBJHCV010000006.1, forward strand.
CGGCCTCGAGGTTGACCCGATCTCCTGCACGCAGTGCACCCAGGGTCGTGTCCCGACACGTCTGCGGGATCAGTCCCACGCGGAACGTCCCGCCGGGGTCCGCGTCGACGACCGTGAGGCTCACCCCGGAGACGGTGATGGAACCTCGCGGCACGAGCCACCGACGGATGTCCGGCGCCCGGAACGTCACGTCGACCGTGCCGGGCCGTTCCCGGCGTTCCACGACCGTTCCCACGGTGTCGACGTGGCCCTGCACCACGTGCCCGCCGAATCGCCGATCGTGCGACATCGCCCGTTCGAGGTTGACGCGGTCCCCCACCGACCGCTCCCCCAGGGTGGTCACCTGCACCGTCTCCGCCATCAGGTCGAACCTCAGCGACCCGTCGTTCGCCGACGTCACCGTCAGGCAGCAGCCGTCGACGCTGATCGAGTCGCCGATGGCCACTCCCTCGCCCACGACGTCGACCGCGACCCGCAGGACACCACGGGTCTCGTCCACGTCGAGCGCCTCGACGTGACCGATCTCCTCCACGAGTCCGGTGAACATCAGGCCGCCGCCCGGTCCGGCACTCCGGCCGGTCGGGCGCGACGCCACTGCAGGAGCGCGTCGGGCCCGACCCCACCGAGTCGTTCGAGCGCCCAGCCCGCGTCCACGTCGACGACGGGTCGGAGTGTCCCGGGCCCGTCTGCGACGTACAGCACGATCCGGTCCACGAGGTCGGCGGCGACGAGCGCGGTCGCGAGCATGCGGCCCGGTTCCGCGAGGACGGTCGTGACGTCCCGGTCCGCCAACGCCTGCAGGGCGGCGACCGGGTCGAGGTGGTCGCCCGACCGCTCGACCCGCACGACCTCGACACCACGGTCGCGGAGGTGCTCGCCGTCCGTCGCGCAGGTGACCACGATCGTGCCCTCCCGTACGACCCGCGCGTCTGGGCGCGTCCGCAGCCGGGTGTCGAGGACCACCGCGCGCGGTTGTCGCCCACTCCGGGCGTGATCCTCGTCGTCGCGGACGTCCAGTCGGGGATCGTCGGCCTCCACGGTCCCCGACCCGACGAGCACGGCGTCGACGGTCGCGCGCAGGCGGTGCACGGCACGCCGGGCCCGCTGACCGGTCACCCAGCCACCGTCGGCCCCCACGAGTGCACCGCCTACGGTCTGGGCCAGCTTCAGGGTGACGTGGGGACGTGCCCGGGTCGCCACCGACACGTGACCGGCGACCTGGTCCTCGACGGCCCTCACGAACGGGTCGTCGACGTCGAGCACGTCGACTCGCACGCCCGCGGCCTGCAGCCTGCGGGCACCACCGGCCGCGACGCCGCTCGGGTCGAGCCGACCGACGACCACACGGGTCACCCCGGCGTCCAGCAGCGTCTGTGCGCACGACGGTGTACGCCCGACGTGCGCGCAGGGCTCCAGGGTCACGTACGCGACCAGTTCGCTCGGTCCGGCCGCCAACGACGTCGCTGCGGCGGCCAGCGCCACCGCCTCTGCGTGCGGGCCCCCGACGGGTCGTGTCGCTCCCTCACCGACGACGCGACCGTCGGCGACCAGCACGCAGCCGACCGGAGGGTTCGGACTCGACAGGCCTCGCGCGGACTCCGCGAGGGCCACCGCCCTGGCCAGATGGGCACGCTCGGCATCCGCCCGCAGATGCTCCATGGTGTGCCTGCCCGGGAGACGGTCGTACGCAGTGGCCAGATGGCCGCCGCCGAACCGCGAGTCTACGCCGTCCGGCAGCGGCCACCGAGGTGTTCAGCCCGTCGCGTCGAGTGCACGATCGAGGTCGGCGATGATGTCGTCGATGTGCTCGATGCCGACGCACAGACGCAGCAGGTCCGGCGTCACACCCGCCTGCGCCTGCTCCTCCTCGGTCATCTGACGGTGAGTCGTCGACGCCGGGTGTGCGACCAACGAGCGCGTGTCACCGATGTTGACCAGCCGCGTGAACAGCTCCACGCTGTCGTGGAACCGCACGGCGGCGTCGTAGCCACCCTTGACGCCGAAGGTCAGCAGCGCCGACGGCCGTCCCCCCGTGTACTTCTGGGCCAGCTCGTGGTGCGGGGAGTCGGGCAGGCCGGCGTAGCGGACCCATGCGACCTTCGGGTGCTCCGACAGGTGCCGTGCGACCGCCAGCGCGTTGTCGACGTGGCGTTCCATCCTGAGGTTCAGCGTCTGCAGCCCCTGTAGGATCAGCCAGGCGTTGAACGGGCTGATCGCAGACCCGGTGTTGCGCAACGGCACCGTGCGGGCACGCCCGATGTACGCCGCGGGACCGAGGGCCTCGTTGTACACGAGCCCGTGGTAGGCCGGCTCCGGTTCGGAGAGCACCGAGAAGCGATCCGTGTGCTCGGCCCACGGGAACCTGCCCGAGTCGACGATGACGCCACCGAGCGAGTTCCCGTGGCCCCCCATGTACTTGGTCATGGAGTGCACCACGATGTCCGCACCCCACTCGATGGGGCGCATGAGGGCGGGCGTGGGCACCGTGCTGTCGACGATGAGCGGCACCCCGTGCGAGTGCGCCATCTCCGCGATGGCCTCGATGTCCGGGATGTTGCCCGCCGGGTTGCCGATCGTCTCCGCGAACACGGCCACGGTGCGGTCGTCGATGAGTCGCGCGAGCGCCTCGGGGCTGTCGTCGTCGGCGAACCGCACGTCGATGCCCTGGGCCGGCAGCATGTGGGCGAACAGCGTGTACGTGCCGCCGTAGAGCTGCGGCACCGTGACCACGTTGTTGCCTGCCTGCGCGATGGTCAGGATCGAGTAGTTGATCGCCGCGCTGCCGGCGCTCGTGGCGAGCGCGGCGATGCCGCCCTCGAGCGCGGCGACGCGCTTCTCGAGCACGTCCTGCGTCGGGTTCATGATGCGGGTGTAGATGTTGCCCTCGACGGCGAGGTTGAAGAGGTCCGCGCCGTGCTGGGCGTCGTCGAATGCGTAGGCCACCGTCTGGTAGATCGGGACGGCGACTGACTTCGTGGTCGGGTCGGGGGTCTGTCCTGCATGGACGGCGAGCGTCTCCGGGTGCACGTGTCATCCTTCGGATCGGGGTCGGGCGGGTGTCGTCGGTTCAGATCGGGTCGGTTCGGGTGGGAGGTCAGGCGGTCGGCTGCGGCGAGGAGCGCCGCAGCGAGGCGAGTGGGTCGTCGGGATCGATGCCGGGCATGAAGGCGACCCCGCGCCGCACGTGGGTGAGGCGATAGATCAGGCCGAGCCAGTTGTTGAAGATGGCCTTGCCCGTGTCGCTCCACGTGTCGTCGAGGAACGGTTCGACGCGCTCCTCCGGGAACGGTGGTGCCGGGGCACCCCGCTGGACGGCAGCGATGGCCACCTCCAGGTGGTCCCGGACGAGCCGTGACGCCTCGGGTCCGAGGTAGTGCTCCGGCATCGGGGGGATCGCGTCCAGCGCCCCGTGCAGGTAGCGGTCGAGTTCCCGCTTGTACTCCTTGAGCAGGCTGTTCGCGTCGTACTCCGGGTGGCCCTGCAGGAACACCATGCGCACGCCGTCACGACTCGTCCCGAGGTGGAAGTCGCCCTCCGCACCCTCGATGAGGATCCGCAGACCCGCGCCGCGCAGCTGGGCCGAGGTCACCTCGTTCCAGCGGGAGTGCGGGACGTCGAAGCGCGTGTTGGTCCCGTGCAGCAGCGGGTGACTCGTGTCGACCGCGCGGTGTTCGAACACGCCCCAGCGCTTGCTGAGCAGTGGACGCCGGTGGACGCCGTGCTGCAGCTGCAGCAGGGCGTGGGTCGCGAGACAGGAGCACAGGACCGACGTGACGTTCTCTGCCGCCCACTCCACCACCGTGCGCAGCGGCTCCCAGAACGCCTCGAGGTCGAGACTCGGGTTCGTGACGTTCGCGCCGGAGATGATCAGTCCGTCCAACCCGTCCTCGCGCAACTGGTCGAACGTCTCGTAGTACTCGTCGATGTACGCCTGGATCGGCGCCGTCCGCGCGAGGCCGGGGACCGTGAACGGGTGGACGTAGATCTGCACGATCTGGTTCGCGCTCCCCAGCAGACGCATGTACTGGTGTTCGGTCACTCGCAGTGCCGCGTCGGGCATCATGTTGAGCAGACCGATGTGCAGTTCCCGGATGTCCTGGCGCAGCGCGTCGTCGAGCGTCACGATCTGCTCACCCCTGGCGCGGAGTTCCGCGAAGGTGGGCAGTGACGAGTGGGCGACGACGGGCACGGGTGTGGCTCCCGGGGGTGTTCGGGGTGCGCCGACAGACGCTAGCGGCGCACGGGCACCACGCGCATCCTCCGCAGGGAAACGGTGCAGACCTCGCGTGACGTCACGGATCGGTCAGACGGCGCACCGGCGCCGGTCGACGGCGAACGCCGACTGGGTCTGCACCCGGCTCTTGACGAACTGCTTGACCTCGGTGGCCGCGGTGACCAGTTCGGCCGCGTGGTTCACCGACCGGCCCTCACTGGTCGCGATCCCGATGGACACGGTCAGGAACCCGAAGCTGTGGAGTTCGCCGGTCCGATCGGTGATGGAGATCCCTCCGCGGGCGCGATCCTCCTCGTCGTAGAGGTCCACCACCTGCGCGTCGAACGTCTCGCACACCCTGCTGGCGACCTCCTCGGCCATCTCGGGAGGGACCACCAGCACGAAGTCGTCGCCACCGACGTGCCCCACGAAGGCCTGCTCGGACTCCTGCGTCGCACGAGTGAGCAGGTCGCCGAGCAGACGGAGCACGGCGTCGCCGCGCAGGAACCCGTAGTGGTCGTTGTACGGCTTGAACGCGTCGAGGTCGACGTACAGCAGTGCGACGGGCACCTCTGCAGCCACACGTCGCGACAGTTCCGACAGGATGGCCTCGTTGCCCGGCAGCCCGGTCAGGGGGTTGAGCGCCCGCTGCTGTGCGCCGCGTCGCACCACCGCCTCGATCCGCGCGGCGAGCACCCGCGGTTCGAACGGCTTGGACACGTGGTCGTCCGCGCCGGCGCGCAGGGCCTCGACCGCGTCGTCGGCGTGCGCCCTCGCGGTGAGCATCAGGACCGGCACGTGCGCGAGCGACGCGTCCGCCCTCAGGCGTGACAGCATCTCCAGACCGTCCATGCGCGGCATGTTCACGTCGAGCAGCACGGCGTCGGGACGCTCGGCGCGCACGGCCTCGAGTCCGGCCACCCCGTCGCTGGCCTCCACCACCTCCATGCCCTCGAGTTCGAGCACGATGCGCACGACGGCGCGGATGTCGCCGTCGTCGTCGACCACCAGGACCCTGGTCACCCGGTCTCCGCGCTGGTCCGGGCGGCGAGTGCCCGTTCGCGCAGGTCGCGGCACCGGGCTCCGCGGTCCTCGTGTCCGAACACGGCGGATCCGGCGACGAACGTGTCGGCGCCGGCGCGGGCCGCCGCCGCCACCGTGCCGCTCGCGATCCCGCCGTCGACCTGGATGCGGAAGCGCAGACCACGCTGCGCACGCACCTGCACGGCCTCGGACACCTTGCCCAGGGTGTCGGGGATGAGGTCCTGGCCGCCGAATCCGGGCTCGACGGTCATGACCAGCAGCATGTCCACGTACGGCAGCAGTTCGTCCACCATCGACACCGGGTGCGCCGGCTTCAGGGCCACGCCGACGAGCCCACCGCGTGCACGCAGGTCGTGGACGAGCGACAGAGGATCGTCGTCCACCTCGGGATGGAAGGTGACCGACTCCGCGCCGGCGTCGAGGAACTGCGGCGCGTACCTGCGCGGATCGGTGATCATCAGGTGGCAGTCGAGCAGGCGATCGGTGGTCGGTCGGATCGAACGCACGATCGGGGGCCCCAGCGTGATGTTGGGCACGTAGTGGCCGTCCATCACGTCGACGTGGATCATCTCCACGTCGTTCGCCACGGAGTCGATCTCGTCCGCGAGCCGGGAGAAGTCCGCCGACAGGATCGACGGTGCGATGCGGGTCTCCCACATGGGTGGCGTCCTCCTGTGGCGATCGATGCTAGTGCCCGAGGAGGTCAGGCAGACGCCGGACGTCGCCACCGCGCGATGAACATGCCGTCCGTCGCGTGTTCGTCGGGCAGCAGCTGCACGGTGTCCTCGAGTTCGAGGCCCTCGAGCGGGACCGACGCGACGTCGACGGTCTCGCGCGTCGTCCAGGTGCACACCGAGTACACGAGGCGGCCTCCCGGTGCGACGTGGCGCGCGGCAGCGTCGAGGAGTCGGCGTTGCACCGCGGCCAGTTCGTCGACGTCGTCGGGTCGACGGCGCCACCGAACCTCGGGCCGCCGTCGGCCCGTCCCGAGTCCCGTGCACGGCGCGTCGAGCAGGACGACGTCGTGCGCACCGAGGTCGACCTCGCCGGCGTCCGCGACGTGCACGTCGACCGCGAGTCCCTGCAGGCGAGCCGCCTCCTCGACCATCGCGGCCCGTCGGGGACTCGACTCGACGGCGGTGATCCGTCCGCCCGGTCCGGCAGCCAGCGCGAGCAGCGTCGCCTTGCCGCCGGGCCCCGCACACAGGTCGAGCACGTGCTGGCCCGGCTGGACCTCAGCCGCCTCGACCACCAGTTGCGAGGCCTCGTCCTGGACCACCGCACGACCGGTGCGGATCGCCTCGAGTCGACCCGGGTCGACACCGGGCGCGCGAACCGCCCACGGGGTGATCCCGCGTGTGGCAGCGACACCGTTGGCGACGAGTTCCGACACGAGACCGTCGACGTCGCGATTCACCCGCAGGGTCACACCCGGCGAGTCGTTGTCGGCGGTGAGGATCCGCTCGGTGCGGTCGATCCCGTGGGTGGCCACCAGGTCGTCGACGATCCACGCAGGATGCCCCGTCTCGTGTGCGAGCCGTTCCACCTCGTCGACGAGGTTCGACGCCACCGGGTCCCCGCCACGGACCAGCGCACGCAGGACACCGTTGACGAATCCTGCGGCCCCGTCTGCGCGCCCCGACGGGACGACCTCCCGGGCCAGGCGCACCGACGTGTCGACGGCCGCTCGTGGTTCGACACGGGTGCGCAGGATCTGGGTCGCCCCGAGTCGCAGCACCCATCGCAACTCGGTCTCCACGTCGTCGAGCGAACGACTCACCAGTTCGGCGAGCACACGTTCGACCGTGCCCTTCCAGCGCAGGGTCTCGTACGCGAGGTTGCTCGCGAAGGCACGGTCGCGCGCGTCGTGCAGGGCCGCCACCGCCTCGCGTACGGCCACGTTGGACCAGCGGCCGTCCCCCTCGACGGCACGGACCGCGGCGAGCGCCGCCCGCCGGGCCAGGAGTCCCTCGGCGTCGGGGGTCACGTCGCGTCCTGCACGGGTCCGCCGAGGACCTCGCCGACCCGAGGGTCGTGACCGTTGACGAACGCCGCGGTGTCGGCGGCGCGGCGGCCCGCGGCCTGCAGGCTCCGTACCTCCAGCACCCGCCCGTCACCGCACGCGATCGCCAGCCCGTCGCGTGAACGTTCGGCGATCACGCCCGGGGTGACGTCGGGCGGCACCGTGGCCGGGGCATCCGCGTCGACAGCACCGAGGATCCGCAGGCCCACTCCGCGAAACGAGGTGGTGGCGCCCGGACGCGGCGCCGCACTGCGCACGAGGCGTGCGATCTCCACGGCGGGCCGCGACCAGTCGATCACGACGTCGTGCCGGTGGACGCGCGGCGCGAGGGTCACCCCCACCTCGGGCTGGGGCACGGGTTCGACACCCGCACCGAGATCGACGATCGCATCGGCCAGCACGCCCGCCCCGACGGTGGCGAGGCGGTCGAGCAGCGACCCGGCGTCGTCGTCCTCGGCGATGGCCACCGACTGCTGGCGCAGGACCGGACCGGTGTCCATGCCCTCGTCGAGCCGGAACGCCGTGACGCCCGTCACCGTGTCACCGGCACGCAGGGCGTGCTGCACGGGAGCCGCACCGCGCCACCGCGGCAGCAGCGAGAAGTGCAGGTTCACGAAGCCCCGCCGGGTCGTGTCGAGCACCGCTGGCGGCAGGATCTGCCCGTACGCGACCACGGCACACGCGTCGAGTCCACGGGGACCGAGTTCCTGCACGAGGTCTGCCGCACGCGCGGGCTGCAGCACCTCGATCCCGAGCTCCTCCGCGGCGACCTTCACGGCGGGTGCGACCATGCGCCGACCCCTGCCTGCGGGGCGGTCAGGATTGGTGACCACGACCTCGACGTCGATGCGCGGGTCGGCGACCAGGTGCCGCAGCGCGACGACTGCGACCTCGGGCGTGCCGAGGAATCCGATGCGCACGGTCAGCCCAGGCCACCGAGCAGCAGGTTGCCCGGTCGGGACGGACGGTCGTCGAGTCCCTGTTCGAGGCGGTACACGCGCATCGCCTCGGTGGCCGCGCGCCGATCGTGGGCCGCGAGGTGGTCGATGAACAGCACGCCGTCGAGGTGATCCATCTCGTGCAGCCAGATGCGCGCCAGGTGTCCCTCGAGCCGCGCCGTGTGCTCCTCGCCGTCGAGGTCCTGGTGGCGCACCTCGACGCGCAGCGGCCGCTCCAGCGGGTAGAACAACCCGGGCAGCGACAGGCATCCCTCGTCCCCGTCCTGCAGTTCCTCCGAGGCGTCGACCAGCACCGGGTTGACGACCGCCCCGCCGATCACCTCGTCCTCGTCGTGGGACTCCCAGGTGAACAGCCGTCGGAGCACGCCGACCTGGTTGGCGGCCAGTCCGACCCCCTCGGCGGCGCGCATCGTCTCCAGCATGTCGTCGGCGAGGCGGCGCAGTCGTCCGTCGAAGTCGTCGACGGTGCGGGCACGCTGGCGCAGCACGGGATCACCGAAGACACGGATCTCCAGAAGCGACACCGGCGGCCTCCACGTCGGGTGGAACGTCGAGGGTACGCCCGTGCGTCACAGGCCGCCGACGGGGTCGACGTCGACGCGCGCCTCGACACCGTCGCGACTCCACGCGACCCGAAGCGGACCCAACGACGCGAGGGTTCGCGCACGGTCGTCACAGCGCACCAGGAACCGAAGCCGCGGGCCCTCCGGGATCGGGCCGAGCACGTCGTCACCCTCGGTGAGGTGCGCCTGGACCTCCGCGGTGCGCGTGGACGCCTCGCCGGCGACCTCGACGCGTATCGCGTGCGCGGCGGGCGGGAACCGCAGCGGTTCGCGCAGCGGTGCCTCGTGACGCCAGAACGCACCCGGGTCCCACCGCAGCAGCGCGTCCACGACCGGGTGGTCGGGCTGGCGCGTCTGGACGACCACCGGAGCGTCGGACGACCCGCCCCGTGGTGAGGCCCAGGTCGACACCGCCATCCCCAGGCGCAGGGTGTCCTCTGCGGCGTCGAGCGTCGGGCGCAGCAGCAGCGCATCGAGGTCCGGCAGCACGACCGCTCCCACGGGGCCCGGGGGCGCGTCCATCACGGATCCCCGGGTCATGACGAGCACGGCCGGCGGCACGGGTGCTGGCGCGTCGTAGCCCTCGAGTTCTGCCACCTCGACGTCCAGCGCGCGACGCAGTTCGTGGGCGATCCGTTCCGTTCCCGCTGCGAGTGGCACGAGCTCACCGCGGCAGTCGCCACACCGAACGCGTCGCGACGTGGACCACCCACATCCTTCGCAGGCGAGCCGGTCGTCGCGCGCGGCGAGACTGGTCGCGCACGTGGGGCACGCGAACCGGACCCCGCAACGCGAGCACACGAGCGCTCGTCCCTCGCCGCGACGGACCGACAGCACCACCCCGTACGTACCTGCCGCGGTGGCCTGTTCGAGCGCACGCAGCGCCTCCCGGGACAGGCGGGCTCGCGGTTGGCGATCCCAGTCGGCGAGCACGAAGCGAGGGCGGGCCTCGCGTTCGACCCGGCGCGGCGCGACGACGGGCGTCAGCCGACGACGACGCAGCAGGTCCCACCCGATCGCCGAGGGCACCGTGCCGACCACGAGGCCGACCGCCCCGGCCCGACGCGCACGTTCGAGCACGACGTCGCGTGCATGGTGGCGGGGGCTGCGACGTTCCTTGTGGGCGGGGTTCGCCTCGTCGACGACCACCGCGAGGCCCAGCCGGTCGAGCGGCGCGAACGCGGCGCTGCGTTCCCCGACGACGACCCGTGCGACCCCGCATCGCGCACGCAGCCACTGGCCGTAGTGCACCCTGGGCGACGAACCCTGCCGCAGGTCTGCCACCACCTCGCCCAGTGCCTCGACCACGGCACGACCGATCGACGAGCCACGGTCCGGCACGACCACGAGCACGTCCCGGTCGCCGGCCAGCGTCAGACGCGCCAGGTCCACCAGTCGGTCCCCCACCGGTTCACCGGGCAGCGGCCGCCACCACACCGACCCGCGACCGGCGCGCACGTCGGCACGCAGCGCCGCTCCCGCCTCGCCGTACGCCTCCCACGCCGTGGCATCCGGTTCGTCGTCGGGATCCCACGGAGGGCGGGTACCCGCGGGGAACCAGCCGGACGCCTCCGCGCGGCGCTCCACGTCGACGGTGCGTGCCGGGAGCGCGTGACGGACCACGTCGGCGACCGGCGCCCCGAACCGTGACGCGGCCCACCGCAGCACCTCGATCTCGTCGGGTCTCACCCACACGTGAGGCCCGAGCACGCGCGTCACCGGGCGCAGGCGTTGCACCGGCACGTCCGATGCGTCGGCAAGCTCGACCACGAGCCCACGGACCCGCCGACCGGCGAACGAGACCTGCACGCGTTGGCCGACACACAGTCCGGCGTGATCACCGACGAGGTAGTCGAACGGGCGGTCGAGGTGGAGGGGTTCGACCTCGACGACGACCCGCGCGATGCGCGGGTCAGGCGCCGACGGCGTCTCGGAGGCTGTCGGCACGGTCGGTCCGTTCCCACGTGAACCGGTCACCCTCGCGCCCGAAGTGGCCGTAGGCGGCGGTGGCACGGTAACCCGGACGACGGAGTTCGAGCGCGTCGATGATCGCGCCGGGCCGCAGGTCGAAGACCTCCCGCACGGCGGCCAGGATGGCCTGCGGATCCGCCTGTTCGGTCCCGAAGGTCTCGAGCGCCATCGACACCGGTGTCGCGACGCCGATCGCGTACGCGAGCTGCAGTTCGGCACGACGTGCGAGCCCAGCGGCGACGACGTTCTTCGCCACCCAACGTGCTGCGTACGCGGCCGACCGGTCCACCTTGGACGGGTCCTTGCCGGAGAACGCCCCTCCACCGTGACGGGCCATGCCGCCGTACGTGTCGACGATGACCTTGCGCCCGGTCAGGCCGGCGTCGGCGACGGGCCCGCCGACCTCGAAACGACCGGTCGGGTTGACGAACACGGTCAGGTCGTCGTGTTCGACGTCGGCAAGCAGCGGCCGGATCACGTGCTCCTCGATGTCGGGGCGCAGCAGCGTCTCCAGGTCGATCTCCGCCCGGTGCTGCGTCGACACGACCACGGCGGTGACCGCACGCGGCACCCCGTCCTCGTACGCCACGGTGACCTGGGTCTTGCCGTCGGGACGCAGGTAGGCGATCTCGCCGGACCGACGCACTGCGGCCAGCCGTTCGGCCATCCGGTGCGCCAGGTGGATCGGCAACGGCATGAGCTGCGGTGTCTCGTCGGTGGCGTAGCCGAACATCATTCCCTGGTCGCCCGCACCCTGCAGGGCGTAGGGATCGTCGTCGGCACCGACCCGTGACTCGTAGGCGGTGTCCACGCCCATCGCGATGTCGGGTGACTGTTCGTCGATCGCCACCGACACGCCGCACGTGTTGCCGTCGAACCCGACGTCGTGGGAGTCGTAGCCGATGCTCAGGACCGTCTCACGCACCACCTTCGGGATGTCCACGTACGTCGTCGTGGAGATCTCTCCGGCGACGATGACCTGCCCAGTGGTCACCAGCGTCTCACAGGCAACCCGGCCCTGCGGATCGTCCTCGAGCACGGCGTCGAGGATCGCGTCCGAGATCTGGTCGGCCATCTTGTCGGGGTGACCCTCGGTCACGGACTCCGAGGTGAACAGCGTCCGGGGCATGTCGGTGACTCCTGCAGGGGATGCCGCGACGGTCGTGGAGATGGCGCGGCGAGTGGACGGGCGCCGATGCTAGTGGCTCGTCGACGCGCCCCGGGCCGGAGCCGGTGGCAACGTCACGAACGCGCGAGTCGCGTCACGATCTCGTCGGCGATGCGCTCACCGATCGCCGCCTTCGTGTCCGGCGGGACGTCGTGCCACCCGTCGACGTCGACGAACGCGACCTCGTTGGTGTCGACCTCGAACCCGATGTCGGGGCGCGAGACGTCGTTGACCACGAGCAGGTCGGCCCGCTTGCGTTCGAGCTTCGCGAACGCGTTCGCGCGCACGTCGTCGGTCTCCGCGGCGAACCCGACGAGCAGCGGTCGCCGCCCATCGCCGCGACGCTCACCCAGGTCGGCGAGGATGTCGGGTGTGGGCTCCAGTTCGATCACCGGAGGCCCGTCGTCCTTCTTGATCTTGTGGTCCACGACACGCACCGGGCGGAAGTCGGCAACCGCGGCCGCCTTGACCACCACGTCCACGTCCGTGGCGAGGTCCATGACGACGTCGTGCATCTCCGCGGCGGTGGTCACGTCGACGCGCTCGACCCCGGGAGGCGTCGGGACGTCGGACGGTCCGGCGACCACGGTGACGCGGGCGCCGCGTCGCACGGCGGCACGGGCGACCGCGAACCCCATCCGGCCCGACGAGCGGTTGCCGATGAACCGCACGGTGTCGATGGGTTCGCGGGTCCCACCGGCGGTGACGAGCACGTGCACACCTCGCAGCGGCGCGTCCGGAACCGGCTCGCGGGCCTCGATCCGGTCGACGAGGCGCGCGACGGCCTCCTCCGGTTCGACGAGGCGTCCCACCCCCGTGTCACCGCCCATCAGCGGTCCGTCGTCGGGCCCCACCACGTCCACCCCACGCGCCGCGAGGCGCGCCACGTTGTCGACCGTCGCCGGATGCGTCCACATCTCCGTGTGCATGGCGGGGGCCAGTACGACCGGGCAGCGCGCCACGAGCACCGTCGAGGTCAGCAGGTCGTCGGCGAGTCCCACAGCCAGACGCGCGATCGTGTGTGCCGTGACCGGGTAGACGAGCAGCGCGTCGGCTCGTCGACCGAGTTCGACGTGCGTGTCGTCGGCGACGTCGTCCCAGACCTCGGTGCGCACCGGACGTCCGGTGATCCCCTCGAACGTGGCGGCCCCGACGAAGTGCGCGGCGCCGCGAGTGAGCACGACGTCGACCGTCGCTCCCCGTCCGACGAGCAGTCGGGCGACGAGCGCCGCCTTGTACGCGCCGATACCACCGGTCACGCCGAGCACGACACGAAGACCCGCAAGGGTCCCTGCGGCCCCGGGAGACGGGTCGGAACTCACCGTGTCCCTCCTGGGGTCACCGAACGCCGATCAGGCCCCTGCGTCACCCTCGTCCGTGTCCTCGATGAACGCCAACGGGTCCTCCGCGACGATCTCGCGGGGTTCCGCCGCGACGATCTTGCCGAGCGCGATCTCCTCGAGCGCGATCGACAGCGGCTTGTTGGTGTCCGTCGACACGAGCGGAGGAACGTACTGGCCGAGGCCCTCGCCCAGGTGCGCGAAGTAGTTGTTCACCTCGCGCGCACGACGCGCGGAGAGGTGCACGAGGTGGAATCGCGAGTCCACCTGGTTCATGAGGTCGTCGATACGGGTGATCTGTCTGCCTTTCGAGCCCCGATCAGGTCCGCAGCATGGTACCTGCCGGTCGCGCGGTCACCCTCTCCGTGCCGCGATGAGTTCACCGACCGACGTGACGCACTCGTCGAGGTCCCGATTGACGATCTGTGCGTCGAACCTGTCGGCGGCCTGCAGTTCCTCACGCGCGTGGTCGAGGCGACGTGCGATCTCGGCCTCGTCCTCGGTTCCGCGCGCCCGCAGTCGCCGTTCGAGCTCTGCCATCGACGGGGGGACGAGGAACACGAGCAGCGCGTCGGGCATCGACGCGCGCACCTGCAGGGCGCCCTGCACGTCGATGTCGAGCAGCACCACCTGCCCCTGCTCCACGAATCCCTCCACCTGCGCACGAGGGGTCCCGTACCGGTTGCCCGAGTACGTGGCGTGCTCGAGCAGTTCGTCGGCGTCGACGAGCCGATCGAACTCGGAACCGTCGACGAAGTGGTAGTCGACGTGGTCCACCTCGCCGGCTCTCGCCGGGCGCGTGGTGACCGACACCGACAGCCGGCTGTCGGGCACCGTGTCGCGCAGGCGTGCATGCACCGAGCCCTTGCCCACCCCGGACGGTCCGGACAGGACGACGACCAGTCCCCGGTCGGTCATCGGCCGGCGCCGAACGTCACGGTGAGTTCCCGCAGCTGACGGGCGCCGAGGCCACGGACGCGACGGTTGGCGGCGATCCCCACCTGCTGCATCAGCGCGGCCGTGCGCGCAGGGCCGTAGCCGGGCACCGCCTCGACGAGTTCGGCCACCCGCATGTTGCCGACCGCGGGATCGTCGCGTCGGGCGACGACGTCGAGCAGTCCGATCCGCCCGTTCGCGAGGTCGCCCTTGAGTTCCGACCGGACGCGCCGCACCCGCGAGGACTCGTCGAGCGCGGCACGACGCTGAGCGGCATCTCGAGGCGGGACCGGCATGCAGGTGTTCCGTTCGACGGGTGTCAGCAGGGGCCAAACCTACTCGCCCGTGACCCGGGTCCGAGGCGACGCCGTTAGGGTGCACGCGTCCAGACCCCGAGGGTGCCTGATGTCCACGGAAGACCTCCATGCGTTCATCGACTTCCTGTGGGAGTCGGACGTCGTCACGTTCGGTGACTTCGTCGCGAAGTCCGGGCGACGCACCCCGTACTTCGTCGACTCCGGGCGCCACCGCAACGCCAGCCAACTGGCGCGCCTCGGAGCGTTCTACGCCGACGTGATCGAGCGAGAGTTCGGCGACGGCGTCGACGTGCTGTTCGGACCTGCGTACAAGGGCATCCCGCTGGCCGTGACGACCGGCATCGCGCTGTACCAGCGGCACGGACGCGACGTCGGCGTGTGCTTCGACCGCAAGGAGGCCAAGGACCACGGCGAGGGTGGCTCGCTCATCGGGGCCGTGCCCGTCGACGGATCACGGGTGGTCATCGTCGAGGACGTGACGACCGCGGGCACCTCGATCCGTCAGACCGTTCCCATGCTGCAGGCCGTCGCAGACGTCGAACTCGTGGGACTGGTCGTGGGTGTGGACCGCCGGGAACGCGGCACCCGCGACGACGTCTCGGCCCTGGACGAGCTCGGGGAGGAACTCGGCATGAGGACCGTGTCGCTGGCCACGATCGACGACATCGTCGACCGGCTCGGTCCACGCCTCGACCCGGACGTCGTCGACCGCATCGCCGCCCACCTCGCCGAGTACGGCCCGCGCAACGCCTGACCCGTCGGGTCCGCGCGGCCCGGCGGACGTCGGTTCAGCCCGCGATCTCCGCCGCGATGGCGACGGCGGCCGCGACCGGATCCTGCGCACGGGTGATCGGGCGCCCGATCACCAGCAGGTCCGCCCCGGCACCGAGGGTGGCCGCCGGAGTGGCCGGGTCCGCGTGGTCGTCGCTGGTCGAGCCGGCCGGACGGATCCCGGGCGTCACCACCAGGGGCTCGTCGCCGACCGCACCGCGGATCGCCGGGATCATGGTCGGGGCGCAGACGAGCCCGGGCGCTCCCGCGCCCACCGCCATCGCCGCGAGTCGCGCCGGCTGGGTGTCGTCGGTCGCCATGCCCACGGCGGCTCGATCCTGCGTCGACATCGACGTGAGCACCGTGACGGCGAGCACGCGTCCCCGGTCGCCGAGTCCGTCGACCGCCGCACGCACCATGTCGGGGCCTCCGGACGCGTGGATGGTCAGCAGGCCGACGTCCAGTTCGGCGAGCCGCGCCGCAGACCGTTGGACCGTCGTCGGGATGTCGTGGAGCTTGACGTCGAGGAACACGGGGCCGAACGGGCGGATGGCCTCCACGGCCTGTGGGCCGTGCGCACTGAACAGTTCGAGGCCGACCTTGAACCAGCCGACGTGACCCTCGAGCGAGGCCGCCAGTCCACGGGCCTCGTCCAGCGTCTCCACGTCGAGCGCGACCACGATGCGTTCCGACGGGTTCACGCGTCCTCCCTCCACGGGGTCACCGCCCCGACGAGTTCGCCCACCGAGGTGATGCCCCGCTGGGACATCCAGGTGTCGAACTCCCTGGCCAACCTCGGCGCGACGAACGGGTCGACGAAGGTGGCGGTCCCCACCTGCACCGCCGAGGCCCCCGCACGCACCATCTGCACCACGTCGGTGACCGACTGCACGCCCCCGCACCCGATGATCGGCAGGTCCGGCAGCGCGCGGTGCACCTGGTGGACGTTGCGCACGGCCACGGGCCGGATCGCCGGGCCCGACAGCCCGCCGTACCCGTTGTACAGCGCAGGTCGGCCCGTCTCCGGGTCGATCGCCATCCCGAGCAGGGTGTTGACCAGCGTGACACCAGCCGCACCCGCGCGCGCCACCGCCTGTGCCACCTCGACGATGTCGGTCACGTCGGAGGTCAGCTTGGCGAACACCGGCACGTCGCTCTCTCGCGTCACGGCGGTGATCACCTCGGCGGACGCCGTCGGCGAACACGCGAACACGAGCCCTCGGTGCTCGACGTTCGGACAGGACAGGTTGACCTCGATGGCCGCGATGCCGGGCTGACGCCGCAGGATCCGCGCCACCTGCCGGAACTCGTCGACGTCGCCCCCGGCGATCGACACGACCACGCGCGCACGGCGTTCCACGAGCCACGGCAGGTCCTGCTCGATCCACGCACGGACGCCGGGGTTCTGCAGGCCGATGGCGTTGAGCATGCCTGCCGGGGTCTCGGCCATGCGGGGTGTCGGCAGGCCGGCACGCGGTTCGAGGGTCACCGACTTGACCACGACGGCGCCGAGGTCACTCACGTCCCAGAACCGGTCGATCTCTGCCCCGGAGGCGAAGCATCCGGAGGCGGACAGGATCGGATTGGGCAGTTCGAGGCGGCCCACACGCGTGACGAGTCGAGACGACGTCGGCATCTCCACGGGCGCCGTCGCACCCAGACTGCGCGGGGCCCCTCCCCCGGCGGCGACACGTCGCACGTCACCGGCCATCAGGTCACCTCTCCGCCGTCGAGGCGTTCGTCGTCCGCCGGGTCCTCCGCGTCCTCGACCGGCACCGGCGCCGCCCACCGCGTCTCGTCCCAGGCGACCCGCGCACCGTTGAGCACCGGCCCCTCGATGCAGGTGCGGCGCATCCGCGACGTCCCGTCACGGCCGCGCACCGGCATCACGCAGGTGAAGCACACGCCCACGCCGCAGGCCATGTGCTCCTCCACGGCCACCTGGACCGGGACACCGAGGTCCACGCAGACGTCGGACACGGCCCGCAGCATCGCGTTCGGCCCGCAGGCGTACACGACCCCGGCACCGGTCTCCGCGAGCACGTCGGGCAGCACGTCGGTGACGCGGCCCTCCACGCCGTAGGAGCCGTCCTCGGTGGTGAACGTCGCACTGACCGACGCGCTTCGCGCCTCGACCGGGCTGTGGAGACGTTCCGCACTCGCCGCGCCGACGATCATGTCGACCCGCAGCTGGCGGTCCGTGAGTTCCCTCGCGAGCGGGATCAGGGGCGCCACCCCGTAGCCCCCGCCGACAAGCACGCAGCCGACACGCCGCTGGGGCAGCGGGAACCCGTTGCCGAGCGGACCGATCACGTCGATCACGTCGTGGAGCCCGGCCGTCGCCAGCCACTGGGTGCCCGGACCGTGCGCGTCGAACACGAGGTCGATCGTGCCGGCGGCCGCGCCCTGCCGGGTGATCCCGGCGATGGAGAACGGACGGCGCAGCATCGTGCCGGGTGCGTCCACCGCGACGTTGACGAACTGGCCCGGGCGTGCACGACGTGCGATCTCGGGCGCGGCGAGTGACAGCAGCCAGTACGCCCCGTCCTGCCGGCGCGCGATCACCTCACAGTTGGCCTGCACGGGCAGCGCGGGGTCACTTCGCCCCCGTGCCACCCCGGCCCGTCGTCGCACGCTCATGCTCCGTCCGCCTCGACCGCGTCGTTCACCGTGGCCCGGAAGTCCGCCTGGTACTCCTGCAGGGTGCGCACCGTCGCCGTACCGGCGCGCAGCGCCTCGATCCCGTGCACCACCGCGAGGATCCCTGCGAGTGTCGTCACGCACGGTATGCCGTTGCCGACGGCCGCCTGGCGGATCGCGTACCCGTCACCGCGGGTGCGCGACCCGAACGGCGTGTTGAGCACGAGGTCGATGCCGCCCGACTCGAGCCGTTCGATCAGATCGGTCTGCCCATCGGACACCTTGCCGACCACCTCGGTCGGGATCGACGCCCGCTGGAGCACCTCTGCGGTCCCCTGGGTCGCGACGAGCCGGAACCCCAGGTCGACCAGACGCTTCACCGGGAACACGATGGCGCGCTTGTCGCGGTTGGCGACCGACACGAACACGGTGCCCTTCGTGGGCAGCACCATCGACCCGGTACCGACCTGTGACTTGGCGAACGCGGCCCCGAAGTCGAGGTCGATGCCCATGACCTCACCGGTGGAACGCATCTCCGGGCCGAGCAGCGTGTCCACGCCAGGGAAGCGGTCGAACGGGAGCACCGCCTCCTTGACCGCGATGTGGGCGGTCTGCGGGCCGTCGACCATGTCGAGTGCCGGGACCATCCCTTCGGTGCGCAGGTCGGCGAGCGACGAGCCGGCCATCACCCGGGCCGCCACCTTGGCCAGCGGGGTGCCGGTCGCCTTGGAGGTGAACGGCACGGTCCGTGACGCGCGAGGGTTCGCCTCGATGCACCACAGGACCTCGTCCTTGACGGCGAACTGCACGTTGATGAGCCCGCGCACGCCGAGCCCTTCGGCGATGCCCCGGGTGACGTCGCGCACGTGGCGCTGCTGGGCACGACCGAGCGTGAACGGCGGCAGCGTGCACGCCGAGTCGCCCGAGTGGACCCCGGCCTCCTCGATGTGTTCGAGCACCCCGCCGACGAACAGTTCGTCCCCGTCGAACACCGCGTCGACGTCCAGTTCGATCGCGCCCTCGAGGAACCGGTCGATCAGGATCGGCTGCTCCGGGTTGGCTGCGGCGGCCTCCTGCAGGTAGCGCTCGAGCGCGGAGTCGTCGTACACGATCTGCATCGCGCGTCCACCGAGCACGTACGACGGGCGCACGAGCACCGGGTAGCCGATGCGGTCGGCGACCTCGCGGGCCTCGGCGACCGAGGTGGCCATGCCACCGGGCGGCATCGCGACGTCGAGCGTCTCCATCAGGGCCGCGAAGCGTCCGCGGTCCTCCGCGGCGTCGATGGCGTCCGGCGAGGTGCCCCAGATCGGCACGCCGGCGGCCTCCAGGTCGCGCGCGAGCTTCAGGGGGGTCTGGCCCCCCAGCTGCACGAGCACCCCGTCGGGCCGTTCGCGGCGACACACCTCGAGCACGTCCTCGAGCGTCAACGGCTCGAAGTACAGGCGGTCGGCCGTGTCGTAGTCGGTGGAGACGGTCTCCGGGTTGCAGTTGACCATGATGGTCTCGTAGCCGGCATCGCGCAGGGCGAGCACGGCGTGGACACAGCAGTAGTCGAACTCGACGCCCTGACCGATCCGGTTCGGTCCGGACCCGAGCACGAGCACCTTGCGCCGGTCGGAGTCACGGACCTCGTCCTCATCCGCGTACGTCGAGTAGTGGTACGGCGTGTACGCCTCGAACTCCGCGGCACACGTGTCCACGGTCTTGAACACCGGGTGGATGCCACCCTCGCCGCGCCGCGCCCGCACCGCCGCCTCGTCGGTGCCGAGCAGCCGGGCGAGCTGCGCGTCGGAGAACCCGTCGGCCTTGGCGGCACGCAGCAGGTCGTCGTCGACGCGATCGAGCGTGCCGGCGTCCGACACCTGCGTCCGTCGCTCCACGAGCTGCTCGAGCTGGTCGAGGAACCAGGGGTCGATGCCGGTGAGCTCGTGGATCCGGTCGACGGTCCAGCCACGCAGGAGCGCCTGGCCGAGCGCGTCGACCCGTTCGGCGGTGGGACGCACCAGCCGCGCCTCGAGCGCGTCGTCGTCCGCGTCGTCGAGGTCGCCGTCGGCGAACCCGAGCCGGCCCTCCTCGAGACTGCGGATCGCCTTGTTGAACGCCTCGGTGAACGTGCCCCCGATCGACATGACCTCCCCGACCGACTTCATGCGGGTGGTCAGCGTGTCGTCGGTGCCGGAGAACTTCTCGAAGGTGAACCGCGGGATCTTGACGACCACGTAGTCGATCGACGGTTCGAACGCGGCGCGTGTCTCGCGGGTGATGTCGTTGGCGATCTCGTCGAGCGTGTAGCCGATGGCCAGCCGCGCGGCGATCTTCGCGATCGGGAACCCGGTGGCCTTGCTGGCGAGCGCCGACGACCGCGACACCCGCGGGTTCATCTCGATGACGATCTGGCGTCCGGTGCGCGGGTCGACCGCGAACTGGACGTTGGACCCGCCGGTCTCCACGCCGATGCGGCGCAGCACCGCGAACGACGCGTCACGCATCCGCTGGAACTCGGGGTCCGACAGGGTCATCGCCGGCGCGACGGTGATCGAGTCGCCGGTGTGCACACCCATCGGGTCGAGGTTCTCGATGGAGCAGATCACCACCGCGTTGTCGGCGCGGTCGCGCATCACCTCGAGCTCGAACTCCTTCCACCCGAGCAGGGACTCCTCGATGAGCACCTCGTGCACCGGCGAGTCCGCGAGCCCCTGGCGGATCATGCGGGTGAGTTCCTCGGCGCTGTACGCGATGCCCCCGCCCTTGCCGCCGAGCGTGAACGACGGGCGCAGCACCACGGGGAAGCCGTACTCCTCGGCGGCCTGCTGGGCCTCCTGTTCGGAACGCACGTAGGTGGAGCGCGCCGACTCGAGGCCGATCTCGTCCATCGCGTCGCGGAACCGCAGCCGGTCCTCGGCGGTGCGGATCGCCTCCAGGTTCGCGCCGAGCACCTCGACCCCGAACCGGTCGAGCACGCCGGCCTCGGCCAGCTCGATGGCGAGGTTGAGCGCGGTCTGGCCGCCGAGCGTGGCCAGCAGCGCGTCGGGACGTTCGCGTTCGATGATCGCCGCGACGGAGTCGCAGGTCAGCGGTTCCACGTAGGTGGCGTCGGCGAAGTCCGGGTCGGTCATGATGGTCGCCGGGTTCGAGTTCACCAGCACCACCCGCAGGCCCTCCTCACGCAGGACCTTGCACGCCTGTGTGCCCGAGTAGTCGAACTCACAGGCCTGACCGATCTGGATCGGCCCGGATCCGAGCACCAGCACACTCGACAGGTCGTCACGGCGCGGCATCAGCGCGTCCCCCCGGTTGCGGTGGCGTCGATCAGGTCGAAGAACTCGCCGAACAGGTGGCGCGCGTCGGTCGGGCCGGGCGCGGCCTCCGGGTGGTACTGGACGCTGAACGCGGGCACGTCGTGCGCCCGAAGACCCTCGCACACCCCGTCGTTGAGGTTCACGTGTGACACGGACACGAGCCCGTGCGCGGTGTCGAACGTGTGCTCGTCGACCTGTTCACCGAGCGTCGTCGGGTCGACGGCGAACCCGTGGTTGTGCGAGGTGATCTCCACCCGTCCGTCGATTCGGCGCAGCACCGGCTGGTTGACCCCGCGATGGCCGAACGTGAGCTTGCGGGTGCCGGCGCCCAGTGCGTGGCCGAGCAGCTGCGAGCCGAGGCAGATGCCGAACACGGGCACCCGTCCGAGCAGGTCGCGGGTGGTCGCGATCCCGGTCGCGACGGTCGCCGGGTCGCCGGGTCCGTTGGACACCAGCACCCCGTCGGGTTCGATCGCGAGCACGTCGTCGGCGGAGCTCGACCCGGGCAGCACGTGCACCTCGGCACCCAGTTCGGCCAGGCACCGGGCGATGGACCGCTTGGTGCCGTGGTCGACGAGCGCGATGCGCCGGGTCAGGGCGCCGACTGGCGGCACCACGTACGCGTGGGGGGTCGACACCTCCGACGCGAGCTCCTGGCCCTCCATGCCGGGACTGTCGAGCACCCGGGCCACCAGCGCGTCGACGTCGAGTACCTCGGTGGACAGTGCGGCACGCATCGCGCCACGGTCGCGCAGGTGGCGGGTGATCCGACGGGTGTCGATGCCCTCGATCGACACGATGCCCTCGTCGCGCAGCGCGTCGACGAGGCTGCGTTCGCTGCGCCACGACGACGGACGGCGTGCGGCGGAGCGCACCACGAACCCGGACACCTGGATGGCGTCGGACTCGGCGTCGGCGGCGTTCATTCCGTAGTTGCCGATGTGGGCGGCGGTCATCAGCACGATCTGGCGCCGGTACGACGGGTCGGTGAGGACCTCCTGGTAGCCGGTCATCCCCGTGTTGAACACGGCCTCGCCGAACACGGTGCCCGGCGCACCGATGGACGTGCCCCGCGCGTGGGTGCCGTCCTCGAGCACGAACAGTGCGTCGGAACTGGTGTCGGTCACTGTGGCACCTCGGTCACGACGGTGGCGTCCCTCAGGGTGAACCGGCCGCGCAGCATCGTGTGCACGGCGCGACCGTGCAGCTCCATGCCGGCGTACGGGGTGTTGCGTGACCGGCTCTGCAACCGGTCGGCGTCGACGGTGACGACCGCGCCCGGGTCGACGACCGTCAGGTTGGCCGCCGCACCGGCAGCGACGGCACCGCCGTGGTCGCCGACGTCGCGCACGGCGGCCGGTCCGCTGGTGAGCCGTTCGATCGCGGTCAGCGGGTCGACGATCCCCGCCTGCACCAGGAACGTGTTGACGACCGCGAACGCGTGCTCGAGCCCGAGCATCCCGCACGGGGCGTGCTCCCACTCCCGGTCCTTGGACTCCGGGGCGTGCGGCGCGTGGTCGGTGGCGACGATGCCGATCGTCCCGTCGGCCAGCGCCTCACGGACCGCGTCGACGTCCTGCTGGGTGCGCACCGGCGGGTTGACCTTGAACACCGGGTCGAAGCCGTGGACGCTCTCGTCGGTGAGCACCAGGTGGTGGGGGGTCACCTCGGCGGTGACCTGCACCCCGCGGGCGCGGGCGGCCCGCAGCAGTTCGACCGACCCGGCGGTGCTGACGTGGGGCACGTGCAGGCGGGCGCCCGCACCAGCGGCGAGGATCAGGTCGCGCGCGATCATGATCTCCTCGGCCTCGCGCGGCCAACCGGGCAGCCCCAGCACCGACGACACGGCCCCCTCGTTCATCTGGCTGCCGTGGGTGAGCGTCGGTTCCTCGGCGTGGTTGCAGAGGACGACGTCGAACGCGGTGGCGTACTGCAGCGCCCGGCGCATCACGAGACTGTCGGCGACCGGATGGCCGTCGTCGGAGAAGAAGTCGACCCCGGCGTCGGAGTCGCGCAGTTCCCCGAACTCGGCCAGTTCACGGCCCTGCAGGCCCTTGGTGATCGCGCCGACGGGGAACACGTCGACGAGCCCGACGCGCTGGCCACGGCGCCACACGAACTCGGCGACCGCCGCGGAGTCGCACACCGGATCGGTGTTGGCCATCGCGCAGACGGCCGTGTAGCCGCCGACGACCGCGGCCCGTGACGCGGTCTCCACGTCCTCGGCGTCCTCGAAGCCGGGTTCGCGAAGGTGGGTGTGCAGGTCGACGAACCCGGGCGTCACCCAGCAGCCCTCGACGTCGACCACCTCGGCGTCGGGGTGGTCGATGCCGGGCGCCACCTCGACGATGCGTTCGTCCTCGACGAGCACGTCGGCGATCACGTCGGTGCCGTGGACCGGGTCGAGCACCCGACCGGACCGCAGCAGCAGGGGGCGGCTCATGCTCGCTCCTCGACTCGGGGTTCCATCCACGTGTCGGCGGTCGACCCGGGGGTGCGTGGCGTCAGCAGCAGGTACAGGCACGCCATGCGCACCGCGATGCCGTTGGTGACCTGTTCGGTGACCACGCTGCGCGGGCCGTCGGCGACCTCGCCGGTGATCTCCACCCCACGGTTCATCGGCCCGGGGTGCAGCACGATCGCACCATCCCGCATCATCGACTGCCGCCGTCCGTCCATCCCCCACAGCCGCGCGTACTCGCGTGACGACGGGAAGAACCCGCTGGTCATCCGTTCGCGTTGCACCCGCAGCAGGTACACGGCGTCGACCTCGCCGACGACGTCGTCGAGCCGTCCGGTGACGTCCGCGTCCCACGCCTCGACGGCCGGGGGCAGCAACGTCGGCGGGGCGACGAGCACCACGTCGGCGCCGAGCAGCCGCAGCGCGTCGACCTCGCTGCGTGCCACCCGGGAGTGCAGCACGTCGCCGACGATGGCGACCCGCCGTCCGGCCAGGTCACCGAGGTGCCGGCGCATCGTGAACACGTCGAGCAGCGCCTGGGTGGGGTGCTGGTGCGCGCCGTCGCCGGCGTTGAGGATCGGCACGTCGAGCCAGCCGGCGAGCTGCACCGGCGCGCCGGCGGACCCGGAGCGCACCACCACGCAGTCGACGCCCATCGCGTCGAGCGTCAGCGCGGTGTCCTTGAACGACTCGCCCTTGGACACCGACGACCCGCTGGCGGAGAAGTTGATGACCTCCCCGGACAGCCGCTTGGCGGCCAGGTCGAAGCTCAGCCGGGTGCGCGTCGAGTCCTCGAGGAACAGGTTGCAGATGACCCGTCCCCGCAGCGTCGGCACCGTGTTGCGTTCCCGCCGGGCGATGGGGAGCATCTGCTCGGCGGTGTCGAGGATCTGGACGACCTCGGTGGCGGTCAGGTCGGCGATCGACATCAGGTGCTGCATCAGCCGTCCCCGTCCACGACGGCGTCGCGCCCGTCGGTCTCCTCGAGCAGGACCCGGATCCGGTCGTCGTACGCGGTCGGCAGGTTCTTGCCGACGTGGTCGGCGCGGATCGGCAGTTCGCGGTGTCCGCGGTCCACCAGCGCCACGAGCCGGATGCGTGCGGGACGTCCCAGTTCGGCGAGCGCGTCGAGCGCGGCCCGGATGGTGCGTCCGGTGTAGAGCACGTCGTCGACGAGCACGACGGTGCGCCCGTCGACGTCCACGGGCACGTCGGTCTCGGCCAGCGGCCGCGGCGCCTGACGGGCGAGGTCGTCGCGGAACAGGGTGACGTCGAGCGCACCCGACGGGATGTCGCGCCCCTCGAACACGGCGATCTCCGCGGCGATGCGTCGGGCGAGCGGCGCCCCGCGGGTGTGGATGCCGACGAGCACGAGGTCGTCGGTGCCCCGGTTGGCCTCCACGACCTCGTGGGCGAGCCGTGTGAGGGTGCGGCGGATCTCGTCGGCGTCCATCAGGAGGGTCATGCCACGCCCTGCGCATGAGATCCGTGATCACGGACCAGGTCACACTCGAGGTGACGGATCGCAGGCGGGCAGAGCCGACGGCTCGGCGTCATGCAGGGTCCCTTTCCGGCCTCACGGGACCGGTCGTTAAAGGGGCGGTGTGTCGTCGGCCTCCACCGTAGCAGACGCCTCGAGGTCCCTGCGGATGGCCTCGAGCACGCCGTTGACGAACCGTGGCGAGTCGGCGGTCGACAGGTCCTTGACGAACTCGACGGCCTCGTCGATCACGACGGCGGGCGGGGTCTCGCCCTGCAGGAGTTCGACGGTCGCCAGGCGCAGCACGGTGCGGTCCACGACCGGCATCCGGCGCACCTGCCACTTCCGGGAGAACTGGGTGATGCGCGCGTCGAGGTCGGCCCGCTGGGTGACCACGCCGAGCACGAGCGAGCGGGTGAATCCGTCGATGGGTCCGATCGAGCGCAGGCGCAGCGCCTCGTCGACCTCGCTCTCCACGGCCAGTTCACCGTCGACCTCGTCGAGCAGTCCGGTCACGGACCGGTCGGCGGCCGCCTCCTCGAGCAGTTCCCGTGCGTCGACGCCGCGCAGGTCGGCCTGGAACAGCAGCCGCAGCGCACGGGATCGCGACCGGTGCGGGTTCGAGGTGTCCGTGCGACGGGTGGTGTCGCGCCGGACGGTCGGCTCGGGCTGCGGCGCGGACTCGGACTCGGGCGAGGGCTCGGCGTCAGGCACGGGAGATGTAGTCGCCGGAGCGCGTGTCGACCTTGATCTTCTCGCCGGGTTCGATGAACAGCGGCACCTGCACGACCCGGCCGGTCTCCAGCGTCGCCGGCTTGGTGGCCGACGTGGCGGTGTTGCCGGCGAACCCGGGGTCGGTCTCCGCGATGGTCAGGACCTTGGACGCGGGCAGTTCCACGCCGACGATCCGGCCGTCGTACACCTCGATCTGCAGGTCGTCGCCCTCGACGAGGAAGTCGGCGGCCTCACCGATCGCGGCGGCGGGTGCCTCGCGCTGTTCGAACGTGGTCGAGTCCATCAGCACGTACGCGTCACCCTCGCGGTACAGGAACTGCACGGTGGTGCGTTCCACGATCGCCTGGTCGACGTCCTCGCCGGCGCGGAAGGTCTTCTCCACGATCTTGCCGGTCTCGACCTCCTTGAGCTTGGTGCGCACGACCGCGCCGCCCTTGCCCGGCTTGTGGTGGTTCCAGTCGACGATCTGCTGGAGCTTGCCGTCGATCAGCAGCGTCATGCCGTTCTTGAGGTTGTTGGTCGAGACCACGTCGCGGCTCCGTGTCGGTGGCGCGTCACACGACGCGCAGTTCGCGGGGAAGTTCGGTGAGCACCCTGCCCGTCCCGTCGGGGTCGACGACCAGGGTGTCCTCGATGCGCACGCCACCGATCCCGGGGAGGTAGAGGCCCGGTTCGACGGTCAGGACGGCACCGACGTGGATCGTAGCAGTCGACCCGGGGGCGACCGCGGGCGCCTCGTGGATCTCGAGCCCGACCCCGTGCCCGGTCGGGTGCGCGTAGTGCGCCTCGTACCCGGCGTCCCGCGCGACGTCGCGCGCCGCTCGGTCGACGTCCTCGGCCGCGACTCCGGCACGCACGGCCGCCCGTCCGGCGGCCTGCGCACGCTCCACCACCTCGTACACCTCGACGAGCCGCGCATCGGGCTCCCCGACCGCGAACGTGCGGGTGCAGTCGGCGTGGTAGCCGTCGACGAGCGCCCCGCAGTCGAGCGTCACGAGGTCGCCCGACGCGACGACGCGTGTGCCGGGGTCGTGGTGGGGCACGGCACCGTTGGGGCCGGACGCGACGATGGACGGGAACGCGACCCCGTCGGCGCCGAGGTCGACGAACCGTCGTTCGAGCGCGACCGCGAGTGCCCTTTCGGCGTGTCCGGCGAGCCCGTGGGTGTCGACCAACCAGGTGAGCGCCTCGGTGGTCAGCGCGCACGCGGCGGCGATCCGGGCCACCTCCCCGGCGTCCTTGTGGGCCCGCAGCGCCTCCACGACCCCGGCGGTCGACACGAGCGGACGGTCGAGTGCCCGTTCGAACCGGGCCACCATCGACCAGGTGACGTCGTCGGCCTCGAGCGCGAGCCCGCCGTCGGGCAGGTCGCCGAGCTCGGTGAGCAGCGCGTCGCGGTCGACCTCGACCCGCAGGTCGCCGACCTCGCGCGGCGCACGTCCGGCGTAGCGCGCGTCGGTGAGCAGCACGTCGTCGTCTCGTGCGACGAGCAGCAGTCCGTTGGAGCCGGTGAACCCCGACAGCCAGCGCACGTTGACCGGGCGGGTCACCAGCAGCGCGACCGCCTCGAGTTCGTCGAGTCGTGCGCGCAGGCGGTCACGGCGTGCGGCGTGGTCCGCGCCGAGTGGGACGCCGGTCGCGGGCACGGGGTCGGTCAGTCCCGGGTGCGGCGCGACAGGGCCACCACGGCCTGCACGGCCAGCGGGTAGCCGTCGATGCCGAGTCCGACGATCGACCCGTCACACACCGGGGCGACCACTGAACGGTGACGGAACTCCTCGCGAGCGTGGATGTTGGACAGGTGCACCTCGACCTTCGGCACCTCCACGAGGTCGAGCGCGTCACGCAGCGCGTGCGCGTAGTGGGTCCACGCCCCGAGGTTGACGATCACGGCGTCGGTGCCGTCCGAGCGCGCGGCGTGCATGCGCTCGATCATCTCGCCCTCGTGCTCGGTCTGCAGATGGTCGACCGTCGCACCGTGACGTTCGGCCTCCGCGGTGGCCGCGGCGACCACGTCGTCGAGCGTAGCGGTGCCGTACACCGCCGGGTCGCGGCTGCCGAGCTGGGACAGGTTGGGGCCGTGCAGGAGCAGGATCCGCATGGGCGCCTCCGACGGCCTGTGGACCGGACGTCGCGAGGGTAGACGGCCACCTCGACGTCGCCTCGGAGTCATGTCCGGACCTTCGACTGCACACGTGTGCGGTGTAGAGTGGAGACATCGACTCTCTGGGAGGGGACTCACCGATGATGAAGGTCATCCGCGCCGACGAGCGCACCCGCAAGATCTCCGAACGTGACGGCCGGCGCCGCGTCGACATCATCACCGAGGAGATGCTCGGCACCCGCGCCATCCAGGCCGACGTGGTCTACAACGACCCGGGTGTCATCGGCTCCCCCCACATGCACCCCGAGGCCGACCACGTGTTCATGGTCATCCGCGGCTCCGGTGTCGCCTACACCGACGACTCCACCGCGGAGGTCGGCCCCGGCGACGTCTACTTCGTCCCGCGTGGCGACTACCACTGGTTCCACAACACCGGCGGTGAGCTCTCCGAGCGGCTCGAGATCTGGATCCCGGCGCCCAACGAGACCATCTGGCGCGACCCCGACGACACCTGCGCGTTCGTCCCCAGCGGCCACGGCGTCATGGAGGGCGACACCCGCAGCTGACCTCCAGGGGTCCACGCGGCACCTGCGGCCACCGGCAGCCCTCGGGCACGTCGGTGGCCGTTCGCCTGTCCACACCCGTCACCTTTCCCCCACCCTCATCCCCTTTCCCTTGACATCCCACCTTCTCGAACATATGTTCGACTCATGCCCACCCACCCCGCCCCCACCTCCATCCCGACCGCCCCACGACGGTCGGCCGCCCGGCGCGTCCACGCCTGCACCCCCTACCCGACCCACCGCGCCACCCGCCCGGTGATCGCCGCCGAGGACCGAACGGCATTCACCACCGACCCGCACTCCTCCACACCCGATGCCCCCACACCCGACCGCCCACGCCTGCGCGACGCGGTCACCGCCCTCACCCAGCAGGTCTCCGCGCTACACGCCACGATCGACGACGTGGACGACCACGCCGGATCGACCCAGGCACTCGTGGAACTGCTCGGCGCCATCGACCGGGCGCAGGCCGCCGCGATGCGCGTGGCGTCCGGCATCGACGCGTCACGCTCCCTGCGCGACAACGGTCTGCCGCTGGCCGACGTGCTGGCGATGTCCACGCGGTTCACCACCCACGACCGCCGCACCTTCAACCGGGTCGCCCGGCGCCTGCACGCGCTTCCCCACCTGCAGGCCGCGTTCCACGCCGGACGCGTCGGACCGTCCGAGGTCCGCGCCATCACCGCAGAACTGCACGGACTCGACGAGAAGCACCGTGACCGCATCGACGCGACGTTCGCCGACCCCGCCGCGGTGGACGGGCTCACCGCCGACCGGGTGATCGAACGGATCCGCGACCAGGCCGACACCATCCGCGCCGCACGACTGGCCGAGGATCGTGACGTGCGCTCCATCGAGCGCCGCTTCCTGTCGGTCCGGCCGCAGATGGACGGCGCCCTCACGCTGTACGCAGAACTGGACGCGGAGGCCGGCGCCACCCTGCTCGAGGCGCTGGAGGCCGCCTCCCCGTCCGTGTCCAGCGGTTCCCGCGACCACACCCGCGACGCGATCGACGACCCGCACGCCTACGACCACCGGACCCGCGACCACTACGAACGCGCCCGCATCCACCGCTCCCGGGCCCGTCAGCGCGCCGACGGACTCGTCCGCCTCGCCGAGTCGTTCCTGGGCGGTGGCCCGAACGGTCGTCGCCCCCGGCCCCGCGTCAACGTCGTCACCGACATCAGCACGCTCACCGGCGACACCCCACAGGCCCGCGCCGCACGGCTGCTCTGGCAGACCCATGCCCCGAGCGTGTCGCTGACCCCCACGGCGGCCCGCCGCCTCGCGTCCGACGCCGACCTGCAGTTCCTGCTCACCGACGGCACAAGGATCCTGGGCGTCACCCGCCCCACCACGGTCATCCCGTCACGCGTCCGCGTGGCGGTCACCACCCGCGACCAGGGCTGCCGGTTCCCCGGCTGCACCGCACCAATCGCCTGGTGCGACCTGCACCACGTGATCCCCCGCGAACAGGGCGGCCACACCACGGTCGACAACCTGGTCGCGGTCTGTCGCAGGCATCACACCGCCGTCACCCTCGGCCGATGGCGCCTCACCATGGACGAACACGCCACCGTCACCGTCCGCCGCGGCCGCCGCCGCGCCACCAGCCTCCCCGGCCTCAGCCCACCCCCACCCCGCGCCAACGCCCCCTGAGCACCTCCCGGGTGTCGGTCTCATCATGGATCCCGCGCACCCCGTCGAGTTCGAGGCCCTCATCGCCGACACGCCGAGACATGTGGCGCTTCTGTGGGTGTGCTCGTGTCCGGAGTGGCGCCGCAACTGACCACACCCCTGACGTTCGAGTTGGTGATCTCCACGTTCCTCGTCGACTTCGTTGATCCCCCGTGCGACCTTGCCGGCGCGCGTCGTGCGGTGGTCAGGTGTCAATGGACCCTTGTCGTCACCCGTGACGGCTCGCATCCTCCGCCTCAAGGGGGAGGTGAGTCGGATGCGGGTCGCGTGGATGCTCCAGATCGCCGTGGTCCTGTTCTCGCCGCCTGCGTGGTACGCGTGGCGTCACCGTGACGAGCCGCGGCGCGCCCTGTCGGGTGCAGCCCTGGTGCTCACCGGCATGTACGCCGCCTTCTTCGCGATGTTCGCGATCGGCGAGACGTTCACGGATCCGGGCGGGTGGGCAGCGGTCGGCTCGACGGCAGCGTGGCTCGTGCCGCTGGTCGTGCTCGGCTGGCGGCGCCCACGCGCCGCCGGGCTGATGCTCCTCGCGCTGGCGTGCCTGCCCACGGCCCTGTCACTGCTCGATGCTCCGGGACCGGGAACCCCGGGTTGGGGCATCGCCGTCGTGACCCTGCCGGCGGCGATCATCGGGGGGCTGCACCTGGTCGCAGCTTCCCGCCACGAGTGACCGAAGCGATCTGTGAGGAGGTTCGACATGGACGACCAGACGCAGGTCTCGGCACGTGGACACCGGTGGATCGGGCTGGCGATCCTCGCGTTGCCAACGGCCGTGATCACGCTGTTCGCCGTCGCCGAAGGGATCGGCGGGGAGCCGGGATGGTGGGGACATCCGATCCAACTGGCCGTGCTGGTGCTGCTCGCGGTCGTTGCCTGGGCGCGTCCACGCATCGGGGGTCCCCTGCTGATCCTGCTCGGCGTCGTGTTCGTCGGATTCGTGGCGTTCGAGGCGCGGGGAGCGCCGAACCTGGCCGGAGTCGCCATCATCGCGGCACCGTTCATCGCCGCGGGCGTGTTCTTCACGCTCGCTGGACGCGGGGGTCCGTCGCGTCCGTGACCGTGGGGCCGGCTGGATCGGGACGTCGCGCACGACGTCAGGCGTCGTCACACGCGAGGTCGGCGCGTCGTCGAGGCGGGCCCAACGGCTCTGGTGACCGTCCGGAGGCCACCGCACCCTCGGATGGCTGAGCGGTCTGTCCCCGCTCCTCGGACCGCCGTTGGCTGCAGCGAGAGGACGCACCAGGAGGTGTACAGATGACGGGGAGCCCCAAGGGTCGAGTCCTCGCCACGGCGCTCGTGCTCGCCGCGATGGTCGCCGGTTGCGCGGACGA
Source organism: Nitriliruptoraceae bacterium (assembly GCA_050486225.1). Taxonomy (GTDB): domain Bacteria; phylum Actinomycetota; class Nitriliruptoria; order Nitriliruptorales; family Nitriliruptoraceae; genus JBBDIX01. The sequence goes on from JBJHCV010000006.1 coordinate 76,319, forward strand.
CACCGCACCTCAGGACACGGACGTCCCCACTGATGTGCCCGACCCGGATGAACCGGCCGACGGTGCCACGGACCTCGCCGACGGCCGGCACCCCACCTATCTGCATGGCGTCGATCAGGCCAACAGGACCCTGACCGTCGACGTGATCCAGTTCCTGACCGGACAGGAGGCGATCGACGCCCACGACAGGGACCACCCCGAGTCGCCCGGCGGACCACCCAACGACTACTACATCGTGAACGTCAACCCGCGGCTGCGCACCCTCGACGTCGCCCCCGACGTCACCGTGGCTCTGGTCCGACTCCACGAGGACGGCGATGCCGATCTCGACCCGGGATCCTGGGACGAACTCTCCGACTACCTCGCCGTCAACCCGCCTGACGACGACAGGCTGTCCTGGAACCCCTACTGGGTGACCCTGGAGGGCGGCATCGTCGTCGCCATCGAGGAGCAGTACCTGCCGTGACGCGTTGCGCACGACCTGCTCGGACGGAACGTCAGGCGTCGTGTTCGCAGGCGCGGGCGATGTCGTCGAGGTCTGCGGCGAGCGCCTTGCGCGTCGCGGAGGCGAACAGTCGCCCTAGCGTGGCCGCCACGATCCTGCCGCCGAGTCCTGACGGCTGACCGGAGAACGTCATGGTGACGGTCGTGCCGTCACCGTCCGGGACGACGAGGAACTCGCTGCGGTAGTGGGTGCCGCTGCTGTCCGCCTCGACGACGTAGGAGCGTGGCGGGTCGACCGCGGTGACCTCCATGGTCTCCGTCGCGGTGCGCCCCATCATGGTGCGCGTCTCCGTCCAGCGTGTGCCGACGTCGAACCCGCTGCCGGTGTGCAGTTCGACCGCCTCGATGGCGCCGATGACGTCGGGCGAGTGCTCCAGGTCGGTCAGCACCGCCCAGATGCGCTCCGGTGGGGCGGCGACGTGGCGGCTGACGGTCATCGTGTGCATCCGGCTCCCACCGTTCGGCGACGGCTCACCGTATCCCCGGAGCGTGTTGATCCCGTCGTTCGAGCAGGAAGCAGGCGACGTGACGGGACTGGTGGCCGAAACGCGTGATCGTGAAGTCGTCACCAAACAGTCTTTCCTCCTCCCCCGGCTCCAGTCCTGGCGCGACCCGGGACGGTCCGGACAGGCTCATCCACGGCAGGTCGTCACGGGCGACGTGGAAGCACCACAGGAGAAACAGCGCCCCGGGACGGGCCAGCTGCGTCACGTTGCGGGCGAGGGCGGCACGGCCCGGACCGGACAGGTCGTCCAGGGTCCCGAAGTCGACCAGCAGGTCGAACGGACCGTCGAGCACGTCGAGCAGCGGCTGGGTGAGGTCCGCCTCCACGAACCGGCAGTGGTCGGCGACGCCGACCTGCTCGGCCCGGGCGCGCGCGTGACGCAGCGCCACCGGCGAGAAGTCGACCCCGGTCACGTCGAACCCGGCTTCTGCGAGGTGCACGACGTTGGCGCCCGTGCCGCACCCGAGGTCGACGGCGCGCGGATGGGTCGCCGGGGTCGCGGTGCCCCCGGCCAGCAGCGTGCGCAGGTCGTCACGGACGCCCACGGAGTCCCAGGGGGCCCACGATCGGTACATCGCGTCGTAGGCACGTCGACCGACCACGGCCATCCCCTTCGGCTCAGGGATGCGGACGCTGGCGACGCTACACCGGGGGGTGGCCTCCCGGCGGGGTTCCGTCGGTCTCGCCGCGGTTGACGCGAGCTGCGATGCGGTGTCCACGGACCCCTGCGGCCACCACGAGGGCGAGGGTGGCCGCGGCACCGCCGAGCACGATCACGGCGAGCGTCGCGTCGTCGGACGGGCGCACGACCAGGACGGCGACGGCGGTGCACAGCAGGACGACGCCTGCGGCCTTCACGTGACGTGCCGTCGCGTCGTGTGCGGCGTGCCACGCGGCGTCGCTTCGCATCGTCTCGTGGGTGCGCAGGCCCGCGACCCAGTTGCGTCGCAGCGTGCCGGCGGCCTGACGGCGTCCCACCTCGAACAGCACGACCCCGGCGACGGACAGCGTGACGGTGAGGATCCAGATCCCGACGGCGGGTCCCATGACGCTCCCTGCCCACCGGTCGGGGCGAGACCTCAGACGTCGGCGTGTTCACGACGATGTGTGCGCGAGGGGGGACTTGAACCCCCATGTCCGTTAGGACACACGGCCCTCAACCGTGCGCGTCTGCCAATTCCGCCACTCGCGCGTGGACACCGCCGGAGACGGCGGTGAAGGCCGGAGGGTAGCCGTTGCCAGGGGGACCCGCGAAACGTCCCACGGGCGCTGCTGCCGTCAGCCGAGCGTCACCCGGGACAGGTCCGCAGGGCCGAATGCGGGCCACGTGAGCCCCTGCACGTCCGGGCCGATGACCAGTGCGTGGTGGTAGTACAGCAGCGGCAGCACGGGCATCTGGTCGAGGATTCGCGCCTCGGCCTCACGCCATCGCACGATGGCCGTCCCGGGGAACGGCGACTCGAGCGCGGCGTCAAGCAGTGCGTCGACCTCCGGGTCGGAGAACCCGGTGAGGTTGTCGGCGCCCAGACTGTCGGTGTGGAAGAGCGGGTGCAGGTAGGAGCCCGGGTTCGGTTCGGTCGGTTGCCAGCCGAGTCGGAAGAAGCCGACCTCGCCGCGTGACACGTTGCGCAGGAACACCTGCAGGTCCTGGGCACGCATCACCACCTGCACGTCGAGCGCCGACTCGATCTGGGCGGCCATCTGTTCGGCGATGGAGGCGTGGGTGGCGCCGCGGTTGTGTGTCAGGGTCAGCGTGGGGACGGTCTCCTCGCGTTCCTCGAGGTCCGCGACGACCTCGTCCCACAGGGCACGGGCAGCGACGGGATCGTGCGCGCAGTACTCGCAGGCGCCGGGGGTCGACCCGGGGATGGACGGCGGGACGATCGTGGTGGCGGGGCTGCGGGTGCGTCCGAGCGACTCGGCGAGCGCGGTCCGGTCGACGGCCATGGACAGGGCGCGCCGCACCCGCACGTCGTCGTAGGGGGCGCGGTCCAGCGTGAACGCGTACAGGTACACGGTCGCGTTCACGGCGTCCACGAGTCCGGGGCCGCGGACCCCTGCCGTCGCGGACCCGAACACCTCACGGGCCTCCTCGATGCGTTCCGGTGTCACGTGTCCGACGTGCAGCAGACCCGCCTGCAGGTCCTGCCACTGGCGGTCTCCGCCCGGGTCCGGGTCGTAGACGGTGAACAGCACGTCGTCGACCGTGGGCGGTGCGGGATGTGCGTCGTTGCGTGCCACGCGCACGAACGCGCCCCGTTCGCGAGGCTCGAGCATCCGGAACGGGCCGTTGCCGATCGGTTGTTCACCGAACCCGTTCGGGTCGAGAAGCGCGGCCTCCGGGACGGGCACGAGACTCGGGTGCGCGAACGACGACACGGCGCGGGGACGCAGCGCCGACAGATGGATGACCAAGGTGTGGTCGTCCTCGACGACGACACCGGGGAACCCTCCCCCGGCGCGGGCCTCGTCGACACCCTCGACGTCGTCGAGCAGGAAGCCGACGGTGGAACGGTCCGGGCCGGTCTCGTCGACGATCCGCCGAAAGGCACGTTCGAAGTCATACGCCGTCACCGGTGTCCCGTCGTGGAACGTCGATCTGCGCAGGGAGAACCGGATGGTGCGGCCGTCCTCGGACACCTGCCACTCACGTGCGGCGGCAGGAACGACCTGCATGGTGTCGTCGAGTCGGACCAGAGGGTCGAAGATCGCGGCGACGACGAGTTCGCCCTCGTCGTCGACGACGAACGCCGGGTCGATCGACACCGGGTCGGCCACCATCCCGATGCGCAGGGTTCCCCCGCTGGCGGGCCCGTCGGTGCGATTCTGGTTCGTCGGGGCCGTGGGAGACGGAGTGGGCGCACCACCGGGTTCGGTCACGGCCGGCGTGCACGCGGCGACGAGCAGGCAGGCCAGCATGACGAGGTGCACCAGGTGACGGTGGGCCATGCGGCCTTCACCTCCACACGGGGTCACCGGTGACTCCACGTGGGTCCCGGTCGTGCCCCGAGGAGCGCTACAGCAGGACGACGAGCAGACAGTTCGTGAGTCCGAACAGCAGCGCAGAGATGACCGTGAACCGGTCGAGGTTGCGTTCGACGACCGCAGAGCCCTGCAGTCCCCCGCCCGCGCCGCCGCCGAACATGTCGGAGATGCCACCACCCTGCCCACGGTGGAGCAGCACGAACCCGATCAGTGTCAGGCCGAGCAGCACGTGCACCGTGACGAGGAAACCGATCAGCACGGGAGGACTCCGACTCGGGTGGTGGATCCTGGCGGCGGATCCGTTGCAGGGAGCATACCGGCAGCGGCCACCGCTCTCAGCGGGCCGACGCCGGGGTCACCGTCAGCCGACGCGGGCGAGCCAGTACATCTGCAGGCCGGACGCGGGCTGCGTGCCGTCCATGAGCGGCGTGGCGTGCCACGACCGCACGACGTCGTCGTCGACGGTCACGACCGGTCGTGGACGGAGTCCGAGGCCCATGGTGTGCGACGGTGCCGGACACCCGCCCTGCTCGTCGGTGCATGCCCGCAGGGTGCTGCGTCGGTTCTCGATGCTGCGTTCGTCCATCCGCGCCGTTCCCACCGAGGACGAGGACGGTTCCAGCGCGAGACTGTTGCGGTCGTACACGGCGAACGCGTGTGCGACCGACGAGGTCGCCGCGGCCTCCGTGGTGGTCGGTGACCACACGATGGCCACCGCGTCGCGTTCGCGGTCGGCGCCGGCGAACTGGGTCGGCAGCAGCAGGGCCGCCATGATCGACACCGCGACCACCGCGACGAGCGCGAGGACCTCGAGCGTCCGACGACGCGCCGACACGGCGGGCGGCGCGTCAACGAGGATGCGGACGCGGTCGACGACCCCGGCACCGCCGGGCGCGAGCGTCGCACAGGCGTGCTGCGGCCGCGGGTCGAGTTCGAGGACCTTGAGCAGCCCGCTGGCGAGCGCGGCAGGGCGTCCGGTCGCGGTCGCGGCCACCTGGTCGGCGGCGAGCTCACGTTCACGGTGCAGGTGACGAACGGCCCACCCGACGCCGGGCGCGAAGAACACGGCGTCGCGCACGGAGCACAGTGCGGCGGCCACGATGTTGTCCCGACGTCGCACGTGGGCGAGTTCGTGGGCGAGGACGCCCTCGAGTTCGTGCCGGTCGAGACTCGCCACGAGTCGCGCGTCGACGACCACCGTCGGACGTCGGGTCCCGACGACGTAGGCGCCACCGGGCGCCTCCGGCACGACGACCACCCGGGGGGTCGCGACCCCGAGCAGGTCGGCGACCCGTCGGGCGGTGGCGAGGACGTGCGCCGGCGTGTCACCGACGGCCATCGCCACGCGCGCGCGGTCGTGGACCCGGTGCACCTGGACCAGACGGTGGACCAGTCGGGCCACCACGACCGCGGCCCACGTCGCGACGAGCAGCGGGAAGACGATCGGTGCGAAGTACAGGTAGCCCTCGGCGACCCGGATCGCGAGCGCGTCCCGCGCGTCGACCGGGACCATCACGGTGGGCAGGCGCGGCTGGCTCGACGTGGCGACGACGACCCCGAGCAGGGCGATCGCCGGGGTGATCGCGACCGCGACACGCCCCGCGGGCGAGCGAACGACGGCGCGGAGGATGACACGGGCGAGCAGCACACAGGCCACGGTCGCGACGATCATCCGGATGGCGATCGACTCGACCGGGAGGCTCAGCAGTACGCCGAGATCCACGGGTGTCAGTGCTCCTGTTGGCGACGCCTGTCGACGGCCTCACGGAGCGCATCGAGCGTGGCATCGTCGACCGTGTCGACGACGTCCGCCAGGTAGGCGACCGCTGGTTCCGGGTAGCGCTCCAGCAGCCAGGTCATGACGTCGCTGACCGCAGAACGTGCGTACCGGTCACGACTGACCGCGGGGCGATAGCGGTGAGCGAGCCCACCGGTGTCACGCGCCAGCATGCCCTTGTTGGCCAGCCGGCTCATGGTGGTCATCACCGTCGTGTAGGCGATGTCACGGACCTGGGCGAGGTGACCGTGCACCTCGCGGACGGTCGTGTCGCCGACACGCCAGACGACGTCCATCACCTCCTGCTCGAGGGGTCCGAGCAGGGACTCCAGTGGTTCGTTGCGCCGTGTCGCCATCCTCGTCTCGTTTCTCCCGCCTGCCCTGGGTGTGCACTCCCGCCCCCCGCGCGACTGTAGCGCGACGCCCCTGGATCGGCGACGAACGGTCACCGACGATGGCCCACGATCAGCGCGAAGTCCTCCGACGACAGGCTCGCCCCACCGACGAGCACGCCGTCCACGTCGTCCTGGGCGATGAGGGAACGGATGTTGCCCGGCTTGACGCTGCCGCCGTACAGGACACGGATCCCGTCGGCGACCTCGCCGTGGGTCGTGCGCAACTGGTCACGGATGACCGCGCACATGGTCTGGGCGTCGTCCGGCGTCGCGGTGCGGCCCGTGCCGATGGCCCAGACCGGTTCGTAGGCGACCACCAACGCCTGCGGGTCGGCGACGTCGATGCCGGCGAGGCTGCCCGTGAGCTGGCCGATGACGACCTCGGGCGCACGACCGGCGTCCCGGTCCTCCTCACCCTCTCCGACACACAGGATGGGCCGCATGTCGTGGCGCTGGATGGCACGGATCTTCGCGTTCACCACCTCGTCGGTCTCCCCGAACAGCGCGCGCCGCTCCGAGTGTCCCGCGATGACGTAGGAGACGTCGAGCCTCGCGAGCATCGGGGCCGAGACCTCCCCCGTGAACGCGCCCTCGTCCTGGTCGTGGCAGTTCTGCGCACCGAGCAGCAGGGGCAGACGGTCGGACTGGATCAGGGTCTGGATGGACCGCAGCGCCACGAAGGGTGGGCACACGACGATCTCCTGACCGTCGTGGTCGTCCTCGTCGAGGTGGTACGCCAGCTTCTGGACCAGCTGGATCGCCTCCAGGTGGTCACGGTGCATCTTCCAGTTGCCGACGATCAGGGGCGTGCGGTCGCTCACGTGGGTCTCCAGGGGCTCGTGCACGGGTGTGCGAGGACGGTCGGGCCGACCCTACCGCGCACGCGTCACTCGACGAGTCGGAGTCGCTCGACACGCAGGATCGTCGAGGCGTCGATCTGGACCCCGTCGACGCGTTCGGTGTGCACCGAGGTCGACACCCCGTACCAGAGTGGGATGAGTGGCATGTGGTCCAGCACGACGTCCTCGGCGGCCTGGAACAGTTCCACGGCGTCATCGGGCGACGCCGTCGCCGCGACCCGGATCACCTCGTCGACGGACGGGTCGGCGAGCCCGAAGAAGTTGCCGCTGCCCGACGTGGTGAACAGTTCGGACAGCACGTACTCGGGACTGGGGTACGACAGGGCCCATCCGAGCCGGAAGGGCCCGTCGGCCCTGCCGTTCTCGAGCAGGTCCAGGTAGGGCGTCATCCCGCGTGCGTCGACGACGAACTCGTCGATGCCCAGCACCTCCCGCCACTGCTCCGTGACGGCCCGCACCCATCGTTCGTGTCCCGAACCGGCGTTGAGATGGACCGTCATCGGCCCACTCCAGCCTCCAGCCTCCTCGAGCAGTTCCCGCGCGAGTTCAGGATCGTGGACGCAGTACTCGCAGGCCGCGGCACGATGGGCGTCGAGCACCGGCGGGATCACCGACGCCGCCGGCTCGAGCAGCCCACCGAACACGTCGTCGACGATGCGTCCACGGTCGATGGCCAGCGACAGGGCCCGCCGGAGGTTGACGTCGTCGAAGGGGGCCCGGTCGACGGGAAGTCCGAGGAACGTGAACGACGACGTGGTGGTCTCCACGACCCTGCCGTCGAAGACCTCGTGGCTGTCCCCGAGCCGCTCGGGAGGCACGTTGTCGAGCACGTCGAGCGTGCCGGTCAGCACGTCGGCGTAGGCGAGCTGGATCGCGTTGTCGCCGCTGTAGATGACGAACGTCACCGCGTCGTTGACGGCCGGATCCGGTCCCGGCCAGTCCACGGAGCGGCGCAGCTGGGCCTCCCGGTCGGCGTCGAACGCCACGAGTTCGTAACGGCCGTTGCCGACCGGCGCCTCGGCGAACGCCTGCAGGTCCTCGAACGCGACCGTCGGCAGCGGCATGAACGCCACGTCGGTGAGCTTCTCGGGCAGGGGCGCGAAGGGTTGCTCGAGCACGATGCGCAGGGTGAGGTCGTCGACGACCTCCAGCCCGCGCAGTCGACTCGCATCGCCCGACACGACGTCGCCGTAGCCCGCGATCAGGTTGAACAGGTCGCCGTTGCGCAGGCCGTTGTCCGGCACGGCAGCGAGGTTCCACGCGTCGGCGAACGATCGTGCCGTCACGGGCTCGCCGTTCTGGAAGGTCCACCCGTCGTGGAGGGTGACCGTCCACTCGAGCGAGTCGTCCGTCTCGATCGCCGCCGCGACGACCAGCCTGGGCCGGCCCGTCTCCACGTCGATCTCGGTCAGGCCGCTGAAGAGCTGCCGCACGACCCGGGTGCTGCACGTGTCACGACTGTCCTGCGGCAACAGGGTCCGGACCGGGCAGCCGTACGCGGTCAGCATCGCGCCTCGTGACGAGGGCCGCGACGCGTCGTCCTCGGGCTCCTCGGGTGCCACCGAGGCAGCGTCTGGCTCCTCGGGGAGGTCGCTCGCAGGTGCGCCGCAGGCCGCGACCAGGACACCGACGGCCAGCACGACCGCCAGGGGTCGAGTCCTCGCGCGCTGCGAGACGTCCACGGTCAGCCGATCAGTGCGTCGACACCGGGAAGGAGCCTGCCCTCGAGCAGTTCGAGCGATGCCCCGCCCCCGGTCGACACGTGATCGACCTGGTCCGCGTCCCCGAACATCCGCACGGCGGCCGCCGAGTCGCCTCCGCCGACGACGCTGAATCCTTCGGTCTCGGCCATCGCGCGCGACACTCGTCGCGTCCCCTCCGAGAACGCCGGCCACTCGAACACGCCCATCGGGCCGTTCCAGAACACGCTGCCCGCACCGGCGATTACCTGCGCATAGCGCTCAGCGGTCTGGGGGCCGATGTCGAGCCCCATCTCGTCGGACGGGAAGTCCTCGAGGTCGCGGATGGCGGCCTCTGCATTGCGGTCGAACGTCGCCGCGGTCACGACGTCGGTCGGCAACAGCACCTCGACACCTCTGCTGCGTGCCTCGGTGACGAGGGTGGCCACTCGGGTGACCTGGTCCTCCTCGAACCGGGAGGTCCCGACGTCGTGGCCTTCCGCGACGAGGAACGTGTACGCCATCGCGCCCCCCACCGCGAGCACGTCGACGCGCGCGAGCAGGTTCTCGAGCACCACGAGCTTGTCGCTGACCTTCGCGCCCCCGAGGATCGCGACGTAGGGACGTGCCGGGTCGGTCAGCAGGGCCCCGAGGACCTCGAGTTCGCGTTCCAGGAGCAGTCCCGCGTAGCCGGGGCGTCGCGCCGGCACCCCCGTGATCGATGCGTGGGCACGGTGCGAGGCCCCGAACGCGTCGTTGACGTAGACGTCGCACAACGACGCGAGCGCGTCACAGAACCCGGGGTCGTTCGCCGTCTCCCCCGGTTCCCATCGCAGGTTCTCGAGCAGGAGCACCTCGCCGTCCTCGAGCGCGTCGGCCCCGGCACGGGCGTCCTCACCGACGACGTCGGAGGCGAGCCGCACGTCGACGCCGAGGTGTTCGGAGAGGCTCGGGACGATCTGCACCATCGAACTTGCCGGGTCCCCGAAGGCCTCGGGACGGCCCAGGTGGGACGCGACGATGACTCTCGCCCCGCCGTCGAGCAGCTGCCGGATGGTGGGCACGCTCGCGGCGATCCGCAGGTCGTCGACCACGGCGCCGTCGCTCAGCGGGACGTTCAGGTCGGCGCGGACGAACACACGTCGGCCACGGGCCTCCAGCGCTCCGAGTCGTCGTACCCCGTCGAGCAGGCTGGTCACAGGGACCGACCGACGAGCTGGGTGAACTCGGCGAGACGGGTGGAGTAGCCCCACTCGTTGTCGTACCAGCCGAGCACCTTGACGAGACGACCCGACGCCATCGTCGCGAGCGAGTCGAAGACGCACGAGTGCGGGTTGCCGACGATGTCGATGGAGACGATCGGGTCGGTCGAGTACTCCATGATCCCGCGCAGCGGACCCTCGGCGGCGGCCCGCATGGCCTCGTTGACCTCGTCGGCGGTCACCTCACGTTCGAGCACCAGCGACAGGTCGGTCACCGAACCGTCCGGGATCGGCACACGCAGGGCGAGACCATCGAGGCGCCCGGCGAGTTCCGGCAGGGCGAGCGACGCCGCCTTCGCGGCTCCGGTGGTGGTCGGGATGATCGACACCGCTCCGGCGCGGGCACGACGCGGGTCGCTGTGCGGCGCGTCGTGCAGACGCTGGTCGCCGGTGTAGGCGTGGACCGTGGTCATCAGACCCTGTTCGATGCCGAACGCGTCGTGCAGCGTCTTCGCCATCGGGACAACCGAGTTGGTGGTGCACGACGCCATCGAGATGACGTGGTGCGACGCAGGGTCGTACTCGTGCTCGTTGGCGCCGAGCACGATGGTCTTGTCCTCACCCTTCGCCGGCGCGGAGATCACGACCTTGCGGGCACCGGCGTCGAGGTGCTTCGCGGCCGCGTCGCGACTGGTGAAGAAGCCGGTGGACTCGACCACGACGTCGACCCCGAGGTCCGACCACGGCAGTGCCGCCGGGTCGCGCTCGGACAGGACCCGGACCTCACGGCCGTTGATCAGCAGCCCGTCGTCGGTGGCCTCGACCGTGCCCTCGAACCTGCCGTGCACGCTGTCGTAGCGCAGCAGCAGTGCGAGCGCCCCGGTGTCCGTCAGGTCGTTGACCGCGACGAACTCGAGGTCGATGTCGTGACGCAGTGCGGAGCGCAGCAGGTTCCGACCGATGCGGCCGAAGCCGTTGATGGCGACGCGAACGGACATGGAGCATCTCCTGGGACGACGGGACGGGTCAGGATCGTCTTCGCTGAGGTTGTCGGACCCTACCAGTCGGCGGTTCGTCCCGACCCTCCCGGGAGAGGTCGAGCAGGCGCAGCAGACGTCGCCGGACGGTCGACCGGCTCAGCGGTGGGTCACACAGTTCGGCGAGTTCGGTCAGCGACGCCGACGGGTTCGCGAGGCGCACCAGGCCGACCTCGCGCAGGTCGTCGTCGAGCGCTTCCCAACCGACGCGGGCGATGACGCGTTCGATCTGGGCCACCTGGGTCGTCGCCGCGTCGATGCTCCGACGCACGTTGGCGGCGTCGGCGTTGGCCAGGCGGTTGGCGTCGTTGCGCAGTTCACGGCGTAGCCGGTGATCGTCCCACGCGAGGAACGCCTGCGAGGCGCCGACCATCACGAGCAGTCGCCCGATGCCCTCCCCGGACTTGCACACGACCCGGAAGCGTTCCTCGCTGCGACGATCCGCAGTGACGCTGACCGACACGCGGGCGTGCACGGTGAGCACGTCGCGCACGACGTCGGCGACCCGACGGCTCGACGTGGCGATCTCCAGGTGTGGGGGTCGCCCCGGGGCGGAGAACGACGCCGCACTGAGCACGACCCCGCGAATCCAGGCGTGGGGCGCCGACGCCGCCTCGTCGGCCGTGGGCAGCCGCAGGGCCCCTCCGGCGTCCACGATGCCGAGCCCCGTCGCCAGGCGACCGGCCGACGGCACCCGCAGTCGGTACGAACTGGTCGCTCGCACCCCACCCGGTGACCGCACCAGCAGTTCCGGTCGAACCGAGAAGCCGGTCTCGAGCAGCTGGTGGACCCGCCGGGCGACGCCCCCAGACGCGGTCGTGACCTCGATGCCGATGTCGGCGGCTCCCGACGTGCGTGTCACGACACCGACGAGGCGCACGATCGCCGCGAGTTCGACCGCCGCAGTCGCGGGGTCCACCGGCAGTCCGCCGAGTTCCTGACGCACCGCATCGGTGAACCGACCCGCCATCAGGTCCTCCGTGCACGCAGGTGCACGTGACGAGGTCGCTGTGCCCACACCCGAGACAGGGCGTCGGCGAGCCGTTGCGGGTCGTGCCCGTCGTGCCCGTCGAGCAGGTGTGTGCGCTCGACGTGACCCACGCGGGCACGCAACACCTCGTCGGGTGCGTCGAGTGGACGACCAACGCCCGACGGGTCCTCACCCTCGTGCAGCACGAGCGCGTCGAGGCGCAGCCCGGGGACGTGATCACGCAGGGCATCGAGGTGTCCCACCAGGTCGAGCCCCTGCGTCTCCCCCGGCTGCTCACGCAGGTTGGCGACGAGCACGACGGGCGCCCGGGTCTCCTCGAGTGCGGCGGCGATCCCCGGAACGAGCAGGTTCGGCAGGACACTGGTGAACAGGGAACCCGGACCGAGCACGACGAGGTCGGCGTCGAGCAGGGCCTCGGCCGCCTCGTCGGTGACCGTGGGGCGCGCCGGTCGGAGCCACACGCGTTCGATCCCGTGGCGGCCCGCGATGCGTTCCTGCCCGTGGACGTCGCCCTCCGCGGTCCTGGCGTGCAGGGTGACCGGTTCACGGGTGCACGGCAGCACCCGACCCGGCACGTCGAGCAGTCGCGCGAGTTCGTCGAGTGCCTCGACGAGGTCTCCTGCCTGTTCGAGCAGCGCCACGAGCACCAGGTTGCCCAGACTGTGGCCGTCGAGTTCTCCTCGGTCCCAGCGGTGCGCGACGACGCGTCGCAGCGGTCCGTCCGGCGCGAGCGCCGTGAGCGCCATGCGCAGGTCACCGGGAGCGGGCACCCCGAGGTCACGCCGCAGGCGACCGGACGATCCTCCGTCGTCCGCCACCGTCACGATCGCCGTCGTGTGCTCGGAGAGTCGAGCAAGCGCCCGGAGGCTGCGCGACAGGCCGTGCCCACCGCCGATCGCGACCGTCCGACGCATCACTCGGGGCCCAGGTCGCGGTGGTGGACCGACACAGGGAGCGAGGTCGACGTCCGCAGGTGCTCGGCCACCCGCTCGGCCAACGTCACGGATCGATGACGCCCCCCGGTGCACCCGATCGCGATGGTCAGGTATCGCTTGCCCTCCTGGACGTACCCGGGAACCACCGTGTCGAGCAGCCGTTCGAGGGACTCGAGGAACTCCACGGCATGCGGCTGTTCGAGGACGTAGTCGGCGACCGGTGCGTCCCTCCCGGTGAGCGGCCGCAGTTCCTCCACCCAGTGCGGGTTGGGCAGGAAACGCACGTCGAACTGCAGGTCCGCGTCACGCGGGGTCCCGTGCTTGAACCCGAACGACACCACCTCGATGCGCAGCGCCGCGCTCGACGGGTCGTCCACCAGCCCGAGGATGCGGTCGCGCAGTTCGTGGACGTTCATGTCGGTCGTGTCGAGGATCAGGTCGGCCGACGAGCGCAGCTCGCCCAGCTGTGCACGTTCACGGCGGATGCCGTCGAGGACGGTCCCGCCATCGGCCGCCGGATGACGACGTCGCGTCTCCTCGAACCGACGATGGATGATCTGGTCGTCGGCCTCGAGGAACACCACGCGCAGGTCGACGTCGGAACGGCGAAGCTCGTCCAGCGCCCCCTCGAGTTCGGCGAAGAACTCGCGGCCCCGCACGTCGGCGACGACGGCCAGCTTCGACACCGACGAACCGGGTGCGAACGCCAGTTCAGTCACCCGCTGCAGGAGCGCCGGAGGCAGGTTGTCGACGACGAACCAGCCGAGGTCCTCCACGACGTTCGACACCGTCGATCGTCCGGCGCCGGACATGCCACTGATCACCAGGATCCGTGGGCGGACGTCGTCGCTCACGCGTTCCCCTCCCGGTCGGCACCGAGCACCCGGTGGACCTCCTCGGCGAGCGTACGGGAGATCCCGGGCGTCGCCGCCAGGTCCTCGACGGAGGCGCGACGGACCTGCGCGACGGAACCGAACCTGCGCAGCAGGGCCTGGCGGCGTGCCGGACCGACGCCGTCGACCGCGTCGAGCGCGGAGGCACGCACGGACGCGCGGCGTGTGCGGCGCTGGTACTGGATCGCGAAGCGGTGCGCCTCGTCGCGAAGCTGCTGCACCAGGTGCAGCGCGTCGCTGCCTCTCGGCAGCATGATCGACGTGGGGGCTCCCGGGACCCACAGTTCCTCGAGCCGCTTGGCGAGCGCTGCGAAGGACAGGTCGGCGACACCCGTGGTCGCCGCCGCGTCCAGCGCGGCGGACAGCTGCCCCGGTCCGCCGTCGACGATCACGAGGTCGGGCCGCAGGCCGAAGCCCGATCCGCGCGACGTGCCCGATGCCTGACCGGACGACTCGACGAGACGACGCAGGCGCCGCCCGACCACCTCCCGCATCGCGGCGTAGTCGTCGTTCGCGTCGACGCGCAGCCGGAAGTGCCGGTACTCGGAACGGCGAGGAAGCCCGTCCTCGAACACCACCATCGACCCGACCACCCCGGTGCCCCCGAGGTGCGAGATGTCGAAGCACTCGATGCGCAGCGGTCCCCCCTCGAGTCCCAGCGCCTCGCCCAGTTCGCGCAGCGCCCGGCTGCGCCGGTCGAGGTCGTTCGTGCGGCGCAGCCGCGCGCGTTCGTGCGCCTGCGTCGCGTTGTCCTGCACGGTCCGCAGCAACGCGGCGCGTGCCCCTCGGCGGGGCACCCGGAACCGCACGGCACCGCGACGGGTTCCGTGCGTGGCGCGCTGCTCCGTCAGCAGTTCGGCGAGCACGTCCGCGTCGTCGGGCGGCTCCGGGACCAGCACCTCGCCGGGGATCTCCGCCTCGCGCCCGGCATACAGGCGAAGCAGCGCCGAGGTCAGCACCTGCGGAACCGTCAGGGGTTCGACCTTCTCCACGCTGAACCCGAGGCGACCAACCAGCCTGCCGTGCCGGACGAAGAACGCCTGGACCGACGCGTCGAGCTCCTCGTCGTGGACGGCGACGACGTCGAAGTCGTCGTCACCGTGCCCGACGACCTCCTGTCGGTCCAGCGCCCGACGCGCCGACTCGAGCTGGTCGCGGCGGCGGGCGGCTCGCTCGAAGTCGAGGGCGGCTGCCGCGTCTCGCATCTCCGACTCGAGGTTCCCGAGCACCTCGGTCGCGTCGCCGTCCAGGAAGCGGGCGAGCCCGTCGACCAGTTCCCGGTGCTCGGCCACCCCGACCTCGCCCGTGCACGGACCGGCACACCGGCCGATGTGGTGGAGCAGGCACGGACGGCCCGTACGCGCGGCTCGGTCGAAGACTCCCTGCGAACAGGTCCGCACCGGGAAGATGGGCAGGAGCAGGTCGAGGGTCTCGCGGATCGCGTACGCATGTGCGTAGGGCCCGAAACGGCGGTCCTCGGGATGGACGCGGCCACGCTGCACCCGCGCCCGCGGGATCTCCTCGGAGGTCGACAGGACGAGGTACGGATAGGACTTGTCGTCCCGGTAGCGGACGTTGTAGCGGGGATGGTGCCGCTGGATGAGCGTGTACTCGAGGTGCAGCGCCGCCGACTCGGACTCGACGACGATCCACTCGACCTCGCGCGCCGCGGACAGCATGGCTCGTGTGCGGGGCGCCAGCGCGTCCTCGTGCTGGAAGTAGCTCGCCAACCGCGAACGCAGCGACCGGGCCTTGCCGACGTAGACGACGCGTCCCTCGGCGTCCCGGAACAGGTAGCAGCCGGGAGACTCGGGCACGGAGCCCGGATCCGGGCGGAGATCGGCGGCGGGATGCGGCATCCGTCCGAGCGTACTGCGCCCTACGATCGACGGACGGAGAGGGAGACCACGTGGACTCGACGATCGTCGCCCTGTGCGGGGAGGGGCCCGCCGCGAGCTGGCTGTGCGCGTGGACCTACCGCTCCACGGAGAGCGAGGTGCTGGCACGCCTCGCCCAGTTCGTGTCGAACGGCGCACGCATCGTCCTCGTGCTCGCGATCGCCTGGGTGGTCTCGCGTCTGCTCCGGCGCATGGTCACCCGGTTCGGTGGGCGCATGGAGCAGCGCATCGAGGACCGCCTGACCCGTGCCGAGCAACGCGGTGCCATCAGCGAGACCCAGCGCTACCGGACGCGGCGCCTGCAGCGGCTGCAGGCCATCGTCGGCGTCCTGCGCGGCCTCGTCGCGACCGTCGTGTGGCTCACCGCGTTCCTCGTCATCCTCAACGAACTCGGCGTGCGGCTGCAACCGGTGCTCGCCGGTGCGGGCCTCGTCGGGGTGCTCGTCGGCTTCGGTGCGCAGCAGCTCGTCCGTGACGTCATCGCCGGGATCGCGATGCTCATCGAGGACCAGTACGGGGTCGGGGACTGGATCGAGGTCGACGGCAAGTTCGGCCAGGTCGAACGGGTCGGTCTGCGCTCCACGGCGTTCCGGGACATCGACGGTGTGGTCCACCACGTGCTCAACGGCTACATCCAGCGGGTGGGCAACCTCTCCCAGCACTGGGCACGTGCGACGCTGGACGTCCCGGTGGCGCTCGACGCCGACATCCCGGCGACGAAGGCACTCATCCACCGGGTCGCGTCCGAGCTCGCTGACGATCCGGTGTGGGGTGCGGACATCATCGGACCTCCCGAGATCTGGGGGGTGCAGGAGTTCGGTCCCGACGGCATCCGCATCCGACTCGTGGTCCCCACCCGGCCCCTGCGCAACTGGGACATCACCCGCCAGCTGCGGGAGCGGATCAAGTTCGCGTTCGACCAGGCGCACATCCGGATGCCGAGCCGACTCGTGGAGATGGGCGGTCAGCGTGTCGGCTACGCGGTGCTGACGCGTGACGTCGACGACGAGCCGATCGGCCCCTCGTCGCACCACCACCAGCGACGGGTCGGACCGGACCGGCCCGACGAGCAGGAAACGGCACCCCCGGAGGAACGGGACGTGACCGCACAGCTGCGCATGGACCGCGGTCCGCAGGCCCGCCCGGACTGATCCTGGTCAGCCGGTGCCGAGCACGTCGGCCAGGAACTTCCCCGTCCAGCTGCCGGACACGTCGCGGACCTGCTCGGGCGTCCCCGTCGCCACGATGCGACCCCCGGAGGAGCCTCCCTCCGGCCCCAGGTCGATCAGGTGGTCGGCGGTCTTGACGACGTCGAGGTTGTGTTCGATCACGATGACGGTGTTGCCCCGGTCCACAAGCCGGTGGAGCACCTCGAGCAGGCGTCGGACGTCCTCGAAGTGCAGTCCGGTGGTGGGTTCGTCGAGGATGTAGACCGTCTGCCCCGTGGCGCGCTTGCGCAGTTCGCTCGCGAGCTTGACCCGCTGGGCCTCACCACCCGACAGGGTCGTCGCGGGCTGTCCGAGGCGGATGTAGCCCAGGCCCACGTCCGACAGGGTCTGCAGGTGCGCGGCGATCGTCGGCTGGTTCTCGAAGAACTCGAGCGCGGTGTCCACCGCCATGTCGAGCACCTCGGCGACGGTGCGGCCCCGGTAGTGGACCTCGAGGGTCTCACGGTTGTAGCGACGGCCTCGACACACCTCGCACGGCA
Source organism: Nitriliruptoraceae bacterium (assembly GCA_050486225.1). GTDB lineage: Bacteria > Actinomycetota > Nitriliruptoria > Nitriliruptorales > Nitriliruptoraceae > JBBDIX01. The sequence goes on from JBJHCV010000006.1 coordinate 93,688, forward strand.
CGTAGACGTCCGGCAGGAAGTGCATCTCGATGCGAAGCGTCCCGTCGCCGCGGCACGCCTCGCACCGCCCGCCCTTGACGTTGAAGGAGAACCGGCCGGGCTGGTAGCCCCGCACCTTCGCCTCCGGCGTGGACGCGAAGAGGCGGCGGATGTGGTCGAACATGCCGGTGTAGGTCGCGGGGTTCGACCGTGGGGTCCGGCCGATCGGTGACTGGTCGACCACCACGGCCTTGTCGACGTGGTCGAGTCCGGTCACCCGCGAGTGGCGGCCGGGAGCGTCCCGGGACCCGTAGACGTGCCGCATGAGCACGCGCGACAGGATGTCGTTGACCAGCGTCGACTTGCCCGAACCCGACACCCCCGTCACCGCGATGAACGTTCCCAGGGGGAACGACACGTCCACGTCGTCGAGGTTGTTGGCGGACGCGCCCACCACCTCGAGCGCCGGGCCCGTGCCCGCACGGCGCTGCTCCGGGACCGGGATCGAGCGTGCACCGGTGAGGTAGGCCGCCGTGAGTGACTCCTCGGCGAGTGTGCGCAGGTCCTCGAGCGAGCCCGAGTGCACGATGCGACCACCATGTTCACCCGCACCCGGGCCGATGTCCACGACGTGGTCGGCCGCCTCGATGGTGGCCTCGTCGTGTTCGACGACGATGAGCGTGTTGCCCAGGTCCCGCAGGCGCACCAGTGTCTCGATCAGGCGCGCGTTGTCCCGCTGGTGCAGGCCGATCGACGGTTCGTCGAGCACGTAGAGCACCCCGACGAGCCCGGCGCCGATCTGGGTGGCCAGGCGGATGCGTTGTGCCTCTCCCCCGGACAGGGTCGCGGCGGCCCGGTCGAGCGCGAGGTACTCGAGGCCCACGTCGAGCAGGAACCGCAGGCGAGCGCGCACCTCACGAACGACCCGGCCCGCGATGAGCTCCTCGCGTTCCGTCAGTTCGAGGTCCGACATGAACGCGTCCGCGTCGGCCACGCTCATCGCCGTGAGCGCCGAGATCCCGACCCCGTGCACGGTCACGGCGCGCACGACCGGCTTCAGCCGCTGCCCGTCGCACGCGGCGCACGGGACCTCGCGCATGTACTGCTCGATCTGCTGGCGCACGTTGTCCGAGTCGGTCTCCCCGTGGCGCCGACGGAGCGAGGCGACGACACCCTCGATGCGTGCCCGGTAGGACCGGCGCCGCCCGTACCGGTTCGTGTAGGACACCTGGATGCGGTCGTCGAGCCCGTACAGCACGGCGTCCCGGATGGCGGGGTCGAGGTCGCGCCACGGCGTCGACACGTCGCCCCCGAGGTGCTGGACGGTCGCGCGCAGCAGCTGCTGATAGTAGCCCGACTGGGCACCGGTCCCCCACGGCAGCACGACACCGTCGTCGACCGACAGGTCGGGATCCCCGATGACGAGCTCCTCGTCGACCGTGAGGCGGGTCCCGAGCCCGGAGCACTCCTCACACGCGCCGTAGGGCGAGTTGAACGAGAAGTTGCGGGGGGCGAGCTGGTCGAAGCTCAGCCCGCACGACGTGCACGCGAGGTGTTCGGAGAACGTCAGCAGTTCCGGTTCGGCGTCGTCGGAGGCCAGCACTTCGACGCACGCGACCCCGTCGGCGAGCTGCAGGGCCGTCTCGATCGAGTCGGTGAGCCGCCGCTGCAGGTCGCCCTTCTGCACGAGCCGGTCGACGACGACCTCGATGTCGTGCTTCCGGGTCTTCGCAAGCGGAGGGACCTCGTCGACCGGGTGCACGTCACCGTCGACACGCACCCGCGCGTAGCCGTCGGTCGACAGCTGCTGGAACAGCGCCGCGTGTTCACCCTTGCGCCCTCGCACGACCGGCGCGAGCACCTGGAAGCGCGTGCCCAGCGGCAACCGGGCCACCTGGTCGACGATCTGCTCAGCGGTCTGTCGGGCGATCGTGCGGCCACACTCGGGGCAGTGCGGCTGACCGATCCGGGCGTACAGGAGTCGCAGGTAGTCGTAGATCTCGGTGATCGTGCCCACGGTGGACCGCGGATTGCGCGACGTGGACTTCTGGTCGATCGAGATCGCCGGCGACAGCCCGTCGATGAAGTCGACGTCCGGCTTGTCCATCTGCCCGAGGAACTGGCGCGCGTACGCCGACAGCGACTCGACGTAGCGACGCTGCCCCTCGGCGTAGATCGTGTCGAACGCGAGGCTCGACTTGCCCGAGCCCGACAGTCCGGTGAACACGATGAGCGCGTCGCGTGGGAGGTCGACGTCGACGTCGCGCAGGTTGTGTTCACGCGCCCCGCGAACCACGATGCGGTCGCGCTGGGAGACCTGGGACTGGGGCACGGACGGACACCTCACTGCGCATCGGCGGTGATCGTATCGACGCAGGGGTTCGCTACGGTCGAGGCGACGGGAGGTCGGCGATGTCGGACACCTACGGCGGTCATGTCGAACCCGACGGTCCGTGGATCGAACGCACCGACGGTGGCCTGCACGTGCGCAAGCTGTCGGTCGAGGACTTCGACAACAACGTGTACGTCATCCGGTGCGTCGCGACCGGACGTGCCCTGCTGGTCGACGTCGCGGCACGACCCGACCGTCTGCTCGAGGCCGTCGAGGACGTGGACCTCGTCGCCGCGGTGCAGACCCACGGCCACTGGGACCACGTCCGGGCGTGGCACGACCTGCACGACGCAGGGGTCGCCGTGTGGGGCCATCCGGGCGACGATGACCTGTTCCCCCTTCCGGTCGACCGGGAACTGGTCGACGGCGAGGTGCTGGACGTCGGGGACCTGGCCGTGGAGGTCCTGCACGTGCCCGGACACACGCCGGGGTCGCTGCTGTACCTCGTCCACGGGGCACAGCGCCCGCACCTGTTCACCGGTGACACGCTGTTCCCGGGTGGACCCGGGAGGACCGAGACGCCCGACGACCACCGGCAGATCATGGACGGGCTGGAGGCCCGGGTGTTCGACCGCCTGCCGGACCACACGTGGGTGTACCCGGGCCACGGGGACGACACGACACTCGGCGTCGAACGGCCGCACCTGACCGAGTGGCGCGAACGGGGCTGGTGACCTGCGCGTGGGCTAGAGGAACGGCGGCGCGCTCGCCACACCGATCGCGACGAACACGAGCAGCAGGGCGCTGACCAGACCGCGTGCCGCCGTGCGGTTCGCGTCGACGGCCATCTGGTGGTTCTTCGCCCGCCGCAGTGCCGCGTGACCGACACCCAGCGCGGCGACCGCGATCAGCGGGTGCAGGTAGGCGATCTCCGGACGTGCGTCCCACGCCCCCGACATCCCGTAGATCACGATGCCGAGCAGCATCTGGACGTCGAGCGCGACGAGCGCACCGACCGCCGGACCGGCCTGGAACTCCCGGGAGTCGCGGGCACGACTGAAGGCCATCACCGCGACGACGAGCACCAGGACGGACACGGCGTAGCCCAGCCAGGGATGGAGCTGCACGAGCACGTCGGTCACGGGTATGCCTCGTCCGGAAGGGTGCAGGGTCGGGATCTCGGCGGCCAAGCGTAGTCGTCCGGGGTCAGATGTTGGCGGACTCCATGGCCGCGAGTTCGCGCCGCAGGTCGGCGACCTCGTCACGCAGCCGCGCGGCGAACTCGAAGCGCAGTTCTGCGGCAGCCTCGTGCATCTCCTGCTCGAGCTGCAGGATGAGGGCCCGCAGGTCCTCGCGCGGCAGGTCCGAGACGTCGTCGAGTCGTCCGTCGACCGGATCCGCCGGCCGGTAGTCGGCTCCGGACTCCTCGGCCCGGACAGCCTCGATGATGTCCCCGACACGCTTGCGGATCGTCTGCGGGTCGATGCCGTGGGCCTCGTTGTGCGCGACCTGCAGCGCGCGACGACGCTCGGTCTCGTCGAGCGCGCTGCGCATGGCGTCGGTGACGTCGTCGGCGTACATGACGACGCTGCCGTCGACGTTGCGGGCGGCCCGACCGATGGTCTGGATCAGCGACGTCTCCGAGCGCAGGAACCCCTGCTTGTCGGCGTCCAGGATCGCGACCAGTGACACCTCGGGCAGGTCGAGCCCCTCGCGCAGCAGGTTGATCCCGACCAGCACGTCGAACTCCCCCAGCCGCAGGGACCGCAGGATGGCGACCCGCTGCACCGTGTCGATGTCCGAGTGCAGGTAACGGACCCGGACATGGTTCTCGAGCAGGTAGTCGGTCAGGTCCTCGGACATCTTCTTGGTCAGGGTCGTGACCAGGACCCGCTGGTCACGCGCCGCACACACGCGGATGCGTTCCATCAGGTCGTCGATCTGACCCTGCGTCGGGCGGACCTCGACCTGCGGGTCGACGAGGCCCGTCGGGCGGATGATCTGCTCGACCACCGTGTCCGACTCGCGTCGTTCGTACGCGCCGGGCGTGGCCGACAGGTACAGACGCTGCCCGATGCGGTCCTCGAACTCGTCGAAGGTGAGCGGACGGTTGTCACTCGCCGACGGCAGGCGGAACCCGTGCTCGACCAGGGTGTCCTTACGCGAGCGGTCCCCCTCGTACATCCCCCCGACCTGGGGGACGGTCACGTGGGACTCGTCCACGAACACCAGGAAGTCGTCGGGGAAGTAGTCGAGCAGGGTGTAGGGGGGCTCGCCGGCCTCCCGGCCGTCGAAGTGGCGGGAGTAGTTCTCGATCCCGTTGCAGAAGCCGACCTCGCGGATCATCTCCAGGTCGTGGGTCGTGCGCATCCGCAGGCGCTGGGCCTCGAGCACCCGGCCTGTGGACTCGAACTCCGCCAGTCGATCGTCGAGCTCCCGCCGGATCGACGCGACCGCTCGCTCGACGGCCTCGGGTGACGACACGTAGTGCGAGGCCGGGAAGATGGCGAGCTGTTCGACGGCACCGAGCACCTCGCCCGTCACGGGGTCGACCCGCACGATCCGCTCGACCTCGTCGCCGAAGAACTCGACGCGCGCAACCCGGTCGTCGTCTGCGGGGAAGACCTCGAGGGTGTCCCCACGGACACGGAACGTCCCCCGCACGAGGTTGAGGTCGTTGCGCGTGTACTGCAGGTCCACGAGCCGACGCAGACTGTCGTCGAGCCCGGCCTCCTGCCCGACCCGCAGCCACAGCACGTGGTCCTCGTACTCGTGGGGCGAACCGAGCCCGTAGATGCACGACACCGAGGCGACCACGACGACGTCGCGTCGGGACAGCAGCGCCATCGTCGCCCGGTGGCGGAGGCGGTCGATCTCGTCGTTGATGGACGAGTCCTTCTCGATGAAGGTGTCGCTCGACGGGATGTACGCCTCGGGCTGGTAGTAGTCGTAGTACGAGACGAAGTACTCGACCGCGTTGTCCGGGAGGAACTCCCGGAACTCGTTGGCCAGCTGCGCAGCCAGGGTCTTGTTCGGGGCCATCACCAGGCAGGGTCTCTGGAGGCGTTCGAGCACCTTCGCGGCAGTGAACGTCTTGCCGGTGCCGGTCGCGCCGAGCAGTGTCACCGCGCGCTCACCCGCCTCGAACGCGCGGGTGATGCCCTCGATCGCCGCAGGCTGGTCACCTGCAGGTTCGTAGTCGCTCACGACACGGAACGGCACGTCGGTGCGCAGGTTGCGGTGGAGGTCGTCCATGGGAGGCACGGTACCCAGCAGGGGTGACACTCCACGGACCGGCGACGTACGGCCGACTCAGGCGTGTTCGGCGAGGTCGAGCAGTTTCGCGTGGACCCGGTCGACCTGTTCCGCGAGCGCCGCGAGGTCGCCACCGTTGTCGATCACGTGTGTCGCTGCGGCGAGGCGTTGCGGGTCACCGACCTGACGAGCCATGCGCGCACGCACCTCGTCCGGCGTGAGGCCACGCGAGAGGCCCACGCGGTCGATGCGCACCTGTTCGTCGGCGATCACGACGACCAGCGCCGCGAATCCCCCGGTGTGGCCGGTCTCGATCAGCAGGGGGTGGTCGACGACCACCAGCGACGGTGGCTCGTCGAGCGCGGCGAGGTCCGCGAGTCGCTGCTCGAGGCGCCGCGCGATGTGCGGGTGCGTGATGCGCTCGAGGGCTGCGTGTGCGTCGTCATCCGCGAACGCGCGGTCCGCCAGCAGACGACGACGGAGTCGACCGTCCACGCCGATGACGTCGTCCCCGAATCGCCGGGCGAGCTCCGCGAGCGCGGGCTGTCCCGGTTCGACGACCTCCCGGGCCACCTCGTCCGCGTCGACGACGGTCACCCCCCGGCGACGAAGGAGATCGGCAACGGTCGACTTGCCGCTGCCGATCCCTCCCGTCAGTCCGACGACCAGCATCATCGGATCCCGGTGCGGTCAGGCAGAGGGCTTCTCTTCGTCACTGGCCTCTGTCGCGTCGTCGGCCGTGGGCTCGTCGGCGGCCTCAGCCACCGGCTCGGGCTCGGCCTCGGGCTCAGCCTCGGGCTCGGGCGCGGCTTCCGGCTCGGGCTCGGGGTCGGCTGCGGGCTCGGGGAGGTCCGCCTCGGCGAGCGCCATCTCCTCCGGGGTCGCCGCCTGCGCGAGGCCCGCCTGGGCGAACGCGGCGGCGAAGGCCCCCGACGGGGCGTCGTCGTCCCCACCGGACGAGTAGGCGGCAGACACGGCCGGCTCCGGCTCGTAGGGAGCCGACGCGTCCTCGGTCGGCGCGGTGTCGTCACCGGCGGTGGCCTGCTTCAGCGACAGGCTGATGCGACGGCGCACCGTGTCGATGTCGATGACCTTGACCTCGATCTTGTCGCCGACGTTGACGACGGCCTCGGGCACCTCGACGTGGCGGTCCGCCAGCTCCGAGATGTGCACAAGACCCTCGATGCCATCGGCGACCTTCACGAACGCACCGAACGGCACGAGCTTGGTGACCTCACCGTCGACGACCTCACCGGTGTCGTGTTCGCGGGCGAAGCGCTGCCACGGGTCCTCCTGGGTCGCCTTGAGCGACAGGCTGACGCGTTCGCGCTCGAGGTCCACGTCGAGCACCTCGACCTCGACCTCGTCACCGACCTCGACGACCTCCGACGGGTGGTCGATGTGCTTCCAGGACAGCTCCGACACGTGCACCAGACCGTCGACGCCGCCGAGGTCCACGAACGCACCGAAGTTGACGATGGAGCTGACGACCCCGGCGCGGACCTCGCCCTTCTGCAGGGAGTCGAGGAACTCGTTGCGGAACTCGCTCTGGGTCTCCTCGAGGAACTTGCGGCGTGACAGCACGACGTTGTTGCGGTTGCGGTCGAGCTCGATGATCTTGCACTCGAGCTGCTCACCGACGTACGGCGCCAGGTCGCGCACACGGCGCATCTCGACCAGCGACGCGGGCAGGAACCCACGCAGGCCGATGTCGAGGATGAGCCCGCCCTTGACGACCTCGATGACCGAACCCGCGACGGTGCGGTCCTCGGTGTAGATGCGCTCGATGGTTCCCCAGGCACGCTCGTACTGCGCACGCTTCTTCGACAGGACGAGGCGGCCCTCCTCGTCCTCCTTCTTCATGACGAGCGCCTCGACGACGTCCCCGACCTGCACGATGGTGTTGGGGTCCACGTCGAGCTTGATCGACAGTTCCCGGGACGGGATGACGCCCTCGGACTTCCACCCGATGTCGAGCAGGACCTCGTCGGGGTCGACCTTGACGACCACCCCCTCGATGATCTTGCCCTCCTCGACCGCGTGGACGGTGTCCTCGAGCGCGGCCTCGAAGTCCGCGTCGGACAGGTCGTTCTCGACGATCACGTCACCGGTGGAGGTCAGGGTGCCGCCGGGCTCCTGGAGCACGACCACCTCCTCGATGGTGGTCGGGCCGGAGGACGCGTCGCTGGCGGCGTCGGCAGGCGTGGAGGGCTGGTCGGGAGTAGGGGTCTCGGACATCGGGATCGGTTCTCTTCGTCAGTGGGTCGATGGCACGGGGCGTTCGCCTCGTGGATGTGGGGTACCCGGTGCCTGGATGCCCGTCGGTGACGGAACTGTGCACCCGGTAGTAGGAAGGTTCGCAGCCCTTCGGGACGGTGTCAACGCATGCACCGCCCGGGACGTGGGTTCCCGCCCGGTCTGGCAGGTGTCTAGGGTAGCGCCAACACGACCCGGAGCGCCCCGTGCGTCTGCGCAGACGTCCCACCGTCACCCTCGAACAGCAGCCCGACGCGCTGCCGAAGCAGGGCCTGTTCAGCGAGCCCGTGCGGGTCTCCGACCTGCGCGTGCTCGACCCGGAGACGCTGGAGGACGGCTCGACCCGCGTGTCCTTCATGATCGAGGTGCGGGACGCCGACGACCAACGGTGCTCGGAGTTCTCGGTGGAGGTGCGGGTGACCGGTCCGGAACGCAGTGCCGTGTCCCAGGGCACCACCGACCTCTTCGGTCGCATCCGCTTCCGGATGACCGGTCCCCCCGGCGACTACTCGATCGAGGTGCTCGACGTCGGGGCACTCGGGGTCCCGTGGGATCCCGACGCGGGCCCGCGCGAGGTGTCCTGCACCGTCTGACGGTCCGGCGATGACCGTCAGTGCTTCTGGGCGTCGTACCAGGTGGCGCCGAACGCCGTGTCGATCTCCAGCTCGACGGCGAGGTCCGCGACACCCGCCAGCGTGTCGACGACCACCTGCTCCACGACGTCGAGTTCGTCGTCGGGAACCTCGAGGATGACCTCGTCGTGGACCTGCAGCAGCAGCCGTGTCGCCATGCCCTGCTCGTCGAGCCGCTGCTGCAGCTGGATCATCGCGAGCTTGATCACGTCGGCAGCCGTGCCCTGGATGGGGGCGTTGAGCGCCATGCGTTCGGCCATCTGGCGACGATTGCGGTCCGTCGAGGTCAGGTCGGGCAGATAGCGCCGGCGCCCGAACAACGTGGTCGTGTAGCCGTCACGGGTCGCGTCGACGACCGCCTGGTCGAGGAACTCGCGGACCTTCGGGAACCGTTCGAAGTAGGCGTCGACGATCTCCTGGGCCTCGTCGGGCGCGATGCCCAGCTGCTGGCCGAGCCCGTACGACGTCAACCCGTACGCCAGCCCGTAGTTGACCGCCTTCGCGCGGTCGCGCAGTGCCCCGTCCACGGCCTCCAACGGCAGGTCGAACACCTTCGCGGCGGTCGTGGCGTGGATGTCCTCGCGGGACGCGAACGCGTCCAGCAGTCCCGGGTCGCCAGACAGGTGGGCGAGGATCCGCAGTTCGATCTGTGAGTAGTCCGCCACCAGGAACTGGGAGAACCCGTCGCCGGGCACGAACGCGCGCCGGATCTCCCGGCCCTCCTCGCGACGCACGGGGATGTTCTGCAGGTTCGGGTGCGACGACGCGAGACGCCCGGTCGCCGCAACGGTCTGTGACAGGGTCGTGTGGACCCGACCGGTCGTGTGGTCGACGAGTGGCGGCAACGCGTCGATGTAGGTCGACAGCAGCTTGGTCAGCTCGCGCCACTCGAGGATCGCCTCGATGATCGGGTGCTGGCCCCGAAGGGTTCCCAGCGCCTGCGCGTCGGTGGACCAGCCCGTCTTGATGCGGCGGGTCCGGGGCAGCTCGAGCTCCTCGAACAGCACCTGCTGGAGCTGCGGACCCGACCCGGGATTGAACGTCCTGCCGGCGTGGTCGTGGATCTCGGACTCCAGCTGCCCGACGCGTTCGACCAGTCGGGTGCGCAGCCCGTCGAGCACCCCGAGGTCGACCGCGACGCCGGTGTGCTCCATGCGTGCCAGTACGGCCACCAGCGGCATCTCGATCGTGTCGGCCAGCGCACGCTGGCCGCGTTCGTCGAGGACCGACCCGAGCGTCTCCGCGAGTTCGAGCGCGGCCTGTGCACGAAGTGCGCGACGCGGCCAGTCGTCGTCGACCGCGAGCGAAAGCTGGTCCGCCCCGGAAGGCGCGTCGGTCTCGATTGACCGCTGCAGATGCTGCAGCACGAGACGTTCGAGGTCGAACGTGCGCTGCTCCGGGTTGACCAGGTAGGCGCCGATCTCCGTGTCGAGCACGACACCGTCGAGGGTCCAGCCCATCGTTCGCGCGACGTGGTGGAGCAGCTTGAGGTCGTGGGTGACCTTCGGTCGCGAGGCGTCGGCCAGCAGGGACGAGACCGCGGCGCGATCGTCGTCGGTGAGGGCCGCGGCGTCCGTGGCGACGGGCGCGCGGTCGGCACCCGCCAGCGCGATCGCCGACAGTTCCACGCGCGGCGGGCGGCCAGACGCGGACACGAGGACGGCGACGGGACCCTCCATCCCCTCGAGCCAGGCTGCGAGCCCGCCCGCCTCGAGGCGCTGCGGGTCGGCGACGAACCCGGTGGAGGTGGACTCCTCCACCTCGCCGAGCACCTCCTGGACCAGCCGGTCGTACAACGCCCGGAACTCGAAGGTCGCGAACAGCTCCCGGACCGCGTCCGCCTCGATCGCGCCCTGACGTAGGTCGGCGAGGTCGACCGGGAGCTCCACGTCGCGGCGCAGGCGCATCACCTCGACGTTGGTGCGCACCCGCGCCTCGTGCTCGGCGAGCATCGCCGGGACCTTCTTCCCGCCGATCTCGTCGAGGTGTTCGTACACACCGTCGACGTCACCCCATTCGTCGATGAGCTTCGCAGCCGTCTTGTCCCCCACGCCGGGCACCCCGGGCAGGTTGTCGGACGTGTCCCCGCGCAGCGCCGCGAGGTCCACGTAGCGGTCCGGTGGCACCCCGAAGCGTTCCAGGACCGCCGGTGGATCCATCTCGGCGACGTCGCTGATGCCGCGCAGGGTGTAGAGCACCGTCACGTGGTCGTCGGCCAGCTGCATCGCGTCGCGGTCCCCCGTGACGATCCACGCGTGCATCCCGTCGGCGGCGGCCCGGGTCGCGATCGTGGCGAGGACGTCGTCGGCCTCGATCCCGGGGACCTCCACGATCGGGATCTCCAGCACCCTCAACACCTCGCGGATCATGTCGACCTGCGGACGGAACTCGTCGGGAGGGGCGGCTCGATTGGCCTTGTAGTCGGGAACCGCCTCGGTGCGCTGGACGTCGCGCCCGACGTCGAACGCGACCGCGATCGCATCCGGGCGCCGGTCGGCCAGCAGGCGGATGAGCATGCTGGTGAAGCCGTAGACGGCGTTGGTGAGCGCGCCCGACTGGGTCCGGAGCGTGTCCGGCAGCGCGTAGAAGGCGCGATACGCGAGGCTGTGCCCGTCGAGCAGCAGGATCGAGGGACGTTCGGTCACCGGGAACAGCCTGACGCTCGACGGCGTTGGAGATCGTAGTGTTCCCGACCGGCCAGGCGGCCGGCGTCGCACCCGACCCCGAGGAGACCCCGTGGACACCCGCACCGTCATCGACGTGACCGACGCGACCTTCGAGGCGGAGGTCGTCGAACGCTCACACGACGTGCCGGTGGTCGTGGACTTCTGGGCGGCGTGGTGCGGCCCGTGTCGGACGCTCGGCCCCATGATCGAGGCGGCCGTGCAGGCACGCGAGGGCCGGGTCGTGCTCGCGAAGGTCGACGTGGACACGAACCAGGCCACCGCGCAGCGCTTCCGGGTCCAGGGGATCCCCCAGGTGTTCGGGTTCCGTGGCGGACAGGCCGTCGCCCAGTTCACCGGTGTGGTCCCGCCGCCGCAGCTCGAGGCGTTCCTCGACCAGCTGGTGCCGTCGCCCCACGACGTCGCCGTCGCCGAGGCGCGCAACCTGCCCCGGCAGGAGGCGGAGCCGCGGCTGCGTGCCGTGCTCGACGCGGAGCCGACCCACCGTGACGCGGCCGTCGCGCTCGCCACCCTGGTCGTCGAGGACGACCCGCGCGCTGCGCTCGACCTGGTGACACCGCACCGACCGGAGTCCAGCGCCGAGGCCGTCGCACTGCGCGCCCAGCTCGCCATCGACGGGTCGGGGGACGTCGACGGGCTGCGCGCCGCGGCCCGGGATGGCGACGATGCCGCACGTGTCGACCTGGCACGTGCACTCGCCGCCCGCGGCGACCACGACGAGGCCATCGAGGAGCTGCTGACCGCCGTCCAGACGCCCGGAGAGGTCCGCGAGGCCGCGCGCGAGCAGCTCGTGTCGCTGTTCACCATGCTCGGCGACGCCGACCCGCGGGTCGCCACGGCTCGAGTCCGGCTCGCCCGCGCGCTGTTCTGAACGCGCGTGACGTGACGCCGTCACGCGGTCAGGTCACGACGTTGAGGAACCTTCGGGTGCGTTCGTTGCGGGGTGACACGAGCACCTCGCTGGGTGGTCCCTCCTCCGCCACGACGCCGTCGTCCATGAACACCACACGGTCGGCGACCTCACGCGCGAAGGCCATCTCGTGGGTGACGACCATCATGGTCATGCCCTCGGCGGCCAGCGACCGCATGACCGCGAGCACCTCCCCGACCAGTTCGGGGTCGAGCGCAGAGGTCGGCTCGTCGAACAGCATCATGTCGGGGTCCATCGACAGCGCCCGTGCGATGGCCACCCGCTGCTGCTGTCCACCGGACAGGTGCGCCGGGTAGGCGTCGACCTTGTCGCTGAGGCCCACACGTTCGAGGTTGCGCCGAGCCACCTCGTCCGCCTCCGCGGCGGGGCGGCCGAGCACACGCTGCTGCGCAAGGGTCAGGTTCCGACGCACGGACAGGTGCGGGAACAGGTTGAAGGCCTGGAACACCATGCCGATGCGCGCACGCAGGCGATCCAGGTCGACGTCGCGATCCGTGATGTCGATGCCCTCCACCAGGATCGTTCCCGCCGTCGGCTCCTCCAGGCGGTTCACGCAGCGCAGCAGGGTCGACTTGCCCGACCCCGAGGGCCCGATGACGCACACCACCTCCCCACGTGCCACGTGGAAGTCGACACCTCGCAGGACCTCCAGGTCCCCGAACGACTTGCGCAGGCCACGCACGTCGATCGCGTGCGCGTCCGGGTCGACGTCGAGCCCCGGGTCGCGGCGTCGGTTCATCATCGGTGGCCCCTCATCGTGCACGCCGGTTGCGTCGCTCGAGCACCGCGACCAGCTGGGTCAGGGGAATCGTGATCAGCAGGTACACGAACCCGACGACGATGAGCGGCGTGGGACTCGCCGTCTGCGACAGCAGGTCGCGCCCGAACTTCGTCAGCTCCTTGGTCGCCGGCGTCGTGCCGAGCACGAACAGCAGCGAGGTGTCCTTGATCAGTAGGACCAGTTCGTTGGTCATCGGCGGGATGACCAGCCGGAAGCCCTGCGGGATGACCACCGACACCATCGCCCGGGTGTGCGACATCCCCAGTGATCGGGCGGCCTCCATCTGACCGCGCGGGACGCCCTCGATGCCGGCACGGATCGTCTCGGCCATGTAGGCGGCGGCCACCAGGCCCAGTCCCAGCGTGATTCGGGTGAGCACGTGCCAGTCGACCCGGAACGCCAGCGGGATGCCGAAACCGACGAGGAAGATCGTGAGCAGCGCGGGCAGACCCCGGAACACCTCGATGTAGACGGTGGCGAACCACCGGTAGGGGGCCACCGAACTCAGCCGCATCACGGCCAGCACGAGGCCGAACGCGAGCCCGAACGTGAACGCCAGGAACGTGTACAGCAGCGTGTTGCGCGCCGCGACGAACAGGACCTCGGGGAACATCGAGCGGGCGACGTCGACGTCGAGGAAGAAGCGGGCGATGCGCTCCCAGTCCGCAGCAGACGCCAGCGCGACCACGACCAGCACGAACGCGGCGTACAGCACCCCGCGGACCAACTGCTGCTGCTGGCGTCTGCTCACCGCACTCCTCGTGCCGGGGCCGATCAGCCCGCCAGGAAGTACTTCGCGAACAGTTCGTCGTACAGCCCGCTGTCGCGCACGGCCTGCAGGCCGGCGTTCACGGCGTCCACGAGTCCGTCCTCACGACCTCGGGTCATCGCGAACCCGTAGTTCTCGTCGGTGACGAACTCCGCGACGACCTGCGCGTCCGCGGTGTTCGCGGCGTACTCCTCGTTGACCGGCAGGTCCTGCAGCACCGCGTCGAGCTGTCCGGCCTGCAGCGCGGTGAACAGGTCGCCGGGGTTCTCGAACGAGGTCACGGTCGCCCCGGGAACGTTCTCGTTGGCGTACTCCTCACCGGTCGTCCCCGACTGCACCCCGACCGTGCGGCCGTCGACGAGGTCGTCGATCCCGGTGACGTCACTGTCCGTCAGGACCAGCAGCGACTGGTCCGCCGAGTAGTAGGCGTCGGAGAAGTCGAGGCGTTCCGATCGGGCGTCGGTGATGGTCATCGCGCTCGCCGCGAGGTCGCAGGTTCCAGCAGCCATCGTCGTGCCCGACTCGAGCCCCTCGAATCCGGTCGCGATGATCTCCACGCCGACGCCGATCTCGTCCGCGATCGCCGCGATCAGTTCGATGTCGAACCCGCTGTATCCGAGCGGCGAGTCGGGATCCTCGAACTCGAACGGCGGGTAGGGCACGTCGGTGCAGACCGTCAGTGTCCCCGCCGACACGAGGTCGAGGTCGCCAGCGGCGGCTTCGTCACCGTTGCCGCACGCGGCGGCGAACAGACCGATCACGGCCAGCAGGGCCGTCGTACGTGTCCGGATCCTCATGGGTGTTCCTGTTCTCACCCGACGGACGGTGCCGTCAGTCGGAGGACGACTCGAGTTCTGCGACGATTCTTTCCGCGACCTGGCGCATCGTCTGGCGACGCTCCATGGCGCGACGTTGGATGAGGCGGAAGGCCTCGGCCTCGCTGAGGTCCTGGCGCTGCTGGAGCAGCCCCTTGGCCCGCTCGACGACCTTGCGTGCCTCGAGCCGCCCGTTGAGGTCGTCGACGGCAGCCTCCAGGCCCGCCATCTCCCGGAACCTGCCGGACGCGATCTCCACGGCAGGAAGCAGGTCGTGCTTCTGGAACGGCTTGACGAGGTAGGCCATCGCACCCGCGCGGCGCGCCTGTTCCACGAGTTCGCGCTGACTGAAGGCGGTCAGGATCAGGATCGCGGACAGCCGGTCCCGTGCGATCTCCTCGGCGGCCTCGAGTCCGTCCATCACCGGCATCTTGATGTCGAGGATGACCAGGTCCGGGCGCAGCTCGCGGGTCATGCGCACCGCGGAGGCGCCGTCGGCCACCTGGGCCACGACGTCGAACCCCTCCTCCTCGAGCATCTCCTTGAGGTCGAGGCGGATGAGGGCCTCGTCCTCCGCGATCAGGACACGCGTGGGCTGACCGCCGTCGTCGGAGTTCTCGGTCGGTCCGGGTGCACCCGTCGTGTCCGCCACGCGTCTCGTCCTTCCACCACCAGCTCGTCGTCGGGTCTGGCTCGTACCCCCGGTGGGACTCGAACCCACAATCCCTCACGGGAAGACGGTTTTGAGCCGTCCCTGTATGCCAGTTCCAGCACGGGGGCCGGTACACGTGCTCCCGTCTCCCGCGGGAGACGACCGAACTGTACCGGCGTGCCAGTGTCGACCACAGTACGCGGCCAGCCCGTTCACGTGCCCCGGGACACCCCGGCGCGCAGTTCGGCGACGAGTCGAGCGACCCTTTCCGGTGCCCCGGCGGGGTCCCCGCGACCCACGGCGTCGACGATCGCCGAGCCGACGATGACCCCGTCGGCGTGGGCCGCGACCTCGGCCGCCGAGGCACGGTCACGGACCCCGATGCCCACCGCGACCGGCAGGTCGGTGTGGGCACGGACCCGACCCACGAGTGCACGGGTCTCGTCCGCGGCCACGGACTTCACCCCGGTCACACCGAGCAGTCCTGCGGCGTACACCCAACCGGTCGAGGTCTCCCCGATGCCTGCGAGCCGTTCGTCGCTCGACACGGACGAGGCCAGGAAGATGGTGGCGAGCCCGTGCCCACGGGCCGCCGCACACCAGTCCTGCGACTCGGGCACCGGCAGGTCGGGCAGGATCACTCCCGACACCCCGGCTGCGGCGCACTCCCGGGCGAACCGGTCGTATCCGCGGGTGTCGGCGATCGTGACGTAGGTCATGACGACCTTGGGCACGTCGACATCGAGGTCGGCGACCAGCGCGAGCTGGTCGTCGACACCGAAGCCCGCGTCGAGCACGTGCTGGTTCGCCTGCTGGATGATCGGCCCGTCCATCATCGGGTCGGAGAACGGGATGCCGATCTCCAGGATGTCCGCACCGGCGTCGACGGCCGCGCGGAAGCACGCCCGCGACGTCGCCACGTCCGGGTAGCACGCCGTGAGGTAGGTGATCAGCGCCGCACGGTCCTGGCTGCGGGCCTCGGCGAACGCTCGGGCGATGCGCTGGGCGCCGTCCTCGCTCATCGGTCCTGCTCCGCGTCCGCGTCGGCGAACGCCCGGTCGACTCCGACGTCCCACCCGGCGACCTCGACGACCTCGTCGACGTCCTTGTCGCCTCGTCCCGACATGGTCAGCACCACGCGGGCATCCGCACCGAACTCGTCACGGCCGTGGTCGAGGAGCCACCCGACGGCATGCGCAGGTTCGAGCGCGGGGATGATCCCCTCGAGCTCGCAGGTGCGTCGGAACCCCCGAAGGGCCATCTCGTCGGTGGCGCTGACGTAGCGGGCACGTCCGGTGGAGGCCAGCCACGCGTGTTCGGGGCCGACGCCCGGATAGTCGAGCCCTGCGGACACCGAGTGGGCCGGCTGCACCTGGCCGTCGTCGTCGACCAGCACGATCGAGCGTGACCCGTGCAGCACGGCCTCACGCCCCTCGGTGATGGTCGCGGCGGAGCGCCCGGACCCGACACCCTCCCCCGCGGCCTCCACACCGACGAGCACGACGTCCTCGACGTCGATCCATCCGGCGAACGACCCGATGGCGTTGGAGCCGCCGCCGACACACGCGATGACCGCGTCGGGGTGGCCGCCCGCCTGCTGCGCGAACTGCTCGGCGACCTCCAGCGAGATGACCTTCTGCAGTTCCCGGACGATGGTCGGGAACGGGTGCGGACCCATCGCGGAACCGATGAGGTAGTGGGTGTCGTGGACGTTGGTCACCCAGTCGCGCATCGCCTCGTTGATCGCGTCCTTGAGGGTGCGCGTCCCGCTCGTCACGGGCACGACCCGCGCGCCAAGCAGTTGCATGCGCACGACGTTGAGTCGCTGGCGACGGCAGTCCTCCGCACCCATGTAGACGGTGCAGTCGAGCCCGAACAGCGCGGCGGCGGTCGCGGTGGCCACCCCGTGCTGACCGGCGCCCGTCTCCGCGATCACCCGAGGCTTGCCCATGCGGCGCGCCAGCAGCGCCTGCCCGACGACGTTGTTGATCTTGTGACTACCCGTGTGCGCGAGGTCCTCGCGCTTCAGCCACACGTCGACCCCGGCCTCCTCGGACAGGCGCCTCGCGTGGTACAGCGGCGTCGGGCGCCCGCCGTAGTGGCGGCGCAGGTCGTCGAGCTCCGCCTCGAAGGCGGGATCGACCGACGCGTCGCGCCACGCGTCCTCCAACTGCCGGAGTGCACCGGACAGGGCCTCGGGCACGTACTGGCCTCCGAAGCGCCCGAAGTAGCCTTCGCGTGTGGTCTCGGTCGTCATCGTGGTGCTCCCACCGTTCCCGCCTCGTCGCGCCGTCCGGCCTCGACGAGCGCCGCGACCGCGGCCCGTCGATCGGGCGCCGTCACCAGCGACTCACCGACCAGCACCGCGTCAGCACCCTCTGCGGCGTGTCGTCGCACGTCGTCTGCGTCCCGGACACCCGACTCGGCCACGGCCAGCATCGTCGACGGCACCTGGCCACGCAGCCGGACGAACGCCCCGGCATCGAGTTCGAACGTGCGCAGGTCACGAGCGTTGACACCGACGACAACGGCACCGACCCCGGCTGCCCTGGCGAGTTCCTCCGCGTCGTGCACCTCGACGAGCGCAGCGAGCCCGGCGGCCAGCACCTCCGCGTGCAGGTTCGCCAGGGTGTCGTCGTCCAGTGCTGCCACGATGAGCAGCACGGCCGACGCTCCCGCCTCGCGTGCCTGCCACACCTGCAGGGGATCGACGACGAAGTCCTTGCGCAGCGTCGGCGTGCCCACACGGGACGCGGCGCGCAGGTCCTCCAGGGACCCGTCGAACCCCGTCGGTTCCGTCAGCACGCTGATCGCTGCGGCTCCCCCGTCCGTGTACTCCCGGGCGACCTGCCCGGCGTCGATGCCCGGGGCGAGCGGACCTCGGGACGGAGAGGCGCGCTTCACCTCGGCGATCACCGCGACACCGGGACCGGACAGCGCGTCGACGAACGACGGTGGGTCGGCGACCTCGAGCGCGCGGGCCCGCAGCGCGTCGAGGGACTCGACCTGCAGGTCGGCCTCGACGCGTCGTCGCGCGCCGGCGATCAGTTCGTCGAGGAAGCTGTGCACGGAACTCCTGTCCGATCGTGGCGGTGCGACGTCGATGCTACGGGACGTCAGCGTGGCAACTGCTCGGCGGCCCGGATCGCTGCCAGCACCGCGCCCGCCTTGCTGCGGGTCTCGAGTTCCTCGGACACAGGAACGGAGTCCGCGACGATGCCGGCGCCAGCCTGCACGTAGGCCGTCGAACCCTGCATGATGACGGTGCGGATCGTGATGCACGTGTCGAGGTTGCCCGCGAAGTCGACGTAGCCGACCGCACCGGCGTAGGGACCGCGACGCGTCGGTTCGAGTTCGTCGATGATCTCCATCGCACGCACCTTGGGTGCTCCGGACACCGTGCCCGCGGGGAAGACGGCACGCAGCACGTCCACGGGTCCGAGGCCGTCGCGCAACCGGCCGCTCACCGCACTCGTCAGGTGCATGACGTGGCTGAAGCGTTCGACCTGGAGCATCTCGTCGACCGTGACGGTGCCGGTCTCGCACACCCGGCCGAGGTCGTTGCGCGCCAGGTCGACGAGCATCACGTGCTCGGCCCGCTCCTTGGCGTCGGCGACGAGTTCCGCCTCGAGTTCGCGGTCCTCCTCAGGACTCGAGCCCCGACGGCGCGTTCCGGCGATCGGCCACGTCTCCACGTGACGGCCGTTCACCTGCACCAGCGCCTCGGGTGACGACCCGACGATCTGGAAGTCACCGAGGTCGAGCAGGTACAGGTACGGCGACGGGTTGATGACCCGCAGCACGCGGTAGACGTCGAACGCGGACGCGCTCGTCTCCAGCGCGAACCGTTGACTCACCACCGTCTGGAAGGTGTCCCCGGACCGCACGTACTCCTTGACCGCGTCGACCATCCGTTCGTAGGCGCCAGGTTCGAGGTTCGACGGAGCAGGATCCCCGACATCCGGGGTCGGTGGCGCGACGACACGCACGTCGGGTAGTGGCGCCGACAGACGCCCGACCACGTCACGAGTCGCCTGCACGCCAGCGTCGTACGCGGCGTCGAGGTCCTCCTCGGCCACCCCGTGGGTGACCACGTTGGTCACGATCGTCATCACCTGACGCAGGTGGTCGAGCGCGACGACGTGGCGCGGGAAGATCATCAGCACGTCCGGCACACCGAGTTCGTCGACGCCGGTGTCGGGAATCGCCTCCACCTCGCGCACCGCGTCGTACCCGATGTAGCCGACCGCACCGCCGTGCAGGGGCACGTCCGGCAGCGGCGGTGCCCGCAACGCCTCCGTCGCACGCGCCAGCGCATCGAACGCACCGGTCGCCTCACGTGCCTCGACTGGTGGCTCCCCCCTCCACTCCACCCGGCCCTCACGCCCGTGCAGCGTCAGGAACGGGTCGAAGCCGACGAACGAGAACCGTCCCCACCGTTCGCCGTGCTCCGCGGACTCGAGCAGGAAGCTCGGCGCGTCGGTCGCCAACCGTGCGTACACCGACAGCGGTGTGTCGAGGTCCGCGAGCACCTCGGTGCGCACCGGCACGACCCCGTGGTCACGGGCCAGTCGCCGGAACTCGTCGCGGGTGGGGACGATGTTCACGACGTCGCCACGAACTCTCGGTGGAAGCAGCTGCGCTCACCGGTGTGGCACGCGACGCCGTCTCCACCCTGTTCCACGGTCACCAGCAGGGCATCGCCGTCACAGTCGACACGGACGTCCACGACCCGTTGGACGTTGCCCGAGGTCTCCCCCTTGTGCCACAGCTCCCCGCGGGACCTGCTGTGGAACACGGTCTCGCCGATCTCGAGCGTGCGACTCAGCGACTCCTCGCTCATCCACGCCAGCATCAGCACCTCCGACGTCGCGTGGTCCACGACGATCGCCGCGAGGAGTCCACGGTCGTCGAAGCGCAGCATCGCCCGCTGTTCGTCGGAGAGTCCGGCCGTCATCGTCGATCCCGTCCAGGTTGGTCGACGGAGCGTAACCGAGGCTGCTCGCCCCTCCCGGCCGCGTCGTCTACCGTCGAGGGACCTCCGGGGACCGTCCCGGCCCGCCGTCGACGCCACACGCCACCGAGGAGGCACGAGTGTCCCTCCCCCCCGCCGCCTGGCATCCCGATCCGACGGGCCGCAACGAGTACCGCTACTGGGACGGACAGCGCTGGACCGAGCACGTCGCAAACGGCGGACAGGTCTCCGTCGACGCCGTCGCGGCGACGGCCCCGACCACCGCGCAGCAGGCCGTCACACCTCAGGCACAGCAGCTCGCGCAGGCCGCGCAGACCCCACAGGCCGCGCAGGCGGAACCAACCGAGGCGTCCGAACCGGTCGAAGCGGCCGATGCGACCGAAGCGGTGGAACAGCCCGACGAGCCCCAGCCCGTGCACGAGGAGCCGACGGCGTCGCGACCGAGGCACGCACGCCCGGTCGACGAGTCCGACGAGGCCAGCGAGACCTCGGCCGAGGACGTGTTGTCGACGTCACGCGGGAGACACGCCGCACCCGAGACACCTGAGGACGCCGCGACGACCTCACCGTCGACTCCTCACCTGACCGCCGTGCCCAGTTCCGTGGAGCCCTCCGAGCCCACCGAGCCCTCCGAGCCCACCGAATCGTCCGAGCCTTCCGAACCGTCCGGACCGACCGGACTGCGTGAACCGACCGAGCCGGCATCGCGCGATCCCCGGGCGGTGGAACTGTCGGGTCAGACCGACCCGGAGGGCACCGACGTGGGGGCGGCCGACCTCGGGGGCGTGGCCCCCTCCCCGGAACCCGACGTCGACCACGCCGACACGCCGGGCGGCCACGGCGCCACCGTCGCCGCGATGTTCATCGGTGTCATGACCCTCGCGGTGACCGTCGCCGTGGCGACCGCGTCGCTGCTGCTGGTGTTCGTCCCGACCGTCGGTCTGGTCGGACTCGTCGGCGTCGTGGGCGGGATCGTCGCGCTCGTCCTCGGGATCGTCGGTTCCCGCCGTGCACGTGGTGGCGCCCCCGGCCGAGGGGCCGCCCGGGTCGGCATCGTGTGCGGGGTGCTCGCCATCCTGCTCGGGCTCGCGGTGCTGTTCGTGCACCTGATCCTGCTCGACGGCATGGATGCGGAGATCGCCGCGTTCGTGCGGTGCCTCGCGGACGGCGGGGGCATGGAGGTGTGCCAGGCCGTGCTTCGCGCCGAACTGGGCGCGCGACTGGGCTGAGCCAGCCCTCGCCGATCAGAGGCGGATCGGAAGGCCCGCCGCCGCCATCTCGCGCTTCACGTCGCCGATGCGCAGTTCACCGAAGTGGAAGATCGACGCCGCGAGCACGGCCGACGCATGACCGTCCCTGGCGGCCTCGACCATGTGCGACGCGTCTCCGGCACCACCGGAGGCGATCACGGGCACGCGTACGACGTCGTGTACCGCCCGCAGGAGTTCGAGGTCGAAACCGGATCGTGTGCCGTCCCGGTCCATCGACGTGAGCAGGATCTCGCCGGCCCCGAGTTCCACGGCACGCGCACACCATTCGACCGCGTCGTGTTCGGTCTCGGTGCGCCCGCCGTTGATCGTGAGTCCCCATCGTCCGTCCCCACGGCGTCGCGCGTCGACCGCGATGACCACCGACTGTGCACCGACTGCGGCCGCGGCCTCCGACAGCAGTTCGGGCCGGCGGATCGCAGCGGTGTTGAACGCGATCTTGTCGGCGCCTGCGTGGAGCATCCGACGTGCGTCGTCGACCGAACGCAGGCCGCCACCGACGGCGAAGGGGATCGACACCTCGTCGGCGACACGTTCGACGACCTCGACCATGGTCTCGCGGTCGTCGCTCGATGCGGTGATGTCGAGGAACACCAGTTCGTCGGCGCCCTCGCGGTCGTAGGCGGCGGCGAGCTCGACCGGATCGCCCGCGTCTCGCAGGTCGACGAACTGGATGCCCTTGACGACGCGACCGCCGGTCACGTCCAGGCACGGGATCACCCGTACTGCGAGACCACCGGGATCGGTGTTCACGACCCGCCCCGCTCGGCGATGCCGGCGACGAGCGCCAGCGCCTCGGACAGTTCGAAGGCACCGCTGTAGAGGGCCTTGCCGACGATGGCCGCGTCGACGCGTTCGTGGCACGTCGCGAGCACCCGCAGGTCGTCGAGGCTGCTCACGCCCCCCGACGCCGTGACCGCGCTGGTCGTCGCGTCCGCGACCGAACGCAGCATGTCCACGTTCGGGCCCTGCAGCATGCCGTCGCGTGCCACGTCGGTGTAGACGAAGCGCTGCACTCCCATACGGGTGAACCGCTCCAGCGCGTCGTACAGGTCCCCGGCCTCCTCGGTCCACCCACGCGCCTGCAGCACCGTGCCTCGCGCGTCGAGGCCGACGGCCACGCGGTCGGGTCCGACGGCATCCAGCGACGCCTCGACGAACGCCGGGTCGGTCAGCGCCATCGTGCCGATCACGACCCGTTCGGCCCCGTAGCCAACGGACGCCTGCACGTCGTCGAGCGTGCGCACACCTCCGGAGGCCTGTACCCGGCAGCCCGTCTCCCGCACGATCCGCTCGATGAGCGCACGGTTGCGTGGCTCGCCGGTGAACGCCGCGTCGAGGTCGACGACGTGCAGCCAGGTGGTACCTGCGTCCGCGAAACGCTGGGCGGCAGCGACGGGATCGACGTCGTAGACCGTCTGTTCGTCGGCCCGTCCCTGGGTCAGGCGCACGGCACGCCCGTCACGGATGTCGACGGCGGGATACAGGGTCAGCAACGGGTCACCTCGAGGTCACGGGGTCGGGTCGAGCGAACGCAGCCAGTTGCGCAGCAGCACGTTGCCGACCGCGCCGGACTTCTCCGGATGGAACTGGGTTCCCACGACGTTGCCCTCCCGCACGACACACGGGAAGTCGACACCTCCGTGGCTGCACCGGGCCAGCACGTGGTCCTCGTCGTCGGGCACCGCGTAGTAGGAGTGGGTGAAGTAGAACCGTTCGTGCTCGATGCCGGCGAACAGTGGGTCGTCGCGGGTCGGCACGACCACGTTCCAGCCGAGGTGGGGAACCTGCGCCTGCGCGGGCAGGCGCACCACGCGCCCGGGCAGCAGTCCGAGGCCGGGTTCGTCGCCCTCCTCGGACGTCGCGTAGAGCAGCTGCATGCCCACGCAGATGCCGAACAGCGGTCGGTCGTCGGCGATCCACCGTTCGAGCAGGTCCTGCAGACCTGCCGCACGCAGGTTGGCGACACACGACGCGAAGTGCCCGACCCCGGGCACGACGAGCACGTCGGCAGAACCCGCCTCCACCGGTGACGCGGTGATGCTCACGTCGGCACCGGCCGCCTCGAAACCACGACGTGCGGAACGCACGTTGCCCGCGCCGTAGTCGAGGACCGCGACGCGACGGACCCGATCGGTCACTGCAGCACGCCCTTGGTGGACGGGACCTGGGTCCCCGTCACGGCGACGGCACGACGCAGCGCGACCGCCACGGCCTTGAACACCGACTCGAACACGTGGTGGGTGTTGTCTCCCCGCACGTTGTCGACGTGGAGGGTGACCCGCGAGTTCGCGATCAGTGCCTCGAAGAAGTGCTTCACGAGGGTCGTCTCGAAGGTGCCGACCACCTCGACGGGCGTGTCGACGTTCCAGACGAGGTAGGGGCGCCCGGAGAGGTCGATCGCGACGTGCGTCAGCGCCTCGTCGATCGGCACGAGCGCATCCGCGAAGCGTTCCACGCCGGTGCGGTCACCCCACGCCTCGGCCAGCGCCTGCCCGAGTGCGATCCCGGTGTCCTCGACCGTGTGGTGGGCGTCGATCTCCACGTCGCCCTCCGCGCGCACGACCAGGTCGAGCCGACCGTGTCGGCCGAGCTGGTCGAGCATGTGGTCGAAGAACGGCACGCCGGTGGAGACGTCGCTGGAACCTGACCCGTCGAGGTCGAGTTCGACGACGATCGTCGTCTCCTTCGTCGTTCGTTCCACTCGCGCGGTTCTGCTCACGTCGGTGATCCTCGCATCGGGGCGGGTGGCACGATGGTCACGCGTCGGCGCGAACCATGTCGAGGGCACGAATGAACGCGTCGTTCTCCTCGGGTGTGCCGATCGTAACGCGCACGCACCCCGAGAGCCGCGGACGGGTCGAGAAGTCGCGGACGAGCACGCCGTGCTCGAGCAGGCGACCGAACAGGTCGTCGACGTCGGTGCGAACGAGGACGAAGTTCGCCACCGACGCGAACACCTCGGTGCCCGGTCGTTCGACGAGTCGGACCACCAGTCGTTCACGCTCTGCGGCGACCTGTGCGCGGTGTTCGAGGAACGACTCCTCGTCCTCGAGCGCGACGATCCCCGCGACCTGGGTGATCGCGTCGAGGTGGTACGGCAGGCGAACCTTCTGCAGGTCCTCCACCACCCACGGAGAGGCGACCAGGTACCCGAGCCGCAGTCCGGCGAGCCGGAACGCCTTGGAGAAGGTCCGCACGACCACCAGACGCGGCAGGGTGGCGACCAGGTCGACCACACTCGTGTCGGTCGGGGCGAACTCCACGTACGCCTCGTCGACGACCACGAGTCCCGGGGTGGCGTCATGGACCTCCCGGACCACCTCGCGTGGGATGGGTGTTCCGGTGGGGTTGTTCGGCGACGCGAACAGCACCAGATCTGGTCGGTGCTCCCCGACCGCGGCGATCACGGCGTCGGTGTCGACCTCGAGCGAGTCGTCGAGGTCGACGGCCACCATCGGGGTGAGGGCCGTTCGGCACAGCTCTGGGTACATGGAGTAGCTCGGTCGGAGGGACAGCGCCGTGCGACCGGGGCCCCCGTAGGCCTGGAGCAGCTGGATCAGGACCTCGTTGGACCCGTTCGCCGCCCAGACCGCGGAGCGATCGACCGCGTGGCGCGCCGCGAGCGCCGCCCGCAACTCCACGTGGTCGCGGTCCGGGTACCGGTTGAGGTCGACCGACCGAAGCCGTTCGGTGACACGATCCAGGAACCCGGGGGGCGGAGGTGTCGCCGTCTCGTTCGTGTTGAGGCGCACCGCCACGTCGAGCTGGGGGGCTCCGTAGGGCTCGACGTCCTCGAGTCCGGGGCGGACGGGCACACGGCCTCCCGCATCCACAGGCGAGGTCATGGCGCCAGGTCCAGCCGGGCCTCCACGGCCCGCCAGTGCGCAGGAAGGTTCTCGGCCCGGGCGAGGGTCTGCACGGTCGGGGCCAGTTCTGCGAGCGACTCCGCGTCGTAGGTCACGTGGTTCACGGTGACCATGAACGACGCCGTCGTCAACCCACCCGTGAACCTCGCCGTACCCAGCACCGGCAGCGTGTGGTTGGGACCGGCGGCGTAGTCACCGAGGGACACCGGGGTCGACGCCCCGATGAACGTCGTGCCCGCCCAGCGGATGCGCCGGGCGACGGCGTCGGCGTCGGCGGTGTGCACCTCGAGGTGTTCGGCGGCGTAGGCCTCCGCGACCGTCACGGCCTGGTCGACGTCGTCGACGAGCACCACCGTGCCCTGCCCGGCCAGCGCGTCCTCGACGCGCTGGCGGTGCAACGTCGCGGCGACCTCGACCTCCAGGGCTGCCTCGACGCGGTCGACGAGCGACGGGTCGGTCGTCACGAGCAGCACACCCGCCATCTCGTCGTGTTCGGCCTGTGCGACCAGGTCGGTGGCGACCAGGGTCGGCTCGGCGGTCTCGTCGGCGACGATGGCGATCTCGGTCGGTCCCGCCAGCGAGTCGATCCCGCACAGCCCCGCGGCCTGGACCTGCTGCTTGGCTGCGGCCACGAACACGTTGCCCGGACCGACGACCTTGTCACAGGCCGGGACGGACTCGGTCCCCAGCGCCATCGCCGCGATGGCCTGGGCGCCACCGACGGCGAACACCTCGGTGACCCCGAGCAGGTGTGCAGCGGCCAGGATCGTCGCGTTGGGGAGACCGTCGCCGCCCGTCGGCGGGGTGCACAGCACGATCTGTTCGACGCCGGCGACCTGGGCAGGCACGACGGTCATGATCACGGTGGACGGATACGCGGCCTTGCCACCGGGGACGTAGACCCCCGCGCGGGCCACCGGACGGTGCCACTGGCCCATCCGTGCCCCGTCGCGCTCGTCCTCCCAGTCCGTGGGGCGCGCGCGCTCGTGGAACCACCGGACCTGGTCCGCCGCACGTTCGAGCGCGGCGCGCAGGTCAGGGTCCAGACCGTCGAAGGCCGCGGCACACCGATCCGGATCCACGCGCAGGTCGTCGGGCCGGACGCCGTCGAACCGCTCCGTGAGTTCGCGCAGTGCCGCGTCGCCCCCGCTGCGCACCGCCTCGATGACCTCGGCAGCCGCCGTGGCCGCGCGATCCATGGCCTCGCGGGGACGCGGGAGCAGGTCGCGTGGATCCCTGGAGGATCCGCGCAGGTCGATCACGGACAGGCGGGACATGGGAGGCCTCGGTCACCGGGTGGACGCGCGCGAGCGTAGCGTCGGGGTTCGCCCGTCCCGGGCCCGGCGCTCAGACCGTCGCGTGGACGCCGCGCTCGCGTTCGGGCGTCGCGAAGGTTCGGGGTCCGGAGCCGTCCTGCACCGAGTCGGGACCGAATGCCGCCTTCAGGTCGCCGAACAGTCCTCCGCGTCGTTCGACGCGCAGCGTGTGGTCGAGCTGGTATCGACGCTGTGTGCCGTCCGGGTGCATGACGTGCAGGCGCACGGCGACCGACCCCGGATGGTCGCCGAGGATGGACCTCAGGCGACGCACCGCATCGGTCGTGCACTGCGCGGCGTCGAACGTGACCACGACCGGGGCACCGAGCGCCTCGGACAGGTCGGGTGCCGTCACCCGGTTGGCCGTGAGCTTCGCCGAACCGTCGCGAACCTCGAGTCGTCCGTCGACGATGAGCACCGCGTCCTCGGCGAGGACCTCGTGCGCGACACGGAACGTCGACGGCCAGAACACGACCTCGACGGCTCCGGTGAGGTCCTCGAGCTTGGCGACGAGGTACGTGTCCCCCTTGCGGGTGAACTTCTTGGTCAGTCCGCTGAGCACCCCGCCGACGGTGACGTGCGCCCCGTCCTCGCGTTCGCCGAGCTCCACACACTGGGTGTCCACGTGCTCGGCCAGGATGCGTTCGACCCCGAACAGCGGATGGTCGGACACGTAGAGGCCGAGCATCTCCCGTTCGAGTCGCAGCAGCTGGTCCTTGTCGAACTCGGTGTCGTCGTCGAGCACGACGTCGGCGAGCCCGTCGTCACCGGTCGTGGGGTCGTCGATCGACTCGAAGAGGGAGAACTGCCCGGCCGCCTGCGCCCGCTTGCGGGCGAGCGCCGCGTCCACGATGGGCTCGAAGCCCTCCAGCAGGCCGCGCCTCGAGTGTCCGAGGCTGCAGAACGCGCCGGCGAGGATCAGGTTCTCGAGGGTGCGGCGGTTGAGCACCTGGGCGTCGACCTTGGCACAGAAGTCCGAGAAGTTCTCGAACCGGCCGGCGCGGGTCCGGGCCTCGACGATGTGCTCGACGATTCCCTCGCCGACCCCACGCACCGCGGTGAGCCCGAACCGGATCTCGTCGCCCACCGGGGTGAAGTCCGCGCCGGACTCGTTCACGTCCGGCGGCAGCACGGCGATGCCCATCCGGCGACACTCGTTGAGGTAGAGCGGCTTGGAGTCCTTGTTGTTCTTGACGCTGGTGAGCAGCGCGGCCATGTACTCGACCGGGTAGTGCGCCTTGAGCCAGGCCGTCTGGTAGCTGACCACGCCGTAGGCGACCGTGTGCGACTTGTTGAACCCGTACTCCGCGAACTTCTCGATCAGGCCCCACAGGCTGTCGACGAAGCCCCGTTCGTAGCCGCGCTCGAGTGCCCCGGCGACGAACTGCTGGCGCTGCGCACCCATGAGGTCCCGGTCCTTCTTGCCCACCGCCTTGCGCAGCGCGTCGGCCTCCGCGAGCGAGAACCCGCACAGGTCCGTGGCGATCTTCATCACCTGTTCCTGGTAGACGATGACGCCGTAGGTCTCACCGAGGATGGGTTCGAGATCCGCGTGTTCGTAGCCGACCTCCTCGAGGCCGTTCTTGCGGTCCGCGAACGCCAGGTGCATCGACTCGCCCAGCGGACCCGGCCGGTAGAGCGCGAGCAGGGCGGAGATGTCCTCGAAGCGCGTGGGTCGCAGGCGGCGCACGAGCGTCTGCATGCCGGCGGAGTCCAACTGGAAGATGCCCAGCGTGTGCCCCGTGGACAGCATCTCGTAGGTCGCCGGGTCGTCCATCTCCCCGAGCAGGTCCGGGTCGTCGAGGTCGACGTCCAGCCCACGGTTGTCCCGCACGTGACGTTCCGCGTCGGAGATGACCGTGAGCGTGCGCAGGCCCAGGAAGTCCATCTTCAGCAGGCCGAGCGCCTCGGCCGCGTGCATCTCGTACTGGGTGACGATCTCCCCGTTGTCGGTCCGCAGCAGCGGGATGGTCTCGGTGAGCGGACGGGCGCCGATGATCACGGCGGCCGCGTGGATGCCGTGCTGACGCTTGAGCCCCTCGAGGCGCTCGGCGGTGTCGAGCACCCGCCGGTGGGTCGGGTCCTCGCGGGCGTCACGGAGTTCAGACGAACGGGTGTAGGCCTCGGCGAGGGTGGCCTCACGCCCCTGGACCGCAGGTGGCATCATCTTGGCGAGTTCGTCTCCGACCCGGAAGGGTTCGTCGAGCACGCGCGCGGCGTCGCGGATCGCCGACTTCGCCTTGATGGTCCCGAACGTGACGATCTGTGCGACCTGCTCGTCGCCATAGCGGTCGGCTGCGTACCGGATCATCTCGCCGCGTCGGCGGTCGTCGAAGTCGATGTCGATGTCCGGCATCTGCAGCCGGGCCGGGTTGAGGAACCGTTCGAAGATCAGGCCGTGGCGGATCGGGTCCACGCGGGTGATGTCGGTGCAGTACGCGACGACGGACCCACCGGCCGACCCGCGCCCGGGCCCCACGCGGATGCCCACCTCCCTGGCGTGCCGACACAGGTCGGCGACGATCAGGAAGTACGCCGGGAAGCCCATCTGCTCGATGACGGACAGTTCGTAGTCGACGCGACGCTCGATCTCGTCGGGGATCGGGTCGCCGTAGCGGCGCCGTGCCCCGTCGAGCACCAGTGCGCGCAGGTACTCCGCCTCGGTCATCCCGTCCGGACACGGGAACCGCGGGAGCAGGTCGAGGTCGAACTCGATCGTCGCGTCGCACATCTCCGCGATGTCGAGGGTGGTGTCGAGCGCCGCCCGGTGGTCGGGGAAGCGTGCACGCATCTGTTCGGCCGTGGCCACGTAGTAGTGCGGGCCGGAGAACCGGAACCGCTTCTCGTCGGTGATCTTGGCGTTGGTCTGGATGCACAGCAGCGCGTCGTGCGCCTCCGCGTCGTCCGGTTCGGTGTAGTGCGAGTCGTTGGTGATCACGGTGCGCAGCCCGAGGTCGGCCGCGAGGCGCTCGAGCTGCGGCCACACCCGCTTCTGCTCCGGGATGCCGTGGTCCATGAGTTCGACGAAGTAGCGCTCCGGGGTGAGGATGTCCCGGAAGTCGGCCATCACCTGCCGCGCGCCGTCGACGTCGTCGGCGAGCAGGCGCTGGTTGACCTCGGACCCGAGGCAGCCGCTGAGCGCCACGATCCCCTCGCCGTGCCGGTCCAGCAGTTCGAGGTCGATCCGGGGCTTGCGCCAGAACCCGTCGAGGTAGGCCGTGGTGGACAGCGCCATGAGGTTGCGGTAGCCGGCGTCCGAGGCAGCGAGCGCCGTCAGGTGGAAGTACGCCTGGTTGCCGTCCGCTCCCCCGAGCCGACGGTCGTGGCGCGAACCCACCGCCTGGTACAGCTCGGAGCCGAGCACCGGACGGATGCCGGCCCGGGTCGCCGCACGGTAGAAGTCGACCAGTCCGAACAGGACCCCGTGGTCGGTGATCGCGACGGCCGGCTGCCCGTCCTTCGCGACCTTCGCGACGAGCTCGTCGATCCTCGACGCCCCGTCGAGCATCGAGTACTCGGTGTGCACGTGGAGATGGACGAAGCCGTTGCGATCCCCGGTGCTCACGTGTGCTCCACCCTCTGGCCCCTCACCCGGCGGTCCGTCTCGACCGCGGGACGGGACACCTGCCGTCCTCCAACGTCACGAACCTGAGGCGTGTGACCGGGGAAGGAACCACACGCCTGTGGTTCGACCGCGACCCTAGCAGTCACGGCCAGTGCGGGGCGAGATCCTCGGGCAGGTCGATGCCACACGCGGCGATCGCCGTCGCCAGGTCGGACGGGACCGGTGCGGTCACCTCGACACGCTCGCCGGTCACCGGATGGTCGAGGACCAGGTGGGTGGCGTGGAGCGCCTGCCGACCGAGACCGAGCGAACGCGCGAGGGCGCCGGTCCGGCCATAGAGCGGATCGCCGAGCACCGGGTGGCCGATCTCGGTCAGGTGCACGCGGATCTGGTGCGTGCGGCCCGTCTCGAGCCGGCACGCCAGCAGCGACGTCTCGGCCGGTCGAGAACCCGACGCGATCGTCGCGTACCGGGTGACGGCCTCACGCCCGGTCGTCACGACCGCGAAGCGGGTCCGATGCCGGGGATCGCGACCGATCGGGCCCTCGACACGTCCCCTGGGTGCGGCGGGCACCCCTGCGACCAGCGCCAGGTAGTGGCGGGTCACCGCACGTCGGGAGAGCGCGTCGACGAGACCGCGATGCGCCTCGGGCGTGCACGCCACGACCATGACCCCCGAGGTGTCCCGATCGAGCCGATGCACGATGCCCGGCCGCGTCGCGTCACCGACGTCCGCCAGGGGATGGCCTGCCGCGCGAAGCGCGTCGACGAGCGTGTCACCCTCGTGGCCGGCACCCGCGTGCACGACCAGTCCTGCGGGCTTGTCGATCACCAGCAGGTGTTCGTCGGCGTGCAGGATCGGCGGGGCCGGCGGGGCCGCCGCGGCGTCGACCACGTCGGTCTCGGTCACCTCGACGCGCTGACCCACCCGCAGGATGGTGGACCGCGCGACGGGAACTCCGTCGAGGGTCACCCGGCCGTCACCGACGAGCGCGGCGACACGAGAACGGGAGATCCCGAGTCGACGCGCGAGCGCGACGTCGAGGCGAAGGTCTGCGTCGTCCTCCGCGACGTCGAAGCGGGTCATCGGCGTTCCACCTGCCACAGCGCGAGCACGAGCAGGACGAAGCCCACGGTGATCGCCGAGTCGGCGACGTTGAAGCGCGGGAAGGTCCCCCACGCCACGAAGTCGACGACGTGACCTCCACCGAACGCCGGTCCGTCGGGGTACCCGGGGCGCGTCAGGCGGTCGATGACGTTGCCGATCGCTCCCGCCAACAGCATCCCGAACCCGATCACCTGCAGCCACGACTCGCACTGGGGCAGGGCGCGGACCACCACGATCGTGACGATGACCGTGACGATCAGGAACAGCCAGTGCGGCGCCGGGATCCCGAACGCAGCGCCCGGGTTGTACACGAGCTGCCAACCCACGTGGGGTCCGAACAGCGACACGAACTCGCCGGGTTCCAGGAGGCGTTCCGCGAGCGCCTTCGTCCACTGGTCGAGCGCGACGAGCACGAGTGCGACGGCGATCCCGACCACGAGTCGGCGCCGCCCCAGCGGCGTGGCAACGTCCTCCGACGAGGACGGGTCTGAGGACACGTCGCTCAGCGGCCCGTCTCGTCGCGGCGCTTGCAGTCCATGCACAGCGTCGCGTACGGCAGTGCCTCGAGACGTTCAGGCTCGATCATCTCGCCGCAACGCTCGCAGGGGCCGTAGTTGCCCGCGTCGATGCGACGCACCGCGTCGTCGATCTGCTCGAGCAGGCTGCGCGCGTGGATCGACAGCGACTGGGCCGTCTCTCGTTCGAAACTGGCCGACCCGCTGTCCGCAGGATCGTCGTCGAACCCGGCGTCGCGCCAGTTCTTGACGTCCGCCTCCGCGTCGAGTTCGGCGACCTGCTCCAGCAGCTGGGCACGCTCCTCCTCCAGCAGCGCGCGAACCTTGCGCAGCTGGGTCTTGGTCGGTGCTCGTCGTGTCGCCATGGCGGCGGAAGGTAGCAGACCGCCCCGGTGTCGCTCGGTCTCTCACGCACCACGGCGACGGGCGTAGACTCGCCCGTCCGACGGTCCACTGCGACGTCGTCGTGCCGGAGGCGTCGGTGCGACCGGCCTCGTCCGAGACCATGCGCCCTTCCGTCCCACGCGGTGGAGAACGACGTCCCGTGAACTCCCGTGCACCGAACGAGTCCGTGACCACTCACGTCGACTGGCCCACCGTCGAGGCCCGGCCCGACCTGCCGGCGATCGAGGAGTCGGTACTCGCGAGGTGGCGCGCCGACGACGTGTTCGCACGCAGTGTCGAGCAGCGTGCCGACGCCCCGGTGTGGACCTTCTACGAGGGGCCGCCCACCGCCAACGGCCGTCCGGGCACCCACCACGTCGAGGCACGAGTCTTCAAGGACGTCTTCCCGCGCCACCGCACGATGAAGGGTCTGTCGGTTCGTCGCAAGGCAGGCTGGGACTGTCACGGCCTGCCCGTCGAACTCGAGGTCGAACGGGAGCTCGGACTCGACTCCAAGGCGGACATCGAGGCGTACGGCATCGAGGCGTTCAACCAACGGTGCCGTGAGTCGGTCCAGCGCTACGTGCAGGCCTTCGAGGACCTCACCGAGCGCATCGGGTTCTGGATCGACACCGACGACCCGTACCGCACGATGGACCCGCAGTACATCGACAGTCTGTGGTGGGCCCTCGGCCAGCTGTGGGACCGGGACCTCATCTTCCGGGACTTCCGTGTCGCCCCCTACTGCGCCCGCTGTGGCACCGGCCTCTCCGACGCGGAGGTCGCCCTCGGCTACCGCGAGGTGGACGACCCGTCGGTGTTCGTGCGCTTCCCGATCGTCGACGGTCCGCTCGCCGACCGCGGTGCCGCACTGGTCGTGTGGACCACGACGCCGTGGACCCTGCCGTCCAACCTCGCGTGCGCCGTCGGCGACGACATCGACTACGTGCTCGTGCGCCACGACGACGAACTGCTGGTCATCGCCGAGGCACTGGTCTCCCAGCTGCCCGGTGACGTCGAGGTGGTGGAACAGCTCGACGTCACCGACCTCGTGGGGCTGCACTACCGGCCCCCGTTCGACTTCGTGGAGATCGTCGGAGACGGCGACCGCCACTTCGTGACCCTCGCCGACTTCGTCACCGCGAGCGACGGATCAGGGATCGTGCACCTCGCCCCGGCATTCGGGGCCGACGACATGGCGGTCGGGCGACGCGAGGGCCTGCCGACGGCGAACCCCGTGGACGCGCAGGGACAGTTCACCGCGGGGCCGTGGCAGGGACGGTTCGTCAAGGAAGCGGACGTCGACGTCATTGCCGACCTGCGGGACCGCGGGCTGCTGCTCACGGACCGCACCTACACCCACACCTACCCGTTCTGCTGGCGCTGCGACCGGCCGCTGATCTACTGGGCGAAGCCGTCCTGGTACATCCGCACGACGGCGGTGCGCGACCAGCTGCTGGCGAACAACGCCGGGATCGACTGGCACCCGGAGCACATCCGTGACGGTCGGTTCGGCAACTGGCTGGAGAACAACGTCGACTGGGCGCTGTCACGCGACCGCTACTGGGGCACGCCCCTGCCGTTCTGGGTCTGCGACGGGTGTGACGACGTCGCCGTGGCGGCGTCCCGCGCCCACCTGTCGGAACTCAGTGGACAGGACCTGCACGAGCTCGACCCGCATCGCCCGTACGTCGACGAGGTCACCTGGCCCTGCGACCGTTGTGACGGTGGGACGCGACGCCGTGTGCCCGACGTCGCCGACGCCTGGTTCGACTCCGGTGGCATGCCCTACGCGCAGTGGGGCTACCCGCACACCGGACGTGACGAGTTCGAACGCCACTACCCCGCCGACTACATCTGCGAGGCGATCGACCAGACACGCGGATGGTTCTACACGCTGCTGGCGGAGTCGACCCTCCTGTTCGGTGACTCGTCGTACCGCACCTGCCTGTGCCTCGGACACATCGTGGA
Organism: Nitriliruptoraceae bacterium; assembly: GCA_050486225.1. Taxonomy (GTDB): domain Bacteria; phylum Actinomycetota; class Nitriliruptoria; order Nitriliruptorales; family Nitriliruptoraceae; genus JBBDIX01. The sequence goes on from JBJHCV010000006.1 coordinate 127,745, forward strand.
CGAGGACGGCCGCAAGATGTCCAAGTCCACGGGCAACGTGCTCGACCCGTGGGAGCTGATCGGCACCCACGGCGCCGACGCCCTGCGCTGGCTCATGTTCGCCGAGGGCAACCCGTGGGTCAGTCGCCGCGTCGGCAACCAGCTGCTCGAGGACGTCACCCGACGATTCCTGCTGACACTGTGGAACACCCACGTCTTCTTCCTGACGTACGCGTCGATCGACGGGTTCGACCTCCACGCGCCGGCACCAGCCATCGCGGATCGGCCCGCGTCCGACCGGTGGGTGCTGGCCGAGCTCGCCGACCTGGTCGACACGGTCGACCAGGCACTCGAGACCTACGACGTGTCGACCGCGACCCGTCGCCTCGAACGGTTCGTCGAGGACCTGTCGAACTGGTACGTGCGCCGCAACCGGCGCCGGTTCTGGAAGTCCGTTGCCGAGGCACCGGAGGACAAGGCCGCCGCGTACCACACCCTGCACACGTGCCTTTCGACGCTGTCACGGCTGCTCGCGCCGTTCATCCCGTTCCTGTCGGACCGCCTGTGGCACGACCTCGAGGTGTCCGTGCGGCCGGACGCCGCCACGTCGGTGCACCTCACCGACTTCCCCGTCGCGGACCCGGCATGGCGCGACGAGGAACTGCGGGGGGCGATGCGCACCGCACGCCGCGTCGTCGAACTCGGACGCCAGGCCCGCAACGACAGTGGCCTTCGCGTTCGTCAACCCCTGGGCCGGGCGCTGGTGAGCGTCCCGGACGGCGATCGCCCCGGGTTGCACACCCTGCTGGAGGACGTCGCCGACGAGCTCAACATCCATGCCATCGAACTGAGCGGCGACACCGACGACCTGGTGGAACGCCACCTGCGGCCGAACTTCCGCGCGCTCGGACCGGTGTTCCAGCAGCGCGCACCGCAGGTCGCGGCGGCCATCACCGCAGTGCCCTCGGACCGGGCCACGGACATCGCCCGGCGGCTCGAGTCAGGACCCGTGGACCTCGAGGTGGACGGCGAGGTCGTGTCGGTCGACGCAGCCATGGTCGAGGTCGTCACTGCACCCCTCACCGGTTGGGCCGTCGCGTCGGACGGGACCACGACCTTCGCGCTCGACACGACGCTCACACGGGACCTCGAGGTCGAGGGAGCCGCCCGTGAGATCGTGCGGGCGGTCAACGACGCACGTCGTGAGGCCGGGCTGCGCCTGGACGACCGGATCCGACTCACGCTCGACACGGATCCCTCCGGGCTCCACGACGAACTCGAGGCCGCCGGCCTGGTGGCCGAGATCGGCCGCGAGGTGCTCGCCGATCAGGTGATGGTCGGCGAGGTGTCGCCGGACGGCGTTGCCGGGGACGGGGTACCCGTCGGAGACCTGGGCAGGGTCCGATTCGAGATCACGACGTGATCCGCACCCTCGGCCGGATGTTCGCGGTCGCGACGGTCGTCGCCGGGATCGTCGGCGCACTGCGCCACCGCCGGGAGTCCCGATCGGTGCGACGCGGCGAACTCCCGCCCGCGTCCGCCGCCGCCGACGTCGAGTGCCGTTCGGTCCAGGGTCCCGTGGCGCAGTTCCTGTCCCAGTGGGTGCCCGACGCCCCGGCCACGCCGGTTGCTCGACGGCTCGCCGACGTGTGGACTGCACCGTTCACCGTGCTCGGCTTCGCGGTGGCGCTCGCTGGCGGACGCATGCCTCGACACGACGAGCACCTCGACTGCTGGGTGGTGCGAGGCGTCGGAGGCCCGTCGCGGCGCGCACTGCAGTGGATCGGGGCCGACGCGAACACGATCGGCCGCGTGGTCGTGTGCACCGGCGACACGCCGTCTCCGGCGCTGCTCGCCCATGAGTCGGTCCACGTCCGGCAGTTCGAACGCCTCGGGCCACTCATGGTCCCCGCCTACCTGTGGCTGGCGGCACGCCACGGCTACCGCGACCATCCCCTCGAACGCGCCGCTCGACTCGGAGCCCGCCGGGCGACGCGGACCGGGCCGGATCACTCGTCGGGGTAGATGCGTACCTGCATGCCCGCGACACGGCGGATCTCCGGGTCGCGACGGCGGGGCGCCTCGGGAGGAGCGTCGTCGGACACATCCGTGTCGTTCGTCTCGTCCGTGTCGTCCGTGTCGTCCTTCTGGTCGGCGTCGAGTTCGACGGCGTCGGGCCCGTCGGGCTCATCGTCCGGGGCGGGCGTCGCGGGAAGCGGTGGAGGCGCCAGGTCCACGGCGGTGGACGGTGCCGGCGGGACCGCCAGGGCGTCCGGTGAGTCCGGAGCGTCCTGCGCGTCCTGCGCGTCCGGAGCGCCCGGGCCGAGACGACTCGCGAGCTTTTCCAGGACACGGAGCTGGTCAGCCACCCTCGCGTGGTCGGCCTCGAGCGCCGCTCGCTCACGTTCGACGGCTGCACGTTCGTCGGCGACACGCGCCTCGGCCTCCCGGTGCACCTCGGTCATGCGCCGTTCCAGCCGGGACCGCAGCTCCTCGAGACGCTCTTCGACGGACCGCTCGGCCTCCGTCGCTCGGCGCTCCGCCTCCGCGACCCTGCGTGCCGCGTCGGACCGCACCTGCTCCAGGTACTGGCGGGACTCCTCCGCGGACTCGGTGCGGATCCGCGACTCGTTCTGGGCGAGACGTCGAACCTCCTCCGCCTGACCCCGCGCCTCGGCCTCGGCCGCCTCCGCGCGCTGCGACGCCTCGTCGAGACGCGCCTGCAGCTGTGTGGCCGTGTCCCGCGCCTCCGCGAGCTGCCCGCGAAGCTCCTCGATCTGCGCGTTCAGGTCCGAGAACTCGCGCTCCGTGCGGTGGATCTGGGCCGCGATGCGGTCGAGCAGGTCATCGACCTCGTCGGTGTCGTACCCCCGAAGCCCGGTGCGCAACTGGAGTTCGTCGATGTCTCGAGCGGAGAGCGGCATGGTTCAGCCTCACAGACCGGCGCTGCACACGAGGCTACGCACGATCAGCAGCCCGAAGAAGAGCACGAGGATCGACAGGTCGAGGCCGACGCCTCCGAGTCGCAGGGGCGGGATCACCCGCCGAAGCGGCGCGGCGAGCGGCTCGACGAGTCGCGACACCCCACGCACGAACGGCAGCAGTGGCTCAGGAGGGCGAGGAACCCACGAGAAGATCACGTGCGCGAGCAGCACGAACCAGTACACCTGCAGCAGCAGGCAGAGGAGGCCTCCGGTCACGCATCACCCCCGACGGGGATGCGATAGCCGAGTTCTCCCAACCGCCGACGTTCCGCCTCCGACAGTTCCATGCCCTCGGGCACCAGCAGGAACGCAGGGTCTCCGACCTTGGACAGGTGGCCCCGAGAGATGTAGGTGAGACCGGCGACGAAGTCGACCACGCGGCGCCCGGTCTCCCGGTCGGCCCGGGTCACGTCGAAGAGGACGGGTTGCCCGGTCCGGTAGCGCGCACCGACCTGTTCGACGTCGTCGAAGACGAGGATCTCGATGACGGGCGTGCGCAGTGGAGCCGTCGGACTCGCACCTCGGCGTGCACCCTGCGACTCCCCGGTGTGCAGGGGACGGACGTTGCCCACGACCTGCATGTCCGGGTCGTGCCGGGCCGGGAACCGCGGCTCCTCGGAAGCGGTCGACCACTGGGAGGGGACCTCGTCCTCCATCGGCTCGTACACCTCCGGCGGGTCGTCGTACCCCGGGTCGACGTCGTCCTTCAGCCCGAGGTAGACCATCGTGCGGTGCCAGACACCCGGGCTCATCGCCACTCCTCCAGGTCGTGCGTCGGATCCGGCCGTGGCCCGAAGAGGTCCGTGCCGATGCGAACCATCGTCGCTCCTTCGGCCACCGCCGCCTCGAGGTCCGCGGACATCCCCATGGACAGTTCCCGCACCGTCGGGACGGAGGTCGCGACCTCGTCGCGCAGTCCTCGCAGGACCGCGAAGTGGCCTCGTGCAACCGTCACAGGATCCTGTCCCGCGGACGGTAGCGGGGGCACCGTCATGAGTCCCCTCACCTCGACGTTCGGGAGACCCTGAGCGTAGGCGACCAGCGGTCCGGTCTCGGGGACCCGACACCCTCCCTTGGCCGGGTCCTCCCCCACGTTCACCTGAACCAGCACCGGCTGCACGAATCCCCCCACCTCGGCCCGGGCCTGGATGGCGTCTGCGAGTCGAGGCCGGTCGAGGCTGTGGATCAGCACCCTGCCGTCCACGACGTCGCGGACCTTGTTGCGCTGGAGCTGGCCCACGAGGTGCCAGCGGGCATCCGGGAGTTCGGCACGCTTCGCGACGAGTTCCGACACCCGGTTCTCCCCGAGGTCACGCACCCCCAGTTCCAGGATCGCTCGTGCCACCTCGACGGGGTGGGTCTTGGTCACGGCGACCAGCGTCACCTCGTCCGGGGAGCGCCCGGCGTCGACGGCAGCCCGCTGGATGCGTTCCCGCACGGCCTGCAGGCGCCGCTCGAGGGATCCGGGCTCCATCAGGTCCCCTGGCGCACGGCGATCCCGACCATCCGTCCAGCCTGCGGGTCGGCGCGATGACTGAACCATCGCCGGTCCGCGTCGCACCGCGTGCACGCCTCGAACCGCGTGACGGCGACGTCGAGTCGGTCGAGGCGTCGCTCGACCGCGGCGGGCAGGTCCAGTGAGTGAGTTCCCCACTCCGTGGTCGCCGACGCCGCCGGGTCGTCGACCACGAACGCGTCGTGCATCTCCAGGGGAACCTCGTAGCAGCAACCTCCGATCGAGGGTCCGACGACGCCCGTGACGGCGGTCGCACCCAGCGCGCGCAGTCGGGCCACGACCGCCTCGAGGATGCCTGCGGCGATGCCGCGCCGTCCGGCGTGCGCCACGCCGATCACCCCGTCCGAGGCGAACAACACGGGTACGCAGTCGGCGACCTGGACGACCAGTGGGACGTCGGCCCGTGTCGTGACGAGGCCGTCGACCCCACGATGCTCGGCGCCCTGCGGGGTGTCGTCACCGACGACCGCGACGTCGGCACCATGGACCTGGCCCATCCACTGCCACGTCGGTGCGGCGAACCCGATGACCCGGGCGACGGAGCGGCGGTCCGCCGCGAGACGTGTCGGCACGTGTGGGCGCCGGTGGGACAGGTTGCCTGCCCGACCGACGGAGGCGTCGTCGCGCGCGGGTCTGCCGGTGAACCACCCTTGCGCACCCACCGACCCCAGATCGACGGGGTGGACGGGAATCGTCACGCGGCGACCGGACCACTCATCGGAGGAACGACGGCACGTCCAGGTCGTCCTCGTCCCCGGTGTCGAACACGATCCGTTCGCGCGGGGTGGACCGTTCGGCGGGCGCCGGGCGGAACACGTCGTCGTCCTCGTCGTCGTCCGCCGTCGCAGCGGTCGACGGCGCCGCCTCGGGCGTGCGCATCTCGGACACGAACGCACCCGTCTGCTCCAACGGTGCCTCGACCTCGGCGAACCCGGCGGCGATGACGGTCACCTTGACCTCGTCCCCGAGCGAGTCGTCGATCACTGCCCCGAAGATGATGTTCGCGTCCCCGTCGGCGGCGTCGGTGATGACGTCGGCCGCCTCGTTGACCTCGAAGAGGCCGAGGTCACTGCCACCCGCGAGCATGAGGAGCACGCCGCGCGCACCCTCGATCGACGCCTCGAGCAGCGGCGAGGAGATCGCCAGGCGCGCAGCCTCCAGTGCACGGGACTCGCCGCGGGCCTTTCCGATGCCCATCAGCGCGCTGCCGGCATCCTTCATCACGGCGCGCACGTCGGCGAAGTCGAGGTTGATGAGGCCGGGCGTGGTGATCAGGTCGGTGATTCCCTGCACCCCCTGCAGGAGCACGTCGTCCGCCAGACGGAAGGCCTGCACGACCGAGGTCTCGCCGTCCGCGACCTGCAGGAGCCGGTCGTTGGGGATGACGATCAGGGTGTCGACCGCGTCCTTGAGACTCTGCACCCCGTCGTCGGCCTGCTTCGCGCGACGACGGCCCTCGAAGGTGAACGGGCGGGTGACGACCCCGATCGTCAGCGCGCCGACCTCACGAGACATCTTCGCGACCAGCGGTGCTGCGCCGGTACCGGTGCCACCGCCCTCACCCGCCGTGACGAAGACCATGTCCGCACCCTTGAGCACGTCGAGGATCTCGTCCTGGTGGTCCTCCGCGGCCTGGCGACCCACCTCGGGGTCCGCGCCGGCGCCCAGACCACGGGTGAGTTCACGACCGATGTCGAGCTTGACGTCTGCGTCCGACATCAGCAGGGCCTGCGCGTCGGTGTTGATGGCGATGAACTCGACACCGCGCAGGCCCGCGTCGATCATGCGGTTGACGGCATTGACCCCACCACCACCGATGCCCACGACCTTGATGACGGCCAGGTAGTTGTTGGGATTCGCCGCCACTGCGGGCCTCCTCACGGACCCGGCACCGTCTCCCGCTCCCCGTCACCGCCCGCGTGGGGCGACTGGACAGGGTCGACACGGGGGTCGAACTCAGGGTCGGTCGTGCTCGTCGTCGGTCGATTTCCGGGGTCTGCACCCGCGGAAACAGGTCTTCGGCGACGGTAGACGTCGCCCACGTCGAGGGTCAAGTGTCCTCGCCGCCGGGGTCACGGTACTACGACCACTGGCGACGATGGTGCACGTACGTCCACGTGGTCGACGGGCGTGTCACCGAGGTCGTCGAGCACGACACCGATCGCACGCACCTTCTCGTCGATCCGCTCGGCGCGCCCGAAACGGATCCTGACACCCCGGTCGAGGACCAGGGTCAGTTCGTCGTCGGCCGACGCCTCGTAGACCCGGGTCTGCGCACGCATCGGGCCCGACAGTCCTCGCCACACCTGCCACGCGTTGTGCAGGGCAGGACTCTCCGCGACCGACGCCCCGGGCTCGGGCGGGCGCGCGTCGAGTTCGACCACGGGCAGGCCCTCCAGGGACCCGAGGTCGATGACCACGCCGTCACGGTCGACCAGGACCGCCTGCGACGCGCCGCGCACGGCGAGTGACGGCACCCGTTCCACGACGGTGACCGTGATCGTGTCGGGACCGGTGCGCGACGCGCTCGCCGTGCGGACCAGGGGCAGCCGCGCCACCTGCTGCGCGATCACCCGGGTGCGGACCGTCACCAGCGTCGCCCGCCGCGGCAGGTCCATCGCCGCCACCACCTCGTCGCGGTCGAGTCGGTCGAGTCCGACGATCCGGACGTGGTCCACGTCGACGAGGCCACCACGCTCGACCCCGACGACCGCCCCGACGAGCACGGCGGCGAGCAGGCCCCAGAGCACGCGGCGGCGGCGGCGCGTCCGCTGCTCGTCGTGGAGCGCCCGACGTCGTGCCGCGATCCGGTCATCCATGGCCGCTCACCCGGACGGGTCGGCGCCCGGCGACGCCGTGAGGTCCTCTCCGACGACCACCACCTCCGCGTCGAGGTCGACCCCGTGCACCTCGCGCACGCACCGCCGCACCTGACGGATCAGTTCGGCGACGTCGCCCGCGGTGGCACCGGGGCGCGTGACGACGAAGTTCGCGTGGCGTTCCGACACCCGGGCGCCTCCGACCGCCCGTCCTCGCAGGCCCGCCCGATCGATGAGGTCTCCCGCCGACCCTCCAGGCGGATTGGTGAACACCGACCCGCAGTTGGGTTCCGACAGCGGCTGGTGCTCGCGGCGCCAGGCCCGGATCTCCTCGACCTCACGCCGCAGTTCCGCGGGGTCGCCGGGCTGCAGGGCGAGGGTCGCGGACACGACGACGGCGTCGTCCGGCAGGGCGCTGCGGCGATAGGTCAGTCCGAGCACCTCAGCGGGCCACGTCTCGCGGACGCCGCTGCGCAGGCGCACGACGTCGACCTCGACGAGGGACGCAGCCATGTCACCGCCGTGGGCACCTGCGTTCATCCGCACGGCGCCACCGACGGTTCCGGGGACCGAACTCGCCCACGACAGGCCCGCCAGACCCTCGTCCGCCAGCCGCACCGCCAGCGACGGCAGGGCGTACGCGGCCCCGACCCGGACCGTCGCACCGTCGATCTCCAGCGTGCGGAACTCACGACCGAGCAGTACGGCCACCCCGCGGAACCCGCGGTCGGACACCAGCAGGTTGGAACCGCGGCCGACCACGAGCCACGGCAGGCCGTGCTGGGCGCAGACGCGGCCCACGGCGGCGAGGTCCGGATCCCCATGGGCCGTGACCAGCCATCGGACCGGTCCACCCACCCGCAGGGTGGTCAGCGACGCCGTGGCGACGTCACGGTCGACGTCGGCGACGCCGGCGGCCCGCAGGTCGTCGGCAACCGCGTCGGTCATCGACGGGCCCCGAGCCGTTCCAGGAGTGCAGGGCCGACCTGGGTCACGTCGCCCGCGCCGGTGACGAGGACGAGGTCGCCCGGACGCACGACGTCGACGAGGGTGTCCACCACGTCGGTCAGGTGTTCGACGTAGTCGACCGTCGCACCGGCGTCCACGGCCGCGTCGGCCACGAGCCTCCCGGACACGCCGGGCACCGGCGCCTCGCTGGACGCATACACGTCGGTGACCACGACGTGGTCCGCGGCGGCCGCAGCACGTCCGAGTTCCGCGCCGAGCACCTCGGTACGCGAGTACCGGTGCGGTTGCACGACCACGACGACCCGCCCCGGGTCGAGTGACCGCGCGGCCGCGAGCGTCGCACGCAGTTCGGTCGGGTGGTGCGCGTAGTCGTCCACGACCTGGATGTCGTCGAAGGTCCCGAGCCGCTGGAACCTGCGCGTCGCCCCCGCGAAGTGCACCAGCCCCGCCGCGGCCGCGTCCAGGTCCACGTCGAGTTCGCGGCACACCGACAGCGCAGCGGCGGCATTGAGCACGTTGTGGCGACCGGCGACCGACAGCTGGAACCGGGTCACCCACTGCCCGTCGATGCGCAGACGGTGGCCGCCGCCCTCGTCGGTCGCGACACGGACGTCCGCGTCGGCGCCGAAGCCGTAGGTCACCACCGGCCCCTCGATCGCTGCACGCAACGTCGTCGCGCCGGGATCGTCCGCGCACAGCACGATCGGGGCACCGACGGCACGCCGGTCGGCCAGCGCCCGAAACGCCTCGAGCACCGCATCCAGATCCCGGAACTCGTCCGGATGGTCGAACTCGACGTTGGTCACGACGGCCACGTCGGGTCGGAAGACGAGGAACGAACGATCGGACTCGTCCGCCTCCGCGACGAACACGGGGTCCGAACCCGCATGGGCATTGGTCCCGCTCTCGTTGAGCGACCCGCCGATGGCGAAGCTCGGGTCACGCCCGGCTGCCTGGAGGGCGACGACCGTCATCGACGTCGTCGTGGTCTTGCCGTGGGTGCCCGCGACCAGCACCGCACGGTCACCCTCCATGAGTTCGGCGAGCATCTCTGCGCGACGCCGGACCGGACGCCCGGTCCGGCGGGCCTCGACGATCTCCGGGTTGTCGGCGGCGACGGCCGTGGAGGTGACGACCACGTCCGCCCCGGCGATGTTCGCGGCGTCGTGACCGATCGTCACGTCGGCACCGAGCGCCCTCAGCTCGTCCAGCGCACGACCGTCCCGCAGGTCCGATCCTGTCACCTGTCGTCCCCGCTGGAGCAGGATCCGGGCGATGCCCGACATTCCCGCTCCACCGATACCCACCAGGTGGACGACACGCTCGTCGGTCATGACCACCCCCGCCGAAGGTCGACCGTCGACTGCACGAGACGTGCAACGTTGTCCGCGGCATCGCGGCGACCGAAGGTTCGGGCGGCCAGCGCCATGCGGTCGAGAGCGATGCGCGAGTCGATCAGCGGCTTGACGGCGCCGACCAGGGACCGGCCGTCGAGGGCACGATCCTCGATCACGACGGTTCCCCCCGCACGCTCGAGGGCCCGGGCGTTCTCCATCTGGTGGTCCGCGGTGGCATGGGGATACGGGACCATCACCGAGGGGATGCCGAGCGCCGTGAGTTCGGCGAGCGACGTCGCACCCGCCCGACACACGACGACGTCCGCCGCGGCGTAGGCGTCCGCCATCGAGTCGATGAAGTCGACGACGGACGCGTGGGGCCCACGGTGTCGTTCTCGCGTGCGCGCCCACATGGTCGCCGTGCTCTCGAAGTTGGCGCGGCCCGTCGCGTGCAGGATCTGGAGTTCGGCGTCCCCCCACAGATGGTTGGCCGCGAGGATCGCACGGTTGATGGAGCGTGCGCCCTGGCTGCCTCCGAACACCAGCAGTGTGGTGCGGTCGGGGCGCAACCCGAACCGTTCGCGAGCTTCGGCACGCGCCGCGTCACGGTCGAGACGCAGGATCTCCTCGCGTACGGGATTGCCGGTGACCGCGCACCGTTCGGCCCGACGGAAGGACAGCACGGTGCTCGGGATGCTCACCGCGATCCGGTCGGCCCAGCGTGAGGCCATGCGGTTGGAGAGTCCGGGCACGGCGTTCTGCTCGTGCACGACCAGGGGCAGCTGCAGTCTCCAGGCTGCGCGTGCGGCCGGGTAGGCGACGAACCCACCGAACGCGACGACACCCACGACCTGCTCGTCGCGCGCGTACTGCATGCAGCGACGCACCTCCCGGCGGGTCGCGAGCGGGACGCTGAGCAGCCGCGGGGACAGGCGCCGGGGCACCGAGACCGGGTGGGTCTCGAGGAAGCGGAACCCCGCCTCCGGCACCAGGGTCGCCTCGAGCCGGTTCGGCGACCCCACGAACACCGGCTCGAGTTCCGGGTCGAGTCGCTGCAGGGCGTGTGCGACCGCGATCGCGGGAAACACGTGCCCGGCGGTTCCTCCGGCAGCGAACAGGACCCTGCGCGTCACGAGTGACCTCCACGGCGTGTGTCGTGCGGTTCCGCGGACCGACGTGCCGGGACGTCGGTCCGCGCGATCGAGGCAAGGATGCCAAGTGCCGTGAGCGTCACGAGCAGGGACGACCCACCAACGGACACCAACGGCAGCGTCACCCCGGTGATCGGCAGCAGGCCCGTCACCGTGCCGATGTTGACCAGCGCCTGCCCGACGATCCACGCGGTGATGGCGAAGGCGACCGTTCGACCGAACGCATCCGAGACACGGTAGGCGATCCGCAGACCGAGCCCCAGCAGCGCGGTGAACAGGACGAGCACGCACAGCGCCCCGAGCAGGCCCAGTTCCTCCCCGATGATCGCGAAGATGAAGTCGGAGTCCGGGTTCGGGATGAAGTGCCACTTGCCTCGAGACTCCCCCAGACCCAACCCGAGAAGGCCTCCCGAACCCAGCGCGTAGCGCGACTGCAGCAACTGGAAACCGCCGTCGAACGGTGAGGTCTCGGGTGCCAGCCACCCGGTGATCCGCTGCATGCGGTACGGCGCGACCACGGTGAGCAGCGCGATGAGCGCCACACCGCCCAGCGCGAACCACCCGACCATGCGCCCCGGCAGGCCCTCGACCCACAGCACGGCACCCACGACGCCCGCGACCAGGATCGCCGTGCCCAGGTCCGGCTGCAGCATCACGAGCAGCCCGATGATCCCGAGCAGTGGCAGCGCAGGCGTGAGCAGGCTCGTGAGGTCGTGCACCGTGCCGTCGGGAGGTCGTCGGCGTTCGTACACGTGTGCCAGCCACAGCAGGACGGCCAGCTTTGCGGCCTCGGACGGCTGCACGGTGACCGGCCCCACACCGATCCACCGTTGCGCTCCGTACTGGGTGACGCCGACGGACGGAACGAGCACCAGGACCAGACCGACGATCGAGACGACCAGCATCGGCAGCGACAGGGGTCGCCACCAGTGATGGGGCAGCTTCGCGGCGACGGTGAACGCGACAGCGCCGAGCACGGCCCACGTGGACTGTCGGCGGAACACCCGGAACGCATCGCCGGAGGCGGCGGCGTCGACGAACGACGCGGAGAAGCTCATGACCAGCCCGAACACCACGAGCAGCACCGTGACGATCGTGAGCGCCGTCCCCTCGGCGCTCCACTGGCCCCGACGCGGCGGTGGCGAGGCCACGGGTTCGGGCCGGTCGCGCCGCACCGGGGCGCGGCGCGCCGGGACACGCTCCGCGAGCCGGGTTCGGGTCACCGAGCGCTGTGCCGCGACCCGGGACCGTCGTGACGCACGGCGATCGCGCGCCGAGCGTCGCCCGGAGCCCGACGTCGACGAGGAACGAGTGCCGGTGCGCGGGGCCGTGGGCGACACGGACGCTGGTGTCGGTCGGGAACGTGGTCGGCGAGGGTTCATGCGGTCACCCCGTGGGCACGACCGGACACGACCTCGGTGACCACTGCCGCGAACGACTCGCCCCGGTCGCGGTAGTCGCGGAACTGGTCGAACGACGCGCACGCGGGTGCGAGCAGCACCGTGTCCCCGGGTCGCGCGATGCTGGCTGCCTCCCGGACCGCGACGTCGAGACGTTCCACGACCGTGGCGGGAACCCCGTGCGTCCCACACACCTCGGCCAGCTCCCGTGCGCTGGACCCGATGAGCAGCGCGTGACGAACCGTCGCCAGGTGCGGACCGAGCTGGCCGAGGTCCACGCCCTTCGCCACTCCCCCGGCGATCCAGACGATCGAGTCGGCGCTCGCGAGCGCCGCCCGGGCGGCGTGCGGGTTGGTGGCCTTCGAGTCGTCGACCCATCGCACGCCCTCGGCGACCGCGACCACCCGACCCCGGTGCGCGCCGGGAGTCCACGTGCGGGCGACCCGGGCCACGGCGTCGACGCCGACACCGACGAGTCGCGCGGCGGTCGCCGCAGCGCACAGGTTGGAGACCTGGTGCCTCGCCGGCGACGCGAGCTCGGCCACCTCGACGACCGGCCGAGCGACACCCTCGACCGTGCAGACCAGGCGACCGTCGACCACGCCGACACCTCGGGCGACACCGTGTCGTGTGCTGAACGACGCGAGCTCGGCCGGAGCCAGGCGGTCCCGCAGGTCCATCGTGACGGGATCGTCCTCGTTCGCGATCGCCCAGTCCCCGGCGACCTGCGCCTCCCAGATCCTGGCCTTGGCGTGTGCGTAGGCGTCGAGGTCTGCGTGCCAGTCCAGGTGGTCCGCCGACACGTTGAGCAGCACCCCGACGTGACACCGCATGAGGCCCGCGAACCTGAGCTGGAAGCTCGACAGCTCCGCGACGAGCAGCGTGTCCTCGTCATGCTCCAGCACGGCGTCGGACACGGTCAGCCCGATGTTCCCGCAGGCGACCGCCGACCGACCAGCCGCGACGAGGATGGCCTCGAGCAGTTCGGTCGCCGACGTCTTGCCGTTGGTGCCGGTGACGGCGAGCACGGTCCGGGGCCGCAGTGCCAGCGCGAACTGGGGTTCCGACCAGACGGGGAGCCCCGCGGCCTCGGCACGGCGCAGCAGGGGGTCGTGCTCCGCGATCCCCGGCGACGGCACGACGAGGTCCACGTCCAGGTCGGCGGGATCGAGGTCGGGGTCGACACGCACGGCATGCCCGAGACCGCGCATCGCCGCGTGACCTTCGTGCGACTCGTCTCGGTCGACGACGACCACCTCGATGTCGTGTGCGGTGGCGACCCGCACGGCACCCAGCGCCGAGGCGCCCACGCCCGCCACGAGGACCCGCCGCAACGTGGCGACGTCCACGGGGTCAGGAGACGACCAGGTCACAGCACCGGTCCGATCCGGCCGAACCACTCCGCGTAGAACACCCCGAGGCCCAGGGCGACGCCGATGCCGGCGATGATCCAGAAGCGCACCATGATGGTGATCTCCTGCCATCCCTTCAGTTCGAAGTGGTGGTGGATCGGCGCCATCCGGAACAGTCTTCGACGCGTCGTGCGGAACACGGCCACCTGCAGGATGACCGACACGGTCTCCATGACGAACAGTCCACCGAGCAGCACCAGGAGCAACTGGGTGTTGGTCGCCACCGCGATGGCGGCGAGCAGGCCTCCGAGCGCCAGCGATCCGGTGTCACCCATGAAGATGCGGGCAGGTGGCGCGTTGTGCCACAGGAACCCGGCGCACGCCGTCAGGGCAGCGGCGGAGATGATCGCGACGTCCAGCGCCTGGCTCGCACCCAGCGGGTAGGCGTCGGCGTTCCGGAACTGCCAGAAGGCGATGAGCGTGTAGGCGCCGAACACGAGCGCCGCCGATCCGGCAGCGAGGCCGTCGAGGCCGTCGGTCAGGTTGACGGCGTTCGAGAACCCGGTGAGCAGCAGGAAGATCCACAGTGCGAACACCCAGCCGGGCACGTCGAACGCGATGTCTCCGACCACCGAGATGTTCTGCGGGATGCCGCCCACGAGCGGTCCAAGCCATGCGAACCCACCGGCGATCACGGCCTGACCCGAGAACTTCATGACCTTGTTCAGGCCGAGGTTGCGCTGCATGCGCAACTTGATGAGGTCGTCGGCGAACCCGACGGCGGCCATCGCGACGAACGTGCCGAGGATGAGCAGTCCCGTCGCGGTCAGGCGCGTCGACCCCAGGTGCGCGAACAGGAACGCGGCCACGGCGCCCAGCACGATGACGGCACCACCCATCGTGGGCGTGCCCGCCTTGGACTGGTGCGACTCGGGCCCCTCGTCGCGGATCGGCTGGCCGAACCCGTTGTCACGGAACCACGCGATGGCGATCGGCGTCCCCGCCAACGCGATGACGAAGGCGATGGTCCCTCCCAGCAGGATGGCGATCATGGCTGCGCCACCTGCCGCTCGTCGGACGAGTCGCGGCCGGCAGACCCGGCGCGTCCGGTCAGCGCGTCGACCACCCGGTCGAGGCCGGCGACCCGCGACGCCTTGACCAGCACCACCTGCCCGACGGGCGGATCCCGCCGGAGCAGGTCGATGGCGTCGTCGACGGTCGCTGCGGCCAGGGCACGCGTCGCCGACGGCAGGCCCTCCACCCCGTCGGTGATGCCTGCAGCGTCGGCTCCGACGACCACGACGCGGTCGACCCCGACGGCTCGGCAGTGCTCGCCGATCGCGACGTGCTCGGCGTGCGCGGCGGCACCCATCTCGGCCATCACACCGAGCACCGCCGTCGTCCCGCGACCGGCAGCCAGGTCGACCAGTGTGTCCAGGGCTGCGCGCACCGAGGTCGGGTTGGCGTTGTAGGCGTCGTCGAGGACGGTGACCCCACCAGCCTGAAGGACCTGGCCTCGCCAGGCACTCACCCGGGCGGACTCGATCGCTGCGGCAGCGGCGTCGACGCGTCCGTCGACCTGACCACAGGCGGCGAGCGCGAGCAGGACGTTGATCACCTGGTGGCGTCCCGGCAGGGGCGCACGCACCTCGACGTCACCCCAGGGCGTGTGGGCGGACACCACGGCATGGGCCGAGGGGTCGAGACGGACCGACCCCACACCGACGTCGACGTCGGTCGCGTCCGGCTCTGCCGACACGCGGACCACGGCGGGCGCCACAGCGGCCATCGCCGCGACGCGCGGGTCGGCGACGTTGAGCACCGCGACCCCGTCGGGTCCGAGTGCCTCGACGAGTTCCTGCTTGGTCCGAGCGATCGCCTCGATGTCCCCGAAGGGACCCAGATGCACCGGCGCCACGGCGGTGACGATCGACACGTCTGGTTCGACGAGGGCCGCGAGGGGCGCGATGTCCCCGACGTGGCGGGCTCCGATCTCTGCGACGAGCACGTCGGAGTCGGACTCGAGGCCGAGGAGGGTGAGCGGCACCCCGACCTCGTTGTTGAACGACGCCTGGGACGCGTGCACCACGTGGTTCGCCGCGAGACCCTGCGCGACGAGGTCCTTGACCGTCGTCTTGCCCACCGACCCGGTCACGGCGATCGTCACGGGATCGACGCTGCGACGCACCGCGTTGCCGAGGAGGCCGAGCGCCTCCCGCGTGTCCTCGACCAGCACGTGGGCGACGTCCACGACTGGCGGGTGTTCGACGAGCACGGCAGCCACGCCCGCCCGCACCGCGTCGGCGACGAAGTCGTGACCGTCGTGCCGGTCACCTCGAAGTGCGGCGAACAGGACGTCAGGGCCGGCGTCGCGCGAGTCGGTCGTCACCTGCCGCACGGTGCGTCGCGGGTCCGAGGTGGAGCCTCCGCAGGTCTCCGCGATCCTGCCGAGTGACATCTCGATCATGACGCCGCCTCGGCACTCGCCGGGGCGGACCCGCCCGTCAGCAGGTTCCGTGCCACCCGGTGGTCGTCGAAGTCGAGCGTGCGATCGGCGAACTGCTGCGTCGTCTCGTGGCCCTTGCCGGCGATCACCACCACGTCGCCCGGGCGCGCCCTTGCGAGTGCGACCCCGATCGCGGCCTGCCGGTCGGCCTCGACGACGATGGGCACCCGCGGGTCGGCCGCCTGCACCCCGGCCACGATCGCGCCGATGATCTGGTCGGGATCCTCGCTGCGCGGGTTGTCCGAGGTGACCACCACCACGTCGGCGCCGGCTGCCGCGGCGCCCATCGGGCCCCGCTTGTCGCGGTCACGGTCACCTCCGGCGCCCAGCACCAGCAGGAGGCGCGCGTCGCCGTCGAGGGTGTGCCGCAGGGCGTCGACGACGGTGCGGATCGCCTCCGGGGTGTGCGCGTAGTCGACGAGCACGTCGAACGGCTGGCCCGCGTCGACACGTTCGAGGCGCCCACGGATCGCCGGTGCGTGCGCCACGCCGTGCACCGCCGCGTCGCGGTCGACACCGGCCCGCACTGCGGCGACCACGGCCTGCACGGCGTTGGTGACGTTGTACGCCCCGACGAGTCCCGTGGACACCTCGACGGTGTCGCTGCCCCACCGCACACGTGCCGTGGCGCCCCTGCGGGTCGACCGCTCGTCGACGATGCGCACGGTCGCGTCCGGGGACCGGCCGACCGTGTCGACCTCGGCGTCGATGGCCTCGGTCAGGCGACGGCCCCACTCGTCGTCGATGCAGACCACGGCGGCGTCACACCGCCCGGGCTCGAACAGTCGCGCCTTCGCCGCGAAGTAGCGGTCCATCGTGCCGTGCCAGTCCAGATGGTCGCGCGAGAGGTTCGTGAACACCCCGACGGCGAAGTGGGTGCCGTCCACCCGGTGCAGGTCGAGACCGTGGGAGGACACCTCCATCGCGACGGCGTCCACGCCGCGATCCCACATGCGCGCGAGCAGACGTTGGAGGTCCGTGCCCTCCGGGGTGGTGCGTCCACCGGGCTCGCCCTCGCCGTGGACACGGTTCTCCACCGTCCCGACCAGACCGGTGCCCACGCCAGCCGCCCCGAACGCGGACTCGAGCAGGTGCGTGACGGTCGTCTTGCCGTTCGTCCCGGTCACCCCGACGACACGGAGTCGACGACTCGGATGATCGTGTACCGCTGCGGCGGCGGGACCCGTGGCGGCGCGCACGTCGGCCACCCGGATGCTCGGCACGTCGACGGCCACGTCGCGCTCCACGAGCACGGCTGCTGCACCCCGCGCCGCGGCGTCGGCGACGTGGTCGTGGCCGTCGGTCACCGCCCCCGGGATGGCGCAGAACAGCCAGCCCGGACGGACCTGGCGGCTGTCGTGGGTCGCGTCGACCAGGGCCGGACCGTCCGGTCCCCACGAGCCGCCCTCGAGCAGCCCGGCAGCGCCGAGATCCGCCGCGATGGAGGCCAGGGTCGCGGGCACGGTGCTCCTCGGGGTCATGGTCCGGGCACGGCACACGCGTACCCACACGGCCGCCGTCGCCGCTCGGTCGAGCGTAACGCCACGACCTGCTGCGTCCGTGCACCCTCGAACGGGTCCAGACGGCCGGTGCAGGGCGTTGCGTGCCCGTCGGGTCAGCCCGCGGGCGTGGCGTCGGCCCCGTCTCCTCCGGGATCCTCGAGTCCTGCCGCGGCGATGGCCTGTTCCCGTGCCTGACCGATCGCGGCCTCGAGGGTCCCCTCGACGCGGTCGGGGGCGACACCCCTGGCACGAAGCGCGGCGAGCATGACCTCGCTGAACAGGGGCGCGGCCACGACGCCACCGAAGATCGGGGTGGGTTCGTCGACCATCACGGCCACGATGACCCTCGGGTCGCTCGCCGGAGCGAATCCGGCGAACGTGGCGACGTAGTGGTCCGAGTAGCCGGGACCGTCCGCGTTGGGCTTGCGAGCCGTCCCCGTCTTCCCCCCGACCGAGTAGCCCGGGACGCGTGCGAGCGCACCGGTCGCGTGCTCGCCGTCAACGGCGCGGACGAGCATGTCGCGGACCTGGGCCGCGGTGGACTCGGAGACGACACGCTGCACCTCGCCGGGCGCCGTGGGCACGAGCTGGCCGTCGGACCCGATGGTGCCCCGCAGCAGACGAGGATGGACGCTCATGCCGTCGTTCGCGAGTGTTCCGTACCCCGCAGCGAGCTGCAGCAGCGTGACCGAGACACCCTGGCCGATCGCAATCGTGGGCAGCGACGTGCCCCACCAGTTCTCGTGGGGCATCAGCTGGCCGGCGGCCTCTCCCGGGAACCCGAGTCCCGTGCGCTGGCCGTAGCCGAACGCCCGCAGGTGGTCGTGGAGGCGTTGCGCACCCAGTCGCTGGGCGATGATGATCGTGCCGACGTTGCTCGATCGTTCGAGGATCTCCGCGACGCTCAGGTCCGGTGTCGTTCGCGTCGACAGGTCGGAGAACTCGTGGTCGCTGACCCGAAGCGTCGCAGGGACGTCGATGCGGGTCGCCGCGGCGACGAGCCCCTCCTCGATGGCCGCGGCGAACGTGAAGGCCTTCTGGCTGGAGCCGGGCTCGAACGTGTCGGTGACGGCACGGTTGCGCCACGCGTCGGCGTCGGCCTCGCGACGGTCGTTGGGGTCGAACCCGGGCGCCGAGGCCATCGCGAGCACGTCGAAGGTTCGTGCGTCGAGCACGACGACACTGGCTCCACGCGCCGAGTGTGCCTCGACCGCTCCGGCCGCCGCGCGCTCGGCGGCGTGCTGGATCTCGCGGTCGAGCGTCAGCACGACGTCGGTTCCGGGAACGGCCTCGGTGAGGTGACGGAAGCCCGACGCGATCTCCAGTCCCGACGGAGCGCGTTCCACGGCCAGTTGTCCCGGCTCACCCCTCAGCACGTCGTCGTACACGGCCTCGAGCCCCTGCAGGCCGTCGCCGTCGATGCCCGTGAACCCCACGACGTGGGCGGCCAGGCCACCGGTCGGGTACTCGCGTCGAGGCTCGGTCAGCACGTCGATGCCACGCAGGCCCAGCGCCCTGACCGCTTCGCCGACCTCCCAGTCGAGCTGACGAGCGAGGTACGCGAAGTGGCTGTCACGTGACAGCTGGGCGGCCACGTGTTCCTCGCTGCGGCCGATGACCGGCGCGATGCGTGCGGCGGCCTCGGGGATCGCCACCGCCGGCAGGACACGTGTGCCCGGTTGGGACTCCCACGGCTGGAACACGCGGGGGTTCGCCACGATCGTGACGCTGTCGACCGAGGTCGCGAGCACCTCGCCGTTGCGGTCGTAGACCCGGCCTCGTGACGCCGGAAGGTCGATGAGGCGCTCGCGCTGACGCGCACCGCGCTCCGAGTACTCCTCGGCGTTGACGACCTGGATGTTGACGAGCTGTCCGACGGCGAGCAGGACGCACAGTCCGTACACGACGACCAGCGACCGGATCCGGCGGAACGCCACCCCTGTCGCGCTGGGCCCGATCCGGGCACGGTTCGTCGCGCGAGGCGGGCCCTGCCCGGTCATCCGGCACCCATGGACAGGATCGGCTTGACGCGGTCGGTCGTGCGCGAGTCGGACGCCCCGGTGCGCCCCGCCCGCCCGTTCGACACGGTGTGGTCGGTCGGTAGCGGACGCTCGACCTGCAGGTAGCGGAACGAGGAGGTCTGCGCGAGCCCCTGTTCCTCGGCGATCTCACGGATCCGTGCAGGGTCCTCCAGGGCGGCGACCTGCGCGACGAGCCGCCCGTACTCGCGCTCGTGCGCGTCGACGCGAGCCTGCAGGTCCCGTGCCTCGACGGCGGCGCCCGCGGCGGCCGCGCTGAGCGCGACGACGCCGAACACGGCACCGGCGAGGATGGCGCACACGAGCAGCAGGTACGCGAGCACGTGCCGCTGGCGGACCCGTGGCACGACGCGCAGTCGGGGCGCAGGTGCGGCGGGGGCGACAGGGGCGACGGGAGCGGCGGTCGTGCGGGGGCGGCGATCCGGAGCGGCCCGTACGGCCGACCCGCGCATCGGTGCGGAGATCGCGCTCACGGGCGATCCTCCAGGCGCCGGACGGCACGGAGCAGCGCGGACCGGGCTCGAGGATTCGCGGCGATCTCGGCGGCGTCCGGTCGCTCCGGCCGACGCACGAGGTGTTCGACGCGTGGCGCCCGCCCGCAGGCGCAGACGGGCAGACCGGGCGGGCACACGCATCCCTGCGCAGCTCGGGCGAACGCCTGCTTGACCCTGCGGTCCTCGAGGCTGTGATAGCTCAGCACGACCGCGACACCACCCACCAGGAGTCGGTCGACGACCGTGTCGAGCACGCCGTCGAGCGCCTCGAGTTCGTCGTTGACCGCGATGCGGAGCGCCTGGAAGGTCCGCGTGGCCGGGTGTCCCCCGGTGCGTCGCGTGGCGGCAGGGATGGCGTCGCGAACCACCTCGGCGAGCTCGGTCGTGGTGGTGACCGGCCGTGCACGGACGATGGCCCGTGCGATCCGATCGGCGAAGCGTTCCTCCCCGTGCCGGCGAACGACACGCGCGAGTTCGGCCACGGGCCAGGTGTTGACGATGTCTGCGGCCGTGAGGGCGCCGTCTGGATCCATGCGCATGTCGAGCGGGCCCTCGGTCCGGTAACCGAACCCGCGCTCCCCGTGGTCGAGCTGCATCGAGGACAGACCGAGGTCGAGCAGGACCCCCGCGACCCGGTCGACGCCACGTTCGTCGAGCACCTGGCCCATGCGGTCGAAGCGCGCACGCACCAGTTCGACCTCGGCGCCGGGAACGTCGAGCCGGCTGCGGGCCAGGTCGAGCGCGACCGGATCCCGGTCGATGCCGATCAGTCGCGCCGAACCGTGCCGTGCCACCCGTGCCTCGAGCACCGCCAGCGCGTGCCCCCCTGCGCCGAGGGTGCCGTCGACCACCACACCCTCGGGTGCCGCAGCGAGCAGTTCGGTGACCCGGTCGAGCATCACGGGCACGTGGGGCGGGGCGGCCGTCATCATGGTCACAACCCCGCGAACGGACCGTCGAGGTTGGCGAACGCCTCCTCGGCCGTCTGGCGGTAGGCGTCCCACAGCTCGCGGTCCCAGATCTCGACCTTCTCGTCGGCCCCGTTGACGGTCAGGTCACGCGTGAGACCTGCGTAGTCGCGCAGCCGCCCCGGGATCGTCACGCGACCCTGGGAGTCGGGCTTCTCCTCGTGAGCACCCGCCAGCAGCACTCGCAGGTACGAACGCGCTCGCTGGTCCTCGCGGGGCACGGACCGCAGTTCCTCGACGCGCCGCTCGAACGCGATCAACGGATAGACGTCGATGCACCGGTCCTGCGACGGGACGAACACGAGCCCGCTGGCCAGGCGCTCGCGAAAGCGCGACGGGAGGATCACCCGCCCCTTCGCGTCCAGCGTGTGCTGATGCTCTCCGAGGAACACCGCCCTGACCTCACTTCGCCACGGTGGCAAGACGCACCACCCGGACTCCCCGGCACGGGAAATCCCTCCACATCGCTCCACACTACGGCATCCACCCTCCCCTCGCAAGCACAACGGCGAGATTCCGGAGAAATACCGATGGTCACGGCCCATCGAGGCCTCCGTCGTCGCGACGAGAAGCAGGGCCTGACGTCCGCAGTCGTGTGAACGGAAGTGCAGGTGATGCATCGTCGAACCACATGGATCAGCGCACGCCCGCACGCCGGGTACATGAACGGGGAGCAGAGTGGTGGGCACGGTCACGGCGGCAGGGCGCGTGCGTGGCGGCACACGACACCCGAGACGTGAGAGGATCCCGCGTCAGCGGGATCCTGAGGAGTGCGCCGGTCGGGGGACGGTCAGCCCGACGAACGATCGACCGCTCGCTGGCCCTCGGCGACGGTCGTCGCGGCCAGCACGATCGCACCGAACAGCAGGACCATGCCGATCGCGGCGAACACGATCGAGAAGACGAGGGAGAACACGCCCGCGAGTCCGAGGACGGCCATCACGGCGGCGAGCCGGACACGCAGGGTGCGGGACCAGCCGCGCACCCGTCGCGCACGCGCGACGAATCGGGGATCCTCCTCGGCGAGCTGACGCTCGATCTCCGCGAGGATTCGTTCTTCGTGCTCCGACAGCGGCATCGGCCTCTCCGGGACGGCCAGGATCGATCGTACCGACGCCTGACACGGCACGCGACCACGACCCCGTACGAACGGAGGCCACCGGCCGCGCGACCGCGCCGGCGGCCTCGACGATCAGCGGCGCTCCGCCGCCAGCAGCAGACCGAGCACGGTCTTGGAGTCGGAGATCCCGCCGCGGCGCGCCTCCTCCACCGCGAGCGCGAAGTCCATGTACACCACCTCCATCTCGGCCTCCTCGGCCTCCGGCGTGAACCCGTCGGGAAGCGGGGCCGGGGTCACCTCTCGAGCGAGGTACAGGTGGGTGCGTTCCGTGGACCACCCCGCCGAGTTGTGGAAGGTGGTGAGGTGCTCGAGTTCGCTGGTCTGCAGGCGCGCCTCCTCGGCGAGTTCACGTCGGGCGGCAGCCTCGGGTTCCTCGCCCTCGACGTCGAGGGTTCCGGCCGGGATCTCGAGCAGGTGCCCACGAACGGGTTGACGGTACTGACGGAGCAGCACGACCTGGTCGGCGTCGGTCAGCGCCACGACGGCGACCGCGTCGTCGTGGTCGACGATCTCGCGCACGACCTGCTGTCCATCGGGTGTACGGACCGTCTCGAGCAGGACGCGCGAGTACCCCGCGTACTGCTCGACGGAGTCGAGGGTGTCGAACCAACCCACCTCGCCGGTGCCCTCCTCGGCGTTCACGTGCCGGACTCCCCGACGTCCGACGACCCGATGGCCGAGGCCACCTCGGCGGCGGTCGGCTCGTCGAGCTCCACGGGCAGTCGACCCAACGCCTGGCGCAGGTGACCGAGGGCCGCGCCGACGAACCCGGAGAACAGGGGGTGCGGCCTGGTGGGCCGTGAACGGAACTCAGGGTGCGCCTGGGTCGCGACGAACCAGGGATGGTCGTCGAGTTCGACGAACTCCACGAGCGATCCGTCGGGTGACAGGCCCGACAGGACCAGACCCGCCGCCTGCAGGCGTTCCCGGTAGGCGTTGTTGAACTCGAAGCGGTGTCGGTGGCGTTCGTCGACCCGGGCCTGCCCGTACAGCGCCCGTGCCAGGGAGCGAGGCACCAGTTCCGCCGGATAGGAGCCCAGACGCATCGTGCCGCCCATGTTGGTCACGTCACGCTGGTCGAGCATCAGGTCGATGACGGGGTCCGGGGTCTGCGGATCGAACTCCGACGAGTTCGCTCGTGGGATCCCGGCGACGGACCGCGCGAACTCGACCACGGCGAGCTGCAGTCCCAGGCACAGTCCGAGGAACGGGATCCCCTGCTGCCGGGCATGGCGGATCGCGGCGATCTTGCCCTCGACACCGCGGACGCCGAACCCCCCGGGCACGAGTATTCCGTCGACCCCTGCGAGCAGTCGCTCCGCCGTCGACGAGGTGTCCGAGGACGCCGTCGGGTCGAGATCGTCGGACGCGACCCATCGGATCGACACGGTCACCCCGTTCGCGATCCCTCCGTGGCGCAGCGCCTCCACCACGGACAGGTACGCGTCCGGCAGGTCGACGTACTTGCCGACGATCGCGACCGTCACGTGTTCCCGGGCGGACCGCACGTCGGAGACCAGCCGTTCCCACTCCGTCAGGTCCGGTTCGGCGTCGCCCAGTCCGAGGCGCTGCACCACGACCCGGTCGAGGCCCTCCTCGCGCATCGCGATCGGCACCTCGTAGAGCGAGGCCTGGTCGACGGCGGAGATGACGGCCGACTCGTCGACGTCACACTGCAGCGCGACCTTGTGCTTGAGCCCCTGGTCGATCTCCCGGTCACTGCGCAGCACCAGCACGTCCGGCTGGATCCCGATCGACCGCAGCTCCCGGACCGAATGCTGCGCCGGCTTGGTCTTGAGCTCGCCGGACGCGGCGATCCAGGGCACGAGCGCACAGTGGACGTACAGGATGTTGTCCCGACCGACGTCGTGACGAAGCTGGCGGATCGCCTCGAGGAACGGCAGGCCCTCGATGTCGCCGACCGTGCCGCCGACCTCGGTGATCACGACGTCGACGTCGTCGGCGACCGCGGTGATCCGGGCCTTGATCTCGTCGGTGATGTGCGGGATGACCTGCACCGTTCGGCCGAGGTAGTCCCCCCGGCGCTCCCGTGCGATCACCTCGGACCAGACCTGCCCCGAGGACACGGACGAGCCCCGCGACAGGTTCTCGTCGATGAAGCGTTCGTAGTGCCCGAGGTCGAGGTCGGTCTCTCCCCCGTCCTCGGTCACGAACACCTCGCCGTGTTCGAACGGGTTCATCGTGCCGGGGTCGACGTTGATGTACGGGTCGAGCTTGAGCAGGGTCACGCGCAGGCCACGTGCCTTGAGCAGTCGCCCGAGCGAAGCGGCGGTGATTCCCTTGCCGAGGGCGGACGAGACGCCGCCGGTCACGAAGATGTGCCTGACCTGGTGCGTGCCGCTCGTCACCCGCGACCTCCTGGCGGTCCGATGAACCGCAGGCGCGGCCCGAGCGACCGTAGCGCCCCGCCCCCGGCGAAGCCAACGACCACTGCGCTCAGCCTGCGCGCCGGGTGAGCGCCTGGTCGAGCAGGCTGCGGGCGTGTTCGCGACCCTCCACCGCGGTGGCGTCACCTCCGAGCATCCGCGACAGTTCACCGACCCGGTCGTCCTCGGCGACCTGCCGGCTGGTGGTCACCGTGCGCCCGTCGGCGACGCCCTTCTCCACCACGTGGTGGACGTCGGCGAACGCCGCGAGCTGGGCCAGGTGCGTCACGCACAGCACCTGCCGCCGGTCGCCACCGTCACCGCGCGCGAGCATCGCGAGCTTCTCCCCCACGGCCATCGCGGTGGCCCCGCCGATGCCGGCGTCCACCTCGTCGAACACGAGCACGCGGGCGTCGTCGACCCCGGCGAGCGC
This sequence comes from Nitriliruptoraceae bacterium, assembly GCA_050486225.1. Classification (GTDB taxonomy): domain Bacteria; phylum Actinomycetota; class Nitriliruptoria; order Nitriliruptorales; family Nitriliruptoraceae; genus JBBDIX01. The sequence goes on from JBJHCV010000006.1 coordinate 152,701, forward strand.
GACCTCGATGGCGAGTGACACGCGAGACCGTTCGCCTCCCGAGGCGGCTCGCGCGATCGGGCGCGCGGGTTCACCGGGATTGGCCGCGAGCAGGAACGTGACCCGATCGGCCCCGTCGGCGTGCAGCGTGTCGGCGAGCGCCTCCACCTCGACGGTGACCCGCGCGTGCGGCATGCCGAGGTCGGCCAGGTGGCCGTCGACCTCGCGCGCGAGTCGGGCCCCGGCCGCGTCACGACCACGATGCACGTCTGCAGCCAGTTCCTCGAGTTCGGCTCGCAGCGCGTCGACGCGACCGTCGAGTTCGCCGGCGTCGGCCTCCTCCGCCTCGAGGGTCGCGATGCGCTCGTGCGCGTCGGCCGCGTACGTCAGCACGGCCTGCAGGTCGTCGCCGTACTTACGCATCAGCGTGCCGAGCACGTGCCGCCGCTCCTGCAGTTCCGCGAGTCTCCGGGGGTCGGCCTCGATCCCGTCGGCGTGGTCGCGCAGGTCGGTCGACAGCTCCGTCACGTCCGCCACGGCCGCGTCGAGCCGTCGACGCAGTTCGTCGAGCCGCGGGTCGTCGACGTCGACGCGACGCAGTGCCGCGACCGCCTCCCCCAGGACCTCACCTGCGTGCTCGCTGTCGAGTGCCTCCGCGGCCGTCCCGACCGCCAGGCGCAGGTCGTCTGCGTGCGCCAGCACCTGCAGTTCACGATCGATGTCCCCGTCGATGGCGGGGTCCACCTGGGCCCCGTCGATCTCGCGTACCTCGAACCGGAGCCGATCGAGTTCCCGGGCACGCGCCTGTGCGTCGGTCACGATCTGGTCGCGGCGATCCACCAGTGCCCGCCACCGTGTGTGCAGTTCCCGGTACCGATCGAGCGTCCGCTGGTGCACGTCGCCCGCGTAACGGTCGAGCAGGGCACGCTGCACGTCGGGCCGCGCGAGCCGGACGTGTTCGTGCTGCGCGTGGACCTCGACCTGGGTGCCGAGCAGCTCCGCGAGGGTCGCTGCCGGGACGAGGCGACCCGCGACGCGCGCCCTCGACCGCCCGTCGACCGGGATCTCCCGAGACACGATGAGCGGGTCGCCGGGGTCGTCGAGCCACGGCCACGCCTCCTCGGGCGCCGGGTCGATGACCGCCTCGACCAGCACGCCGCTCGTGCCGGTGCGCACCAGGTTGGCGTCCGAGCGGGCGCCGAGCAGCAGTTCCAGGGCGGTGACCAGCATCGTCTTGCCGGCACCGGTCTCGCCGGTCACCACGGTCAGCCCCGGGGCGAGGCGAAGCGTCGCCTGCTCGATCACACCGAGGCCGCGTATGTGGAGCTCCTCGATCACGCCGGGTCCCCTCCGTCGTCGCGCGCTCGTCGCCTGCCGCCGACTCGCCGCAGGCTACAGGTGCCCTGGGACGGAACCCGGTGGGGACGGCGACCAGTCGTGGACACGCCTCACGTGAGCCCGAACTTGCGTCGGACGAGTCCGAAGAACTCCAGCGTCGACAGGCGGGCGATCGGCACGGTCGACCCGCCCCCGCGCACCCGGATCCGCGCGCCCGCCGGAACCTCCCGCGGGTCACGCCCGTCACACGACACCAGCGCCGACGGCTGGTCCTCGACGAGGAGCACCTCCACCGTCTCGTCGGGTGCCGCGACCACCGTGCGATCGAACAGGGAGTGGGGAGCAACGGGCACGACGAGCGTGGCGTCGATCCGTGGGGACAGGATCGGTCCCCCGGCCGACAGTGCGTACGCCGTCGAACCCGTCGAGGTCGCCACGACCAGGGCGTCCGCCGACATCCGGGCGAACAGTTGACCGCCGATCGACACGTCCATGAGCAGGAGTCGCTGACGTGCGGTCTTCTCGATGGAGACCTCGTTGAGCGCCCAGCCTCCGTCGCCAGCGTCCGAACCTCCACCGAGCGGTGCGCCGTCGACGTCGATCGCGAGGGTCAGCGTCGACCGGTGCTCGACGACCCACCGTCCGTCGGCCACGGCAGCCATGGCGTCCTCGAGGTCGTCGACCTCGATCTCGGCGAGGAACCCGAGCCGACCGAGGTTCACGCCCAGGATCGGGACCGCCGACGGACGGCACAGGTGCGCGGCGCGCAGGAACGTCCCGTCCCCCCCGAACGAGATCGCCAGGTCGACCTGGCGGGTGAACGTGTGCGCGTCGACGATCGGGGCGACGTCACCGAGTCCGTCGCCCTGCCCCTCCTCGATCCGGGAGTCCTCGGCGACCACGACCGTGACACCTCGGTCACGCAGGAGGTCGGCCGCTCGGGCAGCGACGCGGATGGAACCCTCGCGGCCGGCGTGGATGACCAGGCCAACGGACCGGGTGGTCACCGATCGGCCTCCTCGATCGCGGCCACGATGCAGGCATCGACGTCCTGCGAGCCGTCGTCACGGTAGCCCGCGGTCAGCGGCGCGACGGTGAACAGGTGCGCGAGGAACTCGACGTTGCCCGCTGCCCCGGTGATCGGGGACGGCGTCACGGCGAAGCCCGCACGCCCGGCACCACGGGCGGCGTCGGCGACGCCCCGCAGGGCCCGCTCCCACACCTTCGGGTCGCGCACGACACCGCCGCGCCCCACGTCCTCACGCCTCGCCTCGAACTGGGGCTTGACGAGCACGACGGCCTCGGCAGTCGACGCCGACACCTCGAAGAGCACGCCGAGCACGAGTCGTAGGGAGATGAACGACAGGTCGGCGACCACGAGGTCCGGGGCGGGTTGCTCGATGTCGCCGGCCGTGAGGTGGCGCACGTTGGTGCGTTCCCGGATCGTGACTCGTGGGTCGGTCCGGATGCGTTCGTGGACCTGCCCGTACCCCACGTCGAACGCCTGCACGTGCTGTGCGCCGCGCTGGAGCAGGCAGTCGGTGAAGCCGCCGGTCGACACACCGGCGTCGAGGCACCGTCGACCGGCGACCTCGATCGAGAACCGGTCCAGGGCGTGGGCGAGCTTGACACCGCCGCGGCTCACGTACGGATGTCCCGGGCGTTCGATCACGAGCGCGTCGGACGGCAGGACCATCGTCGCGGGCTTGGAGGCCGGCGCCCCGTTGACGGTGACGCGCCCTGCCCGGATGGTCTCGTGCGCCTGGTTTCGCGTCGTCACGAGTCGCCGACGAACGAGTTCGGCGTCGAGCCGCCGCCTCGCGGAGCTCAGGGCGACGCTCCGTGACGCGTACCCAGCAACCTAGAGGTCGTCGAGTTCACCGAGCGCCCTGACGAGTCCCTCGTTGACCTGTTCGAGGGCGGCGACGCGGTCGGAGAGGTCGAGCGCGTCGATCTGCTCGACCCGTTGCCGCAGGTCCTCCAGCACGTCGTCGACCGCCTCCACCTGGGACGAGGCCGTCCCGGCAGCGTCGCCGCCACCCTCGATGCCGTCCGTCAAGAGGTGGACTTCTTCGCGGTCGACTTCCTGGCCGTCGACTTCTTCGCCGTGGCCTTCTTCGCGGTCGACTTCTTCGCGGTCGACTTCTTCGCGGTCGACTTCTTCGCCGTGGCCTTCTTCGCGGTCGACTTCTTCGCCGTGCTGCCACCCAGTCGGCGAACCTCTGCCTCGAGTCGCGCGATGCGACGTTCCAGGTCGGCCCGTTCGCGGCGCGTGGTGAGGCCCATGGCACCGACGGCGCGTTCGCTCTCCTTGCGTACGAACGCCGCGAGCGCCTCACGGTTGCGGCGCTGCCGCTCCATGAGGTCCTCGGTCAGTTCACCGAGCTGGTCACCGGCCGCGGCACCGGACCGCACGAGACTGCGTGCGACCTGCTCGGCCTTCTTCGCCGTGAGGGTCGTCAGACCCGACGCTGCCTCGAGGTAGCGCTGGAACGCGGGGTTCACGAGAGGGCTCCTGGTCGTCTGCGGCGAGACTACCAACCGGGATCCCGTCAGCCAGAGGACCGCGGAGACTCGACGCGGTGGCGAAGCAGCAGTTCTCCCTCGTGTTCGTGGACGCTCACCAGTTCGAGCCTCACCACCTCGCCCGAGCCCGTGCCCGTCACGATGCGAGGAGCATCGCCGCCGACGAGACACGGTGCCACGGTCACGAACAGCTCGTCGACGAGGCCGGCCTCGAGCAGCCCCCCGTTGAGCGTCGGTCCTCCCTCGCAGAGCACGCGTGTCAGCCCCTCGCGAGCGAGCATGCGAAGCATCTGCGCGAGGTCCACGGCGTCGTCGCCGGCCACCCACAGGTCACACACGGCGCCGAGGGCAGTCGACGCAGCGTCACGAGCACGCTGGTGGGTCACCACGACGGGCGGCACGGGGCCCGAGAACACGCGATGGTCCGGATCGAGGCCCAGCGACGCGGACACGATGACGAGCCTCGGCTGGTCGGCCAGTCCTCGGGACCGTCGGCCCTGCAGGCGCGACCCGTCGACGGACCCCGGGCCGTATCCCTCGGCCCGGACCGTCCCCGCACCCACGAGGATGGCATCCGCACGGTCACGCAGCGCCCGGAAGGCGACGTGGTCTGCGGCTGCCCCGAGCTCGCCAGTTCGTCCGTCGACGGTGGCGGCACCATCCACGGACGCGACCATGCCCACGCTGACGTGAGCGCGATCGACGCCACCGTCGAGCACGAGTCCTGCGTAGAGGTCGTCGAGATCGACGCTGCGGCGATCCGGGTGGAGCTGGTGCACGGGAGACCTCCCTGGTGTGTCGCCCGCGGTCCGCGCGACCCGACCGGGCAGAGCCAGCCACCGAATGCGCCGGGGCCTGCGGCGGCCAGCCTACGCTCACGAGGGGTGGCGACACCTGCCCCTGCCACGACCCGGCGACCGACGTCGACCCGGCCCAGGAGGGATCGTGAGTTCACCCGGGTACACGCTCGGCTGGAAGGAACACGTCGCGCTGCCCGAATGGGGCCTGCAACTGCGCGCCAAGCTCGACACCGGCGCACGGACGAGCGCCCTCCACGTGCGAGACCTCGAGATCGTGCATGCGGCGGACGGTTCGGCGACGGCGAGCTTCGACGTGGTGCTGGGCCGCCGCGGCGCCGAGGAGCACCACCCGATCACGGCCCCGGTCGTGGCGTTCCGACGGGTCCGGGACACGGGTGCCCGTTCCGAGACCCGCGCCGTCGTGCACACCCGCATCGTGGTCGGGCGCATCGACACGACCGCGGACATCACGCTCACGGATCGGTCAGGCATGAACTTCCGCATGCTGCTCGGTCGGCGCACCCTCGAGGGTCGGTGTGTGGTCGACCCGGGTCGCGGGTACGTCGCAGGGCGCCCGGTGGTTCCGGCGGCACCGGACACGGACCTGGGCGGGGCGGCGTGAACGGGGTGATCACCGTCGCAGGTGTCACGGTCGAGCCCGGCGAACGACGCGACCTCGCCCCGGCGGCCACCGAGTCGTTCACGGGCGACCTGACGACGCTGCCGATGACCGTCGTCAACGGCGTTGACGACGGGCCCAGGGTGTTCGTCACCGCCGCGGTCCACGGCGACGAACTGAACGGGATCGCCATCTGTCGGCTGCTGCTCGACGAACTCGACGCGGCACGTCTGCGTGGCAGCGTCGTCGTCGTGCCGATGGCGAACGTTCCCGGCGTGCAGATCAACTCTCGCTACATGCCGGACCGCCGTGACCTCAACCGTTCGTTTCCCGGGTCCCACGACGGGTCCATGGCGTCACGCTTCGCGCGCCTGCTCCTCGACGAGGTGGTCACCGGCAGCGACATCGGCATCGACCTGCACACCGCGGCCAACCATCGCACGAACGTGCCACAGGTCCGTCTGGTGACCTCGGACGAGTCGATGCTCCGCCTCGCGCTCGCGTTCGGCGCGCCGTTCGTGCTCGACGCGCGCGTCCGCCCCGGATCACTTCGCGCCGCGGCCGGCGACCAGGGTGTCGGAGTGCTCACGTACGAGGCGGGTGGACCGCTGCGTTTCGACGACGACGCCATCGACACCGGGCGGCGCGGTGTGCTCCGCGTGATGCAGCGACTCGACATGATCGACGACGCCCCGTACCCCGCGGAGCCTGAACCGATGGTGCTCCACGAGTCGCGGTGGCTTCGCGCGGACCGGGGAGGGATCGTCGAACTCCACGTCGAGTCGGGGGATCACGTCCGTCCGGGTCAGCCCCTGTGGACGACGTCGAGTCCGCTGGGTGCCGAGCGAGCCGTGGTCGAGGCGGACGAGGAGGGACACGTCATCGGCGCGACGACGCTTCCGCTCGTGCAGCCGGGACACGCCATCCTCCACATCGCCCTGCCGGGCGACCGTCAACCGAGCGAGGACGATCCCACGGACGAGGAGGACATCGACCCGGACGTCATGGACGTGTCCTGACCCGCCGACGTTGCGAGCGCAGGGCCTGATCAGTCGTCCAGGGCGGCGAGCCTCCCGGCGACGTCGAGGTAGTCCGGGTCGATGCCGCGGACCGTCTCGAAACTGCCACGTGCCGCTGCTGCATCACCGGCACGCTCGGCGAGGTCACCCGCCACGTAGTGGACCCGAGCCGCAGGCTCTCCGGCCTCGAGCGTCACCCGCGACGCGAAGCGGCGCAGGATGGATCGCGCGTCGTCGACGGCGCCGCCGTCTGCGACTGCGGAGGCCCACACGATGGCTGCCTCGGCGCGGCGGTCGACCGGCGCAGAGTCGTCGGACATGAGTGCGTCGGCGAGCACCGCGACCTGGTCGACCTCGCGACCGAGTGCTCGCAGGCAGTCCGCTGCGACGTGGTTCTGGTCGGTGCGGCCGGTCATCCGTCGGTAGGCCTTCAGTTCGGCGAGCGCGTCCTGGTAACGCTCCTCCAGGTACAGGGCGACGCCGTACGCCTCACGGATGGCAGCGATGCGGGGTGCCTGGTCCTTCGCCCACTCGAGGTACTCGATCGCGAGGTCCGCCCGGTCCTCGTCGATCGCCGCTGACCCGATGCTGAGCGCCAGAGAGACGTCGCGCGACCTCGGCCCCTTGCCCAGCGCGCGCTCGATCTCTCTCGTCACACCGCGGGGAAGATCGGGCTGCTCGTCGCGCGGAAGTTCCGGCCGCCGGACCGAGCGAGGGGCGACGCGTCTAGCCGCCGGCGGTACACGCGCAGCGGCCCCCGTCGGAACGTTGGGCGCGTTCCTGCCCCCGCGCCGACCGCGGTCGCGACCTTCTCCGTGCTCCCGGCCTGGGCGACCGGATCGCCTCGTCTCGTCGGGCACGACGTCCTCCTCGGCACCTGACCGGAACCCGGTGATGGCCTGCAGTCGATCTTGACGGGTATAAACGTGTGAGGCCACCCCGTCACAGGGTGGCCTCACACGTTACAAAGGTTCCCGCGGCGACCTACTCTCCCACCGGGTTGCCCCGGCAGTACCATCGGCGCTGGAGGGCTTAACTTCCGGGTTCGGAATGTGACCGGGTGTGTCCCCTCCGCTAGGGCCACGGGAGATCTGTGACACCTGTTGGATATGCAGGTCATCCCGAAGGACGACCGTTCTGGTTCAGCAGGCCCGGTGGAACACGTGACGAACACGTGATCCACCGGAGTTCCTGTGAACTCCATAGCGAGCGCGAGCGAGTACGGCAAGCCCTCGGGCTATTAGTACCGGTCAGCTCCACGTGTTGCCACGCTTCCACTTCCGGCCTATCGACCCAGTCGTCTACTGGGGCCCTTACCCCCTCGAAGGGGTGGGTGATCTCATCTCCAGGCGGGCTTCGCGCTTAGATGCCTTCAGCGCTTATCCCTTCCGTACGTAGCCAACCGGCCATGCTCCTGGCGGAACAACCGGCACACTAGAGGTACGTCCATCCCGGTCCTCTCGTACTAGGGACAGGTCCTGTCAAATCACCAACGCGCGCAGCGGATAGGGACCGAACTGTCTCACGACGTTCTGAACCCAGCTCGCGTACCGCTTTAACGGGCGAACAGCCCGACCCTTGGGACCTGCTCCAGCCCCAGGATGCGATGAGCCGACATCGAGGTGCCAAACCTTCCCGTCGATATGGACTCTTGGGGAAGATCAGCCTGTTATCCCCGGGGTACCTTTTATCCGTTGAGCGACGGCGCTTCCACATGCCACCGTCGGATCACTAAGCCCGACTTTCGTCCCTGCTCGAGATGTCTCTCTCGCAGTCAAGCTCCCTTGTGCCTTTACACTCAGCGACCGATTGCCGACCGGTCTGAGGGAACCTTTGGGCGCCTCCGTTACTCTTTAGGAGGCAACCGCCCCAGTTAAACTGCCCGCCAGGCACTGTCCTTGATCCGGATAACGGATCGAAGTTAGGGACTCAGCACGACAAGGGTGGTATTCCAAGGACGACTCCACCAACACTGGCGTGTCAGCTTCAAAGTCTCCCACCTATCCTGCACGTGACGTACCAAGCCTCAATACCAAGCTACAGTAAAGGTCCCGGGGTCTTTCCGTCCTGCTGCGCGTAGCGAGCATCTTTACTCGCAGTGCAATTTCGCCGAGCCTCTGGTCGAGACAGTGCCCAAGTCGTTACGCCATTCGTGCAGGTCGGAACTTACCCGACAAGGAATTTCGCTACCTTAGGACCGTTATAGTTACGGCCGCCGTTTACTGGCGCTTGGCTTCGGAGCTTCGCACGAAGCTGACCCCTCCGCTTAACGTTCCAGCACCGGGCAGGCGTCAGAGCGTATACATCCACTTGCGTGTTAGCACGCTCCTGTGTTTTTGGTAAACAGTCGCTTGGGCCTGGTCACTGCGACCTCCACCAGCTCAGGACGCAAGGTCCATCACCAACAGAGGCGCCCCTTATCCCGAAGTTACGGGGCCAATTTGCCTAGTTCCTTAACCAGAGTTCACTCGATCGCCTCGGTATTCTCTACCTGACCACCTGTGTCGGTTTGGGGTACGGGCACCCTGAAGACTCCCTAGACGCTTTTCTTGGAAGCATGGCATCAGTGAATTCGTCTCAGACTCTGCATCGTGTCTCAGGCTTCGTGTGGCCCGGATTTACCTGGTCCACGCCCTACGCACTTGCCCCGGGACTACCAACGCCCGGGATCACCTAGCCTTCTCCGTCACGCCATCGGTGACCTACTGACCGCGGGGTCCGACGCCCGTAGACGCCGTTAGCACACGCTGTTCGGTATAGACGCTTTCAAGGTGGTACTGGAATATCAACCAGTTGTCCATCGGCTACGCCTGTCGGCCTCGCCTTAGGTCCCGACTTACCCTGGGCGGATGAACCTTCCCCAGGAACCCTTGGTCAATCGGCGGGGGAGTTCCTCCCTCCCCTTTCGCTACTCATGCCTACATTCTCACTCGACACGCGTCCACCACTGGGTTACCCCGCAGCTTCACTCGCGTATCGACGCTCCCCTACCACTCGAGCCGGCTTTCGCCTCGTGGCTCGAATCCGCAGCTTCGGTACATGGCTTAGCCCCGTTACATTATCGGCGCAAGATTACTTGACCAGTGAGCTATTACGCACTCTTTCAAGGGTGGCTGCTTCTAAGCCAACCTCCTGGTTGTCTCTGCGATCTCACATCCTTTGCCACTTAGCCATGACTTAGGGACCTTAGCTGGCGGTCTGGGCTGTTTCCCTTTCGAACACGGAGCTTATCCCCCGCGTTCTCACTGCCGTGCTCTAGCTTGTCGGTATTCGGAGTTTGCCTGAGTTCGGTAAGCTTTTAGGCCCCCTAGCCCAAACAGTGCTCTACCCCCGACAAGGAACGCACGACGCTGCACCTAAATGCATTTCGGGGAGAACCAGCTATCACCAAGTTTGATTGGCCTTTCACCCCTATCCACAGGTCATCCGAGCGGTTTTTAACCCACAACGGTTCGGGCCTCCACGAGGTCTTACCCTCGCTTCACCCTGCCCATGGATAGATCACTTGGTTTCGGGTCTAGCGCCGCCGACTCGTCGCCCTATTCGGACTCGCTTTCGCTTCGGCTTCCCCTCGACGGGTTAACCTTGCCAGCGACGGCTAACTCGTTGGCTCATTCTTCAAAAGGCACGCTGTCACGGATCCGAAGATCCGCTCCAACGGTTTGTAAGCACACGGTTTCAGGTTCTCTTTCACTCCCCTCCCGGGGTTCTTTTCACCATTCCCTCACGGTACTTGTCCGCTATCGGTCACCGAGGAGTATTTAGCCTTACGAGGTGGTCCTCGCAGATTCAGACGGGATTTCACGGGCCCCGCCCTACTCGGGATGACATCCAGGAGACTCTACGTGCTTCACGTACCGGGCTGTTACCGTCTATGGCCAGGTTTTCCACCCTGTTCCGCTACACGCGAGTTTTCTGACTCCTTGATGGACCGGCAGATCCATCTGGATGGTCCCACAACCCCGATCACGCAACGCCTGCCGGCTTGACACGTGATCGGTTTAGGCTCGAACCCCTTTCGCTCACCACTACTCGGGGTATCGCGGTTGCTTTCTCTTCCTCCGGGTACTGAGATGTTTCAGTTCCCCGGGTTCCCTGCACCTGTCCTATGTGTTCAGACAGGCCTGACTGGGCATGACCCCAGCCGGGTTTCCCCATTCGGAGATCCCAGGATCGATGGATGGTTGACTCCTCCCCTGGGCTTATCGCAGCCTCCCACGTCCTTCATCGGCTCTCGGTGCCAAGGCATTCACCATGTGCCCTTGAATACTTGCCGTATAGATGCTCGCGCTCGCTATGGAGTTCTCAAGGAACGGCCGGAGCGCCGACGCGGGCCTGCCCACTCGAATACGGTGGAAGGTCCCCGCGCCATTACGGCGCGATCAGCCGAAGGAGCAACGCTCCCTCAGAGCTGCACAAGGTGCCCAATGTGTGACGGGAAACTTCGGCTCGGTCACATGCCGTATCCGGACCGACAATGAAATACTCACTGCCTGCCGGGGCACTCCCCGAGCGGAGGATCCAGCGGACCCACGCATCGAATAGCCAGTGGTTCACTGAGCTCGAGCATCACACGGGACACGTACGGTTCCGTCGCAATGCATTTCTCGAGACTCCAGAAAGGAGGTGATCCAGCCGCACCTTCCGGTACGGCTACCTTGTTACGACTTCGTCCCAATCGCCGATCCCACCTTCGACGGCTCCCTCCCAAAAGGGTTGGGCCACCGGCTTCG
>JBJHCV010000007.1:0-42230 GCA_050486225.1 Nitriliruptoraceae bacterium
CGAGAACGGCGTGCGCAAGGTCGACGTGCTGTGCAAGGGGCCGGGCGCAGGTCGGGAGACCGCCATCCGCACCCTGGCCGCGCAGGGGGTCGAGGTCCTGTCCATCCGCGACATCACCCCGGTGCCGCACAACGGCTGCCGCCCGCCGAAGCGTCGTCGTACCTGACGCCGCCACCCGCGAACCAAGGATTCCAGGTCATGGCCCGTTACACCGGTCCGCTCACCAAGAAGTCGCGCCGTCTCGGCATCGACCTCAAGGGCAACGACAAGAGCTTCGCCAAGCGCCCCTACCCGCCGGGTGACCACGGGCGCGGACGCATCAAGGAGTCGGAGTACCTGCTCCAGCTGCGCGAGAAGCAGAAGGCTCGGTACTACTACGGCGTGCTCGAGAAGCAGTTCCGTCGCTACTACGAGGAGGCCAACCGCAGGCCCGGTCGGACCGGTGAGAACCTGCTGATCCTGCTCGAACTGCGGCTGGACAACGTGCTGTACCGCGGCGGCTGGGGGCGGACCCGCGCGGAGTCGCGCCAGATGGTCAGTCACCGGCACGTCACGGTCAACGGGCGCACCACGAACGTGCCCTCGTTCCGCGTGAAGGCCGGCGACGTCATCGAGATCCGCGAGAAGTCGCGCGAATCGCAGGCCGTCGTCGGATCGCTCGAGGTGTTCGGTTCCCGCACCGTGCCGGGATGGCTCGAGTCCGACCAGAGCGCGTTCCGCGTCACGGTCGTCGACGAGCCGGTCCGTTCCCAGATCGATGCGCCGTGCACGGAACAGATGATCGTCGAGCTCTACTCGAAGTAGTCGCGAGGCGGTCGGCGCGCGCGCCTGCGCACGTCGTCGCCAGCGTCCAGACATCACGCCGTGGGGTGGACCCACGGCCCGCGTTCCGGCCCGGGACACCGGATCGCGGACACAGGAACGTGCTGCCGATGGCCCCGGGAACGAGGGTGGCACGTGGCGGGTCCACCCGCCGAACCACGTGAGGAGCAACAATGTCCGACTTCGGCTTCTACGACGAAGAGGGTGTCATCACCCTCGCGGAGACGTCGACGGGTTCCCCGTTCATCGCCTACCGCCCACGCATGAACGAGGAGGTGCTGGAGGACGGGATCCGTTCCCGTTTCCGCATCGAGCCGCTCGAGCCGGGCTTCGGCTACACGATCGGCAACTCGCTTCGCCGGACCCTGCTGTCGTCCGTCCCGGGTGCGGCGGTGACGCGCATCCGGTTCACCTCGGCCCAGGCCGCGGGACCGGAGGGCGGCGCCGTCCTCCACGAGTTCTCGGCGATCGAGGGGGTCAAGGAGGACGTCACCGACATCATCCTCAACATCAAGGACCTCGTCGTGCGCTCCGAGTCCGACGAGCCGGTCGAGATCTTCCTCGGTGGTGACGGCCCCGGTGTGCTGACCGCGGAGAACATCTTCGCGCCGTCGCAGGTGGAGGTCGTCAACGAGGACCTGCACATCGCGACGCTCAACGCCAACGGCCACCTCGAGATGTACCTCACGGTCGAGCGGGGACGTGGCTACGTCACCTCCGACGTCAACAAGCGGTCGAACGACCCCATCGGCGTCATCGCCATCGACTCGGTGTTCAGCCCGATCCGTCGGGTCGCCTACCGCGTCGAGCCGACCCGTGTCGAGCAGATGACGAACTACGACGAACTGATCCTCGACGTCGAGACCGACGGGTCCGTGACCCCGGCGCAGGCGCTCTCGTCGGCCGGTGAGACACTCAAGGCCCTGTTCGAGCAGTTCGCCGACTACGAGACCTCCGGACCCGGTGGCATCGTGGTGTCGCCCGAGGAGGCGCTGGCCGCCATCGGCGACCCGGTCGGCGACATGCCGATCGAGGACCTCGACCTGTCGGTGCGCTCGTACAACTGCCTCAAGCGCGAGGGTGTGCAGAGTGTCGGTCAGCTGCGCGACATGACGGAGCAGGAACTGCTCGAGATCCGCAACTTCGGCGCCAAGTCGGTCGACGAGGTGCGCGAGAAGCTCACCGAGCTGGGAATCGCCCTCAAGGAGTAGGCGCACCGCGCACCCGGCGGGCACGTCCCGGGGTGCACGCCGCGACGCACTGACTCACGACGTCCAGGAGATCGATCGATGCCGACGCCAAAGCGAGGACCTCGCCTCGGCGGTGGGCCCGCCCACCAGAGCCTCATGCTCTCGAACCTTGCGAGCGACCTGTTCCGCCATGGCCGGATCCGCACCACGCACGCCAAGGCGAGGACGCTTCGGCCGTACGCGGAGAAGCTGCTCACGAAGGCGAAGCGTGGCGACCTCCACGCCCGTCGTCAGGTGCTGGCCGCCCTGCGTGACCGCGACGTGGTCGCCTACCTCTTCGAGGAGGTCGCGCCACGGTTTGCCGACCGCGACGGGGGTTACACCCGCATCCTGAAGCTCGGCCCGCGTGCGGGCGACAACGCGCCCATGGCGATCATCGAACTCGTCGACCGCGGTGAGGGGTCCGGCGAGGACGTCATCGAGGAGTCGAAGGTCGGACGGTCCCGTGGGCTGTTCGGTCGGAGGCGACGCACGGCTGCCGAGGGCGAGGCCCTCGCCGGGACGGCGACGATCGACGTGGACGACGACGAGCAGGTCGCCGCAGCGATTGCCCGTGCCACGGCCGGCGATGACCCCGACGAGGCGTCCGACCAGGACGCGGGTGACGACTCGGACGACTCCGTGGACTCGGACGACTCCGTCGACTCGATCGAGTCGGAAGACTCCGACGACGACGCACTCGACGACTCCGAGGACTCGTCGAAGAAGGACTGAACCGGCGGGACGGGCATGCGCCTGCGAATCGACCTCGCGTACGACGGTGGGGGCTTCGCGGGCTTCGCCCGTCAGGGCGACCTGCGCACGGTGCAGGGCGACCTCGAGGGAGCCCTGGCCAGACTGGTCGGCCAGCCGGTCTCGACGACGTGTGCGGGCCGCACCGATCGTGGCGTGCACGCGCTGGCCCAGGTCGTCCACGTCGACGTCGACGGGTCGACGTCGCAGGCCGGGCGAGCGCTCGGGGACCTCGACCGGTTGCGGCTGCGCCTGGACGCGTCGTTGGCTGCGGACATCACCATCTGGCGCGTGGTTCGCGTTCCCTCGACCTTCGATGCCCGGTTCTCCGCCCGGCAGCGTGTCTATCGCTACCGACTCGTCGACGACGCGGTCGCCGCGGACCCGATCCGACGGCACGACCGTTGGCGACTAGACGAACCGCTGCACGTGCCGTCCATGCGGCGGGGCGCGGCTCACCTGGTGGGCGAGCACGACTTCGCTTCGTTCTGTCGGCGTGCGGAGGGACGGACCACCGTGCGGCGCCTCGTGGACGTGACCACGACACGTCCGTCACCCGGCCGTGTCGATCTGCGGTTCATCGGCACAGCTTTCTGCCACCAGCAGGTGCGTGCCATGGTGGGCTGCCTTGTCGAGGTTGGTCGGGGACGCCGCGCTCCTGACTGGATCGGCGAGGTGCTCGCGGCGCGGGACCGCCGGTTCGCCGCGAGGGTCGCGCCGCCCCGCGGGCTCACCCTCGAACGGGTGACGTTTGGGCGCGGGCGGCCGTCGGCTCCCCTCGAGCTGACACGGGGCTGAAGCCGTCGGTCCTACAACCGTGGGAATGGTCGGGCCACTTGGAGTTGCCCCTCCGGGGCGCGCTCGACTTTCGGCATGTCGCCGTTCGTGTCAGGTGCACGGCGAATGGGGTCACCTGAAGATTGCATTGCGGAGTAGCCTCCCTGACCTGATGGATGGCCCGATTGTGGACCCAAGGCCCGCACGCCTGACGGATTGCTTCGGTCCGTGGCGTGGACTGGAGCGCGGTGAGAGGTGCGACGATGCCCGAGGGAGAGAGCCAACCCCGCGCAACTCAACGTGTTGGCGATGACGGCCGCGCTGTTCGAGCGCCTCACTTCGTGCAGTCGCTCGAGCGCGGGTTGGCGGTCATCTGCGTGTTCGGCGAGGAAGATCCGCACCTGACCTTGACCGAGGTTGCGCAACGGACGGGACTGACGCGTGCTGCCGCGCGCCGATTCCTGCTGACGCTCGCCGACCTGGGTTACGTGAGGTCGGATGGTCGTCAGTTCTCCCTCACCCCACGCGTGCTTGAACTCGGTTACGGCTTCCTCTCCTCTCAGTCGGTGTCGTCGCTGGCGCAACCGCACTTGGAGCGACTGGTCGAAGAGGTGCGCGAGTCGTCTTCGTTATCGGTCCTCGATGGTCCAGACGTGGTGTACATCGCACGTGTCGCCACCTCCCGAATCATGCGTGTTGCGATCAACATCGGCACTCGCTTCCCGGCGTTTGCCACCTCGATGGGTAGGGCAATGCTCGCATACATGCCGGATCCAGATCTTGACAACTACATCGAGAAGTGCGAGTTCGAACCGCTGACTGATCGTACGTTGACGACGAAGCAGGATCTGCGTGCGGCGTTGGAGGTGGTTCGACAGACGGGCTATGCGATCGTTGACCAAGAACTTGAGGAGGGCTTGCGATCGGTGGCGGCGCCGATCCTCGCTTCTGATGGCACGCCTGTCGCCGCTGTCAACATTTCGACTCACGTCAGTCGGACGTCGCTGCGAGCGTTGAGGCGTGACATTGTCCCCCCGCTGTTGGCAACTGCGGGGCGGATTGCGTCAGAACTCGCGATGACAGCAGAACCGACAGGGCGACACCGCGCGTAGTTGTACCTTGTGCGGCTACGCGTCGCTGGGTCGAGGCTGCTGCTTAGTTCCGACGGTGTTCGTCAGGGTTCCGAGGCCGTCGACCTCGAGAGAAACGACATCACCCGGAACGAGCCATGGGTATCTGTCTGGCCCGTGGACCGCCGACAGTTCGAGGATGCACCCTGTGCCGACGGTGCCCGATGCGAGAATGTCACCTGCCCGCACCAGCGAGTCACGAGTGGCATGCGCGATGAGTTCGGAGAACGAAAAGTGCATCCCTGACATGTCGCCTTCGCTGTAGAGCACGCCGTTCACGTACGCACGCATGGTGCCCGCAGGCTCACCTGCGGTCCATGGAACGGAACCTGGCGTGACGAGGTATGGCCCGATTGACGAGCAGAAGTCCTTCGACTTCGTCGGGCCACCAGAACCCAGCGACTTCTCGTGCCTCTGGATGTCCCGGGCCGACCAGTCGTTGAAGATCGTGTAGCCGGCAACGTAGTCTTCGGCATCGTCGACAGGAACGTCGCGGGCATCCCTCGCGATGACGACGCCGACCTCCAGTTCAAAGTCCAACTCTTCAGTGGCTGGCGCGACGATCAAGTCGCCCGTACCTCGCAGGCCATGAGGGTTCGTGAAGTAACACACAGGTGTCGTGTACCAGGAGTCGGGCAGGGCCTCTCCGACGAGAGCCTGACGTGCTGTCGCTGCGTGTTCTAGGAAGGCAGAGAAGTCTCGGACTGCGCCCGGGGCCATGATGGGAGGCAGCAGCCGAACCGCCGAGATCGACACGGTGGGTCTGCCAACCTCGTCGTGACTGCCTGAGACTGCTGATGACAGGATCTGGGCATCTGGGTGCCCCGAGACGCGTGCCAAGGGAGCCAGCGAGCCCCCTGACTCCTCGCCGACCCAGACGGCACCATCGGCGTCCATCCACCGCGCAAGCCTCATGTGTCAGTCCTCGTCGTCTGCCGTCGATCCCAACTCGCCCATGTCCTCGAGCACGCGCCGGGCCACGTTGAACGCGCCGTTGCCAGCTGGGACGCCGGCGAAGACAGCGACGTGCAAGAGGGCCTCGCTGATCTCCTGTGGTGTGACACCATTGCCCACCGCCACCCTCACGTGGACTTCCAGTTCCGCCTCTCGACCCAGCGCTGCAAGCATCGCGAGCATGATGAGACTTCGTTCTCGCGGCTCGAGTTCGGGGCGTGCCCACAGGGTCCAGGCATGCCGGGTCACCAGCTCCTGGAACCCGGCGTTGAACGGGATGGTTCGGGTGATCGCCTTGTCGACGAAGGCATCGCCCAGCATCTGGCGACGCATGCGCATGCCTTGCTCGTATGCCGCATCAGTCATGACGCGCCTCCCTTCTGTGATTCCTTCAGTCGGATGACGCCAATGCCGTCCTCGAACTCGACGTGGGTGCCCAGAGGCGCCGAGAGACGTTGCACCCGGTCGATGACCCGTTCGGCGATCTCGCCTTCGGCGAGCA
Organism: Nitriliruptoraceae bacterium; assembly: GCA_050486225.1. GTDB lineage: Bacteria > Actinomycetota > Nitriliruptoria > Nitriliruptorales > Nitriliruptoraceae > JBBDIX01. The sequence goes on from JBJHCV010000007.1 coordinate 6,168, forward strand.
GTGGCCTGCCGCGTTGCGAACGCGGTGACCCGAAGCCGAGGTCGAGGGGGTACAGGCGAATTGAGTCAAGGTGACCGTCTTCGTAGTCGCACACCGCGAAGAACTGCTCCCACATCAACCGATCGGCCATGTGGCCACGAGTGTCGTTCGAGTAGCGGACCCGTGTGAAGTCTGCTGCCGTCGCCGACCAGTCGAGGCCGAACCGGTCGTAGGCCTCATGAGGGAGGAAGTCGACCGTGTCCAACTGGAACACGAACGAACCAATCGAATGGAAGATCGGACATCCCTTGTAGATCTCGATCCCCAGGGGAACACTGTTGCCGTGACCGACGAAGACGTCAGCGCCTTCATCGATGCTCTGGTGCGCGAACGAGCGAAGGACATCCGAACTCTGCTCAATGTCGCTCCGTTTTCGGGCGGTCATGAGGGCTGGGCCGTCCTGGTGGTGCGCATGAAGGCTGACCACCACCTTGTCGGCGTAGAAGCGAGCCGAGCGAACTGAACGGAGGTTTGCCGCGATGTCGGCATCGTTGGCAGTCGAGCGAACCTGCGGTTCGTCGCCAACCTCGAAACGTGTTCCGAAGAAGTGGTACACGTCGTCGGTGTCCTGCGGGATGGACACACCCTGATCGACCTTTCGTGCCTTCTCCGCTTCCACCCCGACCTTCTCGCCGAGCGCCCGCAGTTCGTCAAGGGTGTCTCGATCGACGACGTACGACTGCTTCGTCCGGATTCCGTTGATCCCCGGCATCCCAGCGGTGTCGGGGCGCTGTTCTCCGGCACGAGCGAGCGGCTTGTTCGGTGGAGCGGTGGCGGCGATCAAGGCGACACGGCCTCGGTTGGTGTCGAGAAAGGCCGGGGAACGCGCTTCGGCGAGGTGACGACCCAGTCCGGCATGCGCGATGCCCGACTCCCGCCAGTACTCCAACGATCGAAGCACACCCTCGGCGCCGTAGTCGGTTGCATGGCTCCCTTCGATGGCCATGATGTCGATACCGAGCCACTTGAGGTCCTCGAGGAGCGGAGGCTCGGTCGTCATGTACGTGCTCGCGCCGCGACTGCCTTGGGCCTGGAAGCCATCCAGGTACCAGTGGACCGTCGAATCGAAGTTTCCGAACGTGGCGTCTGCCTCGCACAGGATGTCACGAACCGCGAGGTACCTCGGTTCGTCGAACACCGCCAGTCTGCGTGTGGGGATCACATCGCCGACGAGAGCCAATGAGAAGTTGCCGGCCTGGGATGCGTACATGGAGATGTCCCTCCTCAACTCGTGCGACCGGTTGATGGCATTAGAAGTTCCCGGCCTCGATCTCGAAGGCTTGGAGGAAGTGACTGATGCTGATGTAGTAGCAGACAGTGCCGGCGAGTTCGATGACCTGCTGATCGCTGAGGTGCTTCCGGAGGGACGTGACATCGTCGTCGGTGACCTCGCGCTTGGTCATGTTCTCGACGAAGCCGAGTACTGCACGCTGCTCGTCGGTGAAGGACGACTCGTCACGCCAAGCGGGCAGGCACTCGAGTTGTTCCTGGGTGATTCCTGCTTCCAGTGCCAGCGGTGAGTGCTGCTGCCACTCGTAACTCGCCTCGTTCAATCGGGCGATCAGGCACACGGAGAGTTCACGTACGTCGTCGGGGATCGCCATGCGGTGGCGTACGGCAGTCCCGAGGGCCAGCCAGCCTTCCGCGAGTTCCGTGCTGTGGAGCAGGAACCGAAAGAGCAGAGGCACGCGTCCGCCTCGCGATGCACGAATCTGGTTCGTCAGGGAGTGGGCCTCGTCTTCGGCGAGCGGTGACGTCTCGAATCTCATGTCTGTTGCTCCTGTGGGAGTGTCATCGGTGACAGTTGCACGGTCGGGGAAACTGGCGGTGGGGAACCGGTACTGGTGTTCGCCTCGTACGTCGCAGCGATCGCGAAGAGGTCGTCTTCACCGCGAGGTCTCCCGACGAACTGGAGGCCCGCGGGCATTCCGCTCTTCGCGAGGCCACATGGGACGGTGAGTGCTGGCGCCCCGGCGAGTGACCACGGGTGTGTGAACAACGTGAGTGTGGCTGCGTCTACTGAGTTGCCTGCGTCGTCGAGCCTTGGCGCGACCGTCGACTTCGTCGGTAGGGCAATGGCATCGAACACTGCCCAGAAGGCGCGGAGTTCCGAGCGCCACCGCGTCCTCGTCGCCATGGCGTCTCGATGGTCGAGGTGGGTGAGGCCTGCGCCCTCAAGGATCCTCGCCCTGGTCGCGGCGTTCAACTTCCTCGGGCGGATCGCCAGCGCCCTCGCGTGCTGAAGGTAAGCCTCTCGGGCGATGACGTCACGAGTTGCCTGCCAGACCCGGTGGTAGTTGGCGAACGTGATGCTGTGCAGTGACGCGCCGAGTTCCTGCAGCACTGCGAGGGCGCCGTGGAACTGCTGAAGGACCTCATCGCTGGTGTTCCCCTCGATCAGATCCACCGGCACTCCCACGGTTCGAGTCTGCAGGGATCCGGCGACAAGGTTGGCGGGACCCTGGGCGGCGCCACCCACCGGAGTCGCCATCACGTGGAACAGGTCTCGAACCCGTTCGACCGTGGTCGCGATGGGGCCGACCGTGTCAAGCGTCGGCGCGGTTGGTGTGATGCCGTCCATCGGCAAGGCACCCACCGTGGGCCGCAGGCCTACGACCCCGGTGTATGCACAAGGAGTCCGGATGGATCCGCCCGTGTCAGTCCCGAGCGCGGCGTCAACGACTTCTGCAGCTACCGCGACCGCTGCTCCGGAGCTGGAGCCGCCAGAGACGCGCTCGTGGTCATGTGGGTTGCGGCACGCCCCGAAAGCGGAGTTGAGCCCGAAGCCACCGAGCCCAAATTCGTCCATGTTGCACTTGCCGGCGATGGTGGCCCCGGCGATCCGCAATCGCTCGACGACCGTCGCGTCGTGACGTGCCATTCGGCGATCGTGCCAGCGGGACCCGTTGGTCGTGGGCATTCCGCGCACGGCGATGTTGTCCTTCACTGCGACCCGCAGTCCTGCGAGGCGCCCGTGGCGCATGTCGTCGGACCCCGATCCTCCACCCGGCAGGTACGTGAATGCGCGGAGGTCGCCGTCGGTATCCCCGGCACTCGTGGCGGAGGGTTCGCCGTTCACTGGAGCCGCCAGCACGGATCGAACGGTCTGGAGATTCTTGGCATCACGCCTGCTTCCGTGACGCGAACGCCTTCTCCACCCATTGGGCCAGTCGTTCGGGGTGCAGCAACCCGTCGAACCGAGATGCGAGGACCTGTTCTGCCTGCGACGCGTCGCCCCCGTCGGCAGCAACCCTTCGGCAGTCCTCTACCACCTGGTCGATGAACTCAAGTTGCTGGTCGATCAGTCTCAGATCTCCGAAGGCCCCGTGTCCCGGGATGACGACGTCGACTTCTGCCGAGCGCAACTCGAGCAAGGACTCGCTGAGACCGTCGATATCGCCATCCCGCATGACTGGAACCGTGCCGTTGAAGATCAGGTCCCCGATCAGGAGTACGCGTTGGTCGGGAATCTCGAGGACGAGATCTCCCGCAGTGTGCGCACGCCGGCCCACCGAGCGGATGGTCAACTCTCTCGGGCCCACGCGGACCCGAAGTTCACCTTCGAGCGTCTCGGTCGGGAGACGGAGTTCGGCGCCATCCAACGCATCTTTCATCTTGGGGCTCGAGTTACGAAGCCTGTCTAGGTAGCCCTCGCCGATCTCGCGCAACGTCTGGGCCGTCGTGGGGTGCGCGAGAATTCTGGACGTGGGAATTGTTCCGTTTCCGAAGGTGTGATCGCCGTGGTAGTGCGTGTTGACCAGCATCGAAATCCGACCACCTCGCACGCGTCCGAGCGTGTCGACGAGGTCCTGCGCCAGTCCAGGCGTCGTGAGTGAGTCCACAACGGTCCAGCCGTCATCTTCACCGTCGATGGCGACGGCGTTCGACATGCCGTCAGTGCCCAAGAACACGTAGACGCCGTCTACGACCTCGGCGAACGTTGTGCGCATCTCGTCATCTCTTCCTGTCGGTTCGCGCGCGACATTGCGGTCCGTCCGGACGTCCCGAGACGTGGGCAGGAGCACCAAGAACCCGAAGACGTGTACGCTGGCCGCACGATAGTTACCCTAGCGCACAGATGTCGAGATTCGGGGAATGGTTCTTCGTCGCCGTCGGAGTCAGACGCTCGTGATGCGCTCGTTGGTTAGGCGTTGATGGACTTGCGTGCCGAGTGGCGCGTCTTCGTCGCCACTGGATGTGCAGTCGCCTGTGTCCACGCTGCTCGACCAGTCGCTTCGTATCGAGCGTTGGAGTTGGGTGGCTCCGCGGTTGCCGTCGGGTTGATCGCCGGTGCCTTCGCCATTCTGCCCGTCTTGACGTCGGTTCCGCTGGGTCGTGCCATGGATCGACATGGTTCACGACCGTTCTTCTTGTCCGGACTGGCGGTCCTGGTGCTGGCTGCTGGAGCCAGTGGCATGTGGGCATCCGTGATGGCGCTGGGCGCTGCTCAGGCGTTGTTGGGCCTCGGACAGGTCGCGATGGCGTTGGGCTCTCAGACGATCGTCGGAACCCGGCCCGTCGGGCCAGATCGGGACCGTGCGTTCGCGCGGTTGGCCGTGGCAACGTCGTTCGGGCAACTGCTCGGCCCTGCGCTGGCCGGAAGCATGCTGGACCGTGCGTGGGGTATCGCGCTTCTGCCGACCACGCGCGCGTTCCTCGCGGCAGGCATCGTGGGTGCCGTCGGTTTCGCACTCGCGTCACCTTCGTTCGGCATTTCGAGGAGCCTCGAGGCGGACGAGGAGGTCCAACGGCCTCGGTCCAGCATCGCGTCGATCGCTCGCAGCCCGGGCATGTCCCAGGCGCTCGGCACGAGCATCGCCGTCGTGACCGGAATCGACCTGCTGATCGTGTATCTGCCTGTGATTGGCGAGAGTCGCGGTATCAGTCCGGGCGTCGTCGGAGTCCTACTGTCGATTCGCGCTGCCGGAGGACTGGCGTCCCGCGTCTGCCTGCCACTCCTCCTGAGACGGTGTCAGCGGAACGACATCCTGGTCGCGGCGCTCTCGTTCGCTGGTGCGGCAATGGTTGGTGTGGCCTTCACGAGCAGTGTCGCCGGCCTTGCACTGTTCATCGCTGTGATCGGGTTCGCCCTCGGGCTAGGCGCGCCGGTGACGATTGCGTGGGTGACGGACCAGGCCCCGAACCGTGAGCGAGGTACGGCCTTAGCGCTGCGCATGCTCGGCAATCGTGCAAGTCAGATCGTGCTGCCTGTCGTCGCCGGAGGGTCCGCTGTTGCTCTCGGGCCAGGCTCGGTATTCGTCTTTCTCGCCAGTTCGCTGGTCGTCAGTTCTGTGTGGGTCCACTGGGCTCGAGCAACGCGCATGTGAAGGGATGCCGGCTCGGGAGAAAGTGGTGTCGCGGCGCGACATGCAGATGAGGTCTTGACGCGGGGCAGCGGTTTGTCAATAATGTCGCAGAACGAACGATGGTGCGCATAACGAACATCGCGCCATCGGAACGGACCCCGCCACTCGAGCAGCGAGCGTGCTCCGGAGGGTGCGGGACTGGACCAGCGGTCAGCGGAATCGCTGATGAGGCCGCTCGGAGACAGCAATCGAGGAGCAAGTCATGAGGACAGTGCGATTGAAGCAGCGCGGGAAGGCAAGGTTGCTCCGGCGGACGGTTGCCTCTGTGGCGGCGCTGGCGCTCGTCTTGGCAGCGTGTGGAGGCGACGAGCCTGCGGTATCCGATGCGCCAACTACGTCCGACGCCGAGCCATCGACGTCGGACGATTCGCCCGCTGAAGCCGACGAGCCAGCGGGCAACTTCTACGAGGGTGGCCGGCTCGAGGTCCTGATCGCCCATGGCACCGGCGGAGGGACCGACATCCAGGGCCGCTTCGTCGGAGACTGGCTCGTCGACATGCTCCCGGGAGACCCGAGAGTGGTGTACGACAACGTCTCTGGCGGAGGCACTCTGATCGGAGCAAACGCCTACGCCTCGCGGCCGGCAGACGGGTTCCACCTCTGGTTCTCATCGGCGTCCACGACGTACCAGGCGATCCTCGGTCACCCGGAAGTACGGTTCGACTTCAACGACTACCAGCCCGTCATCGGGGTTCCTGCAGGCTCCGTCGTCTACGGTTCGCCCGCCGTCGGGGACTTCACCGACCAGCAGCAGACGTTCATTCATGCGAATCAGGACCCCGCAGGTCTGGCCCTGACGATGCTGCTCGGGTACGACATCCTTGGCATCGATCACCAGGCTGTATTCGGCTACAGCAGTGGTGAACGGGTCATCGCGGTTGAGTCAGGTGAGGCGCTGGGCGCATACGCCACGGTTGGGCAGTACCAGGAACTCGTCCGTCCCCTAGAGGAGTCGGGTCAGGTCCGGCTCTTCTACACGGCCGGCCAGTTGCAGGGGGGTCAGGTCGTGCGGGACCCAGCGTGGCCTGACGTCCCGTCGATTGCCGAGGTCTACGAGGACATGCACGGTGAAGCTCCGTCCGGTGAAGCCTGGGAGGCGTACAAGGCGCTCCTGAACTCCGGCTACACGCTCCAGAAGATTCTGTGGGTGCACCGCGACGCTCCGCAGGAAGCCAAGGATGCTCTCGCTGCAGCCGCTGCCGAGTTGGCTGCGAACGACGAGTTCCGCGCAGAGGGTGAGGTCGTGCTCGAGTACGACATCATGGTCGGTCAGGAACTCGAAGACGCGGTCGCGGACATGCTCGCGGTGGATCCCGCCGTCATCGAGTGGCTGCTCCAGTACCTCATCGATGAGTACGACTTCGACATCACGAACTGATCCTGACCTCGTCGTGAGGTACCGACGGCCCTTGGGCGTCATCTCTCTCAGGGGCCGTCGGCAGTTCATGGAGCGCCGGCCGCAAGTGGAACCATCGTCCAACGTCGACATCTCGCCACAAGGTAGGTGCTGTCTTGATTGAACTCGGAGTCGATGCGCTGACGGCACTCCTCGACCCTTCGCGCTTGGCTTTCGTGTTCGTCGGCGTGTTCGTGGGAATGTGTGTCGGCCTGATCCCTGGACTTGGCGGTGTGGTCGGGATGTCGATCCTGCTGCCATTCACCTTTGGGATGGACCCCTACTCGGGTCTCGCCATGCTCATCGGGATGATGGCGGTGACGACGACGGCGGACACCTTCCCATCCGTGCTCCTCGGTATTCCGGGTACTGCCGGATCCCAGGCGACCATCATGGACGGCTATCCCCTTGCTCAACAGGGGGAGGCACGTCGAGCCCTCGGCGCGGCATTCTTCGTCTCAATGATCGGCGGGATCTTCGGCGCCCTCTTCATGTTCGGGGGCATCTTCGTCGTCCGTCCGATCGTGCTGGCCATGGGTTCGCCCGAACTGTTGATGCTGTCCGTGCTCGGACTGAGCATGGTGGGCGTCATGGCTCGAGGCACACCCGTCACGGGGCTCCTGGCAGCATTCGTGGGGCTGCTGCTCGGAACGATGGGCATCTCGGCGGGAACCGCGCAGTCGCGATTCACGTTCGGCAGCCTCTACATGCTCGAAGGTCTGTCCCTCAGCGTGTTGGCAATCGGCCTGTTCGCCATTCCTGAGATGGTCGATCTCGTCGTGGCAAAGCGGAAGGTTTCGAAGTCCGGAATCCTCAGTGGACGGATGATTGACGGGGTACGCGACGCCTTGAGCAAGGGAAAGCGGCTGATCGTTCAGAGCAGTGCGATCGGATCATTCGTCGGGATGCTGCCGGGGATTGGCGGGCCAGCCATCGACTGGATCTCCTATGGCATCGCCAAGCAGACCGTCAAGGACAGTTCGCAGTTCGGCAAGGGTGACATCCGAGGAGTTATCGCCCCGGAGAGTGCGAACAACGCCAAGGAGGGCGGCGCGCTCCTGCCCACGCTGGTCTTCGGCATTCCTGGCACAGGGAGCACTGCGATCCTCCTCGGGGGACTCCTCGTCTTTGGCATCCGACCGGGCCCGGCGATGTTGACGGACAACCTGGACATCACGCTCCTCATCATCTGGACGCTGGTTCTGGCCAATGCGATCGGGGCCCTGCTCTGCTTTGGTCTCGCCGGGTGGATCGCGCGTCTGTGCATGATCCCGGCTGCAACTCTGGTGCCCTTCCTCCTGGTGGTGCTCGTCGTCGCGAGCTACCAGAGCACCAATCACTGGGCCGACATCCTGGTGCTCGGAATCTTCGGTGTCGTCGGATGGGTGATGAAGCAGGTTGGGTGGCCCCGCGCGCCGCTCCTCATCGGATTCGTGCTGTCGACGCCGGTCGAGCGGTATCTGTTCATCTCGTACAGCAGGTACGGCTGGGAGTGGATCTCGTTCCCCTGGGTGATGACGATCGGGACGTTTACGATCGTTCTGACCATCACGATGGCGATCCTCCAGTTGCGGGGTCGGTCCCCTCGGGCTTCGTTGACGACGGCCGAGGGTGCGGACAGCACGACCCCCAAGGGGACGCACGATGCGTGACAGCACCGATTCCGTGCACGACTCCTCTCTCGCGCCTCCGCGTCGGATCAGCCTCGTGGTGCGCCTACGGTTCGTGGCCACGACTCTGGTGTTGATCGCCATGATCTATGTCATCCCCATTGCGAACGGCTTCCGTGGGCTGTCGCGGCCGATGCCCCTGCTCGTGGCTTGCGGTGGCGCACTACTTGCGTCGATGTCGCTCGTCACCGACTTCCACAAACTGCGGAAGGGGCGTGCGATCGTGGCTGGCGATGAACTCATCACCGCGACGATCGGCGAAAACGACGAGAACGCAGGAGTCGCAGCCCGCGCAGCACTGAGAATCGGGGCCTGGCTCCTGGCGTACGTAGCAATGGTGGCTGTCGTGGGCGTCTTGGTCGCGAGCATCGCCTTCGTCGTGGTGTTCGGGCGCGTCGTCGCGACATGGAGTTGGCGGCAAGCGGCGGTGTCCGGGGTGGCAATGGGGGTCTCGCTCGTGGTCATGAGGGAGGCACTCGGGCTCAGGTGGCCCCGGTCGGTCCTCGACTGGCTCGGATGGTTGCCCTACCCGTGAGGTTCGCCGTGTGTGTCGATGGCGCGCGCCCTACGGCGTTCGGATAATGTACAAGCGTGCGCTAATCGAACTAGGAAGGTGGTACGAGTTTGGCGACGCTCACGACGTTGGCGCAGGGGATCGCTGACCTGGTCCATGACGGAGACAAGGTTGCGCTCGAGGGGTTCACGCACCTGATTCCCGTGGCCGCCGGTCATGAGATCATTCGCCAGAGACGCCGCGACCTGACGCTGATCCGGATGACTCCGGACATCGTTTACGACCAGCTGATCGGAGCTGGGTGCGTCAGAAAGCTGGTGTTTTCGTGGGGCGGGAACCCTGGTGTGGGTTCGCTCCATCGGTTTCGGGATGCGGTTGAGAACGCGTGGCCCTCGCCGCTGGAACTGGAGGAGCACAGCCATCACGGGATGGCGAATCGTTACGTCGCCGGAGCCAGCGGACTTCCGTTTGCTGTCATACGTGGCTACCGGGGCACGGATCTGGTCGGACATACCGATTCGATCAAGCCGATCACATGTCCGTTCACCGGCGAAGAACTCATTGCGGTACCAGCGATTCGTCCAGATGTCGCTGTCGTGCATGCCCAGAGAGCAGACACGGAAGGCAACGTGCAGTACTGGGGAATCTCAGGTGTCCAGAAGGAAGCGGTCCTGGCGGCGGATCGTTCACTGGTCACCGTTGAAGAGGTCGTCGACGTCTTGGAACCGAAACCGGGCGCGATCGTGTTGCCGTCGTGGGCTGTGAACCTTGTGGCCGTGGTCCCGGGAGGCGCAAGGCCGTCATACGCCCACGGGTACTACGAGAGAGACAACGACGAATACAGGGCGTGGGACGAGGTCAGTCGAGATCGTGATCGGTTCCGAGAGTGGGTCGGTCAACTCGCGGCTGAGGCAGCAGGACCTGCTCATGGATGAGGTGACTCGAGACACGGATCGCCGTGACGACTGGACTGCCGACGAGATGATGACGGCTGCGGCCGCTAGGGCTCTCCCGAATGGTTCGGTGTGTTTCGTGGGGATCGGCCTACCCAGCCTCGCCGCAAACCTCGCCAAGCGCACACATGCCCCGGAACTCGTCCTGATCTACGAGTCCGGCACGATCGGTGCATCACCATCACGCCTGCCGTTGTCGATCGGTGACGGAGTCCTGGCGGAATCCGCGCTCTCCGTGGTGAGCGTCCCGGAGGTCTTCAACTACTGGTTGCAGGCCGGCCGTGTTGATGTCGGATTTCTCGGTGCGGCCCAGATTGACCGATTCGCCAACATAAATACGACGTTCATCGGTCCGGACTACGACCGGCCAGTGGTCAGATTGCCGGGCGCGGGTGGTGCTCCTGAGATTGCAAGTTCTTGTGGAGAGGTACTCGTCGTCGTCAGGCAGAACCGACGGACGTTCGTCAGTCGCCTCGACTACATCACATCACTCGGCTTCGGAACTGGTCCAGGCACGCGCGAGAAGTTCGGGATGCAGGGCAGGGGGCCATCCAAGGTGATCACGGACCTGGGGGTCCTCGAACCCGACCCGGTCACGTGCGAACTGACGATGCGGGCACTTCACCCGGGCGTGACCCTGGAAGAAGCACGCGATGCCACGGGCTGGGACCTTGCGGTTGCGTCGGATCTGGCTGTCACGCCGGCGCCGTCCGAGGAGGAACTGACCGTTCAGCGTCGCCTCCTGGACACCGCTGAAGTGTGACCTCGCTCCACTGGGGACTGCCGCTGGCTCTCACAACCGCGGCCTGCCGACAGCGGTGGCGAGTGCTGCGAGAACCCGTTCGGGGTGTAGTGGGAGCGACGTCACATGTGTTCCGATCGCGTCTGCGACCGCGTTGGCGATGGCGCCCACGATCGCGGAGTTGGTCAGTTCTCCAACCCCCTTGGCGCCGAACGGGCCGAATCCCTTTCCCTGCGTGAGTACCCGGAGGCGTACGCCGGGGACATCTGCGATGCATGGCATCCTGTACTCGCGGAGATCGCGGGCCACGACCGCACCCTCATCGATGCGCAGTTCCTCCAGGAGGGCCTGCCCCAGTCCAGACACCAGGCCGCCCATTAGTTGACCCCGAGCAGCGAGTGGATTGATGATCGTGCCGACATCAGCGACACACAGGCAGTCGGTGATCTCGACCGCGCCCGTTTCGAAGTCGACCTCGACGTCAATCGCGTAGGCGTTCGCCGCCAGGGCGCCTGTGGACTCCTCGAACGTACCTTCCTGCTCGATCCCTCCCCGGTGTGCTGCTGCTTCGAGTTGCTCGATCACTGTCCCGCCAGGACAGCACCGCTCGAGTCGTGGTGCGAGCGCCTTCGCCCCGGCCTCCGCGGCACCACCCACCATCGGGGTCACGCGACTGCCGCCTACCCCGTGATCGAACGGGTCGCGGTCGGTCGTTCCTTGGGACACCCGTACTCGGTCCTCTGGAAGCCCAAGTGTGACTGCGACGACGCGCCTGAGCATGGTGTGCGCACCGCCACCCTGGTCGGGCACGCCGGTTCGCACTACAACGCTTGCGTCACGAGTCACCTCGAGGAGGACGCTTGCGGACCCCGGCTTCGCCGGACGGACGCTGATCCCAATACCGCGCCCGCGGCCGGGTCTGTCAGGTCGGGTACGCATTCCCGCGCGGAGTTCCTCAAGAACGGGCAGGACCATCGGTTGGTCCCAGCGGACCCCGGACACATCGAGATCGCCGGGTCGCAGCGCGTTTCGCACCCGGATCTCGAGCGGGTCGATGCCGAGTCCGCGCGCGATCAGGTCCATGTGGCTCTCGGCAGCGAACGCATTCTGAGGTTGTCCGGGTGTGCGCACCTGGCCACCGGGCACGTTATTCGTGTACACCGACAATGCCTCCACCCGCGCATTCGGAACGGCATAGCCAGCGAGCGTGTACCGAGCGGCCGGGGGAATTCGTCGGGAGTTGGACTTTCCGGCTGCGTAGGCGCCTCCGTCCAGCCAGACGCGCCCTTCGTGCGCGAGGATGCGGCCGTCGTCATCGACACCGGTCCGCAGGCGAATCTGAGCGGCGTGGCGTGTGTTTGTCGCGGCCAGTTCATCTTCGTAGGGCGTAATGAGCATCACCGAAGACCCTGTCCGCTGCGCGAGCAGGACGAGGACGTACTCGTCAATCGACAGGCCCTTGCCGCCGAAGTCGCCTCCAATCACGGTCGATTCGACCACGAGGTTGCCTTCAGGAACGTTGAGTCCAAGTGCCAGTTGCTGGCGAAGCTTGAACGGAGCCTTGCTCGACGTCGCCACATGGCAGCGTCCATCATTTCCGATCCACACTAGGGTTGCGCGCGGCTCGAGATAGCCAGCAAAGGTTCTGGGAATGCGGAACTCGTGCTCGAACACGTGAGGGGCGGAACGAAGGACCTGGTCCACGTCGCCGTGCTCGTGGACGACGCGTCCCTGAACGTTCGGCTGGGGAGTGTCGAGTCCCTCGTCGCCGAACGAGTGGCACTCCCGGATGGCGGGGTGCAGGACTGGGGCGTCGGGTTCCAAGGCAGAAGCGGGATCGAAGATGGCAGGCAGGACTTCATAGTCGACGCTGATACGCCGGCACCCAGCCTGAGCAGCCTCAATCGACTCAGCAGCGACCACCGCAACGCGGTCGCCGACCATGCGTACGCGATCCCAGGCGAGGACCGGCCAGTCCTGAATGTGTCGCCCCAACCGCGCCGGAGAGACGTCGGCACCCACGAGCACGTTGCGAACGCCTGGGACCTCCAGTGCGCCAGTCACATCGATGGCGGAGATCCGTGCGTGCGGATGAGGGCTGCGGAGATAGGCGGCGTGCAGCATGGGGCCCACACGTCGGTCTGCGACGAACTCCGCAGCGCCCGTGACCTTGGCACGGGCTTCCTCGCGGACCTCCGGATCGCTCAGATTGGCAGCCGTCATCATGCCTTCCAGGCTGGGTAGCGCTCCAGGCCTGCCGCCTCGCGCAGGGCACGGTGGACCCAGACCTTGGCGATCCGCCGCTTGTACTCGGCGCTTCCATGGCGGTCCGCAGTCGGGTCGATGTCAGCAACGACGGTGTTGGCGGCCACCTCGAGGTCGTGCGCCGTCAATTCGCGACCCAACAGGGCGGCCTCAACGCTGCGCGCACGCAATGCGGTGGGGGCCAGTCCACCCAACGCGACGGCTGCATCGGTCACGCGGCCCGCATGTGCAGTCACGCGAACCGCAGCACAGAGAACTCCGGTGTCTGCGGCAGAGGCCGGCTGCGCCTTGAGGAATTCGGTCCGAGCACCTGGTTCCGGGATCGGGACGCGAACCCCGAGGACGAGGTCTCCCGCCTGGAGGATCGTCTGACGATGCCCCAGGTAGAACCCGTCGAGGGGGACAACGCGACGTTCTCCGCTCGGTGATGCGACGACCACGGTCGCATCGAGCGCAAGCAGGGCCGGTGGCGGGTCGTGTCCTGGGTCGCCGTGCACGAGATTTCCGCCGAGAGTCCCCTGATTTCGAATCCGAACGGTGCCCACGGCCTCGAACGCTGCCGTCAATGCCGGGCATGATTGTCTGATCTGCTTGGAGTGAGCGATGTCTGAGTGTGTGGATCGTGCACCGAGCCAGATGTGCCCGTCCAGCACTGAGACCCTGTCGAGGTCCGGGATCCTCCTTATGCCGACGACCAGCGGCGGCAGGGCCCCTGAGTGCCGCCACTCGAGCGTCAGGGAGACTCCCCCCGCGAGGACCACCGCGTCAGGGTTCTCCGCGAGAAGGCGTGTGGCTGCCCTGACGGTCTGAGGTTCGACGTAGGTGAAGGTCACGATCGTCCTTCGGCGATCGCATGAATCGCGGAACGGATGGATTCGTAACCGGTGCAACGACACAGGTTCCCCTTCATCCAACTGCCGATGTCCGCGTCGGTCGGCACTGGAATCTCACGAAGGAGTGCAGTGGCCGCCATGAGTTGGCCCGGGATGCATATTCCGCACTGGACGGCGCCGTGTTGGATGAACGACTCCTGAAGTGGCTCGAGGTCGGAGTCCGGAGGCAACCCTTCGATGGTCTCGACGACGGCACCCTGGACGAGCACGGCAGGAAGCAGGCAGGAAGACATCAACCTCCCGTCCACCAGCACGGAACACAGCCCGCACACGCCGACACTGCAGCCTTCCTTGGTCCCGGTTAGATCGAGTTGCCAGCGAAGCACGTCGATGAGGCGCATCGACGTCGGGACACAGATGTCGATCTGCTCCCCATTAACCGAGAACTGCAATTGCTGATCAGGCAACGAGACCCCTGTGGGATGGACAGTGGAACTCATCGAGAAACTATCGCCCCAACGCACTTGCTCCCAACGACGTGGTGCGGGAATCGGGACTTTCGACGAATCGTTTCGCGATCGCTCGAATCGCGTGTCGTAATCCGGTTCCGTCACGAAATTCGGGCTGTGTGGACTCGGTGTGACCACGTGCAATGTCCGCGGTATCGCCGGGGAAGGGTCGGATCGCACCGCCCTCCGGATTCGATCCCGAGCGAGCGGGATGGGCCGGTTGGCCGCCGGGCCCGCCGGGCGGTACGCTTCCGTGGTCGCGGTCCACCCTTGGGCCGCGCCTCTCGTGTGGGTGCCCGGTCGCGTTCACGACGTGTGCACGCCGCAGCGCCGGCCACGGCCTCCCGTCCGCCCACCGATGCACGCCCATCCGTCCGTGCTGAGTACGAGGAACACGACCGACATGCGCACCTACAGCCCCAGCGCCAAGGACATCACGCGCGAGTGGTATGTCATCGATGCCGATGGCCAGACCCTCGGTCGCCTCGCGACCCGCGTCGCCACGGTCCTCCGCGGCAAGCACAAGCCGACGTTCGCGCCCCACATGGACATGGGTGACCACGTCATCGTCATCAATGCGGAACGCATCCAGGTGAGCGGTGGCAAGGGCGAGCAGAAGCTGTACCACTCCCACTCCGGCTTCCCGGGCGGCATCCGTTCGGTGCCCTTCGCCCGGCAGATGGAGCGCCGACCCGCACAGGTGCTCGAGTCCGCGATCAAGGGCATGCTGCCCAAGAACCGGCTCGGCAACGCGATGGGTCGCAAGCTCCACGTGTACGCCGGAAGCGAGCACCCCCACGTCGCGCAGCAGCCCAGGCCCTTCCCCGACCACGTCTGAGACACGGACGCGCGCCCCTGACCTCGGGGCCGCGTCCACCCGGACCCCCGACGAGCCAGGACACACGCAACATGGCAGCAACGATCTTCACCGGACGGCGCAAGTCCGCCGTCGCCCGTGCCCGCGTCACTCGCGGCTCCGGCAACCTGACCATCAACGGTCGTCCGTTCGAGGACTACTTCCGCACAGAGAAGCTGCGGTCGCACGTGCTCGAGCCGTTCGCGGTCCTCGAGCAGACAGGTGTGTGGGACGTCGATGCCCGCATCCACGGCGGTGGGACCACCGGACAGGCCGGTGCCCTGCGGCTCGCGATCGCTCGCGCGCTGACGGACCACGACGCAGAGTGGCGCACGCCCCTCAAGCAGGCGGGCCTGCTCACTCGTGACGCGCGTAAGGTCGAACGCAAGAAGTACGGCCTCAAGAAGGCCCGGCGCGCGCCACAGTTCAGCAAGCGCTGAACCTCCGGTCGTGGGCTCGCTCTTCGGCACCGACGGGATTCGCGGTTCGGCGAACGTCGAACTCACGCCCGAACTCGCCCTGGCCCTCGGCCGAGCGCTGGTCACCCTGCTGCAGGAGTCCACGGACGACCGTCCGGCGATCGTCATCGGCCGCGACCCACGCTGGTCCGGCGAGATGCTCGAGTCGGCACTCGTGGCGGGCATCACGTCTGCGGGCGGCGACGCACGGACCGCAGGTGTGCTTCCCACAGCCGCCGTCGCCCACCTGACGTCGCGGTCGTCCGCGATGGCCGGCGCGATGATCTCCGCCTCGCACAACCCGGTCGGGGACAACGGCATCAAGTTCTTCGACGGTGACGGTTTCAAGTTCGACGACGTCACCGAGGCGCGCCTCGAGGCACTGATCGACGCGCCCGGGAAGCGCCCCCGTGGCATCGGCATCGGTCGTCGCCTCAGCGACCCCGCAGCCGTGGCACGCTACATCGAGTACCTGACGTCGTTGACGGACGTGGACCTCGCCGGGATGCGGGTCGTGGTCGACGGTGCCAACGGCGCGGCGAGCAGTGTGGCCCCGCAGGTGTATCGGCAGCTCGGGGCGGACGTCATCGCCGTGCACTGCTCGCCCGACGGCGCCAACATCAACCTCGACTGTGGTTCGACCCACCCGGAAGCGGTCCGCTCCGCGGTCCTCGAACACCGCGCCGACCTCGGGATCAGCCACGACGGCGACGCGGACCGGATCGTGGCCGTGACGAGCACCGGTGAGGAGGTCGACGGGGACGTGATCCTCGCGATCCTCGCGCGGCACCGGCTCGAGGCCGGCGAGCTCGCACAGCGAGCCGTCGCCACCACCGTGATGACCAACCTCGGGTTCCGTCGCGCGATGGACGAACTGGGCATCGAGGTCGTGGAGACCGCGGTGGGCGACCGGTACGTGCTGCACGCCATGCGGGAACGCGGGCTGAACCTCGGCGGGGAACAGTCCGGCCACATCATCGACCTCGACCACGCGACCACCGGGGACGGGATCCTGACGGCCGTGCGCCTGCTGACCGTCGTGGCGGAGTCCGGGACGACACTCGACGAGCTCGCGGGCGTCATGCAGCGCCTTCCTCAGGTGCTCGTCAACGTCGACGGCGTGGACCGGGCGGGCCTCGAAGCGGCGTCGGCGGTGTGGAACGTCGTGGCGCACGAACAGGAGGGACTCGGCGCCGACGGACGCATTCTGGTCCGCCCGTCGGGGACCGAGCCAGTGGTCCGTGTCATGGTGGAGGCGTCGTCCGTCGACGTCGCTCGTGGCGTGGCCGACCGCATCGCCCGGGCCGTCGAGGATGCCCTGGGTGTCGAGTCAGGCTGATCCCCGACGCCGGCGCCTCCCGGCCGGGTGTGCCGTGAGCCAGGCAACCCGACCCTGGCACGCATCGGGGTGTCGACACCGTGCGACGCGCGAGGTGGCGCCCCTAGCCCAGCTGCAGGCTGAGGACCGGCCGCGGTGACTCGATGAGGATTCGTTGCGCGTCGCTGCCCATGAGTGCCTTGCCGACACGCGTGCGCTTCCCGAGTCCGATGACGAGCAGGTCCGCGTCGACGTCGTCCGCGATCCGCAGGATGTCGTGGGCCGCACCGGCGAGCACCAGCCCGGCGTGACACTCGACGGACCAGCCCTCGTCGCGCAGGGTCGTGGCGATGGTGTCGAGCCCGTCGCGGGCTGACGCCAGCCGCGCGGCCTCGTCCTCCTCCTTGCCGACGAGCACGAGGGTGACGAGGTGCAGGGTGGCACCGGGTGCCGCGACGCCACGAGCGATGTCCAGGAGTGGGCTCGTGGGCAGGCCCTCCTTGAGGGCGACGACGATTCGTTCGAACATCTCTGGCTCCTCCGCCATGACCGCGTGGCTGCGCACGTCGTGACGAACACGTGCCGGATGGACCCTACAGCCTGACGTGTCGCGCGCCGTGTCGATCGTGTGGACTCCTGTCGGAACCCGCGGCGATAGCCTGCGTCCGTGCCCGCAGCCGCCCCACGCAGCCGCCCCGACCCGGGTGCGCAAGGAGCCGTCGAATGTGCGGGATCATCGGGATCACCGGGCGTGGTGACGCCGTTGAGGGGATCCTGCAGGGGCTGCGTCGACTCGAGTACCGCGGCTACGACTCGGCGGGCATCGTCGCCCAGACCGACGGCGCCCTGCAGGTCGTCAAGCGAGCGGGCAAGCTCGACAACCTCGTCGAGGCGCTGAACGGCCCCGGGCTGGCGACGTCGACGGGCATCGGCCACACCCGTTGGGCGACCCACGGCGCCCCGAACGACCGCAACGCCCATCCGCACGTCGACCCCTCCGGCCGGGTCGCCGTCGTGCACAACGGCATCATCGAGAACTACCGGGAGTTGCGCGACGAACTCGACGGGGCGGTGTTCCAGTCGGACACCGACACCGAAGTGGTCGCCCACCTGCTCGCCGCCGAACTCGCGGCCATGGACGGCTCCGGTGCCGCCGCGGACCTCTTCGAGGCGACGCGGCGCGTCACCGCACGGCTGGAGGGGGCCTACGCCCTGTGCGCCGTCGCCCTCGACGAACCGGACGTGATCGTCGTCGCGCGCCGGGAGGCGCCACTCATCGTCGCGCACGCCGACGGCGTCGCGTACTGCGCGTCGGACGTCGCGGCACTCATCGAGCACACCCGCGACGTCGCCGCGCTGCTCGACGGACAGCTTGCGCGCCTGTCTCCCGACGGCGTGCAGGTCGTCGACGCCGACGGACAGCCTGCGGAACCCCACGCGTACACGGTCAGCTGGGACCTCGAGTCGGCGGAGAAGCAGGGCTACCCCCACTTCATGCTCAAGGAGATCCACGAGCAGCCGCGGGCCATCGCCGACACGCTGCTCGGACGCGGAGACCACGGCCGGCTCGGTCTCGACGAACTGCGGATCGACGAGCGCGACCTCGCGCGGGTCGACAAGGTGTTCATCCTCGCCTGCGGGACCTCGCTCCACGCCGGGATGGTGGGCAAGCTCGCGATCGAACACTGGGCCGGAATCCCGGTCGACGTCGAGGTCGCGAGCGAGTTCCGGTACCGCGACCCGATCGTCGACCCGCACACCCTGGTGATCGCGATCAGCCAGTCCGGAGAGACCAGCGACACCATCGCGGCGGCGAGTCACGCTCGGGACCAACGAGCTCCGGTCATCGCCCTGTGCAACGTGGTGGGGTCGACCCTGTCCCGGTTCGCCGACGGGGTGCTCTACACGCACGCCGGCCCAGAGATCGCGGTGGCGTCCACGAAGGCGTTCACCACCCAGATCGTCGGGTGTCTGCTCCTCGGCCTCTACCTGGCCCAGTTGCGCGGTCGGATGTACTCGTCGGAGTGCCAGGACATCCTCGAGCTCCTCGAACAGGTCCCACCCGCGGTCCAGGAACTGCTGGAACTCGACGGCCAGGTGCGAGCCCTCGCGCAGCAGTACCGGGACGTCGACTACACGATGTTCATCGGGCGGCACACCGGCCTGCCCATCGCCTACGAGGGCGCTCTGAAGCTCAAGGAGATCAGC
Source organism: Nitriliruptoraceae bacterium (assembly GCA_050486225.1). GTDB lineage: Bacteria > Actinomycetota > Nitriliruptoria > Nitriliruptorales > Nitriliruptoraceae > JBBDIX01. The sequence continues at coordinate 25,295 of JBJHCV010000007.1, forward strand.
TATCTCCACGCAGAGGCGTTCCCGGCGGGTGAGATGAAGCACGGTCCGATCGCGCTGATCGAACCGGGTTCGCTCGTGGTCGCGCTCGCTCCTGCAGGGCACGTGTTCAGCAAGATGGTGTCCAACATCCAGGAGGTCCGGGCCCGCGGTGCGTCGGTCATCGCCATCGGTACCGCCGGGTCGACCGAGTCGTTGCGAGAACACGCGGACCACGTCCTGACCCTGCCGGAGCCGCCCCTCGAACTCGCCGGGCCCGTGCTCGCGGTGGTTCCCCTGCAGCTGTTCGCCTACCACGTGGCGACGCTGCGCGGTGAGGACGTCGACCAGCCACGCAACCTCGCCAAGACCGTCACGGTGGAGTGATGGGTCCCGCCGCGTCCACGCACCTCGCGCTGCTCGACGCCGCGGCGGCGCGCACCGCGGACGCGAAGGCGGTCGCCGCCGGCGACACCTGGTCCGGGCTGATGGAACGAGCGGCAGGCCACCTGACCCGCGAGGTCGTGCGTGTCGGAGGTCGCGGCCACGGGCTGCAGGTCGCGATCGTCGTCGGACGCGGGGACAACGGTGGGGACGGCTGGGCCGCCGCCCGTCGACTCCACGACGAGTTCGGTGCCGCCTCGCGGATCGTGGCCCTCGACGGCACCGACGTCGAGGTGTCGGACGCGACCGCGGCCAACCGCGCGGCCTGGCTGGCGCGAGGCGGGTACGTCGTGACCGACGAACGGGGACTGCGCGCCGCGCTCGCGTGGTGCGACGTGGCGGTCGATGCGGTGCTCGGCACGGGCGTGCGTGGGGAGCCCCGGGGAACCGCCGCCGTGGCGACGCGTGCGCTGCTCGACGCCCACGCGCGAGGCACCCCCGTGGTGGCGTGCGACGTGCCCTCCGGCGTGTCCTCCGACGATGGCAGTGCACCGCCGGGTGCGGTGCACGCCGACGTGACGGTCACGTTCGGTGCCCTGAAGCGCGGCCTGCTCCTGCACCCGGGTGCCGCGCACGCCGGCCGGATCGTCGTGGGAGACCTGGGAGCCCGTTGGGACGGTGACGGCCGGAACTGGTGGGCACTCACCTCGGAGGGCGCGCGACCCGAGGCACTGCCCGTCGACGCGGACAAGCGTCGGCGCGGGGTGGTGCTCGTCGTCGCGGGAGCGGTCGGCACGTCGGGGGCCGCGGTGCTCGCGGCCGATGCCGCGTTGCGGGGAGGGGCGGGCCTCGTGTCCATGCTCGCGCCGTCGGCGGTGCGCGGAGAGGTCGCCAGCCGGGTGGACGTCGGGGTGATGGTCCACGAGGCGCCGTCCGATGCGTCGGGGGCGTTCGCACCCACAGCGGCCGACCTGCTCGACGTGTCCCAGCGCGACGTACCGGGCGTCGACGCGGCGCACTTCGACGCGGTCGCCGCGGGTCCCGGGCTCGGGGTCGGTCCCGGGGCACGGGCCGTGGTCGAACGACTACTGACGCGCGCTTCGCGACTCGTGGTCGACGCCGACGGACTCAACCTCTTCCGGGACGACCCGACCCGTCTCGCAGACCACGCGGGGGTGCTGGTGATCACGCCGCACGTGCGCGAACTCGCGCGTCTCTGCGGGGTCGATTCGGACACGGCGTGGACGGAACGTGTCGAACGTGTGCCGGCACTCGCCACCGCCCTGGATGCCGTCGTCGTCGCCAAGGGCCCCGGAACCCTGGTCGCAGCACCGGACGGTCGGGTGTGGGTGTGCCCGCTCGGCAGCCCCGCGCTCGGAGCCGGCGGAACGGGTGACGCGCTGGCGGGGCTCCTCGCGTCGGCCATCGCCGGGGCCGACGACGTGGCGCTCGCCGTCGCGCGTGCGGTGTGGTGGCACGCGGCCGCGGGGGTCTGTGCGGGGCGCGACCGTGCGGGCCGCGCGACGGCGCGTGACGTCCTCGGACGGATCCCTGCGGTCCTGGGGGCACTCGCCGATCGCGAGGCGCCCGTGCCCGCCGACGGTCGACCCGACGTGCGTCCGGCACGACGGGACTGCGCCGACGTGTGGCGCGACGCGCCCGTGCCCCTCACGGCACGACGATGACGGTGCACACGGCACCGGCCTCGTGGCGTCCCTCGACGGTCCACGTGGACCTCGACGCGATCGGGCACAACGTGCGACGCATCCGGGACGTCGTCGGCCCGGATGCGTCGGTCTGTGCGGTCGTGAAGGCGGACGCCTACGGCCACGGGGCGGTACCCGTCGCGCGTGCGGCGACGGACGCCGGCGCCGCTTGGCTCGCGGTCGCGCTGGTGGAGGAGGGCGTCGAACTCCGCCGGGCGGGACTCGACGGGCCGGTGCTGCTGCTGACCGAGCCGCCGGCGGCGGCGATCGACGCGATGGTCGCCCACGACCTGACTCCGCTCGTGTACTCGCCGCGCGTGGTGGCTCTGCTCGACGCGTACGGGCGCGACGCCGACCGTGCGATCACGGTGCACCTCAAGGCGGACACGGGGATGGGACGGGTCGGTGCGACGCCCGAGGAGTGGGACTCGCTGCTCGCTGGTGTCGGCTCGGCCAGCCGGGTGCGCGTCGACGGGATCGCGACCCACCTCGCCCGTGCCGACGAACCCGGTGCCTCCACCACCGACGAGCAGCTCGCGGTGTTCGACCGGCTGGTCGAACGAGCCCACGACGCGGGGATCTGTCCGACCCACGTCCACGCGGCCAACAGCGCTGGGGCACTCCTGCACACTGCGGCCCGTCACACCATGGTCCGAGCCGGGATCGGGATCTACGGCCTGTCGCCGTCGCGGGACGTCGACGCCGCCGACCACGGGCTGAGGCCCGCCCTGTCGCTCACGACCGAGGTGTCGCACGTCAAGCGGGTGACGGCCGGGACCCCGGTGTCGTACGGCCACCGTTGGCACGCGCCGCACGACGGCTGGCTCGCGACGCTGCCGGTCGGCTACGCAGACGGCGTGCCGCGCGCCCTGACCAACCGGGCCGAGGTGCTGTTCGCCGGCGGCCGCCACCCGGTCGCGGGCACCGTCACCATGGACCAGGTGCTGGTCTGGTGCGACCAGACCGAACCATCGCTGGGACAGACCGTGACGCTCATCGGGGCCGACGGCGGCGAGCAGGTGCGGGTGGAGGACTGGGCCGAGATCTCGGACACCATCACCTACGAGATCGTGACCCAGTTGACCCACCGACTGCCACGGGTCCACACCGGAGGTCCACGATGAGTCCGATCGACGGTGTGACCGTCGGTACCTGGACGTCACCGGACACGGTCTCGGGATGCACGGTCGTGCTCCCTCCTCCCGGAACGGTCGGTGCGATCGCGGTGCGCGGTTCGGCGCCCGGAACACGCGAGGCCGCAGCCCTCGGAACGGCCGGCAAGGTGCAGGTGTGCCACGGGGTCGTCCTCGCCGGCGGCTCCGCCCACGGACTGGCGGCCGCGGACGGCGTCGTGCGCTGGCTCGAGGAACGAGGCATCGGTTACCGGGTCCGCACCGGGATCGTGCCGATCGTCGGGGCGGCGATCGTGCTGGACGCCGCCGTGGGCCTCCCCGAGCAGCGCCCCGGCCCCGAGGCCGGGTACGCAGCGTGCGACGCGGCCACGTCGGGGGAAGTCCCGGAGGGCACCGTCGGCGTGGGGACGGGGTGCACGGTCGCGAAGGTCGGCGGGATCGAACATGCCTGGCGCAGCGGCCAGGGGGTCGCGACCCGCCGCGCGGACGGGGTCACGGTGTGGGCCGTGGTCGCGAACAACGCCTTCGGCGAGGTCCACTCCGCCGACGGCACGCCACTGGCGGCCTCGCGGGCACCCGCCGACGGCGGCCGCTACCCGTACGTCGACGCCTCGTCCATCGTCGGGCGCGCTCCAGCCCCAGGTGAGAACACCGTCATCGGGTGTGTCGTCACCGATGCCCGACTCGACCGTGTGGCCGCTCATCGTGTCGCCGACCTGGCACACACGGGGATCGCCCGGTCCGTGCGTCCCGCCCACACCGAGTTCGACGGTGACGCCCTGTTCTGCCTCGCGACCGGTGCCGTCGAGACCCGCGTGGACCTCGTGGCCGAACTGGCCGCCGACGCCGTGGCCGAAGCGGTGCGCAGGGGCCCGCTCACCGCGATCCCGGGTGGGGGACTGCCGGCGCTCGGCGACCGCGACCAGCACGTCTGACCGGTACCCTGGGAGCAAGATCCCTGCGGCCACACTCGAGGATCCGCGTGGCAGCATCACCGGCGTCGAACCCCTCCCCAGGCGTGCTCCCGCTCGCCGAGTTCGCGCGTGGAGTCCAGGAGTGCACGTCGTGTGACCTGCACCGCGACCGCCGGCACCCGTCGGTCGGCGACGGTCCGATCGACGCCCGCCTGATGCTGGTCGGGTCGGCGCCCCGCCGGCCCGAGGACCTGCGCGGCTCGGCCCTGGCAGGCAGTGCCCGCAACCTGGTCGACCACGCACTCGAGGGTGCCGGTCTCGACCCCGCAGGCGTCCGGTTCACCAACCTGGTCCGGTGTCGTCCGTTGAAGGACCGCCCTCCCAACCGCGACGAGATCCGAGCGTGCTGTGGCCATCTGCGCACGGAGATCGATCTCGTGCGGCCCGAGGTCGTCGTCTCGTTCGGGTCGCTGACAACCTCGGTGCTCTACGGACGTCAGGTGTCGATCGCGCGGGTGGCGGGTTATCGGCTCGACATCCTCGACGGGATCACCCTCATCCCGACCTATCATCCCGACGACGTGCTGCGCGGGGTGCCCCGAGCCGCGGACAGTCTCGGGCGTGACCTCGCCACCGCCGGCGCCGTCCTGGACGGGCGGCTCGGCACCGGTGCGGACATCCTGGAGGAGTTGCGTGCGCGCACGCACGCGCAACGCTGACGTCGCCGCGGGGGCACCCGCCAACGAGCGCGAGGTGGACGTGGACGACGGGATCCGTCTCCGGACGCTCGGCCCCGAACAGACCCGGGAGGCGGCCGCGGCACTCGCCGAACTCCTCGAGCCGGGAGACGTCGTCGTGCTGAGTGGTGACCTCGGTGCAGGCAAGACCTGCTTCGTCCAGGGTGCGGCACGAGGCCTGGGAGTCGAGGCTCGGGTCACCTCACCCACGTTCAGTCTGGTGCGCACCTACCCGGACGGACGGATCCCCGTGGTCCACTGCGACGTCTACCGACTGGACCGACTGCACGACGTCCTCGACCTCGGGGAGGAGGTCCTCGCGCGCGACGTCGTCACGTTCGTCGAGTGGGGCGACGCCGTCGGCGCGCTCCTCCCGCACGACCGACTGGACGTCGACATCGTGCTGGAGGACGCCGCCGGGTCCGACGACGTCCGGCTCCTGGACCTGCGTGGTCACGGGCGCTGGGAGGCCCTGACGGATCGCGTGATCGAGCGCTGCGGCGACTGGGTCGTCGGGGAGGAGGGCTGATGCTGATCCTCGGGCTGGAGGCCTCCACGTCGCGTTCGTCCGTCGCGCTCGTGGATCGTGAGCGCGTCGTCGCATCGGCCTCACTGGGCGTCGACCGTCGTCACGGGGAGTTCCTCGCCCCGGCCGTCGACTTCTGCCTGCGTCAGGCCGGCACGAGCGCCGACCGGATCACCGGGGTGGCCGTCGGTCTGGGACCGGGGCTGTTCACCGGCCTTCGAGTCGGGATCGCCACGGCGCAGGCCATCGCGGGCACGCGCCAGCTGCCTGTCGTCGGCATGTGCAGCCTTGACGTGCTGGCGTTCCAGGTGCGGCACGTCCGCCGCCTGATCTGTGCCGTGCTCGATGCGCGTCGCGGGGAACTGTTCTGGGCGTTCTACCGCTCGTCGCCGGGCGGCGTCCAGCGCGAGGGCGACCTCCGGGTCGGTGACGTGGACGCACTGGAGGCGGAGATCGCGGCGCAGGGCCGTGACGTTCTCGCGGTGGGGGAGGGAGCCCTCACGCATCGTGAGCAGCTGACGAACGCCGACACGGCGGTGGCGGGACTCGACGTCGGGTGGCCGGATGCGGCCGTGCTCGCCGAACTGTGCGTGCCGCGCTTCGTTCGCGAGGAGACCCAGACGCCGTTGGAGTTGCGGCCGCTGTACCTGCGCGAGGCCGACGCGCGGATCGGGTGGGCCACCCGCGGCCGACTGCGCGGGGGCGAGGGAGCGTGACCGGCGTCACGCGCGCCGGTGGGGCGACGGTGACGGTGTCGGTGGCGCGACCGGTGGACGTCGACCGTCTGGCGGAGGTCAGCCGGATCGCGTCGCGGTCTCCGTGGTCCGGCGAACGGCTGGCCGCGGAGCTGGGCCGATCGGATCGCGTCTGGCTGCTGGCGACCGCTGTGGACGCCGTGCCCGTCGGGGTCGCGGGCATCGCCGATCTCGCAGGCAGCGCGCACGTCCTGGACGTCGCCGTGGTGCCCGAGTGGCGCGGGCGTGGTGTCGGGCGCGCGCTGCTTGCCGGCCTGCTGGAGACCGCGGACTCCTGGGACGTCGACGGGGTGACCCTCGAGGTGCGCAGCAGCGACGCGCGCGCGCGGCGGATGTACGGTCGGGCCGGCTTCGTCGAGTCCGGCGTGCGGCGCGGCTACTACCCCGACGGCGACGACGCCGCCATCGCCTGGAGGAGATGAACGACGTGCTGGTGCTCGGCATCGAGACCTCCTGCGACGAGACGGCCGTCGGCATCGTCGAGGACCGCTTCGTGCTGCGCGCCAACGTGGTCGCCTCGCAGGCCGACCTGCACGCCCCGTATGGCGGCGTCGTCCCCGAGGTCGCAGCCCGGGCTCACCTCGAGGCGCTCCTGCCCACGCTCGACGAGGCACTGGCACGAGCCGGTGCTCGCCTGTCGGACGTGGACGGTGTGGCCGTGACGGCAGGGCCGGGCCTCGTCGGGGCGCTGCTCGTCGGGGTGGCGGCCGCAAAGGGGATCGCGCTCGCCCACGACCTGCCGCTGCTCGGGGTCAACCACCTGCGTGCACACATCGAGGCGGCGCAGCTCGAACACGGGGAACTCGAACCGCCGCTGATCGCACTCGTCGTGTCCGGTGGTCACACCTCGATCGTGCAGATGCGCGAGGACGGGACGTTCCGCCAGCTCGGGGGCACGATCGACGACGCCGCTGGTGAGGCGTTCGACAAGATCGCGCGGTTCCTCGGCCTCGGCTACCCCGGCGGCCCGGAGATCGACCGACTGGCCCGCGACGGGAATCCCGCCGCGTTCGCGTTCCCGCGTGCCATGATGCACGACGGCGGCTACGACCTGTCGCTTTCGGGACTCAAGACCGCGGTGATCCGCGAACTGCGTCGGCTCGAGGCCGCGGGGATCGAACCCGACCTCGCCGACGTCGCCGCGTCGTTCCAGGAGGCGATCGTGGACGTGCAGGTGTCCAAGACGCTGCGCGCCGCGGCGGACGAGGGCCTCGACCAGGTGGTGCTGGCAGGCGGTGTCGCGGCGAACTCGCGATTGCGCGCCCGATTCACCGAGGAGTGCGCGCGCAACGGACAGCGTCTCGTCGTGCCGTCCGTCGAGCTGTGCACGGACAACGGCGCGATGGTCGCCGCATCGGGATCCAACCTCCTCGCCGCCGGCGAGATCGCCGCGCTCGACCTCGCGGTCGATCCCAACCTCGCGCTCGCAGCCGTGTGATGCGTCGCCGACCACGCTGGCGTCGTGTCTCCGGATCGGAGCTGCCGACGTGGGAGGAGCGCCTCGCGGGTCCGTGTCCGGGGCCGGCCGCGGGTCGGGAGCGCCACATGTTCGCGTTGTCGACCATCGAGGCGCAGGGAGGCGACACCCTGCGTGTCGTCGAGGACCGGGACCGCTGGGCACTGGCGGTCACGTTCCCCGGCCGGCTCCTGGTCCCGTGTGGGGATCCGGGCCTGCTGCGTCGCGCCGGACCGGTCACCCGCCGTTGGCGGCTGCTGATCGGCGACGTGCAGGCGGGTGACGCCGCGCTGACCCACGTGACGGACGGGAGAGGCCTGCTGGTGCACGACCAGCGGTTCATGACCGTCGATCCTGCCCGTGTCCCCGCGTCGGACGTGCTGCCGGACCCGGGCCTACGGCCGGCGCAGCCCGCAGACCTCGATCGCCTGACCGACCTGGCCGTCCGACTCCACGTCGACGACCAGTTCGGACCGGACCCGGGGGTGGTGGGCTGGCGTGGCTATCGCCAGCGCATCGAGATGTCGCTGCGCCAGGGGCTCGTGTGGTGCGTGGGGCCGGTCGGCGCGCCCGTGTGCAAGGTCGAGCGCGCCGTGTCGTCGGCACGCTGGGGCATCCAGCTCGCCGGGATCGTGGTGGATCCGCGCAGCCGCCACGAGGGCCTCGGACGGCGCGCGGTCGCGGCAGCGGTTCGCCAGGTGCTCGGCGAGTTCGCTGGTCGGCCGGTGTCGCTGCACGTCCGTGCGGCGAACACCCGCGCCATCGACGCGTACCGTGCCGCAGGGTTCGTCGACCGCGAGGCATGGCGGTTGGCCGTGTACTCCTGACGCGAGGTGGGTTGGTGAAGGCGATCGTGCTGGCGGGTGGCACCGGGTCACGACTCGGGCCGGTGACCCGTGGGGTCTCCAAGCAGCTGCTCGCGATCCACGACCAGCCGATGATCCACCATCCGATCTCGACCGTGCTGCTCGCGGGGATCCGCGACCTGCTGGTGATCACCACGCCGCAGGATCACGCCGCGTTCCAACGGCTGCTGGGAGACGGGAGCCAGTGGGGTGTCTCCATCCAGTACGCACAGCAGGAACGACCGGAGGGGATCGCTCAGGCGCTGCTGATCGGCGAGGTGTTCCTCGAGGGAGGACCGTGCATGCTCGTCCTCGGGGACAACGTCTTCCACGGGGCCGGACTGTCCGAGCAGCTCGAGGCGGCCGCTCGGCTCGAGCGTGGCGCGCGCGTGTTCGCCCACTGGGTCGCCAGCCCGGAACGCTACGGGGTCGTCGACCTCGACGAGCAGGGGCGCGCCGTGGGGCTCGAGGAGAAGCCGCGCGAGCCGCGCAGCAACTGGGCCGTGACCGGGCTGTACCTCTACGACGGTCGGGCGCCGGAGATCGCTCGTTCGATCCGTCCGTCCGCACGTGGGGAACTCGAGATCACGGCGGTCAACCAGGTGTACCTGGAGGCCGGGGAACTCGAGGTGACCCGCCTGGGTCGAGGCACGGCATGGCTCGACACGGGCACGCTCGACTCGATGCACGCGGCCACCGAGTACGTACGGGTGGTCGAGGCACGACAGGGTCTGCGGATCGGGTGCCCCGAGGAGGTCGCGTTCCGTCGAGGGTTCATCGACGCGACGGTCCTCGAGCGGTTGGCCGCCGAGTACGCGGGAAGCCCGTACGGCGAATACCTGGCGCGTCTCGCGCGGGATCCGCGACCGGCCTGAACGGCCCTCGACGGTGTCCGTCGAGCGTGGCGGCCGGTCGACGCGCGACCACCCGCACGGATCCCTGAGCCCCGACGGCTCAGGTTGCGCGGGCTTCGTTTGCACTCGGTGTGGGAGAGCGCTAGCGTGCCTCTGGCACTCGGATACTAGGAGTGCCAACACGGGTCGGCGTCCGGCCACGCCGCCGATCGCGATTCCCGCGACGGCTCGGGGACCGGGACGTCCACCCGCCGGGACCTCCGGCAGTCACGACGTAACACCGACGGTCGCGCATCCGCGCGCCGAACACACGCACCAGGGAGGGCACGTTGGCCACCGCAGCGAAGGTCAAGATCAAGCCTCTCGAGGACCGGGTCCTCGTCACCCTCGACGAGAACGAGCAGACGACCGCCTCCGGGCTGGTCATCCCCGACACCGCGAAGGAGAAGCCCCAGCAGGGCTCCGTCGTCGCGGTCGGACCGGGGAAGCGCTCGGACACGACGGGCGAGATCATCCCGCTCGACGTCAGCGAGGGCGACACGGTCCTGTTCTCGAAGTACGGCGGCACCGAGGTCAAGGTCGACGGTCAGGAGTACCTGATCCTGTCGGCTCGCGACATCCTCGCCGTCATCGGCTGAGACGACAGACCACTCATCCCGCGTGAGCGGGACACGAAGTTCACCACAGGAGGAACCACCGTATGGCGAAGATCCTCAGCTTCAGCGAGGACGCGCGCCGGCGCCTCGAGAAGGGCGTCAACAAGCTCGCGGACGCCGTCAAGGTGACGCTCGGCCCCAAGGGTCGCAACGTCGTCATCGACAAGAAGTGGGGCGCTCCCACCATCACCAAGGATGGTGTGACCGTCGCCCGTGAGATCGAGCTCGAGGACCCGTACGAGAACATGGGTGCCCAGCTCGCCAAGGAGGTCGCGACCAAGACCAACGACGTCGCCGGTGACGGCACCACGACGGCGACGGTCCTGGCCCAGGCGATCGTCAAGGAAGGTCTGCGCAACGTCGCGGCCGGCGCCAACCCGATGATCCTCAAGCGAGGCATCGACAAGGCTGTCGAGAACGTCGTGAAGGAGATCGCGAGCCAGGCACGCGACATCGACTCGCAGGCCGAGATCGCACAGGTCGCAGCCATCTCCGCCAACAACGACTCCACGATCGGTGAGATCCTCGCCGACGCCATGGAGAAGGTCGGCAAGGACGGCGTCATCACCGTCGAGGAGTCCCAGACGTTCGGCATGGAACTCGACTTCGTCGAGGGCATGCAGTTCGACAAGGGCTACATCTCGCCGTACATGGTGACCGACTCCGAGCGCATGGAGGTCGTGTTCGAGGACCCCTACATCCTCATCGCGAACTCGAAGATCTCGGCGGTGCAGGACCTGCTGCCGGTGCTCGAGAAGGTCATGCAGGCGGGCCGTCCGCTCGTCGTCATCGCCGAGGACCTCGAGGGTGAGGCGCTCGCGACCGTCGTGGTCAACAAGATCCGCGGCACCTTCCAGTCGGCTGCCGTCAAGGCGCCGGGCTTCGGAGAGCGTCGCAAGGCCATGCTCCAGGACATCGCGGTGCTGACGGGCGGCCAGGTCATCTCGGAAGAGGTCGGCCTGAAGCTCGAGAACACCACGGTCGACCTGCTGGGCCGCGCTCGCAAGATCGTGATCAGCAAGGACGACACGACCATCGTCGAGGGCGCAGGCTCCGACGAGGACATCAAGGGTCGTATCGCGCAGATCAAGGCCGAGATCGACAAGACCGACTCCGACTGGGACCGCGAGAAGCTCCAGGAGCGCCTCGCGAAGCTCTCCGGTGGTGTGGCGGTCGTCAAGGTCGGTGCCGCGACGGAGACGGAGCTCAAGGAGGTCAAGCACCGCATCGAGGACGCACTGTCCGCGACGCGTGCGGCCGTCGAGGAGGGCATCGTCGCCGGTGGTGGCACCGCGCTCCTGCAGGCGGAGGCCGGGCTCGACAAGCTCAAGCTGGACGGTGACGAGGCCACGGGTGCCCGCATCATCCGGTCCGCGCTGTCGGCGCCGCTCTACTGGATTGCGTCGAACGCCGGGCTCGAGGGTTCGGTCGTGGTCGAGCGGGTGCGCGCGATGGATGCCGGACACGGACTCAACGCGCTCACGGGCGAGTACGAGGACCTGGTGAAGTCGGGGGTCATCGACCCGGCCAAGGTCACGCGTTCGGCACTGCAGAACGCGGCGTCCATCGCCGGTCTGCTGCTGACCACCGAGGCGCTGATCGCCGACAAGCCCGAGCCGGAGCCCGAGGCGGCCGCCGGTGGGCACGACCACGGCATGGGTGGCATGGACTTCTGATCCAGCCGCCTCGGGTCGAACCCGGGTGACACACGACGAGGCCCCACCGAACCGGTGGGGCCTCGTCGCGTGCACGGCTAGTTTGTGGTCCGATCCCCGCAGCGCGGACGACCGCGCCGGGTACCCGCGATGGCACATCCGGAGGATGCATGGACGTCCAGGATCGACAGGCACAGGGCCTCTCCCTGCCCGCGCTGGGCTTCGGGACGATGCGACTGAAGGGTGACGACGCCCGTGACGGGGTGATGCACGCGCTGTCGATCGGGTACCGGCTCATCGACACCGCCCACAAGTACGGCAACGAGGCCGAGGTGGGCGAGGGGATCGAGGCGTCACCCGTCTCCCGTGACGACATCGTGCTCGTCACCAAGCTTCCCCAGCCCTGTCAGACCGACGAGGTGCGTCCCGCGGCGACCGAGGCGCTGCGCAGGCTGCGCACCGACCACGTCGACCTGCTGCTCATCCACTGGCCGGATCCGCAGACGCCTCGCGAGGAGGTGCTCGGGGAACTCGACGTGCTGCGCACGGAGGGGCTCACCCGCGCGGTCGGCGTGTGCAACTACCCGCCCACGATGATGGACACCGCCGTGGGCATCGCCCCGGTCGCGGTCAACCAGGTGGAGTACCACCCGTACCTGTCCCAGGCGGCCGTGCTCGAACGGGCCGAGCGGTACGACCATGTGGTCATGGCCTACGCGCCGCTGGCACGCGGCCGCGTGGTCGACGACCCGGTGCTCACCGAGATCGGTGCCGCACACGGCAAGGCGGCCAGTCAGGTCGCCCTGCGCTGGTTGATCCAGCAGGACCGGGTGCTCGCGATCCCGGCGTCCGGCAACCCGGAGCGCCGCGAGCAGAACGCCGCGATCCTCGACTTCGAACTCTCCGACGAGGAGATGGCGCGTATCCATGCGCTCGACGAGGGTGCACGCATCGTCGACCCGCCGCACGCGCCGGACTGGGAACGCTGAGTCGACGGCCCGATGGTCGGGCGTGTCAGGGTCGTGGGGTCACACGTGACGGATCTGATGGACAGGATCGCCAACCGAAGCGCGCGAGTCGTCGTGCTCGGGCAGGGATACGTCGGACTCGTGGTCGCGATGCGCGCGAGCGAGGCCGGATTCGACGTGGTCGGACTGGAGGTCGACGAGCAGCGGGCGGCCGCGCTCGCTGCGGGTGCGTCCTACATCGAGGACGTCGACGACGGCGTCCTGCGGGCGGCACTGGATCGTGGGTACCGACCAACGTCGGACCTCGCGGACCTCGCCGGCTTCGACGTCGCGGTCATCTCCGTCCCCACGCCGCTGCACGACGGTCTGCCGGACCTGTCGTACATCGAGACCGCGGGTGAGGCCGTCGCGCAGCACCTGACCGCGGGGTCGCTCGTCGTGCTCGAGTCGACCACCTATCCGGGGACCACCGAGGAGTTGCTCCAGCCGATCCTCGAGGCGCGGTCGGGACTGACCGCAGGTCGCGACTTCCTGCTCGGGTACTCGCCCGAGCGCATCGACCCCGGCAATCCCCAGTGGACCCTCGCCAACACGCCCAAGATCGTCGCCGGAATCGACGCTGCGTCCACTGCCGCCGTGGAGGCGTTCTTCGGGGCGTTCGTCGAGCGGACGGTGCCGGTGTCAGGGTGCGGTGAGGCGGAACTCGCGAAGATCATCGAGAACACGTTTCGCCACGTGAACATCGCCCTGGTCAACGAACTGGCGATGTTCGCGAACGACCTGGGCATCGACGTGAACGAGGCCATCGACGCCGCGTCGTCCAAGCCCTTCGGGTTCATGCCGTTCCGTCCGGGACCCGGCGTCGGCGGGCACTGTCTGCCCATCGACCCGTCCTACCTGTCCTGGAAGGTGCGCATGTCGCTGGGGGAGTCGTTCCGCTTCATCGAGCTCGCCAACGACATCAACGACCACATGCCGCAGTACGTGGTCAGGCGGGCCACCGCGGCGCTCAACGAGGACCGCAAGCCGGTCAACGGCTCGCGCATCGTGGTCCTCGGAGTGTCGTACAAGGCCAACGTGGGTGACGTCCGTGAGTCGCCTGCCCTGCCCATCGTCACGCAGCTGCAGGGTCTGGGCGCAGAGGTGCAGGTCGTCGATCCCCACGTGCGCGAGGGATCCCTGCGCGGCGTCACGGTGTCCACCGACGTGACTCCGGACGTGCTCGACGCCGCGGACCTCGTGGTGCTCGTCACCGACCACGACGAGTTCGACTACGACGTGCTGGTCGAGCACGCCGGGCTGGTGCTCGACACGCGCAACCGTCTGGCCGATCCTGCACTGCCCGAGCCGAGGGGCCGCGTCGTCGCGCTGTAGTCGATGCGCGCGTGCCGCCCGTGACAACTTCACAACACCGTTCTCGACACCTGGAGTCACCGACGTGAGAGATGTCGTGGTCTGCTCGCCCGTGAGGACTCCCGTGGGTCGCTTCGGGGGAGTGTTCAGGGACCTGTCCGCGCGCGAACTCGCTGTGCACGCGGTGCGAGGGCTCCTGGACCGCACTGGCCTGAGGGGAGGCGACGTCGACGAGCTCCTCCTCGGCCAGGCCAGTCCGAACGGTGAGGAACCGGGACTGGGTCGTGTGGTGGCGCTGGATGCGGGTCTGCCCGTCACGGTCACGGGACTTCAGGTCGATCGACGTTGCGGGTCTGGCCTCCAGGCGGTCGTCGACGCTGCGATGCGCGTCCAGACGGGGATCTCGGAGGTCGTGATCGCCGGTGGTGCCGAGTCGATGAGCCAGGTCGAGCACTACGCGATGGGTCTTCGGTGGGGAGGTCACACCGACCTCGACCTCCGAGATCGGCTCGCGCGGGCTCGTGTCACGGCGGGAGGCACGTCCCACCTGATCGACGGCGGCATGCTCGAGACGGCGGAGAACCTGCGCAGGGAGTTCGACATCGCCCGTGAACGTCAGGACCTCCTGGCGCTGAGGTCTCATGAGAGAGCCGTCCACGCTCACGACTCCGGGCGGTTCTCCGAGGAACTCGTCGGGGTCCCGGTCAGATCGCGCGCTGGAGAGGTCGTCATCGACCGCGACGAGCACCCGCGAGCGGACACCACGATCGACACCCTGTCCGCTCTGCGCCCGGTCCGCCACAAGGTGGACCCCGCGGCGACGGTGACCGCTGGCAATGCATCGGGTCAGAACGACGGGGCTGCCGTCTGTGTGGTCACGCACCCGGGCCGAGCCGAGGAACTCGGACTCGAGCCACTGCTCAGGCTGCGATCATGGGCAGTGGCCGGTGTCGAACCAGAGCGCATGGGGCTGGGGCCGGTGCCTGCGACGGAGGTGGCGCTCCACCGCGCAGGTGTCACCATGGACGAGCTCGGACTGATCGAACTCAACGAGGCGTTCGCTGCCCAGGCCCTCGCAGTGCTGTCCGCGTGGGGACTCGCTGACGACGATGACCGTGTCAATCCCAACGGATCGGGGATCTCCCTCGGGCATCCTGTGGGGGCCACGGGAGCTCGGATCCTGGCAACGCTGGCCTACGAGCAGCGACGCCGCGGAGCCCGATTCGCGCTCGAGACGATGTGCATCGGAGGCGGTCAGGGGATCGCCGCAGTGTTCGAACTCGTGTCCTGACGAGCGGCTGACGGGGCGGATTCCACAATGCTCGGCGGGATGGCTACCGTTGGGCCCCGGCCCTCGCTCACAACCCTGATCGTCCACCCTTCGAGCCGTGGCCCGACGAACTTCCCGAGAGGAGTCGCACGTGTCGTTCACCCTGCCGCCTGCCGCCAAGGTCTTCCACAATCCCACTCCGGAGCAGATGCGTGAGCTGGTGCTCGAGCGCATGCCGAAGGACCGGGTCACGGTCACCGAGTACGGCAGCATCAACTACCGAGCGAAGACGCTGTCGCGACTCGGGCCCTCGACGTTCTTCGTGTCCGAGGAACCGACCGGCAAGCAGGTCATGTCGAGTGCCGACGCGAAGGTCTGGGCGGACAAGCAGGACGCCTACATCGCCGAGAACGAGATGATCCTGCTCGAGGGCTACATCGGGCCGAAGGACGCGAGCAACTTCCGTGTGGGCACGCGGCTCTACATCGAGGCGTCGAACGCGAACGTCGCCGGGATGCAGGAGCACCTCTACTTCCCGCCGGACGGCGAGTGGGAGCCCACCTTCAGCGTGATCTACACGCCGAACCTTCCTGCGGTGGGCATGCCTGCCGAGGCACTCATCATCATCGACAGCGACCGCGGGATCACCCGCGTGTTCGGCTCCGACTACTTCGGTGAGTCGAAGATGGGCAGCCTGCGCATGTGGAACAAGCTGGTCCAGAACCGTGGTGGACTCGCGATGCACTCCGGCGCCAAGACGTTCCCGGCCGAGGAGACCCCCGACGGCAACGAGCGCCTCGCGCTGATCATCGGGCTGTCGGGGACCGGCAAGACCACCACCACGTTCCGCAACGTCAAGGGCTCGCTGCCGGTGCAGGACGACTTCATCGCGCTGATGCCCGACGGCACCGTGCACACCACCGAGGCCGGCTGCTTCGCGAAGAGCTACGGACTCGACCCCGACGACGAGCCCACGATCCACGCCGGGGCGACTCGGGCGGACGCGTGGCTCGAGTCGGTCGGAGTGGACGAGAACGGCAAGGTCGACTTCTTCGACGACAGCTACACGTCCAACGGTCGCGTGACCTTCGCGATGGAGCACATCCGACACCGTGCGCCGACGGACCTGCCGAAGGCGAGCTACCTGTTCATCCTCAACCGCAGCGACCACATCATCCCTGCGGTCGCGAAGCTCGATGCCGAACAGGCCGCCTACTACTTCATGCTCGGTGAGACCACCGGGACCTCGGCCGGCGGTGCCGACGAGGAAGGCAAGGCCATGCGGGTGCCGGGCACGAACCCGTTCTGGTGGGAGACCGAGGGTTCGATGGGCAATCGGTTCCTCGAGCTGCTCCAGACGGTCGACCTCGACGTCTACCTGTTCAACACCGGTCGTGTCGGCGGCAACGACGACGACGAGCGGTCGAAGAAGGTGACCATCCAGGCGTCGGCGGCGATCCAGCACGCGATCGTCGACGAGTCGATCGAGTGGGTCACCGACCCCGACTTCGGCTACCTGGTGCCGGCCTCGCTGCCGGGCATCGACGACGACGAGCTCCTGCAGCCGCGGCGGCTGTACGAGCGTCAGGGCCGGGTCGACGAGTACGAGGCGAAGGTCGCGCAGCTGCGCGAGGAGCGTCGTGCGTTCCTCGCCGGCTTCCCGAACCTGGACCCGAGCATCTCCGCGCTCGCCCAGTGACCTGACCCGTCGAACCACGAGTGACGCCCCGACGGCCTCGTCGGGGCGT
>JBJHCV010000007.1:42240-161070 GCA_050486225.1 Nitriliruptoraceae bacterium
GGGGGGGGGCTTTGGGGGGGGTGGGGGGTTCCCCGCGGGGTGCCCCACCCTGGCCCCGAGAAGCGCCGCGCCCCCCCGGTGACCTCACCCGCCCACCCCCTTGGGCCCCCCCGCGGGATGGGGGGGGGCGTCACTCGCGGCGGGGAATCCTCACGGGCAGCGTTGCGGCACCTCGGATGGTGCGGTGTCGTCAGACGCCCGGGGTCGTGGGGTCGACGTTGCCTCCCTGGTGCAGCGCCGGGATGGTGCCGAGCCGACCGGCCTGGAAGTCGTCGTAGGCCTGCTGCAGTTCCGCGCGCGTGTTCATCACGAACGGGCCGTACCAGGCGACGGTCTCACGGATGGGGCGGCCGCCGATGAGCAGCACGTCCATCCTGGGGGCGCGTGACTCCTGGCGATCCCTCGCGGCGAGCGTGATCGTGTCGCCACTGCCGAACACGGCCAGTTGCCCCATCTCGATCGGGCGCTCGTCGGAACCGACGGTTCCTCGCCCCGCGAGCACGTAGGCGAGCGCGTTGAAGTCGGTGCGCCACGGGATGCGCAGTTGCGCGTCGGGTTCGAGCGTGGCGTGGATGAGCGTGATCGGGGTGTAGGTCGACCCCGGCCCCTCGTGCCCCTCGAGCTGTCCGGCGATCAACCGGAGCAGGGTGCCGCCGTCCGGTGACGTGAGCAGGGTCACGTCACCACCGCGCAGGTCCTGGTAGCGGGGTTCGTTCCACTTCTGGGCCGCCGGCAGGTTCACCCACAACTGGAAGCCGTGGAACAGACCACCCTTCACCACGACCTCCTCCGGTGGCGCCTCGATGTGCAGCAACCCGGACCCCGCGGTCATCCACTGGGTGTCGCCGTCGGTGATCAGGCCACCGCCGCCATGCGAGTCCTGGTGCTGCATCACGCCGTCGATCATGTAGGTGACGGTCTCGAAGCCGCGGTGGGGATGCCACGGAGTGCCCTTGGGCTCGCCCGGTGCGTACTCCACCTCACCCATCTGGTCGAGGTGGATGAACGGGTCGAGGTCCTTGAGGTCGACGCCGTGGAACGCGCGACGCACCGGGAAGCCCTCGCCCTCGAATCCGCGGGGAGCCGTCGTGATCGACCGCACGGCCCGGTCGCGCGTGGCGTGCGGGTCGGGAGACGACACGCGTGGCAGGGTGAGCAGGTCGTCGACGGTGACGGCTGGCATGCGGGCTCCTCGCGGTTTCGGGGTGATGCAAGCATACCCAATATGCTTGCGGACGCAACCAGTTTCGGTCGACGGGGTGTGTCGACTAGGCTCTCGGCGTCGAGGAACCTCGGGAGGTCACATCCAGATGCGTCGTGCGATCGCGCTCGTGTCCGCCGCGCTGCTGCTCGTGCTGATGGCTCTTCCGGCTGCTGCCGACGAGCCTGCGGCCCCCGCAGACGTCGTCCTGCTCGCCGTCGACGGCGCAGACCTCGGACCGGAACCGCAGCCGCGCGAGGCCGAGGACAACCGTGCCCGGGAACTCGCGGGCTACGAGAACCCCGACGTCCCGTTCACGTGGGGCGCCGCGTGGATCCTGACCTTCGCCGGCTTCGTCGGACTCTCCCTGCTGGTCGGCCTGTACTGGTTCGGCGTGTACCGTCCGAGCCGGGAGTCCGACGCGTCGTAGGCCGAAAGGGTCCGGAGTGCACGACCACCTCGACTCCGGATCGCTCGTCGACGAACGTGTGGGACTGTGGGCGGCCTCCGTCGTCATCCCGCGCTTCCGCGCCACCCCCGAGCAGGTCGAACAGATCCGTGCACGGGTCACCGGGGACGTCGACGACCTCGAGGACGCGGCGCGGGCGTGGACGGGACTGGGAGCGGGCGCCCCGCGTGCCGACGTGCAGGTCGTCGGGCGACGCCGGTGGGTGGAGCTGAACCTGCGGGCGATGCGAGGCATGTTCGAACCGTTGCGCTCCCGGCTCGAGGACCGTCCCGGTGCACCGCAGATCCTGGGTGCCCAGCTGGGCGCCATGTTCGGGCTCCTGTCCTCGAGGGTGCTCGGCCAGTACGTGATCCCCCTGGGTGGTGACGGCGGTGGCCAACTGACGATCGTCGGCCCGAACCTGCTCCGCCTGACCGAGGAGCACGGGGCGCTCGCCGACGACCTGCGCCGTGCTGTCCTGGTCCACGAGATCACCCACCACCTGCAGTTCGAGGCGGCACCCTGGCTCGCCGGGCACCTCCGGGGCCTCGTCTCCGAGTACCTCGCCGACGCGAGACTCGGGCGCGACGCCTTCGGTGACGTGGTCGAACGGATCCCGGAGATCGTCGCACG
The DNA here is from genome assembly GCA_050486225.1 of Nitriliruptoraceae bacterium. Taxonomy (GTDB): domain Bacteria; phylum Actinomycetota; class Nitriliruptoria; order Nitriliruptorales; family Nitriliruptoraceae; genus JBBDIX01. The sequence goes on from JBJHCV010000007.1 coordinate 44,523, forward strand.
CATCCGCCGCGACCGGACCATGACCCCGTTGCTCGAGGTCGTCCTCACGGACGACCAGCGGGGGGTGATCGATCGTGCGCAGGGGCTCATGAGCATGATCGAGGGTCACGCCAACACCGCGATGTTCGACGCGACCGAAGGCCTGATCGCCGAACCCGAGCGCCTGCGTGAACTGCTGGAGCGGCGCCGGACGGACGTGGTGTCGCGAATCCTGCGCGCCATCGGGGGTCTCGACCTCAAGCGCCGCCAGTACCGCGACGGCGAACGCTTCGTCCGAGAGGTGATCGACCTCGCCGGCGTCGGCGGGCTCAACCGGGTCTTCGACGGACCCGAGCGACTCCCGGACATCGACGAGGTCGCCGAACCCGCCACCTGGGTGGACAGGGTCCGGGCGGCATGACCGGCGCGACGCACCGCCTCGGTCCGCTCCCGGCAGGCCAGCCACGAGCCGAACTGGTGGACGCGGTCGCCGAGGTCCTGCGCCACCTCGGGTCGAATGCGCTCGCGGTGGTTGCCTGCTCGGGGGGGCCCGACTCGACGGTGCTCGCACACCTCGTCGCCGAGGCCCGTCCCGACCTGCGCCTGACGCTCGGGTTCGTCCGCCACGGCCTTCGCGACGACGAGATCGACCTGCACGTCGTGGAACAGCACGCCGAGTGGTTGGGCATCGACGTCGACGTGCGTGAGGTCACCGTGCCGGGACAGGGTGCCGGCGGTCCCGAGGCCGCGGCCCGCGACGCGCGGTACGCGGCGCTGCGCGACATCGCCGAGGCACGGGGAGCCCGTGCGATCCTGCTCGGACACACCGCCGACGACCAGGCCGAGACGGTCCTGCTTCGCCTCGCCCGCGGGACGGGTGTCGACGGGCTGCGGGCGATGCGGGCGGTCAACGGGGACCTCGTGCGACCGATGCTGCGGATCCGCCGCGCCGACGTGCAGCGGTTCATCCTCATGGAGGGTCTTCCCACCGCGGAGGACCCGACCAACGACGATCCGGCGTACCGGCGCAACATCGTGCGCCACGAACTGCTGGGCATCCTCGTTCGCGTGGCCCCCGATCCTGTCGGTGCCCTGGCGCGTCTCGCCGAACTCGCGACCGACGACCTCGTCGTGCTCGACGACGTGACGGCCCGGGCCATGAGTGTCGTGCGCCGCATCGGGCCGGTCCTGGTCATCGAGGACAGCGCCCTTGCGGAACTGCCGCGCGGCACCGCCCGTCGGGTGGTCCGCAACGTGCTCGCGCGGATGTCCGGCGCGGTGCCCGACGCGGACCAGGTCTGGCGTGCCATGGAGCTCGACCGCGGATCGGCCGTGACCCTGGCCGGGCCAGTCGACGTGTCCCGCGCGGGCGGCAGCCTCTCGTTCGCGCCGCAACGCCTCCTTCGTGGCGCTCCGGTGCCGCTCACACCCCCGGGCGTCGCCGTGTGGCCGCCGGCCGAGGTCACGGTGCAGGCGATCACCGCACGCAGCGACCCCTGGCGCAACCGGCACGCGGCGCCCGATGCCGGACAGGTCGCCATGACGCTCGACGACGGGTGGACGCCACCCCCGCCCGATCCGGATCACCCCCTGCGCCTGCCGGGCGGCCACCCGGAACGGATGGTGCTCAACCTCGCGGACGGCGTCGGGCCACTGGTGGTCCGTCACCGGCAGCCGGGCGACCGCATCGAGACGGCCGCGGGCACGAGGCGGCTGCAGGACCTGTACGTCGACGTCGGCGTCCCGCGACCGATCCGAGACATCTGGCCGGTGGTCGCCGTCGGGGGGGAACGCGTGGTGTGGGTGCCAGGCGTCGCCGCCGACGAGACGGTGCTCCGGGAGGGCCGCCGCGACCCCGCGGCACAGCTGCGGATCACGCCGACGTGATCGCGGCCGGACCGTCGTGCATGCCGGTGTCGCGTCACCGTTAGCATGGCGCCCGCGGCTACCTGATCCGCGGGCAGGACCCCCACGGCGGGTGCCGGGCGCTGCCCGCCACCCGCTCCCCGTCGACGAAGGCCTGGTGCATGGATCTGGAGGGTGTTCCCGCGTCCAGTCGAGACGACATCGACGAGGTCCTGTTCGACGCGAAGACCATCGCGGACCGCATCGACGAGCTCGCCGCGAGGGTCGACGCCGACTACGCCGAGCGCGACCTGCTGCTCGTGGGAGTCCTCAAGGGAGCGGTGTTCGTCATGGCCGACCTGGCCCGGCGGCTGTCCGTCCCGGTCGCGATGGACTTCATGGCCTGCTCGTCCTACGGCTCGGCGACGACGTCATCGGGCACGGTCCGGATCCTCAAGGACCTCGACACGGACATCGAGGGCCGCGACGTGCTCATCGTCGAGGACATCGTCGACTCGGGCCTGACGCTCGACTACCTGGTCAAGAACCTGCGATCGCGGAGACCCGCATCCATCGAGGTGTTCGCGCTGCTCACCAAGCCGAGCCGCCGGGAGGTCGAACTGCCGATCCGGTACGTGGGGTTCGAGATCCCGGACGTGTTCGTCGTCGGGTACGGGCTCGACTACGCCGAGCGTTACCGTGACCTTCCGGGCATCGTCTCGCTGCGCCCCGAGGTCTACACCTGACGGTAGCCTCGCCGGACGTGCCGTCCCGTGTGCTCCGGTCCACCGGTCGAGAGGTCCCCACCGCGTGAAACCCGGCCAGCGTCTCCTGCGTGGTCCCGTGCCGTGGATCATCGCGCTCGCTGCCGCGCTGTGGATCGCGGTCAGCTTCATGCAGGCCGCCTCGGCTCCCGTGGACCTCACGTGGTCCGAGTTCCAGAACTCCGTCGAGGCCGGCCAGCTGCAGGGGCAGGACCTCGAGGTCACCACGATCGGCAACCGCTCGGATCGCATCGAGGGGCAACGACGCGTCGGAGGCTCGACGGTCGCGTTCACCACGACCTACAACCCCGAGGTGAACGGTCCCCAGCTGCGCGCGTGGATCGACAGCGGCCAGATCGGCGCCGTCCAGTTCGATGCCGAACAGTCCGGGGCGCTGACCACCATCCTGGCCACGGTGCTGCCCTTCATCCTGATCCTCGTCGTGTTCTTCCTGCTGATGCAGAACATGCAGGGTGGCGCCGGTCGCGGCGTGATGCAGTTCGGCAAGTCGAAGGCCAAACAGGTCTCGAAGGACGCGCCGAAGGTCACGTTCGACGACGTCGCCGGGGCGGACTCCGCGGTCGAGGAGCTCCGCGAGATCAAGGAGTTCCTCGAGAACCCGCAGAAGTTCCAGGCGATGGGCGCGAAGATCCCCAAGGGGGCCCTGCTCTTCGGTCCGCCGGGCACCGGCAAGACCCTGCTCGCGCGCGCGGTGGCCGGTGAGGCCGGGGTCCCGTTCTTCTCGATCTCCGGATCGGACTTCGTGGAGATGTTCGTCGGGGTCGGAGCCAGTCGTGTGCGGGACCTGTTCGAACAGGCCAAGTCCAACGCGCCCGCGATCATCTTCGTCGACGAGATCGACGCGGTGGGGCGACACCGCGGTGCCGGCATGGGCGGCGGCCACGACGAACGGGAGCAGACCCTCAACCAGCTGCTCGTCGAGATGGACGGCTTTGACGTCCGGACTGCGGTGATCGTGCTGGCCGCGACGAACCGTCCGGACATCCTCGACCCGGCACTGCTCCGACCGGGGCGCTTCGACCGGCAGATCGTGGTCGACCGGCCCGACCTCGAGGGTCGGCGACAGATCCTGGCGGTCCACGCAAAGGGCAAGCCGCTCGCCGACGACGTGGACCTCGACGTCCTCGCCCGTCAGACGCCCGGCTTCACCGGGGCCGACCTCGCCAACCTCGTCAACGAGGGTGCGCTGCTCGCGGCCCGGTTCGACAAGAAGGAGATCACGGCCTCCGAACTCGCCGAGGCGATAGACCGGGTCATCGCGGGCCCGCAGCGGCGCACGAAGCTGATGAGCGACCGGGAACGGACGATCACCGCCTTCCACGAGGCGGGTCACGCCATCGTGGGGCACGCGCTGCCCCACTCGGACCCGATCCACAAGATCACCATCATCCCGCGCGGGCGCGCCGGCGGATACACGATGGCGCTGCCGACCGAGGACCGCTCGTACGCGACGCGAGGCGAACTCGTCGACCGGCTCGCCATGATGCTCGGGGGGCGTGTCGCCGAGGAGCTCAAGATCGGTGACATCACCACGGGCGCCTCCAACGACATCGAGAAGGCCACCCAGCTCGCCCGGGAGATGACCACCCAGTACGGGATGAGCCACCGGCTCGGACCCATCCGCCTCGGTCGCAGCGAGTCGCAGCCGTTCCTCGGTCGGGACTTCGGACACGAACCGGACTACTCGGCGCAGGTGGCCTTCCAGATCGACGAGGAGGTCCGCGCGCTGCTCGACGAGGCCCACGACGAGGCGCTCGAGATCCTCGTCGAGAACGACGACGTGCTCGAGGCGCTCGCGGCCCGACTCCTCGAGGTCGAGACCGTCGAGGGAGACGCGCTCGAGGAGGTCCTGGGTCCGACTCGCGGACGGCCGAGCCGGGCGGCGATCGCGCCGGTGTCCGACGACCCGGCTGCGGCGATCGCCGCGTTGCGTCGCGTCGGCGTCAACGGGCATGCCGGCTCTGCAGCCAACGGGCAGGCGGCCGACGACGGATCCAGCGACGACCCATCCGCGCAGACGTCGGCCACGAACCGCCCGTGAGTGCCGACCCGTCTCGACGCCCGACGGGTCGGCACTCGACGTCCTGAGGAGTCCGGAGTGAGTTCGTCGCCCCCAGCAGGGTTCGACCACGATCGGATCCGAGCCGCGGTCCGCATGCTGCTCGAGGCGATCGGTGAGGATCCCGACCGTCCCGGCATCGCCGACACCCCGGACCGGGTCGCCCGCGCCTACGACGAGATCTTCGCCGGCCTGCTCGTGGACCCGGCCGAGGTCCTGTCGGTCACCTTCGACGAGGCGCACGACGAGATCGTCATGATGCGTGACATCCCGTTCCACGCGATGTGCGAGCACCACCTCGTCCCGTTCCACGGCAACGCCCACGTCGCGTACCTGCCCAACCACGCTGGTCAGGTGACCGGACTGTCCAAGCTGGCTCGACTCGTCGACGTCTGCGCGCGGCGTCCGGGACTGCAGGAACGCATGACCACGATGATCGCCGACGCGATGGAGCGGGCGCTGGAACCTCGAGGGGTGATGGTGGTCGTCGAGGCTCGGCACCTGTGCATGGAGATGCGTGGAATCCGCAAGCCCGGTGCCCTGACGGTCACGTCTGCGGTGCGGGGGCGGTTCCGCAAGGACCCTGCGACGCGCGCCGAGGCCCTGACCCTCCTGCGCGGCTGACCGTCCCGGCGCGTGGCCGGTTCCCGGCTGGCAGGTGCGCGGCCTACCCTCGCGCCACCTGACGGCAGGTGCCTGACGTGGCCATTCCCGACCCCTCCGCCTCCGGCCCGACCGCTCGGGCCGGCGACGCCGTGGGTTCGGGGGACGCGGCCCCGGACGCGGTCACCGTCCCCGACGTGTGGACGCCCGCCGGGATGCTCCCCACCTCGCGGCGCACCGTGGTGCAGGCCGTCCTCAACGTCACCCCCGACTCGTTCTCGGACGGCGGCGTGCACTTCCGGCCGGGTGACCCGTCGGCGGCGGTGGAGGCGGGACTCGCGCTGGTGGAGCAGGGTGCGGACCTGGTCGACGTCGGAGGCGAGTCGACACGCCCCGGGGCTGTTCCCGTCGACGTCGACGAGGAGTTGCGCCGCGTGGTCCCCGTCGTGCGCGGGCTCGCCGACGCGGGGGTGATGGTGTCCGTCGACACCGTCAAGGCAGTCGTCGTCCGCGCGGCCGTGGACGCCGGTGCGGCGATCGTCAACGACGTGTCCGCGGGATCCCTCGACCCGGACCTGCTGCCGACGATCGCCGCACTGGAGGTCGCGTACGTGCTCATGCACATGCAGGGCACGCCTCGGACCATGCAGGTGGCCCCTCACTACGACGACGTGGTGACCGAGGTTCGAGATCACCTGGAACGACATCTCGACCGGTTGGAGGGGCTGGGCATCGCGCGCGATCGCGTCGTGGTCGACCCGGGCATCGGGTTCGGCAAGACCGTGGCGCACAACGTCGACCTCCTGCGCCGTCTGCGGGAGCTGACGACGCTCGGACGTCCCGTGCTCGTGGGGGCCTCGCGCAAGTCCTTCCTCGGGCACCTGACCGGCCAGCCCGACCCCACGCGGCGCACGGCGGCGTCGATCGCTGCAGCGGCTCTGGCAGTCGCCAACGGCGCGTCGATCGTCCGGGTCCACGACGTGCCCGAGACCCGCGATGCCGTCGCCGTCGCCGACGCCGTTCACCGTCCAGCGGCCCTCAGGCCATCAACCGCCACAGGAGCAGCCGATGGCTGACCAGATCGTGATTCGCGGGATCGAGGCGTTCGGGTACCACGGGGTGTTCGACCACGAGACGCGCATCGGTCAGCGATTCGTCGTCGACGTCGCGCTGACCCTCGACCTGTCCGCGGCGGCCGCGAGCGACCAGTTGCGTGACACGGTCGACTACGGGGACCTGGCGGCGCGTGTCGCCGCCGTCGTCACCGGGGCACCGGTCGCCCTCGTCGAGCGGCTCGCGGCGCGCATCGCGGACGAGTGCCTCGTCGACGCACGGGTCCAGGCCGCGACGGTGACCGTGCACAAACCCTCGGCGCCGTTGCCGGTCGCCGCCGCTGACGTCGAGGTGAGCGTCACCCGGAGTCGATCGTGAACACGCGTCCGTCGACCCCGACCGTCACGGCGTTCCTCGGACTCGGAGCGAACGTCGGAGATGCACTGGCGACACTCGAGGCGGCGGTGTGGGCGATCGACGACGTCGACGGGATCGCCGTCGACGACACCTCGGCCGTCCACCGCACGCCACCGTGGCCCTCGGCTCCCGACCCGCGCGCCGTGGCGCAGGACGACTTCCTCAATCTCGTCGTGCGCGTCGTCACGTCGCTCTCCCCGCACGAACTGCTCGACCAGGTCCAGCTGATCGAGGCGGCGTTCGGTCGTGACCGTGCCGAGGAGGTGCGGTGGGGACCTCGTGTGCTCGACATCGACGTGCTCCTGTATGGCGACGTGGTGCTCGACACCGCAGACCTGGTCGTCCCGCATCCACACCTGACCCGACGAGCCTTCGCGATGCTGCCCCTCGCGGAGGTCCACCCCGGGGGCCGACTGCCGGACGGACGCCGGGTCGCCGCCGTGCTGATGGAGTGCCCGGGACTCGACGAGATCGAACTCCACGTCAGACTGTCCGACGTGCCCAGCCAGCGCATCGAGCGCCCGGAGGGACCGAGCGGGCCGCAGGCGTCGTTCGACCGGCCGGGCCAGGATGCGACCTCCAGCGACCACGGACGTCCGGGATGACACGACTCGGGATCGTGGGACCGGGGCGGGCCGGAACGCTGCTCGCGACGGCCGCGTCGCGCGCAGGATGGCGGGTGGCCGGCGTCGCCGGCGGATCCGAGGACTCAGCCGCGGCGCTGCAGGCTGTCGTTGCGGGGATCCGTCGGTGCGCCACGGCGGCCGAGCTCGCGGACCTCGCCGACACGCTGGTGCTCGCGGTGCCTGACGACGCGATTGCGACCACCGCCGACGAACTCGCGGTGTCGGGCCGGATCACGGAGTCCCACCGGGTGGTGCACCTGTCGGGAGCCCACGGACTCGGCGTGTTGCGGCGCGTCGCGCTCACCGGCGCCCGGATCGCGGCGTGCCATCCCGCGGTCACGATCCCGGCCGGGGCGAGGGACCCGGAACTGCTCGTCGGGGTCGCGTGGGGCGTGTCGTGTGCGCCGGCCGACCGTGACTGGATCTCCGAGTTCGTCACCGACCTCGGCGGCGACGTGGTCGACGTGGCAGACGCCCACCGGCCGCTCTACCACGCGGCACTCACGATCGGTTCCAACGCCGTCGGCGCCGCGGTCGCCACGGCCCGGCAGCTGCTGCTCGCGGCGCGCGTCGAGCAACCTGAGCGCCTGCTCGCCCCGCTCGTGGAGGCAAGTGTCGCCAACGTCCTCGCCGAGGGTGCCGCCGCGATCACGGGGCCGGTGGTCCGAGGTGACGTCGGCACCGTCGCGGCACACCTCGACTCGATCGACGGTGGCCGACTCTCCGACGCGTATCGTCACCTGCAGCGTGCCGTGCTGTGCCAGGTCGAACCGGGCCTCGACGCGGACCGGGCCGCCGCACTCGCAGCCCTGCTCGAGTCCGACGGCGTCGACCGGCGTGAGCCGCCAGGTGGAGGTGACCTGTGATCTGTGTCCCCACCATCGCAGAAGTGCGCACCCACGTCGCCGAGGCGCGCGCGGGGGGCGCCGTCGTCGGGTTCGTGCCGACGATGGGTGCGCTGCACGACGGTCACCTCTCGCTCGTGAGGATCGCAGCCGAGCAGGCGGGCCTGGTGGTCGTGAGCATCTTCGTCAACCCGGCGCAGTTCGATCGGACCGACGACCTGCGGGACTATCCACGGGACCTCGACGCCGACCTGAGCGCGCTCGAAGGCCTCGGCCTGCAGGTCCCCGTCCTCGTGTTCACGCCCGAGGTCGCGGAGATGTGTCCCGACGGTGCCGCGACGACGGTGACGGTCAGCGCGCTCACCGAGACCCTGTGTGGGCGAAGCCGGCCGGGCCACTTCGACGGGGTGGCGACGGTGGTCGCGCGGCTGTTCGGCATCGTGCGTCCCGACCTGGCCGTGTTCGGACGCAAGGACCGCCAGCAGCTCGCGGTGGTCCGTCGAATGGTCGACGACCTCGCGCTGGACGTCGACATCGTCGAGGGGCCGACGGTCCGCGAGCCGGACGGTTTGGCCCTGTCGAGTCGAAACGCGCGCCTCGACGCATCCTCGCGGGACCGGGCCCAGCGGCTCGTCGCCGCGTTGGCGGCCGCGGTCGACACGGCTCGTCGGCAACGGGTCCATGGTCCGGTGAACCCCGACGACCTGCGGTCTTCGATGCACGACGTGCTCGACGGACTCGACGTCGACTACGTCGACGTGGTGGACCCGGACACGTTCGCGCGCATCGACCGGCCCGTGCCCGGCGACGGGAGGATGCTCGCCGCGGTCGCGGTACACGTCGGTGGAGTGCGCCTCATCGACAGCGTCCTGGTCGGGGCACCGGACGAGGAGGTCACCGTGCTCACGCACCTCGGGGGTGTGACCACGGCCCCCGTGCAGACAGACACGGAGTCGGGAGGGACGTCGTGACGGACGAGCGTGCCGCCGCGGTGGCGCTGGTGGGACAGGCCCTGGCGGAGGACCTCGCGGACGGCATCGACGTGACGTCGGTCGCGACCGTCCCCGAGGGTGCCATGGGCACCGCGACGCTCGTGTCGCGCGCCGACGGGGTCGTCGCCGGCCTCGACCTCGTCGCCGAGGTGTACCGGCAGGTCGACGACCGGGTGACCGTGGAACGTGTTGCCCGCGACGGTGACCGGGTCGCCCGAGGCGACGTCGTGGTGCGAGTGGACGGGCCGCTGCGCGCGATCCTGACCGGTGAACGAACCGCCCTGAACCTCGTCACCCACCTGTCCGGGGTCGCGACGTCCACCCGTGCCCACGTCGACGCGATCGCCGGCACCGACTGCGTCGTGCGTGACACCCGCAAGACGACCCCCGGAATGCGCCTGCTGGAGAAGGCGGCGGTCCGTGCCGGCGGTGGGGTCAACCATCGCATCGGGTTGTTCGACGGCCTGCTGGTGAAGGACAACCACGTCGTGGCCGCCGGCTCGGTCGGGGCTGCGACCCGCGCTGCGCTCGCGGCGGCAGGCGGGCTGCCCGTGCAGGTCGAGGTGGACGACCTCGACCAGCTCCGCGAGGCGATCGAGGCGGGAGCCCGCGACGTGCTGCTCGACAACTTCACCCCGCAGGACGTGCGCCGTGCCGTCGTGATCGTCCGGGATCTCGAGCCGGTGTACGGCCGGATCCTGCTGGAGGCGTCGGGGACGCTTCGCCTCGACACCGTGCGTGCGTACGCCGAGGCGGGTGTGGACCGTGTGTCGGTCGGGGCCATCACCCACTCGTCGCCGCAGCTCGACCTCGCGCTGGACATCGCGCAGACTCGCTGAACATCCCCATCACGACACGCGCCGAGGCCGGGACCCCGACAGGCCCGTGTACCGTTCGGGCGATCCACGATTCGGGAAGGTGTGCGTGAGCGCCGAGCACGAGGACCAGACGACCGACGCCACCGGCCGGGCCGACGACGACCGAGCCGCGACGGAGGCGTCGCGGCTCGCCACCATCGTCGCGTCACGACGCGCCAAGATCGACCAGCTGCGTGACGCGGGCATCGACCCGTCGCCGGTGCGGTTTCGGCCGACCCACACCGTCGCCCAGGTGCGGGGCGAGCATCCCGACCTCGAACCCGGGGCGTCGACCGGTGTGGAGGTCACCGTCGCGGGACGGGTCGTCGCACGCCGCGAGATGGGGCGCCTGCAGTTCCTCGTGATCCGAGAGGACGGTGAGGACCTCCAGCTGCTGTGTGCCGTCAAGGGCCTCGACGACGACTCGCGCACCGTGCTGGACCTGCTCGACGTCGGGGACTGGATCGGTGCGACGGGCGAGGTGATCGCGTCGAGGAAGGGCGAGCTGTCCGTGCAGCCGTGGGTCCTCACCATGCTCGGCAAGGGACTTCGACCCCTGCCAGACAAGTGGCACGGTCTGTCCGACACGGAGATCCGGTTTCGCCAGCGGGAACTGGACCTGGTGGTCAACGCGGATGCGAGGCGTGTGTTCGCGCTCCGTTCGCGGGTCGTTCGCGCGCTGCGTGACGAACTCGACGCACGGGGTTTCGTCGAGGTGGAGACCCCCATGCTCCACCCGATCCCGGGAGGGGCCACCGCGAGACCGTTCGTCACCCATCACAACGCGCTCGACGCGCAGCTGTTCCTGCGGATCGCCCCCGAGCTGTACCTCAAGCGCCTCATCGCGGGCGGGATGCGGCGCGTGTACGAGATCAACCGCAACTTCCGCAACGAGGGGATGAGCACGCGCCACAACCCGGAGTTCACCATGCTCGAGTCGTACGCGGCGTACGACGACTACCACGACGTCATGGAGCTGACCGAGGCGCTGTTCCGTCGTGCGGCGCTCGACAGCGTGGGGTCGACGATCGTCACCCACCAGGGCCGTCAGGTCGACCTCACCGGGCCGTTCCGTCGTGTGGGCCTGCTCGACCTCGTGCGGGAGGCGACCGGCCGACCAGACCTGTCGTACGAGGACCCCGTCGACGACGTCCGTGCGCTGTGTGACGCGCACGAGGTGCCGCACGAACCGTCGTGGGGGATCGGCAAGCTGGTGCTCGAACTGTACGAACACCTGGTCGAGCACACGCTGTGGGACCCGACCTTCGTGGTCGACCATCCCGTCGAGGTGTCACCACTCGCCAGACGTCACCGCGACGACCCACACGTGACCGAACGCTTCGAACTCATCGTCACGGGCAGGGAACTGGCGAATGCGTTCTCCGAGCTCGTCGACCCGATCGAGCAGCGCGAGCGACTCGAGGCGCAGGCGGCTGCGCGGGACTCCGGCGACCAGGAGGCGATGGCGGTCGACGAGCCCTACCTGCGCGCCATGGAACTGGGCATGCCGCCTGCCGGTGGGCTCGGGGTGGGGGTGGACCGACTGGTGATGCTGCTGGCCGACGTCGCCAACATCCGAGACGTGATCCTGTTCCCGACCCTTCGCCCGGAACGGCACGCAGACGCCCCGGGAACCTGATTCCCGCCGAGATCTCCCCGTTGTCACCATCTGGGGTGAAGATCGGAGCCGAACAGGCTGAGATCCCTGGCGTACAGGGGTCGACACTGGCACGCTGGGTTACGATCCAGGTCAGACCCAGGTCTGCATGGATCGTCGCCGGCAGCAGCCCCACGCGGAAAGACGAGCGCATGTTCGAGAGGTTCACCGACCGGGCCCGCCGGGTGGTCGTCCTTGCCCAGGAAGAGGCGAGGATGCTCAACCACAACTACATCGGGACCGAGCACATCCTGCTCGGCCTGATCCACGAGGGCGAGGGGGTCGCCGCGAAGGCCCTCGAGTCGATGAACATCTCGTTGGAGGGCGTTCGCGAGCAGGTGACGGAGATCATCGGTCGCGGGCAGACGGCACCCGCTGGCCACATCCCGTTCACCCCGCGCGCCAAGAAGGTCCTCGAGCTGTCCCTGCGCGAGGCGCTCCAGCTCGGCCACAACTACATCGGGACCGAGCACATCCTGCTCGGCCTCATCCGCGAGGGTGAGGGGGTCGCTGCACAGGTCCTCCAGAAGCTCGGCGCCGACCTGAGCAAGGTCCGCCAGCAGGTCATCCAGCTGCTGTCGGGCTACGCAGGTGGTGACAAGGCCACGGCCGGAGTCGGCGAGGGGTCCTCCCAGGGGAGCCGGGAGGGCTCGACCGTCCTCGACCAGTTCGGTCGCAACCTCACCCAGGCCGCCCACGCGGGCGAACTCGACCCCGTCATCGGACGGCAGCGCGAGATCGAACGCGTCATGCAGGTGCTGTCGCGTCGCACGAAGAACAACCCGGTGCTGATCGGTGAGCCGGGGGTGGGCAAGACCGCGATCGTGGAGGGCCTCGCGCAGCGCATCATCGCCGGCGAGGTTCCCGACACCCTGCGGGACCGGCACCTGTACACGCTCGACCTCGGGGCGCTGGTCGCCGGGTCGCGCTACCGGGGTGACTTCGAGGAGCGCCTCAAGAAGGTCCTCAAGGAGATCACCACCCGCGGCGACATCATCCTGTTCATCGACGAGATCCACACACTCGTCGGTGCCGGGGCCGCGGAGGGCGCCATCGACGCGGCGAGCATCCTCAAGCCCATGCTCGCGCGGGGTGAGCTGCAGACCATCGGTGCCACGACGCTCGACGAGTACCGCAAGCACCTGGAGAAGGATGCGGCGCTCGAACGGCGGTTCCAGCCGGTCAAGGTCGAGGAACCGTCGATGGAGCACACCATCGAGATCCTCCGGGGCCTGCGTGACCGCTACGAGGCCCACCACCGCGTGAGCATCACCGACGAGGCCCTCATCGCCGCCGCCGAGTACGCGGACCGCTACATCTCCGACCGCTTCCTGCCCGACAAGGCGATCGACCTGATCGACGAGGCCGGCTCGCGGCTTCGGATCCGGTCGATGACGACGCCTCCGGACCTGCAGGACCTCGACGAGCAGATCGAGCAGGCCCGGCTGTCGAAGGAGGGCGCGATCGACGCGCAGGACTTCGAGCAGGCGGCCGGTCTGCGTGACACGGAGAAGCGCCTGCTCGAACAGCGTCAGCAGCGCGAGGCCCAGTGGCGGTCGGAGGGCATGGACACCGTGCTGACCGTCGACGAGGACGTCATCGCCGACGTGCTGTCGGTGTGGACGGGGATCCCGGTGTTCAAGCTGACCCAGGAGGAGTCGGATCGACTGCTCCACATGGAGGACGAGCTGCACAAGCGCGTCATCGGGCAGGAGCAGGCGATCGCTGCGGTGTCGCAGGCGATCCGGCGTACCCGCGCTGGGCTCAAGGACCCCAAGCGGCCGTCCGGCTCGTTCATCTTCCTCGGCCCGTCCGGGGTCGGAAAGACCGAACTCGCCAAGACCCTCGCCGAGTACCTGTTCGGTGACGAGGACTCGCTGATCCACCTCGACATGTCCGAGTACATGGAGAAGCACACGGTCAGCAGACTCATCGGTTCGCCACCCGGGTACGTCGGCTACGACGAGGGTGGCCAGCTCACCGAGCAGGTTCGCCGCAAGCCGTTCTCGGTCGTGCTCTTCGACGAGGTGGAGAAGGCGCACCCCGACGTGTTCAACACGCTGCTGCAGATCCTCGAGGACGGGCGCCTGACCGATGCGCAGGGTCGCACGGTCGACTTCAAGAACACCATCCTGATCATGACGTCCAACCTCGGGACCAGGAACCTCACCTCGCCTGCGGTCGGGTTCGTGCAGGACGACGACGTGTCGATGTACGAGAAGATGCGCCGCCAGGTCGACGACGAACTGAAGAAGCACTTCCGTCCCGAGTTCCTCAACCGCATCGACGACACGATCGTCTTCCACCCGCTGACGCGGGAGGAGGTCACGTCGATCGTGGACCTGATGATGAAGCGCGTGAAGAGCCAGCTGGCGGTCAAGGGGCTGGACCTCGAACTGACCGACGCCCTCAAGGTGTGGCTGGCAGAGAAGGGCTACGACCCGCAGCTCGGTGCCCGGCCGTTGCGGCGGACCATCCAGCGAGAGTTGGAGGACCGCCTGTCCGAACGCATCCTGCAGGGCGAGTTCCCGGTCGGTGCGCTCATCGTCGCGGACGTGGACTCGGACACGGACACGGTGCAGTTCCGGGCCGTGGAGTCACCGTCCGCGCCGGACACCCCGCCGGTGGAACTGGCTGGCGGTGGTGACGACCGCACGGAGCACGACGACTGACCCACCGAGGCCGTCGGCCGGGGCACGCTCGAGGCGCTCAGCCGTGCAACAGGTCGGCAAGTTGCGAGCGCCGTCCGAGCGTGAGGTCGGCCGCCGCGCGTCCGAGCAGTGGCCCCAGCACGTTGCCGTGTCCGTTGAGCGCGCCGACGGCGATCGTGGACGATCCGAGACGTGCCACGACGGGTAGACGGTCCCGGGTGCATCCGGTCGTCGTCGCCCACCGGTGGGTGACCTCCGGCGAGACGTCGAACGACTGCGCGAGCAGGTCGTCGAGTTCGCGCTGGACCTCGTCGGTGGGATGCAGGGACCACGGAGCGTCGTCCTCGGGGCCGCGGTCGTCGCGACCGCCGACGACGATGCGTCCGTCCGGCAGGCGACGCACCAGGTCGTGACCCCACCGGGCGACCGCCGGCACGGTCCGTCGGGCCTCCCTCGCCGGTTCGGTCGCGAGCATCTCGAAGCGCCGTGTCTGCACGATCCCCGACAGCGCCGGGATCACCAGTTCGAGCCCCCCGTCGATCGCGATGATGACCGACCGGCACCGGACCTCACCCGTCCACGTGTCGACGTCCCGCTCACCGACCTGCTGGGCCTCGGTGAACGCGAACAGTCGTGCGCCGGCATCGGCCGCCTCACGAGCCAGTCGCCGAGTGCGGAGGACGGGGTTGACCACCCCGTCACCCGGGAAGAGCAGTCCGTCGCCCTCGGGACCCGACCAGTGCTGGACGTCGAGTCCGTCACGCTGCATGACCTGGTACTGGCGCGCGCAGTCCTCCCGTTCGAGGGGTGACGTCGCGATCCGCAGACTGCCGGGCCAGGAGAACTCGTCGTCGCCGGCCGCGCGCAGGCGCGCCATCTCCTCGAGGGTCAGACGGTGCAGTTCCACCGCCCGACGTCGTCCGAGGATCTCGATGGCGTCGTGGTGGAATGCGGCGAGCCCGCTCCTGACGAGACCGGCGTTGCGAGACGTGGCCGCACCGCCGATCGGCCCTGACTCGATGCCCACGACGTCCATTCCCCGGTGGGCCAGGTGCGCGGCCGCGGCCAGACCGGCAGCGCCCAGCCCGATGACGCACACCTCGGCGTTCACGGTCCCGTCGAGCGGCGCATGGGGTGCGGGCGCGTCGACGAGGTCGGCCCACACCGGCAGGGGGGCCGGGTCGGTCGGTCGTTCCGCCGTGACGACGGTGCGGATCGCGGTCTCGCGGGTGAGGCGGCCCGACGACCAGCGCGCTGCGAGTCGGCGACGCATCGGACCCCCTCGGTGGACCTGCGGTCCGGATGTCTGTTCGGGCGCAGAGGACACTCCGCCCGACCGTATCGGGCCACGGCTAGGCTCGGCGCTCGCGGGAGGTGGTTCGTGGCGCACGACCTGATCGACTCGACCGAGATGTACCTGCGCACCGTCCTCGAACTCGAGGAGGAGGGCATCCCCGCGCTGCGTGCCCGCTTGTCCGAACGTCTCGGGTTGTCGGCCCCCTCGATCTCCGAAGGTGTCGCGCGGCTGCAGGAACAGGGGCTGCTCGAGCTCGCCGCCGACCGAACGGTCGAACTCACTCCGGAGGGGCGTGAGCGTGCGACCCACGTCATGCGCAAGCACCGCCTCGCCGAGCGCCTGTTGGCCGACGTCATCGGTCTCGACCCGGAGTACATCCACGAGGAGGCGTGCCGCTGGGAGCACGTGATCTCCGATCGTGTGGAGGACAAGCTCGCGGAACTGCTCGGCAACCCCACGACGAGCCCGTACGGAAATCCGATTCCGGGGTCGGGAGGCGCTCACGCGCACGTGGTGCCCCTCACGGAGGCAGGTGATGGTGCGGTGCGCCTCCACAGCATCTCCGAGTCCCTGCAGGGCGACGCCGAGGTGATCCACGTGCTCTACGAGCACGGCATGCGTGCCGGAGAGACGGTCACCGTCGCGACGACCGACGCGTTGGTGGTGCTGGAACTCGACGAACACCGGGTCGAGCTCCCTGTCGAGGCGGCACGACTGGTGTACGTGACCCGCGCGTGACCGACGGGTTCTCCGACGCCCTCCTCGACTGGTGGAGCGGTGCGCGCCGTGACCTGCCGTGGCGCGCGACGCGGGATCCGTGGGCGATCCTCGTCGCCGAACTGATGCTCCAGCAGACCCAGGTCGAGCGGGTCGTCGAGCCGTGGCAGGCGTTCCTCACCGAGATGCCGACTCCGGCCGCCTGTGCGACTGCTGGAGTCGACCGGGTGATCCGACGATGGGAGGGGCTCGGTTACAACCGCCGTGCCGTGCACCTGCATGCCGCCTCGGTCCGCATCGTCGAGCGGCACGCGGGCGTCGTCCCCGACGACCTCGACGCCCTGCTCGAACTTCCCGGTGTCGGGCCGTACACGGCGCGGGCCGTGCGGGTGTTCGCGTTCGAGCACGACGACGCGGTCGTCGACACGAACGTCGCACGCATCCTCGCGCGAGTGTCCGGCGAACGCCTCACCGCGGCGGTGGCCCAGCGGCTGGCGGACGACCTGGTGGCCGATGGGCGCGGCTGGGCGCACAACCAGGCCATGCTCGACCTCGGCGCCCGGGTCTGCCGGCCGGCTCCGAACTGTCCGGACTGTCCCGTGGTCGGGTGGTGCCGGTGGGCGGGCGCAGGCCGCGCCGACCCGGACCCGGCACGAGGCTCCGCAGGGGTGTCGGGCGGCCAGTCGAGGTTCGAGGGATCGGATCGGCAGGGACGAGGCCGACTGCTCGGCGTGCTGCGGCGAAGGCCGGTCGCGGAGCACGAACTCGCTGACGTCTGCGGCTGGCCCGACGACGCCGATCGTGCCCAGCGCGTCGCGGCACGTCTCGTGGCAGACGGGCTCGCGCGACGTGACGGAGCGACCTACGTCCTGCCCGGGTCCGGTGCCGCCGCGGGCCGTCGAGCCTGATCGCGCCCGACCGTCGCCGTCGCGCGCAGTCGTTCGGCGGTCACGCGCTCCACCCGGTTGGCGATCGGTTCGACGGCCTGCAGGAACGCGGCGTTGCTCCCCCGCTCCGGGTCCTCGCGCGTGCCACGGGCGTGCACGAGGGTGAACGTCGCCGAGCGTCCATCCGACTTGGGACGAAGCACCCGGCCGAGTCGTTGGATCAGGTGTCTCGGGGTTCGGAACGCGGCCAGCACGATCGCGGCGTCGGCGTCGGGCACGTCGAGCCCCTCGTCGAGCACCCGCGGTGCCACGACGCAGCGCAGGCGACCCGCACGGAACGCGTCCATGTGGCTCCGGCGTGTGCGCGCGTCGAGTCGGCCGTGGACCAGCGCCGAACCCACGCCGTGACCGGTCAGGCGTGCGACGGCCTGTTCGGCCTGCTCGACGGTGTCGGTGAACACGATGCTGCGGCGTCCGACCAGTTCGGGTGCCAGCGTGTCGAGCACGTCGAGCTTGGCGTCCGCTCCGGCGGCGACGGCTCGGCGTTCCCTCAGCATCGCCAGGTATCCGGCTGCCGTGCGTCCGACCGAGCCCTCGGGACCATCGGTCGCGGGGGCGTCCCCGTGCGTGCGCGCCGCCGATGTCGCGGCGATCAGCAGACGTTCGGGATCGCGGGGCAGGCCGAGCTCGACGAGTTGGGCACGCAGTTCGCGTACGCGTCGGTCGGCGTGTTCGTACCCGGCGCGCTCTTCGGGCGTCAGGTCGACGCCGACCATCCGAAGGTGCAGTGGAGCGATGATCCCGTCACGACGCGCCTCGAGGTACGAGTAGGAGTGCACCGTGTCACCGAAGTACGGCGTCAGGACGTCCTCGATGCCGTCGTCACTGCGTTCGTACGTGGCGGTGAGCGCGAGGCGGAGGACGAACGACTCCTTGAGGGCCGCGGACCAGACCGGGGATCCGTACCGGTGCGCCTCGTCGGCGATGAGCAGGCCGTCCCGGCCGAAGCGAGGCTCCAGGGGCACGTCGGCGGCGGACTGCGGCGTGGCGACGAGCACGTCGTGGTCCGCGAGGTCGTCCTGGCCGCCGCCTCCGAGTCGGCCGACCCGAGCGGTCGGTGCGATGCGCCGCAGCTCACCGACCCACTGGTCCTGCAGTTCCACGGTTGGCACCAGCACGAGCACGCTGCCTCCGCGACCCAGGGTGCTCACGGCCGCGGCCAGGCCGACTCGGGTCTTGCCCGCGGCCGTGATGGCCTCGACGATGCCGCGACCTCCGGCTGCGGCCCAGGCGCCGAACGCGGCCACCTGCCAGTCGCGCAGGTCCAGGCGGTCCAGCACACGGCGTGCGTCGAGCACGGAGCCGTTGGTCAGGGCGCGGTCCATCGAGCCTCCTCTGGGCGGCGGTCGTCGGCGCCCGTCCACGGGTGACCCGACGCGTGGCGGCCCGCAGGGTTCGATCGCGTGTCCGAGCAGTCAGGGCACCAGCAGACACTACGGGTGTGACGTGAGGGCGTGGCGACGCGCAGGTCAGGTTCCGAGATCCGATCGCATACCGGTAGTAGGCTCGAAACCGGGTCGTGGACGGGTGCTCGACGGCCCGACGGTCATCGACGGTGAGGAGTTCGCGTGGTCGAACCGGGGCACGAGATCGATCATCGTGCAGTCATCGCGCTGCTCGCACCCGGCACCAACCTGCGTGAGGGCCTCGAGCGGATCATCCATGCCGGCCGTGGCACCCTGATCATGATCGGCCGTCGGCCCGAGTACGAGGCGCTCCTGTCTGGCGGTTTCGACATCGACGTCCGTGCCACCGCCCAGAGGATCGCCGAGCTCGCGAAGATGGACGGCGCGCTCGTGATGGACGCAGCCGCCACCCGCATCCTGCGCGCCAACGTCCAGCTCGTGCCCGACCCCACGATCGAGACGGCGGAGACGGGGACCCGCCACCGCTCCGCGGAGCGCGCGGCGAAGCAGACCGGCCTTCCCGTCATCGCCGTGTCGGAGTCGATGGGCGTCGTCACGCTGTACCACGGCGACTCGAAGCACACCCTGGAGGAGGTCTCGGCGCTGCTCGTGCGCGCCAACCAGGCGCTGTCGACGCTGGAGCGCTACCGCGCTCGCCTCGACGAGGTGACGGCCGTCCTGTCGGCCCGTGAGGTCGAGGACGCCGTCACCGTGCGCGACGTGGTGCTCGCTCTGCAGAGGGCGGAGATGATGCGACGCATCGCCCAGGAGGTCGAGGACCACGTCGTGGCGCTGGGCACCGAGGGTCGACTGATCCAGCTGCAGCTCGACGAGCTCGTCGGTTCGGTGGCGGACGAACGCGAACTCGTGGTGCGGGACTACCTCGCGGACCGGCGCCGCCGGCTGCCACGAGTCCTCGCCGACGTGGCTGCGCTGTCGACCGACGAACTGCTCGATGCCGGGCACGTCGCCCGGCTGCTGGCCCACCCTGCCGACGAACTCGAACAACCGGTGACGCCGCGTGGCCACCGCCTGCTGTCCCACATCCCGCGCCTTCCCGCCCCGGTGATCGAACGTCTCGTCGAGGCATTCGGCACCCTGCCGCGCCTGATGGAGGCGACGATCGCGGAACTCGACGAGGTGGAGGGGATCGGTGAGGCGCGCGCCCGGCTCATCCAGGACGGGCTCCGCCGCCTCGCCGAGGCCACACTCTTCGACCGTTACGTCTGACGGTTCGCGGCACGCCGGCCGCGAGGCCTGATGCCGCGCGAATCCGCTTGAGGGCGACTCGGGCCCTGTGGTACCTTCCGTGGAGTACGACCTGTGCCGCGTCTGCGCTGCGTCGACCGAGGCTCGACGGGCTCCGCGACGGCACCTCCCCAGAAGTTCGACGGCGAGCGCCGCCCCTCCGCAGTGGGCGCAGGCGCGAGGAGCGCGAGGCTCATGGCGTACAGCGTCGGCGACACCGTGGTCTACCCCCATCACGGGGCCGCAGTCATCGAACGCAAGGAGGAACGAGAACTCAAGGGCGAGTCCTGCGAGTACCTCGTGCTTCGCCTCACCTACGGTGACCTGACGCTGATGGTCCCCGCCGACTCCTGCGAGGAGGTCGGCATCCGCAACGTCGTCTCCAAGAAGCAGGTCGAGCAGGTGCTCGACGTCCTGCGCGAGCCGGAGGGCAAGGCGGCCGGCAACTGGTCTCGGCGCTTCAAGGCCAACTACGAGAAGCTTCGCTCCGGGGACATCTACCAGGTGGCCGAGGTCGTACGGAACCTGGCCACGCGCGAGCAGGACAAGGGTCTGTCCGCCGGTGAGAAGCGCATGCTCACCAAGGCCAAGCAGATCCTGCTGTCCGAACTCGCCGTCGCGATCAGGAAGGACGAGGAGCAGGCAGAGGCCCTCGTCAACCAGACACTCGCCGACGCGCAGGCCTGAGGCTCGCGTGGCCGGTGCACCCACCGTGCCACGCGCCGCATCCGATCCGGAGTGTCGTTCGTGACCTCCTCGTCCGTCGGAGCCGTCGTCGTGGCGGCCGGCAGTGGGACACGTCTCGGACACGATCGTCCGAAGGCTCTCGTCGAGGTCGCGGGGCGTCCGCTCGTCAACTGGGCTGTCTCCTGCCTGCTGGACGCCGGCGTGCCGGCACCCGTGGTGGTCCACCCGCCGGGCATGCGCGGTGCGTTCGAGGCCGCCCTCGACGAACTCGACCTGATGGCACTCGTCGACGGAGGCGAGACCCGCACGGACAGCGTCCGAGCCGGAGTCGCCGCGTTGCCACGGACGGTGGGGCGCGTCGCGGTGCACGACGCCGCACGGCCCCTCGTCCCGGTGCAGGTGGTCATGGCGGTGCTGGCCGCCGTCTCCGACGACGTGGTCGCGGCCGCGCCCGCGTTGCCGATCGCAGACACGGTGAAGCGCATCGTCGGCACGGCCGTGGTCGAGACGGTCGACCGAGACCACCTGGTGGTCGTGCAGACCCCGCAGGTGTTCGCCCGTGCGGCGCTCGACGCCGCCCTCGCGGTCGTGGGGTCCGCGACCGACGAACTGGCCCTGGTCGAGGCAGAACTCGCCGCGGGGAGGTTGCAGGGACGTGTCGTCGTGGTGGAGGGCTCGCCGCGCGCCCACAAGGTGACGACGGCGCACGACCTGCGTTTCGTCGAACTGCTCGCGCGAGGGGCCTGACATGGGACTGCGGATCGGCAACGGCCTCGACGTGCACCCCTTCGACGCCGGGAGTGACCGTCCGCTGGTGCTCGCGGGTGTCGAGGTGGCGGGCGGTCCGGGACTCGCCGGCCACTCGGACGCCGACGTCGTCGCCCACGCCGTGGCTGATGCGCTGCTCGGGGCCATCGCGTCAGGCGACCTCGGCGCGCGCTTCGGGGTCGACGACCCGGCGACACGTGGTGCCGACTCCCTCGACCTGCTGGCCGCCGTCGGCACCGACGTGGCCGAGCGCGGGGGCCGGGTCGTGAACGTGGACGTGACCGTCGTCGCGCAGGAGCCGCGGCTGGCCGGCCACCGTGAGGCGATGCGTGCCAACCTGGCGCGGGCCGTGGGGATCGAGGTCGACGCGGTGTCGGTCAAGTTCACCACCACGGACCGTCTGGGAAGCCTCGGCCGCTCCGAGGGCATCGCGGCGTGGGCCACGGTCCTGGTGGACCTCGAGGGGTAGGCTGCGGGTCCTGCGACGCCGCATGCAGGATCCTGCAGGGCCGGCGTCGACACGCTCCGACGTCGTCACGGCGGTCCTCGATTGTCCATCATCCTGTACGACACGCTGCGCCGCGCCGAGGTCGAGTTCGTACCGCGCGACGAGGGTCGCGTCGCGATGTACGCCTGCGGCCCGACGGTCCAGTCGGACGCGCACGTCGGGCATGGACGGCTGCTCGTCGTCGCCGACGTGCTGCGGCGGTTGTTCCTCCACCGAGGCCTCGACGTCACCTACGTGCAGAACGTGACCGACATCGACGACAAGATCATCCTGCGCGCTCGCAGGGAGAAGGTCGCCCCCTCGGTCATCGCGACGCGCTACACCCTTGCCTGGAACCGGGTCATGGACGCCCTGGGGGTGCTGGCCCCCGACGTGCAGCCCTTCGCGACCGGACACCTGCTGGAGATGCAGGAACTCATCGGCGAACTGATCGAGAAGGATCGCGCGTATGCGGTCGACGGAGACGTCTTCTTCCGGGTGCGTTCGTTCGCCGACTACGGGAAGCTGTCACGGCGACGGATCGACGAACTCGAACAGGGTGCGGACGTCGTCGACGCCGACCGCAAGGAGGACCCGCTCGACTTCGCCCTGTGGAAGTCGGCGAAGCCGGGCGAGCCGTCGTGGCCGTCCCCGTGGGGGGACGGACGGCCCGGTTGGCACATCGAGTGCTCCGCGATGGCCACCAGGCACCTCGGTGAGGGCTTCGACATCCACTGCGGTGGCCTGGACCTCGTGTTCCCCCACCACGAGAACGAGATCGCCCAGCACGAGGCGGCGCACGGGGGTGTGTTCGCGCGCCACTGGATCCACAATGGCATGGTCCAGATGGGTGACGAGAAGATGTCGAAGTCCGTCGGCAACGTCGTGAACCTCGCAGAGGCCGTCGAGACCTGGGGCGCTGGGCCGATGCGCCTGTGGTATCTGTCCGCGCACCATCGCACGCCCCTGACGTTCGAGTCGGAGCGGCTCGCCGACGCGACCTCGACCCACGACCGCTTCGTCACGTTCGTCCGGTCGGCACGCAGGGTGTCGGCCGGCGTCGCCCCCGACGCCGGTGCGGCAGCCGGGAACCTGCAGGCCTTCGACACGGCGCTGGCCGACGACCTGAACGCACCTGCCGCCGTCGCGGCGCTGCACGAACTCGTCGGTCAGGGCAACGACCTGCTCGCACCGGCCGCCGGTGGAGACCTCGCCGCTGCGGCTGCCGTCGCAGGCCTCGCCGACGCGCTCGTCGACGTGGGCGACCGCGTGCTCGGGCTCGGCATCGACGCCACGCTGGCGCTCGCCGCGGCTCGCGAGCAGCAGGTCGACCCGCTCGTGACGCACCTGCTCGAACAGCGGCGCGCCGCGCGCGAGGCACGGGACTTCGCCGCTGCCGACGACATTCGCGACCGGTTGTCCGCCGCTGGGGTCGTCGTCGAGGACCGAGCCGACGGATCCGACTGGTACGTCGCGAACTCCCACGTCCGGTGAGCGCCGACCGGATCGTCGTCGGGATGCATCCGGTCCGTGAACTCCTGCGCGCCGGACGGACCGTCCGTGGGCTGACGATCTCCGAACGCCGCGGGGCGAGCCCTGTGCTCGACGAGATCCTCGACCTCGCGGCCCGAGCCGGCATCCCGGTGGAGCACGTCGACGCGAGGGCACTCGACGAGCGTGCCCACGGACTCGTCCACCAGGGAGTCGTCGCGACCGCACCGCCGTTTCCGCTGCTGACCGTCACCGAACTGGTCCGCAACGCGAAGGCGGCGTCGGACCGCCCTCTGCTCGTCGCGCTCGACGGCGTCACCGATCCTCACAACGTGGGTTCGATCGCCCGGACTGCGGAGGCCCTCGGCGCACAGGGCATGCTGGTGCCCGACCGGCGTGCTGCCGGGATCACGCCCACCGTGGAGAAGGCAGCCGCCGGGGCGCTCGCACACCTGCCCGTCGCGCGGGTGACCAACCTCGTGCGAGCGCTCGACGAACTGGGCGAGGCCGGCATCTGGTCGATCGGGCTGGATGCCGAGGCGCCGGTCGACCTCACGACCAGTCATCTCGTGTCCGAACCCTGCGTGCTGGTGGTCGGTGCCGAGTCCACGGGACTGCGGCGCCTCACGAGGGAGCGGTGCGACCTGCTGGCGCACCTGCGGATGCGCGGGCGGGTCGGTTCACTCAACGCGTCGGTCGCGGCGGGCATCGCCCTGCACGTTCTGGCACAGTCTCGATGACCTGGCGCTCCGAGTCGGTTCCGCGACACGGCGTGACGATGCGTGTCGTCGCACGCGGCGGTCGGCGCCGAACGGGCCGGTCTGGGACTTCAGTCGACGAGAGGCAGCGAGGGTGAGGGCCTCCGGGGCACAGGACGGCGAACCGACCGGCGAGCAGCCAGAGGTCGGCGGCGCCGGTGTCCTGCGAGCGCTCTACACGGCCGTGCACGGGAGTCGCGAGGTTCGCCACGCCGTCGAGGCGGCGACCTCCGTGCTGGCTGCGCACGTGACGCCCGGCTTCGCCGTCGTCGGCCCGTACGGGTCGGATCGGGGGGCGATCATCGCGTCGACCCTGGACGTGGCCTCGGGTGTCGACCCGACGATCGACCCGTCGTTCCGACGGATCCCCGTCGGAGGCACGCTGATCACCGCCCTGCTCGTCGATGCCGGGGTGTCCACCGACCACGACGAACTGCTCGCGTCGCTGGGGGTGATGATCGACGGGGAGCTCGGCCACGTGAGGGCCGAACGGGACCTGCAGGAGCGCGTCAAGGAACTGCAGGTGCTCCGCGCGGTGCAGCTCGCCGTCGAGTCGACCTCGTCGCGCGCCGAGCTGTGCCGGCGCGTGTGTGACGCGCTCGTGGACGGCATGCAGTACCCGGGACTGACCCGTGTCGACCTCCTCGTCGACGACGTCCACGTGTCGGCGGGCCGTGTCGGCGAGCCGCTGTTCAACGCGCTGCGTGCCGACGTGATGGTGGGCGGGGTCGCGCGCGGAGAACTCTCGGTTGGCTACACGATGTTCCGATCGTTCCTCGCGCCGGAGGAACCCGACCTCGTCGCGGCGGTCGCGCGTTCGGTGGGCCTGTTCGTCGAGCTCGAGGAGGCGCGTGCCAGCACGGAGGCAAGCGTCGCGCGCATGCGCAGCGTGCTCGACGGGCTCCCGTCGATGGTCCTGACCATCGACCAGCGCCTCGAGGCCGAGGTCATCACGCAGGGACCTGACTTCCCGATCTCGCGGATGGCCGGCCGGATGGGGAGTCTGGAGGCGTGGGACGACCCAGGGCGCGACCTGGTCATGCCGCTCGTCCGGGCTGGGCTCGCGGGGATCCCCGGACGTGACGAGGTCTCCTGGCGAGGGCGCTGGTGGGACGTGCGGGTGGAGCCCCAGGGAACGAACGGGGTGGTCGACCACGTACTGGTCATGATCCTCGACAGCACCGATCGGGTGCACCGGCGCCAGGTCGAGAGCGCGATGTCTGCGATCATCGGCACGTCGGCAGTGGCCCTGGTGTCCATCGACATGGGAGGCGTCGTCACCGGCTGGAGTCGCGGTGCGGCGAACCTGTTCGGCTGGGACCAGGACGAGGTGCTCGGGGAGTCGCTCGTGCTGCTCGACGTCGACGACTACGACGGCTACACGGTCGCGGAGGGACTGCGTCGCCTGCACGACGACCGACTCGAGGAGGGCTACGTCGAGGTCCTGCGACGGCACCGTGACGGCCACCCGGTGCACGTAGGGGTCACCATGGCCTACATCCGTGACGCCGGGGAGAAGGCAGGCGCCCTGGTCGTCTACCGGGACCTGACCGAACGGGAGGAGGCCCGGGAGGCGCTGGCCGCCTCGGAGGAGCAGTTCCACCTCATCTCGGAGAACATCCAGGACGTCGTCTACCGCCTTGCGCTGGACCCGGAACCGCACCTGGACTACGTGAGTCCGTCGGTCGAGGGTGTGCTGGGGCTGCCGGCAGAGGAGTTCGTCGAGAACCTGTCGACGCTCACGTCGCGAGTCCATCCGGAGGACTCGGTGGACGTGGACCGGATGATCCGCGAGCCCAGTCTGGCGGCGGGCAGTTTCCGGTGGCGGTGGCGGCACTCCGACGGCGACTGGGTGTGGCTCGAGGACCACCGCAACCTCATCACGCACGCGGGGCGTCCGGTGGCGCTCGTCGGGGTCATCCGCGACGTCACCGACGAACAGCGTGACATCGACCAGACCCGCGAGGCGCTCGAGCACGAACGACGGGTCGCCGACGAACTGCGTCGCGTCGACACGATGAAGACCACGTTCCTGTCCGCGGTGTCGCACGAGGTGCGCACCCCACTGACCAGCATCATCGGATTCGCCGAGACGGCGATGCGCCTGTGTGACCACTCCGACGTGAACCAGGACGCACGTTCGATGCTCGATCGGGTGATGGCCAACGCCCGCCGCCTCGAGCGGCTGGTCGACGACCTGCTCGACGTCGACCGACTGTCACGAGGCAACGTCGCTCCGCGTCGGGTCCCGACGGACCTGGCGGGCCTGGTGCGAAGGATCGTCAGCGAGGCGGAGCGGACCAGCCATCGCCTGTCCGTCGAACTCGAGCCGGTCGTGCTGTCGGTCGATGTCAGCATGATCGAACGGGTCGTGGACAACCTGGTGCGCAATGCCCAGAGACACACGCCCGATGGCACCAGCGTCAGGATCGCCCTGGCGGCGGAGGGTTCCGGCGCGCGAATCGTCGTCGAGGACGACGGTCCGGGCATCGAACCGAGCCTGCGTGAGCTGTTGTTCGAACCGTTCGAGCAGGGCGAGTCCCCCGCCAGTTCCCACTCGCCGGGGACCGGCATCGGCCTGTCGCTCGTTGAACGGTTCGTCGAACTTCACGGAGGGACCGTGACGCTGGATGAACGCCCGGGTGGAGGCGCCCGGTTCACCATCGACCTGCCGTTGATCACCTGACGGCCGCCACGGTGGAGCCCTGCTCCGCGTGGCGACGGACGTCGGATCAGGTCAGCGGCAGGCGAACGTGTCCGCCGGCACGGGCAGGTCGAACGAGATCGCGACCGTCGTGCCGTCACCCATCGCCTGGTGCAGGAGTGCCGATCCGGACACGTTGCCGTCGGTGAGGTTCACGTCCGGGTCCTCCGGGCCGCCGTACACGCCCTCGGGTCCGGACCACGACACGTCGTCGAAGGGCATGCCGGCGAGTTGGGCGACGTACACGTCGATCTGCACCCTGGTGCCGTCTGCTGACTGGCCGAAGCCCTGCAGTTCGAGTTCGCGTTCGATCGTGCCGTCGTCGTAGGGCTCGCAGCGCAGCACCTCGGTGATCCCGTACGTGGTTCCGTCGACGTCGACCGTGCCGATCGGTGCTGCGGACTCCGCGCTGGCGCCCGCACCGTCGTCCGCAGGTTCCTCGTCCGGGTCGGCGTCCCGGGCCTCCTCGCTCACGTCGGCCGTCGGCGCCTCGGGAGCGGTCTCCGGCTCGTCCGGAGTGGGGGCATCGTCTCCCGAGCAGGCGCTGAGCACCAGTGCGAGGATCGCGACGAATGGAACCAGTCGGGTCGACGGACGCAAGGGCACTCCGAGATGAGGCGAAAGGGGCACGGAGACTTGCGCGTCCCGGGGGTTGGTGTCAAGCCGGGCGGTCTCACGGGGTCACCCGGGCAGGTGCACGCGCCCGTCTGCGTCGAGGGGGAACCCCGGATTGTGGGCGACCTCCCACAGGTGACCGTCCGGATCGGTGAAGTACCCGGACCGGCCGCCCCAGTCCGCCCGGGTGGCGGGCCGCGTGACGCGGCCGCCGGCACGTTCGGCCGCCTCGAGCAGCGCATCGACCTCGGCCTCGGAGGTGACGTTGGTCGCCAGCGCGACCGAGGCGGCGGCCGTGGACGGCGCCGGGTCCAGCCCGGCCTCCGCGGCGAGGGCCTGACGACCGAACAGGCCGAGCGCGACGGTGCCTCCGTCGAGGAAGGTCACCACCCCGTCGACCGATGCCGACGACCGCCTCCACCCCAGCGCCTCGTAGAAGGTGGTTGCTCGCGCCAGGTCCGAGACCCCGAGGGTCACGAGGCTCACGTGTGCCATTCCGGATCTCCAGCAGTCGTTGGCCAGGTCGGTGGTCTGTTCGTTGGTCAGGTCGGTGGTCGTGCCCGAAGGTGCGGTGCGGCGCGGACGGCGGACTCGACCCGGTCGGCAGCCGCGCGGACGTCGCTGCGGACCTCGTGCTCCCAGACCCGCACGACGGTCCACGAGGCGTCGGTGAGGCGTGCGTCGGTGTCGCGGTCACGCGCTGTGTTGGCCGCGAGCTTGTCGCGCCACCACGCGCCGTTGGCACGGGGCAGGTTGCCGTGTTCCGGACAGGAGTGCCAGAAGCATCCGTCGACGAACACCGCGACACGTCGCGCAGGGAACAACAGGTCGGCGCGGCGTCGCAGGCCCGGCACGACCGGCGCGTCGACGCGGTAGCGCAGCCCACGTGCGTGCAGGGCGCGACGAAGCGCCATCTCGGGCGCGGTGTCGCGTCGTTGCTGACGTTGGAACCGGTGCCGGACGTGGTCCGACGACGGCTCGGGCGCTTCGGCCATCGGTCCTGCGTGTGTGGGGGGTTCGCACCCGATCCTACTGTCGGACCTGGGGCGGCAGCGGTGGACACCCGAGGTCCATCAGCGGCCGCCGGGTGGCGGGTCAGGCGACCGCCGGCGTCGCGCCCCGAAGAGGGACCCCACGGAGGTCGGACAGCAGCGCCCTGGCGATGTCACGCACGACGGGAACCGCCACCGAGTTGCCGAACTGCCGATAGGCCTGTGTGTCGGAGCAGACGATGCGGAACGTGTCGGGGTAGCCCTGCAGGCGAGCACACTCACGGGGGGTGAGTCGGCGCGGGTTGCGACCTTCCTGGGGGATCAGGATCTCGCTGCCGTCCTTGTGGTAACGCGCAGACAACGTGCGGGTCGGTCGGTCGAGGTCGGTGACCAGTCCGTAGCCGAACCCGTTGCCGCGTGCGCGGTGTCGGGCGGCGTACGACTGCAGGTACTCCCACAGGTGGTCGCTCAGTTCGTAGCGGTCGAGGTCATCGGGTGCGCGGTCCCAGGCGCCGGGTGGCACGAGGCCGCCGTCGCGGTGCTCGTGGAGGATGTCGCGGACGGACACCGGCGTGGGCGGGAGCTCCGGCACCGAGGGGTCGACCGGCAGGTCGCCGCGGACCCCGACGATGAAGATGCGTTCGCGATTCTGCGGCACGCGCAGCGCCGCGTTGACGACACGCGCCTCCCAGCGGTATCCCAGCGCATCCAGGGAGTCGGCGATGACCGCGAACGTGCGTCCACGGTCGTGCCGGAGCAGGTGCTTGACGTTCTCGAGGAGGAACCCTGCCGGGCGGTGGGCGTCGAGGATCCGGACGATCTCGTGGAACAGGGTGCCCTGTGTGGGATCGGCGAAACCGTGGGGGCGGCCGAGGGAGTTCTTCTTGCTCACTCCCGCGAGCGAGAACGGCTGACACGGGAAGCCGGCGAGGAGCAGGTCGAAGTCGGGGATCTGCCCGTGGACCGCCGGGTCCGTGATGTCCCCGTGAGGGCGTTCGCCGAAGTTGGCCTCGTAGGTCTGCTGGGCGAACCGGTCCCACTCGCTGCTGAACACGCAGGCGACGTCGATCCCCAGGTCCGCGGCCGCCTGTTCGAAGCCGAGTCGGATGCCACCGATGCCGGCGAAGAGGTCGATCAGTCGGATCTGCGGAGCCATGGCGTCCCTGGTCACATGAGTGTCATTCAAGCATAGGCAGGGGGTCCGACAGCCGAACGGCAGGGCCCTTCGGGCAGGCTGCCGCTCGGTGCGTGCCACCGGCACGAGGAGTCACCCGGCGACCACGGACCGCGCGTGGTCGATGAACTCGGACACGCTCAGCAGGCTGCCGCGGACACGTTGCTCGAAGTGCGCTTGCGCCGGTCGGGGCACGACGGGATGCAGCCCGCGCTCGATCATCTGCTGGACGGTCGAGTGGGAGATGGGCTGCAGGGTCAGCAGGTGCTTCACCGGTGTCCGTTCGGCCTCCTCGAGCACCTGCCGCCAGCGCTCCTTCGCGGAGGTCTTGGCGCCGAGGGCCACGAGCCGATCGACCGGATGAGACGGGTCGTGGTAGGCGTGTTCGGACGGGAACACGAAGTCCATCGTGTTGCGTCCCTCGGTGCGTGCCTGGGCCGTGAACGGCACCTGAGCGTGCTCGAGGCACGCGGCCACGTGGTGCTCGAGCGATCGTCCCGCACGCGCCTTGCGGCGATTCGTGAACGGCAGGGCCAGTTCGATGAGTCGTTCGACCCGGTCCACGGGGTCGTCACCGAGCGCCGCGGTGAAGTCGCGGTCCTCGAACGCGCGGAACAGTTCGAACTCGACGCGCGTCCAGTCCATGATCGCGACGTCCGGTGTCGCGGCGGTGGTCGAGTTGCAGTCCCGGGCGGCTTCGTGCGCGTGTCGTGCCATCTGTGCGGTGGACGGGAACGTGACGTGGTGGCTCAGGAGTGCCTCGACCACGCGGTGCAGACAGTCCTCGGTCCGGCGGCCCCGGACGACCAGACCGCCGACATCGCCTGCCGTGAGTCCGGCTCCTGCGAGGAAGCCGTCGATCTCGTCGTCGCGCTCGAGGACGTGGGCGCGGAGGTGATCGCCCTCGGGGTGCATGACCAGCAGCGAACCGACGTGGGCCTCACCGCGAAATGGGAAGTCCCGTCCGAACCGCGTGAGCCGGTACTCCGACCGGGTGCCGCGCCCGTACCAGATGGCGCGCGACTCGGTGGGTCCGTGGCCGGTCCAGTCGATGGTCACGAACCGTTCGAGGTTCTCGCCTCGCTGGCCCGGCCGGTCGAAGAACAGCCTCCATGCACCGACCGGAACGTGATGTCCGGCCTGGTGGCTCCCGGTCATGCCGGTGTCGTTGGCCGTCAGCCACCGAACCAGGTACATCGGGGCCCGGTTGGCCCCGTGGATGGCCGCCGTCGCCGACTCGGGAGTCACCTCGACGGGGTCGACGTCGATCAGTGCGAGCTGGTGTGCGTCCATCGTCCGTGCCAGGGCTCGGGACCTCCACTTCTAGCACCCGGCGTGGGCCTCGGGGTGGACTCGCTCCGACGCAGACCCGTCCCCACGCAGGCCCGCGCCACCCCGGAGATCAGAGACTGCAGGTGGCGACGACGCCGTCCACGTCCGTTGCGATCGTCCAGCCCGGACCGATGTCCGCCTCACGGGAGAGTTCCCGGGGACTGACGTGCGGACGAGCGATCAGGAACGCCGCGAGGTGGCCCTTGGCCACCTTGGTGCGGGCCGCGTTCGCCGGCCGGCCGTCAGGGCGCTGGAACCGGACGTCGAGCACGTCGGCACCCCGTCGAGTCGCGGGACTCCAGACGCGGGCGTGCTCGCCGGGCAGCAGGTCCCACACCGGGCGGTCCGCCGTGAGGTCACGCAGGTGGTCGCCGACATGGCCGCGCCAGAAGGTCGCGATGCCGCCGAGGTCCGGCAGCGAGGCAGAGAACTCCAGCCGGTACTCCGGCAGTGGCTCGTCGAGGGCCACCAGTCCCATCAGTGCGGACACGATGCGCACGTCGATGTCGAGCGCGCAGGGGTCCAGCTCCGCGAGTCCGGCATTGCCGTGGACGATCCCGCGGTACCGGCGATGCGCGGGAAGCGTCGGCGCCGTCGCGAGGCCGGCCAGCAGGTCGCGGGTCGCCTCGACCTGGTCGCGGCGGACCCCGCCCACGCGCATCACCCGTGTGTCTTCGAGCGCCGGCGCTGCCGAGACCGTTGCCGTCAGCACCTCGCGCCGCGCGCCGGCGAGCGGATGATCGTCGGCGAGGGTGCGCCGGAACGCGGCGCCTTCGCCTCCGGCCGTCTTGCCCTTCGACGGGGGGAGCAGCAGCAGGGGTCGCACGTGCATCGCCTCGGATCGCCGGGGTCCACTCGGGGCCGCGTTGGGGTCGACACCGTAGGTCGCCCACGCCGGGTCACGGTCGCCCGACAACCGTCGCCTCGGGACGCGAGGCGACATAGGTTGTCGGGTGGCTGCAGTGCGTCGTCGCGCCGGCGCACGATGTCGGACGGAGGCGTGGTGGCCGGGTTCCGGTTCGCGTACCTGGCGGACTGCCAGTTCGGTTGTCGCGCGTCGCTGTCCGGGCTCGACGAGCGTCAGGTCGTCAGGCTCGCGGCGAACGGCATCCACGTCCCGGCGACCGAGCGCATCGATGGATTCGACTGGGAACGGGCGCGACTCGACGCGGGACTCGAGCGTGCGCGAGACCTCGGTGCGGCGTTCGTGGCGATGGGCGGCGACATGGTCCACGACCCGTCGGACGACGCCCAGTACGACGGGGTGATGGCGTCTGCGGCCCGCAGTGTCCTGCCGATCCACTGGGTGCCGGGCAACCACGACGCCGCGTTCGACACGGTGGTGCCGACCCTCGACAGCATCGACCACTACCGGCGTCGCTTCGGGCCCGACACCCTTGTGTTCGACCACGAGGGCACGGCCTTCGTGGTGGTCGACACGGTCGTGTGGGACCACCCGGAACACGTGGCGTCGCTCCTGGACGAGCAGTTCGAGTGGCTGGACGTGCAGCTCGCTGCTGCGCGGTCGCGTGAGGTGGACCACGTGATCGTGCTCGGCCACCATCCCCTGTTCGTGGAGGACGTCGACGAGCCCGACACGTACTGGAACATCCCGTCGACCCAGCGCCACCGAGTCGTGGAACTGCTCCTGCGGTACGACGTCAGGCTGTTCCTCGCCGGGCACCTGCATCGAAACGGCGGAGCCCGGGTCGGTGACCTGGAGGTCGTCATCACCAGTGCGGTGGGCATGCCGCTGGGGAACGACCCGTCCGGTCTCCGCGTGGTCGACGTGGAACCGGGCCGGGTGCGGCACACGTTCGTCGCGCTCGACGACGGCGTCGAGTCCCCACGGTCGGTGCTCGACGCCGGTCAGCGAGGAGCGCCGGGACGATGAGCGATCCCACCGAACCCCAGACCGGCGCGACGACCTCGGAGCCGAGGCGACCGGCGATCATCGCCGTGGACGACGATCCGCACGTCCTGGCCGAGGTTCGTCGTGACCTGCGTGCCCGGTACGGCCGGGACTACCGGGTGGTCGGCGCCGACGGCGGAGAGGCGGCCCTCGACGTCGTCAGGGAACTCGGGCGTCGCGGTGAGGACGTGGCCCTGTTCGTGGTCGACCAGCGCATGCCCGGCATGACCGGGACCGAGTTCCTCCTGGCAGCCCGCGAACACCAGCCCGACGCGCGCAGACTCCTGCTCACTGCGTACGCGGACACGGCCGCCGCGATCCAGAGCATCAACGAGGTCGGCCTCGACCACTACATGATGAAGCCGTGGGATCCGCCGGAGGACACGCTGTACCCCGTGGTCGACGAACTCCTCGACGACTGGATGGCGAGCCGACCCGCCCCGTTCCACGGGGTCCGGGTGCTCGGCGCCCGCTGGGACGCCGCCACCCATGACGTCAAGGACTTCCTCGCTCGCAACCAGATCCCGTACCGGTTCGTCGACGTGGAACGCGACCCTGCCGCGCCGCCGCTGCTCGACGCGGTCGAGGAGGCGGCGCACCTGCCCGTCGTGCTGCTCGCCGACGGCACGGCGCTGTCCGATCCGACCAGTGGTGAGCTCGCGTCCGCCGTGGGTCTCGCGGGCGACGCGCGTGCGCGCTTCTACGACCTGATCGTGCTCGGAGCCGGACCTGCCGGACTCGCCGCCGCCGTGTACGGCGCGTCCGAGGGCCTCGACGTGGCCGTGCTCGAACGGGCCGCGACGGGCGGACAGGCGGGCACGAGTTCGCGCATCGAGAACTACCTCGGCTTCCCGAACGGGATCAGCGGCGCGGACCTGGCTCGGCGCGCCACGGCCCAGGCCATGCGGCTCGGTGCGGAGATCCTGCGTCCGCTGGAGGTGTCCGGCGTCCACGTCGATGGACCGGCACGCACGGTCGAACTGTCCGACGGTCGGAGTCTGGCCGCCCACGCCCTGCTGATCGCCACCGGCATGCGTGTCCGGCCCCTGGACGCCGAGGGCTTCGATCGACTCACGGGCTCGGGCGTGTACTACGGGGCCACCCTGCCCGAGGCCGCGGCGTACCGTGACGAACGGGTGGTGGTCGTCGGGGGCGCGAACTCCGCCGGGCAGGCCGCGATGATGTTCTCGCGATTCGCGGCGGAGGTGCTCGTCGTGGTGCGGTCCAGCGACCTCTCGCAGCGAATGTCGCGATACCTCGTCGACCAGGTCGGGGCGACCGACAACATCCGGGTGCTGACCTCTACCCAGGTCGCCGGTGTCGAGGGAGATGGTCACCTGGAGACGGTCGTGCTCGACACGCCCGAGGGACGTCGGGTGGAGGAGGTGACGGGACTCTTCGTGTTCGTCGGCGCCGTGCCTCACACGGACTTCCTGCAGGGGGTCGTCCAGCTCACCGAGCGCGGGTTCGTCCCCACCGGCCCTGACATCACCGGTGACGGGACCCGACCGCGACACTGGCCGCTGGACCGCGACCCGTTCCTGCTCGAGACGTCGGTCCCCGGCATCTTCGCCGCAGGTGACGTCCGCGAGGGAGCGGTTCGCCGCGTCGCGTCGGCCGTCGGACAGGGGTCCGTCGTGGTGTCGTTCGTGCACCGCTACCTGGAGACCGTCTGAGTGCGTCCCTTCGAACAGCTCCAGCAGGTCGGCCTGTTCGCCGACCTGCCCGACGACGACCTCGAACAGTTGTGCGCCGACACCACGCGGGTCGACCTGAGCGGCGGCCAGGTGCTGTTCGAACAGGGAGACGAGGGGGACCGTGCCTACGTCGTCGTCGGCGGTGAGGTCGAGGTGGTCCGGCGGACCGAGGGTCGTGAGGTGCGTCTCGCCGTCGGAGAGCCCGGCACCGTCATCGGAGAGATGGCGCTCCTGTCGTCTGCTCCCCGAAACGCAACGGTTCGGGCGCTCGACCGGGCCGAACTGGTGGCGATCCCGCGCGAGACGCTGGAACGCCTGCTCGACTCCAGTCCGACCGCCGCGCGCGCGATGTTCCGAACGCTGGTCGACCGGGTGCACGACACGGCCGAACAGTTGCGCCACAGCGAGCGCATGGCCCAGCTCGGGACGCTCACGGCTGGGGTCGCGCACGAACTCAACAATCCGGCCGCGGCCGCGCAACGCGGCGCACGCCGACTGGTCGAGGACCTGCCCGGCCACCTGTCGATCCTCACCAACGTCCCGGCCGACGGTGGCCTGGCCCGGCGTGCCGCGCTCGGGATGCTCGACCGGGAGGACCTCCCGGCGATCGGTGCGTTGGCGCGCAGCGACGTCGAGGAGGCGCTCGAGGACCGCCTGGACGCGCTCGGGGTCCCCGATGCCTGGGACCTCGCTCCGCGGCTCGCCGACGCGGGCCTCGACGCGGAGGCCCTCGACGAGTTCGCGGCACTCGGTGGCGACGTTGCCGACACGGTGCGGTTCGTGGCGACGGCGCTCGGCATCCGGGTGCTCTCGACCAGGATTGCCGACGCTGCAGGGAGGCTGTCCACCATCGTGCAGGCACTGAAGGGCTACGCGTTCCTCGATCGTGCGCCAGTGCAGGACGTCGACGTCGTCGAGGGGCTCGAGAACACCCTGGTCCTGCTCGCGCACCAGGTGGGCGACATCCGGGTGGTGCGGGCGTTCGACGACGGACTGCCGACGGTCACCGCGCTCGGCAGCGAACTCAACCAGGTGTGGACCAACCTCATCGACAATGCGTGCCGGGCACTCGCCGAGGTGGCCGACCCGACCCTGACCCTGCGTGTGACGACGGACGGTCCCCACCTCGTCGTGGAGGTCGAGGACAACGGGCCCGGGATCGCCCCGGAGCACCAGCCGCGCATCTTCGACGCGTTCTTCACGACACGACCTCCCGGAGAGGGCACCGGACTCGGGCTGCAGACCACCTACCGGATCGTGGTGCACGAACACGGGGGGGCGCTCACGTTCACGTCCGAGCCGGGACGCACCACGTTCCGGGTGGAGATCCCCGTCGACGGCCCACCCACCGTCGGACACGCGCCCGACGCCGCCGACGGGAACACGTCGGACGTGGACGGACCCCTGCACGACGGACCGGTCGACGGAGGGGGCGACGACCAGGTTCATGACGACTCGTGGGAGCACTGACGCCATGACGACGGACCGAACCTGCCTCGCCATCGCGGACATCTCCGGCTACTCGAGCTACCTCGCCGGCGTGGAACTCGATCATGCGCAGGACATCCTCGCGGACCTGTTGACGGCGACGGTCGATCCCCTTCGTCCTGTGTTCCGGGTCGCGAAGCTCGAGGGCGACGCGGTGTTCCTGTTCGCGCCGATCGACGAGGTCGACGGTTCGGTGCTGCTCGACCTGGTCGAGGGCTGCTACTTCGGGTTCCGGCGTCGCCTGCGGACCATCGCGTCGGCATCGACCTGCACCTGTCGTGCCTGCGAACGGATGCAGGACCTGGACCTGAAGCTCGTGGTCCACCACGGCGAGGCGCTCGTCCACGAGGTGCTCGGTCAACGAGAACTCGTCGGGACCGACGTGGTCATCGCGCACCGACTCCTCAAGAACTCGATCCGCGACGAACTGGACGTGTCGGCGTACGCGCTGCTCACCGATGCCTGCGTCGAGTCGACGACGCTGGATCCGCAGGGGCTGGGGATGCTGCGTCACGAGCAGGACTACGACGACGTCGGCCCCGTGGCCGGCTGGGTCCACGACCTCGCCCTGGCGTGGCAGACCGAGCAGGAGCGTCACCAGGTCCACGTGTCTCCGGGCGAGGCCCTGTGGTCGAGCGAAGCGTTCCTCCCCGACGTGCAGCCCGGGGTCGCGTGGGAGTGGATGACGGTCCCGTCGCTCAAGATCCAGTTCGAGTCCGGGTTCGACGAGATCACCGAGGACCTGCCGGCGGGCAGCCGCCGTGGCGTCGGCGGCCGGGTGCACTGCATGCACGGCGAGGACACCGTCGACATGGAGATCCTCGACTGGCGTCCGACCCGCTACGTCACCAGCCAGGGGACGTTCCCGAACGGGGTGCCGTTCGTCGTCACGGACGAGATCGAGGTGCGTGACGGAGGAGTCGTCGCACGCAAGAACATGCGGGCGCCGTCACCCGAGTCGCAGGACGACCTGACCGCGGTGCTGGAGATGTTCGCGCCCGTCCTCGACACGTGGATGCCACGACTCGCGGAGATCCTCGCCGAACGTCCCGTCGCGGACTCGGCGATCCCCGAGGCGCCGTTGCCGGACTTCGACGAGTCCTCCCGGCGCGCGAGCGCGGTGTCGTCGACGGACTGAGCGCACCGCGGCACGGTCACTCGAGCGCGGAGAGCCCGGAGAGGCTCGCGAGGGTATCGGTCGTCGGCTGGTACTCGAGCCCGAACCAACCGGTGTAGCCGGCAGCGCGCAGGTCGTGCATCCATCGCTGCAACGGGAGGTCTCCGGTGCCCGGCTCGTGACGCCCCGG
This sequence comes from Nitriliruptoraceae bacterium, assembly GCA_050486225.1. GTDB lineage: Bacteria > Actinomycetota > Nitriliruptoria > Nitriliruptorales > Nitriliruptoraceae > JBBDIX01. Next base: position 81,919 of record JBJHCV010000007.1, read on the forward strand.
GCTGTCAGCGATCTGGACGTGGCCGATGTTCCTCGTGTGGTTCGCGATCATGCGGTCGATGTCGTCGCCGTTGGCCACCAGGTGGAACAGGTCGGCGAGGATCCGCAGGTTCGTCTCGCCGGTCTCCCGCTCGACCCGTTCGATGACCCCGACGATGTCGTCCGAGGTGCGTAACGGGTAGTGCTCGTGGCCGCTCATCGGTTCGAGCATCGCGAACCCGCCGACCTCGCCGAAGGTGCGCGATGCGAACGCGTACTGCTCTACCGCGAGGTCGTCCTGCTCGTCGGGTGACACGCCGGGCATGCGACAGCCGTACATCGTGTTGAACGCACGGCATCCGAGCCGTCGGCCGATCTCCGCGACGACGGTGACGTGGTCGCGGAACTCCTGCTCACGTCCGGGCCACGACGCGAACCCGCGCTCGCCCGCGGCGCGGTCCCCGGTGAAGCAGCTCAGGCCAACCACCTCGACGTCGACCTCGCCGACCGCCGCGACGAAGCGGTCGACGTCGGCGTCGGCCGGGAGGGTCACGTCGAACGGCCACCGGATCTCGACCGCGCCGAATCCTGCGGCCCTCGCGGCGGCGGGTCGTTCGTGCGCCGGGTGCTCGGTGAACAGCATGCCGAGGTTGACCGACCAGGGAAGGGTGGGCGTCATGGTGCGATCCGGTCCGTCGGTGGTCCGTCGGTGGTCCGGCGTGACCGCCGGCGGGACCACCCTAGGTGTCGTCCAGCCCGGGCGCCGCGGGAAGCGTGATCGTGAAGCGTGCGCCACCGTCCTCGGGCCGGTCGTGTCGGATCGAGCCGCCGTTGAGTTCCGTGAGCGATCTCGCGATCCACAGGCCGAGTCCCACTCCGCGGGCCGTGCGCTGGTCGCCGGTCGATGCCTGGGAGAAGCGGTCGAACATGTCGGGGGCGAACTCGGGAGGGACGCCGGGCCCGCGGTCGCGAACGGCGATCTCGACGCGATCGCTGGCCCGCGTCGTTGCAGTGATCGTGAACGGCGGACCGCCGTAGCGCGCTGCGTTGGTGAGCAGGTTGGTGAGCACCTGCCGCAGGTGGGTCGGGTCCACGACCACGAGCAGGTCGGTGCTGTCGGTGTCCACGTCGACGGTGCCGGCGAGTTCGTCGAGTGCCTCGTCGACCACGTCGCCGACTCGGACCACCTGGCCGCGTGGTTCGGTGTGCCCGCCCTCGATGCGCCCTGCGTGCAGCAGGTCGTCGATCAGGCGCTCGAGCCGTTGGGCGTTGCGGGAGATCGCGTCGATGCCCGCCTGCCGCGTCGCCGCATCGAGGTCGACGTGGGATCGCAGGGTCTCGGCGAACCCGCCGACGGCCGTGAGCGGGGTGCGCAGTTCGTGGCTCACGCGGGACAGGAACTCGTCGCGCGATCGCGCGGCCTGTTCAAGCCGCAGGTTGGTGCGTGCGAGGTGCTCCACGGTCTGCGCGAGATCATCGGCAGCGACCTCGGCGCGCTCGCGCTCCTGCTCGTTGTAGTGCCAGTTCACGAGCCCGGCGACGCTCGCTGCCGCGATGTAGCTTCCGTGGACCACCCCCCAGAGCAGCGGCCGTTCCCATGCTGCGGCATGGTTGTAGACCGACTCCGGGGAGATGGTTCCCGCGATGCCGTGGTGCAGGACCACGTAGCCGAAGGCCACCAGGAACACGGCCCAGTCCTGGTAGAGCATGATCACCGCGACGACCACGAAGAAGTGGAAGTGCGACTCGATCAGTCCGCCGGTCACGTGGACGAGCACCGCGGACGACGTGACCAGTGACACCGTCGCGGCGAGCGACCGCAGGCGACGGGGCACACGGGGCCATGCGGCGACGGCGGCGGTCGCGATGACCGGCGCGACCTCGATCAGGACGTGTCCGAACCCCAGGTCGTTGGCCAGGGCGACGAGCACGAGCAGTGGGGCGTGGGCGAAGGCGATGGCCACGATCGCGCGATGGCGAGGCACCCACTCGTCGCGCGTCAGTGAACCGCCGGTGGGCAGCCACGAGCGCAGGGCTGAGGTCGTCGTCATCGAGACTCGGGTTGGGCTGCGTGCACCCCTTCGACGGGGCCGCACGCCTGTCCTGACCCAGCCACGGTACCGGGGGGCCGCGCCAGATCCGCGGTGGCCATGCACCGACGGCGGGTGGCCGGGGTCAGCGCGGGGACCAGGTCACGTCAGCGCGTCCGGGCATGTCGGGGCGAGAACGGGGACGGAGCCGAGGAGGGGATTCGAACCCCTGACCTGCCGCTTACAAGGCGGATGCTCTGCCGGACTGAGCTACCTCGGCGAAGCGGGCAGGGTAGGGCGCGGATCCAACCTGGTGGCGTCGCGGTCAGCGAAGTCCGGAGACGAGCGTCACGGTGCGATCCGCGACGGCCGGGTCGAGTTCACCGGCACCTGCCCAGCGGCGCACGTCCTCGATCAGGCGGTTCGCTGCCGACGACCGGTTGCGTTGCTCAGGGCCCTGGAGCAGGCGGTCGAGGTCCCGGACGAGGTCCGGCCCGCGGGGGCCCGCGGCGGTCGGGTCCTCGGCGAGCAGTCGCAGCAGTTCCTCGGCGGAGGCGACCGCGGCCAGCGCCGAGTGGTCGATCCGGAACCCACTGTCCGGGGCACCAGTCCGCTCCGACTCCTCCTCGGGCTCCGGTTCCTCCAGCGCCTCGTCGTCGGACTCCTCCTCACCCGACGGTTCGTCGAGCGCGGGCCGTTCGAGATCCATGATCACGCCACCCGTCGGACCGGGCTTGGCCGGTCCTGCGCGTGCGAGGCCGAACAGGAGCAGGGCGACCGCCAGCGTGGCCACGAGGACGATCAGCGCGGTCCTGCGGCGCCGATCGCGGACCCATGGCTGCCACAACGCGGACACGGATCGCGCCCCGGCGCCACGGGTGGGGTCGACCGGGGTCGAGGCCATCGTCGTGGCATCCGGCGTCAGGGGGACGTGCCCGAGCGTCAGGCCCGGTCGGGAGGACGAGGTGTCGTCCGATGCCTTGGACCACCCGGCGGCGGCGTGGAGCGCATCGCGCATGGAGGTCGCGCTCGCGAACCGCTGGGCGGGGTCCTTCTCGAGCGCCCGTTCCACGACGGCGGCGAGTTCCGGGTCGACCTCAGGGGCGGCCTCGGCCAGCGGCGGAACCGGTTCGCGCTGGTGGGCGAGCGCCATCGCGATGGGCGTGGTCGCCTCGAACGGCAGTCGTCCGCTGAACGCTTCGTACGCGATCACCCCGACCGCGTACAGGTCGCTGGCAGGACTCGCGACGCCGTCCATCACCAGTTCCGGCGCGAGGTAGCGCGGCGTACCGAGCACCTGGCCGGTCAGGGTGAGGTCCACCGCGGGCTGGTCGAGCGACTTCGCGATGCCGAAGTCGGTGAGCTTGACGACGCCAGTGGCCGAGATCAGGACGTTGGACGGTTTGACGTCACGGTGCACGAAGCCCCGAGCGTGCGCCGCGGCGAGTCCGTCGAGGATCCCCGAGACGATCCGGACCGCCTCGTCGTCCGGCAGTCGTCCGTTGGCGCGCAGGTGCTGCGCGAGGGTCGTGCCCTCGACGAGTTCCATCACGAGGTGGAGGCGTCCGTCCTCCTCGAGGACGTCGAACACCGTCACCACGTTGGGATGCTGGAGCGTCGCAGCGGCGCGTGCCTCCCGCAGGAGGCGTTCACGGGAGGTGTCGTCGTCGGCCCGCGCGTCCGCGATGAGCTTGATGGCGACGCGACGGTCGAGCATCCGGTCGTGGGCGACGACGACCCGTCCCATGCCACCGGCGCCGACTTCGTCGCCGAACTCGTATCGCCGGGACAGGACGGTCAAGGGAGCCTCCGACGCCTGGAGGGACGCGAGACGGACGATGGGGTCTGCAGGTGGGTGACAGGGAAGCACGTGCAGCGCCCGGACACGAGTGCAGATCGGCCGTCCGATCGGCCAGTCGCCGAATTCGGCCGTTGAACGGCTCTGCGCCGAAGAATTCGTCGTTCGGTTGTGTGAGCAACCTTCCGGGCCCGTGCACTGCCCCATCGGACAGGGACGGCCGCCGGCGGAGACGGTCACCCTTGTCACATCACTGACACGCAGACGAGACCCAGGAGGTCGACATGTCAGGCAACGAAGGCTCTGGTGGCCAGCCGCGAGATCGCGAGGTCGTCGTGACCCGCGGGGGCGGTGGAGGCACTGTCGTCGCGGTGGTCGCGGTGGTCGCGGTCGTCGCACTCATCCTCCTCTTCATGTTCAACCTTGGAGGCAGCGAGGGTGGAGACGGCGGCGGCGACGTCATCATCGACGTACCCGAACTGAACGACGGTGGCGACGGTGGTGGCGACGGCGACGGCTGAGCCGACCCGCACGACCCGCGCGCGCAAGGGGCGCCCCTCACGGGGCGCCCCTTGCGCGTCACGAGGAGGATGGCGTCGCCCGGCCCCGGAGAACCCTGCGGTCGGCCCGGACGGCTGGGAGACCGGGTGGACGAAGGTCACACGCCCGTAGTTGCACCGATGTCACTTGTCTGCGACGCTGTGGGGGAGAAGGAGGAACGCCCATGGCTCCGTTCCACGATGGCGACGCGGACACGTCCGGTCTGGACGCGCGTGCACGCGGCATCCTCGACTTCGAGCGCGAGTGGTGGCGACACGCCGGCGCGAAGGAACAGGCGGTGCGCGAGCACTTCGACCTGTCTCCCACGCGGTACTACGAACTGCTCAACCGCGTCATCGACGACGAGGCCTCGCTCGCGTACGACCCCATGCTCGTCAAGCGCCTCCGGCGGCTGCGTGCAGCGCGCCAGCGGCAGCGTGCGGCACGACGAGTGGGAGCAGACGCCCGCTGACCCGTAGGAATCGACCGTGGCCGGATCCGGGAGCAACGGGGTGCGTGCATCCCTCGTGCGCAACCTGGCGGCAGCCGTCGGTCTGGTGCTGGTCGTCACGGCTGCGTTCACGATGATCGGCTCGTTCGTCGAGCAGCCCGCCGCTGCTCCCGACGAACCCGCCCCGGAGCCCGCGGCACCGGAGGACCCACCGGACGAGGCGGCGGCCGACGGCAAGCTGTTCGGGTCGGTGATCCCGCGGGACACCGCTGGCCCCACCCCGCCGCCCTCCGACGGGCCCGACGATCCCGGCGACGAACCTGCAGACGACGACCGCATCGACCCGTCGACCATCCGCATCCAGGTCCTGGACGGCTACCGCACCGACGGGGGCACGGCGGCCGGTGCAGTCACCGAGCAGCTTCGTGAACTGGGGTACGAGGTTCCCTACCAGAACTCGGCGATCGCGTACGAGGTCACGACCGTGCTCTGGAACGAGGGGTACGAGGACGAGGCCCGACAGGTGGCCGAGGACATCGAGGCCGGTGACGTGCGCGAACAGCCCGGCAATCTCGGTGCGGACGTGATGGTCCACGTGGTCGTCGGATCCGACCGCGGCTGATCCGCCAGGTGCCGCCCGACTACGTGTTGCGCAGCAGTTGGAGCTTCTCGAGGATCATCTGACGACGACGCTCCTCCTCCTCGGGCGTCGTCGACAGGACGTCCTGGAGCACCTGGGAGAGTGCGAGCGGAGAGAACGGCTTGGTGATGTAGTCGGCTGCTCCAGCCGACCATCCCCGGATCTGGTCCTGGTCCTGCACCTTGGCCGTCAGCATCACGATGGGGATGTCCCGGAGTTCCGGGTCCTCCTTGACCTCCGTGAGCACCTGCCAGCCGTCCTTGCGGGGCATCATCACGTCGAGCAGCACGACGTCCGGGCGGTCCTCGCGAATGCGTTCGAGTGCCTGTTCGCCGTCGGCGGCCTCGATGACCTCGTAACCCTCGAACTCGAGGTTCACCCGGCACAGGAGCAGGACGTCGGGCTCGTCGTCGACGACAAGCACCTTCTGGCCCGTTGCATCACTCATCCACCGCTCCAACCCTGCGCATGTGGCGCGCTCCCGGACCGCCGTCGCCTCGACATGTTCGGCGTCTGCCGATCGCGCCGTGGGTGCCCGGCCCCCCGTACACGTGAGTCAACGTAGCGCGTTGCCCACCTCGTCGTCATCGGATCGAGGCGACGTGGCCTCTCGCAGCGCCGTCCGCACACGCCCGTAGCCAGTCACGCAGTGGGGGGCGTTCACCGACACGGGACACGTGCTCGACGAGGCGCAGGCGTCCGGACGGGTCGCGCACGGGCTGTCGCAGCACGGCCGGGTCATCGGTGGCCGAGGCACGGTGCGGTCCGGCGCGATCGAGGGCCACGTGCAGGATCTCGGTCGACATGCGGCCCAGCGCGTCGAGGGACTGGTGATCGTGGACACGTCGGTCGAGGTCGACCTGTGCGATCGACTCGGTGCCCACGGCGTGCGAGATGTCGACGAGCAGTGCGAGTTCCACACCCCAGCCACAGACGAACGGCACCGCCTCCAGCAGGGACCGCCGTCCGGCGTACTCGCCGGACAGGGGCTGGGCGAGCCACGACAGTTCCGGCCAGAACGTGGAGATGACCGGTCGTGCGAGCAGTTCGGTGACGCGTCCGCCGCCGCGGTCCTGCAGTCCGTCGGGAGTGTGCAGGGGACGGTCGTAGCAGGCCTTGGTGAACTGGATCGAGGGATCGTTGAGCAGGGGACCGAGCAGGCCGGTCACGAAGCGTTCGGACACGTCGACGATGTCCGCGTCGACGAACACCACCAGGTCCCCGTGGCTGGCCGCCAGGCCCTTCCAGAGGGCCTCGCCCTTGCCGGACCGGACCCCGGCCTCGGGCAGGACCGACGACTGGCTCACGACGCGTGCGCCCGCGGCCGCGGCACGCTCGGCCGTCCGGTCCGACGAGTCGGCGTCGACGACGAGGATCTCGTCGACCAGGTCCGCGCGGTCCATCAGGCCCGCCCGGAAGGTCTCCACGACCCGTCCGACAGTGGCCTCCTCGTCACGCGCGGGAATGACGATGCTGACGGACAGCGCCTGGTCGTGACGTCGACGCACGAGGTCGTCGACGTCGAAGTCGAGGTGGTGGTGGGTGTTCGTCGCGAACCGCCTGGCGACGTCGTCGACCGGCACGGTTCCTCCGATGTGGATCGGTGTGGGGCGCCGGCGACGGGCGCGCGGGTCTCACGCCGAGGATAGGGGCTCACCGACACCACTGGTTCGGGACGAGGGTGCACGGAGGATTGGCGAGATGGACCGAATGGTGGCATCCTTGTGGAACTGGTTGCTCATCCAGAGAGGTGGAGGGCTCGGGCCCGTCGAAACCTCGGCAACCCCCGCGTCTGGTCGTGCGTGCATCGCCGGCAGGACGGGGAAGGTGCCAAACCCGGACCCGTCGGAACAGGCGCGGTCGATGAGCGTGGCACGCCTGCCTCGTCGTCTGCACCCCGTCCGATGGTGGCCGTCCCGATCGTCGGGACGTGCCTACCGCCTCGACGGCGGGAACGATGAGAGCAGGAGCAGTGATCATGCCGGCAGTCGCCGAGTCCCTGACCAACGTCACCAGTCTTCGATGTCGCGAGTGCGGGGCCACCGAGGAACCCACCGCTGTCCACGTGTGCGCCGAGTGCTTCGGCCCGCTCGAGGTCGAGTTCGACACCGACGCCATCGCCGCACGCATCTCCCGGGAACGCATCACCTCGGGCCCCACGGGGGTCTGGCGGTGGGCCGACCTGCTTCCCGTGCTCTCGGACGATCCGGCACACCGGGTCGACCTCGGAGCTGGCGGCACCCCACTGCGGCGCGCGCCGCGGCTCGCCGAACGCCTCGGTCTGCGTGACCTGTGGCTGAAGGACGACACCCGCAACCCGTCGGGCTCGTTCAAGGACCGCGTGGTCACCACCGCGCTGTCCGCCGCGAAGGCGCTCGGGATCGACACCGTCGCGTGTGCCTCCACGGGCAACCTCGCCGGTGCGGTGTCGGCCCATGCCGCTGCGAGTGGCATGCCGGCCTACGTGTTCATCCCGAAGAGTCTCGAGCCGGCGAAGATCTCCGGCGCGTCCGTCTACGGCGCGAAGGTCGTCGCGGTCGACGGCACCTACGACGACGTCAACCGCCTGTGCGCGGAGGTCGCCGACCGGCGAGGCTGGGGCTTCGTCAACATCAACCTGCGGCCGTACTACGCGGAGGGCTCGAAGACGCTCGGCTTCGAGATCGCCGAAGGCCTCGGCTGGTCGTTGCCCGACCACGTGGTCGCCCCGATCGCGTCGGGCGCGATGTACCTCAAGATCCACAAGGCCTTCGAGGAGCTGCGCGAGTACGGACTGGTCGACGGCGCTGCTCCGCGGATGAGCGGTGCGCAGGCCACCGGCTGTTCCCCCGTCGCGACCGCGTTCGAACGGGGGACCACCGACGTCGAGCCTCAGCGACCGGACACGATCGCGCGCTCGCTGGCCATCGGCAACCCGGCGGACGGGCACTACGCGCTGGAGATCGCTGGGCAGACCGGCGGGGTCATCGGCCACGTCGCGGACGCGGAGATCGTCGCAGGGATGCGTCTGCTTGCTGAGACCGAAGGCATCTTCGCGGAGACCGCCGGCGGCGTCACGGTAGCCAACCTCGCCAGGTTCGCCGCCGAAGGACACATCGACCGCGACGAGCGGGTCGTGGCCGTCATCTCCGGCAACGGCTACAAGACGCTGGACGCGCTCGGGCCTGCGGCGCCCGACCTTCTCGTGACCCCGGCCCTCGACGACCTCGAGGCGCAGCTGGCCGCGGACCGCTGAGCGTCCCGCGCCCCCGAAACCCAACGACCGCGGCCACGAACTGGCCGACCAGGAGGACGACATGCCGACGGTGCGGATCCCCACACCCCTGCGCAGGCACACCAACGGCGAGTCCGAGGTCACCGTCGACGGCGCCACGCTGCGTCAGGTCGTCGATGGCCTCGAGGCCGCCCACCCGGGCATCGGTGCCCGGCTCCTCGACGACGACGGCAACCTGCGTCGCTTCGTCAACGTGTTCGTGCGCGACGAGGACGTGCGGTTCCTCGACGGACTCGACACCGAACTCGGTGACGGCGACGTCGTGTCGATCGTGCCCGCCGTGGCCGGAGGCTGACGCTCCGTCCGCGTGGGTCACGGTGCGCACGGACGGAGCGTCCACGCACGTTCAGCCGGCGAGCATCGGCAGCGTCGCTGCGTACAGCGCGAGCAGCGCGAAGCCCTCCCAGCGGACCACGCGTGCGCCGGTGACCAGGAACACGAAGGACAGGAACACCGCGACGAGCATGGCCAGGCTCGCCGGTCCGACGAGCATCGCGTCGGTGACCGGCGCGCGCCCGACGAGGGCGACCGTGGCGCCCACCGCACCCGAGTTGAACAGGTTGCTCCCGAGCAGGTTGCCGACCAGCAGGTCGGTCTGGTTGCGGCGGGCCGCCTGGATCGCCGTCGCCAGTTCGGGAAGCGACGTGCCGATCGCCACGATCGTCACGCCCACGAAGCCCTCGCTGATGCCCAGCGACGTCGCCAGGCCCGTCGCCGACACGATCAGCAGGTGCGCGGCACCGAGCGTGACCAGCAGGGCGATGACGGTCCGGGCGGTCTCACGACGGGTGTCGGGGGTGCGGGTGGCCACCCATCCCGACACCTGCTCGGAGAACTCCGAGGGATCGTCACGCGACCCGTTGAGCACGATGCCGAGCGACACGACGAGCACCAGCCCCAGGATCACGCCCTGCAGCACACCGAACGTGCCCTGGATCAGCACGGCGAACACGACCACCGAGGCGACGGACAGGGGGGCCTCGCGCTTCAGGACCCGGGAGGTGGTGGCGATGGGGGTGAACAGCGCAGCGGTACCGAGCACCAGGGTCATGTTCGCGAGGTTGGACCCGACCACGTTGCCGACCGCGATGTCGACCGACCCGCGTGCCGCGGCGATGCCCGACACGAGCAGTTCCGGCGCGGAGGTCCCGAAGCCGATGACCACGGCCCCGATCGCGATCGCCGACATGCGCAGCGCCACGGCGAGGCGGGCCGCTCCGACCACGAACTGGTCGGCGGCATACGACAACAGGATGAGGCCCGCGACGACCCCGGCGATCTGGATGAACACGCGCGCACGGTAGCGCCGGTTCCCCCCGCGCCTGACTTCGGGGCGACGGCGCCCGGTCGGTCGGGCCGACTCCGCGCAGGGCGTCGATACGCTCGACCGGTGACGTGTCACTCGGGACAGGAGCCGTCGGTGATCCGGTCGTGGCGTCCACTGATCGCGGGGGTCGCCCTCGGTGCCCTGGTCGCCACGGCGTGTGCCGACGATCCGGGTCCCGATGCACCGCCTGCAGAGGACCCGGGATCCGGCGAGGCGGACCTCGAGTCGCGTCCGGACCTCGGCTCGTTCCTGCCCGACGACCGCGGGGAACCACCCGGTGCACTCGTCGTCGAGGACGTGGTGGACGGCGACGGTGAGGCCGCCGCGGACGGGAACGTGCTCACCGTCCACTACGTGGGTGCTGCGTGGTCGACCGGCGCGGAGTTCGACGCCTCCTGGGCGCGGGGCCAGACCTACACGTTCGAACTCGGGGCGGGCGCCGTCATCGCTGGCTGGGACCAGGGGCTCGTCGGCATGCGCGAGGGCGGACGCAGGCTCCTGGTGATCCCCCCAGACCTCGCGTACGCCGACCGAGGGGCCGCTGGTGTGATCGCCCCGGGAGAGACCCTGCTGTTCGTCGTCGACCTCGTGGACGTGCGGGCGGGTCCGTGAGCGACGACGTCGACCTGCCGCGACTGCTCGCCTCGGGCGATCTCGACGAACTCGTGCGCGCGGTCGACCGGTTGGCGGCGCGAGGGGCATGGGACGACCTGGTGTGGCTGCGCGACCGGTGCCGGACCGCGGCCGAGGACATGGGTCGACAGCTGTGGGGGGTGGCGCACTTCGCCGACTACCGCATCGCGCTGGATGCTCCCGGCGAACTCGCGGCGACGGTCGTGGCTCCCGGGTCCGGACGCTTCACGCTCGGGCCACTGACGGAGGTCGTGGCCCAGGCGCACACCTTCGACGAACTCGACGTGCACCTCGACGCCTCCGTCCGTCCGATCGTGGCGCAGGAGCGGGTGTTGCGGGGTGAGGACCTGGCTCCGGTGTTCGGCGACGTCGGGACGCCGGACCTGCCGGCGTGGGTCGCCCAGCCGTGGGAGCCGACGTACCGCCTGCCGCGCTACCGAGCGGACGAGCGGCTCGAGGGGGACCCCGACGCGGTGGTCGGCCGGGGAGCGGTCGTCGACGCCGACCCCGATCCGCGTCCCATGGCCGACGTCGGGCATGCGGGCGCGATCGAACGCGACCTGGCGCGGCTGGTGTCGGCGTGGGTCGTCGAGTCGCGCGGCACGGTCACGACCGCGACTGCCTCGGGTGGGCTGGCCGAGGTGCTCGGCGCGGTCGGACTCGACCGGTCCGAGGCCTGGCCGCTCACCGTGCCGGCGGCGCTCCTGCGTCTCGCCGACGCCGCCGCCAGTGGTGGACACCGGGGTCGTCGGCGAGGCGGTGCGGCCGGACGTGCCGCGGCATGGTGGGTCGCGGCGACCCTGGCAGGGCTGGACGACCTGTCCGACCCGGATGAACTGGAGTTCCGACTCGAGGAGCTTCGCTGGTGGGCGTTGGCGGTCGACGAGCCGTCGTCGGTCCGGCTGGCGCTTGCCGTCGAGGATCCGGTCGGCGGATGGGCAGCGGCGATCGACGCGATCGACGTGAAGGAGCCCGGTGAGGGTGCAGGCGAGGACGACGAGACGCCGGGCACGCGCGACGACGACGGAGGGTGAGATGGACGTGCAGGAGGTCGTGACGGCCGAGGACGTGGTGCTGCTCGACGTGCGCGAACGCGACGAGTGGCGGGCCGGGCACATCGAGGGTGTGCTGCACGTGCCGATGGGGGAACTCGTCGCACGCCAGTCGGAACTCCCACAGGACGCGCGCATCGTGTGTGTCTGCACGAGTGGGCAGCGCAGCGGGGCGGTGGCGAGCGCGCTGGCGCGCGCCGGGTACGACGCACACAACCTCGATGGCGGGATGCTCGCGTGGGTGGAGGCACGGCTCCCGGTCGTCGACGAGGACGGTGCAGAGGGGCGCCTGGTGTGACGGCGGTGGGGGACCTCGTCGACACCCCGGGGAAGTGGGGCGATCGACCCGACCACGGAACCGGGAGTCGACCATGACCGAGAAGCTCGTCGTGATCGGCGGGGACGCCGCCGGTATGAGTGCGGCGTCGCAGGCGCGGCGCCTGCGCAGTGCGGACGACCTCCAGATCGTCGCCTTCGAACGGGGGTCGACCACGTCGTACGCCGCGTGCGGGATCCCGTACTGGATCGCTGGACTGGTCGAGGAGCGTGACGACCTGATCGCCCGGCGCGCCGAGGTGTTCCGCGAACGTCACGACATCGATGCGCGTGTCCGGCACGAGGTGCAGAGCATCGACCTCGACGCCCGCACCGTGGAGGTCGTGGACCTGCAGGCGGACCGGACCTTCACGGAGGGGTTCGACCAGTTGCTGATCGCGACGGGTGCGCGACCGGTGCGGCCACCTGTCGGCGGTGTCGATGCCCCTGGCGTGTTCGGGATCCAGACCCTCGACGACGGACAACGGGTCCTCGACGCGCTGACCGACCGTGACCCCCGGACCGCCGTGGTCGTCGGCGCGGGCTACATCGGTATCGAGATGGCGGAGGCCATGTTCCTGCGCGGCCTGCAGGTCCACGTCGTGGACGTCGCCGACCAGCCCATGACCACCCTCGACCCCGACATGGGGGAGATGGTCGCCGAGGCGATGCGCGATCTGGGGATCCACCTGCACCTGGGAGCGCCGGTCCACGCCATCCGCACGGGTGACGACGGGTGGGCCGACGGCGTGGTCACCGCCGAGGGCACACTGGACGCCGACCTCGTCGTCCTCGGGACCGGCACGCAGCCCGACGCACGGCTCGCCGAGGCGGCGGGCATCCCCATCGGGCCGACCGGCGGGATCGTCACCGACCGAGCGCAGCGCACACCCGTCGACGGGGTGTGGGCGGCGGGGGACTGTGCGCAGACGTTCCACCGGGTCACCGAACTGCCGGTGTCGATCGCGCTCGGGACCATCGCCAACAAGCAGGGACGCATCGCTGGTCTGCGCATCGGCGGCAGCACCGGGACGTTCCCCGGGGTGCTCGGCACCGCGGTGACGAAGGTGTGTGGGCTGGAGATCGCCCGCACGGGCCTCGGGGAGGCCCAGGCCCGCGACGCCGGGTTCTCACCCGTGACGGCGACGACCACCTCGACGACCCGGGCCCACTACTACCCCGACGCCACCCCGATCACCATCAAGGTCGTGGCCGAACGCGTCACCGGGCGGCTGCTCGGCGCGCAGATCGTCGGCGAGCAGGGTGCGGCCAAGCGGATCGACGTGCTCGCGACGGCGGTGTGGAACGGGATGGACGTCGAGGAGCTCAGCCAGGTCGACCTGTCGTACGCGCCGCCGTTCTCTCCCGTCTGGGACCCGGTGCTCATGGCGGCGCGCCAGGCGGCGAGCGCCGTGGTCGACGACGTCGCCGGTACCGTGCGCAGTTGACGGGCCCACGTGGTGGCGCCCGCGACCAGAACGGTGGTCGACGCCGCGCGGCAGGGAGGTCCGGATGTTCGGATCGGTGCTGAGCACGACCGTGGGGATCGCCGGTCTGCTGGTCGTCGCCGTCCTGCCGGTGTGGCCGTGGAGTCGAGGGTGGGGCTGGGCGCCCGCAGGCATGCTCTTCATGGGCTGGGTGACGATGGTCGTGTTCTCCCTCACCGTCATCCCGGAGTGACGTCGCCGGTCGCCGGCCCCGGGTGGGTCATCCCCGGCGCCCGGCCGCCTTCGCTGCCTGCTTGAACGCTCGTACCCGTTCGAGGTCCCCGGGGCTGGTGACGTCGGCGATGGAGCGGTGCCCGTCGAGGCCGTAGTCCCCGGCGGCCTCGCGCCAACCGTCTGGTGCGACTCCGCACTGCTTGGCGAGCAGGGCGAGGAAGATCCGCGCCTTCTGCTCGCCGAACCCCGGCAGGGCCTGCAGCCGTCGGAGCAGTTCGCGTCCGGAGGGAACGTCGGCCCACACCGCGGACGCGTCGCCGTCGTACTCGTCCACCAGGTGCCGTGCCAGCGTCTGGACCCGCGTGGCCATGGATCCCGGGTATCGGTGGAGAGCGGGCTTCTGCCGGAACACCGCCTCGAGGTCGTCGGGGTCCATCGCGGAGAGGGTCGTCGGGGTGAGCGGCCCTTCGATGCGCGCCTCGAGCCGGTGCGGTCCTACGAACGCGAGCTCCATCGAGATCTGCTGGTCGAGCAGCATTCCGACGAGCAGCGCGAACGCGTTGTCCGACAGCAGCCGATCAGCGTCCGTGTCGCCGGTGAGTGTCAGGGTCGCCACGTGCCACCTCCCGTACGTCGTGGGAAGAGGCTACTGATCCGCACTGGCCTCTCCATCGGCTCTGCTGGTCGGCTCCGCGTCGAGGGTGCGGGTGAGCCGTTCGACGAAACGAGCGGCGATCGGCGCCGCATGGTCGCCGCCGGAGCCTCCACCCTCGATGACGATCGCGAAGCCGAGTCCCTCGTGGGTCCCGACGAACCATGCGTGTTCGCCGTCGGTCCCCTGTGCCGTGCCGGTCTTGCCGCGGACGACCTGTCCGTCGACGTCGGCGGCACGGCCCGTGCCGTCGGTCACCGCCGCGCGCAGCAGGCGACGCAGTGGTTCCACGGTGCCGGTCGTCAGTCGCGACGAAGCCCCGGGGCCGTCGTCGACGAGCAGGTGGGGCTGGTGCCAGGTGCCGGCCCACGTCGCTGCGGCCACCGAGGCCATGTGCAGTGCGGAGGCCTCGACGCGCCCCTGCCCGAACGACGCCGCAGCGACCTCGGCGACGTCCCGTGGTTCGGGGAACGAACCGCCGAAGGCCGTGAGGGGCACGCGAGGCTCGATCCCGAACCCGAAGCGCTGGGCAGCGTCGGACAGTCCGTCCGCGCCGACGCGGGCACCCATCGCGGCGAAGCTGGTGTTGCACGACCGGGCGAACGCCTCGGTGAACGTCACCATTCCTGCCTCGAACCCTCCGGCGTTGGGGATCCGCAGGCCTCCCACGATCTGTTCGGCCGGGCAGCCCACCTCGGTGTCCTCGGTGGTCCCGGCGGCGAGCAGTGCCTCGGCCGTGACGATCTTGAACGTCGAACCGGGGGGATAGCGGCCGGCGAACGCGCGGTTGTAGCCGGACAGGGGTCGGCTGGCGGATGCCCGGATCGCCCCGTCGGCCGCGTCGACGACCACGAACCCCACCGGCCGGTCGACGCCGACGAGCGCATGTTCGACTGCACGCTGCACGTCGACGTCGAGCGTGGTGCGCACCGGGCCGGACGGATCCTCCTGGGTCTCCGACAACACCACACGCATCGCACCCCCGGTGTCGCGCAACCCCGCCCTGACGAGGTCGCTGCCCTCGAGGTGCTCGTCCATCACCAGTTCGAGCCCGAACTGGGGTACGCGCAGGCCCGGCTCGGCGTCGAGGCCGGCCTGACGGCGCTGCTCGAGCTGTTCGGCGGTGGCCTCCGCAATGATCCCGACCACGTGCTGGGCGAACCCGTCGTCGACCGGGGAGCGAGCCTCGGAGGTCTGGCGCAGCACCCCCGCGACTCCGCGCAGGCGGCTCCAGGCCTGGTCCCCACGGTCACCGGTCAACGTCACCACGGGGTAGAACCACCCGTTGACGAGGTTCGACCGGTTGACCTCCCGCTCGGCACGAGCGCCCGAGCCGGGCACGGCACGCTCGAATGCCTCGACGAGCGCCTCCGGGTCACGCACCGTGCTGGGTTCGAATCCGATCGTGACGAGCGTGCCCTCGGCGGCCAGCGGGGTGCCGTCGACCGCCAGGATGGGCGCGCGGACGACGGGTTCGGACTCCGTGCCGAACTCCCACGTCTCGCGCAGTTCGGGATGGATCGCCGTGAGGTCCCAGTCCACGGACCACTGGCCTCGCTCACGGATCAGGGTGAGTTCCACGGACCAGTGGACCGGTTCGACGCTGTAGGGGACCGCGACGAACACGTCGACGTCGGCGATCGCGCGGCCGTCGACGACCTCACGAACCGTCCCGAGCGCCAGGTCGATCCCCGTGGCACCGAGGCCCTCCAGCACCTGGTCGTGGCGGGACGCCAGGTCCGCCGGGATCGTGCGCGCCATCTCGAGCATGGCGCCGTGATCTCGCGCCTCCCAGGCCTCGACCCACGCCTGGGCGACCGCAGCGGGGTCAGCCGTGTCGACGGTCTCGTCGAACAACCCGCGCAACCACGTCCATCCGAACGCCACGACGAGGACCACCACGACGCCTGCGACGAGTGCGGCGACGAGGTCGCGTGTTCGCATGGCGAGATCCCGGTTCGTTGCGGGTGACGGTATCCGTGGCCGTGGCCGTACGATCCCCTCCGAGGATCTACCCTGTCGGGTCGTGTCGATGACCATCCACCCGGCACCACTCCCCACCCAGGACTTCGTCGCCATGGCACGCCCCGACCCGGAACTGTCGACTCGTTCGCAGTCAGAACTCAACGCCTGGCTCGTGGAGGAGAAGTACGAGCAGTTCCGGGAGGACCCCGACGCGGTGACCGAGGGGTGGCGTGACTTCTTCGCGGGCTATCGCCCCTCGGACGACACACGCACGTCGTCGAGCCGCAACGGCGCGACGGCCGTGACCGCGGCACGCGGCGTCGCGGCGGCGAGCGACCCGGACGGCCGCGCAGAGCCGCTGCGGGGGGTCGCGGCCCGGATCGTGGAGAACATGGACACGTCCCTGGGTGTGCCCACGGCCACCTCGGTGCGCGACGTGCCCGCCAAGCTGCTCGAGGTGAACCGCAGGATCATCAACAACTACCTGTCGCGCACGCACGGCGGCAAGGTGTCGTTCACACACCTCATCGCGTGGGCGATGGTGCGGGCGCTCGGTTCGGTGCCGGCGATGACCCGCGCGTTCGCGCTCACCGAGGACGGCGCACCGGCGGTCCTGCACGCCGAGTCGGTCGGCTTCGGGCTGGCGGTCGACGTGGAGAACCCCGACGGGTCACGCTCCCTGCTCGTGCCCGTCATCCCGGACGTCGACACGCTCACGTTCGATCGGTTCCTCCTCGCCTACGAGGAGGTCATCCGACGCATCCGCACGCGCAGGCTCGACCCGGCGATGTTCAGTGGGGCGACCGTCACGCTCACCAACCCCGGGACGCTGGGAACGGTGCACTCGGTGCCACGGCTGATGGCCGGTCAGTCGGCGATCCTGGGCGTCGGAACCATCGCCGTTCCAGCGGCGCACCGGGCGACCGACGAACGCACGTTGGCCCGGCTCGGGGTGGGCAAGGTCGTCACCCTGACGTCCACGTACGACCACCGGGTCATCCAGGGCGCCGAGTCGGGCCTGTACCTGGCGCGGGTGGAGGCGCTCCTGCTGGGGGAGGACGCGTTCTACGACGACGTGTTCGCGGCGCTGGGAGTGCCGTACGAACCTGCGCGATGGCGCATGGACGACGCGGACCTGTCCGACGAGCGTGACCAGCTCGCTCGGCAGCTGCGGGTCGGGCAGCTCGTCAACATGCACCGGGTCCGGGGCCACCTGATCGCCGACCTCGACCCGCTCCGCCAGACGGCTCCCACCACGCACCCCGAACTGGATCCGACCCACCACGGACTGTCGATCTGGGACCTCGATCGCGAGTTCCTCACGGACGTCGGCGGGGAGACCCGTCGCATGCGGCTCGCCGACGTGCTCGGCACGCTTCGCGACGCCTACTGCCGCACGGTGGGGATCGAGTACGGGCACGTCCTCGATCCCGAGGAGAAGGACTGGATCCGACGCCGGGTCGAGGGCGCGGACGTGACCCTGTCCGGCGACGACCAGCGGTGGATCCTCGAGCGTCTCAACGCGGCCGAGGCCTTCGAGTCGTTCCTGCACACCAAGTACGTCGGCCAGAAGCGCTTCGGGCTCGAGGGCGGTGAGTCGCTCATCCCCCTGCTCGACGCGCTCTGCGAGGCAGCGATCGACGACGGGATCAGCGACATCGTCATGGGCATGGCCCACCGCGGTCGCCTCAACGTCCTGTCGAACATCCTGGGCAAGTCTCACCAGCAGATCTTCGGCGAGTTCGAGGGGCACATCGACCCGGACACCGTGCAGGGGTCGGGCGACGTCAAGTACCACCTGGGGACACGAAGCACCTACACAGCGCGGTCGGGGGGCTCGGCGGCCCTGCACCTGCCCCCGAACCCGTCACACCTCGAGGCCGTGAACCCGGTCGTCGAGGGCATCGCGCGCGCCATGCAGGACCGCTACGACCGTGGCGACGACGGGATCTTCCCGGTCCTGCCCGTCCTGATGCACGGCGACGCGGCCTTCGCCGGGCAGGGTGTGGTCGTGGAGACCCTGCACCTGTCGAAGCTGCGGGGCTACCGCACCGGCGGAACCGTCCACGTCGTGGTGAACAACCAGGTGGGGTTCACCACGGCCCCCGAGTCGTCACGTTCGTCGTTCTACGCCACCGACGTCGCCAAGGCCGTCCAGGCACCGATCCTGCACGTCAACGGGGACGACCCGGAGGCGGTCGTGCGAGTCGCGCGCCTCGCGTTCGAGTACCGCCAGGCATTCCACCGCGACATCGTGATCGACCTCGTGTGCTACCGGCGCCACGGCCACAACGAGGCCGACGACCCGTCGTACACGCAGCCGGCGATGTACCGGTTGATCGAGCAGCACCGGTCGGTCCGCAAGCTCTACACGGAACGCCTGGTTCGTCGTGGCGACATCAGCCTCGAACAGGCCGAGGAGTTCCTGGAGGACTTCGCGGAGCGACTCCAGGCAGCGTTCGACGAGACGCGTCAGGCCGCGCCGCCCGAACCGCCCCGCGCGATCCGACCCGAGGAGTCGAAGGGCCCGTTGCCGCCGGTGGACACCGGCGTCTCGCGTGCCGTGCTCGACCAGATCGCCCGCGTCCAGTTCGAGGTGCCCGATGGGTTCACCCGCCACCCGAAGCTCGACCGGGTGTTCCGCCGCGCGCAGGAGCGCTACGCCGAGGGGGCCGTCGACTGGGCGCTCGCGGAGACCCTCGCGTACGGGTCGCTGCTGCTCGAGGGCAACGACGTGCGACTCGCGGGGCAGGACTCGCGGCGGGGGACGTTCTCCCAGCGCCACGCCGTGCAGGTGGACGTGGAGACCGGCGAGGAGTACCTGCCGCTCGCGGACCTGGCCGACGAACAGGGGCGCTGGTTCGTCTACGACTCACTGCTGAGCGAGTACGCGGCGCTCGGTTTCGAGTACGGCTACTCGGTCACCGCCCCGGACACGCTGGTGGCCTGGGAGGCGCAGTTCGGCGACTTCGTCAACGGCGCGCAGATCGTGATCGACCAGTTCATCGTGGCAGCCGAGGACAAGTGGGACCAGTGCTCCGGCCTGGTGATGCTGCTGCCGCACGGGTTCGAGGGACAGGGTCCCGAGCACTCGTCAGCCCGCATCGAACGGTTCCTCGTGCTGTGTGCCGAGGACAACATCCAGGTGGTCAACGCCACCACCTCCGCCCAGTACTTCCACGTGCTGCGTCGTCAGCTCCGTCGCACCGTGCGCAAGCCGCTGGTCGTCTTCACGCCCAAGTCGCTGCTGCGTGCGCCCCACACCGTCTGTGACGTGTCCGAGCTCACCAGCGGGTCGTTCCGGGAGACGCTCGACGACCCCCGGTACCTCGCCGAGGGCGACCGTGACCGGGTCGACCGTGTGCTGCTCTGCTCCGGCAAGATCGCCTACGACCTCATCGAGGAGCGTGACCAGCGAGGCCTCGACACCGCGATCGTGCGCGTCGAACAGCTCTACCCGTTCCCCGGCGAGCAGATCCGCGACCTGCTCGCCTCGTACCCGAAGGCGACGGACGTCTGCTGGGTGCAGGAGGAGCCGGAGAACATGGGTGCCTGGGGATTCGTCGACGGGAGACTGTGGAACCTGCTCGACGAGCTCGGTGGTGGTCGGCGTCTGCGGCGTGCGACCCGCGTCGCGTCGGCGTCCCCCGCCGCCGGCCAGTACGTCGTGCACGGCCAGGAGCACGAGGGCCTGATGGACGAGGCGTTCGGGGCCGCCTGAGCGGCGTGCACGCAACCGGAGTTCGATCACGGGCTGTCCCCGAGGGTCAGCCCTCGTCGGTCTGCTCTGCGTCCTCGTCCTCCGCGTCGTCGTCCGCGTCGTCCCATCCGGGCGGTCGGATCGCGTCCGGCGTGTAGCGCACGGACGGGTCCCACAGCAGCCATTCCTCGATGCCGCTGTCGTAGGTGCCTCGGATCTGTTCGGCGATCTGGAACGGGCGGTCCCAGGCGCGGTACGTGCTGTTCTCCAGCCAGGGGACGACGCGTGCCCGCGTCCCCGCGACGGCCTCCTGGAACGTGGCGAGCGAGCGGACCACGACCTCGTAGGGCTCTCGCAACGGGTTGGACAGACCGAGTTCTCCGGGGCCCCAGTGGGACGGGTAGATCATCGGAGCGACGTAGTCGAGGTGCTGCGCCATACGCGGGATGTCCTGCCCGATCTGGGTGGGGCGGGTCGCCGCGATGCCGTACACCGATGCGCCGTGCTGGACACCGAGGGGTGCCAGATGCTGGTCGGCCGTTTGCGTGAACGCGACGATGCCGTCCTCCGGAGTGCCGTCGAGACCTTCGAAGTGCATGTGGGACACCGCGCCGTCGGGTCGGCGGATGTAGTCCCACAGGATGTGGTCGACACCGAGCCGTGCCGCCTCGACCGCGAGGTCGACGTTGTAGGCGACGACGTCCGGATGGGCGAGGTTCGTGAACCCCCGGTACTGCCCGGTGTACATCTGGCCGTCGGTGGTCTGCACGACCATGTCTCGACGGTCGTTGTCCCAGGCCCAGCGAGCGAGCACGGGGTCGGCGAACGCGACGAGCCGCCCGATCACGGGCACGCCCAGTGCGTGCAGTTCGGCGATCGCGGCCTCGAGGTCGATGACGCACGACGCGTCGGTCGCGCCCGACTGCTGGGCGAGTTCCACGGTGCTGCGATGGCCGACGTGCCCGGCCTCGTCCTTGATGTCGAGCTGCACGGCGTTGATCCGCCCGTCGGCGATCATGTCCAGCACACCGTTGCGCCGGTCGTCCGACGCCCACCCGCAGAACGACACGTGCACCGCACGGAGAGCGTCGAGGTGGACGCGCTCCGGCGCGGCGACCAGGTCGAACGACGTCGACGCGGTCCTCCCCGCACGCGACAGCACCTCGACGGTGACGGTCGTGTCGGCTGCGGCGACCTGCACGCTGAACGTCCCGTCCGCGCCGGCACGCGTGTGGCGTGTCGGCCCGCTGGCGAGTGTCACGCGCACGCGGATCCCCGGTTCGGTGACTCCTCGGATCAGCACGGGTCGCCCGGCGAGCGGTACCGCACCGTCGACCCCGGCCTCGAGGTGCGGCGGGGGCTTCTCCACCGAGTCGACCCACCCGTGGTCGAGCCATCCGTCCGGCACGTCTGGGGGGGCCGGGGCGGCAGGCAGCGCGGTGGTGGGCAGCAGCACCGCGGCGCCCAGCACGACCGCCATCCATCGGGCACGACGTCGAGGGCGCACGTCGACGCTGCGGCCGCCCGGAGGCTCCGGGTGGCCCGCAGGAGGCGTGACGTTCGCGCGCGTGACGGTCATCGGGCGACGGTACCGTCGGGCGTGTCGTGCCCGGAAGGTCCGTTCCGGCCGTTCGGACCCGCCGCCGGTGTTCGGAAGGGCCTGGCACGTGCGGAGGTGCAGGCGATGTCGGCGTCGAGACCGGGTCCGCGGCGGGTCGTCGTCGCGGTCGCCGTGGTCGCCCTGGTCGCGGTGTCGTGCGCGGCCGACCGCCGCGTGGAGCCCGCGGCGGAAGACGTCGACGAGGCTCCTGCCGAGGCCGTGGACCCGCCTGTGCCACCTGCTCCTGCTGTCGAGCCTCCTCGTCGGCCCGCCGTCACGGACCCTGCCGAACTCGGCGCGAACGAACTCGGTGCGATCCCTGTGATCATGTACCACCGGATCACCGACGACGGCTCCGAGTACGACACCGCCCCTGACGACCTGCGGGCCGAACTGACCCTGCTCTTCGAGCGAGGGTTCCGTCCGATCCGGACCGCGGACCTCGTCGACGGCAACATCGACCTGCCTCCCGGCACCAGCCCGGTGGTGCTCACCTTCGACGACTCCAGCAGGTCCCAGTTCCGGTACCTGGAGGACGGAACGCTCGACCCGGACTCCGGTGTCGGGATCCTGTTCGAGGTTGCCGGGCGGTTCCGGGACGTGGAACCCACGGCGTCGTTCTACGTGCTCGCCGACCCGTTCGGGTTCACGGGTGAGGCGGGCGCCGACCGGCTCCGGGAACTCGCGCGCATGGGCTTCGAACTGGGCAACCACACCTACGGGCACGGCAACCTCGGGCGCATGGCTCCCGCAGCGGCCCGACGCGACCTCGCGCTCGGGGCCCAGAACATCCGCGACGCGGTGCCCGGGGCCCAGGTGCGCACCCTCGCCCTGCCGTTCGGCGTGTACCCGTCCGACCCGACGATCGCGGCATCGGGTTCCCACGACGGCATCGAGTACCAGCACGACGGGGTGCTGCTGGTGGGTTCCGGCCCCTCACCGTCGCCGTTCTCGGTCGACTTCGACCCGATGCGCATCCCACGGGTGCGCTCCCAGCCGCACCATGATCCCGACGACGAGCCCGACTTCGGGTCCGGCTACTGGCTGTGGCTGCTGGAACAGGAACCGGAGCGGCTCTACGTGTCGGACGGATCGCCGTCGCGGATCACGTTCCCGGCGGAACTCGCGGACCGACTCGACCCGCGGTTCGCGCACCTGGCCAATCCCTACTGACGCCGTGCCTGTTCGTCGAGCAGTTCGCGCAGCAGGGCCAGGTCCTCGTCGGACAGGTCCAGGCTGTCGAGGTCGAACGACTCGAGGCTGCTCGCGTCGAGCTGCGACAGGTCGAGTCCCGACAGGTCGAGTTCTCCGGTGTCGCCGGACAGCGCGTCGGTGAGCCTGCTCAGGTCGAGTCCGCCGAGGTCGAGGCCCTCCAGGTCGACGTCGCGGAACTGGTCGAACAGTCCCCGCAGTTCGCTGAACGACGGCACCTCGTCGCCGTTGCGCCCGAGCGGCAGGGCCCCGATGGTGTCCGGGCACACGTCCTGCGCCTCGACGATCAGTTCGTCGACCGAGACCTGCGCGTCTCGGGCGCTGCGCAGGATCTGCTGGCCGCGATAGGCGGTGCGGGCCATGCCGACCTCGCCGGCCATGACGTCGTCGGCGAGTCGGCACGCGTCAGTCGCGATGCTCGAGGCGGTCGGTTCCGACGAGGAGCAGCCGGCCGCCACCAGTGCGAGCAGCGAGGCGGCGATCACCAGGGACCGGTTGGCCGGGAACTGGGGAGTACGGGGCACGAGGGACCTCGGAGTGGTGCGTCGCGGATCGGTGTCCGACGGGGGTGGAGCCACAGGGTGCCTCAGATCTCGTCCATGCGCGGGGGGTCGGCCCCTGTACGTGTGCACGTGATCGCCGCGGCACGCGTCGCGAAGCGCAGTGCGCGCTGCAGGTCGTCGTGACGGAGCCGTTCGAGGTCCTTGGTTCCCCGTCCGTGTCCGTGCGTGTGCAGCCAGTGCAGGAACGCGGCGGTGAACGAGTCGCCGGCCCCGATGGTGTCGACCACCTCGACCTCGTCACCGGCGACCTCGACACGGTCCCCACCGCGGATGGCCACGGCGCCCGCGGCGCCACGGGTGACGACGACGAGGCCGGGTGAGCGGCGTCCGGCCGTGCGACCGGCCCAGCCTGCGGCGACGTCGAGCGGGTCGCGCGCGGGGGCCAGCAGGCGCAGGTCCTGCTCGCTGACCCGCACGACGTCGACGTCGTTGACGATCGCGTCGAGTCGCGCGGCGTACGCGGTCAGGTTGCCGATCGCGGCGGGCCGGATGTTGGGGTCGAACGACACGATGCGCCGGCCGTGTTCACGGGTCATCAGGGCACGCAGCGCGGGTCCGGACGTCGGGGAGTCGAGGGCGATGGCCCCGAGCGACACGTGCAGCGTCGCCTCGAGGGGGAGTTCCGGCATCAGCGGGGCCTGCAGCCCCATCGCGGACGTGCCCGACAGGTAGAACTCGTAGCCGGCGTCTCCGGCGTCGTCGAGGTGGACGAGCGCCAGGGTGGTCGGGTCTGTGGTCCGCTCCACGAGGTCGACGTCCACGCCCTCGTCTCGCAGGGTGCGCAGCAGGCGTCGTCCGAACCGGTCGCTCGAGATGCGCGAGAGCAGGTGCGCGTCCGTGCCCAGTCGGCTCAGGCCGAGCGCGACGTTGAAGGGAGAACCGCCCGTGACCGGCTGGTAGCCGTCGTCACCACCCACGAGGTCGACCAGGGCCTCACCGGCGACGACGATGGACATCGGGACCTCGGGATCGAAGGACGGCAGGGGCCGGACACGCGCACGGGGCGCGAGTATCGCAGGCACGGCAGGTGCCGGGGTACCGGTGACTGGACGAATGGGGGGCGTCCGCACCCGGCCCGATCACCCGCCGGTCAACTGCCGGTCGGCGGCCCGTCCGTCGGCGGCCTGTCGATCCCGGATCGGCCCGTGGCCGGATGGACCGTGTCGAGCAGGGTTCGCAGGGCGTCCACCACCAGTTCGGGCCGTTCCTCGTGTGGGGTGTGCCCGGCGTCATCGAGCAGTACGAAGCGCGCGCCGGGGATCGCGGCCGCGGTGCGGCGGTTCCACTCCGGCCGAACCCGTCGGTCCGAGGATCCGGCGACCACGAGCGTGGGCACGTCGATGCGCGGCAGCAGGCTCCGCAGGTCCGGTGGTGCATCGGCGACCATCGTCTCCACCAGTGCCCGCGCCCATCCGGGTTGGCGGACGGCGTCGAGGTAGACGGCGAGGTCGTCGTCGCTGACACGCGTCGGGTCGTGCCACCAGCGGCCAATTCGTTCGGCGCCGAGTTCCCGGCTCGCACGGCGGGCCATGAGTTCCAGGGTCGCGCGGGCAGGCGGGGTTCGCAGCAGGGGGCGCAGGCGGGCCGGCGGTCCGGGGTCTCCGGTGATCGCCGGGCCGATCAGCGCGAGCCCCGCGACCCGGGTGGGGTACCGCCCGAAGGTCTCCAGCGCGATCGTGCCCCCGGCGGAGGCGCCGACGATCACGGCCTGGTCGACGCCGAGGTGGTCGAGCAGGCGCACGGCGATGCGCGACGTGGCCTCCCGGGTGTACGGGTTGCCGCGCCGCCACTCGCCCCGTCGGGGTCGCTGCGTGCGCCCGAACCCCGGCCGGTCGAACGCGATCACCCGGTGGGTCGTGGACAGTCCGGTGACCACGTGACGCCACGTCTCCACGTTGCCGTGGTAGTGGTGCAGCAGCAGCACTGCGGGGGCGTCCACGGGGCCTGCGACGACGTGGTGCACGTCGACGCCCGCGAGGTTCACGAAGGGCACGGTGCTCCGTTCCGGTGCCTGGTGGCACACGCTCAGGTTAGGGTTCCGGCACCTACACGGAGTCGACGCATGAGTGACGGAAATCCCCAGGCCGGCTGGTACGACGACCCGGAGAACCCGGGCCAGTTGCGCTGGTGGGACGGTGAACGCTGGGGCGACCAGCGTCGGCCCGCACCCAGCGGGGAGCCCGGTGGGGACGCCTCGCCGGCGGCCACGCCGGCCCCGGCAGCCGCCGGTGACGGAGGTGCACCGGTCCGGGTCGACACGTGGCTGTGGCAGTCGATCGTGGCGACGCTGCTGTGCTGCCTGCCCATCGGGATCGCCGCCATCATCTTCTCCGCCCAGGCCCAGTCCGCGATCAACGTGGGGGACCACGCGAAGGCGCAGGAGAAGGCGCGGCTCGCGAAGACCCTGACGATCGTGGCCGTGGTGTTCGGACTGCTGTTCGTGGGCGGATGGATCCTCATGGTCGTGGTGGGAGGACTGGCCTACGGAACCGGCTTCTGACGTGACCACTCCGTCGGCACACGCGCGGTCCACCCTTCGTGCCGACGTGTCGCGGGTGGTGTCCGGTCTGCCTCGGTGGGCCACTCCGGTGACCGTCGCAGCGGGCGCCCTGGTCGCGTGTGTCTCACTGGTCGCGTTCGACCCGACTCGCCGATCCCTGCCCGGCGGCTGCCCGTTCCGTGCGATCACGGGACTCGAGTGTCCGGGCTGCGGCGCGACGCGCGCCGTGTACGCCCTGACCCAGGGTGACGTGCTGCGTGCGGTCGACCACAACGTGCTGGTCGTCGCACTCGTGCCACTGCTCGTGTGGGCGTGGTCGGGGTGGCTGCGTCACCGCCTCGGTCGTCGGCCGACGGCGCCGACACTGGCTCCCGTGACCATCCACGGCATCGCCGTCACCATCGCCCTGTTCTGGGTGGCGCGCAACCTGCCGGGCATGACGTGGCTCGCGTCGAGCCCGGGGTTCACCTGATCTGGGCAGTTCGCACGACCCGGCGAGTCTCCGTGCGGGTTGCCGCCTGACGGGGCGGGGGTGCGGCGTCGGTAGGATTCCGGCATGAGTCCCTCCGACACCGCCCGTCACGTCCTGGTCGCCGTGGCCTGGCCGTACGCCAACGGTTCCCTGCATCTCGGGCACCTCGCTGGCGCGTACCTGCCTGCGGACATCTTCGCCCGCTACCACCGCATCGCCGGCAACCGGGTGCTGATGGTGTCGGGCAGTGACGCGCACGGCACGCCCATCACGGTGCGCGCCGACCAGGAGGGCGTCGCCCCTGCGGACGTGGTGAACCGCTTCCACCCGGAGTTCCTCCGCTACTGGGACGAACTGGGCATCTCGTTCGACCTGTTCACCACCACGATGACCGACAACCACGCGCGGGTCACCCACGAGATCTTCCGAGGTCTGCGGGACAACGGGTTCATCGAGGCGCGCACCACCGACCAGTTCTACGACCCGCAGGCTGGCCGGTTCCTGCCCGACCGCTACGTGGAGGGCACGTGCCCGTCGTGCGGGGCCGCGGACGCGCGTGGCGACCAGTGCGACACGTGTGGCAAGACACTCGACCCCGTGGACCTGATCGACCCTCGGTCCAAACTCACCGGGGCGATTCCCGAGGTTCGTCCGACCGAGCACTACTTCATCCTGCTGTCCCGCCTGCAGGAACGGGTCGCGGCGTGGCTCGAGGAACGTGAGGGCTGGCGCAACCACGTCATCAACTGGGCGCTCGGCTTCGTCCGCGAAGGGCTGCACGACCGGGCGATCACCCGCGACATCGCCTGGGGCGTGCCCATCCCCGACGACGCCGAACTCGACGCACCCAACGACAAGCGCATCTACGTGTGGTTCGAGGCCGTCATCGGCTACCTGTCCGCCGCGCAGGAGTGGGCGCAGATCCAGGGCGAACCCGACGCGTGGAAGGCCTGGTGGCTCGACCCGGCGGGGGAGACCTACTACTTCATCGGCAAGGACAACATCCCGTTCCACGCCGTGTACTGGCCCGCGCAGCTCATGGGAGCCGGGGACTACAACCTGCCGACCAACGTGCCCGCCAACCAGTACGTCACGTTCAGGGGCGCCAAGGCGTCCAAGTCGCACGGGGTCGGCCGGTCGCTGCTCGACTACCTCGACGCCTACCAGCCCGACGCGCTGCGCTACGCGGTGGCGACCAACCTGCCCGAGTACAACGACGTCGACCTGACCGAGGACGAACTCGTCCGCAGGATCAACGACGAACTCGTCGCGACCTGGGGCAACCTCGTCAACCGGGTGCTGGCGATGACCGCGAAGAACTTCGACGGTCGGGTCCCGGAGTTCGGCGACGTCACCGACCAGGACGCCGCGCTGCTCGACACGGTCGACGGACACCTGGCCGAGGCGGGACGCCTGCTGGAGGCCGTCGAACTGCGTCGGGCCCTCAAGGAGGCGATGGCGGGGGCGCAGGCCACCAACGCGTACCTCAACGCGCTCGAACCGTGGCAGACCGCGAAGACCGACCTCGCTCGCACCGGCACCACGCTCGCGACCGCGCTGCAGGCCATCGCGGGGCTCAACGTCGCGTTCGCGCCGTTCACGCCGTTCGCGTCGGCCCGACTCGACGAGTGGCTCGGTGGGGACGGTGACCTGATCGGCCGGGGGTGGGCCCGACCGACACTGGTCCCGGGTGCCACCATCGCGAAGCCGTCACCGCTCTTCCAGAAGGTCGAGCTCCCCGACGAGGAGTGAGTCCGGCGGACGTGCGCCCGACGCAACCCGTCGGCGGGCGTACGAGCGTCATCGACCCCTGACCGGCACGTAACCGTCCCGTGACACGTGGCCGGCACCCTGCAGCGGTCGGATCGCGTGGTTGCTCCCGCTCGCGCGGTCCGGTGCGAAGGTCGGTGACGGGTCTGCTCTCCCCAGATCCCGTGCATCGTGTCGCTGCTGGAGGGTGGCCCGCACTGCCTCTCCCGTCCTGGGGTCACCCTCCCGCAGCGCGACGCTCGCGACGGTCACGTCACGCCGGTGGCCCCCCAGGGGCCGTCGACGCGGGACGGTCTGCTCCACCCTCCCCGAGCCATCGAGCGATGGCGAGGTCGAAGTCGCGGTCCGGCGGCGGTTTGAGACCTTCGTGAGACCACGGGGACTCACGCTGGGTCCGAACACCTCGAGGGGGCGGGGTGGGACGGACCGGACGTCGGGGCGGTCGCGAGACCATGGCTGACCCTGTTCAGTGACGCAGCACCCGCAGGTGGGCCGTCACTCGAGGGTACGACCGTCAACCGGACAGGTCACCTGTCCGTCATGGCGCGGTGACCGGACGGGTCCGTGCGTGCCACGTCTCAGCGGTCGGGTGGCACCACGCACGCTCGTTCGGACGCGAGGCGGCGCCGCAGTGCCCAGGCGAGCAGGACGATCCCTGCGATCGCGAGCAGGGGTTGGACCGGTTCGAAGAATGCCAGCGCACCATTTGCCCCGAGCGCCAGGACCACGAGCGCGTTGCACGTCGGGCAGCCGATGGCGAACACGGCCAACAGTCCGCCGGCGGCGAAGCGCTTCTCGTCCCCGCCGAGCCGGTCCGGGCCGTCATCGGTGGGCTCGGCAGCGCCGGGTGTGGATCCGCCGACCGGTGTGGCGACGGCGACCGGTGCACGGTCGCGGACGTAGGTGGCGAGCAGCAGTCCGGCCAGCACCGACGTGACGATCCACGCGGGGTACGCCCAGGTCGGCGCCTCGATCTGTCGTCCGAACACCGGGTTGGCTACGAGGTCCGTCGGCAGCCCGAGGAGCAGACCCGATCCGAGGATCGCAAGGGCGGCAGCTCCCCAGCGTCGTGGAGTCCAGTCGCGCACGTGTGCCTCGTTCGTCGTGACGTCTGCAGGTGGTACCTCGCGACCCCGCGAGACGCGCCCTCGGCAGGATTCGAACCTGCGGCCTGCGGTTTAGGAAACCGTTGCTCTATCCCCTGAGCTACGAGGGCGGGGTGGCTGGATCTGAACCAGCCAACGGTGGTGTCGGCGATGATGGTAGGGCAGGAGTCACGCAGGCTGCCGTGGACGCCGGGTTGGGTGAACTCGCCGAGACCGTCGGGGTCGAGTCCCACTCGCCGTGGGAGACTGATCGCTCGAGAGTGCGTGCAGGACGGGCCGTTGCCGCGAGAACCGGGCCGGGGGCAACCTCACCACCGCGGAGATCGAGAACGCCATCCTGAGGGGCCGTTCGGCACTGGCTCCACGCGACGTTGCCGCCGATGATCACGGAAGGCTGCGGTCCGAGTTCGCTGCGGTACGAGCGCGTCGTCGGGTGGGCGGGACACCGCACCTCTCGAGCGGTGAGTCCGAGCATCCGGGGAGGTGGGCCAGGTGCGGGTTCCGGTGCCCCGGCAGGGGACGAGGTGGCGACTCCTGGTTGCCGTGCTCATCGTCGCCGCGTCCGGCTGCAGCAGCGAGCCGCTGGACGCATCTGCGACAGTCGATCTCGAGGCGGGTTGGACCCTGATCGGGGCGTTCGACTGGCCGGTCGAGCCCGGCTTCGGCGGACTCAACACGGTCGGCCCGATGTCGCCCGACGGGGAGATCCCCGCGGACCGCTGGCCCGCCGACGGCTTCTACGCGGCCGAGGCACAGCGTTCGGCCGATGACCTGACGGTCCTCAGTCTGAGGTTGCGGCGCTGGGTCTCGTGCGACGACCTGGTCGACTCGCCGTGCCCTCCGGACGAGTCGGTCACCGACGAGGATCGTCGGATCACCTCGGACCCAACCAGCGTGGTGGAGCGAACCGTGTCGACCGCCAGTGTCGGCGTCGTGCTCGTCCCGATACACGACTCCGGGCTCGGGGTGCTGAGGGTTGTCGAAGGAGATCCCGGTGCCTTCGCGACGCTGTTGACTCACGGGATGGACCCGGCCTACCGCGTGTGGGTGTATGAGCCGTTCCGCGGAGGAGCGAGCGTTGCCTCGATCCAGCGAGACCTCCTGGAACGGAGCCTGGATCCGGACTTCCCGTTCGGCGTGGACTACACCGCGGAACGTGACGCGGCAGATCCGGTCGCCTATCGAGGACCGCTGGGGGTGTCGTTGCTGGCAGATCCGACGTGGATCGGTGCCGACCGATGGCCGCCGGGACCCGACGGGCTGTACGGGTGGCAGGTCCTGACGCTCGAGGTCCGTGACGGGCAGCCCATCCTCCACTTCCTGGCAGCTCCGGGACCGTGATGAGCGACAGCGATCATCGGAGGCGATCATGTCCATCTGTCTGCGTGGCTCCGTCCGTTCCCACCGTGGCTCGATCCGTGATCGCGTCGTGGTCCGCGCGTTCGGCGTGACGCTCCTGGGGGCCGTCGCACTCGGATGCGCCGCCGACACCCCGCCGTCCCGTGTCCCCGACATCCCGGACGGGGCGGTGGTCGCCACGTTCGAGACCGCCTCCGGGTCGTTCCGCGTGGTGATCACGGACGAGACGTCGGTTCGCCGCGTCCTCGACGGCACTGTCGGCGAGCACGTCGGTGTCCCGAACGGGCGACTCGTCGAGGGCGATGGCGGGGTGAATGCACCCCACGACTGGCATCTCGTCGACGTCGAGGTGGTCGACATGACCATGGAACTGTGCGACGGGACCGTGGACTACCTCAACGAGATCGGTCTGGATCGCTTCATGACGGAGCACACCGATCGCTTCTGTCCCTGGGGAGCGGTCCTCGTCGACGTGGCCGAGTAGTTCCCGACCTCGGTCCACGCATCGACGCGGGTGAGGCTGGCAGCCGGTCCGCCGACACCGCGCCCCGGGCTGTCCTGCCTTCTCGGCCGTGGTGTCACCGCGTTCGCTGGGAGCGACGGTCTCTCCTCAGTCCGCCGGTGCGTCCAACGACCCTGCGAGTGTCGGGATGCGGGCCGCGACGAGGCGAAGGCACGAGTCGTTTCCGACCTCGTCCCAGTAGCCGCCGTGGGACAGGAAGCCACGACGGCCGATCACACTGCGCCAGGTCAACTGCTCGGACGTGTACCTGAGTGACGTGGGTGGCGACATCGACATCGGCGCGACGAGTCCCGACGTGTCGGTCTGGTCGGTCTCGTCGTCCCGGTCCATGAAGTTCGACGCGAGGACGTCTGCGCCGATGTAGATGTTGGTCCAGTCGAGGTCGTCGCGTCGAGGGGTGCGGTCCAGCAGGTACTCCGGCCGGTAGAGCCTCACGAAGTCCACGGGACAGCCGATCGTGAAGAGGCTCTGGATCGACGCCTCGTGCCGCTCGTCCGGGGCCACGTGCAGGGAGGTCCTCGGGAACAGGAAGCCGAGGCAGACGAGGCTCCCCAGGCTGAACCCGAGCAGGTGGATGTGGCGACCGGGTTCGGCCTCGAGGATCTGGTCGACGGCGACAGCGACCTGCCGCGCGATGCCGGCCTCCAGTCGGTCGTCGTGGATGAAGTCCATCAACTGTTCGATGAGCAGCCCCAGGCGCACGATCTGGGGTCGCGCCTTGACGAACACCCAGGTCGTGACGGCGGTGAGTCCGACGGCCAGCGCGTCGGTGAGGCGTTCGGCGTCACCGGCATCAGGGAGGAACCCCAGGGCCACGAGGATCGTTGCCGCGGTGACCAGGAACAGCATCACGAGGACCGCGGCGGACAGGAACCCGAGCAGGATCTGGACCTTGGCCCTGCCGGTCTTCGCCCGGCGGCCGGCCCCGAAGACCAACTGGACGGCCCAGACGAGGTACTTGAGCGCCAGCAGCAACTGGTGCAGGAGCGCTCGGGTGTCACCGTCGGATGCAGCCAGTCCGGCGAGCCGAGGCCGGTAGTCCAGTTCCAGCACGTCCAGGACGAGTGCTCCGTCCTCGGTGATGATGCGTGCGCCGTCCCCCGGTGCGCCGAAGGTGCTGTCGAGCCTCTCCACGGCGAAGGTCCCTGGACCGAGGCTGGCCTCGTCCGCCAGGATCTCGGCGACGCGTCGGGCGCAGTTGGCGGGGCCGGGTTCCAGCCCCGGCACGTAGATCAGCAGCGGCGGCAGCGTCCGCGCAGCTGGATCGTTGGTGCCCTCGGCCATGATCGTGCCTCGCGCCGTCCCGGGGCGTCATGCGGTGCCTCGCCCGTCGGGACACTAGCCCAGGCGTCGGCGCCTCCGCCGAGCCGCCACGGGGCCGCGGACGTCGTGCCCGAGCGGCGGGGGTCCGATCGCCTATGCGTCGGTCACGACCAGTTCGACGGCCTCTCCGCCGTCACGCGCGACCCGGACGAGACCCTGGTCGCAGATCTTCAGGCTCGGGATGCTCACGGTGAGGCACAGGAATCCGGCGGAGGTGAGGAGCCCTTCGATCGGAGATCCCATCTCGTCGCGGACGACGTCGGTCACAGCACGACATGCGGCAGCGACGTGAGTGGCCGGTTCGTCGGAGAGGATGCCGTAGATGGGAAGGGCCACATCCGCACGAACCGAACCGCCGACCGCAACCGCAATACCTCCCTGCATCTCGATCACACGCTGGGCAGCGGCGATCATGTCCTCCTCATCGACTCCGAGGACCATGAGGTTCATCACGCCGGGATTCACGGTCGCGGCGAGGGCCCCCTGGCGCAGGTCGTACCCGCGGACGAGCCCGAGCGCCCGTCGGTCACCGCCTTCGTGGCGGTCGATGACCGCGATTCGCGCAAGGTCCGACGCCACCGGACTTCCATCACGCAGTTCGACGTCCTCGATCAGTTCGTGGGTCAGCAACTTGCCCGGGTCCACGCCCATGACACGCATGCGAGTGGTGCCGTCGGGCAGATCGAAACGGAAGTCCGCGGCCGCGAGTGGGCGTTCGACATGAACCGTTCGCCGGGCCGCGTCCGGGTACTCGGCCGCCGGAGGAGTGAGGAGGTACTCGCCGTCTCGCGCTGCCACCTCGCCCCGGCTCACGACCATGCGGATGGGGAACGTGGAGAGGTCCTCGACGGCCACGACCGTCGCGATCCTGCCCGGGAGCAGGGATCCGAAGTCCTTGGCGATGCCCATGCTCTCGGCGGCGTTCAGTGTGGCCATCTTCACGGCGTCCACGGGTGCCACGCCGTTGGCGACCGCCAGGCGAACGAGTCGGTCGATGTGTCCGTCGCGATCGATCGACCACAGTTCCTGTTCGTCGGTGCAGAACGCGAATCGCGACGGGTCCGCACCGTGCTCAAGAATGGCGGGCAGCAGGTCGTCGAAGTCCGCGGCGCCCGACCCTTCGCGGATCTGGACGACCAGACCCAGGTCAACCCGCTCGAGGGCCTCCTGCGTCGTGACGGCCTCGTGCTCAGACATCACGCCCAGCGAGACGGATGCCTGCAGGTTCGGTCCGGACAGACCCTCCAGGTGCCCGCCAATGGTGCGCCCGAGCCGCAGTGCGGTCTCGTAGGTACGCGCCTGGCCTTCGAGTGGCAGCCACGACGCCCAGCAGTTCCACTCGCGCAGTTCGACGCAGGCTTCGTGTTCGAGCAACCGTTCGAGATCGTCGTACGAGAAGCGGCCGAGGTCGCCGAATGGCCCCAGTCCGAGCACTCCTGCGAAGAAGGGGGACAGCAGTATGTCGAGGCCTGTGCCGCCCGCCGCATCGAGTTCGTGCAGCACCGCCGGAAGACCTGCGAGGGTCGCGATCTCGTAGAAGTCCGTGCACACCGCTGCGGTCCCGTGGGGAACCATGGCCTCCGCGAGGCGCTGGATGGTCACCTGCGAACCGCCGACGTGGATGTGGGTGTCGATGAAGCCCGGAAGCAGCGTCATGCCGGAGCAGTCCACGACCTTTGTCGAGTCGCCGACGCACTGCGTGACGTCACCCACCGCAGCGATCCGAGGGCCCGCGATGGCGAGATCGCCCGGCGCTATCCGGCCGGTGTGGACGTTCAGCATCAGGCCGCCGCGAAGGACGAGATCCGCCGGGGCCTTGCCCGCGGCGACATCTGATGTGTGGCGCCGTTCGTCAGCCTCGTTGCGTGTCACGGGGATCCTCCTCGCTGAACTCAGGGAAGTGCGGCTGCGAGAACGTCTCGGTACGAGGCAGTTCCCGCGTCGAAGGTGCGGGTCGTCGTGCCCTCGCACATGACGTAGATGCGGTCGGCATGATCGATCAGTTCCTCGAACTCGGACGATGCGAGCACGATCCCCAGGCCGCGTTCGCGTGCCAGTTCGGTGATGATCTGCCGGATCTCACCCTTGGATCGCACGTCGATGCCCTGCGTGGGTTCGCACAGCAGCAGGACCCGTGGATCACTGGCGAGAACCCGACCGAGGACGATCTTCTGCTGATTGCCGCCGCTCAGCCGCTCCACCAGCGTCTCTGTGGAGGGCGTTCGTACGTCGAACTCGGCGATGGTCCGCTGGGTCAGCGTCCGTTCCGCTGCCAGGCGACGCAAGCCGAACCGGTGCAGGGTGGGGCCACCCGCCAGGCTCAGGTTCTCCCGAACTGGACGACATCCCACGATGCCTCGGCGTCGACGGTCCTCGGGAACGAGGCGTATGCCAGCCGAGTAGGCCTCAGCGAGGTGGCCCCCAGGGAGGCTGATGTCGTCGACGGTGACGGTCCCGCTGTCGGTGCCGACGGCGCCTGCGATCGCGTCGAGCACGGCGGCGTGCCCGGAGCCCTGAACCCCCGCGATGCCGATGATCTCGCCAGCCCGCACCTCCAGGTCAACGTTGTTGAACGAACCGCTCCGAGTGAGTCCGTTCACCTGTAGCACCCGGTCGCCGGTGGATTGGGCGGGACGCCGAGGAGTCGCCGCGCGGGTTCCGTTCGCCTCTGTTCGAGCCATGAGCGTGACCAGTCGGTCGCGGTCGAGATCGTCGGGCGTGAACGTCCCGACGAGGCGCCCGTCTCGCAGCACGCTCACGCGGTCGGCGATTCGCAGGACCTCCCCGAGGCGATGGCTGATGTACACGATGCTGCGACCTTCGCCGCGCAGCGTCTCCAGACGTGTGAGCAGTGCCTCCGCGTCGGACTCAGCGAGTACTGCGGTGGGCTCGTCGAGGACGATCAGGCGCCCCGGGTCCAGAAGTGTCCGAGCGATCTGGCAGAGGCGCAGTTCCGCGACCGAGATCGCGCTCACGAGACGTGCGTCATCGAGTCGTTCGGCACCGACCTTGTCGAGGGCTCCGCGCACCACCTGGCGATCGTCGTCCCCGAGACGTGACCGACGCGACCAGAACCCTTCGAGTCCCAGTGTCACGGTCCTTCCGACGTTGAACGCCGGCACACCCTGCGGCTCCTGTGGGACCACGCTGATCCCACCGTTGCGGGCGTCGCGCGGATCGCGGAAGTGCACGGGTCTGCCGTCAACCACGAGTTCGCCAGTGTCAGCCCTGATGAGGCCCGCGAGCAGTCGAACCAACGTCGACTTGCCGGCGCCATTCTCGCCGACGACTGCGTGGATCTCGCCAGCGAGGAAGTCGACCGTCACGTCGGCGAGCGCGACGACACCCGGATACTCCTTGGTGACCTCGACGACCTGGACCACCGGGTCCTCGATGTCGGGGCCCGGTGGTCCAGGATCGCGCGAGTCGCGGAGGTTCACTGCCCCTCCGTCACCGAATCAGTTCTGCGTCCGCGAAGGGTGACCCGATGTCGTCGACGGTGAACAGCGGGATCGGCACGCAGGTCACCCGGGGGATGTCCTCGCCGTTGAGCAGCGACACGGCGTGTCCCACGCCGAGGATGCCCATCCAGCGAGGCGCGATGCCGTGCACGGAGTCCATGGTCCCCGCCTCGAGGGCTGCGATCGAGTCGGGCTCGTAGCCGGCACCGACATAGGTGATCACGCCCCGGTAGTCCGCGGGGATCGACTCGGGCTGGAGGATGAAGTAGTGCACGGCGTACACCCAGTCGACGTCTGGGTGGGCCTGGATCGCGTCTTCGAAGGACCTCAGACCTTCCGCGGGATCGACGAGTTGGGTTGGTGCCGCCACGATCTCGATGTTCGGGTACATCTCCTGGACGCGGTCGGTGAACCCGTCTGTACGTCGCTGCGACCATGTGGCATTTGCCGGCCCAGCGATGATGATGCCCGACCCGCCATCCTCGCCGAGCACCTCGGCGACGCGGTCGGCGCCCAACTGGCCGAACGCGTAGTCGTCCTGCATGACCATGTAGACCTGGTCGCTCGCCACCTCGGTCGAGATGTTCACGACGGGGATTCCCGCTTCGAGCGCGAGCTCGACCACGGGCACGGATCCGTGGATGTCGGACGGTGCCATGACGAGCGCGTCGGTTCCGCGCTGGATTGCGTCCTCGATCTGTCGCAGTTGCAGGTCTGGCGAGGCGTAGCCTTCGGCGGAGAGTCGGGTCAACTCGACTCCAGCGAGCCCTGCGGCCTCATCGGCTCCGTCGTCGATCGCCTGGTAGTAGTAGCCGGCCATGCTGACCTGCATGAGGGTGATGTTGTAGGGCCGGTCAGCGCTGGGAACCTCGTAGGCGAGGAGATCGTCGGGCGTGGGTTCCTCGTCACACTGCAGCGACGTGCCGACATCGGCTGCCTCCGGTGCACCGTCGCCGTCTGCTTCGCCGCCGCACGCGACGGCGACGAGCGCCAAGATGCTCAACGCCCCGATCAGTCTGCGGTTGCTCATGTCGAATCCCCTTCCTTGGGGTGGTTCGGGACTACAGTTGTGTGAGAATCGTCAACACCGCCGACCGCCGCGTTCGAAGGCCCGGCCGACCCCGGGTTTGCGGGTACTGGGCCGGTCGGCCTTCGGCCGGTGCTCGCAGACACGAGGCGTCGGCGCAGAGATCTGCCGCTTCCCCGGAACCGGTCGACGAGGACTGCTGCGATGAGCACGAGTCCGGTGAGCATCTGTTGAATGAATTCGGACAGTCCGGCGATGTTCATGCCCGTGGTCATGACGCTCAGGAGCGACACCCCCAACAGGACACCGAGCATGCCGCCGATGCCTCCACCGATCGCGACGCCGCCGATCACTGCCGTGGCGATCGCAAGCAGTTCGTAGCCTTGCCCCAGGCTCGCCTGGCCGACGACGACACGCGAGGCCAGCATGAGACCTGCCGCCCCTGAGAGGAAGCCGCAGACGGAGTACGCCGCGACCTCGTAGCGGGCCACGCGGATACCTGCCAGTGCGGCGGTCTCGCGACTGCCGCCGATCGCGTAGAAGTAGAGGCCGATCCGAGTCCTGTTCAACAACACCCACGCAAGCAGTGCGAGAACGACGGCGACGCCGACGGTCGAAGGAACGATTCCCCACTTCTCGCGTCCGAGCAACCCGAATGACGCAGGCAGACCGTGGACCGAACGTCCCCCGCTCAGATGGTTGGCGAGCCCGTAGGCGAACGTCAGCATCCCGAAGGTCGCGATGAACGGACTCACGCGGAACCGTGCGATGAGCGTTCCGTTGACGAATCCGACCGCCGTCGCTGCAGCGAGTCCAGCCAGCACACCAACCAGGGTTCCCTGGTCGATCATGACCATCGCGCCGACGGTGCTGGCCAGCCCCATGGTGGCGCCCACGGAGATGTCGAAGCCGCCAACGAGCAGGGCGAACATCTGCCCGATGGCGACCACGAGGAGGATCGAACCGTGACGCATGATGTTCTCGGCGTTGCGGAAGGATCCGAACTGCGCGGGGTACATCACGACGAACACGAGGATGAGGACGAGGAGCGCCAGGATCAGGCGCACTTCCGTGCGGTATCGGTCACGCAGGCCGTCGAGCTTGAGGACAACGCCTTGGGTCGTCACGTGACTGCCCTCCTGCCACGCAACGAGCCCGAGCCTCGCCATGGATTCGCGTGTTGAGGGACAGTAATTCGATGCAGGCGTCGCCGTCAATCGTGCCACCGGGGACCCGGGCCGGCGTTTGACTTCGACGACGTCAGTTGGTGCTGTGGTCCAACGGCCACGCGTCTGGCAGGCCACCTCCGGGTGGCCGGGATCGCAGCACCGGCGCGCACGCGAGTGGACGTTCCAGGGAGTGAGACATGAGCGGATCACCAGCAGGTCGGCTGGGCCTGTTCGGCCTGCTCGTGCTCGGCCTGCTGGGCCTCGTGGCGTGTGGTGGCGACGACGCCCTTGAGGACCAGCCGCAGCTCGCCAACCCGGCGTCCGTGCACTGCGAGGAGCAGGGCGGCTCGGTGACGATCGTCGAGACCCCCGACGGGCAGGTCGGGATCTGCGTCCTCGAGGACGGTCGTGAGTGTGAGGAGTGGGCGTTCCTCGAAGGGGAGTGCAGGCCGGGGGTCGCCCAGGACACGATCACCGTCGAGGTGTACTTCAGCAACGAGGCGCTCGGTGACCCCTGCGGGGAGGTGTTTCCGGTCACCCGGGAGGTGGCCGACGACACCCCGGCCGTCGACGCGCTCGCGGCCCTGCTGGCCGGCCCCACGCAGGACGAGATCGCCGAAGGCTACGGCGGCTGGTTCTCCGAGGAGACCGTGGGCCTGCTGCGTTCCGTCGGCGTCACCGATGGAACGGCCCGTGTCGACTTCGGGGACCTGCGTCCGGTGATCCCCAATGCCTCGACGTCCTGCGGCTCTGCAGCACTGCTCGCGCAACTCGACCAGACGCTGCTCCAGTTTCCCGAGATCGACGCGACGGTCTACTCGATCGACGGGTCCCCGGAGGCGTTCTACGAGTGGCTGCAGTACGAGACACCGGCGGGCTGAGCGCGGGGCGGTGCGCCCCTTGCTGCCGCCGGGCCCCGGAGGTCTCCATCGGTCGTTGACGACTTGGCGCCGATGGAAGAGGATCCGCGTGCCCGCAGGTCGCGAGCCTGTGCGATGTCTGGCCCGAGGAGTGACACGATGGCCCAGCATGCGAGTGACCTGGTGGTCACCAACGGACGGATCACCACGCTGGCCACCGACGGGTCGACCCCGGCGACCGCCGAGGCCCTGGCTGTCCGCAATGGTCGTGTCGAGTGGGTGGGGCAAGACACCGACGCCGGTGACTGGATCGGTGAGCGGACCACCGTCCTCGACCTTGGAGGACGGTCGGTCATACCCGGGATCATCGACGCGCACGTGCACTTCGTCCGTGCCGGGTTGACCTGGAACGACGAGTTGCGCTGGGGCACGGTGTCCAGCCTCGCTGAGGGCCTCGAGCAGATTCGGCAGCGTGCGGCGTCGCAGCCCGAGGGAACGTGGATTCGTGTCGTCGGAGGTTGGCACCCGAGCCAGTTCGAGGAGAACCGGCCCCCCACGCGCGAGGAGCTCGACCGGGTGGCGCCTGAGCATCCGGTGCTCGTCCAGTACCTGTACGAGTGGGGAATGGTCAACGCGGTCGGCCATCGGATGGTGAACTGGGACGGCGCGAGCGACGACGGTGTCGATCCGTCCACCATCGACCTCGATGACGCCGGCAACCCGATCGGTGTCGTGCGCACCCTGCCGTCCCTGCGCTGGCTCCAGGCCGAGCTGCCCGTTCCGGAGCTCGAGGCACAGGTCGCGTCGACCGAGGCGGCCAGCCGGGAGTTCCTGTCGTACGGGGTGACGGGGGTCATCGACGGAGGTGGATCCAACACGGGACCGGACAAGTACGACGCCGTGTACGAGGCGTGGCGACGGAACCTCCTGGGCATCCGGGTTCGCATGACGATGCACGCGTCGCGCGCGGGCGCAGAGGAGGACGAGTTCGCGGGCTACTTCCGATTCGCGCATGCTCGGCAGGGTGACGGCTTCCTGAAGCTGCTCGGCATCGGGGAGCAGATCCTGGTGACGACCTCCGACGACTTCGATCGCACGTCGCAGCTGCCCGCGCAGCTCGACCGGGTGACCGCCGTGCTCAGGGAGGCCGCGCGTCGGCGCTGGACCGTGCAGATGCACATGATCCGACCCGACACGCTGGATCTCGTGCTCCCGATCTGGCAGGAGATCCACCGGGAGCACGACATCCGTGCGCTCCGGTGGGCGATCGTGCATGGAACGGGTCTCGCAACTCGACACTTCGAGGTGCTGCAGGAGGTGGGTGCCGGGGTCATCACGGAGGCGCTCCTGCGGCTGTGTGGCGAGGATGCCCTCGACTACTGGGGTGCCGAGGCGCTCGAGTGGGCGCCACCGGTCCGCCAGTTGCAGGCTGCCGGAATTCCTGTCGCCGTCGGATCGGACGCTCTGCGCGTTGCGAGCTACAGCCCGTTCGCCACGCTCCAGTGGTTGACGACCGGGCAGAGTGTCGTCGGTACCCAGTTGTGGCACCCCGACAACGTCCTGGATCTCGACGAGGCGCTCGCCCTCATGACTGCGGACGCGAGCTGGTTCTCGTTCGAGGATCATGAGCGAGGCCGGTTGCAGCCCGGTCACCTCGCCGACTTCGTGGCCCTGTCGCATCACCTCGCGGACCTCGCACCCTCGGAGTTCACCGACGTCCGCTCTGACCTCACGGTTGTCGGAGGAGAACTTGCCTGGGCGTCGGATGCCTTCCCCGCGATCGATTGACGAGGGTCACGTCGTCATCGTCGAGTCAGGCCACAGGTTCGTCGACCCGCTCGCAGACGTGGGGAGGGCCACCGTCACGGCGTGGAGGCATCGATTCGGCTTCGTCTGAACGAGTCAGGTCGAGCCGACCCGGCGAGGGGCTGTCACGCGCCAGACGGTCGCGGACCGGCACTCGGACGGCCCAGGGCGATCGGCCTCGGCCCACACCCCGGTGCGCGGTACTGCGTTCGCGGAGGGAACCGTGCCGTGGAGGGGGTGCGCTTGGCTCGGTCCGTTCCCCCGGAACGGCGGTGGACGTCGGAGTCGCCGGCGGAACGATCCGTGTGGCGACGACGCGAGGCGGGCGCCGTCGAGATCCGCGATCCCGTCCAGCAGGCCAGGCGAGCACGCGCGTTCGCTGAACGAGCGCTGGTGTCGTCGGGTGTGGACACGGCGACGATCGCGATGCGCTGGGCGGTGGCCGTGCAGGACTGTCGCCTGGACACGCCCGGTGAACCGGTTCTCGACGACACGCGGCTCTGGGACTCCCGTGCCGTGGACCAACTGCGAGCGATGTGGCGGCGGGCGTGCGGTCCGTTGAGCGGCGGGGAGCGGCCGCTGGGTCAGGATTCGCAGCACGGGTCGCCGAGGTGCTCCGTGGGCGATCACGGACCGGGCGACCGACGGTGGCGAGCGCGGTCGACGACCACGAAGCGCGGGTGCGGGTGCTCACCGAGTCGCACCGCAACGTGCTGCACCGATTCGCGGCCCACCCTCACGTGCTCGTGCATTGTGTCGCGTGCACGGGCAAGACCGTGCTCACGCTCCATGCGGCCGCGCGATTCGCCTCTCTGGGCAGCCGGGTTCTGCTCACGTGCTGGAACGTCGTGCTGTCACGCTGGTTGCTGGAGTCCCTGCGTGACGAACTTCGACAGATGGGGAGTCCGCTGCCGGACGAGGTCACCAGTGACCCGTCCGGGAAGATCGTGGTGAGCAATGTCGTGGACCT
The DNA here is from genome assembly GCA_050486225.1 of Nitriliruptoraceae bacterium. Classification (GTDB taxonomy): domain Bacteria; phylum Actinomycetota; class Nitriliruptoria; order Nitriliruptorales; family Nitriliruptoraceae; genus JBBDIX01. Next base: position 123,656 of record JBJHCV010000007.1, read on the forward strand.
CGCACGCCACGCGCCCGGCGAGATGCCTGACGGCGACGACTCGGAGTGGTACCACGAGGTGCTGCCGTCCAGGCTGTCGCCTGCGGTGACCGGCGGGGAGTTCGAGGTGGTCGTGCTCGATGAGGCACAGGACCTCAGCGAGTTCTGGGTGCTGGCGGTCTCGCAGCTGCTGGCGAGGGAGGGGCGCTGTGGTATGCGTTCGCCGCCGAGTTCGGTGCGGTGGAGCTCGACTGTGTGAGTGGGGACGGGCCACCGGTGCGATTCGTCTCGTGTGCCTACGCGGCGATCATCGACGGCACCAGAGCCGTCGCACGACGACTCCAGCGTGAAGAGCGGATCGCTGACGGGGACCTGGCCGTGCTGTGGCGCTTCCACAACCCGAGTCAGGGTCGTGCCACGCAACTGGCAGGTCACGCGCTGTCCGGATCCCTCATCGCCACAGACAGCGCATCGTTCAAGGGCATGAAGCGGCCCGTGGTCGTCCTCGGACTGGACATCGACCCGACCAGGCGGAGCCTTGACGAGGTTCGGCGGGCCATCTACGCGGCAGCCACCCGGGCCCGTTCGCTGCTGGTGGTCGTCGGGGATCCCGACGTGGCGCAGGACGTCGGGCTCGATGCACTGGCGGAGCGGCTTCGAGGGGGAGTGGAGGTGTCGACGTGACCGTCATGGGTGGTGGGGCATGGACCTGGAGCAGCAGTTCCACGCCGCGATGCTGGACATCTACCGCGTGGCTAGGCGGGACCTCTCCTACCGTGTCACCCGGTTCCTTCAGTTCGTCGAGTCGCGGGGAGGGGTCGAGGCCGCCAGACAGCTGCTGAAGGGATCCCCGTCGGAGGGCTTCGCGATCCTGTGGGAGAAGGGCCGGATCGACCTCTCCATGGAAGCGCACGTCCTCAGGACCGATTTCCGTTCGCTGTTCACCGATCAGGAGCTCCGAGTTGGCGAGGATCGGCTTCGACAGTTCGGCCACACGTCGCCTGGCTACGGTCGGTGCCGTGCGCATGGTCCGACTGGGTGCGCGGCGTGGAGGGTGACGGGGCTGGTGTCACGGGATCGGATCGCCGGGACCTTGCTCGGGATGGCTGCGGGCGATGCGCTGGGCGCGGGCTACGAGTTCGCCGGACCTCCGAAGGGTGAGGTCGCCATGATCGGCGGAGGACTGGGTGGGTTCGCGCCGGGGGAGTGGACGGACGACACCTCGATGGCGGTGTGCATCGCCGAGGTGGCCGCCACCGGGGCCATCGACCTCGAGGCGATCGGTGAACGATTCCTGCAGTGGCATCGTTCCGGTCCGAAGGACATCGGGATCTCCACGGCAGCGGTCCTCGGGCGGGCGGCGTCCGGACGTGAACTGCCGTCCTCGGCCAGGGCGTACCTGTACGCGCACCCGAAGGGAGCTGCGGGCAACGGCGCGCTGATGAGGACCGCGCCCGTCGCGCTCACGCACCTGGGCGACGACGGATCGATCGCGACGGCGGCGCGGGCGGTCGCCGAACTGACGCACGCGGATCCGCTGGCGGGGGACAGCTGTGTGCTGTGGTGCGTTGCGATCGACCGGGCGGTCCGGGAGGACCGACTCGACGGGGTGCGCGACGGACTCGACCTCCTGCCCGAGTCGCGTCGTGACTTGTGGTCGGACGCCCTTGCGCGGGCCGAGCAGTCGTCGCCGCGCGAGTTCACGCCCAACGGGTTCACGGTCACGGCGCTGCAGGCCGCGTACTCGGCCGTGGTGCACACGCCGATCCCCGCCGGCGACCCGGCGCTGCACCTGCGGAACGCCCTCGTCGAGGCTGTGCGCATCGGTGACGACACGGACACGGTTGCGGCGATCGCTGGGATGGTGCTCGGCGCCCGGTGGGGTGCGTCTGCCGTCCCCGCCGAGTGGCGAGATGTCCTGCACGGCTGGCCCGGCCTTCGTGCGCCCGATCTCGAGCGGCTCGCGGTCCTCACCGCCGCGCGAGGCGGTGCGACGAACGACTGATCCGACCGCGCGGCCCTCGAAACCTCTGCGGTCACGCCATCACACGCCTGGACGTCGAGCACCGCCAGCGGGGCGGGGGTGGTGGCGGGGTCGACTCGACGCGATGGCCGTGAGAGGGGACCAGATGCCCTGTCGGCGCCGCGACCCCGGTGGTACGTCTCGTCAGCGACGTCGACGCCTCGTCGCGCCGCCGCCTCACCGCAGGAGGAGCCATCATGATCCCGGTGATCAGCAGTATCGCGGTGCTCGGCCTCGCAGCCGTCGTGCTCGCAGGATGTGGGGGCGGATCCCCGACCCCCGCAGACACGGAACTGCCGAACCCGGCGTCGGTCAACTGCCTCGAGCAGGGCGGGCGACTCGACATCCGGGAGGACGCCGAAGGCAACCAGTTCGGGATCTGCGTGTTCGAGGACGGCAGCGAGTGCGACGAGTGGGAGTACTACCGCGGGGAGTGCGCGCCCGGCGAGGGCTGAGCGTGGCCGGGCCCGGACGTCTCGAGTCCGGGGTCAGCCGCCGAGGGCGGTGAACACCTCGTACACGAGGAACGCCGGCCAGAACAGACCCTGGACGATCGCGAGCGGGTACTCCCAGAAGGTGTCGGCCTGCTGCCAGAAGTAGACGAGCGCACCGAAGATGCCGAGGCCGTAGATCGCGCCCCCGCCTGCGGCTGCACCAGCGTTGGAACTCACGGCGGTCCTCCCCGGTCGAACCGAACCTCGGCAGGGCGATCGAGTCGACGTCCCGAGTGTGTCGCGTGGCTGAGCGCACGCACAGTGCTGAACGGCCCTGAGTGGTGCCCGGGAGTGCCTCGAGGTGGCCGAGCAGGTCTCAGGAGAAGGAGAAGGCGACGGGCAGCACCACGACGACCGATGCCGCCCACAGGGCCAGGACGGGCAGGTACGCGGTCTGCCACTGTTCGAGTCGGTGAGCGGTCGCCCGTCCCGTCGCGAACCGTGCCGAGTGCCATGCCGTGCCTGCGAGGTTCACGAGCAGCACCAGGTTGAGCCCCAGTGCCGCGGTGCGATTCGGCGTGAAGCCGAGCGCTCCGATCCGGGCCAGCATCGCCGACAGCACCATCAGGTCGAGCAGCAGTGCACTGGAGACGGCGACCAGTCGGATCCGGTCCATCCAGCCGGGAGGCTGCAGGGGATCGCGAGCCGACACGCCGTAGAGCACCAGGCCGAGCACCACCAGCATCAGGGCGTCGAAGACGCCCAGCAGTTCACGGCTGAAGGTGCCACCCAACCCGGTCACGGCGTAGACCACCGCTGCGCCGGTGAGCATGACGGCGAACAGGGGGGTGAAGATCATGGTGAGCACGGGTGCCATGTTCTCGATCACCCGTTGTCTGGCCTCGACCAGCCACGCGGCGACGATCACCGCGCCCGCTGCGCCGGAGGGAAGCGCCCACACGGCGACCGTGTCGGCCAGTCCCGCCCTGACGGGCTCGAGGATCAGCGCGGTCAGGCCGACCAGCACACCGCCACCGAGCGCGATCAGCACGAGGTAGATGAACCACTCGCCGGTGAACCGCACGAAGTCCATGCGCTTCTCGTGTGATCGGACCGTCCCGCTCATGTAGGCGAATGCGACCACGAACCACAGGGCGACCGGCAGATGGGCGGCGACCAGCAGTTCGGTCGACGATCCCTCACGGTAGGGGTAGACGTTGACGAGCACGGCGGCCACCACGAAGGGAGCGGCGCAGGCCAGCCACTGGCGTGCGCTGAGTCGACGTCGTCGTGCGAGGAACCCCGCGAGGAACGGCAGCACGAGCAGGCTCAGGTTGCGCAGGAGCCACAGGGGTTCGGTGTCGGGGAATCCGGAGGCGAGACGCGCGACCTGCACCGTGACCGCGGCTGCGAGGCCGAACGCGAGCGCGTCGGCGAGTCCCACGGCGTCGGATCTCGACTCCTCCGCGCCGCCGACGACGAACTGCTTCCAGAGCCTGCCGCTGTGCTCTCGCGCGAACTCTCGCGACAGGTCGTCGATGGCGCCCATGCGCTTCACGGCGACGAGGAACGCCTCGTCGGGCGCGAGCCCGGCCGCGTGCAGGTCGTCGACCTGATCGCGCAGGTGCGCCTCGAGTTCGTCGACGTCCGCGTCGCCCACGACCGATCCTCGGCTCACGTACGCACGCCACTGCGCGATGTGGGGTTCGACGGCGTCCACGTCAGGCCCTCCCGACGGCGGCGGGTGCGATGACGGCGTCCGACCAGACGCCACGCAGCGCCCGGGTGACGGTGACCCACTGCCGCCGGTGCTCCGCGAGCGCAGCCACGCCCGCGTCGGTGATGGTGTAGTAGCGACGTCGGCGTCCCTCGGGTGGGGTGCGCCACTGGGTGGTCACGTACCCGAGCCGGTGCAGACGGTGCAGCAGTGGGTAGAGCATGCCGTCGGTCCACTCCAGTTCCCCGTCCGAGAGTTCACGGATGCGCCTGAGGATCGCGTACCCGTAGTTCTCGCCCTCGGCGAGGATGGACAGGACGAGTGGCGTCGCGGTCGCCGCGACGAGGTCCTTGTCGATCTGCACGACTGCCTCCCGGGCGTGAGGGACACCTCGATGCACGATGCATTGCAGTGCAAGGTATCGCCACGTGGGTCGGCATGGCGGCCGAACGGCCGGGGTCGGGCCTGTCGGGGTCACGACTCCCGGGTGCGGCCCCGGATGCGGTCGCGGTCACTACGTGGCAGCCCGTCGACCACGAGGTCGTACGAGTCGTCGAGCCAGCCGGACAGGTCGTCGTCGGGCACCGTGCCGTCGAGCAGCACGGTGTTCCAGTGCCGCTTGTTCAGGTGGTAGCCGGGGATCACGGCCGCGTGTGTCTCTCGGAGGATGGTGGCGATCTCGGGCTCGCACTTCAGGCTGATGCGTGGGGGTCGTTCGTCCGGCGCGATGATCGCGAAGATCCGCCCCGCCACCTTCATCACCACCGCGTCAGGTCCGAAGGGGCGTTCCTCCGTGACGTCGGGCTTCGCGGTGCACCGGGCGCGGATCGTCGTGATGTCCAAGGTCCTGTCCAGGTCTCGGTCGCGGGGAGCAACCTCGCCGGGTGTTGCGGCGGTCACCGCCCGAGGGTCCACCCGAGCACCTCGTAGCCGAGCAGCGTGGCGGACACGAACAGCAGTCCGGTGAAGGCCAGGTCCTCGATCCAGTCGAGCAGTGCGGGCTGACGCTCCACCATGATCACCGGGTTGTAGTACCCGATGGACACGAGGATCATCACCACGGACAGCGCCAGTCCCGCCCACGCGGACCAGCCCATGCCGGCGAACAGGCCCCCGACCACGACCGCAGCGACCGCGTACACCGGCAACTGCAGCACCAGGGCGCGCATCGAGTCGTGCCGGGACACCCCCGCCCTGGCCGTGGCGCGCCACCCCTCGTAGACCAGCGACATCGCGAAGGTCACGAGCAGGATCCACGCGGCGTGGGTCGTCAGTGTCGTCACGGCATCGGTCCTCCGGTCACGCGCGCAGGGCGCGGACGCCAGCGTGACGGGACCGTAGGCGATGCCCGGTCGCAGTGGCGGTCGGACATTGGGCTGGAGGACCCGGTCACTGCCGGCGACAGGGGACCTTCTGCTCTGCCGCGCGTGCTGGCCGGTTCGTAGTGTCTGGACACGACGGCGACGGGAGCCGGCATGGTGAGCGACACGATGCAGGCGCTCGCACTGACCGCACCGGGGGAGTTCGAGGTGCAGGAGGTCCCGGTGCCGCAGGCCGGGCCGGGTGAGGGGCTGTGCGAGGTCCACTCGGTGGCGATCTGCGGCACGGACCGAGAGGTCGTCGCGGTCAACTTCCTGAAGCGAGGCCGGCCTCGCTCCCGCCCCTCCACGCCGGGGCGCGAGTGGGCCGGCGTCGCCCACTTCACGCTCGTCGACCACGGGATCGTCGGGATTCGAGTCGACGCAGGCGCGGCCGGCCGGCTCGTGCAGGACTGGCACCACCGGGCGCGGGCACTCGTCCCGTGAACGGGGACCAGCGCGTTCGGGTGATGGCGATCGGGACGGTCATGGTCGACGTGCTGGCCGTCGGGCTGCCGGGTGTGGCCGAGCCGGGACACGTCGTGTACGCCCCGCACGGAGTGCAGGCACGAATCGGGGGACACGCCGCCGACGTCGCCATCGACCTCGTCTCCCTCGGGCACCCACCTGACGCGGTGGCCCTGGTCGCGGGGGTCGGCACCGGGATGCATGCGTCGTTCGCCGACGCGGAGATCGCTCGACATGGTTTCCAGACGTACCTGCAGCGGTTCGCGACGTGCGACACCGGGACGAACCTCGTGCTCGAGGTCGACGGGGAGGACCGGCGCTCCCACGTCGACCCGGGCGCCAACTGGCTCCTCGAAGCGCGGCACGTGCTCGACGCGGTGGAACGGTTCGACCCTCAGGTGGTCAGCCTGCGTCCCGGCGACACGGGCATCGACCCGCGCCTCACCGACGTGCTCGCGCCGCTCGGCGACGCACTCGTGCTCCTCGACGTGATGCAGCCGCACCCGTCGCGGCCCGCCGACCTGGTCCTCGGTGCGATGGAGCAGGTGGACGTGGTCCACTGCAACGAACACGAGGCGCTCCTCGCGACCGGTGAGCCGGACCTCGACGGTGCCGTGGACACGCTGCTCGACGCTGGTGCGGGACTCGTGCTGGTGACGGCCGGCGGCACCGGTGCTCGCGCGGTCACCGCCCGGTACCGAGTCTCCCAGCCGGGTTACCGGGTCGAGGTGGTCGACGCGACCGGGTGCGGCGACGCCTTCTGCGCCGGGGTGATCGCGTGGCTGTCCGCGGCCGCGCCCCCGCCGACGCGTGCGATCATCGACGGCCTCGACGCGGACGACCTGACGTTGCTGCTCGCCCACGCCCAGGCGGTCGGTGCGTCCGCGGCGACCGCCGTCGGCTGCGTCGAGGGAGTCGACCGCCGCCGGATCGAAGGTCTTCGGGCGGGACAGACCACGCGGGTGCTGTCGCAGACCCGGGCCATGACCCGGGCCTGACCTCGTCGCCCACCGGCCACCGCAGGGCTCACGGCGGTGCCGTCACCCGGTGGCGAGGTCCATGCGCAGGTACTCGGTGATGCGCAGAACACCCGGGGGGCGCTTCACGCCGTCGCCGATGGCGCGCCATGCCTCCTCGGCGCCGATCAGCCGCGGCGCCGTCAGTTCCACGTCGCGTCCGTCGACGGTGAGGCGCGCCCGGCCCGCCGCCAGCGCGTTGCGGACCCAGTCCGACTCCGACCCGTACACCAGCACGAACACGTAGCCGCCGTCGACGGGGTGTGCGTCGAGCGGGGTGCGGTGCACGGCGCCCGTCGAACGTCCGACGTGGGTGAGCACCGGCCGTACGCCTCGGCGCAGCTCGATCGGGTTGAAGACCCGTCGATTGATGCGTGTCCACCACCGCGGCATGGGCACGAACCGTCTCCTCGTCGGGGCGTGTGGGATCGGTCGGCGAGTCTCGCACACGCCGCGTCACGGTCTGGGTCCGCCGGGGCCTACGCGGGTCCGGCGTCGTGGGGGGCGTCGGAGATCGGGTCAGCCGCCCCGCTCCACAGGGCGGCGCGGCCCGGCCCGACGGCCGGGTCCGGCGCTGCCCCGTCGAGCAGGACCCGGGTTCCCGCGTCCCGGTGGTGCGCCCATGCGGGGCCGCCCGGCAGTGACGGGTCGGTCGCCTCGACCAGGTACGTCGGAGCGCGGCGGTCCACGAGCAGGCGGAAGATGTCCGGCCGGTTGTAGTGGCCGGCGAAGTCGTGACGCAGCTTCATGCGCACCCCGACCTCGATGTCCATGTCCGCGTACACGATGCCCTCGACGTTGCCGGCGAGTGGTCCCGCCGCGACGCGCGTGTCGGGTGCGACGATCGCGGACCCGCCGCCGATGTCGTCACGGGAGAGGAACTCGGCGTCGTCGCCGTCGACCTCGAGCATGGAACGCAGCCGGTCGTCGACGATCGAGCAGGAACTGATCACCCACGCCTTGGACATCTGGGCGAACGCGGTCGCGGCGTTCAGCGCGATCTCGGGCATGGGTCGTGAGATCTTGGGGAAGTGGTTGGGCCAGGCCATGGCGTGGACCCGGGTGTGCTCGGCGGTGAGCGCGAAGATCGCCAGCGGGTTGGAGTTCTCCCCGCACATCAGCCCGCTCATCGGGCCGAACTCGGAGGCGACGGCGCCGAAGGTGTCTCCGAAGCCTCCGCGGTGGACGAGGCGTTCACCGACGGTGGGCATGATCTTCTGGTGCCGTCCCAGCAGCCGCCCATCGGGCCCGAAGAACAGCTGGGTGTTGTACATCGTGCCGAAGGTGTCCGGTTCCTTCTCGCACACCCCCATGACCACGTAGGCGCCGGCACGTCGAGCGGCCTCGCCGAGTGCTCGGGTCGTGGGGCCGGGGACCTCCACGGCGTTGCGGAACAGTTCGACGCTGAGCCGTGTCGCGAGTGCGTCGGTCCCGGGGTGGAAGTGGAACCACACCGGGTGGGCAGGGATGAACCCCTCGGGGAACCCGATGATGCGGGCCCCGTTGGCACCGGCCTCCTCGATCAGCCCGATGGCCTTGTCGAGGGTCGCCTCGCGGTCGAGGAACACCGGCGCGGCCTGCACCGCCGCGCCGCGAAGCACCGGATACACGTCGCCCATCGTCCGACCTCCGGGATCGTCGCGGACCACTCAACGGGTCCCGGACGCGGAGCGACAGGGCCGATGGTCCACAGGTCGACGTCGCGACCCGGAGGACTACGGCGCCAGGGCGTGCAGTCCGTCCGCGTCGCCGCCCAGCCCCTCGACGATGATCAGGGCGTTGCGACGCATCAGTTCGAGGTACGAGTGCTCCGGGTCGCCGGGGCTGCCCGGCAGGATGTCGTCCGACAGCCCGTCGTGGTAGGCCACGCCGGTCTCCTCGGCGATGACCTCCAGCACCGGTGTCGGGAACACCTCGCTGCCGAACACGGCGGGCACGTCGAGCGCGCGGATCAGGTCGATGAGACGACGAACCTCGGCGGCGGACGGCTCGGAGTGGTCCGCCATCTGAACGGCGACCGCGAACTCGAGCCCGTGGTCGCGCGCGAGGTAGGTCCAGGCGTCGTGGTAGGTCACCAGCACCCGCTGGTCCGGAGGGATCGTGTCGACGGCCGCGGCGACGGCCGTGTCGAGCCGCAGCAGGTCCGCGCGCAGGTCGTCCGCCCGCAGCCGCATGTCGGCGGCGCCGTCTGGGTCGAGTTCGCTCAGCGTCGACAGGATGGTGTCGACCATCACCGCGGCGTTGCGCAGCGAGGTCCACACGTGGGGATTGGGCCCGAGGTTGGGCCCGTCGTCGCCTCCGTGTGTGTGGCCGTCGTCCTCGCCGTGGGTGTGGCCGTGCCCGTCGTGACCGTCGTCGTGGTCGTGCGCGTGGTCGAACACGAGTTGGTCGTCGACCAGCGCCCGCTCGCCGAGCAGCACGAGCGTCGCACCGTCGGGCAGGTTGCGTTCGGCCAGGTCCACCGCGAACGGGTTGAGTCCGAGCCCCACCCCGAAGAAGACGTCGGCCTCGGCCAGGCGCATCGCGTCGCGGGGCCGCGGTGACCAGGTGTGTGCGTCCGCGCCGGAGGGCACGAGCGAGCGCACGTCCACGCGATCACCGCCGACCCGTGCGACCAGGTCGGCGATCGGTGACACGGTCGCGACCACCACGAGCGGCTCGACGGGTGCGGTGGCCTCGTCGGACGCCGACTCCTCGGACTCGTCCGGAGCGTCGGCCGGGAAGCTCGGATCGGTCTGTCCGGTCGAGCAGGCCGTGAGCAGCAGCAGGGCCGTCAGCGTGAGCGCGATGCGCCGCGTCCAGGGTGTCGTCGAGCCTGGCCTCGGCATCCCGGGGACCTCCGTCGTCGCGATCGGGTGACGGCGGTCGCCACCTTGTTGCGAACGACTTGCAGGTTATCCTCCGGTGGTCACTGCCCGGCACCGACTCCCCGCTGGACGTCGAGCGTGTGGTGGACGACCTCGTGCGCGACCCACCGCAGTGCATCCTCGACGGTGCCGTGGCCCCACTCGGGATGGGTGAAGCCGGTGTCGTGGGCGAGCGACTCGACGGCTCGTTGCAGATCGTCGGCCGAGCACGCAACGGACCAGGGCGCGGACACCGCGGGCAGCGCCATGTAGCGCCGCGCTCGGCCGAGTTCGTCGGGATCGAATCCGGCCCATGACACGGACGGGTCCGCACTGAGGCCGTGCAGGCGTTCCGCCCAGGCGCGCACGACGTCGGCGACGTGCCACACGTACGCGGACGGGCTCCACTCCGACGGCTCTACGGGCTGGGTCGCGTCGTGCCCCTCGAGGAGGTGTGCGAACGTCGCGGGCGCATCCCGCACCATGCGTAGGCACTCGTCGCCACGGGTCCGCCAGTCGAATCCGCACTCGTCGCACGTCGGCGGGGCTCCGGCGTTGGGCAGCATCTCGGCGATCGCCGCAGCGAGGAACGGGGTCATGTCGACTCCTCCGAGATGCGTGCGCGCGACGGAGCCCGTCGTGCGATCTGGCCGCTGGCGGCGAAGGTCAGGGCGAACACCGCCGTGCCAGCCAGCACGATCGCCGGGCCGCTGGGCACGTCGAGGTGGAACGACCCGTACAGGCCGACGACGGCGGAGATCACGCCGAGTCCCGTCGCGGTGACCAGCAACCGGGCGAAGGTGCGTGCGACGAGTCGGGCGGTTGCCGCGGGCAGCACCACCGCAGCGGCGATCAGCAGCGCGCCGAGCACGTGCACCGACGCCACGACCACCGCAGCCGTGGCGAGGTTGAGCACCAGTTCAACGCGACGCACGTCGATGCCGTGGACACCGGAGACCTCGCGGTCGAACGTCACGAACACCAGTCGCTTGTAGCCGACGAACAGCAGACCGAACGCGACCGTGGCGACACCGGCCGCCACCCACAGGTCCCGCGTCGCGATCCCCAGGATGTTGCCGAACAGCACCGACTCGAGGTTCAGGCGGGTGGGCACGATCGCGAGCACCACGATGCCGAGCGAGAACGCGGCGGTGGTGACGATCCCGATCGCGGCGTCCTCGTGCAGCCCCCGGCGGCGGCTCACACGGTCGATCAGCAGGGCGGCGACCACCGTGGCGACGGCGGCCCCGACGTACAGGTCGGCGCCGAATGCGACACCGACGGCGACCCCACCGATGACGCTGTGGGCGAGCCCGTGGCCGATGTAGCTCATGCGTCGCAGCACGATCGGCACCGACAGGGCGCCGCACAGCGCGCCCACGAGCACCCCCGCGACCAGCGCACGGCTGAAGAACCCGTACGCCATCGGGTCGGTCAGCCACCTCACGTGACACCTCGCGCATGGTCGGTGGCCGAGTGCAGGGGGATGGCCTCCGCGTCGGTGACGACTGGACGGGTCCCGTCGTGGATGACCCGCAGTCCCGGCCCGTAGGTGCGTGTCAGCACGTCCTCGCGCAGCACCTCCGCGGGGCGGCCGTCCGCCGTGATCGTGCCGTTGACGCACAGGATTCGTGGCAGGTGCGCGGCGACGAAGTTGAGGTCGTGGGTGGTCAGGACCACGGTCAGGCCCTCGTGGTGCAGTTCGCCCAGCAGACGCAGCATCTCGGCCCGGGTCGTGAGGTCCACCCCGGAGGTCGGCTCGTCGAGCAGGAGCAGATCACACCGGCGAAGGAGCGACCTGGCGAGGAACATGCGTTGGCGCTGTCCGCCCGACAGGTCGGAGATCGGATGGTCCGCGACGTGGGTGATGCCCAGTCGTTCGAGCAGTGCGTCGGCGGTGGTCCGCTCTCGCCGCGAGAACCACGGCACCCAGCGGCTCGCGGCGGTGTCTCCGAGGAGGACGACCTCTCGGACGGTCAACGGGAAGTCCCAGTCGATCGTCGCGAGCTGTGGCACGTAGCCGACGCCTCGCGGGGGTCGACCGAATCGGACTGACTGCTGCAGGACCTGGAGGGTGCCGCCGTGCAGGTCGGCACGGCCGGTCAGCAGGCGAAGCAGGGTCGTCTTTCCGGCGCCCGAGGGGCCGACGAGGCCGACGAACTCTCCCCGGTGCACGGTGAAGTCGAGGTCGGCGAGCACCCGGGCACGCCCGTAGCCACCCGAGACGCTGGTGGCCTCGACGGCATGAGGGTGGAGCGGGGGCGTGTCAGACACCAGGGCTCGTCCGGGTCAGCAGGTGCGTCAGCCTACGCACGAGGCGGGGCGGCACGTGCGGGCCGGGCCCCACCCCGCGGACGCATGACCCATGACCCGTGACCTGCCGGGCCCCCCGGAGGGACCGGCGTGGTCTCGAGCCGCGTCGTCGGTCAGGCCCCGTCCGAGGCGTTCCCGCGGCGTCGTGCCAGCCGTCCGGCACCGAGCAGGCCCACCACGAGGCCACCGGCCCCGGAGAGAGCCAGCGGCGCCACGGTGGACTCGTCGACGCCGCCCTCGGGGCAGGTCGTCGCGAGCAGTTGGGCGTCGTCCGCGAGGTCACCGGTGATCCGGTCGGCGTCGGCCTCGATCTGGTCGAGCGGGTACAGGTCGCTCACCCAGACGTACGGCGGGGCGTTGCGGCTCGTGACGCTGCGGACGGGCTCGTCGATGTGCAGTTCCGCGTGGGTCACCCTGTCACTGCCGGTGAGTTCCCAGCGGATCGTTCCCTCACCCGTCACGCGGCAGTCGACCGTCGACTGGCCGTCCCAGATGACTGCGTCCGCGTAGTCGCCATAGGCCTCGCCGTGGTCGTGGCCATGACCGTCGTCGTGGGCGACGGCAGCCGTCGTACCCAGCGCGAGCGTCGTGGAGATGAGCACGGTGGTGGACAGGAGTCGGTGAGCGAACCGCATGGTGGTCTCGGGTCAGGACGTGCGCGTCGTCTGCGCAGGGACAGGGGGCGGTGACCCTAGTCGTTCTTGCGAACCGCTCGCAACAATGGCAGTTTCGTGCCGGGCGCAGGACCCACGGGCGGCGGGATCCCGCAGACACTCCGGAGGTGGCGCGTCAGTGCGCGGCTGTCGTCTGCCGGTTGGTGCCCGTACGGGGTAGTCGCGTGACGAGTGCGACGAGCACGGCGACGGCGGTGAGCTGGACGGCCAGCATCGTCGGCGTGAAGCCGAACCGGTCCGCGGACCACCCGAACGCGACCTGCAGCGGGACCAGTCCGACCAGCGAGAACAGGCTGGTGGTCACGCCTCCAGCGTCGGGAACGGCGGCCAGCGACCGGGCCCTCAGGATCGGCCACAACGGTGCCATCGCAGCGTTGCGGGGACCGACGAGCACCAGTCGCCAGCCGACGCCCGGGGCCAGCAGCCACGCGGGGTAGAGCACGGCGGTGCCGACGCACGACGCGACGAGGATCGGCACGGCGTCGACGCGCGTCAGCATCCGGTCGAGGGTCAGCAGGGCGAGCAGCGTCGCCGACATTCCGATGGCGACATGCACGCCGACCGTCGCCTGCGACGCGCCGACGTCGTCGCGCAGCCACACCGGCTCGAAGAGTTCGGACAGCCCGAGCACCTCCTGCACGAGCAGGGCTGCGAGCCACAGCCGGGCCGTCTGGTCACGTACGACCGACCGGACGTTGTCGCGGATGCGTGTCAGCGGGGTCACCCCGTCCGGGCGGGATGCCGGCGGTGGGAAGACACTCCCTGCGAGCAGCGCCGCGTACCCGCAGGTCGCGACTCCCGCCGTGACGAGCAGCACGCGGTGGTCCACGCCCTGCCACGCGGCGACGGACACCGCAGCGGGAGCGAGCAGTGCCCCGGTCGTGTCCAGCAGCGTCGACCGCCCGGCGATGCGTTCGACGTCCTGCGGGTGTGCCTCGACCAGCACGATGTCGGCCGTGTTCGCGAGTGGCCCGGACGCGACGCCGATGAGCGCGAACGCCGCGACGAGCCATCCGAACGTCGGGGCGCCGGCCGCGAGCAGCAGCGCGGCACCCCAGCCGAACGCACCCCACACGAGCAGGGGGCGACGCCGCACCACGTCGACGGCCGCTCCGGAGATCGGTTCGACCACCCCTGCGACGGAGAAGAGCACCTGCCAGAGCCAGCCGACCTGCACGACGGTCAGTCCGACCCGGGCCTGCAGGCTCGGCATGAGCACGAGCAGGAGGCCCGACGTCAGCTCGTCGGTGAACCGTGCGAACAGGGTGAGGACCGTCGCCCGGTCGTCGAGGTCGTCGCGGCGACGCAGGGATCCGAGGCCGAGCGCGTTGGCGAGGCGTCGGTACACCGCGACCTCCGTCGGTCAGACCCGGTCGACGACGCGGTTGCGCCCCTGTCCCTTGGCCTCGTACATCAGGTGGTCGACCCTCGTGAGGAGCCGATCGATCGACTCCTCGCCGTCGAACTCGGTGATTCCGAACGAGGCGGTCACGTGGTGGCCACCGGGGCGACCGTGTGAGATCTGGCGGCGCACGCGTTCGCCCAGCATGGATGCCTGGTCGGCACTGGAGTGGGGGGTGACGACCAGGAACTCCTCGCCGCCCCATCGCGCCACGAAGTCCGACTCACGCAGGGTCGCCTGCAGGATCGACGCGACACCTCGAAGGACGTCGTCGCCGGCGGCGTGACCGTGCCGGTCGTTGACGGTCTTGAACTCGTCGAGGTCGATGAGCATCACCGACAGGGGTGACCCGTACCTGATCGTGCGTTGGGTCTCTCGTCCGAGCACCTCGATCGCCCCGCGACGGTTGGCCAGGCCCGTCAGGGGGTCGGTCGTGGCGAGTTCCTCGAGCAACTGCGCGCGCGCCAGTGCGGTGTTGAGTCGCTCACGACCGATCGTCGCGGTGGTGGACAGGACGAGCACGAGCGCCAACGCACCGATCAGGCGCAGCACCTGCGTCGCGTCGGCCGGTTGTGCGCCGTGCACCCAGACAGCGACGCTGGCGAACAGTGCGACGATCGCGACGAGGGCACCGGTGGCCAGCAGCGCCATCCGTGCGGGAACCAGCGCGAAGGCGCCCACGATCACCACGGCCAGACCGAGTGCCGTCGGGGCCAGGAGTCCCGGGGTGACCCCCTCGAACAGGTGGTGCGACCACGACACGAGGACCGCGAGGCCCGCCACGACGAGGCCCCCCTGCATGATGCGGTCGGCGCGGTCGGGAAACCGGCGCACGCCGACGAACGCACCGAGGAGCGCGACGGTGATCGCCCCTCGCTCGGCGGCCGACAGCGCATCTGGGGCGCCGGCGACGAACCATCCGGACAGATTGACCAGGAGGGCCACGGCGAGGGCGGTCGAGTACGTGATCCGTGTGCGGTGGGTGATCTGTTCGATGTCTCGCTGGACGTCTTCCATGGGATGCACGCCGCAGTCGGGGGAGACGAAGCCTAGGCGAGTCGCGCGATCACGGCAGAGGGGTGAGCAGTTGGTCGACGGGGGCGAAGTCGTCGGTCAGCACGGCGGCGTCGCCGGTGAACTGGTCGAGGTCCGCCCCGTCGATCACGGTGTAGGTGGTCGTGAGATCGAACGGCGCGTCCGAGGCCACGACGACGTGGTTGCCGCCGACCTCGGCGTGGGGTCGTTCGAAGGCGCCGGGTCGGCTGATGACCGCGACGTGGGTGAACACGTCGCTGACGGTGGCGACCTGAGCCCGCAGGAAGTCCTTGGGGCCGTGGTCGAGCACGTTCATCACGTAGATGCCTCCGGGGCGGAGACGCTCGTGGAGAGCCTGCGTGAACTCGCGTGTCGCCAGGTGCCACGGGACCGCGACCCCGCCGAATGCGTCGCCGATCACGACGTCGTGGCTCCCCGGAGCCACCAGGTCCAGGGTCGTGCGGGCGTCGCCGGTCAGGATCGTGACGTCGGGGCCGGGTTCGAACCCGAGTTCGTCGACCGCGAGGTCGACCAGCAGCGCGTCGAGTTCCAGGACCGTCGACGTGGACCCCGGGTGGACGACACGCAGCCAGCGCGGCATGGTGAGCGCCCCGCCGCCGACGTGCAGCACGTCCAGCGGGCGACGGTCGGGTGCGAACGAGGTGATGGCGTCACCGAACCACCCGGTGTAGGCGAACTCGAGGTGGGAGGGATCTGCGAGGTCGACGTGGCTGTGGCGCAGCGTGTCCAGCCACAGCACGTACTGGTCCTCGCCCACCTGTTCGATGCGTGCGCAGTAGTACGCGGACTCGTGGTCACACGGATGCGCGGCGGCGAACGAGATCGCGCCCGCGAGCAGCAGACCGAGCGTCGTCGCCGCGACGTTCGTGCGCGCACGTTGCAGCCACAGGCCCACGACCACCCCGAGCACGATCAGGCCGACCCCGACGATCCGGATCACCGGTCGGGTCGGCAGGGCCGCGACGAGGACGAACCCGGTCACGAACGTGCCGAAGATCGCTCCGGCGGTCCCGATCGCCGACAGGCGTCCGACGACCCGCCCCGTCTCGTCGAGCGACTCGAGCTGGATCTTGACGATCGCAGGAGTGACCGCGGTCAGCACCGCCGCGGGGGCGAAGAACCCGGCGAACGTGAGCACGACGGTGGTGGTGGCACCCGCGCCGCGGAGACCCGCACCGAGACCGTCCACGAGCGGGATGGTCACGAGCGCGAGGATCCCGCCGGCGACGATCAGCGGGCCGATCATGGTGCGAGGGTCGACCCGGTCGGCCGCACGACCACCCCACCACGAACCGACGGCGATGCCGGCGAGGATCACGCCGATGATCGACGTGTAGACCTCGAGCGTCACCCCCACGTACGGGGCGAGCAGCCGAGCGGCGAGGATCTCGAGGACGAGAACCGCGGCCGACGACACGAACACGAGTGCTGCGGCGATGGGTCTGGGCATGGTGGCGGAGCGTAATACGCTCGACGACCACCACACCCACGGGCGGCGGACGCCGCGCGCGGGTGCTCGACCGCGACGGATGGGGTGGCCATGGAGTACCGCCGGCTCGGAAGGTCGGGGCTGAGGGTCAGCGTGCTCAGCTACGGCTCGTGGGTGACGTTCCGCGACCAGCTCGACGTCGACCTCGCGACGGAGTGCATGGCCGCCGCGTACGAGGCCGGCGTGAACTTCTTCGACAACGCCGAGGTCTACGCCGGCGGGGAGTCCGAGCGGATCATGGGCGAGGCCCTGCGCCGACTCGACTGGCCTCGCCACTCCTACCTCGTGTCCAGCAAGTACTACTGGGGAATCCTCGACGGACCCAACACCCGCAGCACCCTCAACCGCCGCTACCTCATCGAGGGCATCGAGGCGTCGCTGGAACGGTTCGGACTGGACCGGCTCGACCTCGTCTACTGCCACCGCCCCGACCCGCACACGCCCATCGAGGAGACGGCGCGTGCCATGTCGGACGCCATCGACCGGGGCTACGCGCACTACTGGGGGACGTCGGAGTGGAGCGCGGACGAGATCCGGGCTGCCTGGGACGTGTGCGACCGGTACGGCTGGCACCGACCGGTCGTCGAGCAGCCCCAGTACAACCTGGTCCACCGCGGGCGGGTGGAGAAGGAGTACCGGCGCCTGTACGAGGACATCGGGCTCGGTACCACCGTCTGGTCACCGCTCGCGTCGGGCCTGCTGACCGGCAAGTACCTGGACGGGATCCCTGACGACTCACGGGCGGCGCTCTCCGGCTACGAGTGGCTCCAGAAGCGCATGACCAGCGAGCAGGCGCGGGAGCGCGTGCGTGCCCTGAGACTCGTCGCAGACGAACTCGGGGTGACCCTGGCGCAGCTCGCGATCGCCTGGTGCGCTCGCAACCCCGACGTGTCGACTGTCATCACCGGTGCGTCCCGCGTCGCCCAGGTGCGTGAGAACCTGGCCGCGCTGCAGGTCGCCGAACTGCTGACCCCCGACGTGCTCGAACGCATCGACGGGATCTTCCCGCCTTCCTGACCGACTGAACGGACTCGTTCAGTCGGGTCACTCCGAGGACGAGGCAGGGACATCTCGTGACCGCCTGCGCACGGGACGGGCGGGGGCATCCTACGATCGGTCGTCGGACCCCGACGACCCGAGACGACCGGGAAGGGTCGGGAGAGGAGGCGTCGATGCTGACCACCGACAGCCATGCAGGGATGATCGCGGAGACCACGACCGTCATCGGTCACGGCGGGGACCCGATCCACGCGTACTTCGCGCGTCCCACCGGGCCGGGGCCGTTCCCGGCGGTCGTGCTGTTCCACCACCGCCCCGGCTGGGACGAGTACTACCGGGAGGCGACCCGGCGCTTCGCGCACCACGGCTACCTCGCGATCAGTCCGGACCTGTACTGCCGGGCCGGCCACGGGGATCCCGACGACGTCGCCGCGCGGGTCAACGCGGACGGTGGGGTGCCCGACGACCAGGTGGTGGGCGATGCGCAGGGGTGCATGACGTTCCTGCGTGGCCTGCCGACCGCGTCCGGGAGGCTCGCGCTGTTCGGCACGTGCTCCGGTGCTCGTCACGCCTACCTGGTGGCGTGCCAGACGCCGACGGTCGACGCGCTGATCGACTGCTGGGGTGGACGAATCGTGGCGACTCCCGACGAGGCGACCGAGCAGCAGCCCGTCGCGCCGGTGGAGATGACCGCCGGCCTGCCGTGTCCGGTGCTCGGGCTGTTCGGCAACGACGACGCGAACCCGACACCCGAGCACGTCGACGTGCTGGAGGCGGCGCTCGTCGAGCACGGCAAGTCGTACGAGTTCCACCGGTACGACGACGCTGGCCACGGGTTCTTCTACCACGACCGGCCGAACGCCTTCCGGGCGGGTCCGGCCGTCGACGGGTGGGAGAAGATCTGGGACTTCCTCGGCCGGACGATCGGCTGAGCGGCGCGTCCATGCGCCGACCGACGAACGGGAGCACCTCCATGTGCACGATGATCGCCAGCAGGATGCCCGTCTCGGGCAGCGCCAAGGGGCCCGGTGGCTGGTTCGAGGTGACCGAGGCGTACGTGGGCTACGACCACCCGGTGCACGCGCCGCTCGAACACGCACTGAGCGTCGACTTCGTCAACGACGGGGCAGGTCCGGGCACCCGGGTCGCCGTCGAACTGACCCGTGAGTCGGCCCGGGCACTCGCCGAGCACCTGTTGCGGGTGCTCGACGACGCGGACGCCTACGAGGCGGCCTGACCGCCCGCGGCGACCGCAGGCCCGTCGTTCACCGTGGCGGTGGGATCACCGGCAGCAGGAGGAAGGGCTGGCGGTCGGCGTCCGCGTGCAGCGTGACCTGGTTGTCGAAGATCTCCGCCGGCCGGTCCTCCGGGTGTTCGTGGAGGAACGGACCGCAGCCGCGATAGTCGAGGTTGCCGACCGTCACTGGTTCGAGACCGTGGTCGAAGTCGCGACCGAGGATCGTGAGCGCGAAGCGGAAGCCGGCCGGCAGCACGATCGACGTCGCCCAGAGTTCGATGTCGAGTTCGACCACCTCGCCCGGCGTGAGGGGTTCACGGTGCGTGTGGGGGTGCACCGGCATCCACGGCGTCGACCGCTCGGGATCCAGTGCCCGATGTGACGCCCGCAACCATCCCTGCGACAGGGGAGTGTTCGGGTCGTTGGCGCCGGAGAAGAGCAGTTCGGAGCCGTCGGGACGGAACCCGCGGAACACCAGGAACAGGTCGGCGTCCTCGGTGGACGAAGAGACGTACAGGCGCGCCGCCATCGGGCCGGTGATCTCGGTCTGCTCTGTCAGAGGCGGACTCCACAGCGTGACGCCCTCGCCCATCGCGTCGTAGGTCCGCTGCGCCGGCTCGGCCGGGGCCTCACGGGTGAGGGTCTCGCCGGCGAGGTCGAGGTGGTGGCGCTGCCAGTCCGTGCGGGCGATCGGCCACTCGTCCTCGCCGCGCAGTTCGAACACCTCGTCGGGGTGCCGGATGTTGAGCGACACCCGTGGCTGCTCGAGCCAGTCGCCCTCGTCCTTCAGGAAGTGGTCGAAGAAGCGTCGCTGGAGCGTGCGACCGTAGGGGGTGTAGAAGTGTTCCCAGTGGGTGCCCCCGTGGATCTCGAGCCACTTCTGCTCCGAGCCGGCACGCATCCAGCCGACCATGTTGCCGCGCGCGTGCTGGCCGAGCCCGCCCCAGTTGGCCGCGGACAGCAGCGGTACCTCGATGTTCTCCGGTTCGGACGAGTGGGCGGCGTGCCACTCGTCGTCGAACGGGTGCTCGATCAGCTGCGCGGGCAGGTCCTCACGGTTGGCCCGCATCTGTTCGTCGGTGAGGTCCTCGTCGCCGGAGGCGAGCAGGCCGCTGACGGGGTTGCGGAAGCCGCGTGAGCCCAGTCCGTACTGGATGGTGTCCATCCGGTTGTACCAACGTGGCAGGAACGCATTGTGGATGCCACCGTGGTGGGTCATCTCCCGGTAGTAGTCGTTGGCGCCCTCCCAGACGCAGATCGCCGACAGGTGGGCGGGCCGCCGCTCGGCCACCTGCCACTGGTTCTTCGCGTAGTAGCTGATGCCGCACAGTCCGATCCGGCCCGTGCTCCACGACTGGTCGGCGATCCACTCGATGCAGTCGTGGTAGTCGTCGGCCTCCCGAGGCCCCCACACGTCGACGTGACCCGGCGACCGACCGCCTCCACGCGAGTCGATGCGGACCACGCCGTAACCGAGCGGGATCCACTGCTCCGGGTCGACCAGTTCCCAGGCGGTGAACCGGGACGAACTGCCCTCGGACGCGTCCGGGTGCATCTCGTTGAGCTTCTTCCACTGGCGGGGATAGCCGGCCTCGAAGGTCAGACCCTTGGCGTAGGGGCCCATGCTCGCGATCACCGGGACCGGCGCGTCGTCGTCCGGTCGGAACACGTCCGCGCGGAGCACGAGGCCGTCGTCCATCGTGATCGGCACGTCGAAGTCGACGCGCATCCCGTTGGTGACCATCGACTTCAGGGCACCGTCGATCGCTGCTGCTCCACCCACCAGACCGCTCCCAGTTCGTGTGCGAGTCCGTGTGCGGTCACTGGTGGCCGAACGGTCCCGCAGGTCGTGGATCGAGCGTAGTCATACCGGGGCACCGTCGAGGTTCCGCAACCACGTCCTCGGGGACCGGGGTGACGCGAGCACGTTAGCCTCGGAGGCGAAGGCGACCTTCCCGACCTGCCCGACCCGACCCCCCGGTGGAGCATCCCGTTGGCCGAGTACTGCTACGTCATGAAGGGCCTCACCAAGACCGTCCCCGGCGGCAACGAGGTCCTGTCCAACATCTGGCTGTCGTTCCTGCCGGGTGCCAAGATCGGCGTGATCGGTCCCAACGGCGCCGGCAAGTCGACGCTGCTCAGGATCATGGCGGGGGTCGACACCGAGTTCGAGGGTGAGGCCTGGCCCGCGAAGGGGGTGACCGTCGGTCACCTTCCCCAGGAGCCGGAACTCGACGAGTCCCGCACCGTTCGTGAGCACGTGCTCTCTGGTCTCGGCGAGACTGCCGGGCTCGTCGACCGGTTCAACGAACTCACGGCGCGCCTGTCCGAGGACCTCGACGACGACGAGATGCAGCGGGTCTACGACGAGATGGGCCAGGTGCAGGACGCCATCGACGCGGCGGATGCCTGGGACCTCGACCGCACCATCGAGATCGCGATGGACGCGCTGCGCGTGCCGGACGTCGACGACGTGTCCGTGCTCTCGGGTGGCGAGCGGCGCCGCGTCGCCCTGTGCCGCCTGCTGCTGTCGAAGCCTGACATCCTGCTGCTCGACGAGCCCACCAACCACCTGGACGCGGAGACCGTCGCGTGGCTCCAGCGCCATCTGCAGGAGTACCGGGGGATGGTCGTGGCGATCACCCACGACCGCTACTTCCTCGACGAGGTGGCCGAGTGGATCCTCGAACTCGACCGCGGCAAGGGGTTCCCGTTCGAGGGCAACTACTCGGGATGGCTCGAGCAGAAGCGTGCCCGTCTCGCGCAGGAGGAACGTGAGGAGTCTGCGCAGCAGCGTCAGCTGGCAGAGGAGGCGGAGTGGGTCCGACAGACCCCGCAGGGACGGCGGGCCAAGGCTCGCGCGAGGGTCCAGGCGTACGAGTCGCTGCTCAACCGCGAACGTCCGAAGCAGATCACCAAGCCGGTGATCATGGTTCCCGATGGGCCGCGCCTCGGTTCGGTCGTCGTGGAGGCCGACGGAGTCGCCAAGGGCTTCGGGGACCGACTGCTCTACGACGAGTTGACCTTCGCGCTGCCTCCGGGCGGGATCGTCGGCATCATCGGGCCCAACGGTGCCGGCAAGACCACGCTGTTCCGGATGATCGTCACGGCCGCCGGGCGCGCCGAACTGCTGCCGGACGGCCCTGTGAAGCCGGATGCCGGCACGTTGCGGGTCGGTGAGACGGTGACGCTGTCGTACGTGGACCAGTCACGCGCCTCCCTCGATCCTGCACGCAGCGTGTTCGAGGAGGTCACCGGGGGAGGGGACTGGGTTCGGCTCGGATCGACGGAGATGGCGTCGCGTGCCTACGTCGCCGCGTTCGGCTTCAAGGGCGGAGACCAGCAGAAGGACGTCGGGTCCTGCTCCGGTGGGGAACGCAACCGCATCCACCTCGCGAAGCTCCTGCAGAACGAGGCGAACCTGCTGCTGCTCGACGAGCCCACCAACGACCTCGACGTCGACACGCTGCGGTCGCTGGAGGAGGCCCTGCTCGAGTTCGCCGGGTGTGCGGTGATCACCAGCCACGACCGCTGGTTCCTCGACCGCGTGGCCACCCACATCCTCGCGTTCGAGGGGGACTCACGGGCAGTGTGGTATCCGGGCGGGTACTCCGAGTACGAGGAGGACCTGCGGGCGCGCCGCGGGGACGACGCGCTCACCCCCACCCGCATCCGCTACCGCCCGCTCACGCGCTGAGGGTTCCCGCGGTACGGGACGGGCACGTCCGGCCCGGTGTCGTCTCGGTGTGCAGCGCAGAGGACGGACGACAGCGACGGCGTGCCGGAGGGGCACGCCGTCGCTCGTGGCTCGAGGTCGTGTCGGTGTGACGCGGACCCCGGGTGTCGGTCAGGTCGCGAACGCCACCGCGATGACGGTCGTGTCCGGAGGCAGGGTGTCGGCGATCGGGGCGATCAGACCCATGTCGGCGTGCGCGCTCGAGTTGGCGATCTCGATGCGGGCGACGCTGCCGGCCTCCGCCCCGTCGTTGGACGCGACCCAACGGACCTCTCCGTTGACCGTCTCCTCCTCGACCGTGAACTGGTCGAAGTCCTCGATGTTGCGCGAGAACCAGGCGGAGATGTCGGCGACGTCGTCGAACGACGCGAAGAAGTCGACCGAGTAGCCGTCGACGTCGAACTCGGGCAGGAACAGTTCGCTGCCGCCGTAGTAGTAGTTGGCGCGCATGGCCGGGTCCGGCTCGTCCCCGGGCTCCTCGGCGGGTTCGGCCTCGGGTTCCTCGGCGGGTTCCTCGGCGGGCGCGGCCTCGGGTTCCTCGGTGGCAGGGTCCTCACCGTTGCCGCAGGCGGCCAGCAGGAGCAGGGCGCTGAGGACCAGCGCAGCGCGGCGGATGGAGCGGGATGTCATGTGGACCTCCGAAGGTGCTCGTGACGTTGCGGTGAACCGTACCGCGTCACGGGTCGTCCGAATCGTCGACACCACGTCCGAACGACGTGTACCGCACGCGTGATGCGCAACCGTTGCACACAACGGTGCGCGGTTTCCTGCGGGGTCCTACAGTGCGCTGCATCGACGACGGAGGTGCCCCGATGGGTCGACTCACCACCCCGATGGTCCGACAGGACGGTGTCCTGCGGACGGCGTCCTGGGACGAGGCGCTCACGCGCGCGGCCTCGGGCATGGACGCCATCCGCCGTGCGCACGGTCCGACCGCGCTGGGCATGTTCTCCTGCTCCAAGGCGACGAACGAGACCAACTACGTCGCCCAGCGCTTCGCGCGGGTCGTGCTCGGCACCAACAACATCGACAGCTGCAACCGCACCTGACACGCTCCGTCCGTCGCCGGTCTGGCGGCAGTCTTCGGAGCCGGGGGAGGCACCTCCTCGTACGAGGAGATCCACCACGCGGACGTCGTGCTGCTCTGGGGGTCCAACGCTCGCGCCGCGCACCCCATCTTCTTCCACCATCTCCTGCGGGGGGTGCGCAACGGCGCGCGGCTCTACGTGGTCGACCCCCGGCGCACGGCGTCGGCCCGCTGGGCCGACGTGTGGATGGGACTCGAGGTCGGAAGCGACATCGCGCTCGCGAACGCGATGGGTCGGGTCATCCTCGACCGTGGCCTCGAGAACCGGGAGTTCATCGATCGG
Organism: Nitriliruptoraceae bacterium; assembly: GCA_050486225.1. GTDB lineage: Bacteria > Actinomycetota > Nitriliruptoria > Nitriliruptorales > Nitriliruptoraceae > JBBDIX01. The sequence continues at coordinate 147,773 of JBJHCV010000007.1, forward strand.
GCCACCCTCGACGTCGACGAGTACACCCGTGTCGTCGACGCCTACACCCTCGAGCGGGCCACCCGGATCACGGGCATCCCGGGCGCGGTCATCGAGGAGGCGGCGATCGCGTACGCAACGGCCGAGCGCGCACAGATCTGCTGGACGCTCGGCATCACCGAGCACCACAACGCCACAGACAACGTGCTCGCGCTCATCAACCTGTCGCTGCTCACCGGGCACGTCGGACGTCACGGATCGGGTCTGGTCCCGTTGCGCGGGCAGAACAACGTGCAGGGTGGTGGGGACATGGGCGCCCTGCCCAACCGCCTGCCGGGCTTCCAGGACGTCGAGGACGACCAGGTGCGCGCCCGGTTCGAACGTGCCTGGGGTGGGACGATCCCGGCGCGGCGCGGCTGGCACCTGAGCGAGATGTTCGAGGCGATGGCGGCTGGAACGCTGCGTGGTGTGTACGTGATCGGGGAGAACCCGGCACAGTCGGAGGCCGACGCGACGCACGTGCGCGCCAGGCTCGAGGGTCTCGACCTGCTCGTCGTCCAGGACATCACGCTGACGGCCACGGCCCGGATGGCCGACGTGGTGCTGCCGGCAGGAGCGGACTGGTGTGAGGCCGAGGGGACGGTGACCAACTCGGAACGGCGAGTGCAGCGCGTGCGTCCGGCGCTGCGACCGCCGGGCGACGCACGCACCGACCTCGACATCCTGGTCGCGCTCGCCGGACGGTTCGGACACGACTGGTCGTGGATGACGCCCGAGGCGGCGTGGGACGAACTGCGCAGCCTGTCGCCCATGCACGGCGGCATGAGCTGGAGGCGGCTCGAGGAGCACGGAGGGCTGCGGTGGCCCTGCCCGACCGAGGACCACCCGGGCACCCCGTTCCTGCACGGGCGGCTGTGGCAGGAGCCGGTCGAGGGACCCCGTGCCCCGTTCATCGCGACCGAGTGGGTCCCACCGGTCGACGCGCTGTCGGACGAGTACCCGTACCGGTTGACGACCGGACGTCACCTCGACTCCTACAACACCGGGGTGCAGACCGACGCCTACGCGTCACCGCGCCGGAGCGCCGGCATGCTCGAGGTGTCGTCGTACGACGCGACCCGCCTGCGCATCGACGACGGCGACCCGGTGGTGGTGACGTCCCGACGTGGGAGCATCCGGGTGCCGGCACGTGTCGACGACGCGCTTCGCGAGGGGTTGGTGTTCATGACCCTGCACCATCCGGAACTCGCGGACGTCAACCTGCTCACCATCGATGCGTGGGATCCCCGTTCGGGGACGTCGGAGTTCAAGGCGACCGCGGTCCGCATCGAACCGGCGCGAGCGGAGGCCTGATGGACCTGCGCATCAGCGACGACCAGCCCACCGACGCCGAACGTGACGCGATCGCCGTCGTGGTCGGCCCGACGCCGGGCGGTGTGGCCGACGGACGGGTCGTGGTCCGGGACCTGGACCTGCGTCATCTCCTGCTGCCCGCACTCGCCGAGGTCCAGTCGCGCATCGGGTGGGTGAGCCGTGGGGCGATGGCCGAGATCTGTCGGCGACTGGACGTCCCGCCCGCCGACGCGTACGGGGTCGCGACGTTCTACGCGCTGATCGCGACCGAGAAACGTCCGCCCCGCGTCGCCCACGTGTGTGACGACCTCGCCTGCGGTCCGGCCGGGGGCGACGCGCTGGCCGAGGAGCTGGCCGGGGCCCTCGCGTCGGCGGACGGTCACTCGGTGCACACGAGCCCGTGCCTCGGTCAGTGCGACCGGGCCCCAGCCGTGTACCTCCAGCGTGCCGGGGTCGACGACGACGTCGTGGTGCACGCCACCGCCTCCGACGTCGTCGGTGGCCTCGGTCAGTCGGGGATCGTCGCGCCCGCGACCGTGTCGGTGACCCCCGGTCGCCTGCTCGCGCGGGTCCGGGCCGCGGAGTACTCGGACTTCGCCACGCTGCGCAGCGCTCTGGCGATGGGGCCCCGGGCGGTGATCGACGCGGTGCGCGACACCGGACTGGTCGGCCGGGGAGGTGCCGCGTTCCCGACGGGGATCAAGTGGGCGGCGGTGGCCGAGGCCGAGGGTCCTCGACACCTGATCTGCAACGCCGACGAGTCCGAACCCGGGACCTTCAAGGACCGGGTGCTGCTCGAGTCGACCCCGTCGGCGGTGGTGGAGGCGATGGCGATCGCGGGTACCGCGATCGGTGCGGAGCAGGGGTGGCTCTACGTGCGCGGGGAGTATCCGGTCGCGACCCGCGCCCTCGTGGAGGCCATCGCCGACGCGCACGCGCGGGGTGTGCTGGGTGACGACGTGCTCGGGTCGGGCCGCCGGTTCGACATCGAGGTGCGACGGGGCCAGGGCGCCTACATCTGTGGGGAGGAGACCGCCCTCATGGAGTCGATCGAGGGCCACCGGGGTGAGCCACGCAACAAGCCTCCGTTCCCGACCACGCACGGGCTGTTCGGCCGGCCGACCGTGATCAACAACGTGGAGACCCTGTGCAACGTGCTCGACGTCGTGCACGGGGTGACACCCGACTCCCGACTGTTCTGCCTGTCCGGCGACGTGGCACGGCCCGGCGTCGTCGAGGCGTCGCACGGCACGCCGCTGCGCGTCCTGCTCGAAGACGCGGGAGCCCGCACCGACGAGCTGCGGGCCGTGCTGCTCGGGGGAGCCGCAGGCAGCTTCGTCGGGCCCGACCTGTTCGACCTGCCGCTCGACCTCGAGTCCGCGCGTGCGCACGGGTTGTCACTGGGTTCGGGCGTCGTCATGGCGTTCGGCCCCGACACAGACTTCGCCCGCGTGGTGGCGCGCATCGCCCGGTTCTTCCGCGACGAGAGCTGCGGGCAGTGCGTCCCGTGCCGCATCGGCGTGGTGCGCCAGCAGGAGGCGCTGGGCCGGTACCTCGATGGCGGTCGGTCACCACGCGAACTGACGGTGCTGCGCGACGTCGACCGGGTGATGACCGACGCGTCGATCTGTGGACTCGGGCAGACCGCGGCGTCGGCGATCCGGTCCGCGATCGCCCTGGAACTGGTGTGATCGGACGCGCGAGGGACGGAGGAGCGCCGTGACCGACATCACGATCGACGGCCAGACGGTGCAGGTCGACGCAGGTTCGTCGCTGCTGGACGCGTGTCGGTCGGTCGGCCTTGACCAGCCGACGCTGTGCCATCTGTCGACGCTGACGCCCGCGAACGCCTGCCGGCTGTGCGTCGTGGAGGTCGAGGGAACCCGACCGCTCGTGCCGTCGTGTTCGCGAACCTGTGAGGACGGGATGGTCGTGTCGACCGACTCCGAACGGGTACGGCACTCGCGCCGGATGGTCCTCGAACTGCTGGCGTCGTCGGTCGACGTCGGCCTCCACGACCAGATGGCCGCGTGGATCGACGAGTACGGGGCCGATCCGGACCGTCACGGCGCCGACGCGGCCACCGTCGCACAACCTGTCCGCGTCGACAACGACCTGTACGTGCGCGACTACTCGCGATGCATCCTGTGCTACCGGTGCGTCGACGCCTGTGGGGAGGATGCCCAGAACACCTTCGCCATCCAGGTGGCCGGGCGGGGATTCGACGCGACGATCTCGACCGAGCACGACGTGGCGTTGCCCGACTCGGCCTGCGTGTACTGCGGCAACTGCATCGACGTGTGCCCGACGGACGCGCTCATGTTCCGGTCCGAGCACGAACTGCGTGGCGCCGGTCTGTGGGACGAGTCGCGTCAGGAGGTCACCCGGACGGTCTGCGCGTTCTGTGGGGTGGGCTGCAACCTCGAACTGCACGTCCAGGACGAACGGATCGTGAAGGTGACCTCACCGCGGGACCACGACGTCACCTCCGGCCACCTGTGCATCAAGGGCCGGTTCGGCTACGACCACGTTCAGGACCTCGACGAGTCCACGCCGGTCGACGAGGTGCTCCGGGCCGCGAGGCGATCCGGCCCCGTGTAGACGTTGCCCGCCCCGTCACGCACGAACCCGACGAGCGTGACACCGAACCGCTGGGCGGTGCGCACCGCGAGGTCCGTCGGCGCCCCGACGGCGACGATCACGCCGATGCCCGCCATCACGGCCTTGGCGACCAGTTCGAACCCGACCCGACCGGACAGCACCGCGACGTGACCGGCGAGCGGCAGGGACCGGTCCAGGACGTGCACACCGATTGCAGCGTCCAGGGCGTTGTGCCGGCCCACGTCCTCGCGCAGGGTGACCAGCCTCCCGTCGGCGGTGAACAGGCCGGTGGCGTGCAGCCCTCCGGTGGCCTCGAACTCGGGTTGGGCGCCACGAAGCGCGTCGGGCAGTCCGGCAAGCACCGACCAGGACACGCGGGTGGCGTCGTCGACTGGCTCGGCGCGCATGGCGAGCTCGTCGATCGATGCCCGGCCGCACACGCCGCACGACGCCGTGGCGACCGACATCCGGCGTGCACCTGCGTCGAGGTCCACCGGGCCGACCAGGTGCACGGTGACCTGGTCGTCGGGCCGTGCCAGGCCGACCGGGTCGCCGGAGGTGATCCGCACGATCTGGTCGGGCGTCGCCAGGCCTTCGGTGACGACCCAGCCGGCCGCGAGCTCGACGTCGTTGCCGGGGGTGCGCAGGGTGGTGACCACCGCGACCGCAGGCTGGTCCGCCCCTGTCACGCGGATCTCCAGGGGTTCCTCGATGACGACGTGGTCGTCGCGCATGGTGGAGGATGAGCCGTCGTGACGCTCCACCTCGACGGCTCGGCGACGTGTCACGGCGGGTCGGGCGAGGTCCTCGGGGGTGTCGACGTCGAGGGTGGTGCGCCCGTCGGGATCGAGGGAACGCCAGTCGGCCAGCGCGACCGTCAGGTGCTCTCCCAGCCGCGTCGCGCGACGTTCGCCGGCGTCGAGCATCCCCGTGACCTTCGCGAGCGCGGCGGTGCGCCACGCCGACACGAGCGGTTGGCCGGGATCGAGCAGTGCGACGTCGGCCGCAGGATCTGCCTCGAGCGCGTCGAGCAGGGTCCTGAGCACGGCCGGGGACAACCACGGGTGGTCGACGGCGACCACGACCACCACGTCGCTGGACGCGTGGTGCAACGCGGTCTCGATCCCTCCGAGAGGTCCGTGGCCCGGGCGCCGATCGGCGACCACGCCGATCCCGGTGAGCCGCTCGTCCCGCTGCGCTCCGAGCGATCCGACGACGACCACCTCGTCGCACAGTTCGCGCAGCGCGTCCACCGCGCGGACCAGCAGCGGTCGCCCGTCGACATGCACCCAACGCTTGTCGCGTCCCATCCGTCGTGACGCGCCGCCGGCCAGCACCGCCCCGGTGACCTGTCCCATCCGTCCCCCGGTTCGTGCCGTCGAGGAGCAACGTAACCTGCCGGGCATCCCGCAGCACAGGAGAGGCATGGATCCCGACGTCTGGTTCGACCGGCTCGCGACCGAACTCGCCCACCGCGTGGAGGTCGACGACGACGAGCGGACCCTGCTGCTCGACCTCGCCAGGGTGGCCGCCCACACGAGCGAGCGCTGGACCGCGCCCGTGTCGACGTGGATCGCCGGCACGGCGCTCGGAGCACTGAACCGGGACGACCGTGTTGCCCGGCTGCGGGAACTGGTGGCGACGCTCGACGACGCGCCGTCGGACGCGGGGGACGCTGGATCCTCGTCGTGACCGACATCCGCGACTACCTCCGGATCCGCACGGCGACGCCGGGCAGCTGGTCGCCCGAAGGCGATCGACTGCTGGTGTCGAGTGACCTGTCGGGCACCCAGCAGGTCCACCGGCTGGACACCGACCTGGACCTGCCGGTCGCGACGGGCGACCTGCCGGCTGTCACCCGTCTGGACGAGCCCGCGGGTGCCGGGTACCTGCCTACCGAGTCACGTCTGCTCGTCGTCGTGGACGCAGGCGGCAACGAGCGCACCCAGATCCTGATGGGTGACGACACACCGACCGACCCGTACCGGTCAACGGCCGATCTCGAACCGGTCGTCGTCGACCCCGACCACATCCACCAGCCCGGTGGCGTGTCCAGGGACGGAACCCTGCTCGCGTACTCGACGAACCGACGCAACGGCGTGGACTTCGACGTGTGGATCCACACCTTTGCGTCCGGGCAGCACGAGTCGGTCCACGCACCGGGTGGGTGGGCGTCGGCGGCCGGCTTCGATCCGACGGGCCGGATCGTGGCGGTGAGCTCACCGACCACGGAACCCGGCGACAACCGCCTGCACCTGCTCGACCTCGACACGCGTGACACCGTCGAACTGGCCCCGCACGAACCGAGTGCGTCCGTGGGCGCACCCAGCTGGCTGCCGGACGGCGAGTCGTTCTTCTTCGCGACCGACGTGGGACGGGAGTTCACCGGCGTCGCGCGGGGGAGTCGTGATGGCGACTGGGAGATCGTGGTCGACGGCGACTGGGACACGGGCTGCCTCGTCGACTGGACGGGACGCCACCTGCTCGTCGCGAGCAACGTCGACGGGGTCAGTCGGGCCTGGTTGCACGACCCGGTCACCCTGGAGGTGCGCCACGAGGTGCCGCTGCCGGGCGACGGTGTCGTGTCGAACTGGCGGTTCAGCCGCGACGGCCGATGGCTCAGCCTCGGCTACTCGTCACCACTCGTGCCCGGTGACGCGTGGCGGGTCGACACCGACTCCGGAGCGCTCGAACGGCTCACCGTGAGTCCGGGCGACGTCGACCCGTCGACGTTCGTGGACGCGGAGAAGGTGCGCATCCCGTCGTTCGACGGGCTGGAGATCCCGCTGTTCGTGTTCCGGCCACGCGGGTCGCGTGGCAGCCTGCCGGTCGTCGTCATCATCCACGGGGGCCCGGAGAGCCAGTACCGGCCGTCGTTCTCCGCGGTGGCCCAGTACCTGGTGGCGCAGGGGTTCGCGGTGGTCGCCCCCAATGTCCGGGGGTCCACCGGGTACGGCCGCACGTTCCAGCACCTGGACGACGTGGAGAAGCGGTTCGACGCCATCGCCGACCTCGCGGCCATCCACGACTGGCTCGCGACCCAGCCGGACCTCGACGAGGAGCGCGCCGCACTCCACGGGGCCTCCTACGGCGGCTACATGGTGCTCGCAGGGCTCGCGTTCCAGCCGGAGCGGTGGGCTGCCGGCGTCGACATCGTCGGCATGTCGAACCTCGAGTCGTTCCTCGAGAACACGGCTGTGTGGCGTCGCCCGTTCCGTGAACGCGAGTACGGGTCGGACCCGCAGCTGCTCGCGAGCCTGTCTCCGATCCACCGCGTCGACGACATCCGGGCGCCGCTGTTCATCGTCCACGGTGCGAACGACCCGCGGGTGCCCCTGAGTGAGGCCGAACAGATCCACGCCGCCGTGGAGGACAGCGTCCTGCGGGTCTACGACGACGAGGGTCACGGTCTCTCTCGGCTCGACAACCGCATCGACTGCTACCCGCGCATCGCGTCATTCCTGCGCGACGCCCTCGGCGGGATGGACCGCGACGGTCAGCGCGCCTGACGAGGCTGCTGCGGCCACGGGAGCGGCCCGGGCAGTCGCCACCGCGACCCACACGACGTCGTCGGTGCGCGCGATGACCAGCGCGCCCGTCGCCAGCATCGTCGCGTCACGCGCGACCAGGTCGAGGCGGGTGCCCACCGGGACCCCGGAGACCAGCGCAGGGTCCATCGGCACCGCGACGCTGTCGGGCGGGACCAGTCCAGAGATCCCCGCCGCCGTGACGTGCTGGTCGGTGACCACGCCTCCGGCGACCACGGGCACGTGCACGGTCCGTCCGACGGCGTCCGACAGGGTCGCGAGCGCGTCCGGCGGCGTCACGTCGCGGGGGCGTCGCACAGGTGCGACGTCGTACGTGTCGATGGCCGTGCCGGCCTCCAGCGGGCGCGTCGCCACGAGGGTGTCGACCGGTGGTCCGAACGGACCAAGCGCCGTTCGCACGGTCCCGGCCGACAGCGCGACGGTCACGACGGTGAGCGCCACCACCGCGCGCGTCCGTGGGCGCGCACGCCACCAGTGCTCGGCAAGACCGTCGAGGGCGCGCGGCAGGGCGACGGGTGGCCCGTCGAGGCGGAGTCGGAGGTCGCGAGGCATGGTGCGCAGTGCACCACGATCGGACGGTGTCGCGCCCGGGACGCCGGTCGTCCCTGGGGACGACGGCACCCCGCCGCGCAGTCCGACGCGCGACCGTGCCCGGACCTCAGCGGCCCGATCGGTCGAGCGGCAGGGCCGTCAGGCCGACTTCCGCTCCGGGGTGGACGCCGAACTCGAGGTGCTCGAGGTGGAACCCTTCCCGGACGTGCTCGATCCCTTCGAGTCTCCGGTCGAGGCCTTCGACCCGCCGGTCGACCCGGTCGAGGTCTCGGCCTTCGTCGTGGACTTCGTGTCGGAACCTCCTGCCGATGCGGTGTCGGAGGACGCCGGTGCGGATCCCGATCCGGAGGATGCGTAGTCCTTGATGTGCCACCCGGAACCCTTGAAGATGATTCCGGCGGCGGAGAAGACCTTGCGCAGTTCACCGCTGCACGCCGGGCACTCGGTCAGTGCCTCGTCGTGGAAGGACTGGACGACCTCGAGGTGTTCCTCGCAGTCACGACACGCATACTCGTACGTCGGCATCGTCAGCGCTCCAGGGGGTCGCGGGGCTCGCGCGGGCTCACGGTCGAGGGCGAGGCATTGGCACTCGGCCACATCGAGTGCCAATGATGCCGTGGGAGGCCTCGCGGCGCAAGCCGCCGGCCGTGCGGCCGACAGGACCGGCTCGTCGTGCCGGTCGCGGACGCGGGTTCAGCGCGAGAAGCGAAGCACCTGTGTCTCGGTCACCAGCGCGTGCATCTGCTGGTCCAACGCGTCGGAGGGCACCTCGTCGACGACCTGCACGTCGAACGCCACCGCGATGCGCGTGGCATCGATCGAGGCGAGGAACCGGTCGTAGAACCCGCGGCCCTGGCCGCAGCGTCGCCCGCCACGGTCGAACGCGATGCCGGGCACCACCACGACGTCGAGCGCCCGTGGGTCGACCGAATCGCCCTGCGGTTCGAGGATCCCGCGGTAGCCGCGTACAAGTGCGGTGTCGCCGGTGAACGCGACCACCTCGAGGTCGTCGCCTGCGACGCGAGGCAGGTGCACGTGGCCGCCTCGCTCACGGACGGTGTCGGCCAGCGCGAAGACGTCGACCTCCTCGTCCGACGCTCCGTAGAGGAGCACGGAGCCGGCGGCCTCGAACTCGGAGAGGCCGGCCACCTCGGCGCAGATGTCGGCGCTCGCGGCACGCCGCTGGGCCGGGTCGAGTCGAGCGCGCAGGTCACGGACGTCGCGCCGCAACGCGGCCTTGCGTTCGTGCAGTTCGTGACCGTCCATCTGGCCCCCGGCGTGCGCGGTCGCGCGAGTCTACGGTCGATAGGCTCGCCGGCGTCCAGGGAGGTGCCCGTGATCCGCAAGGCCGTGCTGCCCGTCGCCGGCCTCGGTACCCGTGCCCTGCCCGCGACCAAGGTGGTTCCCAAGGAACTGCTGCCTGTCGTCGACAGGCCGGCGATCCAGTACATGGTCGAGGAGTGCGCCCGCGCGGGACTCGACGACGTGCTGTTCGTCAACTCGGCCGGCAAGCACCTCATCGAGGACCACTTCGACCGCCTCACCGACCTCGAGGCGGCGCTCGACGCCAGGGGCCGGGTCGCGGAGCTCGAGATGGTGCGGTCGCTCGCATCGTTGGCGACCATCCACAGTGTGCGCCAGCCCGAGCCCCTGGGCCTCGGCCACGCGATCCTGATGGCCGCGAGCCATGTCGGTGACGAGGGATTCGCCGTGCTGCTCGGCGACGACATCGTCGATCCGAACTCGCCCTTCCTCGAGCGCATGATCGACGTCCACGACCGGACCGGTCGAGCCGTGCTGGCCCTCATGGAGGTGCCTGACGACCAGACGTCGATGTACGGGATCGCGACGGTGGAGCCCACCGACACTCCCGGAGTGCTCGACGTCACCGACCTCGTGGAGAAGCCGCCGCCGGGAAGTGCGCCGTCCAACCTCGCGGTGATCGGTCGCTACGTCCTGCCCGCGTCGATCTTCCCCGAACTCGAACGCACCCAGCCGGGCCGTGGAGGAGAGATCCAGGTGACTGACGCGCTGCGTGTGATGGCGCACCGTGAACCGATCGTCGGGGTGCTGCTCGACGTGCCTCGCCACGACATCGGGGACAGGCTCGGGTACCTGCAGGCGACGGTCGAACTCGCCGCCCAGCGGCCGGAGATCGGGGCCGAGTTCGTCGCGTGGCTGCGCGACTGGATCGCGGAGCAGCCGCGATGACCACCTTCGAGGGCCTGGGTCGCAGTGACGTCGTGACGTCCGACGAGATGGTGTCGGTGGAGGACCACCTCGCGGGGATCCTCGAACTGGTGCACACCGCGGAACCGATCGACCTGAGGCTCGTCGACGCGCTCGGGCTGGTCATCGCGCAGGACGTCGTCAGTGAGGTGAGCATCCCGGCGTTCCCCAACTCGGCGATGGACGGCTACGCGGTGTCGTCGGCGGACCTCGCCCACGCGTCGCCCGAGGCGCCCGTGACCGTGCAGGTCGTCGGGGAGATCGTCGCCGGCGAGGCCGCACCCGTCGAGGTGGCTCCCGGGTCCGCCGCACGGATCATGACGGGCGCGCCCCTGCCGGTCGGTTCGGACGCCGTCGTCCCGGTCGAGGTGACCTCGAGTTCCGGCCCCGGTGACGTGACCTTCCGTGCGCCGGTCGAACGGGGTCGCCACGTCCGGTGGCCGGGGGAGGACCTCAAGCCTGGCCAGCCCCTCATCGCCCGGGGACGTCGCGTGACCCCCGCCGAGATTGCCGTGCTCGCGACCGCCGGGGTGACCCGGGTCACGTGCGTTCCGCCACCACGCGTCGTGACGATCTCCACCGGCAACGAACTGGTGCGTGCCGAGTCGGAGCCCGGACCCGGCCAGATCCGTGACAGCAACGGTCCGATGCTCACCACGATGGTGCGTGCCGCAGGCGGCCTGCCGTTCTCGGCCGGGATCGTCCCCGACGACCGTCGCGAGCTGATCCATGCGTTCGACACCAACAGCGGGCACGCGGACCTGTTCGTGTGCACCGGTGGTGCCAGCGCGGGAACGCTCGACCTCATGCCCGACGTGATCGCGGCACTCGGCGAGGTGTGGAAGGTCAAGGTCGCAATGCGGCCCGGGATGCCCCAGATCCGCGGTCGGATCGGTGGGGTGCCGGTCATCGGCCTGCCGGGGAATCCGGTGTCCGCGTTCGTCTCCTTCGAGGTGTTCGCCAGGCCCGCGATCCGGCGTCTGCAGGGTCGCCGTGACGTCGCTCGCCCGACGGTCACCGCGACGGTCACCGAGGCGCTCACCGCCCCCGAGGGCAAGCGCGGCTACTCGCGCGTGCGCCTGCGGCGTGACGGGGCGCGCTGGCTCGCGACACCGACCGGTCCGCAGGGCTCGCACGTCACGTCGTCCATCGCTGCGGCCGACGGACTCGCGATCGTTCCCGAACACCTCACGGAGATCCCCGTCGGTGAGACGGTCACCGTGCAACTGCTGCTCGACTGACGGAACGGATGGCCAACGTGGCGCAGTCGGACGATCTGACCCACCTCGACGCCGACGGGCACGCCCGCATGGTCGACGTGGGGGACAAGCAGGTGACCGCGCGCGTCGCGGAGGCGGAGTGCCGCGTGGTGATGTCCCCGCAGACTGCGGCGCGACTGCTCGACGGGGACCTGCCCAAGGGCGATGCCCTGCCCGTCGTGCGGATCGCCGGGATCCAGGCGGCGAAGCGGACCCACGAACTGGTGCCGCTGTGCCACCCGCTCGCCCTCGACGGGGTCGAGGTCGACGTGAACGTGGACCCGGGCGGTGTCGCCCACATACGCACGCGAGTACGGGTCACGGGTCGCACCGGTGTGGAGATGGAGGCGCTCACCGCGGCGAGCGTCGCGGCGCTGACCCTCTACGACATGGTCAAGGCGGTCCAACGGGACGTGGAGATCACCGATCTGCGCCTGGTCGCGAAGTCGGGTGGGCGCTCAGGCGACTACCGCCGCGACTGACGTCGCGTGCGGGTGACGCACGCGACGTCTCGTCCGTGCACACCTGTACTTACAGACGTGTGACACATGCTTCCCCGGGGTGGACACGGGTGTTATCTTCAGGACATTCCGCCGACCACGGCGGTGAAGACGGGATGTGGAGGCAACCCGTGGTGCTCCGGTGACGCAGGGATCGACCGCATGAACGCCGCGCTGGTCGGTCTGCTCGTCGTCTCCGGGCTCGCCTGGGCGCTCCGCACGTGGCAGACCTCGCCGAGCGCGACGGTCGGAGGATTCGAGCGGACCATGGAAGCACTCAGGAGCAACCGGTCAGGCGACGACCGCCACCCTGCGGCGGTGCGACTGCGTGAGCACCCGATGGTCGTCCAGCGGCGCGTCCGTTTCCTGAGGATGCTCGCCGCCACGGGTGTCGCCCTGCTGCTCGCCGTCGTGCTGCGCGGCGTGTTCTGGCTGCCGCTCGTGGCCATGGTCGTCGCCACCGGTTCCTACGTGGTGGTGCTCCGCCGCCTGAAGGTCCAACGCGACGAGGCGCGAAACGTCGTGCGCGAACTCCACCTCAACCCGCCGGACAGCCGCTCGCGCAGCCTCGTGGGCGCCGGCCGTGCCGCGGTCGGCGCAGAGATGATGCCCGACGGCTTTCCCAGCACGAGCGTGCGACTGCGGCGCTGGGACGACTGAGCCGCCCCCACCGGACCATCCCGGCCACGCGCCGGTCCGCGTTGGTCTCCCGCGCCCCCCAGCGGCTACCATCCGCGCCTGCTCGTGGGACCGATCGGTCCTCGCACGTCACCCCGGGGGTGTAGCTCAGCCTGGCAGAGCACTTCGTTCGCAACGAAGGGGCCGTCGGTTCAAATCCGATCACCTCCACCAAAGAATCCCGGCGGAAACGCCGGGATTCTTTACTTTACGGGGATGCCTTACGGTACGGTGTGGAGCGTGCACCACAGAAACTCCACAGTTTCGTCGTGACGAGGCCGCAAACGCGGCCTGATCGCGCCCGGAGGACTGCCGTGGCCGACCTCGATCGGAACCGAATCTCCCGTCGCCTCCAGCGCGGCTACAGCGTCGAGCTCGAATGGGGGCTGGTGATCTCGGCGCCTTCGGAGCCCGACGCACGCGGTGGCGGTGGGTCGTACCGATGGACGTTCTACGATCCGCCGGTACGCGAGGACGGCACACGTGGCCGCCGCGTCCAGCGGTCTGCCCGTCAGCTCGACGAGCGGGCCTGGCAGCGCATCGACGCGGACCTGCGCGCCCTGGAAGACACGATGCTCGCCCAGGCAACCGGCACCCGG
>JBJHCV010000008.1:0-142445 GCA_050486225.1 Nitriliruptoraceae bacterium
CGGTCTCACCACCAGCAGGAAGGAGCGCCCCGAACCCGACCCCCACCGCGATGTCGCAGACGTCGCCTAACGTCCCCAACAGGAACCGTGACCGGTGTCGCTGTTACACCAGCCGCGGGACGCGACCGCACCCGAGGCGACCGGACAACACTCCTCGCGCCGGTCAACGCGGGGGCTGGGCGGTCGGTTCGCTTCGTACGGTGCCCTGGCCGACGCACCATCGTGTCGTGGTCACGGCGTCGGCAGCGGGTCGTCGTGGGTCACGAGGAGCATCGCGCCCGGCCATTCGCCGAGCGCGTGCTCGAGCCGTTCGATCGAGGGAAGGTCAAGGTGGTTGGTGGGTTCGTCGAGCAGGAGCAGGTCGAGCCACTCGTTGGGTGCCGCAGCGAGGGCGCCGACGTGGCGGGAGGTCCTTCGTGCGTGTTCTACGGAGGCGTCCGCAGACGGGTCCGTGGAGGGGCTGCCCGCTCAGGTCAGCGAGCCAGCGGGCCGCCGCGTGCGGGTCGGCCGTTCATCGTGCGCTGCTCGTTGTCGCGCAGCCGTGGTTCGTAGTGGCTGAAGAAGACTCTCCCGACGAGTTCGCGACGGCTCCGAACGCCGGTCTTGTCGAAGATGCTCTTCAGGTGCTGCTGCACGGTGTGGACGGACACGACGAGTTCCTCGGCGATCTCCGCGGTGGATGCGCCCTGGAGCACCGCCCGCGTGATGTCGCGTTCACGGTCGGTCAGGCCATGCGCGGACATGAGCAGCGTGGACACGCGGGCTCCGCGGGCGGGTTCGACGATGACCGCGACACGCCGACCGCTGTCCGCGGCCATCACTGCGCCGTGCAGTACGACCCACGTCCCCGACCGGGCCCGGACACGTGAGACTGCCAGCTCGGAGGCGTCGGACGGGGCGTCGAGGGTGGTCAGCGCGCGGGCCGCGACTGCCGTGATCGCCGGTGGCAGGACACGACGCTCCCATGCGCCGCCGGGCAGTTCGGCGAGCCAGCGTTCCACGCCGGGAGTGGTCGACTCGACCGACAGTCGTTCGTCCAGCACCACCAGTCCTGGACTCTCCGGCTCCTCTGGGTCGCTGGCCTCACCGACCAACAGCGCCCGGCGCGCGCCCTCCGCGAGCACGGGCGAGACCGATCGCACGAACGCGATCTCGTCACGGTCGAACAACGGCCGATCGGGCTCGCGGTACAGCCCGATCGCTCCCCAGACCTCGCCACCGCGAGTGCGCAGCGCGGCGATCAGTTCCTGGTCGGCTCCCAACGTGATGTTCGCCTGCCACCGTGGCGTGCGCGACGGGTCGCCGTCGGTCACCTCGTGCAGTGTCTGCACCCCTCGATCCGACCGAGCAACGTCGGCGAGCTTGTTGACGTCGTCCTCGAGGTACTCCGCGACCAGCCATTCCGCCGGGACCTCGGGGATTCCCTCGTCGAAGTGGCTCGTGATGAGCAACGAGGCCGGGTCCAGCGTGTGCCAGCACGGCGCGTGGAAGTGGGGCACGACCTCGGCCAGAACCGGTGTGCACGCGCGCCAGAACGCGACCAGGTCGAGTCCCTGGTTGGAGACCTGCACGAGCCTGTCGTGCGCTCGTTGCCTGTGGTCGGTGTTCACGGACCAACGATAGTCGGCCCAGGAGGCGTCGGACCTGCCGGGCTCCAACATGCCAGGTTCCTGGTATGGGCGCGGCCGCGGCGGGTCCGTAGCGTCGACCACACCACCATGGAGGAGGGCGAGTCGGATGACCCGTGCAGATGTCACCGCGCCACGCGTGCTGGGGCCCGCTCAGGGACTGATCCTCGGTCCGCCGGAGGCGACCGACCGGTTCGTGCTCGACGCGCCCGAGACCAGCGGCAGGCTCGCGATCGTCGAGCACACCATCGCGCCGGGCGTGCTGGCCGCGCCCATGCACCGGCACGAACGTGAGGACGAGTTCAGCTACGTCCTCGAAGGGCGCGTCGGCGCGATCTTCGACGGGGTCGAGGTCTACGCGACCGTCGGGGACTTCGTCCGCAAGCCGCGCGGAGAGTGGCACACGTTCTGGAACGCCGGTGACGGTCCTCTGCGGATCCTGGAGATCATCACGCCGGGCGGCCTCGAGGACCTGTTCCGGCTCATGGGCACACCCGATGCTCCGGCAGACCTCCTCGACGACGTCGAACACACCCATGGCTGCGCCGTCGACGAGGACCAGACCACTGCGCTCGTCGAACGACACCGACTGCGCGCCTGGTCGTGACCCCGAAACCCGCTGCCCACCGGGCGGCTTGCGCCACTCGATCGACCCGGCCGTGGCGGACTGCGCCGGACCCGTGCGGTGCGCCTACGATCACGCGACGGTGAGGCATGGGATGCCGCGCCGGGAGTCGGACGTGGGCCGCACGTGGCGGTGGCACCTCCGAGACGCGGGACGACCGGGAGACCACACGTGACCATCACTGCAGACATCGTCGTCGCTGGCGCGGGACACAACGCGCTCATCACCGCCGCCTACCTCGCGAAGGCCGGCTACGAGTGCGTGCTCGTCGACGCACGGCCGATCCCCGGCGGCGGTGCGGCCACCGAGGAGATCCTCGGCGACGGCTACCTGATCGACACCTGCTCGACCGGACACACGATCATCCGGACCAACCCGGTGCTGTCGAACGACGAACTCGGACTGCACAGCCGCTACGGCCTGCGTTACGAACAGCCGGACCCGGTCGGGCACGTGGCGTTCGAGGACGGTGAACAGTTCACCCAGTGGCTCGACCTCGACCAGACCTGTGACGAGATCGCCCGGTTCTCCGACCACGACGCGCACGCCTACCGACGCCTCATCGAGGAGTACGACGACATCAAGGGGGTCTTCTCCCAGGCGCGTCTGACTCCTCCGGGCTTCGGGCCGTCGCTGGAGGATCTGCTGCGCGACCACCCGCGCGGGGGCATCTGGCTGCGTCGGGCCGCGATCACCGCCGCGGAGGTCCTTCGCCGCGACTTCGAGTCGCCCTACACCCAGGGCTTCCTCGCCTGGCAGGCGTTCCAGACGCTGGTTCCGCTCGACGTCGCCGGGTCGGGGATCAACGTCTGGTCGATCCTGTTCGGTCGCCAGCGCAACAGCTGGTCGATCCCGCTCGGCGGATCAGGGTCGCTGACCGACGCGCTGGTCCGGTTCCTGGAGGACCACGGGTCGGCCGTCCACTGCAACCGGGTCGTCAGCAGCCTCGTGCTGGACAACGGCCGGTGTGTCGGGGTGGAGACCGAGGACGGCGAGCGCTTCCTCGCGCGGCAGGCCGTCGTGTCGTCCATCCACGTGAAGCACCTGGTCGACATGGCGCCGGCAGACGCGTGGGGTGAGGAGTTCACCTACGGCGTCGACACGTACGACGTTGGGCTGTCGGGCATGGCCGCCTACTACGCCACGACGAAGCCGCCGGTGTTCTCCACCAGCCAGGGAGACCGCAGTGCGGTGTCCGCCGGCACGATCCGTTCTCTGCAGGAGGTCATCGACCTCGGCCGAGCCGCCCGCGACCGTCGGCCGTGGACGGGTCACCCGGTGCCGTGGACGCTCATCGCGACCCCGACGCTCGTCGACCCGCAGCGTGCACCCGACGGCCACCACACCGTCAAGGTGCTCACCCCGCAGGTCTACGAACTGCCCGACGGTGTCACCAGCTGGGAACAGCACAAGGAGACCCTGGCCCGCCAGCAGCTCGAGTACATCGGCCAGTTCATCCCTGACCTGAACGAGGACAACATCCTGCAGCGGTACGTCAAGAGCCCGGACGACATCGCGGCGGGCAACCGGCACATGATCCGTGGTGCGTTCCACGGTGGGGACCGCAGCTACGCGTTCAGCGGGCCGCGGCGCCCGGTGCCGAAGTACGCGAGTCACCGCATGCCCATCGAGGGTCTGTACCAGACGGGTGCCACCACCAGCGTCGGTGGGTCGATCACCGGGGTGCCGGGACGCAACGCCGCGAAGGTGCTGCTGACCGACCTCGGGCGCGACCCCGAAGAGGTGTTCCAGCCCCTGTGAGCTGCCGACGGTCACACGTCCTCGGCTGGCCCGTCGAGCGGCCGGGGACAGGTCCGTTCGGTGTCCGCCGCGTGACTCCGGGACCGTAGGCTCGTCTCCCGACGACGGAGGCGGCCGATGCTGCGCAAGGTCCTGGTGGCGAACCGCGGGGAGATCGCCGTCCGCGTGATGCGTGCGGCGACCGAACTGGGGATCCGCACGGTCGCGATGTACTCCCACGAGGACCGTGCGTCCTTCCACCGGGTCAAGGCCGACGAGTCGTATCCGGTGGGCGAGGAGGGCCGCCCGGTCCGCGCGTACCTCGACATCGACGCGACGGTCGCGCTCGCCACCCGCGTGGGCGCCGACGCCGTGCACCCCGGGTACGGGTTCCTGTCGGAGAGCGCCGAACTCGCCGAGGCCTGCCGGGACGCTGGGATCACGTTCGTCGGGCCGTCGTCGACGGTGCTGCGTGCCACCGGTGACAAGACCCGGGCGCGCGACGCCGCCGAGGCGGCGGGGCTGCCCGTACTGAAGGCGTCCGGGCCGCTCGCCGCGGAGGCCGATGCGCTCGCCGCGGCCGAGGACATCGGGTTTCCCCTGTTCGTAAAGGCCGCGTCCGGCGGCGGGGGACGCGGGCTGCGGCTGGTCACCGACCCGGACGACCTCGAGGTGGCGGTCGGCACCGCGATCCGCGAGGCCGAGGCGGCCTTCGGCGACGGGACCGTCTTCCTCGAGCAGGCCGTGGTGCGCCCCCGGCACATCGAGGTGCAGATCCTGGCCGACGCCGACGGTCAGGTGATCCACCTGTTCGAACGGGACTGTTCGGTGCAGCGACGCCACCAGAAGGTCGTCGAGGTCGGCCCGGCTCCCAACCTCGACGACGACCTGCGCCAGCGCCTGCTCGCCGACGCGGTCCGTTTCGGTGAGGCTGTCGGTTATGTCAACGCGGGGACGGTGGAGTTCCTGGTCGGTGAGGACGGCCGGCACGCGTTCATCGAGATGAACCCGCGCATCCAGGTCGAGCACACCGTCACCGAGGAGATCACCGGCGTCGACCTGGTCCAGTCGCAGCTGCGCATCGCCGGCGGGGAGTCGCTCGCCGACCTCGGGCTCACCCAGGACCGCGTGACCACCCGGGGCACCGCCATCCAGTGCCGGATCACCACCGAGGACCCGGCCAACGGGTTCCGTCCGGACCTCGGTCGCCTCTCCGCGGTGCGCGACGTCGGCGGTGCCGGCATCCGCATCGACTCGGCGTCGATCGAGGTCGGCATGGAGATCCAGCCGTTCTTCGACCCGCTGCTCGTCAAGATCACCTCCCGGGGCCCCGACCTGGTCGCCGCAGCCCGTCGGGCGCGCCGGGCCGTCACCGAGTTCCGCGTCCGCGGAGTGCGGACCAACGCGTCGTTCCTCGCATCGGTGCTGTCCGATCCCGACTTCCTCGAGGGCCGCGCGACGACCGCGTTCATCGACGAGCACCCGGACCTGCTGACCGCCTCCCCGGGGGGTGACCGCACCAGTCGACTGCTCGAGCACGTCGCCGACGTGACGGTCAACCGACCCCAGGGGCGCGCCCAGACGCGCGTCGACGCGCGCAGCAAGCTCCCGCCGGTCGACACTTCCGCTGAACCGCCGGCGGGGACCCGCCAGCTGCTCGACGAGGTCGGACCGGACGAGTTCGCGCGGCGGCTGCGGGAGCAGACGACGCTCGGCGTCACCGACACGACGTTCCGTGACGGTCACCAGTCGCTGCTGGCGACCCGTGTGCGAACGATCGACCTCGTCGCCGCCGGCCCGGTGATCGCCCGGCACCTGCCCGGGCTGTTCAGCATGGAGGTGTGGGGCGGCGCGACCCACGACACCGCGATCCGGTTCCTGCACGAGGACCCGTGGGACCGCCTCGCGCAGCTGCGTGAACAGATCCCCAACGTCTGCCTGCAGATGCTGCTGCGTGGGCAGAACATCCTCGGGTACGCGACCTACCCGACCCGGGTCGTCGAGGCGTTCGTCGCCGAGGCCGCCTCCTGTGGCATCGACGTCTTCCGAGTGTTCGACGCGTTGAACAACGTCGATCGGATGGTGCCAGCCATCCATGCGGTCCGAGAGACCGGACGGATCGCCGAGGGGACGCTGTGCTACACGGGCGACCTGCTCGACCCCGCGGAACGGGTCTACGACCTCGACCACTACCTGCGTGTCGCCGAGGGGCTGGTCGACGCCGGGTCGCACGTGCTGTGCATCAAGGACATGGCGGGCCTGCTGCGGCCACCCGCCGCCGACCGGCTGATCCGGGCCCTGCGTGAACGCTTCGACGCTCCGGTGCACCTGCACACCCACGACACCGGGGGAGGGCAGCTCGCCACGTACCTGGCGGCCAGCCTCGCGGGCGTGGACGTCGTGGACGTGGCGGCGGCGCCGATGTCGGGGGGCACGAGCCAGCCGAGCCTCGCGGCACTGGTCGCCGCGATGGACCACACGGAACGTGCCACTGGGCTCGACCTCGACCGTGTCATCGACATGGAGCCCTACTGGGAGGCCGTGCGCGGCATGTACGCGCCGTTCGAGGCGGGCCTGAAGTCCCCCACCGGAGCGGTCTACCGCCACGAGATCCCCGGAGGTCAGCTGTCCAACCTGCGCCAGCAGGCCATCGCCATGGGGCTCGGGGAACGCTTCGAGGAGATCGAGGCGCTGTACGCCCGGTGCAACGAACTGCTCGGGCGACCGATCAAGGTGACCCCGACCAGCAAGGTGGTCGGCGACCTCGCCATCCACCTCGCCTCGGCGGGCATCGACCCCGACGACCTCGAGGCCGCCCCGCAGGACCACGACCTGCCCACGTCCGTCGTCGACTACCTCGCCGGTGACCTCGGTGAACCACCGGCAGGGTGGCCCGAACCGTTCCGCTCCCGCGTGCTCGAGACACGCGAGTCGGCGGTCCGGCCGCCCGATCCCGCACTCGTCGAGGCGGTCGACACCGCAGATCCCGGTCCGGCACGTCGCCGTGCTCTCGACCACGTGCTGTTCCCCGGCCCGACGGGGGAACTCGAGCAGTTCGAGGGCCGCTACGGCGACCTGTCGGTACTCCCGACCCCGACGTTCTTCCACGGCCTCGAGGACGACGAGGAGGTCGTCGTCGACCTCGAACCGGGGGTGCGCCTGTACGTCGAACTCGAGGCGGTCACCGAGGCGGACAACCGTGGACATCGCACGGTGCTGGTCCGGGTCAACGGGCAGACCCGGTTCGTCGACGCGCTCGACCGGGCCATCGGGGACCCGACTCCCGAGGCCGAGGCGGCCGACCCGGACAACCCGGGCCACGTCCCGGCATCGGTGACCGGGGCGGTGACCGTGGTCGTGGAGGTCGGTGACACGGTCGAGCGTGGCCAGCGGGTCGCGACCATCGAGGCGATGAAGATGGAGTCGCCGGTGCGCTCACCCGTGAGCGGGACCGTCCGGCGGATCGTCACGCCCAGCGGAGCCCACATCGAGCCCGGCGAACTCATGATCGAGATCGATCCCGACGAGTCGTGAGGCCCGGGTGGCCCCGTGCCCCGCAGCCGCGTTGCCGGGCTCGCGCGGCTGCGCGTACCCTGCCGACCTCCTGGAGGGTTCGCCTAGTCTGGCCTATGGCGCACGGCTGGAATCCGTGTTGAGTGGCAACACTCTCGGGGGTTCGAATCCCCCACCCTCCGCCAACCCGACCGCGTCGTGGACGGGTCCCGGATCTGGCGAGCACGGAGAGTCGTCGAGATCGCCGCACGGGGCCCTGCATCGCACCGGAGGGGCTGCATCCCGGTGTGGTCCGTGGAACGCAGCGCAGCGGCCGCGCGGTACCCGTCAGCCGACCGACGTCGGCCGCCGAGTGCGATCGGACCGGATCGCCAGCAGGTGGGGCAGCGCCGCCACGACGAACAGCACGGCGAACGACCCACCGAGCAGGGTGTAGCCGCCGAACGTCACCGCCACCCCGCCGACGGCTGCGCCGAGCAGGTAGCCGTACTGGACGGCGGCGGTTCGGAACCCCATCGACTGGAGCCTGCAGCGAGGAGCCAGCCGTAGTCCGAGTGCGCTGCCCGCGAACGTCCGACCCCCGTTGACGAATGCGAGTGCAGCGAACATCGTGGCGGAGAACGCCTCGTTGACCGGGTGGGCGCCGAGCACCCACACGCCGATCGCCGACAGCATTGAGCCGGCGACGAGTGTTCCCCGCAGTCGGGTGTACGCCCAGCGCCGCGCGAGGAAGTTGCCCGGCAGGTAGGCGGCCGCCGCGACGGCGAGCACGACGCCGACGCGAGTGGTCGTCGTGCCGTGGCGGTGCACCAGCAGGGCGCCGATGAAGACCAGGGTGCCGGACCATCCGCCGTAGGCCAGCAGTTCACCGAGGGCCCAGCCCCGCGTGCCGGGCTCGCGCCACATCGGAGGTTCGTCCGGGGGTGCCGCAGCGACCGCGTCCCGTTCACGGAGCACGGCCACGGCCAGTGCGGCGAGGCTCGCGGTCAGCGGCAGCGCGACCCACGCGTGGCGCCATCCGATCTCGGCGACGGCGCCCACGATCGGCATGCCGACGATCCACGCGACGGGCTGGCCGGCAAGTGCCCAGGCGAGCACCACGCGTTCTCGATCGGGTTCCCACGAACCCGCGGCAGCCAGGGCCGTGGGGAGCAGCACGCCGAGCCCGACGCCGAGGCTGAGCTGGCCGAGGACGAGCGTGGCTATCGAGGGCGCCACGGCACTTGTCGCGGTGCCCGCGACCAGCAGCGCGAGGCCGGCCACCAGCAGGTCGCGCAGGGGTCGCACCGTCGAACGCAGCGCCACCCAGATCGCCACACAGCCGGCGACGAGTCCGGTGACCGAC
Organism: Nitriliruptoraceae bacterium; assembly: GCA_050486225.1. Taxonomy (GTDB): domain Bacteria; phylum Actinomycetota; class Nitriliruptoria; order Nitriliruptorales; family Nitriliruptoraceae; genus JBBDIX01. The sequence continues at coordinate 8,852 of JBJHCV010000008.1, forward strand.
CGCAGCTGGGCCGTGGCGGCGACGGAGACCTCGAACTCCTCGGCGACCGCCGGCAGGATCGGGGTCATGACGAGCAGGGAGGACTGGGCGGCGAACATCGCGAGGAACAGGACGAGGCTGGCCGGTGCCCTGCGGCGGTGTCCGAGAACCGTGGTCACCGGTCGACTCCCACGCCTTCAGTGGCGGCGCGCGCCGATCTCGCTCTCGAGGTGGAAGATGCGTTGCGGTCCGAAACCCTTCACGTCGACCTCTCCACGGTCGACGAGCACGAACTCGTCGGCGAGCAGTGGCTGCGTGTTGCTGCTGACGGTGATCCGCATCGGTTCGGACAGCTGTTCCATGCGAGTCGCCAGGTTCACGCCGGGTCCGAAGATGTCGTAGACGTACTTCTGGATGCCGACGAGTGATCCGATGACGGGGCCGGTGTTGATGCCGAAACGTGCGACCCAGTCCTGCGAGTGCGCGGAGTTGCGGCGTTCGAGATACCTGCGCATCCGCAGCGCGACGCGCGCGATGTTCTGGGCGTGGTCGGGTGCGACGGCAGGCACCCCTGCCACCGCGATGTACGCGTCGCCGATCGTCTTGAGTCGTTCACAACCGAAGGTCTCGACGATGCGGTCGAACGCGGTGAAGATGTCGTTGAGTTCGGTGATGATCGTGCCGGGGTCCTGTGACGCCGCCATGTCGGTGAAACCGACGAAGTCGAGCATCAGGATCGACGCGTGTTCGAACCGTTCGGGTGTGGTGGTCCCGTAGTCCTTCATCTCCTCGAGGACGGAGCGCGGCATGATGTTGAGGAGCAGTCGTTCGACACGCTCCTTCTCCTTCTCGAGTTCGCGCGCGTTTCGTTCGGCGAGCGAGGAGTAGGAGTCCAGCATGTACTGGGCCTCCTTCTCGCCGGAGACGTCGGCGCCCTCGATCACCACCAGCCCGTTCGGGTCGTTGGCGAGTGGCCGCAGGGTGACGCGGACCGGGATCGTGCGAGTGCCGCTGTGGGACTCGGTCTCGAACTCGAAGGTGCGGCCCGCGGACAGCCGCTCCGTGGCTCGGTCTGCACGGAACCCGTCGATGCGGTGGGACACCTCGTCGGACTCCGTCGTCCCGGCGTCGTCGGCGACGTCGGGAGGGAACAGCGCGAAGAACCTGCCGTTCTCGAAGTGGATCGACCAGTCGGAGGGATCGGCGACCGCCACCGCCGTCTCGAGCCCCTGCACGATCGCGGTCGGATCGGGCCCGCCCATCAGGGTTGCACCACCGGCGCGTCCACGGTCGGGCGGACGATGTCTGCCCGGTACCCGACCACCTCGGAGTACACGGCCGAGATGTCCGTCTCGTCGAAGTCGAAGTCCTCGAGCGTCTCACGCAGGAGAGCGACGAGTTCGTCGAACGCCTCGTCGGTGACGTGCAGCCGTGCGTGCACGCGGCCGAGGTGTTCACGTGTGTAGCTCGCGGGTCCTCCCATGATGCTGGCGAAGAACCTGGTCTGATGGTCGATCTGCCTGCGCATGTCGACCCCGTCGAAGTACGGGGCGAGCACCGCGGAATCGAGCACCCGGTCGTAGAACGACGACACGATGCGGCTCACCTTCGCGAAGCCGCCGTAGCGATCGAAGATCGTTCCCGTGACACGCGTCACCACGGAGGCTCCCTTCGTGGGCGCGCCCGCGGGAAGGCATCCGCGGTCGCGAAGGTTGAGTCGACGTGCGAGACACCGCCCACACGAGCAGGGATGGACACGCCGCAGAGGTTCGCGCACAGGGGCAGGCCGACGGCCCGGGTGATCGTGACTCGGGTCGACAGGGGCCAGACGCGGGACACTGTCGCCATCGTGCGCTCTTGGCGCGAGCCTGCCCGGACGTGGGCGGCACGGCCGTGGCGATCATACGCCCGGCACGCGCTTCCCGACGTGCATCCCGGCGAAGGTCAGGGGTGGCGGGTCAGGGCTGCAGGCCCGGGCCGAAGTACGTCGCGGCCAGTTCCAGGGCACGTCGTTCGTCGATCCCGTGACTGGCCCACGCATCACGACCGACCGCCACCACCTGCTCCGGCGACAGGCGTCCGGACTTCAGTCGCTTGAGGGTGTCGTCACGCTCGGGCATGCCGAGGGACCGGGCCACAAGCGAGATGTAGTTGACGACGTCGAGCCCGTCGGTCGCGACGTCGCACCACTCTCGCTGGCAGGCGTGGGAGATCGTCACGACGGCGTCAACGCCGAGTTCGCGAACCCGGTCGACGTCGGGTTGACGTGCGTCGGCGAACCGGTCGGCACCCCAGCTGGTGGCCACGGGTCCGCAGTCGAACCCGAACTCCTGCGGAGCGGCAATCGTGTCGACGATCTCGATGCCGGGGATGGTCTCCAGCAGCCTGGTCACCGACGTGCGGTCGTCGTCGGCCCGCTGCTGTCCGGTCAGGTGGTCGTCGGCTCCGACGTGGGCGTGGAGTGCGACTCGGAGCGGCACCTCGTGGCGCCACTCCAGTCGCCCCTGCGCCGACAGGTCGTTGAGGAAGTCCGGGGTGTGGGTGGTCTCGAACGCGGCCGGGATCTGGTCACGTCCGAACACGGCGTCGGTGAAGTGGACGTTGCACGACGGGCACCACATGACCACGGTCGACGCGCCGTAGTCCTCGAAGCGCCCGACGGTGCGGGTGGACACCTTCCGGCCACCGTCGACGTCGCCGGCACGGTCCCACACCACCCCGCAGCAGTAGGCGGCTCCACCCACGGCAGCAAAGTCCAGTTCGAGGTGCTCGAACACGTCGATCACGGTCTGGGCGACGTGCGGGGTGCGCAGGATGTTGCAGCCGAGGTAGAGCAGGAACTCGACGCCCTCCTGCGGTGGGGCGTGCTGTTCGATCCACGTCTGCTCGCTGGCGGCGACCTGGAGCTGCTTGACGTTCTGGACCCGCTGGAAGAACGCACTGGTGTCCGCAGGCACGCTGTCCACCTCGCTGCTCGTGGGCCTGCGCTGGCGGCAGGCCGTCGGCCGAACCCAGTGTGGCACTCCGGTGTCGGCGACGCACGGTCCACCGGCCCGGCACGCCGATCGTGGCACCCGGCGCGGGTACCGTCGCGTCCAGACGGTCCGACGACACAGGTGCGCGGGATGATCGATCCACGACGGCTCCAGGACGACTTCGGCGGCGTGTGTGACGCGCTGGCCCGTCGTGGCGTGTCCCGTGAGGACCTCGAGGCGCTCCGTGACCTCGACGACCGACGGCGCGAACGTGTGGGCGAGGTCGATCAGGCTCGCGCGGAACAGGGCCAGGCGTCCCGCGCGATCGGAGGGGCGACGCCGGACGAGCGACCGGCACTGATCGAGGCCGCCGCGCTGCTCAAGGACCGGGTCGCCACGCTGGAGGCCGAACTGGCCGACATCGAGCGGGAGCACGCGGCAGCGTTCGCGCGGGTCCCGAACCTGCCGCATCCCGATGCGCCCGACGGTGTCGAGGGAGACGGGGTCGAACTGCGCACCATCGGCCCGCCGCGCCCCACGTTCGACTTCGAGGTGCGCGACCACGTCGACCTCCTGGAGGCCGCCGACGCGCTGGACCTGAAGCGTGGTGCCAGGGTCTCCGGCGCCCGGTTCGCGTACCTGAAGGGTGAGGGCGCGCTGCTCGAGTTCGCGCTCGTGCGCTACGCGATCGACGTCGCGATGCGCCACGGTCACGTCCCCGTCGTCCCGCCGGTGCTCGTGCGCGAACCGGCCATGTACGGCACCGGCTTCCTGCCCACCGACGAGCAGCAGCTCTTCACCACCCGTGACGACGAGTACTACCTCGTGGGCACGGCGGAGGTCCCGCTCGCGGCCCTGCACATGGACGAGATCCTGGAGGCCGACGAGCTCCCGTTGCGCTACGTCGGCTACTCACCGTGCTTCCGGCGCGAGGCCGGCGCGCACGGCAAGGACACCCGAGGAATCCTGCGTGTCCACCAGTTCGAGAAGGTGGAGCTGTTCTCCTTCGTCCACCCGGACACGTCGAGCGACGAGCACGAACGACTGGTCGCCATCGAGGAGGAGGTGTTCGCGGGCCTCGACATCCACGCACGCGTCATCGACATCCCGGTCGGGGACCTCGGCGCGTCCGCGGCACGCAAGTACGACCTGGAGGCATGGCTGCCCGGCCAGGACGCGTACCGAGAGGTGACGTCGTGTTCCAACACCACCGACTACCAGGCGCGCCGGCTGCGTGCGCGGGTACGTGACGGAGACCGGGGCACGGTGCTCGTCCACACGCTCAACGGGACGGCGCTCGCCGTGCAGCGCGCGATCATCGCGCTCGTCGAGCAGCACCAGCGTCCTGACGGAACCGTCGTGGTGCCCGAGGCGCTCGTGCCTCATCTGGGGCGCGAGGTGCTGTTCGCACGCTGACCCAGGTGAGTGACGGATGTCGGCCGGCGGCGCTCAGCCGTCGTGGCGGGGGATCGTCAGGAGCATCGCGACCACCACGGACAGTCCGAGCAGCAGCACTCCGAGCGGGATGTGCACCACCGACGCCGCGGTGAGGCCGGCCCGGTGCCCCAGGTAGCCGAGGCCGATCTGGGCGAACAGCCCGGCGGCCACGAGCAGCGCCAGCAGCAGCACGCCACCGCCCTGTCGGGCGACGAACGCCATCACCAGCACGAGCCCAGCGATCACGAGCACACCGCTTCCGATGAGTCCGTGGACCTCGAACAGCGAGGGCCGGACGAACTGGGCCGGCCCGGCGAGCCCTGCCTGCGCGAGGATCAGTGCCGGCACGATCCACGCGAGTGTTCGCAGGGTGCGGGACGGGGTGGGGGTGGTCTGGGGGGACGAACCGTTGGTGCTCACGGGGTTGCCTCGATGACGTGGACGACGCCCTGCATGCCCGGGTGCAGCGTGCACACGTAGGCGTGCGAGCCGATCTGGTCGAAGGTGTGCGTGAAGTCGCCCTCGACCTGGACGCTGCTGCGGAACCGGTCTCCCGCGACGTCGTGGACGATGCGACCCTCCCACACCCAGGTCACGGGTGTGTCGACCTCGACGACGAGTTCGGCGGGTTCGAACCGGTTGTCGTCGACGCGGATCGTCGCGTCCGCCGACGGTGGGCCGACGTCCTCGGGAAGGTCGGTCACGGTGACCGAGGAACCGCACGCGGTGACGGTCAGGGCGAGCAGGGCGGTCGACAGCAGTCGTGCGGGGTGCATTCCGGCCTCGGGTCGGCAGACGCGAACCCGGTCGGTGTCCGCGTGGTGACGGGCGAAGGGTACGCGGGTGCCTGCACGGGGCTGCACTCGGCGTCGCGGGCAGCGTCGCAGGGGGAGGCCTAGCCTGCCCGGCGCAGGTGCGGCCAACCAACGGCTCAGGGAACCGTCCTGCGGGAGGACCTCGTGGCACAGGCAAGGGGAGCGTCGCCGCGGCGGCCGACGGCCGGTTCGCGACTCATGCGGTTCCCGGCGTGGCTCGCCGTGGTCCTCGTGTTCGTGCTGATGGTCGCCGTCCACCTCGCCGACCGGGAACTCGGGCTCGATCGTGCGGCTGCGCTGCACCTGCTGTACGTCCCGGTCGTGCTCGGCGCGCTGCGCCTCGGGCCGGTCTGGGGTGGCGCGTTCGGGGTGTTCGCGGCATCCGGGGCATGGGCTGCGGCGCTGGACGCCGGTGACGTCGTCACCGAGCGCCTCACCGCCGCGAGCATCGCGCTGGTGCTCGCGGGGTTCTTCGTCGGCAGCGCCCTGCGTGCGGTGGTCGTCGCTCAGCAGCGCGACCTGGCCGAGTGGTGGGAGCACGAACTTGGTCTGACGGCGGGTGGCTCCGAACCGTCCTCGGTGCTCACGGACGATCGTGTCCGCAGCATGGTCACGACGCGCGACTTCTACCCGGTGTTCCAGCCCATCTACGGGCTCGAGGACGGCCGGCTGATCGCGACCGAGGCACTGACCCGTTTCGACAGTGAGCCGCCCGTCCCCCCGAACCAGTGGTTCGCGCGGGCCTCCGAACTGGGGTTGGGTGTCGACCTGGAACTGGCGGCCATCGAGAAGGCACTCGACGCCTGCGGACAGCTGCCGTCACACGTCGCGATGAGTGTCAACGCGTCGGCGGCGACCCTGCTGGAACCGCGACTGCTCGAACTCGTCGAGCGTGCACCGCGTCGGGTGATGCTCGAACTGACGGAACTCGAACCGGTCACCGACTACGACGAGCTGTTCGCCGCGCTGACTCGACTGCGGCGCGCCGGGTCCCGGTTCGCGATCGACAACGTCGGCGCGAGCCTGACCAGCCTCCGCCACATCGGCCGGCTCGTGCCGGACGTGCTGAAGCTCGACGGGCAGCTCACGAACGACTCGCGAAGCGACCCGGTCCGGTGGGCGCTGACGCGTCGCCTGCTGCGCTACGCCCAGACCAACGGCACCCATCTGATCGCCGAGGGGATCGAGGAGGCGGAGGACCTCGACGCGTGGCGTGAACTCGGCGCGCTCGGGGCGCAGGGGTACCTGCTCGGACGTCCGGGACCCATCACCTTCCCGGACCCGATCACGTTCCCGACGTCGCGGGGACGCGGTGGACGTCGCGTGCACCGAGGTGGCGACGCGGGGCTCGCCGGGCGGTCACGCGACGGCGTCCGCAGCCGCGGCGGCGCGGACGAGTCGCTGGCCCAGTCACAGCTGGGGGACGGGGACTTCTGGGGTCGCGCCCAGTGACCGACCGGTGGTCCCGACAGGTCCGCCCGAGGATCAGCGGCTGACGACCTCGTCGGCCGCCCGTGCCCTGCGACGCTGGGTTCGAAGCGTGCGCACGGCGACCACGAGCCAGGCGATGGCGAGCACCTGGGCGTAGACCGCTCCTGTCGAGGCCCCCATCGCGTCACTGAACAGGTTGCGTCCCGTGACCTGCAGCCACACGAGCGGCGGCACGAGCACGATGATCGCCGACACGACGATCTCGCCGGTCAGCAACCAGGTCCCGTGCCGGCCGTCGCGATGGGCCAGGACGAGCACCACGAACACCGCGGCGATCACCACGAGCAGGATCCAGGGGCCCAGCGAGGCGACCATCCCCTCCTGGTTGAGGCGCATGCGCAGCAGGCTGTACTGCTTGAGCAGTGGACCTGCGGCAAGGAGCAGGGCCACGAGCACCGGGATCCGAACGAGTCTGAGCATCCACCTGCCTCCCGCCGAGCGATGGTTCGAGGCTAGTCGTTCGAGGGGCCGGAGCGACGGGTCACACGGATCCGATACGGTCGCGACACACCGGCCGTGACGGTTGGTGCGTCGAGGTGACGGGCGTCCGCCGGTGACGTCCCCCGGTGAACCGGGTCAGGGCCGAGAGGCAGCAGCCCTAAGCCGTTCTCGGACGGGTGCCGATCACGGGCGTCCGTCACCTGGGTGCACCAGCCCTCCGGGTCCGCGGCCGCGGGTGGCAGGCACACACGTGACGTACATGTCGCTGTACCGCAGGTACCGGCCGCAGACCTTCGACGAGGTCATCGGCCAGGACCACGTCACCCGCACTCTCGCGAACGCGATCGCCGAGGACCGACTCCACCACGCGTACCTGTTCACAGGACCACGCGGCACGGGCAAGACGTCGACGGCCCGGATCCTCGCCAAGGCCGTCAACTGCGTGCAGGGACCCACCCCCACCCCCTGCGGGACGTGCGACTCGTGCACGGACATCGCCGAGGGACGGTCGATCGACGTCATCGAACTCGACATGGCGTCGCACGGCGGTGTCGACGACGCCCGTGAACTGCGGGACCGGGCCACGTTCGCTCCTGCCCGGTCCCGGCGGCGCGTGTACATCCTCGACGAGGTCCACATGGCCTCGACCGCGGCGTTCAACGCGCTGCTGAAGCTCGTCGAGGAACCTCCGGGCCACGTGCTGTTCGTCATGGCGACCACGGACCCGCAGAAGGTGCTGCCCACGATCCTGTCGCGTGTGCAGCGGCTGGACCTGCGTCGGGTCGGGTCCGACGACGTGGCCGAGCAGGTCCGGCGGGTCTGTGCCGCCGAGGGCCACGAGATCGAGCCGGAGGCGATCGGCGCGATCGTGCGCGCGGGTGACGGCTCGATGCGAGACACCCTGTCGGTCCTCGAACAGGTCCTCGCGTACGCGGACTCCACCGTGACGCACACGATGGTCACGCAGGTGCTGGGAACCACCCCCGACGTGCACGCGTCGCGCGTCGTCGACCTGATCGCCGCCGGTGACGTGGGCGGGGTGCTGACCACCGTGCAGGAACTCGTCGACGGTGGGCACGACCTGCGTCGCTTCACGCTCGACCTCGCTCAGCACGCGCGCGACCTGCTCGTGCTCCGCGTGGCGCCGGATCGACCCGACCTGGTCGACACCACCGATGACCGGCGTGCCCGGCTGGCGACGCAGGCGGCCGTCGTCGACCAGGACGCCCTGCTCGAGATCGTCCGCGTGCTGTCCGCGACGGTCACCGAACAGCGACAGACCAGCCCTCGGCTGCCCCTCGAACTGGCCCTCGCGACCCTCGCAGCGGCGACCCCGGCCAACCGGGCGCCCACGGCGCCCACGGGGGCCACGGCGGAACCGGACGCCCCCACGCCGGCCCCGGCCGGTGGGGAGAGAGAGGTGACCGCCACGGGGTCCCCGGACCCGCGACGGGGGGCCACCCGGGGCGGCGCGTCCGAGTCGGGTCCTCTCGATCAGGGTGCTCCTGATCCGTCGCCTTCCGATCAGGACTTCTCCGATCCGGGGCCGGGCGACCGTGCGGCCACCGATTCGGGGCCGCGCGAGACGGGAGCGTCGGCGTCCGGCGAGGCCGGTGCGACACCGGAGCCGTCACCCGTCGCGCCGGAGCCGGCTGCGGCCGCCGACGTGCCGGAGGGTACCGCCCACGCGGGCGAGGCCGTCGACCCGGACGGGGCGACGGGGCTCGCGTCGGACCCGACGTTGGAGGCAGACGCCTCGAGCGCTGCGGACGCGCCCTCGGACGCCGATGGTCTCGAGACCGTCCGTACGCACTGGGACGGGGTGCTCGAGGCCGTGCGGCAGCAGTCCCGCCGGTGCCACGCCCTGTTCGAGCCCGCCGTACCCGTGCGTGTTGGCCGGGGCGTGATCACGCTGCGGTACGCCCGCCGGTACGCGTCCTTCCACGCGGCGAACGCCCGGAAGGCCGAGTTCGCCGACGTGCTCCGGGCGGCACTCCGGGCGCGGTGCGGACTCGACCTCCGCGTCGACGTCGTCGTCGAGGGCGAGGACGACCGACGACGGCCGATGCCTCCCCGTGTGACCCCCGACGATGCTCGCACGCCCGTGCTCGACGACTCTCCGGCAGCGCGCGCCGGTGCCCGGGGAGCCGCGGCACCGGGACCTGCCACTCCGAGCGGCGACCGTGCCCCCGGGCAGGGCGACATCTCGCGACACGCCAACGACCAGGAGGCGGACGTGCGCGAGGCCGAGGTGGCGCCGGCCAGTGTCAGCGAGCACGACGTCGGCCGACTGCTGACCGAGGAACTCGGTGCGGAGCTCGTGGAGGAGGTCCGGCCGTCGGGCGACGGAGCGGAGCCGTCTGCTCGGTAGGCTCCCTGTGCACCAGCAGCACGTCCCGGTCGATCGTCGACGACGCGTACCTGACGAGCCCGCTGACGAGGTTCCCACGTGTACGAAGGCGCGATCCAGGACCTGATCGACGAGCTGGGAAGACTCCCGGGCGTCGGTCCGAAGAGCGCGCAACGCATCGCGTTCCACCTGTTGCAGACCGACCCGGCGGACGCGCGTCGCCTGGCGGATGCGATCACCCGGGTGAAGGCGTCCGTGCGCTTCTGCGAGGTGTGCTGGAACGTCAGTGAGGAACAACGCTGTCGGATCTGCCGCGACGAACGTCGCGACGCGGCGGTGCTGTGTGTCGTCGAGGAGGCGCGTGACGTGGTCGCGATCGAACGCACGCGCGAGTACCGCGGCCGGTACCACGTGCTGGGTGGCGCGATCTCGCCCATCGACGGCATCGGCCCCGACGAACTGCACATCCGTGAACTCATCGCTCGACTGGACGCCGACGACGTCACCGAGGTCATCCTCGCGACGAACCCGAACGTGGAGGGGGAGGCCACCGCCTCGTACCTGTCGCGGCTGATCGGGCCTCTCGGGGTGCGGGTCACGCGACTCGCGAGTGGACTGCCTGTCGGTGGAGACCTCGACTACGCGGACGAGGTGACGCTCGGACGCGCGTTCGTCGGCCGGCGAGACGTCTGACCCTCGGAGGAACCCGTGGCCATCGTGGTACAGAAGTACGGCGGCACGTCCGTCGGGGACGTCGACCGCATGAAGCGGGTCGCGGACCGTGTCGCACGAACGCACCGTGACGGCAACCAGACGGTCGTGGTCGTGTCCGCCATGGGACACACGACCGACGACCTGGTGTCCATGGCGCGCCAGATCTCCCCGGCCCCGCCGGAGCGTGAACTCGACATGCTCCTCACCGCCGGTGAGCGCATCTCCATGTCGCTGCTGGCCATGGCACTCGCGGATCGGGGAGTGTCCGCGAAGTCGTTCACCGGCTCGCAGGCCGGGATCATCACCGACGCCGTGCACGGCAAGGCGCGGATCGTCGACATCACCCCCGGGCGCGTTCGCGATGCGCTCGACGGGGGCAACGTCGTGATCGTCGCGGGTTTCCAGGGCGTCAGCCAGGACACGAAGGACATCACGACGCTGGGCCGTGGCGGGTCGGACACGACCGCCGTCGCACTCGCCGCGGCACTGGACGCCGACGTGTGTGAGATCTACACGGACGTCGAGGGCGTGTTCACGGCCGACCCGAGGATCGTGCCGGCCGCTCGGAAGCTCGACTTCGTCTCCTACGAGGAGATGCTCGAACTGGCGGCACAGGGGGCACGGGTCCTGCAGGTCCGGTCCGTCGAGTTCGGCCGCAACCATGGCGTGCGCATCCACGTACGCTCGTCGTTCAGCTTTGGTGAGGGCACGTGGATCGGCCCCGAGGAGGAAGCCGTGGAGGACGCCATCATCTCCGGGGTCGCACACGACACGTCGGAGGCGAAGGTCACCATTCGCAACGTGCCTGACCGTCCCGGCGTCGCGGCCCGTCTGTTCTCGGTCCTCGCCGACGAGCACATCAACGTCGACATGATCGTCCAGAACGTGTCCCAGGACGGCCACACCGACATCTCGTTCACACTGCCACGTGAGGAGACCGCGCGGGCGCGGGGGGTGCTGGAACCGCTGGGCACGGAGATCGGGGCCGACGGCGTCGCCATCGACGAGGACATCGCCAAGGTGTCCCTCGTGGGCGCCGGAATGAAGACCCATCCCGGGATCGCCGCACAGATGTTCGCGGCCCTGTCGGCGGCCGGCGTCAACATCGAGATGATCTCCACCTCGACGATTCGCGTGTCGGTCGTGGTCTCACGTGACCAGGTGGAGACCGCGGTGCAGGCCGTGCACGCGTCGTTCGGTCTGGGTGACGACGGGCAGGTGGCCTGATGCCACGTGTCGCGGTGCTCGGAGCGTCGGGGGCGGTCGGCACGGAGATCCTGAGACTGCTCGACGAACGGGACTTCCCGGTCGACGGGGCCCCCGTCCTGCTCGCGTCACCACGCTCCGCCGGTCGCCGGGTCGCGTGGCGTGACACGGAGATCGAGATCCGTGCGGTGGACGCCGCGGCCTTCGACGGCGTGGACGTGGCGATCTTCTCGGCCGGCGCGACCCGGTCTCGCGAGTGGGCGCCGGTCGCGGTCGACGCCGGCGCGGTCGTGGTGGACAACTCGTCGGCGTTCCGGATGGATCCACAGGTCCCGCTCGTGGTCAGCGAGGTGAACCCCGACACCGCCACCCAGCGCCCCCTGGGGATCGTCGCCAACCCGAACTGCACGACCATGGTGCTCATGGTCGCAGTCAAGCCTCTGCACGACGCGTTCGGGCTCACGGAGGTCGTCGCGACCAGCTACCAGGCGGCCGGTGGTGCCGGCATGTCGGGCATCGACGAACTGATCAGCCAGGCGAGGGCGTTCGTCGACCAGGCCGATGCGCTGCGGCTCGACGGGGCGGCGGTGGAGGGCTCGGTCGACCCCGAGGTGTTCTCCCGGGCGATCGCGTTCAACGTGCTGCCGCACTGCGGGTCGTTCGGTGACAACCACCACACCGACGAGGAGATGAAGCTCGTCAACGAGTCACGCCGGATCCTCGACCTGCCCGGACTCGCCGTGTCGCCGACGTGTGTGCGCGTTCCCGTGGTCGTGGGCCACGGCATCGCCGCAAGGCTGCGCTTCTCCTCACCCGTGGACCGTGACGCCGCCCTGCAGACGCTCGCGGGAGCACCCGGCCTGCGTGTCGTCGACGGCGATGGTCGCGGTGACGAACCGCTCGAGTACCCGACGCCACTGGCCTCTGCCGGTCGTGACGAGGTGCTCGTCGGACGCGTCCGCGGCGACCTCTCGGATCCCCGGGCGCTCAACGTGTTCGTCGTCGGGGACAACCTGCGCAAGGGCGCCGCGCTCAACGCCGTGCAGATCGCCGAACTCGTGGTCGCGGAGGGCTGAGCGCCCCACGACCCGGGTCGGGGCGAACGGCCCGGGCAGACGAGACCGGGGGACGCGCGAGTTCGGGGAGACGAGGAACGCGCGGCCCCTGGGGGACCGCGCGTTGCGTCGGGATGGGCGGATTCGAACCGCCGACCTCCTCGTCCCGAACGAGGCGCGCTAACCAAGCTGCGCTACATCCCGGTGGTGACGTCCCCGAACGGGAACGCGCGGGAGCGTACCCCGGGCCGGAGAGCCACGCGAAACGCCCCGGGGGGCCTGCACGCGACCCGGCCGCGTGCGGCGGGCGTCAGGTGAGTTCGAGGAGGGTCGCCTCGGGGCGGCAGGCGAAGCGGAACGGCGCGTACACCGAGTGTCCGAGCCCCGCCGACACGTGCAGCCATCGGTCGTGATGCCTCGACAGGCCCCGCGCCTGGTCGAGCGGCAGGTCGCAGTTCGCCACCAGCGCACCGACCGGCGGGAAGCGCACCTGTCCGCCGTGGGTGTGGCCGGCCATCAGCAGGTCGTGGCCGGCGTCGACGAGCACGTCGAGGGCCGCGAGGTAGGGGGCGTGCACGAGGCCGAGCCGCAGCACGGCGTCGGTGTCGCGCGGGCCCGCCACCGCGGACGGATCCGGCAGCACGGTGGTACGGAGGTGCGGGTCGTCGATCCCCCCAGCGACCACGGTCCCGGCCTGCGTCTCCACGGTGACGGCCTCGTTGCGCAGCGTCCGGTAGCCGTGCTCGGCGAGACCGTCGACCATGCGCTGGGTGTCGAGTCGTGCACCGTGCGATCGGCGGCGTGGCGACACGAAGTAGCTCAGTGGCGACTTGACCACCGGGCCGTAGAGGTCGTTGCTGCCCAGCACCACCAGGCCGGGCCGTCCGTCGCGAGTCAGGGGCGCGAGCGCCTCCACCGTCGCGTCCTCGGCGTCGGCGGCGCCCATCAGGTCGCCGGTCGCGACCACCAGGTCGTGGTCCTCACCGGACAGTTCCTCGAGGAACCGGACGCGGTGGTCCTGTCCGGGCACGAGGTGGACGTCGCTGACGTGCAGGATCCGCAGTCGGCCCGCCCCGGATCGCAGGACACCCGGCACCGTCACCCGGCGCAGCGCGTACCACCGTCGCTCCACGAACGTGCCGTACGCGACGCACGCCGCCCCGGCAGCGAGCACCGCGGCACCGACCCGCAGCGCGGGCGACCCCCGGCGTGTCGACGTCACCGGTACTCGCCGATGTACATGATCACTCGTGGGTCGTCGTCGAACGCGGAGTCGTCGGCCTCGGTGCCCGGGCGCGGGCGCTGGTCGATCACCTTCCCGTCGTCGTCGCGGTCGTCGACGTCGCGGTAGATCGTCCCGAACTCGAAACCACGGCTCAGGACGAGCTGTCGGGCCTCGTCACGTTCCATGCCCACGATGTTGGGCACCACCGGGATGGACCCGGTGCCATCGGACACCTCGATGACGATCAGGCTCCCGAGCGCGACGTCGTCGCCGGCCGACGGGGACTGACTGATCATCTCGCCCTCGGGGTGGTGACTCTCGACGTCCTCGAACAGGACGCGGAAGCCGGCCTCGAGCGCCCGCTCGATGATCTCCTCGCGGTCGTCGAGCTGCAACAGGTCGGGCACCTGCCCACGCGGCATCGGCGGAGGTGTCGGGAAGCCCTGCGGTTCGAACTGCTGCACGGCGTTGCCCATGTACAGGCGCCACATCGGTGCGGCGATCGTTCCACCGAACACCTGGGAGTACGGGGTGCCGGCGATCGTCACGCCGCGCATGAGCTGGGTCGTCGGCGGGCACTGGTTGAGGAACCGCTGGGTTCCGCAGGCCTCCTCGGCAGCGTCCTCGCTGACGTAGAACCGCTGGCCGTTCGGGTATCCGACCCACGCGGCCGTGGACAGTTGGCGCACGAAGCCGACGAACCAGGCGTCGACGTTGTTGTCGGTGGTCCCGGTCTTGCCGCGTGTGGGCCACGTCCCGAGGTTCGCGCCGGGCGCGGTACCGCCACCGAGCACGGGCCCGGCCAGGATGTCCACGACCCGGTCGGCGACCTCGGTGTCGACGACCTGGCGGCAGTCGGGTGTGTGCTCCCAGATGACCCGCCCGTCGGCGTCCTCGATCCGGGTGATCGGGAAGGGTGCGCAGTACTCCCCACGGTTGGCCAGCGTCGCGTACGCGGTCGCCATCTCCAGGGGGGTGACGTCGGCGGCGCCCAGCGCCAGCGAGCAGTTCGCGCCGAGCTCAGAGGTGATCCCGAGCCGGTGCGACATGTTGACCAGCTTCTCCGGGCCGATCTCCGCGACCAGCATGGCGTGGAACACGTTGCTGGAACGGGCCATCGCCTCGTACATGTTGAGGATCGCGTCGCCGCCGGCGTTGCGCACGACGTAGGAGCCGGCCGACCCGCCGGCGTAGTTGACGCAGCCCTCGATCTCCGCGGGGCCACGGGCGTCGAGCGTCAGGGACGGCGGGACCCCGTCCTCGAGAGCCGCCGCGGTCACGAACGGCTTGTACGAGGACCCGGGCTGACGGCCGGATCCTCCGACGCCTCGGACCGCCGGGTTGACCTTGGTGCGGTCACACAGCAGCAGCCCCTCGTCGGTCTCGCCGATCCAGCTGTTGTCCTCGGAGCACGAGCCGTAGGTGTGGGGCCCGATCGCCATCGCCCGGATCGCGCCCGTGCCGGGTTCGACCGACACGATCGACCCCATGGGCTCCTGGGCGATCTCGTGGAGGGGTTCGTCCTCGTAGGTGAGGAACTCGCGGATGGCCGCCTCTGCGTACTCCTGCATCTCCGGGTCGAGCGTCGTGTGGATCCGCAGCCCGGACTGGAACACCCGTCGGCGGCGTTCCTCGGCCGTCGGACCCATGGCCTCGAGGGCGTTGACCTGGGTGCCCAGCGCCTGCGCCAGCTGTTCGTTCACGAGCAGTCGCGACACCCAGTCGATCCAGAACGGGTACTCCGGCGGGGGCGGCTCGGACACCAGGATCCGCAGGTCCTCGTCGATCGCGGCCTGTGCCTGCGCCTGGGAGATGAACCCGTGGTTGGCCATCTGTCGCAGGACGATGTCACGACGGGCCTGCGCGTTCTCCATGCTCGCGATGGGGTTGTTGCGTTCCGGGGATCGCAGGATGCCCGCGAGCGTCGCGGCCTCGCCGAGCGTCAGTTCCCGGACGTGCTTGGAGAAGTAGCGGTCCGCGGCGGTGCCGATCCCGTACACGCTGCTGCCGTAGTAGCTGCGGTTGAGGTAGAGCTCGAGGATCTCGTCCTTGCTCAGCTGCCGCTCGAGTTCGAGCGCGTAGATCGCCTCCTCGATCTTGCGCTGGTACGTCTGCTCCGGGGAGAGGAACGCCAGCTTCACGTACTGCTGGGTGATCGTCGACGCCCCGGACTCGATGCCGCCGGCGCGGAAGTTGTCGATGGCCGCGCGGATGATCGACAGGTGGTGGACTCCGTCGTGGGTGTAGAAGGTCGCGTCCTCGGTCGCGAGCACCGCGTCGATGGCGACCTGCGGGATCTCGGACAGGGAGACCGGGACCCGGTTCTCCTCGAACGTCAGCTCCGCGAGTTCCTGGCCGTTCGCGTCGAAGACGTACGAGTTCTGGGGCTGCATGCCCGCGTCACCCATGGGCGCGACGTCGAGGATGTCCGTGCGCACGGCGCGGACGACGTCGGTCGCGGCGAGCGCCGCCGGGAGGAACAGCGACCCGATCAGGGCACCGACCAGGCCCACGATGCCGACCATCAGGGTGATGCGCACCGCAACGGCCGTGGCTCGGTTGCTCGAGTTCATCCGGGGGCCTCCGAGTCGCGGAGCGACAGGTGCTGCCGACGACCGTCAGAGGGTACCGACGGCACACCTGTGGTCGAGGCCCCGGGGTGTGCGTCCGGACAGGGGAGGTGACGACACCGCCCGAGTCCGTTGGCGGCGGTCCGCTACAGGTATCCGCCGGCGTTCGGGAGGGGGCCCGACGCGGCCTCGGGCGGCTCCATGCGCCGCTGCACGTCGTCCGGTGCCTCCTGGAAGGTGCGGCCTCCGAACTGGTCGCGGATCTGCTCGTCGAGCGACGCCGCGGTCGCGGCGATCGCGGCCACCGCGGCATGCAGTTCCGGCAGGTCGAGCGTGGTGCCCAGCAGGGTGTGGCGCAGCCACACGGCCCGGTTGGCGCGGTCGTAGCTGAACGCGCCGAAGCCCAGTGAGTGATTCGTCGTCAACAGGAAGGTGGAGAGCCCCGCCTCGAGGTCGACGTCGAGGTTGGTGACCGAGAACACGCCGATCTGCGGACCCACCGGACTGGGTCCGATGGTGACGAACACCCTTGCGCCCTCGTGGGTGAAGGTGAAGTTGCCGAACGCGTCGACCTCGTAACCGCCGAGGATGGCGCGAAGGAGGTCACCGACGTGTTCACGAAGGTCTTCGGGGTCGACGAAGATCCCTGTGCGCCGAGGTGGCCGGGGCAACCGGTGCGGCGTCACGGGGTTGACCTCGGCGGACCCGGACCTGCGGACCTCGGTGTCCGCGGGAGCCGCGGGAGTCTGTGCGGTAGTGGCCTCGTCCGGGCCGCCCTCCGACTCGTCGGCGGACCCGTCGGGTGGGGTGGCCCCGGCAGCGCGCGGGCGGGGTTCGCTCATCGTCGACTCCTCGTCTGCCCCAGAGCATGCCGCCGCGAACGGGCCCGTGCACGCCCGGCGGTAGGATTGCAGCCATGTCCACCCTGTACGCGGCCCTGCGCCGCACCCTCGTCGTGTCCTGCCTCGCGGGCCTCGGCCTCGGCCTGCTCGTCACGCCGTCGCCGGCCGCAGAGGTCGAGTCGTCCGGCTCCTGTCCCGACGGGGTGGTGGCCGACCCGCGGCGCGTCGAGGTGCTGCCGCTGCGCGGCGGCTTCATCGATCCACCGGTCGTCGACGAGGTCACCGACGTGATCGCGCTCGCGGAGTCGCACGGGTCCGAACTGATCGTGCTCCAGTACTCGTCACGCGGTGGGGTGTCCTCGGACATCGACGTGCTCGTCGATCGGATCGAGGCGAGTTCGGTGCCCGTGGCGGTGCTGGTCGGTCCGCTGGGCACCGGTGCACGGGCCGAGGGGGCCGCGGGCATGCTGTGGGCAGCCGCGGACGTGCGGGCGGTGGCGCTCGACGCGAGCGTGGGCCCTGTCCGACCCGTGGACCTCGCGCTCGGTGCGGACGGCGTCGACGAGTTCGCGATGCTGAGCCGACTCCTCCCGGGCGCCGATGCGGCCATGGTGGAGCGCCTCCTCGACACCCGGGTGCCGGCGGCGGACCTCGTCGAGGCGGGACTGGTGACCGTGGAGGCCGCCGGGCTCGAACCCCTGCTCCTCGAACTCGACGGGACGAACGTCAGCCCTGCCGGCCAGGAACGGACCCTGCAGCTGCGCGCGTGTGAGGTCGAGGTCCGGTTCCACACGATGGGTCTCGTGCGACGGATGCTGCACGCCGCGACCACGGGCCCGTTCGTGTACCTGCTGCTCGTCGCCGGGATCGGCATGCTGCTGTTCGAGCTGTTCCAGCCCGGGTTCGGGGTGGCCGGCATCGCCGGGGTGGTCACGGGCGCCATCGGGGTGTTCGGGCTCACGGTGCTGCCGGTCACGTGGTGGGCGGTGGCGCTCGTCGTGCTCGGGCTCCTGCTCTACGCCGTGGACACCGCGATCGCGGGGTTCGGACCGGTCACGCTCGCCGCGACGGTGGCGCTGGTGGTCGGGTCCCTGCGCTTCTACGCGGCAGACCAGCTCGCGCTCGACCCCTGGCTCGTGGCGGGAACGACACTGACCGCGTTCGTGTTCTTCGTGTTCGTCATGACGAGCCTGCTTCGGGCCCAGGCAGGTCCGGACGGGGTGTCGATGGAGGACCTGGTCGGCCGTCCCGGCATCGTCCGGTCGGTGCTCAGCCCGGAGGGCCACGTGTTCATCGACGGTGCCCTCTGGCGGGCCCGCTGGACCGGTGAGTCCCGGCGCGCGAAGGTCGGGACCCCGGTGCGGGTCCACGCCGTGGAGGGTGCGGTCGTGCTCGTCGAACCGTTCGACCCCCAGCAGGTGTCGTCGGCGCCGACGGGATCCACCGAGGTGTCCACGACGGACTGACGTCTGGAGGGTGCCAGACGTCGTGTCTCGCACGATTCGGGTCTGGTCAACGGCCCGTCAGGGGCCTAGTGTTCGGGGTCGACGTCGAGGAGCGACGGCACACCGGTGGTGGTGTGCATGGAAAGGGGGCGTCGTGGCAGAGGGAACGTCCTTCACCCTGCCCGGGGTACTGATGGAACCGGGTGACGTAGCCGCACCCGAGTGGACGTTGGAGGCCAGGTGCCGTCGGGAGGACCCGGCGCTGTTCTTCGGCCCCAACCGGTTCGAACCCAAGCGTGAGCGTCTGGCCCGAGAGAGCGCCGCGAAGGCGATCTGCGTGGAGTGCCCGTGCGTCCAGGCGTGCCGGGAACACGCGATCGCCACCGGTGAGACCTACGGGGTCTGGGGCGGCCTCGGTGAGTCGGACCGCCGGGAACTGATCGAGCACCACTCTCCGCTGGCCGTCTGACGCGAGGTCCCTGCGCGAGCGGGTGGTCCCTGCGCCGGTGCGGCGACTACGGTGGGAGTCGGACGACCCCTGCCCGCAGTGGTGCTCGCGGGTGGGAGCGTCGGACCTGCGACCTGCCCCCGTGCACAGGAGTCCCGACGTGACCCGCTGGGAGTACGCCACCGCGCCCCTGATCAGCCATGCCCTCCAGCAGATCCTCAACCAGTGGGGATCGGACGGGTGGGAACTCGTGTGCGTCGTCAGTGACGTCGCGTACTTCAAGCGGCCCGTGGCCGACCAGTGAGCGCTCGCGAGCGTCTCGCGGAGCTCGGACTCGAACTGCCCGCCGTCCCGACGCCAGCAGCGGCGTACCGCCCGTGGAGTCGGACCGGTGACTGGATCCACACGGCGGGGCAGTTGCCGATGGTGGACGGGGCACTCGCCGCGACCGGTCGGCTCGGTGAGGCGCTCGACACCGACCAGGGTGCACACCTCGCCGGCATCGCCGCACTCAACGTGCTGGCGGTGCTCGACGCCGCTGCCGGACTCGACGACGTGCGGATCGTGCGACTGACCGTGTACGTCGCGTCCACCCCGGACTTCGACGCGCAGCACCTGGTCGCAAACGGTGCATCGCAGCTGATCGGAGACGTGCTCGGGGAGCGGGGGTTGCACGCGCGCTCGGCCGTCGGGGTCGCCCAGCTGCCGCTGTCCAGCCCCGTCGAGATCGAGGCCGTGGCGGTCGTCGAGCCCTGACGCCACGCCGTCGGGCTCAGCCGCTCAGCGTGTGACGATCGCCGTCGAAGCGGGTGACCCCCGTTCGCGCGAGATGCTCGAGCAGGGGGATCGCGAACCGGCGAGTCGTCCCCCAGGCCGTTCGGGCCTCCGCCGCCGAGAACGGCGTGCCTCCGGCTCCGATCTGCTCGAGGGAGCGCCGCGCCTGGTCGATCGCAGCGCGCGCGAACGCCACGTCGCCGCACCGCACGACGTGACCTGCCTGGACGAGTTCCGTGACACCGCGATGGTCGACGCCGTGGTGTGCCGCGAGTTCGGACAGGTCGCGCGGGGACAACCCGTCGTGCTCCAGGTCCTGGACGAGTGCTCGTAGCCGTCGCTGCCGGGACACCTCGGCGCGGTCCGCGTGCTCGGCCAGCGACCACCCACCTGTGGTCCGCACCAGTCGCCCCCGGGTGGTGAGGTGGTCCACGGCGGCGCGTGCCACCGCCGCCGAGACGCCGGTCGTGGCCAGCGCTCCGGCGACCACCGTCCGGTCGTGGGTCCCCGGTCCCACGTCGGCGACCGCGTCGTCCCAACGTTCGACGACCGACGACAGCACGGCGGCGTGCGAGCTCACCACCTCGACCCCGTCGAACGACGCGAGATCCGTCGCTCCCATGGCCCCGAGCAGTTCGTCGACGGGCGCGGATCCCCCCCAGAGCCGCAGGAGGGTCGCAGCGTCCCGCGACACGGACAGGTCGGTGAGGGCGGACACGCGTCGAGCCCGGGGAAGTCGACTGCGGCGCGGCCGCGTGTCGAGCACCACGGCACCGGCGGCGACGACGCGGCGACCGGTGTCGCGGAGGATCAGGCGGTCCCCGATGGCCAACGGCAGGGCTGCAGCCAGTCGGAGGCGTACTGGCCCCTCGGGTGGGTGGTCGCCTCCCAGTGGGCCCGCGAGGGGCACGAGGCGCGCCTCGTGGTGGGCACTGCCGACGTGGACGTGCCACGCCCCGGACTCGTCGACCTCGCGCAGGGCCGTCACCCAGACGTCCACGGTGTCGGTCACCGTCCACGGCACGTCGTCACCGACGAGCACGTGGCCGCGCGTCAGCGTGTGGTGGTCGATGCCGGACAGGTTCACCGCGACACGTTCCCCCGGTCGTGCCTCGGACACGGCATCGCCGAGTGACTGCAGCCCGCGGACGCGAGCGCGCTGGCCACTGGGCAGGGATCGCACCTGCTGACCCGCGGTCAGGCGACCACCCACGAGCGTGCCCGTGACGACGGTGCCTGCGCCGGCGACGGTGAACGTCCGGTCGACCCACAGGCGGGGGCGACCTTGGTCCGCCGGGGGAGGGACCCGCGCAAGGCCGTCGACGACCGCCGCCCGCAGTTCGTCGAGGCCTCGCCCGGAGATCCCGTCGACCGCGAGCACCGGCGCACCCGCGAGGCTGGTGGCAGCCAGACGAGCCGAGACGTCGGCGCGGACCAGGTCGACCCGTTCGTCGTCGACGACGTCGGCCTTGGTGACCGCGACCGCGACCGCGGGAACCCCGAGGAGGTCGAGCACCTCGAGGTGTTCCTGCGACTGTCGGGACCAACCGTCGTCGGCGGCGACGACGAACAGCGCGGCCGGCACGGGGCCCGTGCCGGCGAGCATGGTCGCGACGAAGCGCTCGTGTCCGGGGACGTCGACGAACGCGACGGTGACGCTGGTGTCGCGGTCACGCAGGTCGGTCCACACGAAGCCCAGGTCGATGCTCAGGCCACGACGTCGCTCGTCCTCGAGGCGGTCGGGCTCCATGCCCGTGAGCGCCCGCAGGAGCGTCGACTTCCCGTGGTCCACGTGCCCGGCGGTGGCGACGACACGGTGGCTCATGGGGAGTCGGCGGGTACGGCGAGCGCGTCGACCAGGTCGGCGTCCCGGGACGGGGCCACGGTGCGCAGGTCGAGGACCACGCGGCCCCGTTCGATGCGCGCGATGACGGGGGTCGCGGCCTGGCGCAGTCGTGCCACGTAGCGTTCCGGGTCCTGCGGAGTGACAGAGAGACCCCACGACGGGAACCGGACACCGGGGACGGACCCGCCACCCACCGCGGACTGGGTCGCCACCGACTCCACGTGGGGTCCGGCTGCCGCGGCGATGCGGTCGGCCCGCTCGCGGAGCACCTCGACCGGTGTGCGCAGCATGGCGACGACCGGCACGTCGACCGGTTCCGTGGCGCGCAGGTGTGCTCCGAGGGTGGCCTCGAGTGCGGCCCGCTGGAGCTTGTCGACGCGCAGCGCGCGCGCCATCGGGTGGCTCGTGCACCGGCGGATCAGGTCGGGACGGCCGGCGATGATGCCGGCCTGGGGGCCGCCGAGGAGCTTGTCTCCCGAGTAGATCACGAGGTCCGCGCCGGCACGCACCGCGGCCTCGACCGACGGTTCGTCGGCCAGCGGGCCGTCGGTGTCGTGCAGGAGGCCCGATCCGAGGTCGTAGACGACGGGGACGTCGTGGTCGGCGCCGAGTCGGGTGAGTTCGTCGATCGACGCCTCTGCGGTGAACCCGGTCATGGCGAAGTTCGACCGGTGCACCTTGAGCAGCATCCCGGTGTCCTCGGTGAGGGCCCGTTCGTAGTCGGCGATGCGGGTGCGGTTGGTCGTCCCGACCTCGACCAGGCGGCTCCCCGAGACCTCCATGATGTCGGGAAGTCGATACGACCCGCCGATCTCGATGAGTTCCCCACGGCTGACCACGGTCTCACGACCGTGCGCGAGCGCCATCAGGACGAGCAGCAGGGCGGCTGCGCCGTTGTTCACGACGGTCGCCGCCTCGGTTCCGGACGCCTCGGCGGCGAGGAGTCCGAGCGAGGCCGTGCGTGAGCCGCGCTGCCCGGCGTCCAGGTCGTACTCGACGGTGGCGTACCCCGCCGCGTCGAGCACGGCCTCACGGGCAGCTGCGGACAGTGGTGCCCGACCCAGGTTGGTGTGCAGCACGACACCGGTCGCGTTGACGACCGGGGTGACCCGTGCACGGCGCCGCGCGGTGAGCAGGTAGCCGGCGGCAGCGACGACGTCCTCGGCCGAGGGCGCCGAGCCACCACGCTCGATGCTGGCCCGCACCGTGTCGAGGTGGGTTCGCAGCGCCGTGACCACGGGACCTCGCCCGTGCTGGTCCACGAGGTGCTCGACATCGGGCCGACGGAGCAGGGCGTCGACCTGGGGCAGCTGCTCGTACTGCTGGCTGCGTTCGTCGGTCACGACCGTCCTCGTCCGTGGGCGAGTGCCGTCGCACGCCGCGACGGGGGCCGCCGACCCGACTGGGTGGAGCCCTGCCCATGCATCCTAATGGGGTGTATGGACGTCGAGCCCTAGCCTCCGGGTGACGTCGGTCCCGGACACGGAGGATGCCACCCGTGGACGTCACACCGCCGGTCGACCCGAGAGGCGGAGACCCGGCCCCCGCGCCGCTGGCACTCGTCGAGCGGCTCGACGAGTGCACGACACGTGTCCTCGCCCCGAATCCGTCACCCATGACCCTCGACGGGACCAACACGTACGTGCTCGGAGTCGACGGGACCGGCGACGTCGTGGTCGTCGACCCCGGCCCGAACGATGCAGACCACCTGGCGCGCGTCGAGGCCGTCGTCGCACGTCTGGATGCCGAGGTCCGTGCCGTGCTGCTGACCCATGGGCACGCGGACCACGCCGAGGCGGCGGTGCCGTGGGCGCGTCGCCTCGGCTGTGGGGTGATCGCCGCCGCAGGCACGGGACGTGCCGATCGACCGGTCGGAGACGGTGACCGTGTGCCCGTCGGCGGGGTGGAGATCGAGGTGGTCGCGACCCCGGGGCACACGCGGGATCACGTCGCGTTCCGACTCCCCACCGGCGCGCTGCTGACCGGAGACCACGTGCTGGGGCGCGGCACCACCGTGATCGCACACCCCGACGGGCACCTCGGGTCGTACGTCGACAGCCTGCGCCGCGTGCTCGACCTGCGATCGGACGCGCTGTTCCCCGGGCACGGCCCGGTCGTCACCGCCGATGCGTCGGGGGTCGTGGCGTTCCACCTCGCGCACCGCCGGTACCGCACATGGCAGGTGGCGATGGCCTGCGAGGGCAGTGCGCTGACGTCCGGCGAGATCGTCGAACGGACCCACCCACAGGCGACGGGAGTGCTCGTCCGAGCGGCGCGTGCCACCGTCGACGCGACGCTCGAGTGGCTGGTCGACCACGAACTCGTACGTGTGACGGGTGCGTGTCGACGTCACGAACTCGCCGTGGAACCGTCGCACCTCGAGGCCCGGATCGAGGTGCTGTTCGGACGGCAGTGACCGCCGGAACCCGCCCCACGCCCCAGTCAGGCCCCGGGCGGCCGTCCGACGTGTCGAGTCCCGGGGTCTGCGAAGCTCGGGTTCAGGCGGTGCGGCGAGTGCGGGCGATGCCGGCTGCCTTCAGTGCCGCAGCGGGGACACCGGCCTCACGCCAGGCGGCGTAGCTGATGCCCTTGCGTTCGGAGTACTCGGCGGCGGCGTCGACGAACCCACGCTCGAGGGCCTCCAGGTCCGGCTGGTCCTGCAGGGCGATCAGGCGCTGTTCCAGGTCCAGCCGCCGCTGGATCAGCTCCACCCGGCGGGCCGGGTCGGGCTCGGCGTCGATCTCGCCCTGGACGTCCACCAGGCGCCGGTTGATCGTGTCGGCATCAAGGCGGCGACCCGGCTTCCTCCCGGTCTCCAGGGCCGCGAGATACTCGCGAATGGCCCTGCCCTGGGCGCGTCCGCGCGCGAGCGCTTCCTTGTGTTCGCGGGTCATCTGTCGTGCCACACCATCTCCTGTCGGATCAGCCTTCGTCCTTTGGGCTTTCCGAGCGTATGTCATGGCCGGCCATGTGGGCACCTCGTGACACGACCTTTCGGGTTTCCGACGCAAGACGTCGACACGATATGTTGGTCATTCAACACCACTGATCCGCCTCGTATGTGGTGGATTCGATCAGTTCCCGACGCATCAGACGATGGAATGGATACGGACATCGAGGCCCGTGACATGTCCCCACGGCGTGTCGTCGGCGCGACGTCCACGGTCGGCATCTCGGTCCTGTTCGTCGCGTCCATGACCCTGTTCGACCCTCCACAGTGGATGTGGTTCATCCCGGAACCGGTGGTGGACGCCGTCGGGTTCCGGCCCATGGTGATGCTGCTCAACGTCGCCCTGTTCGTGCCGTTGGGGCTCAGTCTCGGTGCGTGGTGGCCGTCCCGGCCGAGGCTCCTCTGGGTCGCTGTCGCCCTGTCGGTGACGGTGGAGCTCGTGCAGCTGACCCTGCCCGATCGGTACACCGACCCTCTCGACGTGCTTGCCAACAGTGCCGGTGCCGCGCTGGGGTTCGTCACGGCACGCTGGCTCCACAGCCGCCGTCGTCGCGAGTGATCGACGCCGCTCGGCTACGGTGGAACGGCACGACACCCAAGAGCCGAGGTGGTCCTGATGAGCGCTTCCCCCCGTGCGTCCGCCGCAGTCCTTGCCGACCGGGTGCCCGGTGCGCTGACCCGGGACGTGGCCCTCGTCGCGAGTTTCGCCGTGGCGATCGCGTTGAGCGCGCAGTTGGCCTTCCCGCTGCCGGGAACCCCCATCCTCGTCACGGCGCAGACGCTGGTGGTGCTCCTCGGGGCGGCGACGCTCGGTGCGACACGGGCCTCGATCGGCGCGGGCGCATTCCTGCTCGTGGGGTTGGCCGGTGTCCCCACGTGGTTCGCCCACAGTGGCGGGACCTCGACCGGCTACATCATCGGGTTCGTCGCCGCGGCGCTGCTCGTCGGGCGCTGTGCCCGTTCCGGGCTCCTTCGTTCGCACCTCGGTGCCGTGGCGGTGATGGTTGCCGGAAACCTCGTGATCTACGCGTTCGGGGTACCCGTGCTGGCGCTCGTGCTCGGCATCGGACTCGGGCAGGCCGTGCTGCTCGGTGTGGTCCCGTTCCTGATCGGTGACGCCGTCAAGATCGCGATCGCGACAGCGCTGCTCCCGCAGGTACAGCGCCTGGTCGACAGGACCGGGTGACCCCCTGCGCGCCGGGCGTCGCACGTGACCAGGAGGCTCGTGGAGGATCGACGCATGGCGGTGGACGAGGGCACAGGTCGCGTGGCCGCGACGTACGGCGGTGCCCGGGCGCTCGTCACCGGCGCTGCGGGATTCCTCGGGTCGAGTGTGTGTCGCGCACTGCTCGCCGCCGACGTTCGGGTGTTCGGGGTCGACTCGTTCATCACGGGCAGGCGGGAGAACGTCGCGGACCTCGAGGACGACGACCGGTTCGAACTCTCCGAAGCCGACGTCGTGGCGTACCTCGAGGTTCCCCGCGACGTCTCCGTCGTCCTGCACCTCGCGTCACCGGCATCACCCGTCGACTACCTGCGTCACCCGATCCACACGATGAAGGTCGGGTCCATCGGCACGCTCAACGCGTTGGGGGTGGCGCGGGAACGAGGCGCACGATTCCTGCTCGCGTCGACCTCAGAGGTGTATGGCGATCCGCGCGAGCATCCCCAGTCGGAGGAGTATCGGGGCAACGTCGACACGACCGGTCCCCGTGGCGTGTACGACGAGGCCAAACGGTTCGCGGAGGCGATGACCTACGCGTACCACCGGGACCACGGCGTCGACGTACGGGTCGCGCGGATCTTCAACACCTACGGCCCGGGAATGCGCCGCGACGACGGGCGCCTCGTGCCGACCCTCATGGGTCAGGCGCTGCGGGGCGAGCCGCTCACGGTCCATGGCACCGGCGACCAGACACGGTCCCTGTGCCACGTCGACGACATGGTGGACGGACTCCTGCGACTCCTCGCCTCCGACCGGACGTTGCCGTGCAACCTCGGGTCCGACGTCGAGGTGCGCGTGATCGAGGTCGCCCGGGCGATCCTCCGGCACTGTGAGGCCGACGTCGACATCGTCCACACCGAGCGGGCCTCGCACGACCCTCAGCGTCGGCGCCCCGACCTGACCGTCGCCCGTCGCGAACTCGGCTGGGAACCGACGGTCGACCTGGACGAGGGGCTGGCCGACACGGTCCGGTGGGCGAGGGAGCGACCCGGTCGCTTCACCGCCTGAGGCGCTCGGTCACAGGCCGAGGTTCTCATGGATCTGGCGTGTCGCCGTCGAGTGGTTGAGCGTGTAGAAGTGCAGGCCCGGCACCCCCTCGTCGAGGAGTCGTGCACACAGCTGCGTCGCGACCTCGATGCCGATGCGGCGGACCTCGTCGGGATCGTCGACCGCGTGCAGGCGAGTGGCGAGCTGCGCGGGGAACTCGGCACCGGACAGCTGCGCGAACCGTTCGATCTGCCGAACGTCGGTCACGGGCATGATGCCGGGGATGACCGGCCGGTCGCAGCCGCGGGCGGCGAGGTCCTCGACCAGCCGGAGGTGGTGGGTGACGTCGAAGAAGAACTGGGTGATGGCGAAGTCGGCGACCTCGAGCTTGGCGGCCAGGTGGTCACGATCGGTGGCGAGGTCCGTGGAGGACGGATGCCCCTCGGGGTGCGCGGCGACGCCGATCGAGAACGCGGCGCCTCCGATCGACCGGGCGAGGTGGACCAGGTCGATCGCGTGCTCGATCTCCCAGAACGCGTCGGTGTCACCGCGTGGCGGATCGCCGCGCAGCAGCATGAGGTTGTCGATGCCGGCGTCCAGGTGCCGGCGCAGGATGGCCTCGAGTTCGTCGCGTGTGTGTGACACGGCGGTCAGGTGCGCCATCGGGTTCAGCGTCGTGTCGTCGCGGAGGTGCTCGACCAGTTCCCGCGTCGCGTCACGGGTCGACCCTCCGGCCCCGTACGTGACCGACACGAACGTCGGTTCCAGCCGTTCGAGCTCGCGCAACGTGGCCCGCAGTCGGTCGGCCGCGGCGTCGCTGCGGGGAGGGAAGAACTCGAATGACACGGCGAAGCCCTGGCCGAGTCGTTCGTGGATGCGGGTCATCGAGACGTTCCTGTCAGCTGCATGCGCACGTCGACGGCGGTCGCACCGGACGAGCCGGGGCCGACGAACACGGGGTTGAGGTCGAGTTCGGTGATCTCCGGGACGTCCTCGACCAGGGCGTTGACCCGGTGGAGCAGGTCGACCAGCGCGTCGATGTCGGCGGGTGGGGCGCCGCGATAGCCGCTCAGCAGCGGTCGCATGCGCAGTTCGTCGAGCATCTCGTCCACGTCCTGGTCGGTCAGCGGGGTGATGCGCAGGCTGACGTCGTGGATCAGTTCGACGAGCGTGCCGCCCATCCCGGTGACGACCACGGGACCAAACGACGGGTCGTGTGTGACGCCGACGACCATCTCCACGCCCGTGGGCACCATCTGCTGGACCACGAACGCTCCGGCCAGGTGCTCGAGTCCCTGGTCGCGGAGCCGAGCCGTCATGCGCTCGATGGATGTGGCGACGTCGCCGGCGGAGGTGAGGGACAGCACCACCCCGCCGATGTCCGCCTTGTGGACCGCGGCCGCCAGCTTGACCGCCACGGGCCCGTCCAGCCGATCGAACGCGCGTGCCCCCTCCTCGGCCGAGGTGACCACCTCCGAGGCGGCGAACGGGATGCCGTAGGCCGACAGGATCCGGGTCGCGGTGCCGTGGTCCGCCCAGACGCCGCCCGCTCCACCGGGGTGGTCGGCGGTGAACTCGTCGACGGCGACGCGGGCGGCCTCGCGGTCGATCCCGGCAGGCTCGACCACCTCGCCCAGCGGTCGGCGACGCCACGTGGCGTACCGGTGGACGCGACCCAGAGCGCGCGCGGCGGTCTCGGGAAACGCGAAGACGGGGACCCCGGCCTCGGTCAGTCGGCGGGGGGCGTCGTCGGCGGACATGAACACCGACACCACGACGAGGTCGTCGGGCAGGTCGTCGACGGTGCGTGCCAGCGCATCGGCGACACCGTCCGCGTCGATCGACCCCGTCGGGATGAAGATCACGAAGACGACGTCGACCTCGTCTGCCTCGCCCAGGACCTGCAGGGCCCGGGCGTACTGCTCGGCCGACGCGGAGGCGATCATGTCCACGGGGTTGGTGATCCCGGCCTCGGTCGGCAGGAAGGACCGCAACTGCTCGAGCGTGCGGTCGGAGAGGTGGGGGACCTCGAGGCCGTGGGCCTCCAGCGCATCGGCCGCGAGGATCGCCGGTCCGCCCGCGTTGCTGAGGATCGCGACGTTGCGGCCGGTGGGAAGCGGCTGTCGGGCCAGCAACGTGGCGACGTCGAACATCTCCTCCAGAGTGTCCGTGCGCACCACCCCGGTCTGGTCGAACAGCGCCTGGACGGCCTCGTCACCCGAGGACATCGCGGCGGTGTGTGACGACGCCGCCCGCACCCCTGCGTGGCTACGGCCGGACTTGACCGCGACGATCGGCTTGCTCCGGGACACACGTCGCGCGATCCGGGAGAAGCGGCGCGGGTTGCCGAACGACTCGAGGTACATCAGCACGACGTCGGTGTCGGGATCCTCCTCCCAGTACAGGAGCAGGTCGTTGCCGGAGATGTCGGCCTTGTTGCCGACCGACACGAACGTCGCCATGCCGAGGCCCAGTCGATCGACGTGGCGAAGCACGGCCAGACCGAGCGCCCCGGACTGCGAAGACATCGAGATCCGGCCTGCGGCCGGGAAGATCGGGGAGAAGGTGGCGTTCATGCGCACGTCGTCAGCGCCGTTGAGCAGGCCCATGCAGTTCGGCCCGACGAGGCGCAGACCGTGCCCGCGCGCCAGTGCGAGCAGTTCGTCCTGCCGGTCGCGACCGCCGTCGACCTCGGCGAATCCTGCGGTCACGACGCAGACCGCGGCGACGCCGAGTCTGCCGGCCTCGTCGACGACCCCGGCGACCAGCGGCGCCGGGACACAGACGATCACCAGGTCGGGAACCTGTGGACACGCCGCGAGGTCGGGGTAGGCCGCGACGGCCTGCACGTGGGTCGCGTTCGGGTTGACCGGGTACACCGCCCCCGCGAACCCGCCACGAACGAGGTTGCCGAACACCGTCCCGCCGATCGCGCGGGGGTTGCGTGACGCTCCGACCACGGCGATGCGCTGCGGGTGCAGGAACCGGCGCAGCGCCGCGGTGGCGGCTCGCCGCTCCGCCTCGTCCACGACGTCGAGGAACCTCGGGGTCTCGGTGAGTTCCAGGTCTGACTGGAGGACCCCGGCGCCCTCGCCGCGCGCCTGGTACTCGAGTCCGAGTTCCCGGATGAGGTTCAGCATCCGGACGTTGTCGGCCAGCACGTCGCCACGCAGGTGCGTGATGCCAGCGTCGGCCCCGGCCCGGGCGACCTCGCGGACCAGTGCGGTTCCCACGCCCCGTCCCTGTTCGGCATCCTCGACCAGCGCGGCGAACTCGGCGCGCGAGGGGAGATCGGGATCCCGGTCCCACTGGGCGAAGCCGACGATGCGCTCCGCGTCTCCGTGGCCCCGGCAGGCGACGACGGCGAACTGCTGCCCCGGCTCGAGTCGGGTGAAGCGCTGCACCGACGCGTGGTCCAGCGTGAACGGTCCGAGGAATCGTCGGCGCCGCGACTCGGGTGACGTCCGCTCCCACATCGCGAGCAGACGCTCGTCGTCGTCGGGTCGCATCTCGCGCAGCGTCACCGTGGTGCCGTCGGGCAGCACGTGTGCACGAGGGTCCATGGCCTGCTCCGTCATCGGGCGTTGAAGTACCGGGCCTCGGGGTGGTGGACGACGATCGCGGACGTGGACTGTTCGGGGTCGAGCATGAACTCGTCGGTGAGTTCGACGTCGATGGTCGACGGGTCGATGAGGCGGAAGAGTCGTTCCTGGTCCTCGAGATTCGGACAGGCCGCGTACCCGAAGGAGTAGCGCGAGCCTCGGTAGCCCTGACGGAACCAGTCCTGGACGGTGGGTCCGTCGTCGCCGGTCATCCCCAGTTCCTCGCGGATCCGTCGGTGCCAGAGCTCCGCCAGCGCCTCCGCCATCTCCACGCCGAAGCCGTGGGCGTAGAGGTAGTCGGTGTAGCGATCGGCGGCGAAGAGTTCCTGCGCGACTCCGCTGATGGTGCGTCCCATCGTGACCAGCTGGACACCGAGCACGTCGGTCTGACCGGAGTCGACTGAACGGAAGAAGTCGGCGATGCACAGGAACCGGCCGCGGTCCTGACGCGGGAAGGTGAACCGGACGAGTTCGCGTTCGCCCGGGGCGTCGGGGTCCCACACGACCAGGTCGTCCCCGTCACCGTTCGCGGGCCAGTAGCCGTACACCACCTGCGGGGTCAGCAGTCGCTCGGCCTTCGCGCGAGCCACCCACTCCCGCAGCGCGGGACGGGCCTGCTCGTCGAGCAACCGCTGGTGGTCATCGGGTGTCGAGACCTCACCGGGACTGAATCCCCACTGGTTGCGGAACAGCGCGACCTCGTTGAGCAGCGGGACGACGTCGTCGATCGAGATGCCCCGCACGACGCGCTGGCCCCAGAACGGCGGTGTCGGGACGTCGACGTCGTCGGCGACCGCGGATCGTGGGCGGCCCCGCGCGTCGTGCCGTGGTGGCTGTTCCACGACGTCGGCCCGCGTGTGCGTGCGGCGAGGCCGTCGCACGGCGACGTCCCCCGGGGCAGCGTTCTCGCGCCGGGCGCTGAGCACCTCGTTGAGGGTCCGCAGGCCCTCGAACGCATCCTTGCAGTAGAAGACGTCGCCCTCGTACAGCGCGCGCAGGTCGTCCTCCACGTAGCCGCGGGTCAGCGCGGCCCCACCGAGCAGCACGGGCAGATGGGCCATGCCCCGGGTGTTCATCTCCTCGAGGTTCTCTCGCATGATGACCGTGGACTTCACGAGCAGGCCGGACATGCCGATGGCGTCGCACCGTTCGCGTTCGGCGGCCTCGAGGATGGCGTCGAGCGGCTGCTTGATGCCGAGGTTGACGACGTCGTAGCCGTTGTTGCGCAGGATGATGTCGACCAGGTTCTTGCCGATGTCGTGGACGTCGCCCTTGACGGTCGCGAGCACGATGCGTCCTCGGGACGACGCCGTGTCCCCTCCTGCGGCCTGGATGTGGGGTTCGAGGTGGGCGACGGCCGACTTCATCGCCTCGGCGGACTGCAGCACGAACGGCAGCTGCATCGCCCCTGTGGCGAACAGTTCACCGACGGTCGCCATCCCCTTCAGCAGGAACTCGTTGATGATCGCCAGCGGCGGGTGGGTCGCCAGTGCCTCGTCGAGGTCGTCGGTCATGCCGTCGCGGTCACCGTCGACGATCCGGCGTTCGAGCCGTTCCTCGACGGGCAGCTCGGCGAGCGCCTCGGCCGGCGTCGCCGCAGCACGCTCGCCGTCGAACAGCGCCATGAGCCGGTGCAGCGGGTCGTGGTCCGGCGGCGCGGTGCCCCCGAGCCCCGCGGTCCCACGACGATCGTGCACGAGGTCGGTGGCGACGAGCACCTGCTCCTCGGGGATCCGATGCAGGGGAAGGATCCGGCCGGGGTGCACGATCGCCGACGTCAGCCCGCGGTCCCGCGCCTCCTTCAGGAACACCGAGTTGAGGACCTGGCGCGCGGCCGGGGACAACCCGAACGACACGTTCGACACCCCGAGCGTCGTCGCGCACCCGGGGATCTCGGCCATGACGCGTTCGATGGCCTCCAGGGTCTCGACGGCGTCGCGGCGCAGGTCCTCCTGGCCGGATCCCAGTGGAAAGGTCAGGCAGTCGAAGATGAGGTCGTGCGGCTCCAGACCGTGGTCGTCGACGGCGATGTCGGCCACGCGACGACAGACCTCGACCTTCCAGTCGGCGGTACGCGCCTGGCCGCGCTCGTCGATCGCGAGCACGATGACCGCGGCGCCGTAGCGCCGAGCCAGCGGCAGCAGCCGGTCCGCCTTGACGCGACCGTCCTCGAGGTTGACCGAGTTGACGACCGCTCGGCCACCGAGCCGGACCAGTGCCGTCTCGATCACCTCGGGTTCCGTCGAGTCGATCACCAGCGGCAGCGTCGACTGGGTGGCGAAGCGCTCGACGATCGCGGCCATGTCGGGGGCACCGTCGCGACCCACGTAGTCGACACACACGTCGAGCACGTGCGCGCCCTCACGTGCCTGGGAGCGAGCCAACTGGACGGCGGCGTCCCAGTCCTCGGACAGGAGGATCTCGCGGAACGCCTTCGACCCGTTGGCGTTGGCCCGTTCGCCGATCGCGAGGAACGCCGTGTCCTGCTCGATGGTCACCGCCGAGTAGAGCGAGGCGAGCGACGGGCGCCACTCGACGACGAGCGGCTCGGGTTCGCCTTCGGCAGGCTCCGGGTCGCCGGCGAGCAGCCGGCCGGCCGCGCCGGGACGTGCCTGCGACGGGCGGTCGAGCACGCGTCGACGTGCCCGGTGGCCCCCGACGGCGTCGACGACCGCAGCCATGTGTTCGACGGTCGTGCCGCAGCACCCGCCGACGATCGACACGCCGAACTGCTCCACGAACTCCACGTGGGCCGCCGCGAGCGCGGGGGGATCGAGCGGGTAGACGGTCTGGCCGTCCTCGAGGTGGGGGATGCCGGCGTTGGGGATGACGCTGATGGGCAGCCGTGACTGCCGGGCCAGTGTGCGCACGTGCTCACGCATGTCGTCGGGACCGGTCGCACAGTTCATCCCGAGCACGTCGATCGGCAGCGGGTCGAGCGCGGCGATGGCTGCTGCCGGCTCCGTGCCGAGCAGCATCGTGTTGATGTCCTTCTCGACCGTGAACTGGACCATCACGGGGACCCGCTGGCCCCGTTCGCGGAACACGTCGTCGCACGCCGCGACGGCGGCCTTCACCTGCAGCAGGTCGAAGCTCGTCTCGACGAGCAGCACGTCGCTGCCGCCGTCGAGCAGCCCACGGACCTGACGGCGATAGCCCTCCTCCATCGTGGCGACGTCGATGAAGTCGCGGGTGGTCGCCGGGTCCTTCCCGAGGGACAGGGTCGGTGAGCGGGTCCCGGGTCCGATCGAGCCGATGACCCAGCGCGGCCGGTCGGGCGTCGAGAACTCGTCGGCGACCCGCCGGGCGATGGCTGCCGCCGCCTCGTTGAGCTCCTCGGTGCGGGCTCCGAGCCCGTACTCGTCGAGCACCCACGGGGCGCCGCCGAAGGTGTCGGTCTGGACGGCGTCCACCCCGACCTCGAGCATGCCGCGGTGCACCCGCTCGACCGCGTCGGGGCGGCTGACGACGAGCACCTCGTTGCAGCCGTCGAGGTCGTCGCTGCCGAAGTCCTCAGCCGTCAGGTGCTGGGTCTGCAGCGCGGTGCCCATGCCGCCGTCGAACACGAGGACGTGGTCGCGCAGCGCATCCAGGAAGGGATGCGCCTCGAGTCGGAGCGTCGCCGGGGTGTGGGCCATGTGCGAAGCCTACGGGGCTCCTGGGCCCGTGATCGCCGCGCGGCGACAGGTCGGCGTCGCGGCCCCGGCTTGCCCCCGGGTGTCGAGACGGGGAACATGCGGCCATGTTCCGTCGCAAACCAGACATGCCCGCAGAGGTCCACCCCGCGTGGTGGGCCTTCCTCGACTGTGCCGAGGTCATCGAGGCCGGCCGTCGAGTGCTGCTCGGCACGCTGCCGACCGGCAGGGTCGAACCCGCACCGATCGCCGTCGGCACGGACGCGGTCCGGCGCTCGATCACCGACGCGCGTGCCTGGATGCCTGACTGGAGACTCGACGCGATCGCCCACGAGTGGCAGGCCTGTTCCGACTCGCTCGACGAGGCACTGCAGGCAGCGGGTGAACTCGACGAGGTCGCGGCGAGCACCGACGAACTCGAGGAACTGCTCGAGGCGGTCGGCGCCGTCGTCGAACCCCTGGACACGTTCGCCGACGCGGAGCGGGCGTTCCGACGCCTCTGGCGTCCGCCGTCCCGCCGTCCCGACGACGGTCCGGGTACCGATGCATCCGTGAAGGACACCGCGTGACCACCTCCGGCGGGACGGGCGAACCCCTCTCCTATGCAGACGCGGGGGTCGACATCGAGGCGGCCGACCGGGCCGTCGGGCAGATCGCGAGGCACGCCGCCCGGACGCGACGACCCGAGGTGCTCGACGGCATCGGCGGGTTCGGCGGACTCTTCGCGGCACGGTTCGAGGGTCTGCGTGAACCGGTGCTCGTGTCGGGCACCGACGGGGTCGGCACGAAGGTCGAGATCGCTCGTCGCATGGGCGTGTACGACACGATCGGGCGCGACCTCGTCGCGATGGTGGTCGACGACCTCGTGGTGACGGGAGCCTCCCCCCTGTTCTTCAACGACTACATCGTGGTGGGACGTCTCGGCGAGGCGCGGGTCGTCGACCTCGTGGCGGGCATCGCCGACGGATGCGTCGAGGCCGGGTGCGCGCTCGTCGGCGGGGAGACCGCCGAGCACCCGGACCTGCTCGACGACGACGCGTTCGACCTCGCGGGCTTCGGGGTGGGTGTCGTCGATCGCGATCGTCTGCTGGGCGCGCCACGTGTGCGGCCGGGAGACGTACTTCTCGCGATCGAGTCGTCCGGGCTGCACAGCAACGGTTACAGCCTCGTGCGACGGATCGTGGGTGAGCTCCCGCTCGACGAACGGCACGGGCTCGATCGTCCCCTCGGCGAGGAACTCCTCGAACCCACCCGGATCCACACGGCCGACTGTCTCGCGCTCATCGAGGCGGTCGACGTCCACGCGCTGTGTCACGTCACCGGCGGGGGCATACCGGGCAACCTCCCGCGTGTCCTGCCCGCCGGGGTGGTCGCGGACGTCGACCGTGACACGTGGCGCTGGCCGGCCATCTTCGAGTGGTTGCGTGTCCACGGACCCGTGACCGAGGCGGAGATGTGGCGCACGTTCAACTGCGGGGTCGGGATGATCGTCGTGCTGCCCGAACAGGACGCGGATCGCGCGGTCGACCTGCTCGCCGGGCGAGGCGTGCGGGCGTGGCGCATGGGGGCCGTCGCCGCTGCCACGACGCCCGATGCCGAGCCGCACGTCCGTCTCGTGGGTGCCGAGATCGACGGGCCCTGACCCGCCGTTGGCGGGATGCCACGAGGCAGGGGACGCGCACCCGTCATGGGCGTCGGCGCGATCCGACCGTTAGGGTCTTCGATGATGGACCTCCCTCGTGCGCAGTTGCGGCTGTTCGCCCCGTTGGACTCGTTCCCCCCGGGGCAGCGTCGCCACTGGGAGGCGTACGTCGCCTCGGGGCGCGGACTCACGCGCTCCCAGCAGGCACGGGCCGAGGCCCGATCCTTCCGGGGCATCCTGTGGGGACACCCCCCGTCGGCCGAACCTGAGGCGCTGGTGCGCCGTCGCGGCGAGCGAGTCCTGGTGTGTCCACTGGAGGCCGACGTGCGGGCAGCGGTGTCGCTGGAACGCTTCCGGCGTTCCGTGCCCGGCCAGGTCGCCGATGCGTTCCTCCCGGACGTCGGCCTGCGCGAGGAGCTCGGGCGGGTGGTGGCGACGCGACGAACGCCCCACGTGCTCGACGAGGCCTGGCTCGTCCCCCTGCACTGGTTCCTCGCGTTCGATCCGTCGCAGCGCCGGGTCCGTGGACACGCGGAGGGTCATGGGACGCGCGTCGTCCACCTCACCGGCTCGGATGCGGCGCTGGAGCGGCTGCGTCGTGTGCTCGGTGCCGTGACCGCGTCTCCCCACGTCCCGGAGGACGTGGTCGACGGGGTGTCGGCGCTCGCTGCGTGGATCGATCGCTTCAGCCCTGAGTCGCTGCTGGAGCTCGACTACGGCGGGGTCGCCGACCTGTTCGATGCGGACGAGCTCCGAGAGGACACCACCTGCGCCGACCTGTGGGACGTCGTCCACGAGTTCGAACGTGACGACCCGGGTGCCGCCGCAGACGCGTTCGAGGTGGTGCGGCGCCGATGGGCGCACCGATGGCTGCGCCAGCACGCGAACTGAATCCCGCCACCTCGTGGTGACGGGTTACCGTACGCACCTGCCCGGAGGAATCACGTGTCCCTGACCCCTGAGCGCGCACGGACGGACCAGCAGCCTGTCATCACCGACGGCGTGCCGGCCCCCCATCCGGATCTCGACGCGACCGAGACGGCCGAGTGGCTCGACTCGTTCGACGCCGTGGTCGGAACCAGTGGGCGTGAGCGCGGTCGCTTCCTCCTGCTGAAGCTGCTCGAGCGCGCCCGTCAGCAGAACATCGGCCTCCCGTCACTGACCACCACGGACTACGTCAACACCATCCCGACCGACGCCGAACCCACGTTCCCCGGTGACGAGGACCTCGAGGTCCGCATCCGCCAGCACGTCCGGTGGAACGCGGCGGTGATGGTCCATCGCACCAACGTGAAGCGTGAGACGGGCGGGCACATCGGGTCCTACGCGTCGGCCGCGACCCTCTACGAGGTCGGGTTCAACCACTTCTTCCGGGGCAAGGACCATCCCGGCGGCGGTGACCAGGTCTACTTCCAGGGGCACGCGTCGCCGGGGATCTACGCGCGTGCGTTCGTGGAGGGCCGTCTCGACGAGGACCGGCTCGACCGGTTCCGCAGTGAGGTCGATCCGGGTGGCCTGTCGTCCTACCCGCACCCTCGACTCATGCCGGAGTTCTGGGAGTTCCCGACGGTGTCGATGGGCCTCGGGCCCCTCAACGCCGTGTACCAGGCGAGGTTCAACCGGTACCTCCACGGGCGTGGGATCCGCGACACCTCGCAGCAGCGGGTGTGGTTCTTCGGGGGCGACGGCGAGACGGCAGAGCCCGAGTTCCACGCGGGACTCCCGGTCGCGGCCCGTGAAGGGCTCGACAACCTCACCTTCGTGATCAACTGCAACCTGCAGCAGCTCGACGGGCCCGTGCGCGGCAACGGCAAGATCATCCAGGAGCTCGAGGGGTCGTTCCGCGGTGCCGGATGGAACGTGATCAAGGTGATCTGGGGTCCCGAGTGGGACGAACTGCTCGCGCGAGACGTCGACGGTGTGCTGCTCAACCGGATGAACGAGGTCCCTGACGGCCAGATGCAGACGTACATCGCCAAGGGTGGCGCCTACGTCCGTGACCACTTCTTCGGCGCCGATCCGCGTCTCAAGGAGATGGTCGCCGACCTCTCCGACGACCAACTGG
Organism: Nitriliruptoraceae bacterium; assembly: GCA_050486225.1. Taxonomy (GTDB): domain Bacteria; phylum Actinomycetota; class Nitriliruptoria; order Nitriliruptorales; family Nitriliruptoraceae; genus JBBDIX01. The sequence continues at coordinate 46,571 of JBJHCV010000008.1, forward strand.
CGAGGCTCTCCCGCGGCGGTCACGACCTGCGCAAGGTGTACGCCGCGTTCCGTGCCGCGGAGCAGACGGCCGGTGCGCCGACCGCCATCCTCGCGCAGACGGTCAAGGGCTGGACGCTCGGCCCGGACTTCGAGGCGCGCAACGCCGTGCACCAGATGAAGAAGCTGTCGTCGAATGCGCTCAAGACGTTCCGCGACAACCTCGGACTCGACATCGCCGACGACCAGCTCGAGGGTGACCTGCCTCCGTACGTGCGGTTGGAGGAGGGATCTCCCGAGTTCGAGTACCTGATGGAGCGGCGTCGCGAACTCGGGGGATTCGTGCCCGAGCGGCGCACGGTGTTCGCCATGCCGGAACTGCCCGGGCACGACGTCTACGCGGACCTCAAGCAGGGGTCCGGCAACCAGCCGGTCGCAACGACGATGGCCCTGGTCCGGGTGTTCCGTGACCTGCTGCGCACCAAGGGCTTCGGCGAGCGGATCGTGCCGATCATCCCCGACGAGGCCCGCACGTTCGGCATGGACTCCTGGTTCCGGTCGGCGAGGATCTACGACCACCTGGGCCAGAACTACGAGCCCGTGGACCAGGACCTGCTGCTGTCGTACCGCACGGCGACGGACGGCCAGATCATCCACGAGGGCATCACCGAGGCAGGCTCGCTGGCCACGTTCCACGCCGCGGGCACCAGCTACGCGACGCACGGCGAGCCGATGATCCCGCTGTACGTCTTCTACTCGATGTTCGGCTTCCAGCGCACCGGCGACTCGATCTGGTCCGCCGCCGACCAGCGCAGCCGTGGCTTCATCGTCGGGGCGACCGCTGGCGGCACCACGCTCAACGGCGAGGGGCTCCAGCATCAGGACCGGCACTCGCTGCTGATCGCCCAGTCGAACCCGGCGATCGAGGCCTACGACCCGTCGTTCGCGTACGAACTCGCCGTGCTGGTCGAGCACGGCCTGCGCCGCATGTACTCCGACGACCGGGTCGAGGGCGGTGAGGACGTGATCTTCTACCTCACCGTCTACAACGAACCTGTCGTGCAACCGGCGATGCCGGACCACGTCGACGACCAGCAGGTGATCGACGGGCTCTACCGGTTCCGTCCGGCCTCCGGTGGGACCCGCCCGGCCCACGTGATGGCGTCGGGAACGATCATCAACGAGGCCCTGCGCGCGCAGGAGATCCTCGCAGAGGAGTGGGACGTCGCCGCCGACGTGTGGTCGGCTCCCGGCTGGAACCGCCTGCTGCGCAACGGGTTCGCGACGGAGTCCTGGAACCGCACCAATCCGGACGCCGAACCGCGCGTTCCGATGGTCACCCGCATCCTCGCAGACACCGAGGGTCCCTACGTCGCCGTGAGCGACTGGATGCGCGCCACCCCGTTCCAGATCGCAGACTGGGTGCCGGGGCCGTTCGCGGTGCTCGGCACCGACGGGTTCGGGCGGTCGGACACCCGTGACGCACTGCGCCGCTTCCACCGCATCGACGCGGCCTCCATCGCGTACTGCGTCCTGGCCGAACTCGTGAAGGCCGGAGACCTCGACCAGAAGGTCCTCGGAGAGGCGATGAAGCGCCACGAACTCGACTTCGAACGGATCCCGTTCTTCGGTCAGCCCACCCTGACCGACGACGTCACCCAGTAGCCCGGATCGTGCGCACGGGGAGGGAGGGGCGGCCAGACGGCCGCCCCTCCCGTGTTGCCCGGGGCCACCGATTCAGTCGAACGCCCCGACCTCGCGGAGCATCTCGAGCGTCGCCTGCAGGTCCTCGAGCCTGCTGAGATCGACCTCGGGCGGTGACAGTTCGTCGAGCGTCGGCAGCGCCGGTGCGTCGACGCCCCGTCGGAGGGGGAACTCGAGCTCGTCGGTGACCTGCCCGAAGTGCGCCTGGACCCGCTCGCTGAGGAGGTACCGAACGAGTTCGAACGCGGCCTCGGGAGCGTCGGAGCTGTCGAGCACCCCGATGCCCGCGACGTTCATCAGACCACCGATGTCGCCGGGCAGGTAGTGGTTGGCGACGTTGAACGCGGGGTCCTCGGCGAGGAACCGGTACAGGTAGTAGTGGTTCACGAGTGCCACGTCCACCTCGCCTCGGGCCACGCCCTCGATGGCGCCGGTGTTGTTGGCGAACGCCACGGGCTCGTTCGCCATGATGGCCTCGAGCCAGTCCCGGGTCTCCTGCTCGCCGTGGGTGACGCGCATCGCGGTGACGAACGCCTGCAGGGATCCGTTCTGGGGGGCCCAGCCGATGCGGCCGCGCCACCGCTCGTCGGTGAGGGCGAACACGGAGTCGGGGACGCCGGCCTCGTCGAGGACGTCGGTGTTGTAGGCGAGCACCCGCACCCGGCCGGTGATGCCGGTCCAGGCGCCGGACGGCGACCGGAAGTTGGCGTCGACCAGGTCGAGCACGTCCGCGGGCAGTTCGGCGAAGCGCCCGGCACCCTCCAGGGCGCCCAGAGCGCCGGCGTCCTGTCCCCAGTACAGGTCAGCGGGACTCGCGACGCCCTCCTCGAGGATGGTGACGGCGAGTTCGGCGGTGTTGCCGTACCGCACACGGACCTCGATGCCGGTCTCCTCCGTGAACGCGTCGAACACCCAGCCGACGAGTTCCTCGTTGCGCCCGGAGTAGACGGTCAGGGGCCCTGCAGGCTGGTCGACGGCCGGCGTGTCGCCGGTCGACGTGGTGGGCTCCTGTGTCGTGCAGGCGCTCATCGCCAACAGCAGGGCTCCGATCAGGAGCGCGGGACGGCGGTTCAGGTGTCTCATGATGTCCTCGGGCGCTCGCGTGGCACCGGGCCAGCGCGGCGAGGTCGGGGGGGGGGGCAGGTAAGGGCAACCTCAGTGGCTGGAGGTAAGGCTAACCTAAAGCCTGAGACCGCGCCAGGTGGTCGTCGGGTCATCCCAGGAGCGTGAATGCGGCCATCGTCGCTCGCAGCGTGCCCGGTGGAGCGAGGCGGAGGAACTCCTGCCACGCATCGTCGGCCGACTGCGTGTCGCCGGCAGACGCGGCCCAGACGTGTCGCGAGTAGGCACGTCCTGCGAGCACGTGACCGACCTGTTCATCCGTGAGGAGTGCGAGGAACGGGTCCTCCCGCGGGGGGAGTCGTTCGAACATCTCGTCGTAGAAGCGTTCGCGATGCTCGCCGACCATGAACGTCGTCGCGCCGACGCGTTCGTCGCGGTGGGTCCGCGGGGCCGTGTACTCGACGAACGGTCGGGAGTCCGTGTTCAGCGGAGCGTCCGAGAACACGCCGGCGGCGGTGGCGTTGCCCACGTACATCCGCAGTGCGAGCGCCTCGAGGTGCGCGCCGGTCAGGGTCGCGCCGCGTCGAACTCGACGGCCGACGTCCACCGGGCTGGCCGGATCGACGGGTGTGCCGTCGGCGTGCCCGATGATCGCGACGATCGAGCGTTCCGGGTACAGGTCCCCGCGCCAGAGGGTGACCTGCTCGAAGACGTCGTCCATGGTCCGGACGATGGACCCGAGTTCCCGCTCCGAGACCTGGTAGAGCGGCAGCCACTGGACGAAGAGGCCGCCGGGTTCGAGCCGGCTCGCCGCGATCTCGAAGTGCTCACGGGTGTAGAGGTTTCCCGTTCCCGCCTTCCAGGGCGTGAACAGGTCGCTCACGATCAGGTCGAACGTCTCGGGGCTGCGGGCGAGGCAGTTCCTCCCGTCCTCTGCGTGGATCTCCACCCGGTCGTCCTCGAACAGACCGTTGGTCCATGGTCCGAAGTGGCGGTCCGCCGCGCGAACGACGTCCCCGATGAGTTCGCACACCACGACTCGCTCGACCGGGAACGGAAGGGACCCTCCGGCCGTGATGCCCGTGCCCATCCCGAGGAAGAACACGGTGCGGGGATCGGGGTGCAGCAGCATCGGCAGGACGGCCTGGTTGCGTTCGGCGTGTCGCGCGCGAGTGCCTCCGAGCACGTAGAAGTTGTTGACCCGGATGCTCAGGTGCCCGTCGCGTTCCACGACCGCGACCGTTGCCTGCGGTCCCTCCCGCACGTCGATCACGTCAGGGGCGATTGTTGCGGACAGCGGCGAGGTCCCCACGGCCTGGGAGCCCGCGAGGATGGCTGCGACGGCAGCCAGCGACACCGCCACCGTGGCGCGCCCAGCACGCGGTGGCGACCACCGGCGGACCGAGGTGTCTGGTGGCCGTCGCGGCCAGACGACGAGCATCGCGAGCACGGGGTACACGGAGCCCACGAGGAGCAGGCCGCCTGTTGCGCCGACGAGCGGGAGCACGACGAATCCGGCGGCCAACGAACCGACGATCGCACCGGAGGTGTTGGTCGCGACGAGACGGCCGATGACACGCCCGGCACCGCCCGGTTCCGACTCGAGGGTCCGGAGCAGGTAGGGCAGCACCGTGCCGAGCGCCACGCCGGGGACCAGCATGACCAGCGCGGCCGTCGACGCGACAGCCCACACGTAGGCGCTCCACCCCAGATCGGCGCCCACGTACGAGAGCCCGTCGGTGGCCACCGTGAAGACCCACGGTGACGTCGTCACCGCGACCGTCGAGGCTGCGAGGAGCCCGAGGAGGATCGACGTCGGGGAGCGTCGGGACCGCGCCAGCCGATTCGCCACGCCCGCGCCGAGTGCCAGGGCGACGAGGAACGTCGTGAGCACGAGGGCGTAGGTGTAGACCGAGTTGTGCAGCACCTGCGCGAACAGTCGTGTCCAGATGACCTCGACGCCGAGCGTCGCGAAGCCCGACAGGAACGCGATCGCCATCACGACACGGCGTGAGGGCAAGGCGCGCGTGCCCTCACCACGGTCGGGTGACACCTCGGTCCGTCTCGGCTCGATGGCGGGGGTCGTGGTCGTCGGAGCCGGCAGTGCGTGCCATCGACGTGCGGCGAGCACGGCGCCGAGTCCGACGATCGCATCGATCGCGATGGCGGCGACGTACGCCCCGTGGAAACCGAGGAGCGGGGGGAGCACGAACCCGGCCGCGAGCGCGCCGGCTGCGGATCCGGCCGTGTTCACCGCGTACAGCGTGGTACCCGATCGCCCGAGACGGTCGCGCGACCGCACGACGAAGTCGCCGATCAGTGGCAGGGTGCCACCCATGAGCACGGCGGACGGGAAGAGCACGATCGTCGCGACGAGCATCTTCGCCACGGTGTCCGCGACCGCACTCGTTCCGGCGACGGCGTGGAGTGCCGGGTAGATCGCCCGGTACGTGTCGAGCAGGACGAAGTGGCCCAGTGCGGTGGCGGCGACACCCAGTTCCACGAGGCCGAACCATCGCAGGCTGGCCGTGCCTCCCGGCGCCCGGTTCCCGAGGTGCCAGCCTCCGACCGCGATGCCAGCGAAGAAGATCGCGATCGCCATCGCGGCGGCCTGGGCGGTGCTCCCGAACAGCAGACCCAGGTGTCGAACCCACAGCACCTGGTAGACGAGCGCGGCGAAGCCGGACAGGAAGAACCCGACCAGCAGGACCGCGAGTCGGGTCCGGCCGAGGCCGTGCTCACGGTTCACCGTCGGTTCCTCCGCGCGGTTCGTCCGCGTGTTGCGTGGTTGCTGTGTTCGTCGATCCGCGATCCGGCCCGTGACCCGATGCCGGGGCGGCGCGAGGCTACTGCATTGCGAATAGGAATCATTCCTGTTATCGTGTCACGCGTCGTTCTCGACACCACCGACACCACACACGCAGAGGATGCTTCGAACATGACGTCACGACGAACCCCACGTTCCAGGCGACGCCTCTCCCCGGGGGTGCTGCTTCTCGCACTCGTCCTGCTGCTCGCGGCCTGCGGGTCCGACCAGGCAGAGGTTGCGGAGCAGGTCGACCCTGCGTCGGAGGAGATCGACGACCCGATCCTGATCGTCGCGACGACGTCGATCCTCGGGGACGTCGTGCAGAATCTCGTCGGAGACGATGCCATCGTCCGGGTCATCATGCCTCCCGGGGCTGATCCGCACACGTTCCAGCCCTCACCGGGCGACGGTGTCGCGCTGCGTGAGGCGGCGCTCGTCGTCGCCAACGGCCTCATGCTCGAGGAGAACCTCGTCGACATGATGGAGGCGGCTGCCCTGGACGGCGCGAACATCCTCGAGCTCGCGAACGTTCTCGACCCGATCGAGTACGACTTCGACGGTCCGCACAGCCACGGTCACGAGGACGATGCCCACGACGACCACGGTCACGAGGAGGACGGTCATGGCCATGAGGAGAGCGGTCACTCCCATGGTGTGGAGGACGATCATGGTCACGAGGAGGCCGACCACGGCGCCGACGACCACGGCGCCGACGACCACGCGCATGGACCGTACGACCCGCACTTCTGGTTCGACCCGGTGCGGATGGCCGATGCCGTGAGGCTGGTGGCGACCGAGATCGCCGCGGTGGACACCCGGCTCGCCGACTCGGAGTGGGAGGCGCGCGGCGAGTCGTACGCGGAAGAGATCCTCGAGGTGCACGCAGAACTGGAGGCCATGTTCGCGACCATCGCCCCGGAACGGCGGGTCCTCGTGACCAACCACGACGCACTGGGGTACCTCGCGCATCGCTACGAGTTCGAGGTGCTCGGCACCGTGGTCCCGGGGTCCTCCACCCAGGCAGAGACAGACCCGCGCAGCTTCGCGCGGCTCATCGAGGACGTCGAGCGAGCCCAGGTGCCGGCGGTCTTCGCGGAGAACACCGACTCGGCACGGCTCGCCGAGCAGCTCGCCAGTGAGATCATCGGCCGCGGGGACCTGCAGGTCGAGGTCGTCCGGATCTACACCGATGCGCTGGGGGAGCCGGGCAGTGGTGCGGACACCTACCTGGGCCTGCTGCGGACCACGGCGGGACTCATCGTGGACGCGCTCGCCTGAACACCCGAGCGAGTGGCGACTCGGCCCTCCCGGCCGCGTAGGGTCCGTGGCGTGGACATGCACCGACGCGCTGGGAGGCGACGTGGAGACGGTCGGATTCATCGGGCTGGGCATCATGGGTGCGGGCATGGCCCGCAACCTGCTCGCGGCTGGCGCGGACCTGACGGTCTGGAACCGGACGGTCGAGCGCGCGGAGCCACTCGCTGCCGCAGGTGCCACCGTCGCGGAGTCGCCGAGCGCGCTCGCGGCGGCCTGTGACGTCGTCGTCCTGTGCGTGAGCGACACGCCCGACGTCGAGGAACTGGTGCTCGGCGACGGGGGAGTCCTGGCGGCGATGCACCAGGGTGCGCTGCTCGTCGACTGCTCGACGATCAGTCCGGACGCGACGCGTCGGATCGCGGCGGCCCTCGCGGAGCGCGGAGTCGGCTTCGTCGACGCCCCGGTCAGTGGCGGCAGCGAGGGTGCAGCACAGGGCACGCTCAGTGCCATGGTCGGTGGATCCGACGCCGACGTCGAACGGGCTCGCCCCGTCCTCGACGCCTTCTCCGCTCGGGTGACCCACGTGGGCGGCGTCTCGGCGGGCCAGGCGGCCAAGCTCGTCAACCAGATCCTCGTGGTCGTGAACATGCTCGGCGTGTCCGAGGCGCTGGTCTTCGCCGCTGCCCACGGACTCGATCTCGACCGCACCCTCGAGGCCGTCACCGGTGGTGCGGCCGGCAGCTGGATGCTCGCGAACCGTGGTCCGCAGGTCATCGACCGCGACTGGCGCCCGGGGTTCACGATCGACCTTCAGCAGAAGGACCTGCGCCTCGTGGCGGACGCCGCTGCACAGGCCGGCGTCCCCGTCGTGGCGACCGCGATCGTGCAGCAGTTGTACGGGCTCCTGCAGGCAGGCGGAGCGGGAGCCGAGGGCAACCATGCGCTGGTGAAGGCGATCGAACGCCTCGCGGGGGTCGAGGCGGCACGCTGACCCGCCACCGGTCGGGTCCGACGACGGGAGCACGCACATGACGAGTCTGCCCGAGGTCGGTCCCGCGGGGGACATCCCCGATGCGCACGTCGTCGACGTCATGCGCATGGTGCGCACGGGCCGGCGCGTCTCCCTGTCGGTGCCCCGCTTCCCGGGGATGCCCCTGTTCCCCGGGCACCCGCCGTTCCAGGTGACCAACTTCCGCACGCCGCAGGGAATGCAGGCAGAGGGCGCCAACCCCTGGGGCACACCGAACGACATCGGTCTGGCGTACATGGCCGAGGTGGTGAGCGGGACCTCGCACTCGGGCGCGCACGTCGACGCACTCGCCCACATGACGGTCGGTCCGGACGGCGAGTGGTTCGGCGGTGCGCGGGCGACCGAACACCTCTCCGATCGGGGCCCGACGGTCGGCGACGCGGCGAAGCTGCCGGCCATCGTGACCCGTGGAGTCCTGCTCGACGTGCCGCGACATCGCGGCGTCGACCGCCTGCCCGGCCACGAAGCCGTCGACGCGGCCGAGCTCGCCGCGGTCGCCGACGTCCAGGGAACGGCGGTCGGCCAGTGGGACGTGGTGCTGGTACGCACCGGCTACCTCGGCCTGTGGCCGGACGAGCAGCGGATGCGTGAGCATCTCACGGCGGGTCCGGACCTGTCGGCGGCGGACTGGCTCGTCGATCGTGGTGTCGTGGCCGTGGGCAGTGACACCGAGACCTTCGAGGTCCAGCCCACGCCGACTCCCGGGGTGCCGTCCAACCCGCAGCCGGTCCACACCCGCCTGCTGATCGAGGAGGGCATCTACATCATGGAGAGCCTGTACCTCGAGGAACTTGCCGCAGCGGGGATCCACGAGTTCGTCTTCATCGCGCTGCCGCTGAAGATCGAGGGTGCGACAGGCTCGATGATCGATCCGCTCGCGCTCGTGTGACCCGGCCTCAGGGGTCCGTGCGAGGCGGGATCCGCAGGCGTGTGCGCGCCTCGGCCGGCGTGGCGGGTCGGCGGTCGAAGAACGCGGCGAGTTCGACGGCGCGGGCGACGAGTTCAGCGTTGGAGGTGGCGCCGCGTCGAGGTCCGACGCGCAGGTTGTCCTCGAGACCCACCCGGATGTTGCCGCCCAGCATCAGTCCTGCGGCGGCGAGGTGGAACTCTGCGGGATAGCCGACCCCGGCGACCGACCAGGTGATGTCGGTGCCGAACAGGCGCTCGGCCGTGCGCAGCATGTGGAGCAGCTGGTCGAGTTCCGGCGCGTTGGCACCGAGCACCCCGAGCACGAACTGCAGGTGCAGGGGCTCGTCGAGCAGGCCCTCGTCGACGAGGTGCCGCAGGTTGAAGAGGTGCCCGACGTCGTAGACCTCGATCTCGGGTCGGGTTCCCGTGCGGCGCATCGTCCGTGCCGCCTGCTCCATGTCCGCGAACGTGTTGCGGAACACGTAGTCGCGGGTGCTGTCCAGGTACTCGCGTTCCCAGTCCGCGAACGGAAGGTCCCGCCGGAGCACCGGGAAGATCCCGAAGTTGATGCTGCCGGCGTTGAACGTCGCCATCTCGGGTTCGAGCGCGTCGACGACGCGGAGACGCTCGTCCATGGTCATCCCTGCTCCGCCACCGGTCGTGGGCTGCAGGATCGCGTCGCATCGGGTCGAGATGCCGGTCAGGACCTCCCGGAACAGGTCGAGGTCGGCCGACGGTGCGCCAGTCTCCGGGTCCCGCACGTGCACGTGGATCACCGCCGCACCGGCCTCGTGGGCGCGGACACCCGCCTCGATGATCTGCGCAGGGGTCACGGGGATCGCGGAGCTCTGGGACGGGACCGTCATCCCTCCCGTCACCGCGCAGGTGATGATGACCGTGTCGTCGGGTTCCAGGGGAGGCGCTCCGTTCGAGGGTGACCCTTCGTAGCCGTGTCCGGTCGTCGACGTCGACCGGACATGGGCCGGATCACCCCGGTTCGGAGTGCCGACACCGACCTGAGCACACCCTCAGGTGGTTCTCAGGTTCCCCTCAGGTCCGAGGTGCAGGATGGCGACCGCGCGGACACCGGTTCGCCACCACGTCGGCCCACCAACCACGACAGGACCGACGCCACGCCACAGGAGGCTCGACCATGGGCAGACATTCGATGGACTGGGCGTCGACGGGATGGAAGGTCGTGACTGCGGGCGCCGCGACGACGGCTGTCGCGGCGGCGGCGTTCGGGTTGGGGACGACGATGAGCGGATCGCAGCCCGACGTGGGGACCATCGAACTCGTCGCCCAGGACGGGGACCTCGCGAAGCTCGTCACCGAGTCGTCCATCGTGGTCCCGCTCGTGACGGACGATCGCGACGCGGTGCCGAGCGACACCTCCGACAGCGACCTGGACTCGGACGACGCGACCGAGTTCGTTGCCCCGCAGATCTCCGCGACCGTCGGAGCAGCAGCCGGCGCCTCGACCTCGGAGACACGGATGGCCTCGTTCGACTCCAGTGTCGACTCGTCGGTCTCGTCGGCCTCGAGCGACTCGAGCGACTCGAGTGACGACTCCGTCGACTCCGTCGACTCGGACGACTCGCTCGACAGCTGAGCCGCAGTCATGAGCCGTCCAGTACCTCGACGGCCTGCGCCACCCGCCGCCGTGTCTCCGCGCGCCAGTCCGGGCGTCCCGCACGTCGGGGGCCCGTCGCGAGGGACAGCCAGGCGCCGGCGCGGGCACGTCGCAGGACGTCACGCCCCACGAGTCCCTCGTACGTCGCCGTGAGCGCTGATACCCATGACTCGACCGGAGCCGCGTGCGCGGGTGAGTCCGCGAGGAATGACTCCACCCGCACGAGCAGGCCCGCGGCGTCTCGCGCCAGGTGTCCCGGACCGGCTCCGTCGACGTCGAGCAGTCCCGTGATCCGACCATCCGTGACCAGGATCTGCGCGTCGTGGAGGTCGCCGTGGACCGGGACGATGGTGGTGCCGAGTTCACGGGCTGCGTCGGCGACGCGTTCGATGTCGCGGGAGAGGTCCGGCACCACGCTCGACAGTCTGGCGACGTGGCGCGTCGGATCGGCGAACCGCGCGGGTCGATTCGAGGACTCGAGACCCGATGCTGCGATCGCCTCGCTGAGGGTCACCACGGCGTCGGGATCGGGAAGCGTCCCGCCGTCGTGCAGCACGGAACGCAACGTCTGTCCGCCGAGCGCCTCCATCGCCAGGATCCCGGAGGACGGGTCCACTCCGACCACGCGTGGTACCGGCACGACGCCGTCGAGCAGGCGATGGATCTGCGCGACCTGCTCGGCGCGGCGGCCCGACAGCACCTTGAGGTACAGCGCTCGGCCGTCGCCCTGCGGTCCCGAGACGCGGACCTCGATCACGGCACGCCGTCCCGGTCGGTACGCCCGGGTTCGGAGGGTGACGTGCCCGTCGGGCACGTCGAGGGTGTCGAGGAGGTCTCGCACGCTCCGTCGCGACGCTGCGGCTGCGAGCCCCGGCAGGTACGGGTCGTGGGGAAAGCGCCAGACGTGGGCGAGGTGGGATCCCGACGTCAGCTGGAGGGTGTCCCCGGGCGGCATCCGCGAACTCGCGTGGACGACGACCAGCACCTCGCGTTCGACGCCGTCCGTGGACATCGTCACGTCGTACACGCGGGAACAGCTCCGCGGTGCCCGATCGTGCACACCCCGCGGGCGCACGCCGACGAGCGTGGACCCCGTGGCGTCGCAGGCCGTCGTCAGCAGCGCGGTGGCGTCGGCCAACGACAGGTCACGGACAGCCACGAGCGCTGGCTCCGCGTGGTCCTGTTCGTCGGACATGTCTCCACAACCGTGTCATGGGATTGACTGCACGGCATGAAACTACTGGTGGTCGAGGACGAGCCGGGGATCGCCTCGTTCGTCGAACGCGGACTTCGACAGGAGGGCTTCGACGTGATCGTCGCGTCCGACGGCCCGAACGGTCTCGCGCTCGCGCTCGACCCGGAGATCGACCTCGTCATCCTCGACCTCATGCTGCCGGGACTTGCCGGCGACGAGGTCCTGCGTCGCGTTCGCGCATCGGGCTCCGACGTCCCCGTGATCCTGCTGACCGCTCGCGACGGGGTCGTGGACCGCGTTGCGGGCCTGGATGCCGGCGCGGACGACTACCTCACCAAGCCGTTCAACCTCGCCGAGCTCGTGGCTCGGGTACGAGCCCGACTGCGCGTCCGCGACCAGGCGGCGGCAGAGCACCTGGTGGTCGGGGCGGTGACACTGGACCTGCGGGCCCGGGTCGCGTTGCTCGAGGATCGTCGGGTCGACCTCACGACCCGAGAGTTCGACCTGCTCGAACTCTTCATGCGCCATCCGGGCCAGGTGTTCTCGCAGGCGCATCTCGTCGACCGCGTGTGGGGGATGGGCCACGAGGGCGCGTCCAACGTGGTCGAGGTCTACGTCGGGTACCTGCGTCGCAAGCTGCGACGCACCGTCATCGAGACCGTCCGGGGCTCCGGGTATCGGTTCGTCGGCCGATGAGCACGCCCGAGTCGAGGTCGACGGGGGACCGGATCCGGCGAGCGAGTCGATCCCTGCAGGTGCGCATCCCCGTGCGGGGCATGGCCGTGCTGCTCCTGAGTCTCACCGTCGTCACGGTGCTCGCGTACGCGTTCCTGTACCAGTACGGGGCGCGCGAGGTCGACCAGGCCATCGCCCGGGAACGGGGACGGTTCGCGACCTCGGTCGCCGGGCTGGTGGCCGACGAACTGCGCGAGGACCCGACACTCGACCGTGCTCGAGCCGTGGAACGGGCCGTGCGTCGCCACCTCGAACTGAACCCTCCGTCCGACGCCCACCTCGCCGTCGTCGAACTGGAGGACGGTCGACGTCTCGTGCCCACGGGAGCGCTTCCTGCACTCCAGTCTCTGATGGACACCGGTGGGTTGCCGGAGGCCCCGGTTGGGCAGGTGGTGACCGTCGACTCTCCGGCGGGGCCCCTGCGCGTCACGGCGGTGGCGGTCGAACTCGACGGCGACCCGGTCGCCATCCTCCGGATCCACGCCCCGTTGGCGCCGGTGCGCGATCAGGCGCTCGCGTCCGCGCGTCTGATCGCCCTGGCCGCGCTGATCTCGCTGGTCGCAGGTGGCCTCCTGCTCGCGGGGAGCCTGCGTCGATCGCTGCGGCCGCTGGGTGACCTGACGCGATCGGCCCGGATCACCAACCTCGACGAACTGTCGACCCGTGTCGAGGTCCCTGACACCGGCGACGAGGTCGCGGTACTCGCGTCCGAGTTCAACGTGATGCTCGATCGCATCGACGAGGCCGTGTCGCGGCAGGCCTGGCTCATCGCGAGTGTCGGTCACGAACTGCGCACCCCGGTGACGATCGCCCGAGGCCACCTGGACCTCCTCGCGTCCACGGCCTCGTCGCCGGCCGTCGACGAGGCCGTCACGATCGTGCGTGGTGAACTGGTCCGGATCTCCGGGATGGTGGAGGACCTGCTCGCCATCGCGAGATCCGACACCGACGACTTCGTCCGTCCACGCGAGGTGCACCTGGTCCAGTGGTTCGAGGACCTCGAACTCAAGATGACCGGACACCCCGCCAGTGGCCACCTGACGCTCGTCGCGCCACCGCCGATCACGCTGTGGGTCGACCCCGAGCGTCTCACGCAGGCGGTGACGAACCTGATCGTGAACGCGTGGCGTCACAACGCGGCGGGCACACCCGTCCGAGTGGTCGCCGAGGGCGGTGACGGATGGATCGACCTCGTGGTGTCCGACGAGGGACAGGGTGTGCCCGCCGAAGTGCGTGCACGGGTGTTCGAACCGTTCGTCCGGCACGGTGACGCGGAGGGATCGACGGGCCTGGGTCTGTCGGTCGTGCGCGCCGTCGTCGACGCGCACGGGGGGGACCTGTCGATGGAGACGTCCAGCGAAGGGACCGCCGTGACCCTGTCGTTGCCCACCGCGGCGCCCAGCACTGCGGGCGGTTCAGTCGCCGGTGACCCCGTCCGACCGCAGGGGATGCCCACGCTCGACGACGAGGATGATTCCCAGCGCGACGATCCCGAACACGGCGAACGCTGACCACAGCGGTAGCACCGTGCCGTCGAACGACTGGTCGACGAGTGCTCCGAGTGCCGCTCCGCCTGCCATCTGCGTCGAGCCGACGACGGCCGACGCGGTGCCCGCGACCGGAGCCATGTTCGTCATGGAGATCGAGTTGTAGTTGGGGATGATCAGGGCATGGGCGATCAGCAGACCGGACATGCCCACGAGGAAGAGCCACAGGGGAGGTCGACCCCCGCTCGGGATCGCGATCGCGACCAGGCCCAGCGCGAACACGACGTAGAGGAGCAGGGCCCGGTTCGACACGGTGCGTGTCCCCAGCCGTTCGACGATCCGGGCGTTGGTCATCATGCCCACACCCATCACGATCGACAGCCCGGCGAACACGTACGGGAACGCCTCTGGCCGCCCGAACGCCTGGTCGATGATGATCTCCGAACTGGCGAGGTAGGACATGAACGCCCCGAACAGGGCCGTCGTGGCGAGCGTGTAGCCGACCGCGCGACGGTCGGTGAGCACGAAGCGGGCAGCGGTGGCGATGCGCCCGAAGCGCAGTTCGAGTCGGCGTTCCGGAGGGAGCGTCTCGGGCATCCGAAGGGCCCACAGCGACATCGCGACGGCGCAGATCACGCACACGCCGAACACCCAGCGCCACGACGCGACCGCGACGATGCCGGCGCCGAGCAGTGGCGCCACGACGGGGACGAGCAGGAACACGGCGAGGATGAGCGACATCGCGCGGGACATCTGTTCGCCCGAGTGGGTGTCACGGATCGCGGCAACGGTGACCACACGTCCGACGGACCCGCCGAGGCCCCACACGAGTCGACTCACCAGCAGGAGTGTGAGGCTCGTGGACAGGGTCGCGGCCAGCGCCCCGACGATGTAGACGCCGAATCCGAGGAACAGGGTCCGCCGGCGTCCGATGCGGTCAGAGATCGGACCGAACACGACCTGCCCGCTCGCGAGCCCGATGAAGTAGGCGCTGACCAGGCCGGCGACGGCGGTCGAGTCCGGCGGCAGTCCGAGTTCCGCCCGGATGTCCGCGAGCGCGGGCAGGAAGATGGCGACACCCAGTGCTCCCAGTGCGGTCGCCATCGCGAGCAGCGCGAGGAACTCCCGGTCGCCGGCGGTCCGTCGGGACGGCCCGCTCACCCGACACCACACGCGTCCGGCACGCGCGTGCCGGCGAGCGGCTCGTCCATGTCGGGTCACCACCGGAGGGGGATCGTGCCAGCGCGGTTTGCCGCCGAGGCGCGGTCGTCGGTCCCGCGAGACTAGGTGACCGGTTTCGCGCCCCGCGAACCGGACGTGGTGGCAGACTCCGGGGCACGAACCCCAGCGAGGAGCACTCAGTGAGCGATCAACAGCCACCATCCGAGTCGTCAGAGACGCAACCTGCTCCGCCTCCCGCAGAACCCGAGCCGTCCCCGGAACCCGTCGCGTCTCCGGAGCCACCCGTGGCGGCTCCGCCGCCAGCGGCCACCACCCCGCCACCTGCGGCCACGACCCCGCCCCCTGCCGCCGTGGCCGCGACGAGCAACGGTCTGCCCGTCGCCGCCCTGATCCTCGGGATCGTCGCGCTGCTGTTCTCGTTCATCCCGTTCCTCGGTGCGTTCATCGCGGTGCCCCTGGGCATCGTCGCGGTGATCCTCGGCTTCATCGGGCGGTCGCGCGGGAAGCAGGCGGAGGCGTCGACCGGGATGGCCACGGCGGGCATCGTCGTCGGAGCGGTCGCCGTCCTCATCGCCATCCTGTGGGGTGTGGTCGCCGGGCTCTTCGTCGGGATCTACGAGCGCGAGATGATGCAGATCGTCGACCAGCTCTCGGCCGGCTGACCTGCTGCAGGCGACGCAGCCGGACGGGCGCTCGCGCCGGACGGCCTACCCTCCGAGCCTTCATGCACCCGGTGGGCGGGTGTCTGGTCGGGCGGACCGCCCGGGTTGGAGCAGCGTCGTGCACGGACGGGTCGTCGAGACGCGGTGGTTGACCCCACACCTGGTTCGCGTCGTGCTGGGCGGCGAGGGTCTGGTGGGCCTGCCTGCGAGCGAGTTCACCGATGCGTACGTGAACCTCGCGTTCCCTCCGTCCGGGGCCACGTACGTGGCGCCGTTCGACATCGACGACGTGCGTGCGCGCCTGCCCCGCGACCAGTGGCCGCTGCGGCGCCGTTACACGATCCGTGCGTGGGATCCGGAGGCCCGACTTCTGACCCTCGACTTCGTCGTCCACGGCGACGAGGGCATCGCCGGGCCGTGGGCCGCCGCCGCCCGCCCGGGAGACGTCCTGCAGTTCACGGGCCCCGGAGGCGACCACCGGCCGGACCCCGAGGCCGACTGGCACCTGATGGTCGGCGACGAGTCCGCCCTGCCGGCGATCGCGGCGTGCCTGGAGGCGATCGGTCCGGGCGTCCCCGTCATCGCACGTCTGCTCGTCGAGGGGCCCGACGACGAGCTTGCCCTCGACACGCAGGGTGACCTCGACGTGGCGTGGCTCCACCGGTCCGAGGTCGGGACCGATCCCGACGTACTCGTGTCCGCTCTGCAGGACCTCACGTTTCCCGAAGGCCGCGTCCACGCGTTCGTGCACGGCGAGGCCGGCGAGGTTCGCGAGGTGCGGCGCCACCTGCTGGCCGAGCGCGACGTGCCCCGCGCCCACCTGTCGGCCTCCGGGTACTGGCGACGCCATCTGACCGACGAGGGGTGGCGCGCCATCAAGCGCGACTGGCAGGCCGAGGTCGAACAGGACGTCTGACGACTCCCGTGCGCTCGTCTCACCCTTCGGACAGAGATCGAGCGCAACGATAGGATTCTGGCACTCCTGCGAGAGCCGCCGTCGGCCGTGGGGGACCGGGAGGCATCGTGCTCGGTGATCGCATCCGTGGCCTTCGACGTGAGCGGGGCCTGACCCAGGCGCAGCTGGCCGAACTCGCCGACGTGAGTCGCCAGCTCGTCGGCGCGGTCGAGGCCGATCGCCACCTGCCGCGTGTCGACGCGGCGCTGCGGCTCGCCGCAGCCCTGTCGACCACGGTGGAGGACCTGCTCGCGCCCGAGAGCCGCGCCGTGGTGGGTGTGGTCGAGCCACCTCCCGACGGCGCGCTGGTGAGGGTCGGGCGCGTGGGCGACCGCCTGGTGTGCGTTCGTGCTGCCGGGTCCGGCGAGGGCTGGGCAGGAGCCGACGGACAGGTGCACGACGGCACCGTGCACCTGTTCGACGGGGAGCGCCCCGCAGTGGTCGTCGCCGGCTGCGACCCGATCATCGGTGTGGCCTCGCGGCTGCTGGAGGCGGCGAGCGGACCGCGGGTGGTGCCGGTCGCGACGTCGAGTGCGGCAGCCGCCAGCGCGCTCGGATCGCGACGTTCGCACGCCGTCATGGTGCACGGGCCCGCCGATGGCCTTCCGGTTCCCCCCCTTCCCGTTCGCGTCTGGCACGTCGCGCGGTGGCAGGTCGGGCTCGCGGCACCCGCCGACCTGCCCGGTGACTGGGTGGACGAGGCACTCTCTGGTCAGGTCCCGGTCGTCCAGCGCGAGCCGGGTGCCGCCAGCCAGGCAGCGTTCGAGCGCGCACGTCGCGTCGACGGGCGGCCGGACACGGCGATCCTCGGTCCCAAGGTGGGTGGGCACGCCGAGGCGGCGTGGCGTGCGGCCACCGATGGCATGGTGGCGGTCACGATCGAACCCGCGGCGCTCGCCAACGGTCTCGCGTTCCACCCGCTCGAGGAGCACCTCTCGCGGCTGTGGGTGGCCGTGGAGCACACCGACAACGGCCTGCTCCGCGCCTTCATGGACGAGATCGTCGGCGAACGCGTGGGCCGCCGACTCGCCGCGATCGGTGGCTACGACCTCGCCGACAACGGGGTGGAGGTCACGGCGTGAACCGGCGTGTCGTGGCCGTCGGTGCCGGGCTCGTGCTGCTCGCCGCAGCCTGTGGGTCCGACCCGCGATCGGCGGTCGGTCCGGAGCCGCTGGTCGTCGCGGCCGCAGCCGACCTGATGCCCGCCTTCACGGTCCTCGGCGAGCAGTTCGAGGAGGCGACGGGTGTCGAGGTGGTGTTCGGCTTCGGCTCGTCCGGCCAGCTCGCCCAGCAGCTGATCGAGGGTGCGCCGATGGACGTGTACGCGTCGGCGAGCGCTTCGTACGTCGACCAGGTGCTCGCCGCGGGCGTCGGCGATCCCGCGACGCGGGTCACGTACGCGTTCGGTCGCATCGCCCTGTGGGCACCAGACGGCCGGTGGCGAGACTGGCAGGACCTCCACGACGTCGTGGCCGACGACGACGTGCGGGTCATCGCGATCGCGAACCCGGAGCACGCGCCCTACGGCCTTGCGGCCCGGCAGGCGTTCGAGTCCACCGGACTGTGGGACCGGGTCGCGTCTCGGGTCGTGTACGGAGAGAACGTCTCCGACACCCAGCGCCTCGCCGCGACGGGCAACGCCGACGCCGCGATCGTCGCGTTGTCGCTCGCGATCGCGGCCGACGCGGCGGGCGGAGGCACGTGGGTGCTGATCGACGAGGACCTGCACGCGCCGTTGCAGCAGGACCTGGTGGTCGTTGCGTCCGATGCCGGTCGAGCCGAGCTGGCGCGTCGCTTCGTCGACCACGTCGACGCGGAGGAGGGGCGTCGGGTCATGCGCAGCTTCGGGTTCGTGCTGCCCGGCGAGGCGCCCGCAGGGGTGGTCGCGCCATGAGCGGTGTCGACTGGTTCCCCCTGCTGCTGTCGCTGCGCGTGGCCACCGTCGCGACGCTGTTCACCACCGTCATCGGTGTGGGGGGCGCCTATGCGCTCGCCAGGTTCCGGTTCCCCGGGCGCGACCTCGTCGAGGCGGTCGCGAGCCTGCCGATCGTGCTGCCACCCACGGTGCTCGGCTACTACCTGCTCGTGTCGATCGGGCGGAACTCACCGATCGGCCGCGCGTGGGAGTCCGTCTTCGGTCGCCAGCTGGTGTTCACCTGGCAGGCGGCCGTGATCGCTGCCGCCATCGCGAGCCTGCCCTACTGCCTGCGCACCGCCACCGCCGCCATCACCGCGGTCGACGCGGGCTACGAGGAGGCGGCGCGCGTCGCAGGACTCCACGGGACCCGGCTCGCGTTCGTCGTGACCCTGCCACTCGCGAGCCGAGGGATCGTCGCGGGCATCTCGCTGGCGTTCGCGCGTGCGCTGGGCGACTTCGGCACCACCATCATGGTGGCGGGCAACATCCCCGGGCGAACCCAGACGATGCCGATCGCGGTGTACGACCGTGTGCAGGCATTCGACTACGCGACCGCCGGCGTGCTCGCCGGCGTCCTGGCCGCGGTGGCCGTGCTCACCCTGCTCGCCGTGCGTCGACTCGAACGGCCCGCGTCGTGAGCCTCGAGGTCGACGTGCGGGCACAGTTCGGGGACTTCGACCTCGAGGCCAGATTCCGGCTGCCGCCGGGCCTGACCGTCCTGTTCGGGCCGTCGGGCGCGGGAAAGACACGCCTGTTGCGGTTGATCGCAGGCCTCGACCGACCGCTCGACGGCCGGATCGACCTCGACGGCACGGTGTTCGACGACGTCGCCGCCGGGGTGCACGTCGCGATCCACGACCGTCGCATCGGCATGGTGTTCCAGCAGCCCTACCTGCTGCCGCATCGGTCGGTCCACGCCAACGTCGCCCTGGCGGTGCGCGACGCCGATCGGGAGGAGCGCCAACTTCGAGCCGACGAACTGCTCGAGCGGGCCGGCGCGTTCGACCTTCGTGCGCGACGACCGGGGCAGCTGTCGGGCGGTGAACGTCAGCGTGTCGCCGTCGCGCGAGCGCTCGCCGGCAACCCGCGACTCCTGCTGCTCGACGAGCCGTTCAACGCGCTCGACGTGCCCGTACGCAGACGCCTGCGCGAACTCGTGCGCGACCTCGTCGGTCCGAGTGGGGTGCCCACACTGTTCGTCACCCACGATCCCGACGAACTGAGGGAACTCGCCGATCACGTCCTGCTCGCGGACCGTGGGGAGATCACCACGCTGACCGACGTGGCCGGCGCGTTGGCCCGCATCGACTCGACACGGGTCCACGACGATCCCTGAGCGGCGCATGACCAGTCAGCCGTGGCCGGGTCGGCGCCGGTCGGGCCTCGGTTCGGTGACCATCGGCACTGGCGTCAGGTCGTCCGGCCGGCACGCTGGTGGCACCCGGACGCTGGGTTCAGGTCCGGGGCCACGAGTCGAGCGGGCGTGGAGGCAGCGATGGAGGTCCGTGACGACGCCGGGGATCGGCACCCCGGCGAGGTGCACGCCGGGCCGGTCGCCTCGCGGTTGAACTGGCTGCGGGCCGCAGTGCTGGGCGCGAACGACGGGATCATCTCGACGGCCGGGCTCGTCGTCGGGGTCGCCGCCGCGACGACGGATGTCGGCGCGATCGCGACGGCCGGCATCGCGGGACTCACGGCGGGTGCCGTGTCCATGGCGCTGGGCGAGTACGTGTCGGTCAGCAGCCAGCGGGACACCGAGCGGGCGCTGATCGCCAGGGAGCAGGGCGAACTGTCCTCCCTGCCGGACGAGGAACGGGCGGAACTCGTCGGGCTGCTCGAGGCCCGCGGGCTGTCGGTTTCGACGGCGAACCTGGTCGCGGAGGAACTGACGGAGCACGACGCCCTCGGTGCGCACCTGACGTTCGAACTCGGCATCGACGAGGAACAGCTCGCCAACCCCTGGGCCGCTGCCGGGTCGTCGGCTGCAGCGTTCGTCGTGGGTGCGGTGCTGCCCCTGGTCGCGATCCTGGTCCCGCCCGCGGCGGTGCGGATCCCGGTCGCGTTCGTCGCCGTCATCGTCGCGTTGGCGCTCACCGGCTGGCTCAGCGCTCACCTCGGCGGTGCCACGAAGCGCTCGGCGGTGACCCGACTGCTGGTCGGCGGAGCGCTGGCCATGACGGTGACCTTCGTGATCGGTCACCTGCTCGGCGTCGCGGTCGCGTGACCTTCCGGGACCGCGGTGCCGGCGCGCCCTGGTTCGCGGTCGCACCCTCTGACACGAGGCGCGGGAGTGCGGAGAGGCTCGGGAGCCCGAATTCGATGGTGGTCAGGGGCGGGATCGAACCGCCGACACCACGATTTTCAGTCGTGTGCTCTACCAACTGAGCTACCTGACCGGGAAGCGGACCTGACGGGATTTGAACCCGCGACCTCCACCTTGACAGGGTGGCGAGCACTCCAGACTGCTCCACAGGTCCACGTGCTGACTCGCGTGGGCCGCGCAGGACTCGAACCTGCAACCAGCGGATTAAAAGTCCGATGCTCTGCCAGTTGAGCTAGCGGCCCAGGGCCTGGCGAGCGGCTTCACGACGAGCGCGCGCGAAGGATAACCCGCGCCCGACGGTGCCGCCAACCGAGACGGGGCAGCCTACCGTGGCGCACCCCGGCGGCCCGAGGAGTGGACATGGACACGCGGAGACTGTGCACGGGCGAGACCGTGGGCTGGACCTCGAAGCCGAACGGGGCCCGCGCAGCGCTGGCATTCCTCGACGAAGCCGAGCGCGAGGTGCGTGGAGAGGTCGGCATGGACGTGCCCCTCGTCGACGAGGACGAACGACGGCGCCTCGAACGGGCGGCGGACGGCGAGGCACCGCCCGGCTGGTGGGGGTTGCTCGCGGGTGTCGGCCCGACGCGTGCGTACGTCGGGGTGCGTGTCCCCGACGGCCCGGGCGCCGACCCCGACGGGGACGACGACCGTCCGCACGTCGCCGAGGTCGCGGTGCACCCGCCCGTCGACGGGGCCCTGGCGCGCACGGTGGAGATCGCAGGAGAGCTCGCGGGATACCGCGGGGCGCCGTGTCTCGACGTCTGGGTGCGACGTGCCGACGCCGATCGACGTCGGGAGCTCGTGGACGTCGGGTGCAGGGTGCGCCGGACGCTCGGGGTGCTGCGACGACCGTTGGCCGACGCGGGGACGGCGGAGCCGGGCGACGGCGTGCGGGTCCGATCGGCGACGCCGAGCGACGACCGGGCGATCGTCGAGGTGCTCGAGGCGGCACACCACGGCACCCCGGACGGCGGGTGGACCCCCGAGCGCCTTGCGGCACGAACGTCGACCGCATGGTTCCGGTACGAGGACGTGTGGCTGGCCGAGTCGGACGGTGCCGCCGTCGGGCTGGTGTGGGTGAAGCGTCGTGACGACGGGGTCGGGGAGATCCACAACCTCGCGGTGCGTCCCGAGGCGCACGGTCGGGGCATCGGCAGGGCCCTGCTCGGTGTCGGCGAACGCCACCTGCGCGACGCCGGGTTCGACGACGTGGTGCTGTGGGTGGACCGGGCGAACGCACCTGCGATTCGGCTCTACGAGCGGGCCGGCTACGGCACGGCGTGGGACGACCTGCTCGTCACCACCTGTGGGGAACCGGGTGGAGGAGACTCCGGTTCCGGATGACCTCAGGAGTCCTCGGGTCCGCGGGACTCTCGTTGCCCCGGCGGGACCAGCTTGTAACCCACGCCCCGGACCGTCACGATCATCTGCTCGTACTCGGGACCGAGCTTCGCGCGGAGGCGTCGCACGTGGACGTCGACCGTTCGGGACCCGCCGAAGTAGTCGTATCCCCAGACGTCCGACAGCAGCAGTTCCCGGGTGAACACCCGGTTCGGGGCATTGGCGAGCGCCTTGAGGAGTTCGAACTCCTTGTAGGTGAGGTCGAGCGGCTGTCCGCGCAGACGCACCTGGTAGCTGTCCTCGTCGACGACCAGGTCACCCACGTTCGCAGCCCGCTGCCCCCGGCTCGCCGTCACCTGCTCCCGCACCAGTCGCAGGCGTGTCTCGATCTCGCCGGGGGATGCGTGGGGCAGCAGCCAGTCGTCGAAGCCCCAGCTCGCCTTCAGGGCGGCCAGACCGCCCTCGGACATGACCACGACGACGGGGCGTGCGAGCTCGTTCAGGGAGATCGAACGCGTGGCCGCGGCGGCCTGGCGGAGCTCGCCGGTGCCGTCGATCAGCACGACGTCGCACGTCGAGACGCCGGCGCTGGAGGAGGGGTCGAGTGGCGCGTCCTGCAGGGTGTGGTCGAGGTACTCGAGCGCAGGCAGGAGGGACTTGCCGCCTCCGGGGCGGTCCGTCAGCACGAGCAGGTGCACGTGACTCCTCGAATCCGTGAACGCCCGGTCCTGTCCACACGTGGACGATAGTGCCAGATCGGGCCCACTGGACGTCGCCACGTTGCTCGACAGGCGCCCACCGCCGGTTTACACTGTTTTCCCGACCGCACCCGGTGTGTGCCCGCCGTACCGGTGATCCTGACGTCCGAACGTCACCGGGTCCGTGCCGGTGCACCCGCGCGACCTCCGTGAGCCACCGAGGATGCCCCTGATGTCCGTTGCCGCCGCGACGACGCCGACCAGCACCGTGTCGGTCGACGACGCACGCATCGAGGAGGTCCTGGCCGTTCCCACGCGCGCCGGGATCTTCCGCAGCCTGCGCACCAACGGTGCCGCGGTCACGGCGCGCGAGGTCGCGGAGATGTTCGGTCTGCATCCCAACGTGGCGCGCAACCACCTCGACCAGCTCGCGGACGCGGGACTCGTGGTCGCGGGCAGCCGTCGGCATCCGGGCGGGGGGCGCCCGGCTCGGGTCTACGTGGCAAGGGAGCAGGCCGCCGGGGGAGCCACGCCGGCGGTTCCGTCGGGCAGCCAGCTGGCCGTGCACACGCTCGTGCAGCTCATCGCGGGTCTGCCCGAACACCTCGACCGGCTCGCCCTGCTCGCCGAGGAACCCGGTCGTCGGTTGGTCGCTGCGCACGCAGGTCGCGCCACGTCCCGAGACTTCCGCGCCGCACTGGTGGTCGCCGTCGAGGCGCTGCGCGCGGCGTTCCCCGAGGTGCGCATCAGCGAGTCACGTGAGGGTCACGCGGTCGTCGAGGGGCTCGACGTCGGCCTCCGACTGATCGGCGAGGTCGACGGTGCGGTGGGAGACGCGCTCGCCGAGGGATTCCTCCGGGGCGCGCTGTACGCGGCGGGCGCGCCGACCCGCGTGTGCTCGCGCGCCGGCATCGCGACGATCGAACTCGACGCCGACGGGGTCGGGTCGATGCCGAGCCCCGCGCTGACCGTCGACACCCGCGGACTGCCCCACGAACGTGGCGTGTCGAAGGCGATGCGTGAGATGGTCGGCCTGCGTCCCGGAGACCACCTCGAGGTGCTCACGGACCTGCCCGGTTCGCCCGCCGCGCACGCCCGCTGGGCCGATCGCTCCGGCCACGAGGTGGTCGACGTGTCGCGCACCCGCGACGGGCGAGGTCGCTCCGCGGTACGCGTCCTGCTGCGCAAGGCGACCGGTCGTCGAGCCGACGTGCCCGCCGCCCGCAGTGTCGACGAGGAGTCGTGACGTGGTGACCCAGCTCGCAAGGGATGCACAGGGACGGCTGCTGATCGACGTGCGCGGTCCCCGGTTCTCCGCCGTGCTCACCACCGTCGTGCTCGGCGTCGCCCTCGTGGTCCAGGGGCCGGTGGGCACCGCGCTCGTCGTCTGGCAGGCGCTCGTGTTCGCGGTGGCCTCGATCGCCGGGCTGCGCTGGTCCCCGTACGGCAACCTGTTCCGGGTCCTCAAGCGCACGTTCGACCTGGGTCCGCCACCGGAGATCGAGCCCGAGTCGCCGGTGCGTTTCGCGCAGGCCTGCGGTCTGTTCGTGCTGGCCGTGGCGGGGATCCTGTTCGCCGCAGGCGCCACCGCGGCGGCGTGGATCGCCGTCGGGGTCGTGCTCGCCCTGTCCGCCCTGCTGGCCTCGACCGGCATCTGCGTGGGGTGCGAACTGTGGCTGCTGGGCGCGCGACTGCGCCGGAGGGTCTGACCATGGAACCGGTGGTCGTGCGACTCGTCGTCGTCGTCGTCGTCGTCGCGGCGATGACCGTGGTCGGCCGGTGGTGGAGTCGTCGCAGCGGTCGGCTCCGGACCTCCGTCGACGGCCGCGTCGCCCGTGCACACCTCGACGCGGTGGGGCTGGATCTCGCCGGGGCGGACGCCGGGGCGGTGCTCGTCGGGTCGCCGACCTGCGCGCCGTGCGTGGAGGCACGCCGCGTGCTCGACGGGGTGCAGGAGTCGCGAGATCGCTTCCGGTGGGTCTACGCGGACGCCAGTGAGCACTTGCCGTTCGTCCGAGATCACGGGATCCTGAGGGTGCCGACCCTGCTGGTCGTCGACCGTGACGGCCGGATCATCGCCCGGACGAGTGGGGTTCCACGAGCCCACGAGATCACGGGTGCGCTCGACGCCGCGTGATCGCCACCGCGTGTCCGCGGGCGCCGGACGCGCCCGTGGGACGGGGCCGACCAGTGCCGCGCGCCGCGCGGCCCGACGCGACGAAGGTGCAGACTCCATGCCGCCCACCGAGGTGCCCCCGACCACGATTCCGCAGGACACGTTCGTGGTGCCGACCGGCCGCCGGCGTGTCGACGTCGTCGGTGACGACCGGGCCCGGTACCTGCAGGACGTGACCACCCAGGATCTCGTCGACGTGCCGGTCGGTGAGGTCCGCGGGGCACTCCACCTCGACATCCACGGGACCGTGCTCGCGATGTTCGACGTCGTCGTGCTCGGGGACAGGCTCGTGCTCGTGGTCGACGACGACGCGATCGCCGACCTGGTCGTCGATCGACTCGGAGGACGCACGTTCCTGCTCGACGCCCGTTTCGTCGCCACTGACGACCGTGCGCTGGCGGTCCGCGGGCCGGACGTCGCGGACGTGCTCGCCACGGTCGGACTGGGCCACGTCGGCGGCCGTGCGCGTCTGGCGGGCGACGTGCTCGTCGTCCCGGTGCCGGGGGGAGCGGACCTGCTGGGGCCGGCCACCACGGTGGACGCGGTGCGCGAACGACTCGTGGAGGTCGGTGCACGTGCGGGCACCGAGGACGACCTGCGCAGGTGGCGCGTCGAGTCAGGGGTTCCCGGATGGGAGCGCGAGGTGGTCGCCCCCCACCTTCCCGAGGAGGCGGGCCTCCTGCCCTCCCATGTCCACCTGGGCAAGGGCTGCTACCCCGGACAGGAGGCGGTCGCCCGCATGTGGATGCTTGGACGGCCCCGCCGGCGCCTCGCGGTCGTGCGCGTGGACGACGCCGAGGTGACCGACGGGTGGGAGGCCGGCGAGGGACGCGCGCGAGTCACCGTCACGACCCGGTCGCCCTCCACCGACCTTGCTCTGGCGTACGTCCCCGGAGATCGCGCGACGGGGGACGTGATCGAGGCGGACGGGGTCGTGATCGAGGTGGTCCGACTCGTGGGCGACGACCCCCGACCGCCGGGCAGCGACCCTGCGGTGACGCGAGGTCGCGATCGGCGGCGCGCCGTCAGCCGTTGAGTTCGGCGATCGCGGCGAGGACCTGGTCGGCGTGCTGCTTCGGTTGGACCCTGGGCCACACCCTGGCGACGTCGCCGGCCGCGTCGACGAGCACGGTCGAACGGATCACCCCCATGAACCTGCGGCCGTACATGTTCCGCTCGCCCCAGGCGCCCCATGCCTCGATCACGGTCCGGTCCGGATCCGCGAGGATGGTGTGGGGAAGGTCGTACTTCTCGACGAACGCCGTCTGGTCCTCCACCGGATCGGGTGAGATGCCGAGCACCCGCGCCCCGGCCTGTTCGAACTCGGACCACTGGTCCCGGATGGCGCACGCCTGGGTGGTGCAGCCGGGCGTGTCCGACTTCGGATAGAAGTAGACGACGACGGGGCTGCCGCGCAGTTCCGACAGGGTCACCGAGTCTCCCCGGTGGTCGTCGAGGGTGAAGTCGGGGGCTGGCTGGCCGGGCTCGAGCACGCGTCGGTCTCCTGTGGGTCGTACGGTGGGTTCCAACCATTCAACCCGCATTCGGTGCGGCCGGTGGCGTGGATCACCAGGAGGTCCCGGTGGACGACTCACTGCTCGACGTGTTCATCGAGGTCCCGATGGGCTCGCGCAACAAGTACGAGTGGGACTTCGACCGGGGCACCTTCACCCTCGATCGCATGCTGTTCACCGCCGTGCGGTACCCGGGCGACTACGGCTTCATCCCGCACACGCTGGCGCTCGACGGGGACCACCTCGACGCACTCGTGATCCTGGGCGAGCCGACGTTCCCCGGCTGCACCGTCCGAAGTCGGGTGCTGGGCATGCTGGACATGAGCGACGACAAGGGGCCGGACGAGAAGGTGCTGACCGTCGCCGACCACGATCCCCGATGGCGAGGCCTGCGCGAACTGGACGACGTGCCCCCACACCTCCTCGACGAGATCGCCCACTTCTTCGGCATCTACAAGGACCTCGAGCAGAAACTCGTGCAGGTCCGCGGATGGCGCTCGCGTGAGGAGGCACTCGCGACGGTCGAGCAGGCTCGACAGCGCTGGGTGCCAGCGGAGCCGCGAACTCGCCCCTACCCGTACTGATCGCCCGACGTGCGTGCGACGGGGGCGCGGGGCGGTCGGACGGCCGGGACGTGGCGTCGCCCGGACGAGCGGACGGCCTCGACTCCCGGGCCACGGGGGGTTCGCAGTACCCTCCGTCGGTCAGCAGCCCTGTGGTGAGGTGTTCATTGATCGAGTTGCGCACGCACGACGCGATCCCCACGGGTGCGTCCACGACCGACTGGGAACTGCTGCTCGACGAGGATCCGCACGGTTCGGTGTTCCAGAGTCCGAGGTACCTGCGGCTCTGGCACGAGGTCATGGGACAGCGCTACCCGATCCGCGTCCACACGGTGCACTCCGACCACCGGATGATCGGGGTGATCGCCGACGCCAACGACCGGGCGGGCGCCCCGACCGGTCCCATCGAACTGCGTCGTTTCCTCGGAGGGACCGAGGTGACCGACTACCTCGGTCCGGTCAGTCGTGTCGAGGACCGCGTCGACGTCGCGGACGCCTACCTGGCCAACCTCGCTGCAGACGTCGACTGGGACGAGTTCATCGCCGGAGGGCTGATCCGGGAGTCCGGGTGGCCGGACGCCTTCCGCCGAGCCGCCGATGCGCACGGTCTCACGATCCTCCACGAGGAGGTCGACGACGTCTGTCCGCGCGTCGACATCTCCGGTGGTCACGAGCAGTACCTGGCGGGCCTGCCGGGCCGAGCCAGGCAGGAACTGGTCCGCAAGACGCGCAAGCTCGTCCGTGACGTCGGTGAGCTCGACCTGGTCGAGATCGCGCCCGACGACCTGGAGGGTGAGCTCGACGGGTTCCTCGAACAGGCCGCGACCAGCTTTCCGGGCAAGGCGGCGTTCTTCTCTCGTCCGGACATCCGTGAGTGGTTCGGGGCCCTGGCCCGGGAGTTCGGGGCGGACCGGACGCTGCGCATGCACCGTCTGGACGCGGGTGGGATGCCCGCAGCCATGACCGTCTCCCTCGTCTCGCACGGGGAGTGGGGTCTGTACAACTCGGCCTTCGACGTGGACCTCGCCCCGTTCGCCCCCGGGATGGTGATCATCTGGCGGCTCATCGAGGAGGCCTGTTCCGAGGGGCTGAAGGTGTTCGACCTGCTGAAGGGTGACGAGGAGTACAAGTATCGGTTCGGTGCGGTCGACCGACACCTCGAGCGGCTGGTCATCGGCCGTGGCTGAACTCCGTCACTCGTCGAGGGTGACACGGTCCGTGGACCGCGTCGCGCTGCTCAGCGTGCACACCTCGCCGCTCGACCAGCCCGGTACCGGTGACGGCGGTGGGCTCAACGTCTACGTGCGCGAGGTGGCCACGGGCCTGGCGCGACGCGGCGTCGAGGTCGACGTCTTCACCAGACGCACCGATCCGGACGTCCCCCCCGCGCTGCAGATCGCGGACGGTGTGTCCGTGCACCACGTCGATGCCGGTCCGGCGGCGCCGGTCGCCAAGGGCGAACTGGCCAACCACCTGTGCGCGTTCGTGCTCGGCATGCAGCGCCACCCCCGGGTGGGAACCCACGACGTGCTGCACTCCAACTACTGGTTGTCTGGCTGGGTGGCCCGACGTCTGTCGCGAGTCGTCGGAACGGCGTTCGTCCACACGTTCCACACCCTCGGTGCCCTGAAGAACGCCACGCTGGCTCCGGGCGACCTGCCGGAACCCGCCCTGCGACTCGTCGCCGAGGAACGCATCGCGCGCGACGCGGACCGCATCCTCGTGCTCACGTGCGGAGAGGCGCGACTCCTGCACCGGGCCTACGGACTGTCGGGCCGTAGCATGACCGTGGTCCCGCCCGGGGTCGACCTCGATCGGTTCGCGCCAGCCCCCCGGGGTGACGCCGCGGCCACGACGGCCGGCGCGCGGCTCCTGTTCGTCGGACGCCTGCAACCCCTGAAGGGCCCCGACGTCGCGATCCGAGCCCTGGCCGAGGTTCGCCGTGTCCGTCCCGACGCGACGCTGGAGATCATCGGCGGTGTGTCGGGAGACAGCGCGGGCGTGGATCCCCGGTCACTTCGTGCACTGGCGCAGTCGCTCGGAGTCGGCGACTCGGTCACGATCTCGCCGGCCATGCCCCAGGCCGATCTCGCGGCGCGGTACCGGACGGCCGACGTCGTGCTGGTCCCGTCGCGCAGCGAGACCTTCGGACTCGTCGCGCTCGAGGCCCAGGCGTCCGGGGTCCCCGTCGTCGCCGCGCGTGTGGCGGGACTCGAGTCGGTCGTCGGTGCCGGAGGGACGCTGGTCGACGGCCACGATCCGCGAGACCACGCTCGAGCCGTCCTGGCGTACGTCGACGACCCCCTCCGCGCACGTGCGGCGAGGCGTGCAGGGATCGAGGCCGCGCAGGGCGCGACCTGGGACGCCACCGTCGAACGCCTGCTCGCCGCGTACGCCGACGTGCTCGGGGCCCCGGTCGACGTCCAGGCCGCCCGAGAGGAGGACCCGGCAGGGCCCGAGGTCGCTGCGGTCCTGGCGGGATGACGTGGGCGCCGACCCGGAGGACACCGCGGGGGCGCTGGTCGGCCGGGTGCTCGAACGCCTCGGCCTCGACGTCCAACATCCCGACCCGAGCGGCTGGGACGTCGTGCTGCCCGGGGAACGGAAACGGGCGCTGCCGGTCCACCTCGAACTCGACACCCGCACCCTTCGGGCCACGGCGCACCTCGCCCGTCCGCTCGACGAGGGGCACGCCTCCGCGTACGCCCACCTCCTGCGTCGCAACGCCCGGCACGGGCCCGTCCACTTCGCGCTCGACGCGCAGGACGACGTCGTGCTGGTGGGGTCACTGCCGCGCGAGGCGCTCGACGACGATGCGCTCGATCGGCTGCTCGGTGCGCTGGTGACCGAGGCGGACGAGGTGTTCGAACAGCTGCTGCGCACGGGGTTTCGTGGCTACATCGACCACGAACAGTCGTGGCGTGACAGGATCGGGCTGCCCCGCAACCCGATCGACCGGGGGCGATCGTCCGACGGGTGACCCCAGCGAGGAGTGAGCATGGACGGCAACGCGACAGGACTCGGGTTCGTCGGGGCAGGTCGCATGGGCGAGGCGATCGTCCGGGGCCTGCTCGCAGCAGGAGTCGTGCGCGCCGACGACGTCGTGTGCAGCGATCCAGAACCGTCACGTCTCTCCGAACTCGGTGCCCTGGGAGTCAGGGTCACCGACGACAATGCCGAGGTGCTCGCTCGCGCCGACGTCGTCGTCCTGTGCGTGAAGCCGCAGGTGCTCGGTGGCGTGCTGGCCGCACTCGACGGGCAGTTCCTGGCACGACACCTCGTCGTCAGCATCGCGGCCGGGATCCGCACCGAGGCGATCGAACGACACGTCGGTGCGGCGCCGGTCGTCCGGGTGATGCCCAACACCCCGATGCTCGTCGGCCAGGGCATGTCCGCGATCTGCGCGGGCTCACGCGCCACGGCCGACCACCTCGACCGGGTCACCGGGATGCTGGAGGTGCTCGGCGAGGTGGTCACCGTCGCCGAGGCGGACATGGACACGGTGACGGCCGTGTCGGGTTCGGGCCCGGCCTACCTGTTCGCCTTCGCCGAGGCGATGATCCACGCGGGGGTCGCGGAGGGGCTCGACCCCGACACGGCGACGACTCTGGTCGTGCAGACGCTGCTGGGCGCGTCGACGATGCTGGCCGCGGATCCCGACCCCGCACGCCTGCGCGACCAGGTCACGTCACCCGGCGGGACGACCATGGCGGCGCTCGACGAGTTCGACCGGTCCGGTCTCGCGACGGTCGTCGGCGCCGCCGTGCACGCGGCACGTGTGCGCGGCGAGGAGCTCGCGGGCGGATGACCCCCACCTCGCGACTGGACGACACGCCGGGCGAGCCGGTCGCGCTCGTCTGGGACGAAGGGGTGGTCGACTACGACTTCGGGCCGCGCCACCCCCTGCGTCCGGTGCGCGTGGAGTTGACGCGAGCCCTGGTCCGGTCCAGTGACCTGCTGGTGGGTCGTGCGGTCGAGGTGGCCCCGGCGCGCACGGGCGAGGATGCCCTGGTCCGGGTGCACCGCGAGCCGTACGTCGAGGCGGTCCGTGCCCTGTCGGCCCGACCCGACCCCGAACGTGCGACGGCCTTCGGCCTCGCGGCGGGGGACACCCCGGCCTTTCGCGGAATGCACGACGCGGCACTGAGTGTCTGCGACGCGACGGTCGACGCCGCCCGACGCGTGTGGACCGGGGAGGTCGTCCACGCGTTCAACCCCGCCGGGGGCCTGCACCATGCGATGCCGGGTCGCGCCGCAGGCTTCTGCATCTACAACGACCCCGGGGTCGCGATCGCCTGGCTGCTCGACCACGGGGCGCAGCGCGTGTGCTACGTGGACGTCGACGTCCACCACGGTGACGGCGTCGAGGCGATGTTCCGGGACGACCCACGTGTGCTGACGTTGTCGCTCCACGAGTCGGGCCAGTTCCTGTTCCCGGGGACGGGATCGGTCGAGGACGCCGGTCCGCCCCACGCCCGTGGCACCGTGGTCAACCTCCCGATGCACCCGGCGACGACCGGGGACGTCTGGCTGGAGGTGTTCGACGCGGTGGCCGATCCGATCATCCGCGCGTTCGACGCGGACGTGCTCGTCACGCAGCTCGGCTGTGACAGCCACCACCTCGACCCGCTCGCGCACCTCTCGCTGACGATCGACGACATGGCCGCGGTGTACGCGCGTCTCCACCGGCTCGCGCACGAGGTGACACGGGGCCGCTGGATCGCGACCGGCGGAGGCGGCTACCGACTCGTGGACGTGGTGCCTCGGGCCTGGACCCTGGCGTTCGCCGAGATGACCGGCAACCGGCTTCCCGTCGAGACACCCTTCGACTGGCGCGAACTCGTCGCCGAGCGGACGGGAGAACGAGCGCCCGAGGGATTCACCGAGGATCCGGTGCGGCTGGCTCGCGACCTCGTCGAACGCGCACGACGTGCCGCCGTCCGAACCATCGACGTGACCCGCCGGACCTCGTTCAGGTTCCACGGCATCGACGGTTGAGGGTGGTCACATCGCTCGTGCCGCCAGCAACTGCACGACGGTCGCGACGGTCAGCGCGGCCAGCAGGAGGACGAGTGCGACGGCGGTCCACGGACGCATGAGAACCTCGGGTCCAGACGTGGTTCGCACGAGCCTACGTCGGATGCCGTGCCGTGCCGGCGCGCACTCGTCCGGGGATGCCACCTGGTCGTCGCCTGGCCGTCGTGTGGTCGCCGTGCGGTCGCCGATCGGCCCGGCCCCGACAAGTAGGATCGCGGCCCTGCCTCGTTCAGGAGCGCGCCGTGGATCGTGAGGCCCCGCAGGACCTGGGTGCCCGGGTGCGCGTGAACGCGACGACACGTCCGGACGCGGTCGCCTTCTCCGACGGGAGGTCCTCGCTCACCTGGTCGGGTCTGGACGCCAGGGTCGACGCGGCCACCGGGGCACTCGAGGGGCTCGGGGTCGACCCCGGGGATCGCGTCGGCGTGGCCGTCTCGGACGGCCTGACGTTCGTCGAGGTGGCGGTCGCGGCGGCGCGGCGAGGTGCCGTGCTCGTCCCACTGCTCGCCGATCTCGCGCCCGACGAACTCCGCCACGCGCTGGTCGACAGTGGCGCGCGTGTGGTGGTCGCCGGCGAACCTCGAGCCTCCGAACTGCGCACGCTGGGCCTGCGCACACGGGTCGTCGACGCCGACGGGTCCGACGACGGGTGGCGGGCACGGTGTCGGGAGGCGTCCCCCCCGACCCCCGTGCAGCGCGAGCCCGACGACCTGGCCGCTCTGTTCTACACGTCGGGTACGTCGGGCCGGCCTCGCGGAGCCATGCTCACCCGCGCCAACCTCGCGGCGAACCAGGACCAGTCGAACGCCGGCCGCCTCCGCGTGACCGCCGACGACGTCGTGCTGACGACCGTGCCCCTCGCGCACGTGTACGCGTTCACCGTCGGACTCGGTGTCGCGATCACTGCGGGGGCCACGCTCGTGGCACCCGGCCGTGTCGACCCCGCCACGGCACTCCGGCTCGTCGAGTCCGTGCGTGCCACGGCGATCCTGACCACCCCTGCCGTGCTGACGGCGTGGCTCGACGGCGACGAACTCGACGCTGCGGACCTGTCGTCGGTCCGGGTCGTCGCGTCGGGGGCGTCGCCGCTCGGCGTGCAGACCATCGAGCGGTTCCGCCAGCGCACGGGGCTGTCGATCACCGAGGGCTACGGGCTCACCGAGGCCTCGCCGAGCGTCGCGGCGACGGCGATGGTCGACGACGCACCTGCCGGTTCCGTCGGACTGCCCCTGCCCGGCATCGAGGTCCGTCTCGTCGGCGAGGACGGCGCCGACGTCGTCATGGGCGACGTCGGAGAGATCTGGGTCCGCGGTCCCAACGTGTTCCGCGGCTGGTGGAACGACCAGGAGGCGACGGCTCGGTCGCTGACCGACGACGGGTGGTTGCGCACTGGGGACGCGGGGACGCGCGACGAGCACGGCATGCTCTACCTCGTCGACCGTCTGCGCGACCTGGTGATCGTCGACGGGTTCAGCGTGTTCCCCGGCGAGGTCGAGCGGGTCCTGTCGGAGGATCCGTCGGTGGACAGCGCCGCGGTCGTGGGCACGCCGCACCCCGTGACGGGCGAGGCCATCGTCGCCTACGTCGTCGCGGCACCGGGAGCCACCGTCGACGTCGACGCCCTGATGCAGCGGTGCTCCGAACGGCTCGCCCGCTACAAGTGTCCCGAACGGATCGAGGTGGTGGACTCGCTGCCCTACACCGCCAGCGGCAAGGTTCGCCGCATGGTCCTGCGAGACGAGTCGTGACCGGTCCCGTCGCCACGGGAGGTGTCGTGTGGCGGTGCTGACGGCTGCGGTCGCGACCGGTGTGAGTGCCCTGTTCGCCGTGACCCTCCTGCGTCGGTGGTGGAGCCGGGGACGGGTCAGTCGGGCCCTGCTGCTGTGGGGCATCGCGCTCACGATGTTCAGCATCGCGTCGGCGGCCCTGCTCAGCGGGGTGATCGGAGGCTGGACGGACGCGGAGTTCCGGGTCTTCTACCTGTTCGGTGGGGTCCTCAACGTGCCGTGGCTCGCGCTCGGCTCGATCGCCGTCAACGCGCGAAGCGCGATCGTCTCCCGCTGGACCGGGGGTCTGCTGGTCGTCGTCGCCCTCGTCGTCGCCCGGCAGGTGTTCGTCGCGGAGGAACCTGCCCTGTGGCTGCCTGCGGCGGTGCTGGCCGCCGTGTGGGGCCTGGTCCTGCTGGTGGGCACCGAACGAGTGGTCGTGGCAGGTGCGACCGGCGCGATGGTCCTGTACTCGGTGGTGTCGACCGTGGTCGTCCTGCGGGCGGACACGGTCCGCGCCCTGCCCGCCACCGGCCTGCCCGAGGGCTCCGTGCTCTTCGAACCGATCGTGCGCGGGTTCGCCGTGGGCGGCAACTCCGTCGGTGCGGTCACGGTCGTGCTGAGTGCGCTGGTGAGCAGTGCCGCGCTGGTCTGGCGGCGTCCGGACCGCAGCGCGGACGCGCTGCTGGTGTCGGATGCCCGACGAGGCGGGTACGCCGACGCGGTTGCTCGCTGGATCTTCCGGGGTCGGACCGGACAGGGGCCCCGGCTCGCACACCTGGTGCGCGGCAACCTCATGATCGCGCTGGGGGTCGCCGTGGCTGCGGCCGGTGGCGTGCTGTCGTTCCTCGGGGACACCGTGGGGCACGCCATCGGGTTCACCGTCGGGGTCGTGGTCATGTACGCCGGGTTCGTGCGCACCACCCGCCCGACGTGACCGCCGCCCGTCGACCGGTCGTGGTGGTCAACACTCGTGCAGGCTGTGGCCTGTGCGAGCGTGCCGAGGAGCTCGTGCGCAGGGAAGGCCGCCGCGCCGAGGTCCGGTTCGTCGACGTGGACACCGACGAGGAGCTCGTGCGGCGCCACGGCGTCCGCGTCCCGGTCGTCGAGGTCGACGGTCGCGAGGTCGCTGCGTTCGAACTGCGTCCCGGCGTCGTGCGTCGCGAGGTCCGCCGCGCGCGTCGGCGACGCTGAGGTCGGGTGTCACGTTGGGGCGTGCGCTGCCCACGACCTACGCTTGCCTCCGGGGGTCGGCCATTGACGTGGCCGGTGGCGAATGGTCGGGAGGCCGTGGTGGACCGTCGCATCCCGGAGGCGACCGTGGCACGGCTGCCGCTGTACCTCCAGGTGCTCGTCGAGGCGGTCGAGTCCGGGGTGACCACCATCTCGAGCGACGCGCTCGCGCGTGCCGCGGGTCTCAACTCGGCCAAGGTTCGCAAGGACCTGTCGTGCCTCGGGACCTACGGGACGCGCGGGGTGGGATATCCCGTGGCTGACCTCACCAGCGAGATCTCCCAGGTCCTCGGACTGGACGGCGACCGCCACGCGGTGATCGTCGGGGTCGGGAACCTCGGGGCTGCACTGGCCAGCTACGACGGGTTCGCCCGCAAGGGATTCGAGGTCGTCGGGCTGCTCGACGCGGACCCCGCCAAGGTGGGGACGCGCGTCGGCGAACACGTCGTGGAGTCCATCGACCGGGCCCCCACGATCGTGCGTGAGCGTCACGTCACGTTCGCGGTGATCGCGACTCCCGCCGAGCACGCCCAGGCGGCGGCCGACGTCATGGTCCGCTCCGGCGCGAGCGCGATCCTGAACTTCGCGCCGGTGCACCTGTCGGTCCCCGACCACGTCACGGTGCGCACCGTCGACCTGTCGGTGGAGCTGCAGATCCTGTCCTTCTACGAACAGGTCGCCGAGCAGGTCGAGGCGGTGGGCTGACCCACCGACGACATTGGGGTGGGCGGCGCGGATCGGTACGCTTCGCCCGTCCGGTGTTCGCCGCAGCACTCTCTCCGAGGCGTCGTCTCGCATGTCCCTCCTGGTCGTCGGCTGCAACCATCGAAGCGCCGACCTGTCGGTCCTCGAACGACTGGCGGTGCCCGGGGACCACGTGGACAAGTGCCTCGACGAGCTGATGGGACTCGAGCACGTCACCGAGGCCGCGGTGCTGTCGACCTGCAACCGTGTCGAGGTCTACGCGGTGGTGAACCGCTTCCACGACGGTCTCGCCGAACTCCGTGGTTGGTTCTCGCAGCGGGCGGACATCCATCCTCAGGACCTCGACGACCTGCACTACGCGTACCACGACGACCGGGCCGCGGCCCACCTGTTCGCGGTCGCGGGCGGTCTCGACTCGATGGTGGTCGGTGAACGTCAGATCGGACTGCAGGTCCGGCAGGCCGGGGAGCTGGCGCGACGCCACGGCAGTGCGCGGCGCGTGCTGCTGCGCGTGTTCCGGCAGGCCGTGCAGGTGGGCCGCCGGTTGCGCACCGAGACCGACATCGACGCCGGTGCCTCGTCGATGGTCGAGGTGGGTCTGCGAGCCGCCCTCGCGCGCCAGCAGCGCGAGCCGGGTGACGTGTCGGTCGCGATCGTCGGTGCGGGCAAGATCGGTGCGCTCACCGCCGCCCGCCTGGACGACAGTGACGTCTCGTCGATCCGCGTGTGGAACCGCAGTCCCGACAAGGCAGATCGGCTCGCCGCGCGTCTGGCCACGTCGGCCCAGCGGGTCGACCGACTCGAGGACGCCGTGCGGGACGCCGACCTGGTCGTGTGCACGACGGGTGCCGCCGAGCCGGTCATCGACGCCGACCTGGTGGCGCGGGTCGTCGCACAGCGTGAGCACGCGGGGCCGATGGTCCTGCTCGACCTCGCGGTCCCGCGCAACGTCGACCCCGCCTGTGCCGCACTGCCGGGGGTCGAGGTCGTCGACATCGCCGACGTCCGCGAACTGAGCGACCGCGGAGTGACCGGGGAGGTCCTGTCCGCCGCGCGGAGGATCGTCGACGAGGAGGCGGAGCGCTTCGTCGGCTGGACGCTCGGCAGCGCCGTCGAACCGACCATCCGTGACGTGCGCTCGCGAGCAGAGGAGGTTCGGCTCGCGGAACTGGAGCGGCTGGCGTCACGGCTGTCCGACCTCGACGAGCGTGAACGGTCCGCCGTCGACGCCCTGACCCGCGGTCTGGTCAACACGCTCCTGCACACTCCGACCGTGCGCCTGCGGGAACTCGCCGAGCAGGGTGGTGGTCAGGCGCACGCCGACGCGCTTCGGGACCTGTTCGAACTCGACGACTGATCATGTCGCGAGCAGCCATCTGGCGCATCGCCACCCGAAGGTCTGCGCTGGCGCAGGTGCAGGCTCAGCAGGTCGCGGACCAGCTCTCCCGGGCCACGGGCCGTCGGGCCGAACTCGTCCCGTTGGCCACCACCGGGGACGAGCACCCAGATCGGGCCATCGAGGCCTTCGACACCAAGGGGCTGTTCGTCGACCGCACCCGTGCGGCCG
Organism: Nitriliruptoraceae bacterium; assembly: GCA_050486225.1. Lineage (GTDB taxonomy): Bacteria > Actinomycetota > Nitriliruptoria > Nitriliruptorales > Nitriliruptoraceae > JBBDIX01. The sequence continues at coordinate 84,013 of JBJHCV010000008.1, forward strand.
TGCTCGACGGTGACTGCGACCTCGTCGTGCACTCGCACAAGGACCTGCCGACCGAGCGGCCGGACGGGCTCGTCATCGGTGCGGTGCCCCGGCGCGTCGATCCACGTGACGCGCTCGTGACGCGCGCGGGCTGGAGACTGGCCGAACTGCCACGCGACCGCTCGCTGCGGGTCGGGACGTCGTCAGCCCGCCGGCGCGCGCAGATCCTGCGTCACCGTCCGGACGTCGGCGTCGAGCCGCTGCGCGGCAACATCACCACGCGCCTGCAGCGGGTCGCGGACGGCGACCTCGACGGTGTCGTGCTCGCGGTCGCGGGACTGCTGCGGCTCGCGCCGGACGTCGACGGGCTGGTCGCCGTGCCGCTCGAGCACGGAGAGATGCTCCACGCCCCGGCACAGGGAGCACTGGCCATCGAGTGCCGGGCGGACGATGCGGCGACCATCGCGTCCCTGTCGCTGATCGACGATCGCGACACCCGGGTCGAGGTGCGCGCCGAGCGTGCGCTGCTGTCGGCACTCGAGGGCGGCTGCACGGCGCCGATCGGAGCCCATGCCGAACTCCGGACCACCGCCGACGGCGACGAACGCCTCGTCCTGCTGGGGATGCTGTCGGACCCCGACGGGACCCGGATGGCTCGTGCCTCCCACGAGACCGGCGCGGACGCCGCGGTCAGACTGGGCGAGGCCATGGCCGCCACGTTGCGGGGCGAGCTCGAGGGGCGGGGATCGTGAGCACGGACGCGGTCGGGGCGCCGCTCGCCGGTGTCCGTGTCCTCGTCGGGCGAGCCGCAGGCCAGGCCGACGAACTGATCGATCGCATCCGGGAACTGGGTGGTGCACCCGTGCACGCGCCCCTGCTCGAGTTCGCGCCGGGTGACGCGGCCGCGCTCGCGCGAGCCGTCGACGACCTCGAGGCAGGGACGTTCGTCGCGATGTGCCTCACCTCACCCAACGGGGTCGACGCCCTGGTGGACGCCATCGGTGGTCGGGACCTTGCGGTCCGGCTGCTCGGGGCGGTGCGGATCGCGTGCGTCGGACCGGGGACCGCGCGCGCCCTCGAGGCGCGGACCGGGCTCACCCCCTGGCTCGTCCCCGACCGGGCGACCACCGAGTCGCTGGCTGGAGCGTTCCCCCGAGGGTCGGGGCGTGTCCTGCTCCCGCGTGCAGACCTGGCCAACCCGGTGCTGTCGGAGGTCCTCACGAAACGGGGGTACGAACCCGTCGACGTCGTCGCGTACCGGACCTCCTGTCCGCAGCGACTGCCCGACGAGGTGCGCGACGCGCTGGTCGCCGGCGAGATCGACCTGCTCGCGTTCGCCTCGTCGTCCACCGCGCGCAACTTCGTCCACCTCGTCGGCGACCTGCCGTGGCAGGGACGCGTCGTGTCGATCGGCCCGGTGACGACCGCGACGTGTCGCCGGCTGGGGATCGACGTGGCCGAGGAGGCCGCGACGCACGACCTGGACGGGCTGGTCATCGCGCTCGTGCGCGCCGTGGACCGCGACGCCGACAACTACCCTCGGGGCAGGTGACCCGACCCCGGGTGCGTGCCGTGACGTCGCCACGTCCCCGGGCCTTCTCCCGGACGTCGACATCGGAGTGGCCGTGAGCCGATTCCCCGTGACACGGATGCGGCGTCTGCGCCGCACGCCCGCACTGCGTCGGTCCTTCCGTGAGACACGGGTGCATCCCGGTGCGCTCGTGCTGCCCGTGTTCGTCAAGGAGGGCCTCTCCGCTCCCGAACCGATCGGCTCGATGCCCGGCGTCCACCAGCATCCGCCCACGGACCTCGGGGCGCTCGCTCGCCGGATCGGCGACGCGGGGATCGGGGGTGTCATGCTCTTCGGCATCCCCGAACAGAAGGACGCCGTGGGCAGCGGTGGCTGGGACCCCGACGGCCCGGTCCCTGTCGCGCTGCGTGCACTTCGCGAGGAACTGGGTGACACGGTGGTGCTGTGGGCGGACGTGTGCCAGTGCGAGTACACGAGCCACGGTCACTGCGGCCCCACGGATGCGCAGGGCCACGTGGACAACGACCTCGCCGTCGACGGCTACGTGCGCGACGCAGTCGTGTACGCGGAGGCCGGTGCGGACGTCGTCGCCCCGTCGGGGATGATGGACGGGCAGGTCGCCGCGATCCGGGCGGGGCTGGACGAGGCGGGTGCGGACCACGTCGCCATCGTCGCGTACGCGGCGAAGTACGCCTCGGCCTTCTACGGGCCCTTCCGCGAGGCCGCGGAGTCGACGATGGCCGAGGGTGACCGGGCCAGTCATCAGATGGATCCGGGCAACGCGCTCGAGGCCCTGCGGGAACTCGAACTCGACCTCGACGAGGGTGCGGACGCGCTCATGGTCAAGCCCGCGCTGCCGTACCTCGACATCCTCGCGAGGGCCCGGGAGCGATTCGACGTCCCACTGGTCGCGTACCAGGTGTCGGGTGAGTACGCGATGATGGCGGCCGCCGCCGAGCGCGGGTGGATCGACGGTGACCGAGCGATCCGTGAGGCCACGCTGTCGATCCTGAGGGCGGGTGCCGACGTGGTGCTCACCTACGCCGCGCTGGACCTCGCGGTGGACCCTGCCTGATCTCCCGAACTGCCCGATCTCCAGGAGTGCCCCCGGTGAACGAGTCCGAACGGTTGTTCCGTCGAGCCCAGCAGGTCATCCCGGGAGGCGTGAACTCTCCCGTGCGATCGTTCGCCGGGGTGGGAGGCACGCCGAGGTTCCTGGTCCGCGGGTCCGGGGCGAAGGTCGTCGACGTCGACGGCAACGAGTACGTGGACCTGGTCGGGTCGTGGGGTCCGCTGCTGTTCGGACACGCCGTGCCGCAGGTCGTCGCGGCCGCGAGCGAGGCGCTCGAGCGGGGGTCGTCGTTCGGGGCGCCGATCGAGGCGGAGATCGAACTCGCCGAGGAGATCATCGACGCCGTGGCGTCCGTCGAACGCGTCCGACTCGTCAGTTCGGGCACCGAGGCGGCGATGACCGCCGTTCGTCTCGCGCGTGGTGCGACGGGCCGCGATCGCGTCGTCAAGTTCGCCGGTCACTACCACGGGCACGCCGACGCGTTGCTCGTCGCGGCTGGTTCAGGCGTCGCGACGCTCGGGATCCCCGGGTCACCGGGGGTGACCGCCGGCGCAGCCGCGGACACGATCGTCGTGCCGTGGAACGATCCGGTGGCCCTGCGTGCCGCGGTGGACGAGCACGGTGACGACCTCGCCGCGATCATCTGCGAACCCGTGGCCGCGAACATGAACCTGGTGCCGCCCGAGGCGGGGTTCCTCGAACTCCTGCGATCCGAGGCCAGCCGAGTGGGCGCCCTGCTCGTGTTCGACGAGGTGATCACGGGCTTCCGGATGGCTCGAGGTGGTGCCCAACAGGTCCACGGGGTGACGCCTGACCTGACGGTGCTCGGCAAGATCGTCGGGGGCGGGTTCCCGCTCGCCGCGTTCGGCGGCCGGGCAGACGTCATGGACCACCTCGCGCCCGTGGGTGGCGTGTACCAGGCGGGGACCCTGTCGGGGAACCCCGTCGCCGTCGCGGCAGGGCTCGCGCAGCTGCGCCTGATCGAGGCAGACACCCACGAGCGACTCGAGGCCACCACGATCGACCTGGTCGGCGCCCTGCAGGACGCCCTGTCCGGCATCGACCTCCCGTTCCACGTCCGGCGGCACGGAACCCTGGCGGGACTGGCCTTCCGCGACGGTCCGGCGCGCGACGCGGCCGACGTGGCCGAGGCGGACCACGACGCGTACGCACGGTTCTTCCACGGCATGCTCGACGAGGGTGTCTACCTGGCCCCGTCAGCGCACGAGGTCATCTTCACGTCGCTCGCGATCGGTGCCGACGAGGTCGCACGGGTGCACGAGGCGGCCTCGCGGGCGGCGACGCGCATCTGACCGTGTGCCCCGCGCGCGAGGGCGGGAGTCGCGCGGCGGGTTGCGCGGGTCGTTTGTTCGCGTCTGGCGCAGATTGATACCGTTGCCCACCGTCACCGGCCACCACTGGTCGGGAGTCGGTGGCAGTTCGGTCCATGTCGCGACGCGGCAGGCGACGACGACCCACGGCCGCGCACGCGTCGGGGTGACAGGAGGGACGCACGGTGCTCGAGTGGTTCCGCGAGTTCTTCGCGACCCTTCCAGAGGTCTTCCGCGCGCTCTACCAGTTCGGCGACCCTGCCAACATCGGACGGGGATGGGTCGGGCTGGCGATCATGGTCCTGTGGGCCGGTCCCCTGTTCGCGCTGCCGGTCTGGATCGCCAAGGTCACCTACGGCAAGCGTGAGTGGGTGTCGGCGACCATGGGTGTCGTCGCGGGCACGTCGCTGATGTGGTGGGTCCACGGGGTCATCCCGCACGCCTGGATCCAGTTCGTCCAGTCCAACTCGAACCTGCTCGAGGGGCCGATCATCCCCGCGAGCATGACCATCCACCTGCCCAACGGCACGGAGCTCGACGTCGCGTCGAACCTGTATGGGGTCATCATCGACAGCGTCCTCGTCGGTCTGATGATCGCGGGCATCGCGTTCTCGATCTGGCTGGCACTGCGCGTGCAGCGCCAGCTGCCCAAGACGCTCGCTCCCGGCGAGGAGAAGCCCGAGGCCGGCGGTTACCGCTAGTCACGGACTCGACACGCTCGGCGACACGAGGAGGCGCTGATGGGCAAGACGGACCGGGGTGAACACCCCCTGATGTTCGACGACTACACGGTCCAGCAGGTGGACGCGAACTGGTTGCAGGAACGCGTCAAGCCGAAGCGTCACATCGGGCTGACACCAGAACTGTGCATCCTGTGCCGCGCGTGTGAGGACGTGTGCCCGTGGGAGTGCATCTTCATGATGTCGCCCGACATCATCCAGGGTGCGGACAGTCCGGCACTGACGACGTTGGCCGAACAGTCCCACGCCGTGTTCATCATCGACGACAACGAGTGCACCCGCTGCGCGATCTGCGTGGAGCGATGCCCGTCGGACGCGCTCTGGCTGGGGCGCGTCGGCGACTGAGCAGGCCGCAAGATCTTCTGAGACGAGGGAACGAACGTGCCGAAGCTGCCGAAGCCGCCCACCTGGACGGACGTCAAGGGCAACGTCCAGGACAACGTCGTGTGGCGGTCCATCTTCCGGCCGGGGTCCATCTACCGGAAGGGCTACCGCGACACGTCGCGTGACCGCGCACTCGCCGCGATGAACAACGTCCTGTACCACCTGCACCCCGTGAAGGTGAAGCGCCACGGCCTGAAGCTGACCTACACCTACTGCCTCGGCGGCCTGAGCTTCTTCCTGTTCATCCTGCTGACCATCACCGGCATCTTCCTGATGTTCTTCTACACGCCTGCTGCGGGTGCCGGCTCGGAGATCGCCTACCTCAACATGCGGGACCTGTCCGCGTCGGTGACCTTCGGTCAACTGGTGCGCAACCTGCACCGGTGGGGCGCCCACGCGATGGTGTTCACCGTGTTCCTGCACATGGCGCGGGTCTTCTACCACGGCGCCTACAAGCCGCCGCGCGAGTTCAACTGGGTCGTCGGCGTGATCCTGCTGCTGCTCACGCTGTTCCTGTCCTTCACCGGCTACCTGCTCCCGTGGGACCAGCTCGCGCTGTGGGCCGTGACGGTCGGCACCAACATCGCCGGCTTCTCGCCGGTGTTCGGCGACCAGGTGTCCTTCGTCCTGCTCGGCGGGATGGAGGTCGGACCACCGACACTGCTGCGGTGGTACGTCCTGCACGTGCTGTTCGTGCCGTTCATCTTCATCGTCTTCCTGGCGGTCCACTTCTGGCGGATCCGCAAGGACGGCGGGATCTCGGGGCCGCTGTGATGCCCGCGACCACGGCGGCGACGGAGGAGTTGTCATGAGCGACGAGGTCCAGATGGATCAGTCGGTCTATGACCGACTGATCGGCGAGGGCAAGAGCGAGCGCATCGCGCGGGCCAAGGCCAAGGCGGCGGTCGTCCGTCAGGCCAAGATCGCCGAGGGTCAGACGCTGGGGCCTCGCCCAGCCGAGGAGGCCAGCGCTGCGCTTGCCGAGTTCCGTGCGTCCCGGGGCAGCGGTGGGACCGCGACCGCCACGGCGACCGGTGGTGACGGCGGCGACGGGAACGGTGGAGGGCGCCTCACCCCGGAGCAGCGCGCCGCGCGCGTCGCTGCGTCGCTCGGTGCGGCCGAGCCGCCGTCGATGGGCGTGCCCGCCGCCAGTGACCACACCCATCGACTCCTGGCCCTCGTCCCGCCGGCGGGCATCCAGCAGGTCCAGTCGAAGCAGATGGACAAGGTCTACACCTGGCCGCACCTGCTGCTCAACGAGTTCGTGGCCCTGCTGGCCATGGGGGCGGTCCTGCTCATCGCGTCGTTCTTCCTGGACGCACCCCTGGGATCGCTCGCGAACCCGAACGAGGTCCCGGCGATCAACAAGGCCCCGTGGTACTTCATGGGTCTGCAGGAACTGCTGCGCTACTTCCACCCTGCGGTGGCCGGCATCACCGTCGTCGGCGCCACGGTCGTCCTGCTCATGGCGATCCCGTACGCCGACAAGAACCCGTCGGCGAAGCCGGAGAACCGCAAGTTCGCCAACATGGCGTTCACCTTCTTCATCGCGTTCTGGGGCCTGCTCACCATCATCGGTTCGTTCCTCCGCGGTGCGGGTTACGAATGGGTCTGGCCGTGGGTCCAGGGCCTGGGCTTCTCCCTGTAGCACCATCCTGTCGAGGCTGTCATGACCGAAGAGACGAAGCGCACACCACGGCTCAAGCCGATCGAGCGCCGGACGTTCCTGCGATACAGCCTGTTCGGCGCGACGAGCGCCGGGCTGGGTGGCTTCGCGCTGTCCGCCCTCGGGTTCATGTGGCCCCGACTCGGTGACGGACTGTTCGGCGAGGTCCCCCTGGGCGTCGCCGCCGACCTCGCTGCGGAGATCACCTCGACACGCGCGCCGATCCGGGTGCCGGAGGGAGGCATCTCGATCATCGTGTGGAACCCGCAGACGTCAGGTGCCATGGCGGCCTACGGCGACGACCACCAGGCGGTGCTCGACGACACCACCGCCCTGATGGCGATCAACACCCAGTCCTGCCCGCACCTCGGCTGCGGGGTTCCCTGGTGCCAGACCTCCCAGTGGTTCGAGTGTCCGTGCCACGGGTCGCGTTACAACCGGTACGGCGAGTGGACCGATGGCCCCGCGCCGCGAGGTCTCGACCGCTATCCGTCGTTCATCGACGACGACGGGCAGTTCGTCGTCGACGTGAGCAACATGCTCTCCGGTCCGGCTCGGACCGCCAACGTCCTCGAGCAGCCGCCCGAGGGTCCGAACTGCGTCGACGTCTGAGTCCGGGAGCAATCGATGCCTGACATGATCCTGCTCGTGGAGAGCGCCGGGAGCGGTACGTCCGTCCCGATGATCATCCTGCTGATCGCGCTCGCGGCCTTCGCGGTCGCCTACTTCGTCGTCGGCCCCGGTCGGCGTCAGGGGCCGCGACGCCACGCGGACATCCCGCTCGGCATGCGCCCGGCCCACTCCGACGAGGAGCTCGAGGGTCCCGGCATGGAACGGGCCATGGCCTGGGGTGTCGCCCTCGCCGTGTTCTCGTCGCTGTTCATCCCCCTCTACTGGCTGATCGAGCCGGGTCGCATCGAGAACGCGGTCGAGACCCAGTACCAGCAGGACGTCGCCAACGGCCGTGTCGAGTACCAGAACGCGTGCGCGTCCTGTCACGGCGTCGACCTGGGTGGCGGGTCGGCACCGCACCCCTCGCCCGACATCGACACCCCCTGGCCCGCGCCGTCGCTCGACAACATCGTGGCGCGCTACCAGGACTCGGAGGTCGTCGAGGACGTCCGCGAGTTCATGTGGCTGACGATCTTCCACGGCCGCTCTGGCACGCCGATGCCGGGATTCAGCACCGCCGTCGGTGGTGTCTACAGCGACCACCAGCTCAACTCGATCATCGCCTACATCCTGTCGGTGCAGACCGGGGAGATCGACGAGATCGACGCGCAGGCGTTCGTCGGACGTTCCGGGGACGACCTGTTCGGCGCCAACTGCGCGCGCTGCCACGGTGTGTCGGCCGAGGGCTACGTGGGACCGGCGCTCGTCAACGTGTTCGAACGCTACGGATGGAACCCCGACGTGCCCGGGTCGGAGGACGGTGCCATCGCGGTGGTGCGTGACACCATCGAGCATGGACGTCTGGTGCCCGGTGAGGCCCCGATGCCCGGCTTCCAGCAGACTCTGACGCCGGACGCCATCGAGGCGATCATCGACCATCTCGCATCGATCCAGCAGACCGGAGGCCCGCGCTTCGGGCAGGTCGGTGGCCCAGTGGTCATCGCGGAGGAGACGGAGTGACCATGGACCTGTTCCTCGCGGTCGAGGCCGCCATTCCCGCCGATCATCCGGCGGCATGGCTGGCCGTGCCACTCGGCATCGTGTTCTTCGTCGGATCCATCTACCTGCTGCTCTGGTCCAACTACGGCGCGCGCAAGTCTGCGGCGATCACCGGGGTGGCGTGGTTCGGCTTCTCGTTCATCATCGGGGTCTTCTGGTGGCTCGGCGGGCCCGGGATCCCAGCAGGTCTCGGCGTGTCTCACCTGCCCGGGCAGGGCAACGACCACTACCAGAGCGGGTGGTACGCGTTCGAGGCCGGCTCCGAGCGCGCGGGATTCTTCCCCAGCGTCAACAACATCTCCGAGTTCGTGACCCTGCACGAGTACGCGGGGGTCGCGGGGCAGTCCGACGAGGAGATCCAGGGCAACCCGAGGTACGCCGACATCGCCGGTTCGGTGGCCCAGGCCTCCGACCGGATGCGCAACCAGTTCCTGCCGATCGACGACAACGGCGTGGCACAGATCGGGTCGGAACGGCGGACCCAGTTCGAGGAGGACGCAGCAGACGGCCAGCCGTCCGGTGCGGTCGGACGCATGCAGCCGTTCTACACAGCCGTCGCTGCCGGTGAGCCACACCTGATCGACGACCCGACCACCGGGGTGCGCCTGGTCCGCCAGGAGTTCCAGGCCGTCGCGACGTTCGTCGACGCCGACGGGGTCCCCCTCGACCCGGTGCCCGTCGGTGATGCGACGAACTGGTTCGCGTTCTACGACCCCGGTCAGGCCTGGTACCCGTCTGCGCTGTGGACGATCGTCACGTTCCTGCTGTTCGTGCTCAGCCTCGTCTGGCTCGACCGGATCGAGATGCGTGAGAAGCGTGAGCAGGTCGACGAGGTCACCGAACCCGAGGACCTGGCGGTTCCGATCGCCCAGTAGCCACGCAGCGGGCTCGCGGTCGGGGCTCCGGTCCGAGTTGGCGTCCCGGTCCTGGCGTCGGCACCATCACCCTTCGTGCCGAGAGGTCGATCGTTGCCCGTCCGGATGCTGTTGGCCGTCGCCGCCCTGCTGCTCGCGGCGTGCGGAGGCACGGCGTCCGCGGCCGACTGCGAGCGGATCGCCGGGGTGCGTGACGGACTGTGTCCCGTCCCCGTCCAGGACCGGTCACCCGCCCCCCTCGACACGCTGCCCGCGCTGACCGCGGACGGTGTCGACGGCGAGCTCTCGCTCGAGGACTTCGCAGGTCGCGTGGTCGTCGTCAACTTCTGGGCGTCGTGGTGCGGACCCTGCCGTGCCGAGCAGCCCGACCTCAACGAGGCGCACGAACTGCTGCCCGCCAACGAGGTGGCGTTCGTCGGGGTGAACATCGAGGACGCCGCCGCCAACGCAGCGGCACACCTGCGTGAGTTCGCGGTGCCCTACCCGTCCGTGTACGACCCCGCCAACGTGTACGCGTCGCGGTTCCGAGGCGTGGGACCTCGCACGATCCCCTCGACGGTGTTCCTCGACACCCAGGGTCGGGTCGCCGCGCGCGTCTTCGGCGTGATCTCCACGAGCGAACTCGTCGGACTCGCCGACGCCATCGCGTCGGAGGGCTGACCGGTGGCCGAGACCATCCAGGCGATCGTCTTCGACGGCAACGTCCTCGCTGCCGGCCTCATCGCGATCGTCGCCGGGCTCGTGTCGTTCGCCTCGCCGTGCGTGCTGCCACTGGTGCCCGGGTACCTGTCGTACGTCACCGGTCTGTCCGGACAGGATCTCGCCAACCCGTCGCCGCGTGGACGTGCACGGGTGCTCGTGGGATCGGTCCTGTTCGTCGTCGGGTTCGCCATCCCGTTCGTGATGCTCGGGTTCGCCGCGGGCCTGATCAGTGCCATGTTCCGGTCCACCGCGATCCGGATCGTGATGGGGCTGGTGGTGGCCACCCTCGGACTGCTGCTGGCACGCGGTCGGCTCATGCGTGAGGTGCGCGTCGCCGACCGTGCGCCGATCGAGGGAGTCGCCGGCGCGCCGGTGCTGGGCTTCATCTTCGGGGTCGGCTGGACGCCGTGCCTGGGCCCGGCTGCCGGAGCGATCCTGACCCTGTCCGCAGCGACCGCGGGTGTGTCGACGCGCGGGGCCGTGCTCGGGTTCCTGTACGCCATGGGGCTGGGCCTGCCCTTCATCGCGTTCGGTGTCCTGTTCCGGCGCATGTCCGGAGCGCTCGGGGTCCTGCAGCGCAACGCCCGCGCGCTGCAGGTCGCCGGCGGAGGACTCCTCGTCGCCGTCGGCATCGCGCTGGCCACCGGACTGTGGGACCAGTTCATCTTCCTGTTGCGGCCGCTCATCCAGGGCTTCGAGGTGCCGATCTGATGGTCGGTGAGACCTCCGGCCCCGAGCGAACCGACGCGGATCCCGCCGAGTCGCAGCCGCCGCCGCGGATGAACCCGCCCGTGCGGCGACGACAGACGGCCACGTTCGACGACGGACCGGTGCGGTTCGTGTTCGCGTCGGTCGCCATGGGGTGGCGTTGGCTCGTGCGGATGCGCACGGCCCTCATCCTGCTCGGGGTGCTCGGGCTGATGACGGCAGTCGCGACCGCGGTACCGCAGGCGCCCAACGTCCCCAGCACCGTCGAGGCATGGCTCGCCGGGGAGGAGGGTCCGGGCGCCGGGGTGTCGGAGATCCTGTGGGCCGTGGGAGCGTTCGACGTCTACGGGTCGCCGGCGTTCCTCGCGCTGCTGCTGGCCCTGTTCCTCAGCCTCACCGCCTGCCTCATCCCGCGCATCCGCGCCTGGGTGCGACTCGTGCGACACAGTCGCCCACCGCTGCTGCGCTTCGACACCGGCGAGCCCAGGGCTGGGTTCGAGACCGACACGAACCGCGACGACGTCCTGTCGATCGCCTCGCAGCTGCTCGGGGAACGACGCTGGCGGGTACGAGCCTCGGGTGCCGAGGACGACGTGGTCCCCCAGGTCGTCGGAGAGAAGGGCCTGTGGAGTCGCGAGGGTGGCAGCCTCGTGTTCCACCTCAGCTTCTACGTGCTGCTCGCGGCCATCGTGTTCGGCCAACTGCTCAGCTTCGAAGGGCAACGCGGTGTCATCGAGGGCGAACCCGGTTTCGCCGACACCGAGGTGTCCTACTGGACCTACCGCCCCGGCCGATGGTTCGACGGGGCCGACCACGCCGGGTGGCGCCTCGACCTCGAACGGTTCCACGTCGACTGGATCCGCGACCCGCACGCTCCGGGGGCCGGCCAGCCGACGACGTTCGCCTCAGAGGTGCTCGTCACGCCGGCGGACGGCGGCGAACCGTTCCTCGCCACGGTCGAGGGCAACCGGCCGCTGGTGGTCGACGGCATGAAGATCCACCAGCTCGACTGGGGCTACGCACCGCTGATCGAGATCGAGGTCGACGGGCAGGTCGTGCACTCTGCGTTCCTCACGACCGTGGCGAACGACGACGGTGCCTTCCGGGGTGCGGCCAAGGCACCCGCCGCGGATCCGGACGTCGGGCTGGAACTCGAACTGTTCCCGTTCGCCCCCGACGGTGACGACGGCTGGCCCCGACTCACCGGCGCGCCCTGGGACGACGCGCCGCTGCTCGTCTACCACCAGTGGCGCGGTGACCTGCAGCTCGAGCGCACCCAGCAGCTGATCACCGAACTGGCCACCGACCTCCTCGAGGCCGAGGGCGTGGGCTTCCTGCGGCCCGGTCAGGAGGCCGAACTGGCGGGGGTGACGGTGCGGTTCGTCGAACTGCGCCGGTGGGTGGGGTTCCAGGTCAGCACGCGACCCCAGATCCCGTGGCTGCTCGTCGGATCGGCGCTGCTCGTGGTCGGACTGGTGCCCGCGCTGTACGCCTACCGGCGTCGCCTGTGGGTCGTCGTGCGTCCGGGTGACGGCGACGGACGTACCCTCGTGCACGTCCACGGACGCGCTTTCCAGCGAGCCGACGCCTTCGAGGAGGAGTGCACGGCCCTGGCCCGTGAACTCGCCGGCCGGCTCGAACGTCCGTCACCCCGTCCCGAAGTGGGGGCGGTGTCCGGCACGGAGACATGATGAACGAACAGCTCGCCGAGATCTCCCGGATCCTCTACTCGCCGGTGACCATCGCGCTGTACTTCGCGGCGGCGTTCACGTACCTCTACTCGTTGACCACCACCGTCGGTCGGCGCGAGTCAGCGGTACGCGGCCGACGCGCCCAGATGGCCGGTGCGGCTCTCGCCGTGCTCGGCATCGGCGCCCACGTCGCCCACGAGGTCGTGCGCGGGTTCGCACAGAACCGCTTCCCGCTGGGCAACATGTTCGAGGTCACGTCACTGATGGCGCTCGTCGGGGTCGCCGGCGGGGTCGGCTACCTCCAGTTCGTGCGTCGACGCGGAGAGCTCAACGGGTTCGTGCTGCTCGCCGGTGGACTGCTGATGGCGTTCGCCGGGCTCATGTACTCCGAGCCCGGACCGCTGATGCCCATCCTCGACACCTGGTGGCGACACTTCCACGTGTCCCTGCTCGTCGGGGCGATGGGCGTGTTCGCGGCCGGCTTCGTGTTCAACTCGCTGTACCTGCTGCGCGAACGCGCGGACCGACGCCTCGAGGCGCACGCGCGGGTGCCCGTGGCCCACGGCGCCGAGTCCGGTTCGCAGCCCGACGACGGGCGCGTCGATGGACTGGAGGATCACGAGGACGACGTGCCCGGCGGGCCCGGTTCCCCGGCTGCACTCGATCCCTCGACCTTCGCCGCACAGAGACGGGGCACGTCGGCCCTGTGGCTCGCCGTCGGGACCTTCGTCGGGACCGGACTCATCTCCTGGGTGTTCATCGTCAGCGCGACGGACAGCACCCGGGGGGTCGCCCGGTTCCTGGCGATCAACCTGGTGATGGTCGCGGCTGCCCTGGTCGCCCGGTGGTTCGTGCCGTACCTGCCGGCCGCCGACGCCCTCGACGGGTTGGCCCACCGCACGATCGTGTTCGCCTTCGTGATGTGGACCGTGGGAACGATCGCAGGGGCCATGTGGGCCGAGCAGAGCTGGGGACGCTTCTGGGGTTGGGACCCCAAGGAGACCGGTGCGTTCCTGACCTGGATCGCGTACGCGGGCTACCTGCACGCTCGGGCGACGCGCGGGGTCCGAGGGCGTCGCGCCGCGTGGATCGGCGTCGGGGCGTTCCTCACCCTGATGGCCACCTACCTGATCGCGAACTACGTCATCGTCGGGCTGCACTCGTACGCGGGTCTCTGACCCGGCGCGTCAGTCCCGCAACCCGCGTTCGACGACGCCACGCACGTCGTCGTGTCGCAGCTTGCCCATCGGATCGTGTGGCAGCGCATCGGTGATCACGATGCGCCGGGGAGCCCATGCGGCCGGATGGTGGCGACGGACGTGATCGCGCACGGCCTCCAGCGTCACCGGCGGCGCGCCCGGCTCGGGGACCACCACGGCGACGACCGTCTCGCCCCACTCCTCGTCCGGCCAGCCGCCGACCACGGCGTCGCGGATCCCCGGGTGGCTGCGCAGGGTGTTGGCGACCGCCCCGGCGGGCACGTTCTCGCCACCCGTCACCACGACGTCGTCGGCGCGGCCGTCGACGTGCACGCAACCGTCCGTCACTGATCCGACGTCGCCCGTCACGAACCAGCCCTCGTCGTCGAGCACGTCGACGGCATCGGGATGCAGTCCCGTGAGGAGCACGGGACCACGGACGCGCAGCCGCGAGTCGCGGGTGACCGACACCTCGACGCCGTCGAGTGGGAACCCGTCGTACACGCACCCGCCGCACGTCTCGGTCATGCCGTAGGACCGCACGACCCGTACGCCCCGTCGTTCGGCCGCCGCGACCGCGGCGTCGTCGACGGGGCCCCCACCGACCAGGATCGTGTCCACGGCGCCCAGCACGTCAGGCGCCTCCGCGACGATCCGGCGCAGCTGGGTGGACACGAGCGACACGATCCATCCGCCCGGAGCGCCGATGTGCTCAGGGTCGTCGACGACCACCGGCTCCGTCCCGCACTCCCATGCCCGGAGGAACACCTGGATCCCGGCGACGTGGTGCGCAGGCAGGGTCAGCACGAAGCGGGCGCCGGGGCCCACACCGAGCCGGTCGAGCGAGGCCCGCGTCGAGGCGGCCAGCGCCTCGTGGGACAGCACGACGCCGCGAGGCTCGCCGGTGGAGCCCGACGTCGTCACCACCAGCGCGGTGCCGTCGACGACCTCGTGGGACGCCTCGAGGTCACGTTCCACCAGACCCGATGCGGTGTGCTCGACGATGCGGGCAGGTCGGTGTCGCGCCAGGATCGCCGCGACGTGGTCGGCGGTCCCGTCGGCGCTCCGTCCCGCTGGAGCCCAGGGAAGCGGCAGTACCGCGTCGCCGGCGTCCCACAGGGCGCGCAGGCGTTCGCCGAACCGTTCGGGGGGGACCCGGAGGGCGACGAGGCGAGTGGGCACTGGAGCCTCGGGACGTGGTCGGCGAGACGTGCAGGTCGTCTTCGCTAGCGTAGATCGTGCGGTGGGCGTCGCCCACGCCGCAGGGCCGAGGAGGTCGGCGCATGGTGTCCGAACTGTTCGCCGACGACCGGTGGCGGACGATCGAGGGCTTCGAGGACCTGACCGACGTCACCTACCACCGGTGTGTCGACCAGCCCACCGTGCGCATCGCCCTGGACCGGCCCGAGGTTCGAAACGCCTTCCGGCCGCACACCGTCGACGAACTGGTGCGCACCCTGGAGCACGCCCGGACCAGCGCAGACGTCGGGTGTGTCCTGCTGACCGGCAACGGACCCTCGCCCCGGGACGGGGGCTGGGCGTTCTGTTCGGGTGGCGACCAGCGCATCCGCGGACGTGACGGCTACCGGTACGACGACGGTGACGACTCCGACGACGGGACCGCCGCAGCGGCCCGTCTGGGTCGGCTGCACATCCTCGAGGTCCAACGGTTGATCCGCTTCATGCCGAAGGTCGTGCTGTGCGTGGTGCCGGGTTGGGCGGCCGGCGGCGGCCACTCGCTGCACGTCGTGTGTGACCTGACACTCGCGAGTCGGCAGCACGCACGGTTCCGGCAGACCGACCTCGACGTCGCCTCGTTCGACGGTGGGTTCGGGTCCGCGTACCTCGCGCGGCAGGTCGGCCAGAAGTTCGCGCGCGAGATCTTCTTCCTCGGGGACACGTACGACGCCGAACAGGCGCACCGGATGGGGATGGTCAACGCGGTGGTCGACCACGATCGGCTCGAGGACGTCGCGCTCGAGTGGGCGGCCCGCATCAACGCCAAGTCCCCGACCGCGACCCGCATGCTGAAGTTCGCGCTCAACCTGGTGGACGACGGACTCGTCGGACAGCAGATGTTCGCGGGTGAGGCGACCCGCCTCGCCTACGGGACCGACGAGGCCGTCGAGGGACGCGACTCGTTCCTCGAGAAGCGTCCTCCCGACTGGTCCGGCACCCCCTACCACTACTGACGCCAGTCCGCCCGCCGACGCGGGCGCACGCGACAGGACCTCACCACCCATGCGTGCACACCTCGAGGCAGCACGTCCCCGAACGCTGCCGGCAGCGGTCGCTCCCGTCGTCGTGGGGACGGCCGCGGCGCAGCAGGCGCCCGCCGACCTGTCGTTGGGACGGGCCGCGCTGGCACTGGTCGTCGCGCTCGCGCTGCAGGTCGCGGTCAACTACGCGAACGACCTGTTCGACGGGCTGAAGGGCGTCGACACGGAGCAGCGCACCGGTCCGCGGCGCGCGGTGGCCAGTGGGCTCATCAGCCCTCGGGCCATGGCCTGGTCGACCGGGGCCGCACTGTCCGTCGCGGCGCTGGCCGGCCTGGCGCTCGCGTGGCTCGTCGGGTGGGAACTGCTGATCGTGGGTGCCGTCGCCATCGTCGCCGCACTCGGCTACTCGGGCGGTCGACGTCCCTACGCGTCACGTGGGCTGGGCGAGGTGAGCGTGTTCGTGTTCTTCGGGCTGGTCGCCACCGTCGGGTCGCAGTACGTGCAGGACGGACACGTCGGCACGGTGGCGCTCGTCGCGTCGGTGCCCGTCGGACTCGTGGCCGTCGGTCTGCTGGTGGTGAACAACCTGCGCGACATCCCGACGGACGAACGGGCCGGAAAGCGCACCCTCGCGGTGCGGCTGGGTGATGCCTCGACGCGGGCCCTGTTCACGGCCCTGCTGGTCGGGTCGCTCGTCGGGATCGGGGCGGTGGGCGTGGCCGCAGGCACCCCGTGGCCGCTGCTGGGGCTCGTCGCGGCGCCACTCGCGCTGCGGGCCGTCGCCGTGGTGCGTGGGGGAGCGGCCGGGCGCGACCTCGTCCCCGCACTGGAGCAGACCGCACGGTTCCAGCTGCTGCTGGCGTTCGGGGTCGCACTCGGCCTGCTGGTCGCGGGGACCTCGGGCCCCGGGCTGGCGCTGGACGTCGGGTCGGTGACCGGAGTCGTGACGTGATCCCCACCCTCGTGGTGCACCCGTTCCGTGTCCCCATGCGACTGCGCTTCCGGCGTGTCGAGCACCGCGACGGGATGCTCGTGCACGGGCCCGCAGGATGGTCGGAGTTCTCGCCGTTCCCCGACTACGGATCCGAGTACGCCTCGCGCTGGCTCGCTGCCGCCCTCGAGTCCGCGACCGAGGCCCCTCCTGCGCCTGTGCGGGACACCGTCGCGGTGAACGCGACGGTCCCGGCCGTCGGTCCCGAACGCGCCTTCGACCTCGTCCGAGCCTCCGGGTGCTCGACGGCCAAGGTCAAGGTGGCCGAGCCGGGCCAGGACCTGTCCGACGACGTGGACCGCGTCGCCGCGGTGCGCGATGCCCTCGGGCCCGACGGGCACGTGCGGATCGACGCCAACGGTGGATGGGACCTCGAGACGGCCGTGCTGTCGGTGCGTCGGCTCGCGGCGGTGGCGGGGGGTCTCGAGTACGCCGAACAGCCGTGCGGCACCGTGGAGGAGCTCGCCGCCCTGCGCCGGCGGGTCGACGTCCCGATCGCGGCGGACGAGTCGATCCGCACCGGGGACGATCCGATCCGGGTCGCACGCCTCGGCGCCGCGGACCTGGTCGTCGTCAAGGTGCAGCCGCTCGGTGGGATCACCCGGGTGCTCGAGGTCGTGGAACAGTGCGGGCTGCCCGCGGTCGTGTCGTCGGCGGTCGAGACCTCGGTGGGCCTGGCGGCCGGGGTCGCACTGGCCGCCGCGCTGCCACACCTGCCGTACGCGTGCGGGCTGGGTACGGCGACGCTGCTGGCCTCCGACGTCGTCCACGAGCCCCTCGTCCCCGTCGCGGGTCACCTGCCCGTGCGCCCGGTGGAACCCGCACCCGACCTGCTGGCGGCCGCCCGGCCCTCGGACGAGGATGCGGCGATGCTGCTCGCGCGGTTCGATGCCGCGGCGCGGCACCTCGAGGGTGTCCCCGGCGAGATCGCTCGTGGTCGCGTGGACGGAGGTCGATGATGGATGCCCCCAACCCGGCGACGGCCGCTGCCCGGGTGCTGGTCGACGAGTTCGCTCGACTCGGGGTCGGACACGCCGTGCTCGCCCCGGGGTCTCGCTCGGCCGCGCTCGCGTTCGCGCTGCACGACCACCCGGACATCGCCCTGCACGTGCACCCCGACGAGCGGTCGGCGGGGTTCGTCGCGATCGGCCTGGCGCGTGCCACTGGCCGGCCGGCGCTGGTGGTCACCACCAGCGGCTCGGCGGTCGCGAACCTGCACCCGTCGGTGATCGAGGCCGACGCCGATCGTGTGCCGATGCTGGTGATCAGCGCCGACCGCCCCACGGAGCTGCGCCACACCGGAGCGAACCAGACCATCGACCAGGTCGGGCTCTTCGGCCGCGCGACCCGGTGGGCAGTCGACGTTCCCGCGACCGAGGACCGAGCGGACGCGGTCGGCGTGTGGCGGTCGACGGCGTGTCGAGCCTTCGCTCACGCGATCGGTGTCGGGGGGCCACCGGGGCCCGTGCAGGTCAACGTCGCGTTCCGGGAGCCGACGGTGCCGACGACGGACGACGGACGCAGCCCGCCGGCCCCGTTCACGCACGACACGGCGGGGCGACCCGAGGGTCGGCCGTGGACCAGGGTGGGCCCAACCGCCCCGATGCCGACCGACAACGAAATCACGGAACTCGCAGACCTGGTCCGGGGGTGTCCGCGGGGGCTCCTGGTCGTGGGCCAGACGTCGTCCGGAACCGACGGACTCGTGGAACTCGCGACCGCTGCCGGGTGGCCGATCCTCGCGGAGCCAACGGGCACGATCCGATCGTCCGGGCGTGCGATCGCCCACGCCCACCACCTGGCCACCCACCCCGGGTTCCGTGCCGCACACCGACCCGACCTGGTCGTGCGCGTCGGGAGGTCGACCCTGTCGGCTGCGCTCGACGCGGCCCTCGACGGGCTGCCCCAGATCCTCGTCGACCGCGACGGTGTGTGGCTCGATCCCCGCCGGGGGCTGCACCGCATCGTCGTCGGGGACCCGGACGTGACCGCCGCACGTCTCGCCGCCCTGCTGTCCGAGGGCGGCGTCGCCGACGACGCGTGGTTCGACCGCTGGCGCGCAGCCGACGACGCCGTGGACGCCGCGATCGCCGGGTCGCTCGCGGGACGCACCGAGCCGACCGAACCGGGCATCGCCCGGGACGTCGCGGTGGCGGCTCCTGCCGGCGCGTTCGTCGTGGGGGCCTCGTCGATGCCGATGCGCGATCTCGACCGGTACGCGCCGTCCGGCGTCGAGGGAGCGTTCCTCGCGAATCGGGGCGCGTCGGGGATCGACGGTCTCGTCTCGACGGCACTGGGGGTCGCGCTCGGGTCCGGTCGGCCGGTTGTCGGACTGACCGGGGACCTCGCGTTCCTCCACGACTCGAACGGGCTCCTGCTCGACGCGGGCCGGCCCGTGAGGCCCGTGGTGTTCGTGGTGGTCGACAACGATGGAGGCGGCATCTTCTCGTTCCTGCCCCAGGCGGCGTTCGACCCACCGTTCGAGCGGCTGTTCGGCACCCCCCACGGTCGCGACCTGTCGCACGTCGGCCGCCTCCACGGCGTGTCGTGGCGCACGGCCGAGGCGGCAGGCGACGTGTCGCGGCTGGTCGCCGAGGGCCTCGGGCACGACGGGGTGTCGGTGGTGCACGTGCGCACCGACCGTCACGGGAACGTGGCCGTGCACCGTGCACTCGACGAGGCCGCGGCCGGGGCGCTCGACGGGCTGGTCTGACCCTCGGATCCACCCGGCGGCGACGGCCGTGTCCGGGTCAGGACCGGTGCGCTCGGTCGAGGGGGGACAGCACCCGCTGCATCGCCAGCAGCTTCAGGCGCGTCTCCTCGAGTTCGTCCTCGGGCAGTGACGCCCTGACCACCCCGACGCCCGCGAACAGGCGGGCACGTGCTCCCTCGAGGTGGGCACACCGCAGCGCGATGCCGAACTCGCCGTCACCGGCGTGGTCGAACCACCCGACAGGGGCGGCGTACCGGTGTCGGCCCATGCCCTCGAGTTCGGCGATGACGTCGAGCGCGACCTGGCGAGGGGTCCCACCCACCGCGGCGGTCGGGTGCAGCGCGCCAGCCAGTTCCAGCACGTGCGGACGCCCGGTCGCGCGACCCGTGACGTCGGTCGCCAGGTGCTGCACGTTGTCGAGTCGCAGGAGCCCGGGACCGACGACCTCCGTCGGTTCGTCACATCGCGCGTCGAGCACCTCGCGCACCGAGGCGACCGCGAGCCGGTGCTCCCACCCGTCCTTGTCGCTGTCGAGCAGTGCTCGGCCGAGCGCGTCGTCGCGGGTGCGGTCGCCGGACCGAGCGGTGGTCCCGGCGAGCACTCGTGAGGTCACCGCGTCGCCGTGCCGTGCGACCAGCAGTTCAGGGGTCGCGCCGACCAGACCGTCGACGACGAACGTGTGGCAGGAGGGGAAGGTCGCCGTGAGTCGCCCGGCCACGTCCACGGGATCGAAGACCTCCCGGGACCACAGCGCGTGGTCCCGGGCGAGTACGACCTTGTCGAGGCGTCCGTCCTCGATCATCTCGATCGCACGGGCCACCGCCTCGAGCCACTGCAGGTCGGGCATCGAGGCGCCGGCGTACCGGGGTCGGTCGTGGCGCGGTCGGGGGCGCGGCTGGGTGCCGGGCCCCGGGACGGGGGGTGCCCCCTCGGGATCCACCGTGGTGCACCACGTCACGCCGTCACGGCGGCCGACCACGGTGCGAGGCACGACGACCGTCGAGCCCGCGGTGTCGGGATCGAACGTGAACGACGCGAGGGCGACGCCTCGGGTCCCGGGCAGGTCGACCTCGTCGTGTACCTCGGCACCGAGGAGTAGGGCCGACACCCGGCGTGCGGCGTCGTCGAAGCGGCGGGGGCCGGTACCGGGGTCCAGATGGTGAGCGGTGCCCCACCCGACGAACCCGTCTCCGTCGCGCACCCAGGCCACGACGTCGTCGCGGTCCGGGGCGAGGTCGAGCAGCGGCCGGTCGTCGTCCAGGACCGTCGAACGGACACGCAGCGTCACGCCGGGGTCCCGCCGCCGTCGGGCCCGTCGGAGCGTTCCGCGAGCACCCGCTCGGTGGCGACGGTCAGCAGGCGGCGTCGCAGGTGGTGTGCCACGAGCCGTTCGGTCGCCGGCAGCATCCGTTGATAGGCGTCGACCATGCGCCTGCCGGCCTCCTCGGCCGACGGTGCCGAACCGTGCGAGGGGTCGCGCACGAACCGGAGGAACGCCTCGACCGCCGACCGGGCGATCTGGTCGACTGCGGCGTCGGTGTCGCGTGCGAGTGTCAGCAGTTCCCCGAGCGGGAGGCCGGCGTCGAGCAGGACCATGCCGGCACGCACGGCCTCGACGTCGGCCCGGGACCAGCGAGCGGTCCCGTCCGGGTCGACGTGGTGGGGCAGGAGCAGTCCCGCCCGGTTCACCGCGTCGAGCAGGGCACGTGTGGCTCCGGTCGCCTCGGCGAGTGCCTCGAGGTCCAGGTCGGCGTGCTCGTCGTCGGTGACGGCGTCGACCAGCGCCGCGTCCGCAGGGTCGGGCGGCGTCGGGGGTGACGACCCACCCGGACGTGGGGAGGCGGAGGAGTCCATGGTGCGTGGTCCCTGGTCTCGACGGGCCGGGTCGTCGGGCGGGCCGGGCCGTCCGGTCGTTGCCACCTTCGTGGGCCGGAATCGGGAGCGAGGTCTGAAGGTAGCCTCCGACGATCCCACTGCCGGAGCGGGGTGGTCCGCGAACGCGGGTACCAGCGGCTCCACGACTCCGAGGCCCAGGGTGGACACGAGCGACACGCAACTGCCGGACCCCGGTCGACAGGGCAAGGACGCCGCACTGGTCCAGGCCATGTTCGATCGGGTTGCGGCGCGCTACGACGTGGCGAACACCGTGCTGTCGCTCGGACAGGACGCGCGGTGGCGGCGGATCACTGCGGCGGCGGCCGGTCCAGAGGGCGGCCGGGTGCTCGACGTGGCGTCGGGCCCGGGCAACGTGGCACGCGAGATGGTCGCCCGGGGAGCGGCGCACGTGTACGCCCTCGACCTGTCCCTCAACATGCTCACGGTCGGTGCGCGCCGGGGAGAGGATCGGATCAGCTGGATCAACGGGGACGCACTCGCGCTACCGCTCCCGGACGCGTCGGTCGACGCGGTGACGATCAGCTTTGGTCTGCGCAACGTTCCCGACCCGCAGGCGGCGATCCGCGAGTTCGCGCGGGTGACGAGGCCGGGAGGTCGCATCGTGGTGTGCGAGTTCGCCTCGCCGGTGAACCCGGTGTTCCGCCGCATCTACCGGCGATACCTCGTGGGACTGCTTCCGCGGGTCGCACGGTTGGTGTCGTCGTCGGCCCCGGCCTACCAGTACCTCGCCGACTCCATCCTCGCGTGGCCCGACCGGCGCGTCGTGGCCGACTGGCTGACCGAGGCTGGTTGTGACGAGGTGCGGGTGCGTGACCTCTCCGGCGGGATCGTCGCCGTGCACCGTGGGGTGCGCCGGTGACGCCGCAGGTGGTCCGATGGCACACCACCGACGTGCCCGGATAGACTCCCGCGGACTTCGTGAATGTCTTCACAAGGTGGCGGGTGGGATGTCCGACGACCGCCCGCCTGCCTGCCGGTTCGCTCCGCGCCCGCCACGACCATCGCCCACCAGGACGACACGATGCCCGCCAACGACGGACACGGCACGGTCCTCGATGCCGACGTCGTCGTCGTCGGGGCCGGTCCGGGGGGAGCGGCTGCAGCGGCACACCTCGCGCTGCGCGGCCGTGACGTGGTGCTGCTCGACAAGGACCGCTTCCCGCGGGACAAGGTGTGCGGGGACGGGCTGACCCCACGGGTGATCCGTGAACTGCTCCGGCTCGGCATGGACGACGAGGCGCACGGACGCGTCGACGGCTGGGCCACCCAACGGGGCCTGCGCATCCACGGGGGCCACACGGCCATGGAACTGCCGTGGCCCGAACTCGATGACTGGCCGTCGTGGGGCGCCACGGCGACCCGCCGGGTCTTCGACGAGGCCGTGGCGCGTCGCGCGACAGCGGCCGGGGCCACCCTGATCGAGGGCGCGCGGGTCACGGCCCCCCTGTGGCGTGACGACACGCATGACCGCGTGGTCGGAGTCGAGTCGCTGCTCGAGGGCGACGAACGACTCCGGGTCCGGGCACCGGTCGTGATCGCGGCCGACGGGGCCAGCGGGACGTTCGCGCGGCACCTGGGATCCCACCGCCGCCAGGATCGCCCGATGGCGGTCGCCGCGCGCACGTACTACCGGTCGTCACGCGCCGACGACGAGTGGATCAGTTCGTTCCTGGACCTGCGTGACGGAGCCGGCAACCTGCTGTCGGGCTACGGATGGGTGTTCCCCCTGGACGACGGCACCATCAACGTCGGGCTCGGCCTGCTGTCGACGTCCAAGGACTTCCAGTCGACGGCGTACCGACGCATGCTCGCGTCGTGGGCGGACGGGCTCGCCGACGAGTGGGAGACGACCGAGGACCGCCGGGTCGGCCCGATCGGTTCAGGACCGATCCCGATGGGGTTCAACCGCACCCCGTTGCACCAGCGCGGCGTGCTGCTCGTCGGGGACGCAGGAGGGATGGTCAACCCGTTCAACGGCGAGGGCATCTCCTACGCGATGGAGGCGGGTGCGCTGGCCGCCGAGGTGGCCGACGACGCCATCGCCGCCCGCAGCACGCGCATCCTGGACACCTACGACCAGCGGCTCCGCAGCCGGTGGGGTGGCTACTACACCCTGGGTCGGGTGTTCGCCGAACTCGTGGGGAACCCGACCGTCATGCACGTGTGCACCGAGTACGGCATGCCCATCCGGCCGCTCATGGAACTCGTGCTGAAGCTGATGGCGCACCTGACCGACGACGACCCGAGCGATGCGAAGGACGTGGTCATCAACACCCTGCAGCGCCTGGCCCCGGCGGCATGACGATGGACCTCGTGACTGCCCGTGCCCCGCGCGTCTTGCGACGCGCGTCGAGCGACCCCTACGGTTGCCCATCGGGCCTGCCGGAGGACGCTCACGCGCGGACGCGTCGCTCCGTCACGCTGGTACGCCGCGGCGACGGCACCCGCACCGACCAGGAGGGCGTGTTCACGTGCTGAACGAGTTCCTGCCCATCGCGCTGCTGGCCGGGCTGGCGGTGCTGTTCGCCGCGGGTTCACTCGCGGTGAGCAGCCTCGTTGGCCCGCGGGCCCCAAACCCGACCAAGCTGTCGGCGTACGAGTGCGGCAACGAACCGCTCGCTCGCGTCCCGGAGACACGGTTCCCGGTCAAGTTCTACCTCGTCGCGATGCTCTTCCTCGTGTTCGACATCGAGGCGGTGTTCCTCTACCCGTGGGCCGTCGTCTTCCGTGAGCTCGGATGGTTCGGGCTCGGGCAGATGGCCCTGTTCATCGGGGTGCTCGGCGTCGCGTTCATCTACGAGATCGGCCGGGGAGGCCTCGAATGGGACTAGAGACGAAGCTCCCCAACGGGATCCTGCTCACCAACCTGGAACGGTTCGTGAACTACTCCCGGTCGACGTCGCTGTGGCCGGCGACCTTCGGGCTCGCGTGCTGCGCGATCGAGATGATGGCGGTCGGTGGTCCGCGTCACGACGTGTCACGCTTCGGGATGGAGGTCTTCCGGGCCTCGCCCCGTCAGGCCGACCTGATGATCGTCGCCGGCCGGGTGTCCAACAAGATGGCACCCATCCTGCGACGGATCCACGACCAGATGTCGGACCCCAAGTGGGTGCTCTCGATGGGGGTCTGCGCCACGTCCGGCGGGATGTTCAACAACTACGCGCTGGTGCAGGGCGTCGACCACATCGTGCCGGTGGACATGTACGTCCCGGGTTGCCCGCCCCGGCCCGAGATGCTCATGGACGGGATCCTCCAGCTCCACGCGAAGATCCGGGGCGAGACCTTCGAGCAGCAGGGGGCGCGGGCGTGAGCGACGTCACGGTTCCCTCGCGAGGTCGAGGCCTCTCCGGTGAGGCGTTGGACAACGACGCGCTGGCTGCTCGCATCCACGAGCGCTTCGCCGACGTCTCGACCCGCGTCGAGTACGGCACGCTCGTGGTGCACGCGGCGCCGGACCTGATCGTCGACCTGCTCACGTTCTGTCGCGACGACGACGAACTGTCCTGTGCGCTGCTCGCGGACCTGTCCGCGGTGCACTGGCCCGCCGGTGACCACGTCGTCGAACGGCAGCCGTCGACGACCGGGTGGCCCGAACACCGGGTGTCGCGCGACGAGGGAGTGATCGAGGTCGCCTACGTCCTGCGGTCCCTGGCACGCAACCACTGGTTCCGGGTGGTCACGGCGACCCCGGACACCGAACCGCGCCTGCCGTCGGTCACGGGTGTCCACGAGACCGCCAACTTCCACGAGCGCGAGGTGTACGACTTCTTCGGGGTCGAGTTCGACGGTCACCCGGACCTGACGCGCATCCTCATGCCCGACGACTGGGTCGGCCACCCGCAGCGCAAGGACTACCCCCTCGGTGGGGTCGACATCGCCTACGAGCACGGCCACTTCATCCCGCCGCCGGACGAGCGTGCACTGCGGGAGGTGGTCGAATGACGGGGCCGACCACACCCGAGGACGTCTTCGTCGAGGGAGCGGACTGGGAGGAGGTCGTCGACGCCGTCGGCTCCGACCGACTCACGATCAACATGGGTCCGCAGCACCCGTCGACCCACGGGGTGCTGCGCCTCGTGCTCGAACTCGACGGGGAGACGGTCACCGACCTGAAGCCCGTCATCGGATACCTGCACACCGGGATCGAGAAGAACGCCGAGTACCGCACGTGGGTGCAGGGCTGCACGTTCTTCACCCGCATGGACTACCTGGCGCCGCTGTTCAACGAACTGGGCTACTGCCTCGCGGTCGAGCGACTGCTCGACGTCGAGGTGCCCGAACGCGCGAACGCGGTGCGCGTGATCCTGACCGAGTTCAACCGGATCTCCAGCCACCTCGTGTGGCTCGCGACCGGAGGCATGGAACTCGGGTCGACGACGATGATGACGTTCGGCTTCCGGGAACGCGAACACATCCTCGACCTCTTCGAGGCCCAGTCCGGGCTGCGGATGAACCACGCCTACATCCGGCCCGGGGGGCTCGCGCAGGACGTGACGTCCGACTTCGTCGACCAGTGCGAGGCGCTGCTGCGCAAGCTGCCGGAGAAGATCGGCGAGTACGAGGACCTGCTCCTGCGCAACCCGATCTGGGTCGACCGCCTCGAGGGTGTGGGGGTCATCTCCGCCGATCGCTGCATCGCGCTGGGGGTGACGGGTCCGCTGCTGCGTGCGGCGGGCGTCCCGTGGGACCTGCGACGGGCCCAGCCGTACTGCGGCATCGACCAGTACGACTTCGAGGTGGCGACCGAGTCCACGGCCGACTCGTATGCGCGGTTCCTCGTCCGCCTCGAGGAGATGCGCCAGTCGCTGCGGATCATCCGCCAGGCACTCGACACGCTGCCCGGCGGCCGCGTGATGGTCGAGGACCGTCGCATCGCGTGGCCCTCCCAGCAGTCGCTGGGCGCGGATGGCGTGGGCAACGACCCCGAGTACATCCGGCACATCATGGGCGAGTCCATGGAGTCGCTCATCAACCACTTCAAACTGGTCACCCAGGGGTTCACCGTCCCTGCCGGCCAGGTCTACGTGCCGGTGGAGTCCCCCCGTGGGGAACTGGGATACGCCGTCACCTCGACCGGCACCAACAAGCCCTACCGCGTGCACGTGCGCGAACCCAGCTTCGTCAACCTGCAGGCCGCGCAAGAGATGTCGACGGGCCACATGGTCGCCGACGTCATCGCGGTCATCGCGTCGATCGACCCCGTCATGGGTGGCGTCGACCGCTGAACCGTTCCAGGAGCCACTGACCGATGCCCATCTCCGACGACACGCGTCGCGACGCCGAGCGCCTCGTGCAGCGGTATCCCGTTGCGCGGGCGGCGCTGTTGCCGTTGCTCCACCTCGTGCAGTCCGAGGAGGGTCACGTCAGCAACGACGGCATCGCGTTCTGTGCCGACATGGTGGGCATCTCCCACGCGGAGGCCGCCGCGGTGGCGACCTTCTACACGATGTACAAGCGCGAGCCGTTCGGGGACTACCTGCTCAGCGTGTGCACCAATCCGACCTGCCGGATCGCCGGAGGCCAGGAGATCCACGACCGGTGGGTCGCCGCGTGCGGACCCGACCACGTCGATCGTGACGGCGCGGGTGTGATGGTGGAGCACGTCGAGTGCCTGGGCATCTGCGACGCGGCGCCGGTGGTGCAGGTCAACTACGAGATGTACGGCCCGGTGACCGCCGACGAGGCCGACGCGCTGCTCGTCGCGGCGAAGGCGGGCAACCCTCCGCCCTCGAACGTGTCGGGGCACACCCCCGGCACGTTCCGCGAGGTCGAACGCGAACTGTCCGGCATCGACGACGGCGTGCACGACCAGCTCGTCGAGGCAGCCCGCCGGGAGGTCGCCGCCGACGTCCCGCCTGCGTACCGCACCGGCGAGACGGACCTGCCGGTCACCCACCCGGGCGGTGACCCGCGGGGGATCGGCGGCCAGCAGCATCGTGACGACGTGGCGCGCAGCCGTGGTGCCGGGAGGGCGGGGGCATGAGTGCCACGGGGCTCGTGAGCGCGATGTCGTACCGGTACGACATCGAGGGCGTGGACGACATCGACGTCTACGAACAGCACGACGGCTACGCCGGGTTGCGGCGCGCACTCGAGATGGGCCACACGGAGATCATCGACGCGGTGAAGGCGTCGGGCATCCGCGGCCGCGGTGGCGCTGGGTTCCCCACGGGGCTGAAGTGGTCGTTCGTCGCCCAGGGGACGGGCAAGCCCGTGTACGTCGTGTGCAACGCCGACGAGGGCGAGCCGGGGACCTTCAAGGACCGCCCGCTCATGGAACGCGACCCCCACCAGCTGGTGGAGGGGATGATCGTCGCGGGTCTCGCCCTCAACTCGGAGCACGGCTACATCTACCTGCGCGGTGAGTTCGCGCACGCCGGACGGTCCCTGTCGAAGGCCATCCGTCAGGCATACGAGAAGGGCTACCTCGGTGCCGACGTCATGGGGTCGGGTCGTCGCTTCGACCTGACGCTGCACCGCGGCGCCGGCGCCTACATCTGTGGCGAGGAGACCGCGCTGCTCGACTCGCTCGAGGGTCGCCGCGGACAGCCCCGACTGCGGCCGCCGTTCCCCGCGGCACACGGGCTGTTCGGGTGCCCGACGACCGTGAACAACGTCGAGTCGATCGCCGCGGTGCCGTTCGTGCTCCGGCACGGGCCGGACTGGTGGCGTCAGTGGGGCACGGAGAAGTCGCCCGGCCCCAAGCTGATGTGCATCTCGGGCGAGGTCAACGCCCCCGGCAACTACGAGGTCGCGCTCGGCACCCCGGTGCGCGAGATGATCGAGATCGCCGGTGGGATGCGAGAGGGACGCGAACTGCGGTTCTGGTTCCCCGGCGGGTCGTCGACGCCGATGCTCCCGGCCGACCAGGCAGACCTTCCGTACACGTTCGAGGACATCCAGGAGGCGGGCTCGCTGCTCGGCACGGGCGCACTCATGCTGTACTCCGACCAGACCTGTGTCGTCGACACCGTCTGGCGCTTCACCCAGTTCTACGAGCACGAGTCGTGCGGCAAGTGCACCCCCTGCCGCGAGGGCAGCATGTGGCTGTCGCAGATCTACCGCCGCATCGAGACGGGGTCTGGACGCATGGAGGACCTCGACCTGCTCGAGGACCTGTGCGCGAACATCTTCGGACGCGTGTTCTGCGCGCTCGGCGACGGGATGACCTCGCCCATCGTGTCCAGCCTGAAGTACTTCCGCGACGACTACGTCGAGCACATCCGCCGTGGCAGGTGCCCACTCGGCACCACCGAGCCGCGTCGTGACGTGCCCATGCTCGTGCCGGGAAGGGCCTGACGTGAGCAACCCCGAGCCGACCGTCGAGACGGTCACCCTCACCATCGACGACCACGAGGTCACCGTCCCCGTCGGGACGCTGATCATCCGTGCCGCCGAACGTCTGGGAACGATCGTCCCGCGCTTCTGTGACCACCCCCTTCTCGACCCGGTCGGGGCGTGCCGCCAGTGCATCGTGGAGGTCGAGGGCGCGCCGAAGCCCATGATGGCCTGCACCACTCCGGTGGCGCCCGAGATGGTGGTGCGCACCCAACTGACCTCGGAGATGGCACGCCGCGGACAGGAGGGCACGCTCGAGTTCCTGCTCGCCAACCACCCGCTCGACTGCCCGATGTGCGACAAGGGTGGTGAGTGCCCGCTGCAGGACCAGGCGCTCAGCCACGGGTCCAACACCTCGAGGTTCGTCGAGCAGAAGCGCCGCTACGACAAGCCGGTGGCGGTGAGCGAACAGATCCTGCTCGACCGTGAACGCTGTGTCCTGTGTGCGCGGTGCACCCGGTTCGCCGAGCAGATCGCCGGCGACCCGTTCATCGAGCTCTACGAACGTGGTGGCCTCGAACAGGTCGCCGTCTTCGAGGACGAACCCTTCCGCAGCCACTTCTCCGGCAACATCATCCAGATCTGCCCGGTCGGCGCCCTCACCTCGACCTCGTACCGGTTCCGGGCGCGGCCGTTCGACGTGGTGACGACACCCAGCGTGTGTGACCACTGCTCGGCGGGGTGCACGCTCACCGTGCAGTCGCGTCGTGGCGAGATCCAGCGCCAGATGGCACGCACGAACATGGACGTCAACGAGGCGTGGAACTGTGACCGGGGACGCTTCGCCTTCCGCCACGTGACCAGCGACGCGCGGGTCACCGAACCGCTCGTGCGCACGCGCGACGGGCTCCAGCCCGTCGACTGGGCGCGAGCGCTGCGCACCGCTGCCGCCGCGATCCGCAGGGCCGGCGAGGCCGGTGGGGGTCGCGTCGCGGTGCTCACCGGTGGACGGCTCGCCGACGAGGACGCGTACGCGGCGAGCCGCTACGCCCGCACGATCCTGCACACCGACGACGTGACCTGGACGACGCGGTTCGCCCCCGACGGCGAGACCCAGGAACTCGCGGCGACGGTCGCGCGGACGTCGGCGACCTACGCCGACGTCGAGGCGGCACCGGTCATCGTGGTCGCGGGGCTCGACCCGGAGGAGGAGGTGCCGATCCTCCACCTGCGACTGCGCAAGGCCTGGCGCAACCGCAAGGCGCGCATCGTGGTGGTCGGCCCGTTCACGGGAACCCTCGCCGACCTGACCTGGCGCCACGTGGTGACCGCTCCCGGTCAGGAGGCCGCGACGCTGGCCCGACTGGGCGACGTCGCCGCCGACGGTGTCCTCGGTGAGGTCGCCACGGCACTGGCCGGAGCCGATGGTCCGGTCGTCCTCGTCGGCGAACGTGCGGGCGTGTCCTCGCTGTCCGCCGCGGCGGACCTGGCGCGCGCGGCAGGAGGATCGGTGGCGTACGTGCCCCGCCGCGCCGGCGCACGGGGCGCGCTCGACGCGGGACTGTCCGCGGGGCTGCTGCCCGGTGGACGTCTGCTCGCCGACACGGCGGACCGTGCCGAGGTCGAGGCCGTGTGGGGCGCCCTGCCGACCGAGCAGGGCCGCAGCCTGCACGAGATCCTCACGGCTGCGGCTGCGGGCGAGATCGACGTGCTCCACCTCATCGGGGTCGACCTGGTGCGTGACGCCGCCTCGGTGGAGCTCGCGCGCGCGGCACTGGAACGCACCCCGACGGTGATCGTCCAGGACCTCGCCCGCACCGACACCGTGGACGAGTTCGCCGACGTGGTCCTGCCCGCGACGGCGAGGCAGGAACGCGAGGGAACCGCGACGAACCTGGAGGGCCGCAGTCAGCGCTTCCGCCGGGCGGTCGACGCACCCGGCCACGCACAGGACGACTGGCGGATCCTGCGTCAGCTCGCAGCCGTCATCGGCGGGGACCTCGGGTTCGACGACCTCGACGCGATCCGGGCCGAGCGAGCACGACTGGGCGTCCGCGCGACCCCGCACCCACACCCCCCGGTCGTGGTTCCCGACGAACCTGCGCGGACCCCGGACGGCCTCGCGGTCGTCGCACGGCCGCTGCTGCTCGACGAGGGGGTCATGCTCCGGGGTGCCGACGACCTGCTGGCCACACGCCGCGATCCGGTCGCCGTGGTCTCCCCAGAGGACGCCGAACGGCTCGGGATCGTCGACGGCACGCCTGTCGAGGTGTCCCGAGGTGACGTGCGTCTCACCCTGCCTGCCCGGGTCGACGCCGCTGTCGCACCCGGCGTGGTGGTCGTGCCATCGAACTCCACACCCGAACCGGTCGGTGCGCTCACGGACCGTGACGGTCGGCTCGAGGTGGCGGTCACCGTGGCCGAGTCCGCACCGGTCGGGGAGGGCGTGCGATGACGACCGCGCCCCTGTGGGTGTCGCTGCTCACCACCGTCGTGGTGTTCGCCTACTTCCTGCTGACCACCGCGCTGCTGATCTGGGCGGAACGCCGCATCGTCGCGCGGATGCAGCAGCGTGTCGGCCCGAACCGGGTCGGGCCGTTCGGCGTGCTGCAGACGCTTGTCGACGGGTTGAAGATGTTCTTCAAGGAGGACGTCACCCCGGCGATGGTGCGCCAGCCGATCTTCACGATCGCGCCGCTGGTCGGGGTCGTCGCCGGGTTCCTGTCCATCGCCGTCATCCCGATCGGTGGCGAGGTCACCCTGTTCGGCGAGACCTTCACGCTGGTCGTCGCCGACCTCCACGTCGGTGTCCTGTGGGTGCTCGCGATGGGTTCCATCCACGTCTACAGCGTGTTCCTCGCCGGCTGGGCGTCGGCATCTCCCTACCCGCTGCTGGGTGGTGTGCGCGCGAGCGCCCAGATGGTGTCGTACGAGATCGCCCAGGGGCTCGCGGTCGCGAGTGTGTTCATCTACGCGGGGTCGCTCCGTGTGTCCGACATCATCGAGGCCCAGTCCGGTGACGGACTGCTGGTGGGCATGCCCGGCTGGTTCGCCATCCCGCTGTTCCCTGCGTTCCTCGTGTTCGTCATCGGCATGGTCGCCGAGGCCGGTCGACCGCCCTTCGACCTCGCCGAGGCGGAGGGGGAACTGGTCGCCGGGTTCCACACCGAGTACTCGGGGATGCGCTTCGGCATGTTCATGCTCGCCGAGTTCATGTCCGTCGTGACCATGTCCGCCATCGTGGTCACCCTGTTCCTCGGTGGCCCGGCAGGCCCGACGTTCGGTCTGCCCGAACCCATCGCGGCGCTCATGCCGACGGTCTGGTTCACCGTCAAGATGGCGGCGTTCATCTTCTTCT
Organism: Nitriliruptoraceae bacterium; assembly: GCA_050486225.1. Classification (GTDB taxonomy): domain Bacteria; phylum Actinomycetota; class Nitriliruptoria; order Nitriliruptorales; family Nitriliruptoraceae; genus JBBDIX01. Next base: position 116,017 of record JBJHCV010000008.1, read on the forward strand.
TCATCCTTCTGCGAGGCGCACTGCCGCGGACGCGGTACCACCGCCTGATGGACCTCGGGTGGAAGGTGCTCATCCCGATCGCGCTCGTGTGGACGCTCGTCACGGCAGCGGTGGTGCTCGTCAACGAGCAGGGTGGGCTGTCGAGCCAGGTGCGCCTGGGCATGGGTGCGGTTGCCGGCGTGCTGCTGCTCGCCGTGCTGTTCGCATCCTCGCCCGAGGGGGACGACACGGAACCGCCGACGGCCCGTCGGACCGACGACCGCAAGGAGGTGGCGCCATGATCGACCTCGGCGTGCCGCCCGCACTCGTGACCGCCGCGACGTTCGCGGTGCTCGTCACCCTCGCGTGGGTGCTGCTGACCCGGACGGTGCTCGGACGTGGGTTCTCCGTGCCGCTGCGCACGATGTTCCGCCGCCCCGAGACCGCGCAGTACCCGGAGGAGCCCAGGCCCGTCCAGGAACGGTTCCACGGTCGGCACCAGCTCAACCGCTACGACGACGGCCTGGAGAAGTGCATCGGCTGTGAGCTCTGTGCGTGGGCGTGTCCGGCGGACGCGATCTACGTCCAGGGTGCCGACAACACCGAGGCAGAACGGTTCTCGCCCGGTGAGCGGTATGCCGAGGACTACCAGATCAACTACAGCCGTTGCATCCTGTGTGGACTGTGCATCGAGGCGTGCCCGACGCGCGCGCTGACGATGACCCACGACTACGAGATCTCCGAGGGCAGCCGCTCCGACCTGGTGTGGACCAAGGACCGGCTGCTCGCGCCGCCGCCGGAGGGAACGTCCGACACGCCCCACACGGGCGCGCACGTCCGGGCACGTGGACGCAACTACTACGGCGGACTCGCCGTCACCCCGCCGATGGTGCAGGCAGGTTCCGTTCCCCCGGCGACCGCCTCGGTGTTCCGGCTCGCTGCGGAGACCCTTCCGATGCACCCCGGGGATGCGGCGCCCGTCGAGGCCGACGACGAGGGACAGGAGTGATCGTGCCGTTCTCGTCGACCGTGACGTTCCTCGGGCCGCTGCCCGGGGAGGTCGTCGCGTTCTGGCTGTTCGCCGTGCTCGCCCTGGGGTCCGCCATCGCGGTCATCGCCATGCGCGACATCGTCCACGGCGCACTGATGCTCGTCGTCAACCTGCTCGCGATCGCCGGTCTGTACCTGACCCTGGAGTCGTCGTTCCTGTCGATCATCCAGGTCCTCGTGTACGGCGGCGCCATCATGGTGCTCTTCCTGTTCGTGATCATGCTGCTCGGGGTGCATCGCGACGACCTGCTCCTCGCTCGGGCGCGGCGGTCCTGGCTGCTCGCGACCGGAGCGGGGATCGTCCTGTCGGCCGCGCTCCTGCTCGCCTTCGTCGGTTCATACACCGGACCGGGATCGGTGTGCGGGCCCGACGTGGTCGCCACCGACGGGGTTCGCTGTGTCGGCCTCGAACAGACGCTCGGTGAGGACCGGTCCGGTGTCGCGTTCCTCGGCCTGCGTCTGTTCACGCGTTACACGTACGCGTTCGAACTCTCGGCCCTGCTGCTGACCGTCGCGACCATCGGCGCGGTGATCCTTGCGCGCCGACGGGACCTTGAACCCGAGGACCTCGACGACACGGCGAGGGTGCTCGGGGACGGCGACGGGGACGGCGAGGACCTCGTCGACCCGACGACCGACGACGCGGCCACCGCCGGCAGCACCGACCGGCAGGAGGGCTGACCGTGGCGATCGGCTACTACTACGTGCTCTCCGGGCTGCTGTTCACCATCGGCCTCGTCGGGGTGACGGTCCGGCGCAACGCACTCGTGCTGTTCATGTGCGTGGAACTGATGCTCAATGCCGTGAACCTCACGCTTGCCGCGGCCGCGCGGATGTGGGGCGGCCCCGATGGGCAGGTGTTCGTGTTCTTCGTGATCGTGGTCGCGGCCGCCGAGGTCGTGGTCGGGCTGGCACTGCTCATGAACCTGTACTTCCGTCGAGGGACGCTCGACGTCGACGTCCCCCAGCTGCTGAGGTACTGACGTGACCCTGCTCGCCGCCGACGTCGCGTCGGTCAACGAGGTTGCCAGTGCGACCGCAGGAGCGGTCGCACTGGCCTGGCTCGTCCCGGTGATCCCGTTCGTGGGGTTCCTCGCGGTCCTGCTGACCACCCGTGTGCTCGCCGACCGTGCCGCCCACCTCGCACTCGGTGCCGCCGTCGCCGCATTCGTCCTGTCGATCGCGATCGCGATGCAGGTCATCGCCGAGCCCGCGACGTACCTGCGTGCGATGCCGACCTGGATCGAGGTCGGTGACCTGCGGGTCACGTTCGAACTGCTCGTGGACCAGTTGACCGCCGTGATGCTGCTCGTCGTGACCGGTGTCGGTCTCCTCGTCCACGTGTACTCGGTCGGCTACATGCACGGCGACGAGCGCTACCCCCGGTTCTTCGCGTACCTCAACCTGTTCCTCGCGTCGATGCTCGTCCTGGTGCTCGGGTCGAACCTGCTCACCCTGTTCCTCGGCTGGGAGCTGGTCGGGCTGTCGAGCTACCTGCTCATCGGCTTCTGGTTCGAACGCACGGAGTACGCGACCGCCGCGAAGAAGGCGTTCGTCACCAACCGGGTCGGCGACGTCTCGTTCATGGTCGCGATGTTCCTCGCCTTCGCGACCTTCGGGACGCTCGACATCCTCACGATCAACGCCGAGGCCGCCACGGTGTCGTCGAGCACCGCGTTCCTCCTGACGGCGCTGCTGCTCGGTGGCGCGGTCGCGAAGTCCGCCCAGATCCCGCTGTACGTCTGGCTGCCCGACGCCATGGCCGGACCGACACCGGTGTCCGCGCTCATCCACGCCGCGACGATGGTGACCGCCGGCGTCTACCTGATGGTGCGGATGTCTCCCGTGGTCGTGGGATCGGTCGACGCGATGACCCTGATCGCCTGGATCGGTGCCGCGACGGCCCTGATGGCGGCCCTGATCGCGGTGCGCCAGGACGACATCAAGAAGATCCTCGCGTACTCGACCGTGTCGCAGCTGGGGTTCATGTTCATCGCCGTCGGCGTCGGCGCGTTCCGCGAGGGGATCTTCCACCTGGTCACCCACGCCTTCTTCAAGGGCCTGCTCTTCCTCGCGGCCGGCTCCGTCATGCACGCGATGGCCAACCGCACGGACGTGTGGCAGATGGGTGGCCTGCGGCGTGTCATGCCGGTGACCTTCTGGACCTCGGCCGTGGCGTGGCTGGCGATCGCCGGTGTGCCGCCGTTCGCCGGGTTCTTCTCCAAGGACCAGATCCTCACCGAGGCGTACATGCACGGGTTCGGCGGGGTGTGGGCGGTCGGACTCGCCGCAGCCGTGCTCACCGCGTTCTACATGTCACGGTGGTTCTTCCTGGTGTTCCTCGGTCCGCCCCGTCATCCCGCCGACGTCCACCCGCACGAGTCGCCACGGTCGATGACCGTCCCGCTGATCGTGCTCGGGGTGCTGTCCGCCGTCGGGGGGCTGGCACTCAACCCTGTCCACCACGGGCCCCTGTACCGGTTCCTCGCCCCCGTGACCGCCGACGTGGGCGGGCTTGGACTCACTCCGGCCGGACCGCTGGGCGAACCGGTGCTCATCGGGATCGCCATCGTCGCCGCGGTCGTCGGCATCGGGGTGGCGTGGCTGGCGTACGTGCGTCGGGACGTGACCGCCGGGCGGGAGTCGGAGCCGATCCGCGGACGACTGGCTGACCTGCTCGAGCGGCGCCTCCTCGTCGACGAGTTCTACGAGGCCATCCTCGTGCGAGGCGGCGGGGGACTCGCGCGCGCCGCGGTGTGGTTCGACACCCGGGTCGTCGACCGGGCCGTCGACGGGGTGGGCGCCGCCTCACTCACGATCGCACGGACCGGGCGTCGCGCGCAGGCCGGTCCAGTCCGTACGTACGTCGCCGCCGTCGTCGTCGGTGCCATCGCGCTGATCGCCGTCGTCATCGCCAGGGTGGTCTGACCGATGGGGATCCTCACACTCACCGTCACGCTGCCCCTGATCGGGGCCCTCGTCATCGCGGTCGCCGGACTCACCGAACGCGCCTCGAAGTGGGTTGCGCTGGCGACGGCGCTCGGAACCTTCGTCGTCTCGCTCGTCGTGCTGTCCGGATTCGACCTCGCCGACCCGGGCCTGCAGATGGCGAAACGGCTGGCGTGGATCCCCGCGATCGGTGCGGACTTCTCGCTCGCCGTGGACGGCACGAGCCTCGCGCTGATCCTGCTGACGACCTTCCTCACCCCGATCGTGCTGGTTGCCTCCTGGGACAGCATCTCCGACCGGGTGGTCGGATACCTGATCGCGTTCCTCGTGCTCGAGGCCGCCGTCATCGGTGTGTTCGCCGCGACCGACCTGCTGCTGTTCTACGTGTTCTTCGAGTTCAGCCTCGTGCCGATGTACCTGATCATCGGCATCTGGGGCGGGGCACAGCGCCGGTACGCCGCGATCAAGTTCTTCCTGTACACGCTGCTCGGTGGACTCGTGATGCTCGTCGCGATCCTCTACCTGCAGGTCCAGGCGGGCAGCTTCTCCTACGACGCGGTCAGCGCGCTGTCGCTCGGTCCGACCGAGCAGCGATGGCTGTTCGCTGCGTTCCTGCTCGCCTTCGCCGTCAAGGTGCCCCTGTTCCCCGTGCACACGTGGCTCCCTGCCGCACACACGGAGGCGCCGACCGGCGGTTCGGTGATGCTGGCCGCCGTGCTGCTCAAGCTGGGGACGTTCGGTCTGCTGCGCTATGCGCTGCCGATCCTGCCGGACGCGACCGTGCAGTTCGCTCCCTGGCTGCTCGCGGTGTCGGTCGTCGGGATCCTGTACGGCGCGGTCGTCGCCCTCCTGCAGGCGGACGTGAAGCGACTCGTCGCCTACTCGTCGGTGAGCCACATGGGCTTCGTCGTGCTCGGCATGTTCGCCCTGAACACGACCGCGACCTCGGCCTCCGTCGTCCAGATGATCAACCACGGGCTGTCGACGGGTGCGCTGTTCCTCCTCATCGGGTTCCTGTACGAGCGACGACACACGCGCATGATCGCCGACTTCGGAGGCCTGGCGCGCAGCGTGCCGGTGCTGGCCGGGCTGTGGTTGGTCGTGTCGCTGTCGTCGCTCGCGCTGCCGGGACTGAACGGGTTCGTCGGCGAGTTCCCCATCCTGCTCGGGACCTTCCAGGTCAACCGGGCCGCCGGGGTACTCGCGGCGTTCGGTGCGGTGCTCGCCGCCCTCTACCTGTTGTGGGCGTACCAGCGCATGTTCCACGGTCCACTGGAGTCCGAGGAGAACCGGACGACCCGTGACCTGACGACGCGCGAGGTCGGCGTGCTGGTGCCGCTCATCGCGCTCATCGTCGCGATCGGGGTGTACCCGAAGCCGGTCTTCGACCTCGTGACCCCGTCGGTCGACCGGGTCCTGATGGAGGTCGAGGCCGGGGTCACCGTTCCGACGGACCACCTCGGTGCGGAGGACGCGCGATGACGAGCCTTCCCGTGACGTTCCTCGCGCAGGTGTCGGTGCCACCCATCGAGTGGTCGAGCATCGCGCCCGAACTGCCGCCGACCGCTGCCGCGCTGGTCCTGCTGCTCGTCGCCATCGCGCGGTCGCGCCCCCAGATGATCGCCATGCCGGTCGCTGCGGTCGCGGTGGCCGCGGGTGTGTTGATGCACGGCGCGGGACACACGTTGCCCGCAGCGGTGACGGGCCTGCTCGGTCTCGCACTGCCCGTGCTCGTCGCTCGGTTCCCGGGCCGGCCGAGCCTCGTGCAGGCGTGGGGCGCCGGGCTGTCGCTGGTCGCCGCACTGGTGCTCACCGGCTGGCAGTACGCCACCCACCTGACCGCGGTTCCCGGACAGGACGTGATCACCGTCCACGCGGCGCTCGCCGGCTCGGTCGCCAGTGACGGCATCCTGCTGTTCACGCGTCTGACCGTCTACCTGGTCGCCCTGCTCGTGGTCCCGCTCGGGTACGGGTACCTGAACGACCGGCGGATCAACCGGGCGGAGGTCGAGTCGCTCATCCTGCTTGCCGCGGTCGGCATGGCGGCGCTCGGGACTGCCAACGACCTCATCACCGTGTTCGTCGCACTCGAGGTGCTGTCGCTCGCCCTGTACGTGCTTGCCGGACTCGCCCGCCGGGACCGGCGTTCGCAGGAGGCCTCGCTCAAGTACTTCGTGCTCGGGGCGATCGCGTCGGCCATCCTGCTCTACGGGATGGCGCTCGTGTACGTCGCGACGGGGACCGTGCAACTGTCCTCGATCGGTGCGAGCATCGGGCTCGTGACCACCCCTCCGCTGGTCGCGGGACTGGGTCTCGCGCTGATCACCGTCGGTGTCGCCTTCAAGGTCGCGCTCGCGCCGTTCCACCTCTGGGTCGCCGACGTGTACCAGGGGGCGCCCACCAGCATCACCGCGTTCATGGCCGCGGCGACCAAGGCGGCAGCGTTCGCCCTCGCACTGCGCCTGTACCTCGTCGCGTTCCCGTCGCTCGCCGGGATCTGGGTGCCGGTGCTGGCCGTGCTCGCGGCGATCACCATGCTCTACGGCGCCTACCTCGCGCTCGTCCAGCACGACGTGAAGCGCATGCTCGCCTACTCGTCGGTCACCCACGCCGGCTACGCGGCGATCGGGCTTGTCGCCACCTCCGACGCGGGCCTGTCGGCAACCCTGTGGTACGTGCTCACCTACGCCGTCGGCACCGTCGGCGCCTTCGGGTGCGTCGTCGCGGTCGAGCGACGTCGTCGCGGCGAGGTGACCCTGCTCGACCTGCGAGGTCTCGGGCGCAGCGCGCCGGCGCTGGCCGGAATGCTGGGGCTGTGCCTGCTGTCGCTCGCGGGAATCCCCGCGACGGCAGGGTTCGTGGGCAAGCTCGTGGTCTTCCGGGCCGGTGTCGAGGCCGGGCTGACCTGGCTCGTCGTGGTCGGCGTGGTGTCGAGCGCGGTCGCGGCGTACTTCTACCTGCGCATCGCGGCGACGATGTTCCTCGAGGAGGCCGACGGCGCCCGTGGCGTGCCGGTGGTCACCACTGGACTGTCGGCCGCGGTGGCGGTGAGCGCGGCCCTGGTCGTGTACCTCGGGGTGCAGCCCCAGGCCCTGCTGGAGATCGCCCGCGCCGCGGCGGTGCTCGTCAGGTGACCCCGGACCCCGGACCCTCCGCCAAGCGGGCCGCGCGCCTCGCGATACCGGCCCCTGTGCTGGAGGAGCTCGAGGCGCACGGACTTCCGGTGGCGGGGGTGCTCGAGGCCGTGGAACGTCGGCTCACCGAACAGGTGTCCTCGTCCCACGCATTCGTCGACGAGGTGGCGCGCTACCTGATCGAGGCCGGCGGCAAGCGCTTTCGTCCGCTGCTCGTCGCGCTCACCGGGCACCTGGGTGATCCCGACCGGCCGGAACTCGTCGACGCCGCGGTCATCGTCGAACTGGTGCACCTGGCGACGCTGTACCACGACGACGTGATCGACGAGGCGACCGCGCGCCGCGGTACCCCGTCGGCCAACTCGCGGTGGGACAACACCGTCGCGATCCTGACCGGCGACTACCTGTTCGCCCGTGCGTCCGACCTGTCCGCCGATCTCGGGGTCGACGTCACCAGGATCATGGCGCGCACCCTCGCGCGGCTCTGCGAGGGTCAGATCGCTGAGGTGCAGGGCTCGATCGGTGCGCTTCCTCCGGACGTTCCGCAACTCGACCCGACGCGTGACCACTACCTCGAGGTCATCTCGGGCAAGACCGCGTCACTGATCGAGACGTCGTGCCGCTACGGCGCGCTGCTCAGCGGCGTCGACCCGGAGGGCGTCGACGCCGCCGCCGCCTACGGCTGGAACGTCGGCATGGCGTTCCAGCTGTCCGACGACCTCATCGACATCGCCGCTGATCCGCACGACTCCGGCAAGGTCCCGGGTACCGACCTGCGCGAGGGGGTTCGGACCCTGCCCGTGCTCATCGCGCTCGATGCGGACCCCGACGGGGAACTCGCGGGACTGCTCGACGGCGAACTTGGCGAGGCCGATCTGGCTCGTGCCCTCGATCTCCTGCGCGGCACCGACGCGCTCGACCTCGCACGGGACGTGGCGCGGGGATACGTGGAGGCGGCGGTCGCCCACCTGGACGGATTCGAGGAACGCGCGGTCGTCACCGCCATGCGCCGCCTCGCCGAGTACTCGCTCCAACGGGTGGGGTGACGTCGTGCGACCGCTCGACGAGGTGGTCGGCGAGGACTGGGCACACGCGCTCGAACCGGTGTCCGCCAGGATCCGGGCGATGGGGGACTTCCTTCGTGCCGAACAGGCGGCCGGGCGCCGGTTCCTTCCGCGCGGTGAGGACGTGTTCGCCGCCTTCGCGACCCCACCGCAGGACGTACGGGTCCTGATCGTCGGTCAGGACCCGTATCCGACCCCCGGGCACGCCGTCGGCCTGTGCTTCTCGGTGGCCCCCGACGTGCGACCCCTGCCGGCGAGTCTCGTGAACATCTTCCGCGAGTACCGGGAGGACCTCGGGTTCGAGGAGCCGTCGAACGGGGACCTGACGCCGTGGGTGCACCAGGGGGTGTTCCTCCTGAACCGGTGTCTCACCGTTCGGCCCGGTGCCCCCGCGTCACACCGGGGCCGGGGCTGGGAGGAGGTCACCGACGCGGCGATCGATGTGCTCGTCGCGCGCGACCAGCCGCTCGTCGCGATCCTGTGGGGCCGTGACGCCCAGCAGCTCCAGCCGCGACTCCGAGGGGTGACGTGCCTCGCCTCGCCCCACCCGAGCCCGATGTCCGCGTCGCGCGGGTTCTTCGGGTCGAGACCGTTCAGTCGGACCAACGAGGCGCTGGTCGACCACGGGGCCCCGCCGGTCGACTGGCGGCTGCCCTGACCGTGCCGGTGGTGGTCGACCGCTGCAGCGAGCGGGGGGCGTCGGAGTGCGTCCGCTGCCGTTGGGGGCTCGTCCGGCAGGTTGCTAGCATCGCGCCGCCGGCCCGACCACGGGTCGTGTGGCGCGGCGCGGCCCCACTGGGGAGGACCACCGGGTGACCTTCGACGAACAGTACGGCACGGTTGCCGTCGTGCTCCTGCTGGGCTGCGTCCTGTACGCGGTCATCATGCTCGTCAGCCGGCTCATGCGTCCGTCGATCCCGTCGCCCCAGAAGCTGACCACCTACGAGTGCGGGGTCGAGGCGGTCGGTACCGGCTGGTCGCAGATGAACATCCGGTACTACGTGTTCGCGTTCCTGTTCGTCATCTTCGACGTCGAGGCGATCTTCCTCTTCCCGTGGGCGGTGGTCGTCGGTTCGCTCGACGCGACCACCACTCCGTCGGCGCTCTTCGCCGTCGTGGCGATGTTCCTGTTCATCGGGACGCTGCTCGAGGGCCTGGCGTACGCCTGGAAGAAGGGGGTGCTTCGATGGGAGTGATGGACCAGCTCGAACTGCCGAAGCCGATCCGGTACGTGTTCAACTGGGGACGCAAGTACTCCCTGTGGTGCTTCAACTTCGGTCTGGCGTGCTGCGCGATCGAGTTCATCGCGGCCTCGACGTCCCGCCACGACTTCATCCGTCACGGCGTCATCCCGTTCGCGCACGGACCGCGTCAGGCCGACCTGCTGGTCGTGTCGGGCACGCTCACCGACAAGATGGCGCCGGCGGTCAAGCGTCTCTACGAGGAGATGCCGGAACCCAAGTACGTCATCTCGTTCGGGTCGTGCTCCAACTGCGGGGGTCCCTACTGGGACAGCTACTCCGTCACCAAGGGGGTCGACCAGGTCATCCCGGTCGACGTGTACGTGCCGGGGTGCCCGCCACGCCCCGAGGCGCTGCTCGACGGCATCATCGCCCTGCAGGACCGCATCCAGAACGAGTCCCTGAAGGACCGGATGGCCCAGCGACGCATCGACCCGATCACGCTCGGAGCGGACGCTCCGTTGGCGCTGGAGGGTTGAGGTGACCGACGTCCTCGCGCGCCTCGACGACGCGCTCAGTCCCGACGAGATCGCCACCATCCTGCGTGAGCGCCTCGGCGACGTGATCCTGGACTCGCGTGTCGAGTTCCGCACGTTCACCCTGACGGTGGGGCCCGACGTCTGGTTCGACGTCGCCAGGGTGTGCCGCGACGAACCGTCACTCGCGTTCGACATGTTCGACTGCCTGTTCGGGGTCGACGCGCGTGAGGACGGCTTCGACGTCGTCGCGGTCCTGTACTCCACCTCGACCGGTAATCGGGTCGCCCTGCGCACCCGCTGCCCGGGAGGCCGCGAGGCCCCCACCTGTCCGTCGATCACCGAGCTCTACCGTGGTGCCGACTGGATGGAGCGCGAGACCTGGGACATGTTCGGGATCGAGTTCGAGGGTCATCCCGGACTTGCGCCACGACTGCTCACGGTGGAGAACTTCGAGGGCTGGCCGCTGCGCAAGGACTTCACGCTCACGGCGCGGGTCGCCAAGGCCTGGCCGGGTGTCAAGGAGCCCGTGGAACTCGACGAGGACGGGAACGTCATCGAGCGGGTCACCGGCATCGGCGACGCTCCGGGCCCCTACGACCTCGACAAGGCCATGGCGGAGCAGGCGCGCGCCGCGAACGCCGGGCCCGAGGCGGACGAGCCGCCCAGTGACGAGCCGCCAGGCGACGAGGACGACGCCTCGGAGGGCGACGCCGAGGACTCACCGGACACCGAGACCGCCGTGACGACCGACGACGGCGCCGCGCAGGATCCGGGCGCGGCACGGCAGAAGGCCGATGACCGGCGCCGCGAGCAGGCCGAGGCACGCCGTCGCCGCGCCGAGGAGCGCGCCACCGGCGACGACGGCGACGAGTCGACCGACGCGGCCGGCCCCGACCGGGAGGACGAGGCGTGAGCGACCTGTCCACGCGCGAGCGCGTCCACCCCGGCACCGCGCCGGGGGAGGACATCCACCTGGAGATCGTCGGTGACGGCGACTTCGCCACGGCCGACATGTCGTTGTCGATCGGTCCGGCGCACCCTGCCACGCACGGTGTGTTTCGCATCGTGCTGGAGATGGACGGAGAACGGGTCCGCGATGCCCGACCGGTCATCGGCTACATGCACCGCGGGTTCGAGAAGCTCGCCGAGCACCGCGACTACCGGCAGATCAAGGCACTGGTCAACCGGCACGACTGGCTGTCGGGGTTCAGCAACGAACTGGGGGTCGCGCTCGCCGTCGAGCAGATGCTCGAGATGGAGGTGCCCGACCGAGCGCAGTGGATCCGCATGCTGCTCGCGGAGTGGAACCGGATCCTCAACCACCTGATGTTCGTGGGGTCGTTCGCCATCGAACTCGGTGCCATCACGCCCATGTTCTACGCGTTCCGAGAGCGGGAGGACATCCAGCACCTGCTCGAGTCGGCCACCGGTGGACGCCTGCACTTCACGTACAACCAGGTCGGCGGGCTCAAGATCGACCTGCCGAAGGGGTTCCTGCAGCAGTCGCTCGGCCTGTCCCGGACCGTTCGTCGGCGCCTGCCGGACTACTTCGACCTCGTGCTCGGCAACGAGATCTTCCAGGCACGCACGAAGGGCGTGGGCCCGCTGCCCACCGACGTCGCGCTGTCGTACGGGGTGACCGGCCCAGCGCTGCAGGCGACGGGCCTTGCCGAGGACAGCCGCGTCACCGAGCCGTACCTGAAGTACGGGGAGGTCGACGTGCGCGTGCCCGTCGGGGAGAACGGCGACTCGTTCGACCGCTTCGCGTGCCTGCTGCGCCGCATCGAGGCATCGCTCGACATCATCGACCAGATCCACGACCACCTTCCTCCCGGACCGGTCAACACGAAGCTGCCCAAGATGGTCAAGGCTCCCGAGGGCGCGACGTACGTGCGCACGGAGAACCCGCTCGGGCAGCTGGGTTACTGGCTGGAGTCCGACGGTGGCCGCACGCCGTGGCGCCTCAAGATGCGCACGCCGTCCTTCTCGAACGTGCAGGCGATCCCGTACCTGCTGCGAGGGGTGCTCGTACCGGACGCAGTCGCCGTGCTCGGCAGCGTGTTCTTCGTCGTGGGGGACATCGACCGATGACCAGCGCCCTGCACACCGCGACCGTGATCTCCGGCCACTACACGAGTGTGCTGACCCAGGACAGCTTCGTGCTGTCTCTGGTGCTCAAGATCGCCATGGTCGTGGGCCTGTTCCTCACGGTTCCGCTCGTCGGCGGCTACCTCGAGCACAAGGTCATGGCCAGGATGCAGCACCGGCGCGGGCCGGTCGAGGCGGGCCCGTTCGGCACGCTCCAGCTGGTCGCTGACGGGATCAAGTTCATCCAGAAGGAGGACGTGATCCCGCGCGCCGCGGACCGTAGGGTCTTCGCCCTCGCACCGGCGCTGACCCTCGTGCCCGTGCTGCTCGTGTTCGTCGTGCTCCCGTTCGGTCCAGGGGTGTTCGCGCTGGACCTCGAACTGGGCCTGTTCTACGCACTCGCCGCCGGGTCGATCGGGGTGCTCGGCATCCTGATGGGTGGCTGGGCGAGCGCCAACAAGTTCTCGCTGCTGGGTGGCCTTCGGGCCGGCGGCCAGCTGATCGCCTACGAACTGCCGCTCATCATCGCCGCGATCACCATCGCCGTGCAGGCGGGCACGCTGTCGCTGGTGGGCATCGTCGAGGCCCAGGCCGCGTTCCTGATCCCGGGCACCTCGATCAACGTGTGGTTCGTCTTCCCGCAGATCGTCGGGTTCGCGATCTTCTTCCTCGCGGCGATGGCCGAACTGTCCAGGCCGCCGTTCGACATGCCGATCGCCGACTCGGAACTCGTGTTCGGGTACATGACCGAGTACACGGGCATCAAGTTCGCCATGTACATGCTCGCCGAGTACGCGGGGATGATCGCGATGGCGGCCCTGATGGTCGTGCTCTTCCTCGGAGGCTGGCAGATCGCACCCGGCGTGCCACTCCCCGGTTGCGAGGGAACCGCCGGGATCTTCGACTGCGGCCTCGAGGGAACCCTGCTGGGTGTGGGGGTGACCCTGGGCAAGATCATGGCGCTGGTCTTCGTCATGGTGTGGTTCCGGGTCGCCTACCCGCGCCTTCGCGAGGACCAGCTCCAGCGCTTCTCGTGGCTGGTGCTCGTCCCGCTGTCGCTGCTCAACCTTGCCGTCGTGACCGTCCTGAAGGTGATGTTCTGATGGCGACGACCTCACCTCCGGGCGTCGGGCTCCTCAAGGGGCTCGGCGTCACCATCAAGCACCTGGGCCGGCGCCCGGCGACGCAGATGTACCCGAAGCAGCGTCCGGACCTGGCTCCCCGTACGCGCGGGGTCATCGCCCTGATGGACGAGAACTGCACGGTCTGCATGCTGTGCGCGCGTGAGTGCCCGGACTGGTGCATCTACATCGACTCCCACAAGGAGACGGTGCCTCCGGCGAAGGAGGGGGGACGGGCCCGGACGCGCAACGTCCTCGACCGGTTCGCCATCGACTTCTCGCTGTGCATGTACTGCGGGATCTGTGTCGAGGTCTGTCCGTTCGACGCGCTGTGGTGGTCGCCCGAGTTCGAGTACGCGGAGTACGACATCGACGGGCTTCTCCACGAGATGGGGCGACTGCGCGAGTGGATGGACACCGTGCCGCCACCGCCGGGACTCGACGACGGTGCCGTACCGCCTGCGGAGGTCGCCGAGGCGATCGCGTCGGCGGAGAAGGCGCTCGCCGCAGCCGCCGAGCCGGCCCCTGCCGAGGCAGCGCCGGCAGACGAGGCCACGACCGACGAGCCGTCCGGTGAGGACGCGCCCGCCGAGAAGGCCCCTCCGAGGAAGGCCGACGTCCACGTCGAGGGTGGACAGATCGACCAGGAGACCTACGACCAGCTGATCGCCGAGGGCAAGTCGGAGCGCATGGCTCGAGCGAAGGCCAAGGCGGCGTGGGTGCGCAAGGAGAAGCAGCGCATCATCGACGAAGGGGGCGGCGCGTGACCGGACACGAACTGGTCTTCGCGGTCGTCGCCGTGATCACCGCCGCCGCTGCGGTGCTGACGGTCACCTCGCGCAACCTCGTCCACGCAGCGCTGTTCCTCGCGACGACGCTTGCAGGCATCGCCGGGGTGTTCGTCGTGCTGTACGCCGACTTCCTCGCGCTCGTCCAGCTCATCGTCTACGTGGGCGCGGTCGCCGTGCTGTTCCTCTTCGGGTTGATGCTCACGCGTGCCCCGATCGGACGGGAGGCGCTCGACAGCCAGAACCGCGGGCTGGGACTGGCCGTGTCCGCGACCCTCTTCGTCGTGCTGGCCGGCCTCATCGTCGAGGCGTTCGGCAGCGCTCCCCGTGCGGAGATCTCGGGCCCGGGCATCGCCGACTTCGGCATCGCGATCTTCGCGTCGTGGGTGCTTCCCTTCGAACTGCTGTCGATGCTGCTGCTCGCGGCGCTCATCGGGGCCATCGTCCTCGCCCGACGTGAGGACGGCGAGTCGGGTGAGGTCCAGCCGTCGGTGCGCATCCAGATGTCGGAGCCACCCGTCGTCGACGTGCACGATCGCGAACTCGTCGCCGGGGACCCGGACCGGGAAGCGGCGACCGACGGGGGCGCGCGATGAGTCCATTGGGCCCGCTGCTCCTCGCGACGTTCCTGTTCTGCGTCGGCGTCTACGGTGTCATCGCGCGTCGCAACGCCGTGCTGGTGCTCATGAGCGTCGAACTGATGCTCAACGCCGTGAACATCAACCTCGTCGCGTTCCAGAACCTGCTGTTCCCGGCCGACGTGGCGGTCAGCGGCCAGATGTTCGCCCTGTTCATCATCGGGGTGGCCGCCGCCGAGGTGGGCGTGGGGCTCGCGATCGTCTTCAACATGTTCCGCAACCGTGCATCGGTCGACGTCGACGACGCCGACCTGATGCGCTGGTGAGGGGGACGCCCATGGAGGGTCTTCGGTGATCGAGTACGCCTGGCTGGTGCCGGTGCTGCCGCTGCTGTCGGCAGCGCTCATCGCCGCGTTCGGACGTCGCCTGCCCGGCAAGGGCAGCGAGATCGGCATCGCGTCGCTGGGCATCAGTTTCGTGCTGGCTGCGGGGATCGCGTGGCAGACGTTCGTGAACTCCCCGATGGAACCGTTCGAGCGCGCGTTCCACTGGTCGCCGCTGGGTGGCGGGTACATCTTCGAACTGGGCATGCTCGTCGACGGCCTGACCGCGATGATGTTCCTGCTCGTGACCCTCGTGTCGCTCATGGTCCACGTGTACTCGCGCGAGTACATGCACGGCGAACCCCGGTTCACGTTCTTCTACTCCATGCTCAGTCTGTTCACGTTCTCGATGCTCCTGCTGGTGATCGCCAACAACACCCTGCAGGCCGTCATCGGCTGGGAACTCGTCGGACTGTGCTCGTTCCTGCTCATCGGGTTCTACTGGGAGAAGAAGCCCAACCAGGACGCGGCGAACAAGGCGTTCCTCACCACCAAGTTCGGTGACGTCGGTCTGATCGTCGGGGTCATCGTCCTGTCCGCCGGCATGTTCGGGCTGGACACGGACACGCCCTTCAACATCCTCCAGCTCAACGAGGCCGCGGCCTCCGGCCAGCTCGCCCAGGGCACGATCGTGCTGGGCATGCTGCTGATCTTCCTCGGGTGCGTGTCGAAGTCCGGCCAGATGCCGCTGCACGTCTGGCTGCCAGACGCCATGGCTGGTCCCACCCCGGTGTCGGCACTGATCCACGCCGCCACGATGGTGACCGCCGGGATCT
Source organism: Nitriliruptoraceae bacterium (assembly GCA_050486225.1). Classification (GTDB taxonomy): domain Bacteria; phylum Actinomycetota; class Nitriliruptoria; order Nitriliruptorales; family Nitriliruptoraceae; genus JBBDIX01. The sequence continues at coordinate 131,647 of JBJHCV010000008.1, forward strand.
TCCTGCTCGCCCGTCTCTACCCGGTGCTGGCACAGTCGGCGCTGGTCATGGGGGTCGTCGCGATCGTCGGGGTCATCACGCTGTTCTTCGGTGGCCTGCTCGCGCTCGTCCAGGACGACATCAAGAAGGTGCTCGCGTACTCGACCGTCTCCCAGCTGGGCTACATGATCGCTGCGCTCGGGGTCGGTGGCTACACGGCCGCGATCTTCCACCTCTTCACGCACGGGTTCTTCAAGGCACTGCTGTTCCTCGGGTCGGGCTCGCTGATCCACGCCGTGCACTCGAACAACATGTCCGACATGGGCGGCATGCGAAGGTTCATGCCCCACACGTACTGGACCTTCATCGTCGGGTCCCTCGCGCTGGCCGGGTTCCCGATGACCGCCGGGTTCTTCTCCAAGGACGAGATCCTGGTGGCCGGTGACACCTGGGCCGCGACTGGCTTCGCCACGGGCAACCTCGTCTACTGGGTCGGCCTGGCCGCCGCGTTCGTGACCACCTTCTACATGGCGCGTGCCTGCCTGCTGATCTTCGGCGGGGAGAACCGCAGCCACCACCCGCCGCACGAGTCCGGCAAGCAGATGCTCGTGCCCCTGGTGGTGCTGGCGGTGCTGTCCATCGGTTCCGGGTACATCGGCTCGCCCTTCCTGCAGGACACCCCCAACTTCGAGTCCTGGACGGCGACCCCGCTGCTCGAGGAGACGACGTATCCGTTCATCGCCGGCGCGGCACATGCCGTGAGCGGTGGCGACGGCGTGCTCGCCTCCGAGGGCACGGTGCTCGCCGCGGCCGCCTCCGACGGCTCGGTCCTGCACGGACCGCCGACGTGGCACCTCGACCTGCTCGTCATCGTGCTCGTCGTGTTCGCCGCAGCCGTGGCACTGGCGGTGTCCCTGTACGGCCGAGGCCTTCCCGAACGGGACCCGACCCTGCAGATGGGACGGTTGTCGAGAGCGCTCGAGAACCGGTACGGATTCGACGACTTCGGGTATCGATACATCGTCGTACCCGTGCGGGACACGATGGCCCGATGGGCGTCGTGGAGCAGCAACGAGGTCCTGGACCGGATCGTCGCCGGCGCCGGCAACGCCACGAAGCAGGCGGCCATGGCGACGTACCGGGTGCTCGACCAGCGCGTGATCGATGGTGGCGTGAACGGAGCGGCGTTCAGTGCCGCATGGTGGAGCGACCGGTTGAAGCGGATCCAGTCCGGAGACGTCCAGCGTTACGCGGCTGCGCTCGTGGTGGGCGTGATCGTGCTGGTGCTGGCGTTCGCCGCGGCGAGGTAGAGGAGAGACGTTGATGGACCCGAACACTGCGTCGTGGGCCCTGGTGGTCGCGCTGTTCCTGCCCCTGGCGGGGGCAGGGCTGATCGCGCTGTTGCCCGGCGACCTGGACCGCATGATCCGCCGCGCGGCGGTGTGGTTGACCGGTGTGCCGTTGGCGCTGGTCGTGGCCATCGCTGCGGGCTTCGACTACAGCCGGTCGGGTGAACTGCAGTTCGTCACCGACGTCGCGTGGATCCCTGCCATCAACGCGCGCTTCGAACTCGGGATCGACGGCATCTCCCTGCCGCTGTTCTTCCTGACCTACCTCCTGACGTTCCTGTGTGCCATCTACACGACGAAGCACCTGCCGGCACCGGGAAAGCCCAAGGCGTTCCTCGCGCTGATGATGCTGCTCCAGACGGGTATGGCCGGGACGTTCGTCGCCTTCGACCTCGTGCTCTTCTTCATCTTCTGGGAACTGGTCCTGGTCCCGATGTTCTTCATGATCGGGATGTGGGGTGGCCCACGTCGTGACTACGCCAGCGTCAAGTTCTTCCTGTACACCCTCTTCGGGTCGATCTTCATGCTGGTCGCGTTCCTGGCGATCTACTTCCAGGCCGGTGCGACCACGTGGTCCATCCAGGCCCTGTCCGAGATGGCGCCCGGTGGGCTGACGTTCCAGACGTGGGCGTTCCTCGGCATCTTCCTCGGCTTCGCCATCAAGGTGCCGATGTGGCCGTTCCACACGTGGCTGCCCGACGCCCACACCGAGGCCCCGACGGTCGGCTCGGTCCTGCTGGCCGGCGTCCTGCTGAAGATGGGTACCTACGGCTTCATCCGCATCGCCCTGCCGATCCTGCCTGACGGTGCCGTGCGGTTCGCGCCGATGATCGGTGTGCTCGCGGTGATCGGCATCATCTACGGGTCGCTGTGCTGCCTTGCCCAGACCGACGTCAAGCGCCTCATCGCGTTCTCCTCCGTCGGCCACATGGGGTTCGTGATGCTGGGCATCGCCGCCATGAACGAGGCCGGCATCCAGGCGGCCCTGTTCGGCAACATCGCGCACGGCATCATCACCGGCATGCTGTTCTTCCTGGCCGGCAGCCTCCACGAGCGCTATCACACCAGGGAGATCTCCGTCATCGGGGGCGGGATGCTCACGAAGATGCCGAGGTACGGGGTGCTGCTCACCTACGTCGCCGTTGCCTCCCTCGGTCTGCCCGGGCTGGCCGGGTTCTGGGGCGAGTTCGCCGCGATGTGGGCGGCGATCAGCCCCGGTCTCGGGCTGGCCGACACGTACGGCGGGCTATACCTGACCCTGGTCATCTTCGCAGCCATCGGAACGGTGCTGACCGCCGGGTACTTCCTGTGGCTCCTGCAGCGGGTGAACCTGGGGGAGCCGCCGGAGCGGTGGGCGGCCGAGCCGCTCGACGACGTGATGCGCGTCGAGTGGGTCGCGTGGACCCCGCTGCTGGTGCTGATCCTCGCCCTCGGCATCTTCCCGGTGCTCGTGTTCGGCGTGCAGGACGCCGCGGTGGCCAACCTCATGGCGTACCTCGGCTGAACCCGACCTGATTCCCGTACACCTGAGAGGACGAGACGACGATGCCGATCGACTTCCTCGCGATCGCGCCGGAGATCGCGCTGACGGTCACGGCCCTGATCGTGCTGGCCGTCGACCTCTCCCTGCGCGGCGACGCCAAGCAGTTGGTGAACCCGATCGCTGCGCTTGGCACGATCGTCGCGATGGTGTTCACCGTGATGCTGTGGGGCCAGGAGCGCACGACCTTCGGCGCCAGCTTCGTGGTCAACGACTACGCGGTCGTGTTCAAGCTGCTGTTCCTCGGGAGCCTGCTCGCCATCCTCGGCATCAGCTGGCGATTCTTCGCCGAGGGCCGCTACTTCCAGGGCGAGTACTACTTCCTGTTGCTGACCGCGTTCATCGGCATGCTCATCATGCCGTCTGCGCGCGACCTGATCCTGTTGTTCGTCGCGGTCGAGACCGTCTCGATCCCGGCTTTCGTGATGGCCGGGATGCGCAAGCGTGACCTGTACTCGTCGGAGGCGGCCCTCAAGTTCTTCCTCATCGGGGTGCTCTCCGTCGCGCTGATGCTGTTCGGCATGTCGATGGTGTATGGGTTCACGGGCACCACCGAACTCGCCGGGATCGCGACCGCCCTGGCCGCCATGGAGACCGTGCCCCCGCTGCTGCTGGCGTCCATGATGCTGGTCGTCGTCGGGTTCGGCTTCAAGGTGTCCGCCGTACCGTTCCACTTCTGGGCACCCGACACCTACGCCGGTGCGCCGATGCCCGTCGCCGCGATGCTCGCCGTCGCGTCCAAGGCCGCAGGATTCGCGGGACTGATCGCGGTGATGTTCATCGCGTTCGAACCACTCGCGGCCGTGTGGGCACCCATCATGGGCGTGCTCGCGATCGTCACGATGACGCTGGGCAACCTCGTGGCGTTGCAGCAACGCGACCTGATCCGGCTGCTCGCGTACTCGTCGGTCGCCCAGGCCGGCTACATGCTGATCCCGTTCGGACTGGCGCGCTCCGGCAACGCGGTCGTCAACGACGCTGCCGTGCAGGCCGTGCTCTTCTACCTGATCGCCTACGCCGTGATGAACATCGGGGCGTTCGGGGTCGCGATCGCGGTCAACCGTCGCACCGGCTTTCGTTCGATCGCCGACTTCTCCGGCCTCTCCTCGCGGAGCCCGCTGCTCGCCATGGCCATGACCGTGTTCCTGCTGAGCCTCGGCGGTGCGCCACCGACGATCGGCCTGTGGGCCAAGTTCGCGATCGTGCAGGCAGCCCTCACCGAGGTCACGGTGTTCGGCATCGTGCTCATGGTGTTCCTGACCATCAACTCCGTCATCGCCTTCTTCTACTACCTGAAGGTGGTGCGGGTCATGTGGATGGACAGCCCGACCGAGGACGCGCCGGCGCTGCAGCCGGGCTTCAACCTCTCGGTGGTCGTGCTCGTGCTCATGCTCGGGACGGTCGTGCTGGGCGTCCTGCCGGGGCTCGTCTCCGGTGCGACGTCGCTGACGTCGGTGCTCGCCGCCGCAGGCTGAACTGCGCCGTCACGGCGCAGCCTTCCTGCGCCGCGTGGACGTCTGGCCACCGAGCCGTCACGGGTGCGCCGGTACCCTCTCGTGCACCGGTCCGGGCGTCCGACGGAGGTGCAGACGTGTTCCGCAGTGCGAAGACGTTCATCCTGCTGGCGGCCCTGTCGGGCCTGCTGCTGCTCATCGGCGCGATGCTCGATGGGGGCACGGGTTCCTCCACGTGGCTGACGACCATGCTGTTCGTCGCGCTCGGGATGAACGCGTTCTCCTACTGGTTCTCCGATCGGCTCGCGATTCGCATGGCCCGGGCGAAGCCATTGGACGAACACCGATTCGCCGACGTGTACGCGATGGTTCGCGACCTGTCGAACCGAGCCAACCAGCCGATGCCACGGCTGTACCTGTCGCCCTCCCCCCAGCTCAACGCGTTCGCCACGGGCCGCAACCCGCGCCACGCGGCGGTGTGCATCAACCAGGGGCTGTACGACGCCCTCACCCGTGACGAACTCGAGGGCGTGCTCGGCCACGAACTCCAGCACGTCTACAACCGGGACATCCTGATCGGCTCCGTGGCGGCCGCGATCGCCACGGCGATCACCTACCTGGCGCTCTTCCTGCGGTGGCTGCCCCTGTTCGGCTCGTCCGACAACCGGGGCCCCAACCCGATCGTGGCCATCGTCGCCTCCATCGTCGCGCCGATCGCGGCCATGGTCATCCAGGCCTCGATCACGCGCTCTCGCGAGTCCCTCGCGGACCGCACCGGCGCCGAACTCACCGGTAGGCCGCTTGCGCTGGCGAGCGCACTCGCCAAGCTCGAGGCCGGGGCGAACGACCCGCGACGCCTGCGTGCCGGTGGGACGCCTGCCGAGACGAGCGGGACGATGAACCACCTGTTCATCGCGGCACCGTTCGGAGGCCGAGCCGCCATGCGCCTGTTCTCCACGCATCCGCCGATCCCCGAGCGCATCGCCGCCCTCGAGGAGCAGGCACGCCGCATGGGTCAGACCGGGCCGTCGACGCGGGGCTGGTGAGAACGGTCAGTCGGTCGGGACACGTGCGGCCTCGCGACGCAGCCACCGGGTCAGGGTCACGACCAGCGCGAGGAGCACGCCCACACCGACGGCCGTGAGCCACGGTCCGGCGCGCTCCCACGCCTCTCCGAGCGCCCACCCTGCCGACACCGTGAGGGCCAGCGCGAGGACGGCGCCCGTGGCGTCGGCGACGAGGTAGCGGCGGCGGTCGACGTCCGACGTCCCGGCCGCGGCGGCCAGCACCGTCGGCGGAAGCGCAGCGAGCCGACCGAGCACGGCGATCCACGGGCCATGGCGCGCGAGCACTGCACGGGCGATCGACAGCTGACGTTGCGGGACCGCGCGGCGGAGCCACGACGGCCGGTCGTCTCCGAGCAGCACGTCGCGGTACGCGCGCCCCACCACGAAGAACGCCCAGACCGCCACGAGCATGAACGGCGCCCACGCCATCACGATCGTGGCCAGGGATGGATCGCCGACCACCCGTGAGCGCGCGCCGGCCAGCAGCAGGAACTCCTTCTGCGGGCGCAGAAGGACCAGCAGGTCGATGCGGTCGGTGACCAGCACGGGGATGAGCGGCACTGCGACGAACGGCAGTGCGAGTCGCGTCAGCACCACGGCCACCGACAAGCGTTCGACCCAGCGTGCCTGCGGGCGTCGCGCGCGTGTGGGAGCCTCGAGGCCGGCCGCGCCGCTGATGGTCATCGTTCCGTCCCCTGCGCCGACCCGACTGCTCGTTCCGCATGGTTCGCGGGTCCGGAGGACCGCGGATGGGAGGGCCCGGGACCCGTGACGGTGGTCCCGTCGGTGGTGCCCTCCTGTCCCGCCCGGCGTGTGCCGGTCGTGATCGCGCGACCGGAGGGCGTCAGACACAGGAGGCCGGTGCGCTCGCACGCCTGTGCCCACCGAACAGGCAGGTGTCCGCCGGCATCCTCGCGGATCCGTAGATGCGCTACACGTTCCGTCGTTCGTGGCGCTCGTCCGGGAGCCTTGCGGACTGAGTCGTGTGCACCGCCCGTGACGCCGCCGTTCTGCCCCGGCCGGTTCGGGAAGATCGGGGCGGAGGCTGACACGCCTCGCAGGCGTAGGCCCAGCGTCCGGCGAGGTCCCACCGCCGGACAGGCGCACCGCACCGTCGGCAGTGTTCCTGGCGGTAGACGTACGTCGCGCGCTCACGGCGCAGCCGCGCGCGGTTCATGCCGACCTCGTCGGGGTCGACCGTCACGATGCGGTTGGCCCGCACGCCGTGGCGCATCCACGTCCGCAACCGGAGCCAGATCTCGTCCCACTGCTCGCGGGTGACCTCCCGGCTCGGCACCAGCGGGTGGATCCCGGTGACGAACAGCACCTCGGCGCGGTAGACGTTGCCGACGCCGGCGACGACGGCCTGATCCATGAGCGCGCGGCCGACCTCCACGGTGCGGCGCTGCAGCGCCGCCCAACCGCGACCCGGATCAGCATCACGACGCAGCGGATCGGGTCCGAGGCGCGCGACGATCGCGTCGACCTCGGGTTCGCCGATCAGTTCGCAGCACGTCGCGCCGACCAGGTCGATGGTGGTGTGGGCGCCGGCAACCCGCCAGCGAACGGTGTCCCGAGGTTCGGGGGGTGGCGACTCGTGCGTCAGGAATCGGCCGAAGAGGCCGAGGTGGACGTGCACGACCTCGCCGCCCTCGAAGCGGTGGAACAGGTGCTTGCCGTGTGCGTCGGTGGACCTGAGGACCTGACCGTCGAGTCGCGCAGCTCCCTCGGCGAACCGACCCTGCGGAGACGACACCGCGACAGGCTGGCCGGCGAACCACTTCGCGTGGTCCCGGGCCAGGCGATGGATCGTGTGACCCTCGGGCATCGCAACCACCGCCAGTCAGTCGAGTACAGCACGTCAGGACGACCTCGTCGACGCCACACTACGAGTGGTGCACGATCTGCCTGCAGGTCCGGTCCGCGTGGCCACACGTGGGGCTCGCGAACCCGCCGACATGAGACGGTCCCGGCCGCGACGAGTGTGTCGTCGCGGCCGGGACCTCGCTCAGCACCTGCAGGACCCGTGGGGTGTCACGCAGGTGCGTCGATCACACGTCCGCGGGATCGGGGTTCAGCGGCATGCCGTACTTCTCCTGCAGGTCCCACACGCACGAGAAGTCGAAGTGCTCCCGCCAGTCGAAGTCGGGCCGCAGAGCGGCCTCCTCGTCCTGGCTGAGGATCTCCACCTGCGTGTCCAACGCCGCGGCGGAGGCACCCATGTCGCGCGACCAGGTGAACGGCCAACTGGCGGTCCACGTCGTCTCGCTGTCGGTCGTGTCGTACCCGTGGGCCTGGAGCATCGGGTCGATGTACTGCAGACGGTCGACCTTGTTGTCCTCGCTACCGGCCTCGATCCACTGCATGGTCTCGAGGGCACCCTCGATCATCGCGCAGACCGCGTCACGGTTGTTCTCCATCGTGGAACGCTCGACCATCCACATCTCCTGGGCGTTGTCCACGAGGTCGCGATAGAGCAGGTTGCCGCCGGACTCCAGGGTCGGGTCGATGTGACGCGGCTGGCCCATGAAGCCATCGATCTGACCCGCGAGCAGCGCCTCCATCATCCCGTCGGAACCGCCGGAGACGGTCACCCACTCCACGTGGTCATCGATGTTGATGCCCCACTCCTGCTCGAACAGGACACGCGCGACGATGTCCCAGGCCCAGCCGGGACCACCGCTCCCGAAGCGCGCTCCCTCGAGGGACTCGGGGGTGTCGAAGCCGGGACCGGTGAGCAGCGTCCAGGCCTCCGTGTCCTGGTAGACGGCGACCAGCACCGCGTCGATGACCTCTTCCTGCAGTGCCGGCCACAGCAGCGCCGGCTCACCCTGGACGATCCATGCGTCGCTGAGCAGCGCCGGGATGGGGTCCATCAGGGCGTACTGGACGGTCACCGAGTCGAACTGGCGGTTCCAGTTGCGCTCGATCGACGGAATGATGTTTGCGATGATGGTGTAGCGGTCCCGGACCGAGACGAAGTGCAGGTCGCGAATGCTCGGGTCCATGTAGTAGAGGTCTCGGAGGCTGTCGTCCTCGGGGGCCGGCTCGGCGCGCCACTCCTCTTCCTCGCCCGGCTCTCCCTCGCTGGGCGCTTCTCCCGCAGGTTCGGGGTCCGGAGTGGCAACTGGCTCGTCGCCACTGCCACAGGCGGCGAGCAGGAGTGCGGCGGTCAGGGACGCCGCGATGATTCTGAACCATCGGTTTCGCATGGTCGTTACCTCTCCCTTGCAGTATGTGAGGTCCGCGTCTGACCGGCGGGCCTGACACGGAGTCGACTCCATGCCTTCGCGGAGACTAGGACCGTCGCAGGACTTTGTCGACATCTCGGTTGTCGACAATAAATACATCTCGGTTGTCGACAATTCGGGCGGGCCCGAGCTCCCGCCAGCAGGTGCTCCACCCCACCGGCCCTACCGGTAGTTGGTGAACTGCAGGGGAGCGTCGTGGTCCTTTGCCCGGACCATGGCCTGGATCTCCTGCAGGTCGTCGCGCTTCTTGCCCGTGACCCGGATCCGGTCACCCATGTTGGTCGGGGTGACCTTGAGCTTCGTGGCCTTGATGTCCCGCACGATGGCCTTGGCGAGGTCCTGCGGCAGGGTCGTGACGAGGCTGATGTCGATGCGACTGCGGGCGCCCGAGACCTCGCGGGGCTCGGCGACGTCGAGCGCCTTGAGCGACACCTTGCGCTTCACGCACTTGTCCCGCAGCACCTCGAGGGCAGCGCGCGCCCGGTCCTCGCTGACGGACTCGACCACGATGCCGTCGTCGCCCGACCAGCCGATGTGAGTGTCTGTGTCCTTGAAGTCGAAGCGGGTCGCGACCTCACGGGCTGCCTGGTTGATCGCGTTGTCGACCTCCTGGCGGTCGACACCCGCCTCGATGTCGAAACTGGAGTCCGCCATGGCCTGCCTCCGTGCGTCGATCGCCGTCCGAGCCCGGGAGGGTACGGCGCCGAGGTACCCGCGGCGTGCGTCCGTGGACTGGCTCAGGCGTGCGGACCCGGGCCCTGCGGCACGCCGGGAGCAACGTCGTGGTGATGCGCATCGTCAAGTACCCGCAGTCGTGCCTCGTGGTGGAGACCGGTGAGGCTCGGTTGCTCGTCGACCCGGGGTCCTTCGCGACGGCGGCGTACGAACCCGCGACGTTCGGGCCGGTCGATGCGGTCCTGTACACGCATCGCCATCAGGACCACTTCGACCCCGGACTGCTCGACGCCCTGGCGGAGGCCGGCACGACGTTCGTCGCCAACGGTGACGTCGCCTCCCTGATGGGCGACCACGACGCCGTGGTGCTCGAGGACGGGGACGAGACGACCGTCCGGGGTGTGCGGGTGCGGGCGCACCACCCTGGTCGACGGGTCGCCGGGACCGCCGAACAACGGGTACGTGATCGACGACCGGTTCCTGCACCCCGGCGACGCGGTCGACGTCCCCGGTGAGGTGGACGCCATCGCGGTGCCCCTGTCTGGCCCCAGCATCAGCTTCCGTGACGCCTACCGGATGGTCGAACGGTCCCGTGCCGCACACGTGGTGCCCATCCACTACGACGGCTTCCTCGCCAACCCGCACCGGTTCCCGGACTGGTGTGACCTCGGCCAGATCCACGTGCTGGCCGACGAGCAGTTCGTCGAACTGGACCTGCGACCTCGCTGACGACGCTGTGGGCCGGCACGTCCGACGGGTTCGACGGCGGGCCGTTTGCTCGCCCGGTCCCGGCTGCCTACCATCTGCCGGCGCTGAGGTGGCTCGTCGACACCCCGGAGGGATGCCCGAGCGGCCAAAGGGACTTGACTGTAAATCAAGCGGCTCAGCCTTCGCAGGTTCGAATCCTGCTCCCTCCACCAGAGCCATCCTCTGCGCACGAGCACGTGGCCCGCGACGTCGTCGGTTCGACGCGTCGCGGGCCGCTGGCTACTCTGCGCGTCCGCGCATGCCCTGGTAGCTCAGTCGGCAGAGCACATCCATGGTAAGGATGGGGTCCGCGGTTCGATTCCGCGCCAGGGCTCCGGGTACGCACCCCACGAACCCGAGTCATCACCAGCATGTCGAGGTTGCACGAGGCGGCGTAGCTCAGGGGTAGAGCAAGCGGCTCATAATCGCTGTGTCGGTGGTTCGAGTCCACCCGCCGCTACGGACGCGGACGACGCGGCCGGGTCCTGACGGGCCGGCCGCCGTCCGTGGCAGTAGCCTGTCCCCAACCCGCGTCACGCGGGACTCACACCCACCAGACAGCCCGTCCACGTCGCACGTGGCGTTGCCGCAGATCACGAGGAGCACGACCCATGGCCAAGGAGAAGTTCGAGCGGACGAAGCCGCACATGAACATTGGGACGATTGGTCATGTGGATCATGGGAAGACGACGTTGACGGCGGCGATCACGAGTGTGTTGCACAAGCAGAATCCGAAT
>JBJHCV010000009.1:0-110077 GCA_050486225.1 Nitriliruptoraceae bacterium
CGCGCCGCGGCCGACGTCCTCACCCTCGGAGGGTCAGGCCGACCTACAGGTCAGCGGGGTCCGGGTTGAGCGGCAGGCCGTAGGCCTCCTGCAGGTCCCAGACGCAGGTGAAGTCGACCCAGTCGCGCCAGTCGAAGCTCGGGTCGAGCACCGGGTCGTCACCGGCGATGAGGACCTCGTACTGCCGGTCCCACGCCTCGACGCCGGCGCTGATGTCCCACGCCCACGTTCCGGGCCAGGTCGCCGTCCAGTTCGCCTCGCTGTCGGTCGTGTCGTACCCGTGGGCCTCGAGCATCGGGTCGATGTACTGGAGGCGGTCCACGGCGTTCTCCGTGGTGGCACCGCGCAGGATCCAGTCGTTCGCCTCGAGCACGCCCTCGAGCACCGCACACACGGCGTCCTGGTGGTTCTCCCAGGTGTCACGCTGGACGATGAACATGCCCTGTGCGTTGTCCACGTGGTCGGAGAACATCAGCGTCGCACCGAACTCCTGGAGCGGTGCGATGTGACGCGCCTGACCCATGAACCCGTCGATCTGTCCGGCCATCATCGCCTGCATCATTCCGTCGGAACCACCGGACACGGTCACCCACTCGACGTGGTCGTCGAGGTTGATGCCGTACTCCTGGTCGAACAGGACCCGTGCGACCTGGTCCCAGCTCCAGCCGGGGCCACCGCTCGCGAAACGTCGGCCCTCCAGGTCCTCCGGAGACTCGATGCCCGGCGCCGTGAACAGGTTCCAGGTCTCCGTGTCGTTGTTGACCCCGACGAGCACGCCGTCGACCACACCCTGGTGCAGTGCGGGCCACAGCAGTGCCGGTTCGGCGTGCACGATCCAGATGTCGTCGGTCAGCAGTGCCGGGATCGGGTCCATGGGCGCGTACTGGACGTTGACCACGTCGAACTGCCGGTTGAAGTTGCGCTCGATGGCCGGGATGTTGTTCGCGATGATGGTGTAGCGGTCACGCTCCATCACCAGACCGAGTTCGCGCAGGCTCGGCTCCATGTACTTGAGGTCGCGGAGACTTCCGTCCTGGGGCGCTGGCGCGGCGCGCCACTCCTCCTCTTCCTCCTCCTCGGGCTCCGCAGGCTCGGGCGCCGCGGGCTCGGACTCAGCGGCGGGGGGTGCGGGGTCGTCCGCACCACATGCCATGAGCACCAGCCCGGCAGCAAGTGACATCGCCAGGTACCTCAACCATCGTGAACGATCCATCCAACCTCTCCCAGTGTTGGTGTCCCCGCACCTGAGCAGAGACGCCCCGACTGTCTACTACCGCGGTGGGATGGGGTCAACCGTGACCAACTCCCCTGGTCGGCCACGCGCCCCCCGTGCATCATGGCTGTACCGAGCCCGCAACAGGAGCCGACCGCAGGGGCGAATGCCCCGGGGAGCGCATGTCACGGACCTCCGCCGAACGTCGTCGGGACTTCGCGGCCAGGCAGCCGCGCGAACGCCCGTGGGTCCCATCAGGGCGCTGCCCCTCGACATCGAACGGCTCCGGCCCCACGGAGCCCGCCTCGCCCGCGCACACCATGTGCTGCCCAACCGTGGTTCCGGCGTAGACCTGCTGGGGGGCCTCGACCAGGATGCGCGGCGACTGACGGCCCTGCACCGTGCCATCATCGAGACGGTCCGTGCCGGCCGGGACATCGTGCCGGCCGAGGAGTGGTTCCTCGACAACCACCACCTCGTCGACGACCAGGTCGCGAGTGTGCGCGAGCACCTGCCCCGTTCGCTCCAACGTCGGCTCCCGGTGCTGAGGGGCGGGAGGATGGCCGGGCGACCGCGGGTCCACGCGCTCGCGTGGGATCACGTCGCCCACACCGACAGCGTCTTCGACCTCGACGCGGTCGTCGAACTGGTTCGCGGCTACCAGGACGTTCAACCCCTGCTGCAGTGCGAGCTGTGGACCCTGCCGATCGTCCTGCGCCTCGTACTGGTCGAGAACCTCCGCAGGCTCGCGACAGAGGTCGCTGCCGCGAGGGAGGCGCGTGCGGCCGCCGACCGGGTGGCAGACCTCGTCCTCACCGACGAACCACGACTCGTCGCTGCCGGACACCAACTGCTCCAGCGGCTCGATCACACGCCGCTGGCAGACGCGTTCACGGTGCGTCTGGTGCAACGGCTTCGCGACCGTGACCCGTCAACGACGCCTGCGGTCGGATGGATCGGCGAACGACTGGCCGCTGCCGGCACGACCCCCGTCGAGGTCGTCGCCAGGGAGCACCAGGCCCAGGCAGCGTCGAACGCGACCGTTCGGCACGTGATCACCTCCATGCGGCAGATGTCGTCGGTCGACTGGCGAGGGTTCGTGCAGAACGTCTCGCTCGTGGACCGGTTGCTCGGTCAGGTCTATCCGCTCGATGCACTCGACTTCGCCACGCGAGACGAGTACTGCCGGCAGGTCGAGCAGATCGCAGATCGTGCGCCGATGTCCGAGGTCGAGGTGGCACGTGCCGCCGCGCGGCTCGCGTCCGAGGCTCGTGATCCCCTCCAGCAGGAGCAGGCGACACCGCTCGGCGCACACATGAGGGCGGAGGAGGATCCCGGCCACCACCTCCTTGGCGACGGGCGTGCTGCGTTCGAACGACACGTGGGCCATCGCACACGCCTGCGCGTGCGCGTCGCACGACGCCTGTCGCGGTTGGCGATCGCCGCGTACGTCGCCGCGGTCGCCACCGTCACCGCCCTCCAGGTGGCTGCGCTCGCCGTCGTGTCCATCCGTGCGGGGCTGGAGAACTGGCTCGTCGGCGCCCTTGTGCTGCTTGCGATCACCCCCGCGTCCGAGACGGCCACCGCCTTCGTCCAGCGGGCCACGGCACGACTCGTCCCGCCACGGCGCCTTCCGAAACTGGACCTCCAGGCCGGCATCCCGGAGACGCTGGGTTCGCTGGTCGTCGTGCCGACACTGCTGACGAGCGTGGACGACACCCGGCGCCAGCTCGAGGTGCTCGAGGCGCACTTCCTCGCGAACTCGAAGGGTTCCGTCCAGTTCGCCCTGCTCAGCGACTTCACCGACGCTCCGGCCCGACACGTCGACGGTGACGAGGACATCCTCGAGGCGCTCGTGGAGGGAGTGGCGAACCTGAACCGGATCCATCCGGCCACACCCGAGGGCGACGTCAGGTTCGTCGTGCTGCACCGTCGACGCGTGCACAACCCGGCCCAGGGCTGCTGGATGGGTTGGGAACGCAAGCGTGGCAAGCTCCACGAGCTGAATCGCCTGCTGCGTGGTGCGCACGACACCACGTTCCTGACCGTGTCCGGCGTGGGGCCAGCGGTCGCGCATGACGTGCGCTACGTGGTCACGCTCGACGCGGACACGCGCCTGCCCCGAGGTGCGGTGCACCAGCTGGTCGGGGCGATCGCCCACCCCATGAACCGCGCGGTGTTCGACGTCCGGACACGAACCGTCGTCGAGGGACACGGGATCCTGCAGCCGCGGATCACCCCGACGCTTCCGGGTGGCCCGACGTACACGCTCTACCAGCGGGCCATCCGGTCGGGCGGAGGCGTGGACCCCTACGCGTCTGCAGCATCGGACCTGTACCAGGACCTCGCGCACCAGGGTTCCTACACCGGCAAGGGCGTGTACGACGTGGACGCGTTCGAGGCGTCGCTGGACGGGCGTGTGCCGGACAACTCGCTGCTCAGCCACGACCTCTTCGAAGGGACCTTCGCGCGGTCCGGCCTCGTCAGCGACATCGAACTCTTCGAGGACTTCCCCACGAACTACCTCGCCGACGCACGACGGCGCCACCGATGGGTACGCGGCGACTGGCAACTGGTGCCGTGGATCCTGGGGCACGCTCGCGATGCACACGGGACCCGTGCGGGATGGAGACTCCCCGCACCTGCGCGGTGGAAGATGACCGAGAACCTCCGTCGGTCGCTCGTGGCACCGACCTCGCTGGCGCTGCTCGTCGCCGCCATGGCGGCCCCCCACGACATGGCACTGTTGTGGGCAGGGCTGGCCGTCGCATCGGTGGCCGTGCCCGCGGTCGTTCCCGTGATCGATGGACTGCGACCACGCCGCCACCATGGAGTGTGGCCGGTGCTTCGCGCAGTCGGCAGAGACGCGGCCACCGCCGTGATCCACGTGTCGCTGTGGTTGATCACCCTGCCCGACGAGGCCCGGCTGATGGTCGACGCCGCGGGGCGCACGCTGGTGCGTGTCTACGTCACCCGTCGCCGCCTGCTCGAGTGGACCACTGCGGCCCACACGAGTCTCGACCTCGACACGAGTGTCCGCACGTTCGTCCGTCACATGCGTGGCGGACTGCTGGTCGCGGCCGTCGCCGTTGGCCTGAGCATCGCCCTCGATCCGGCAGGTTGGCCCGTGATCGTCGCGGTGGGCACGCTGTGGCTCGGTGCGCCCCTGGCAGCGGCAGCGGTGTCCAGTCCCCCGCGCCGGGCACGAGGCGAGGATCTCGCGCCGCGCGAGCG
Source organism: Nitriliruptoraceae bacterium (assembly GCA_050486225.1). Lineage (GTDB taxonomy): Bacteria > Actinomycetota > Nitriliruptoria > Nitriliruptorales > Nitriliruptoraceae > JBBDIX01. The sequence goes on from JBJHCV010000009.1 coordinate 4,448, forward strand.
TCAGGAACTCCGACTCGTCGCGCGCCAGACGTGGCGCTACTTCGAGACGGTGGCGTTCCACCCGGATCACGCCCTGCCTCCGGACAACGTCCAGGACGATCCTGAACCCGTCATCGCGCGGCGGACCTCGCCGACGAACATCGGCCTCACCCTGCTGGCCTGCACCTCGGCGCACGACTTCGGGTGGATCGGTTCGACGGACCTCGCCCGGCGCCTCGAGCGGATCCTGGACACGGTGGACCGCCTTCCGACGTACCGAGGGCACCTGTTCAACTGGTACGACAGCGTCGACCTGCGGCCGCTCGACCCGCTGTACGTGTCGACCGTGGACAGCGGGAACCTGGCGGGTCACCTCCTCACGGTGGCCCAGGCGTGCCGCGCCGTGGCGAACGAGCCCGTGTCCCGACATCGAGTGCTGGCCGGCGTGCGCGACTCGGTCCTGCTGGCACTGGGCGACGTGGAGGACGACGACACGCGTGCCGCGGCCGCACGACTGCTCGACCTGTGCGACGAGTCCTCCATCGACCCGCCCGGCATCCAGCGGCACGTCGACCTGCTGACCGAGGCCGCTGCCTCCTTCGTGGACGCCGCCCGTGCCGCGACGACGTCCGCGACGCAGACCCTGTGGTGGGCCGAGGCGACGGCACGGTGCGTCGCGTCCCATCGCGAGGCCGTGGTCGACACCGCGACGCACGACGCGACCCCGGACCGCAGTGCCGCGGAGCGCCTCGAGACACTCGCCATGCGGGCAGAGGCACGCGCCCGGACGATGGACCTTCGGTGCCTGTACGACGAGCAGCGTCGCCTGTTCCGCATCGGTCACCGAGTCGCCGACGACACCCCGGATCCCGGCAGCTACGACCTGCTGGCGTCGGAGGCGCGACTGGCGAGCTTCGTGGCCATCGCGACGGACCAGGTGCCTGCTCAGCACTGGTTTGCGCTCGGCAGGCCGCTCGCTGCGGTCGACGGTGGCGCCGCGCTGTTGTCGTGGTCCGGCTCCATGTTCGAGTACCTCATGCCGACACTGGTCATGCGGGAACCACCCGAGAGTCTGCTGGCGTCCACGGCGATCAGCGTCGTGCACCGCCAGATCGAGTACGGACGCCAGCGTGGTGTCCCGTGGGGTGTGTCGGAGTCAGCACACAACGTCAGGGACCGCGACCTCACCTACCAGTACCGGGACTTCGGCGTTCCGGGACTGGGACTGCGACGAGGGCTGGGATCCGACCTCGTGATCGCCCCCTACGCGACGGCACTCGCGGCGATGATCGCCCCTCGGTCCGCGCTCAGGAACCTGCGACGACTCACCCAGATGGGCGCGCTGGGCGACCTCGGCTACCTGGAGGCGATCGACCTCACGCCACGCAACCTGCCCGCCGGGTCACGTCGCGCCCTGGTCAGGGCGCACATGACCCACCACCAGGGCATGACACTGGTGGCGCTGGACAACGTCCTCAACGGGGGCATCGTCCAGGACCGCTTCCACACCCATCCGCTCGTGCGGGCGACGGAACTCCTGCTCCAGGAGCGCGCGCCTCGGACCGTCGCGCGCACCCGACCACTCGCCGAGGGTGTGCGGATCGAGCCGACCGTGCGCGACCTCGTGGCGCCGACGCTGCGAGCGTTCTCCTCGGCGCACGACCTCACTCCGCGCACGCACCTGCTGTCCAACGGTCACTACACGGTGATGATCACGGCCGCTGGTTCCGGCTTCAGTCGTCGGGGTGAACTCGCGGTGACACGCTGGCGCGAGGATTCGACGCGGGACGGCTGGGGCACGTACGTGATCCTCCGAGACGTCGACCGTGGCGACGTCTGGTCGGCGGGGTTCCAGCCCACGGGAACCGAGGCCGACGACTACGAGGTCGTCTACCTCGAGGACCGGGCGCGCATCGTCCAACGCATGGGTGACCTCGACACCGAACTCGAGGTCGTCGTCTCCCCGAAGCACGACGCCGAACTTCGCCGGGTGTCGCTCACCAACCACGGGGACGAGACCCGGACCGTCGACGTCACCACGTGTGCCGAGGTCGTGCTCGACGCTCAGGCAGCCGACGAGGCGCATCCTGCCTTCGGCAACCTGTTCGTCGAGACCGAGTGGGTGGAGTCCCTCGAGGCGCTCCTGGCGACCCGAAGACCCCGGAGCGTCGACGGACCGCAGCCGTGGCTCGCACACCTGCTCGTGGTGGACCACGCGTCGGACGGTCAGGTCCAGTTCGAGACGGACCGTGTCCAGTTCATCGGCAGAGGTCGCACGCTTCGCACCGCCAGGGCCATCGTGGACGGCGACCCTCTGTCCGGGACCGTGGGCACCGTGCTCGACCCGATCGTGGCCCTGCGTCGTCGCGTGAGCGTCCCCCCCGGTCGAACCGTGCGGCTCCTGCTCACGACGATCGTCGAGTCGTCCCGCGAAGCGGTGCTCGAGGTGGCCGGGGCGCATCAGCACCTGCACGCGTTCCACGACGTCAGCGCACTGGCGTGGACACATGCCCAGGTCCAACTCCACCACCTCGGCATCACACACGACGAGGCGAACCTCTACCAGCGGCTCGCCAACCGGATGCTCTACCTGGATCCGTCACTGCGCGCCCCTCCGGAGGTCCTTGCGGCAAACCGCAGCGGCCAGCGCGGCCTGTGGCCCCACGCCGTCTCCGGCGACCTGCCGATCGCCCTGGTGCACGTCGAACGGGACGCCGACCGCCCCGTGGTGCATCAACTGCTGCACGCCTTCGAGTACTGGCGGCTCAAGGGCGTCCGTGCTGACCTCGTGATCGTGAACGCCACCGGCGCGTCGTACTCCTCGGAGGTCCACGATCGACTCGAGGGGATGATCAGGGCGATGCGCTCGGCCGTCGGCGACGGTCCGGGCGACGTGTTCCTGCTGCGCGACGAGCACCTCTCCGACGCGGAACGAACCCTGCTTCGTGCTGCGGCCCGCCTGGAGATCCAGCCGGGCGCGGGAAGCCTGTCCCAGTACGTCTCGAGGACGCACCGAAGTGCGTTCGTCCCCGTTCCGGTGACCCGCGAGCCGGGGCGCCCGCCGTTCCCCTCCGTCCAGACGATGCCCGACTCGGCCGTGGGCGAACAGCTCGAACGGTTCAACGGCATCGGCGGGTTCTCGGCCGACGGCGGCGAGTACGTCATCGTCCTCACACCCGGACGCAGGACCCCGGCGCCGTGGATCAACGTCGTCGCCAACGAGTCCTTCGGATTCCAGGTCTCGGAGCGCGGTGGCGGCCACACGTGGTCACAGAACAGTCGTGAGCACCGCCTCACGCCCTGGACCAACGATGCGGTGCGAGACGAGCCCGGCGAGGTCCTGTACCTGCGCGACGAGGACACCTCCGACGTGTGGACCCCGACCGCAGGTCCCGCAGGCGACCCCCTGGCGACGCACGTTGTCCGGCATGGTCACGGTCACAGCACGTTCACGGTCCGCACCCACGACGTCGACCACGAACTCGTTCAGTTCGTCGCGCCGGCAGCGGCGGTGAAGTTCTCGCGGCTGCGGATGCACAACCGGTCGGACCGTCGACGGGAACTGTCGGTGACCACCTACGTGGAGTGGGTCCTCGGCGTGTCCCGGGACCACACGGCGCCGCATGTGGTCACCTGGATCGACGAGGACACCGGGGCGATGTTCGCACGCAACCCGTGGAACGGCGAGTTCGCGGAGCGGGTGGCGTTCTGTGACCTCTCCGGCGCGCAGACGTCGTGGACCGCCGACCGACTGGAGTTCCTCGGGCGCAACGGCGATCTGGACCGGCCCGCGTTCCTCGAACACGACGTGGACCTGTCCAACAGGACCGGTGCCGGCCTCGATCCGTGTGCGGTGCTGCGCACGACGTTCGTGCTCGCTCCGGACGAGGCCACGCAGGTCACGATGCTGCTCGGCGATGCCTCAGGCGTCGACGAGGCCAGGGCGCTGGTCCGACTCCACCGGTCCACCGACCCCGACAAGGTGCTCGACGACGTGCGGACGCACTGGGAAGACGTGCTCGGGCAGGTGCAGGTGCGTACGCCGCAGCGTTCGATGGACCTGCTGCTCAACCGGTGGCTGCGCTACCAGACCCTCTCCTGTCGGGTGTGGGCCCGGTCGGCGTTCCAGCAGTCCGGTGGGGCGTACGGGTTCCGCGACCAGCTCCAGGACGTCATGGCGCTCACCACCTGCAGGCCCGACCTCGTCCGAGGGCACCTGCTGCGCGCGGCAGCGCACCAGTTCCCGGAGGGCGACGTCCTGCACTGGTGGCACCCACCCTCCGGACGCGGTGTGCGCACGCGGATCTCCGACGACCGGGTGTGGCTCGTGCACGCCACGGTCCAGTACGTCGACGTGACCGGCGACGACGACGTGCTGGAAGCGCAGGTCCCGTGGATCGACGCACCCCTGCTCGACGACGGGGTCGACGAGGCCTACCTCGAACCCACCGTCACGCCGGAGACCGCGACGCTCTACGAGCACTGTGCGCGGGCGCTCGAGCGCAGCCTCGAGGTCGGTCCGCACGGTCTGCCCCTCATCGGGACGGGCGACTGGAACGACGGCATGAATCGGGTGGGACGCCTCGGTCGGGGCGAGAGCGTGTGGTTGGCGTGGTTCCTCGTACGCAACCTGCGCGACTTCGTGCCGTTCGCCCTCGCACGAGGCGACCACGCTCGAGCGGATCGATGGGTCTCCGCTGCCGAGGACATCCGGCGGTCCGCGGAGGAGTCAGCCTGGGACGGTGCGTGGTACCTGCGTGCCTTCTTCGACGACGGATCGGCTCTCGGATCTCGCGGCGACGCCGAGTGCGAGATCGACGCGATTCCCCAGTCGTGGGCGGTGCTGTCGCACGCGGCCGATCCCGAACGGGCACGCACGGCGCTCGCGTCGTCCGTCGATCGACTCCTTCGCCGGGACGACGGTCTGATGCTGCTCTTCGCGCCGCCCTTCGACCGCACGACCCGTGATCCCGGCTACGTGCGGGGATACCCCCCGGGACTGCGGGAGAACGGAGGCCAGTACACCCATGCGGCGATCTGGACGGTCATCGCCGCCGCGATGGTCGGTGACGGCGACCTCGCGGGAGAACTCTTCGCCCTGCTCGACCCGATTCGGCACGGAGGCGAGTCCACCATCGATCGCTACCGAGCAGAGCCCTACGTGGTCGCTGCCGACGTGTACTCGCAGGCTCCCCACGTCGGACGGGCGGGCTGGACCTGGTACACGGGCGCGGCAGGTTGGATGTATCGCGCGGGCATCGAGTGGATCCTCGGCCTGCGCGTCGTCAGGGGACGCCTGCACGTCGATCCGTGCATCCCCACAGCCTGGGACGGCTACGAGGCGACCTGGCGCCGAGGTCGCACGACGTGGGAGATCGTCGTGACGAACCCTGGACACGTGTGCACGGGCGTCTCGTCCCTGCACGTCGACGGCAGAGCGCTGGCACGCGGTGCCGGAGTTCCCCTCGACGACGACGGACGCGTGCACCGCGTGAGCGTCACACTCGGCTGACCACGACCGCCCCAGCGCCTGGTCGCGTCCTTCGCGTACAGGTGGTCGGCGAGCCCTGTCCGGACGTGCAGGGTTCGCCGCGGTCGCGTTCCTAGACTTCCCGACACGACGACACGACGGCCGACCGCGTGGACACCGCGTCACGCGGCCAACGTCTCGCCCGCCGTCCGACACTCGCGGACAGGGAGGCCCAGTCATGGACGGCCCCACCGGGCACGATCCAGAGGTGCGCAGGGCGCAACTGCTCGGCATGAGGCCCCAGTCGGACATCGTGGTCGCCGCGCAGCGCATCATCGACCTGCACGGTGACCGCGTCATCGCCTACGACATGCTCTCGCGGTTTCCACGGACCACGGCCACACCCGTCGAGGTGTTCGCGGAGGCGCGAGAGCTCGGGGTGATCGTGCCCTTCGAACTGCTCGCCGCCCGCTGCGCGCTCGAGGGGCTGTCGGTGGTTCCACCGGCGATCGCGCTCGCGATCCGCGTGTCACCCGAGACCCTGGTGGACGATCAGCTGGCGTCACTGCTGCGCTGGTCACAACCCGAGCAGGTCATCGTGCAGATCTCGGCGCTCGAGTCGGTGCAGGAGTGCCCGGAGGTCCTGCGTGCGGTGCAGGACCTGCGTGCGCTCGGCGTGAGGCTCGCAGTGACGGAGGTCCGGCCCGACGACTGTCGACGTCCAGAGCTCCTGCTGCTCGATCCCCACCTCGTGAAGCTCCACGGTGCGATCGTCAACGAGGTCGACCACGACGAGACTGCGCGTGATGCGGTGTCCACGGTGGTGAAGTGGGCGTCGACGACCAACGCCGAGGTGGTCGCGGTGCACGTGGAGCGTGGCTCACAGATCGAGCCGCTGTTCGACCTCGGGGTACACCACGTCCAGGGATTCCACCTCGGACGGCCCGCGGACTTCATCGGACCGGACCACGACGACGAAGACTCCTCGACGACACAGAGCACAGGGAGCAGCCATGGACCCCCAGACGTGTGACGTCGCCCATGGCGCGGTGGACGGGGACGTCGGGCCTCGCCGGCTCGTCGTCGTGTACGCCAGCCCGTTGGCGACGCACCTGTTGCACTGGGCGTCGGAACTTGGGTTCACGACCGAACTGGTGGAACCTGACCCGTCCGTCGACGACGTGACCGCGCGTCAGGCCGACCGGGTGACGTCGGTTCCCGACGATGCGGGTGTCGACGCCACCACCGACGTCGTGGTGACCGACCATCACCGAGACGACCTCGGCGAGGTCATGGCGCCGCTGCTCGCGGCAGGGCCGAGGTGGATCGGCATCATCGGATCGGCGCGCCACGAGGGTCCCCACCGTGAGGCGCTACGACGCGTGGGCGTCGACGAGTCCACCATCGCCACGGTCCGGCGACCGATCGGTCTGCCCATCGGATCGCGGACACCCGCGGAGATCGCACTGTCGATCCTTGCCGGGCTCGTCGCCGACCGGAACCTGTGACGGCCTCGTGACGAACGGGGGGCGCCGGAGGTGGCATCCTGTCCCGTCCCTCGAGGAGGTGCCCCGACGAATCGGTGCCTGAGACTCCACGTCGCGACCTGGACGGTCGTGGTGCTGCTCGCGCTGCTGTCCGGGTGTGGCAACGCACACGAGCCCGTCGTCGAGGAGACCTCCCCCGCTCCCCCGGCCCCGGCGCCCCCTCCGCCCGCTCCCGAGGCGCCGACCGCGCCCGCGGAGCCGCCTTCCGAGCACCCTGAGGCACCGGAGCCGGCGCCTCCTGCCGGTCCGAGTTCCGTCCGCGGCAGCTGGGTGCACCTGTTCGACGACACCCTGAAGAGTCGTACCTCCATCGCCGGCGTGGTCGACGAGCTCGTCCGGGCGGACGCCAACGCGGTGTTCGTCCAGGTGGCGCGGCGGCACGATGCCTACTGGTTCTCCGACGTCCTGCCTCGTACCACCGATCCCCAGATGTCTCGGGACCTGGACCTGCTCGACGCGATCACCTCCGAGGCGCTCATCCGAGGCCTGCCCGTCCACGCGTGGATCTCGATCTCCCCGACGACACACGCCGTCTACGACGACTTCGACCCTCCTGCGGGCTGGCTCGCCGCGGAACACGGACGTGACGCTCCCGAGGCGGACCGCTGGGTGACCCGAGACGTCGACGGGAACTGGTCGGACCAGCTCGATCCCGCGCTGCCCGAGGTGCGCGTACACGTCGAGGCGATCGTCACCGAACTGGTGACCCGCTACACGCTCGACGGCATCCACCTCGACTACGCGCGCTACCCGTCGGAACGCCACGGCTACCACCCGCGGGTCCTCGACCGGTACCGCGCGGAGACCGGTGCGACGGGCACACCGGCACCCGACGATCCGCAGTGGTCCGACTGGCGACGGGAGCAGACCCATGAACTCGTCCGTGGCGTCCGACGGGCCCTCGACGCGTCCGGACGACCCGTCCAGCTCACGGCCGCGGTGGTCGCGTGGGGCCCCGGTCCCTCCGGGACCAGCGCTGGCGACTTCACGGGCACCAGGACGTACCGGGAGGCACTGCAGGACTGGCCATCCTGGGTCCGCGACGGAACGGTCGACGCCGTCATGCCCATGCTGTACTTCCGCGCCCGCGTCGAGGACCAGGCGCGATGGTTCGGTGAGTGGACCGACGCCGTGTCGGCCCTGTCGGCGGACCACGACGTGGCGATCGTCCCGGGTGTCGCTGGGTGGCTGAACACGCCCGTGGACACGCTCGACCAGGTCGCTGCGGTGATGGCGGTCGCCGACGGCGCCCTGGTGTACTCGTACCAGCAGCCCACCGACGATGGTTCCCGTGCGCTCTGGTCGCAACTGGCCGACTCCTCCTGGATGGAACCCGTGGCGCGGTGAGGAGCGGGACCGGTGCCGGTGACGGTGGCAGGCCCCGGCGCGTCTACGATCGATGTCGACATCTCGTCACACGCCGCTCCGGTGCACCGCCCGATCGACAGGGATCCGCCCATGACCACCCACCGCATCGCCCTGCTCCCGGGAGACGGGATCGGCCCCGAGGTCGTGGCTGCTGCCGTCGACGTGCTTCGAGCGCTCGAGGCGGACACCGCGGACCTCGGATTCGACCTCGTGGAGGCCCCCAACGGGCTCGACGCGCTCGAACGGTTCGGCAGTCCCCTGCCCGACGAGTCCCTGGAGATCGCGCGAAGTGCCGACGCGGTGCTGCACGGCGCCACCGACAACGCGGCGATGCCGCCCGGCGTGCTCTCTGCGTTGCGGCGGCTGCGCCGCGGGCTCGAGGTCCACTCCAACGTTCGGCCGGTGGCCACCTTCCCGGGTCTGGCGAGCATCCAGCAGGACGTCGACGTGGTGGTCGTGCGTGAGAACACCGAGGGCATGTACAGCCACACCGAGTACACGATCGGCTCGGACGTCGCCTGCTCGGTACGGGTCGTGACGCGTGCCGCGACCCACCGGGTGGCACGCACCGCGTTCGAGATGGCCCAGCGCCGTCGGGGCCTGGTCACGTCCGTGCACAAGCTCGGTGGACTGCCGATCGGCGACGGGCTGTTCCTCGAGGCCGTCGAGGAGATCGGCGCCGAGTACCCCGACGTGCGCGTCGAGCGCCGGAACATCGACGCGGTGGCGGCCGAACTCGTGTCGCACCCTTCGATGTTCGACGTCATCGTGACGGAGAACCAGTACGGCGACATCCTGTCCGACGTGGCTGCGGCCGTCGCGGGTGGTCTCGGTCTGGCGGCCTCCGGGTGCATCGGCGACCGGTGGGCCTACTTCGAACCGATCCACGGCACCGCACCCGACATCGCGGGACGAGGCATCGCCAACCCGGTCGGCACGTTCATGGCGACCGCCATGCTGCTCGACCACCTCGACGAGTCGGTGGCAGCGGAACGGGTCCGAGGAGCCGTGCGCGACACCGTCGCTGCCGGCGAGGTGCTGACCGGAGACCTCGGAGGCAGTGCCGACACGGCGACGTTCACCGCCGAGGTCATCCGCCGACTCGGGGCCTGACACGTACAGGACGCACGCGTGACGGAGACCCGGGCTCCGTCGATCAGCGTCGACCAGATCGCACCGGCGTGACGGGGCGTCGCCTACGATGCCTGCAGGCGCGGCGGCGACGCCACCGCCGTTCGTGCGAGAGGATCCCTCGTGTCCCATGCGTTCGCCGACGTGCGTCACGACCTGGACGTCGCGGGCAACTTCGGGGACATCCACGGCACCCCCTGGTACTCGGACGCGGAGTACGACCGCTTCGACGACGAGGAGTTCCGTCGCCGTCACGAGGCAGCGCGCGCCCTGTGTCGCCGTGACGGGTTCGACGCCCTGATCCTCACCGGCGGCCAGAACGTCTACAGCCTCGGCAGCGGGGTCACGTGGTCCACCGGGCTCACCGACGAACGCGGCATGTGCCAGTACGTCGTCCTCGGTCCTTCGGGTGACCCGATCCTCGTCTATCCCCACACCGGGTGCCACATCGAGGCGGCCCGCCAGCAGGTCAGCCCCACCGTGGAGGTCCGGTCGGGACGCGGTGGTCGGTTCGGCGCCGCGATCGCCCAGGCGCTTCGGGACCGGGGCGTGACGTCCGGGCGTGTCGGCATCACCGTCGCCGACACGATGGGCCCGGAGTACATGGGGATGTCGACCCACCTCGACCTCGTCGCCGAACTCCCCGACGTCGAGTGGGTCCGTGCGCGCGACCTGTTCCACGAGCTGACCGTCGTCAAGAACGACGTCGAACTGGCGGCGATGGCCCGGGCGGGTGAACTCGCGGTCGCTGCGCACGACGCGGTCGCCCGCGCGGCGGTTCCCGGTGCGACCGAGCAGCAGCTCGCCGCGGCCGGGACGGCGACCATCCTCGCGGGCGGCGGCCAGATCCACCTGATGATGATCTCGTCGTCGTCCATGCACGACCCGCGCAACGTCTACCCGAGCCCGATCCCTTCCAGGCGGGTCCTGCGCGACGGCGACTACGTGCTGTGCGAGATCGCGGCGGCGCACATGGGCTACAGCGCGAAGCTCGGCCAACCCATCAGCGTCGGACCACCGACGCCGTCGTTCGAGGCCTTCCACCGGGACGTGGCGCTCGTCGGGTTCCGGGCCGCGCTGGAGACCCTCACGGTCGGCACGCCGCTGGACGACATCCGCGCAGCTGCCTCGGCGTTTCGTCGTGTCGGAGCCCAGTCGCGTCCGGTGCTGGTGCATGGCATCGACCTGATCACGGCCGGACCGAAGGTCATGGTCCACGACGTCGTCGCGCGCCCGTTCGACGATCCCCTGCGCGCTGGGATGGTCCTCAACATCGAGGCGGCACCGATCTCGGCGGACGGGACCTTCGGGTCCTTCGTGTCCCGCACCTACGCCGTCCGCGAGGACGGGCCCGTGGACCTGACGCCCTACCCGCTCGACGAGATGATCCGAGGCGGTTGATCCCACGTCCGGGACGAGAGGAGACGGCGTGCACGAGACGACGCGATTCCGAGGGGTGTTCGCCAACCTGCCCACGGCCCTCACCGACGACGGCGAGGCGTTCGACCCGGGACGCATGCGCGCCCACGTCGACTGGGTCGTCGGCGAAGGGGTGCACGGCGTCTCGTGCCTGCTGAGCACCGGCGGCTTCACCTACCTCACGCCCGACGAGCGCCGCGAGGCCGTGACCTGCGTCGTCGAGGCGGTGGCTGGTCGCGTGCCCGTCGTTGCCGGGGTGTCCGGTGACACGACTCGCGACACCATCGGGTTCGCGCGCGACGCCGCGGCCGCGGGTGCCGACGTGCTGCTCGTGCAGCCCCGGTCCTACATCCCGCTGCGCCCGGACGAGATCCTCGCCCACTTCGTGGCCGTCGCGGAGTCGGTCGACACCCCGATCGGGGTCTACAACCACCCGCCGTCGACCGGCGTCGACATCACCCCGGCCGAACACCTGCGGATCATCGACGCCACAGGGAGCGTGGCGGCCAAGGACGCGACGGACGACCTCGCGAACATCCCGGCGGTGCTGCAGGACTGCCCGGTGCCCTACGGGTACCTGTGGGGCGACTTCACCCAACTTCTCGCGGCGATGACCCTCGGGGCGCCGGGGTGCTGTGTGGGCATCGCGAGCGTCTTCCCCCGCGAGGTCGCCGACGTCCATGACGCGCTGGCCGAACGTGGCGACATGGACGAGGCGCGTGCGGCCCACCAGCGCCTGGCGCCGGTGATCGCGGAGATCTCGGCGATCGGCTCACCGCGTGCGATGAAGGCGGCTGCGGACCTGCGGGGGTGCCCGCTGGGTGGCCAGCGCCGTCCCCTGACGTCCGTCACACCCGACGACACACGCCGCCTGCAGGCGGCCATGGCCGCGGCCGGGCTGGCGCGCGTCGCGATCTGACGCTGGACGTCACTGCAGGTCGAACACCGCCACGAGCGCGAGGTTCACGGCCCACAGGTCCTCGTCGTCGAGGCGGCCGAGGTCGTCGCCCACACGTTGCCGGTCGACGGGACTCGTCAGTTCGACGAGCGCACGCATCGGGCGTCCCGACACGTGCACCAGTGGGCGGAACGACGCATCGAGTGCGTCGGTCGACAGGGGGGCGACCAGCAGCGTGGACAGCCCGTCGAGTGCCGTCGACTGGACGACCACGGCGAGCCCGACACCCTCGTCGGTGACGACCTCGACGACGTCACCTCGGCGCACGGGCACGCTCCAGGTGGTGACGGACACGGGAGATCTCGTCCCGGTCGTCGGGATCGGCACCGACACGCTCGGCGTCGTCGACCAGCCTCTGGCGCGCCAGCGTGCGCGCGAGCGCCTGGTGCAGACCGAGTCGGACGACGTCTCCCCGTGACATGCCGGTGTCGTGCGCGACCTGGTCGATCGCGCGCTGCGTGGCGTCGTCGCTCACCACGGCGCGCGACCGGTTGGCAGGTTCAGACGCGCCGTCGGCCCGTCAGGATGCTGATGATGACGAGCACGACCGCGATGATGAGCACCCATCGAAGCGCCTCGACGAACAGACCGACACCGCCGAGCAGCAGTGCCAGGATCAACAGGAGGATGGCAAGGGACATGGAACGACTCCATCTCGTGGATGGTGACGAACCCCTGTCCGCCACCCCGGACGAACAGTCTCGCGCACGCGTCGCCGGCGCGCAGGTCCTGGTTCGCCCGATCGGCCAGGTCGGCCATTCAGGCTCCGAACGCAGCCAGGATCTCGTTGAAGGTGGCCGAGGGCCGCATCGCGCGTGTCGCGCGGTCGCGATCGACCCAGTAGTAGCCACCGATGTCGACGGGGTCGCCTTGCACCGCGTTCAGTTCCTCGATGATCGTGGACTCCTGCATGGTCAGTTCCTGCGCGAGCGGCGCGAACCGCTCGGCCACGGTGGGGTCGGAGGTCTGACCGGCCAGTTCCTGTGCCCAGTACAGGGCGAGGTAGAAGTGGCTTCCGCGATTGTCCAGCTCGCCGACCCTGCGTGACGGCGACCGCCCGTCCTCGAGCAGGCGTCCTGTGGCCGCGTCGAGGGTGTCCGCGAGCACGCGAGCGGGGTCGTTGCCCGTCGCGTTGGCCAGGTGCTCGAAGGAGGCCGCCAACGCGAGGAACTCACCCAACGAGTCCCAGCGCAGGTGGTTCTCCTTGACGAACTGCTGGACGTGCTTCGGCGCCGATCCCCCCGCGCCCGTCTCGAACATCCCGCCGCCGTTCATGAGCGGGACGATCGACAGCATCTTCGCGCTCGTCCCGACCTCGAGGATCGGGAAGAGGTCGGTGAGGTAGTCGCGCAGCACGTTGCCCGTCACGGAGATGGTGTCCTCGCCCCGTGCGAGCCTCTCGAGGGTGAAGCGGGCGGCCTCCGCCACCGGCAGGACCTGCAGGTGCAGACCGTCGGTGTCGTGTTCGGCGAGGTACGTCTCGACCTTCGCGATCAGCTGAGCGTCGTGGGCGCGGTTTGCGTCGAGCCAGAACACCGCGGGCATCCCCGACAGACGAGCCCGCGTGACGGCGAGCTTCACCCAGTCACGGACAGCCGCGTCGCGTGTCTGGCACATGCGCCAGATGTCGCCGGGCTCGACCTCGTGCTCGAGAAGCACGCGACCGGACGAGTCGATGACCTGCACCGTGCCCGGCGTGTCGATCTCGAAGGTCTTGTCGTGCGACCCGTACTCCTCTGCCTTCTGCGCCATGAGCCCGACGTTGGGCACCGTGCCCATGGTCGTCGGGTCGAAGGCGCCGTGCGTCCGGCAGAAGTCGATCGTCTCCGCGAAGACCGCGGCGTACGACGAGTCGGGGATGACCGCCTTGGTGTCCTGCTGCTCGTCGCGACGGTTCCACATCTGGCCAGAGGCGCGGATCATCGCGGGCATCGAGGCGTCGATGATCACGTCGCTCGGGACGTGGAGGTTGGTGATGCCTCGCGACGAGTCGACCTGGGCGAGTTCCGGTCCTGCGTCGTAGATCGCCTCGATGTCGGCCTGGATGCGTTGGCGGGTCTCCGGATCGAGCGACTCGATCGCGGACTCCAACGCCGCCATCCCGTCGTTGGGGTTCACGCCCAGTTCCGTGAGGGTCTGTGCGTGTGCCTCGAACAGGTCCCGGTAGAAGACACGCACGGCATGCCCGAAGATGATCGGGTCCGAGACCTTCATCATCGTCGCCTTGAGGTGCAGGCTGAACAGCACACCCTGCTGTCTGGCGTCGGCGACCTCCCGCTCGAGGAACGACACGAGCGCCGATCGACGCATCCTCGACGCGTCGATGACCTCACCCGCGAGCACCGGGAACGCGGGACGGAGTTCCACCTCGTCGCCCGCCGGCGTCACCAGCACGATGCGGACCTGGTCGTCCTCGTCGAGCGTGCGCGAGACCTCGCTGGACCGGAAGTCGCCGTCCGCCATGGTCGCGACGTGGGTCCTGGACTCCGGGCTCCACTGCCCCATGGAGTGCGGGTAGCGACGTGCGTACTCCTTCACGGGTCGCGGGGCGCGCCGGTCCGAGTTGCCCTCACGAAGCACCGGGTTGACCGCGCTGCCCTTGACGGCGTCGTAGCGCGCCCGCGCGTCGATCTCCTCCGGCGTCTGCGGGTCGTCCGGGTGGTCCGGGAGGTCGTACCCGGCTGCCTGCAGTTCTCGGATCGCCGCCTTGAGCTGAGGCACCGACGCACTGATGTTGGGCAGCTTGATGATGTTGGCGTCGGGCGACTGGGTCATCTCACCGAGTTCCGCGAGCGCGTCGGGCACGCGCTGTTGCTCGGGAAGCAGGTCGCTGAACGCGGCGAGGATGCGTCCGGCGAGCGAGATGTCACGAAGCTCGACCTCGACACCGGCGGCTCCCGCGAAGGTCTGGATGATCGGCAGCAGCGAGTGGGTCGCCAGCGCCGGGGCCTCGTCGGTGTAGGTGTAGGTGATCTTCGTCATGATCGGCTCACGGGTCGTCGGGTGTCACAGGCGTCATGGGTACGCCGAGATCGACACGGTAGTCGAGGGCGAGCATCACCCCGAAGCCGCCGGTGACCGGACGTGACGGACCACACGTGCCCGGCCGATCGTCGAACGCCGACCACGCACGAACGTCACCGGCCGAGTGGTGGATCGACGTGACTGGCGAAGAAGTCGACGTGCGCCCTGGTCAACGCCCGCTGTGCGTCGTCGGGCTCGATCGTCGCCGGGTTGTCACGGTTGTGCTCGCCGTAGCGTCCGAACGACGAGTGGTTCATGCCGTCGATCTCGACGAAGACGGTGGAGGGAGGCAGGAGTTCACGGCGCCCTTCCAGGGTCAGGGGCGGCATCAGGGCGTCTCGGCTCCCGTAGACGCTGAGCACCGACAGTTCGGTCCGCGTGTCGAGACCGGAGGCGAAGGCGGCGTGGGAGGCCCACAGGATCAGCCCGTCCACCGTGCCCACGGGTTGCTCCCCGAGCCAGCTCGCCGCCATCGACCCGCCCTGCGCATGGCCGCCGACCCACCAGCGGTCGATCTCGGGGTGATCCGCGATGAGGTCTGCGGCACGTGATCGTTGGAGCAACGGCAGGTTGAGCGGCATGCGTGGGATGAGCACGAGCAGGTCGGTCTCCGCCACGATCGGGGCGAGCGTGGGCACGTACCCCTCGCGGTGGATGCGCGCACCGGGGTAGAAGACCAGCCCGCCGACCGGTTCGGCGTCTGCCGGGCGGATCTCCACGACGGTCCCGGTGGTCACCTGCACGCGCGGGTCCTCGAGCACGGCGGCGAACGCGGTGTCATCGACTGGCCTCGGCGACAGAGCCCAGGCGAGGAATCCGATGGCCACGATCCCGACGACCAGTGCGATCTCGCGGAGGAACAGACGCCGACTGCCCACAGGGTCCCATCCCGACACAGCTGCCTCGTTCTGCTCAGCGGCCACTTCGTGAGTGTGACCCGGGTGTCGTGCGGTCGCGTCGGGCGACGCCGACTTCGTCGACCACGACCCCTCCCCCGTTCTGGCGGGCCTCACGTGCGCTGGCCTCCGCGCGACGGAGCAGGTCGTTCGCGTCGTCGATGCGTAGGAAGCCCGACACACCGACGGCCGTCACCAGTCCGTCCGGCGAGGCGCGCAGCAGGCGACGAAGGATGAGGTGTGCAGTCGCCGGCGCGACCTGTTCCATGATCACCGTGAAGGTGCGCTCCCCCGACCGAGTCAGCACGTCCGCGGAGCGAAGCTGGCCACGCCAGGCCTGCGCGGCTCGGGCCAGCACCTCGTCGCTCGGCACGCCGGGAGCACCTTCCAGACGTTCGTCGTCGACGGTGACGTCGACGACGGCGACGCTCAGCGACCCGTCGGGCCGAAGGCGCGTTCGGTCGATGGCCTCGGTGAGTCGACGTTCCGCGTAACGACGGTTGCCGAGTCCGGTGAGGGGGTCGGTGTCCGCGAGGGCGTGGAGGTGCGACGCCAGTGATCCCACCACCACTGCCGCCGCGACCTGCGTGCCCACGGCCAGGACCAGTTGCGGGGTCACCGCGGCCGTCGCCCCGATCCACGTGAGGGCCGACGCGTGCACGGCCGCGGCGAACACGATGTGTGCCAGCACCACACGCGCCCCGAAGAAGATCGCACTGTGCAGCACGACCCAGACGTAGAGGTGGGAGTAGGCCGTCGACGGGCTTCCCGTTCCCGCGAGGACCTGGCACGCCCCGATGAGCACGGTGCCCGTGGCGGTGAGCACGTGACAGGTGAGCGCACCCACGTGGGACGCCCGCAGGTACAGGTACGCGGCCGACGCCAGCGCGCACGCCACCGTGCCCATCAGTGCCGCGACGTGGAGTCGTTCCCATCCCGGGGCGGTGCCGAGGCGCGAGGCCGCCACGACGAGGGTCGACACGGAGGCACCGGCCGCGAAGAATGCCGCCAGCGCTCGTGCGCGCGTGCGCCGAGCGGCCGACGGCGAGTTGTCGAACGTCCCGCGGGTCAGTGCGTTCATCGCTCGTGGCCTCCTGCACCCGTGGCCGGACAGACCTGGGCATGTGCACTGCCAGCGGCGGGAGCACCGTGGGGGCGGGCGCCGCAGCGAGGGTAATCCGGGCAGCCCCGCCTCGCGGTTCGCCCGTGACCACCGTGCCCTCCCGTCGGCCGGTTCCGCGCCGACGACAGTGGTGCGCATAGGTTGAGCGCCGACGACCGACGACGGAGACCACGTGCGCATCGCCCTGTTCCCCACGTGCGTCGTGGATGCCGTCGCCCCTGACGTGGGAATGGCGACCGCTCGCGTGCTCGAGGCCCGAGGCCACGAGGTGGTGGTCCCGGAGGCCGCGACGTGCTGCGGCCAACCGGCGTGGAACGCTGGCCACACGCCACCTGCACACCAGGTCGCCGCCGCGACGCTCGACGCGCTCGACGCCTGTGAGGCCGACGTCATCGTGGTCCCCGCCGGAAGTTGCACGACGATGCTACGGGTGTTCTGGGCCGAACTCTTCGCAGCCCACGGAACGGCCGAGCAGCGGCGTCGAGTCGCGGCAGTCACGAGTCGGGTCCGGGAACTGTCGGAGTTCCTGTCGGAGTCGTCTGACGCGCTTGCCCCTGCCGGTCCACCCGACGATGGCACCGACGCGCCTGCCTCGACACGACCTGGTGACCCCGTGGTCTACCACCGTTCCTGCCACATGCTGCGTGAACTGCGCATCCGGGAGACGCCGGAGCGCCTGCTCGACGAACACGGCGTGTCTCGTGTCCCGACGGCCGCCGAGGGCCGGTGCTGTGGGTTCGGCGGCACCTTCTCGGTCGGCCTCCCGGAGACGTCTGTGGCGATGGCCGACGAGGTCCTCGACGCAGCCGTCGCTGCGGGTGCCGGACGTGTCGTCGGCTGCGACACCTCGTGTCTCGTGCACCTCGAGTCGCGCGCACGCAGGCGTGGACTCGCCCTGACCTTCTCGCACCTGGCCGAGGAGCTCGACGTGTCCACGACAGACCGCGCGACATGACGGCCGGGCTGCCGATCGTCGGGACGACGCTGCGCCAGCGCACGGCGACGGCCGTCGAGGACGCGCACCTGCACGAGAGCCTTGCGCGCGCGACCGATGAACTCGCAGGGCGCCAGCGCCGCGTCTACGAACAGTTCGCGGACCTCGACGCAGTCAGGGACACGGCTCGAGCGATGAAGGCGGACGTCCTGTCCCGACTCGACGAGGTGCTCGGCCTCCTCGCGGACCGGCTCGAGTCGGTCGGGGCACGCGTCCACTGGGCCGCGACCGCGGACGAGGCCCGCGATGTCGCCGTGGCGCTGGTGGAGGCCTCCGGACGGGACTCGGATGGCCCGCCGTCGGCGCCACGCCAGGTCGTCAAGTCCAAGTCGATGCTGTCCGAGGAGATCGGGCTCAACGAGGCGCTCGAGGCCGGGGGTCACGTCGTCACGGAGACCGACCTGGGTGAGTGGATCGTGCAGCTCGCCCGGGAGACTCCGTCGCACGTCATCGTGCCGGCGATCCACCGTGACCGTCGCCAGGTGCGCGACGTGCTCCAGCAGGTCGCCGACGGTGACCTCTCGGACGTGCCCGCAGAACTCGCCGCGTTCGCGCGGCAGGCGCTGCGCCGCCGGTTCCTCGAGGCGGACGTGGGCATCTCCGGGGTGAACGTCGCCGTCGCGGAGACGGGAAGTCTGGTGCTGGTGACCAACGAGGGCAACGGGCGTCTGACGACGTCCGTGCCTCGTCGGCACATCGCGCTGCTCGGCATGGAACGGGTGGTCGAACGCTGGGACCAGGCGGACGTGCTGCTGTCGCTGCTGCCCCGTGCGGCGACGGGCCAGCCGATCACGACCTACCTCTCCACCATCACGGGTCCACGCCGGTCCGACGAACGCGACGGTCCCGACACCCTCGACGTGGTGATCGTGGACGCCGGTCGGTCCGACATCCTTGGATCGGAGTACCGGGAGATGCTCGCCTGCATCCGTTGCGGTGCCTGCCTGAACGTCTGTCCGGTCTATCGCCAGACCGGCGGCCACGCCTACGGGTGGGTCTACCCGGGTCCCATGGGGGCCGTGCTCACCCCGCTGCTCCACCACGCGGACGGCGCGCAGGAACTGCCGAAGGCGTCGACCCTGTGCGGTGCGTGCTGGGACGCGTGTCCGGTCGGCATTCCCCTGCAGGACATGCTGCTCGGGTTGCGTCGCGACGCGGCACAGGACGCCGGGATGTCGGAGCGTCTGGCCTGGCAGGCCTGGGCCTCGGCGTGGTCTCGGCCGTGGACCTACCGGGCCTCGCTCGGACTCGCGTCGATGGCCACACGCATGTTCGACCCGGCCCGGGTGCCCGGTCCACCGCAGCGTTGGTCGCTCGGTCGCGAGGTGCCCGAGATGGCGCGGCGGTCGTTCCGTGACCGGTGGCGTGAGGCTTCCCGATGACCAGCCGAGACGCGTTCCTCGCCACCGTCCGTGACCGACTGCTCGCCACGACCTCGCACACGACGCCGAGACCGGTCGGGACGACGACCACACCCGTGCCGCCAGTGCGGTGGTCGGTGGACCTGTCCGACCCGGTCGGGGCGTTCACCGCGGCGGCGACTGCGGCTGGGGCCGACGTCGTCGACGGGCGCGGTCAGGGTGCACTCGTGGACCTCGCGCGGCGTCTTGGAGGCGACGGCGTGCGCACAGCCGTCACGAGTCGTGACCCGGAGGTCCCGCCGGTCGCCGAGGCACTCGCGCAGGCCGGCATCGACGTGGACCGGAGGCCCGGCGCCGACGTGGCCGCAGGCGTGGACCTTGGCGTCACGGGTGCCGCCCACGGGTTGGCGTTGACCGGGTCGCTCGTGGTCGACTCCCGACGCGCGGGCACGCGATTGGCGTCCCTCCTGCCGCCGGTGCACCTCGCAGTCCTCGATCGGGTCCGGATCCTGCCCGACCTCGGGGCGCTCCTGCGGGGGCTGGGTGACCGCGCCGAAGCGTTGCCGTCCAACCTCGTGTGCATCACGGGGCACTCTCGATCGGCGGACATCGAACTCGAACTGACCCCCGGCGTGCACGGTCCGCGACGTCTGGTGATCGTGCTCACGTGACCGCACGCCGCGACATGTCCGCGGCGAACAGGCGCGTCGGTTCGATCTCGAAGTAGGGGCAGGTCAGTCCCCACTCTGCCCACTGACTGCCGTAGTGGCGCGTGAGGTGGGCCGCGAGGTCCAGGCCGTCTGCGCGGGTGAGGTCCACGGGTACGGCACGCCCGTGCATGGTGACCACCAGTGCCTCGTCCTCGACGCGCGTGGCCGAGATGCCGGGTCGCCGTGCAAGATGTCGTGCACGCAGCGCGCGCTCTGAGGTCCCGAACCACCACCGCCCCCGAAGCAGGAAGGTGTCCACCGGCGCGGTGAAGGGACGCCCGTCGGACGACACCGTCGCCACGACGAACACCTGCATCCCGGGGAGTCGAGCCACCAGTTCCTCCGCCGTCAGGCGCACCTCCGGCGAGTGGATCGCGGCGTGATGTCCTCCCGCGGTCTCATGGCCTGCATCCAGCAGTTGCTGCAGTCGCTCGACGTCCTCGGCGTACTCGTGCACGTGGCGGCTCCTGGCGCCGGGAGGAGGGCCGGCGTCCGATTCAGGGTGAGCGTGCCGTGCGGGTGAGACACGGGCTTCCGTCGAACGGCAGACGCCTCAGTCATCTGAAGGCATTCGGAGACCTCCCAATGGCACTATTGCGGTAGTGGAAGGTGGACGTACATTCGGAAGGCTGGACCTCCAGTGGGGAGATCCTGGGATCAATGAGAGGGCATGATGAGACACCGACTGATGCGCGTGATCGCCGCATCGCTCGCTGCAGGCATGATCCTGGCGGCGTGCGGCGGTGACGACGCCGACACCACCACCGAGCCACCCCCCGCGGAAGGAGACCTCGACGAGGGAGCCACCGACGACGAGACGGACGACGACGTCACCGAACCTGTCGAACTGAGCCTCTCTGACCTCAGCATGACCTTCGAGGCCGAACGAACCACCCAGCTGATGAACCTGCTCACCGCGAAGGAACGGACCTGGGACGAGATGTTCGACTCGGTGACCATGGTCGCCACCGAGGACCCGATCCCTGCGCTCATCAGCGGATCCGCATGGATCGTCCAGAACGAACCGACGCTGCTGTGGCCGGCGCTCGACGCCGGGACCGTCGACGGCGTCATCGTCGCCGTGTTCAACGACCTCGACTCGTGGTACCTGTTCACGCGCGAGGGCTTCGACACCCCCGAGTCCCTGATCGGTGCACGATTCAGCGGCGGCACCGTGGGTGACTCGTGGAACACGGTCGCCCGCATCATCATGCGTGACGAGTTCGGCATCAACCCCGACGACGTCGAGTTCGTCTCGGTTGGTGGCGGTTCCGACGCGCGCATGGAGGCGCTGCTCGCCGGTCAGATCGACGGGTTCATGGGTCAGCCGCGTCACGAGCCCCCGGTGCTGGAGGCTGGAGGAAACGTCCTGTACTCGGAGAACGTCGACATGGCGCAGGGCATGTTCCTCGTCACGCGCGACACGTGGGAGAATCATCGTGACGCGGTCTGCGCGATGCTCGGTGGCCTGTTCGAGGCGAACCAGTGGTTCGCGGCCTCGGAGTTGCCCGACTGGTCGGACCGCATGCCGATCGTGATGGAGACCCTGACCAACGCGGGCTACGACCCGTCGGAGAACGGACTCAACGTCGCGAACACGTGGGCCACCTCCCAGGGCACCGAGTTCAACTGGGCCCTCGACCTCGGCGCTCCCGTCGAGGCATGGGACCGTCAGCTCGAGATCCTGTCCCGACCTGACGGTGAGGTCTCCCCGGACTTCGACTGGCGGGACTGGGTGGACTTCTCCTGCGTGTGGGAACTGCAGGAGGCCGCTGGCCTGCCCCTGAACCCGGACCCGAGCACCCTCTGATCGACGGTGCGGACCCGGGCCACCGCGACACCTGAGGTGCACACGGCGAGCCCCGGTTCGTGCCGCAGGGCCGCGCTGGCTGCAGTGAACTGCACTGCCGCAGGCGCGGCCCGTTCACGTGACGGTGACGGCAATCGAGTGATGTCCGGTCGCCCCGTCCGGTTTCGGGGGCTGTACGGCCGACGTCTGGGCCCGGCCCTGCCCGTCGATCGCGCGCACCTGGATCCTGTGGGGGCCCGGCGTCGCGTCCCAGGGCAGGCGCCACTGGCGCCAGCTCGCCGGGGACAACGCATCGCTCAGTTCTGCCGGCTGCCACGGTCCCCCGTCGACGGACACGTCGACGCCGGAGACACCGTGCTCGTCCGCCCACGCCACGCCGGCGATCGTCGTCCGCCCAGCCGGCAGCTGTGCCCACTCGACGGGGACGTCGATCCGGGACTGGACTCTGATGGGTGCCCGGTCCGCCCAACCGAGGGGCACCCAGTACGCGCGGTGCGCCTCCCACGTCGTGAGCTGGATCTCCGACAACCACTTCGTGTTCGCCACGTACCCGTACAGCCCGGCGATGACCAGCCGTACCGGGAACCCATGGCGCTCCGGGAGGGGCTCGCCGTTCATGCCCACGGCCACCAACGCGGGCCGCCCGTCGAGGACGGCCTGCAACGGGAATCCGCCGGTCCAGCGGTCCACCGAGTGCCCGACGACCTGTTCGGCGCCGGGCTGGACGCCAGCCCGTTCGAGCAGCCGCAGGAGCGGGACCCCCTGCCAGCGCGCGTGCCCGACGAGGTTCCCACCGACCTCGTTGGAGACGCATGACAGCGTCACGTCCTGTTCGACGTCAGCCATCGCGACGAGTTCGGCCATCGTCAGCTCGAACGGGTCGTCGACCATGCCGGTGACCCGCACGGTGTGTGTCGAGGCGTCGACCCGCGGAGGGATCAGTGCGGTGTCGATGCGGAAGAACCGGTCGTTGGGGGTCATGATCGGAGACAGACCCCTGACCTGCATGTCCGCCGGTGCGGGGACAGGCGGGAGGGGGCGCGCCGGAGTCGGCAGGTCGACGCCCGCCGCGCGTGGTTCTCCCGCACGTCGGAGCGTCAGGCCCGCGGTACCGACGACGACACCCGCGGTGAGCGCCGCACCCGTGGCCGCAAGGAATGCACGTCGGGTCGGACGACGAACCCTCGGGTCATGCGACGAGTCGGACGGTGCGTCCGCGGAGCCCGGGACCGCGTCGGGTGCGGCCGACGCGCGGTCACGAGCCAAGAGCAGCAGGAGACCCCGCAACGTGGCCAGACCCACGACGACGCCGACGAGCACCACGGCGCCCGCGGAGACGAACGTGGACTCCCCCTCGACACGAAGGGCGAACGACGCGAGCCCTCCGAACACGGCGAAACCGACGCTTGCGGGCCACAGGCTGTGCGCGGCCACGGTGCCCAGCCAGGCGCCCGCGACGACGACGACGAGGAGCATCGCGCCGGCGAGCGCGACACGGTTCGCCCCGCCGAACACGCTGATCGCCCACGTGACCAACCAACCGGGCGAGCGCGACACGATGAGGTCACCCACGGCGAACAGCGGCGAGCCGACGCGTCCGGAGGCGGTCGACGCCAGTTCCGTCGCCCCGATCGCGAGCACGGCCGCAGCCACGCCCGCCGCGCGGGCACGCCTGTCCGTCGCTCCCCGTTCTCCGTCCACGAGCCCGACCTCCGACCGACTCACCGTACTCCTCGTCGACCTCACGGGAACCACTGCCTCGTCGGTGCCGTCTCACCGAGCGGAGGCCGCGCCGAACCCGGCCGCCAGGAGACCACGATGACCAACGTCCACCGCACCGCCGTCGCCCTCGCACTGATGCTGTCGGTGGCCGCATGCACGCCCGCAGGCGCCGACGACACGCAGCCACCACCCGAGGCGCCCGTCGAGGGTCCCGCCACAGGCATGTGCCTCGAGGGAACCGTCGACTGCGTCGACGCCGTGTTCGAACCCGAGGTCGACGTGGACGGGGCGCTCGTCGGAGCGCGCGACCTGCTCGGCCTGTCTCATGAAGCCGTCGAGTCGCGACCCGGTGTACGCATCGGGCGACTCGGCGACGAGCACCTCGCGCTCACCGAGGACTACGTGATCGGACGCATGACCGTGGGTCTGGACGACGACGGCACCGGTTCCCTGATCGTGACCGATGTCACGATCGAGCTCCCCGCAGGCCCCCAGACGATCCGCGACTGAGTGGGACAGGCACCGTCCGGTCGGCCATGAGAAGCTCGTGACGGGGACGTGCCGTGGCGAGTAGCGTGCACACCGGCCCCGAGGTGGCTTCCCCCCGTAGCCCCTCGGGGCCACTTCACGCCTCCGGACGGTCAGGCTGCCTCGAGCAGCAGCCGTTCGACGACTCGACGGGTCCACATCGCCGCCATCGCGGACTTGTAGTCCGCCGATCCCCGAGCGTCGTCGAACGGTGCGATGCGTTCGACGACACGAGCGCAGACCGCCTCGACGTCGGCGCCACCCGAGCCCACACCGCCGTCGTCCTGGGTCCACCCGAGTACCGGAGCCGACGCGACCCCGCCGAGCGCAACGGTCAGCCGACCCTGCGTCGGCCCGTCGGATGCGAGACGCGCGGCGACGGAGACGGTCGGATAGTCGCCGTCGCTGACTGGCGTGTAGCGCACGTAGTGTTCGCCCGTCGCGGCCGCGTCCGGCAGGACCACGGAGTCCACCAGTTCGCCGGGATCCGTCGCCGTCTCCAGGAACCCTCGGAAGAATCCGTCCGCCATGGGCACCGCCCGTGGACCGTCCGGTCCGATCAGGTGCACGATCGCACCGGCGGCGAGCAGGGCGGGCAGCAGGTCCTGTCGGGGGTCCGCGTGTGCCACGGCACCGCCGACCGTGGCCACGGCGCGAACACGGGGATTGCCCACGCTCCGGGCCGCCACTGCCACCATCGGGTGACGCTGCACGACCGTGGGGTCGTTCGCCAGGTCCCACAGTGTCGTCGTCGCGCCGATGCGTACGCCGGCCTCGGTGGCGACGACCCCGGACAGTTCGTCGATCCGGCCGAGCCACAGCAGGCGTCGAGGCTCGACGAGCCGCTCTCGCAGCATGAGCGTCATCGCGGTGCCTCCGGCGATCACCACGGTGTCGACGTCGTCGGCCGCGCGGATCGCCTCGGTCAGGGTCGTGGGCGCGAGGAACACGGGTGCGTCGGTCATCGGGCGATCGCCTCCCGGGCCGCGGCCAGGATGGTCTGGTACCCGGTGCACCGACACAGGTTTCCCTCCAGGTGCTCCCGCAGCGCAGCGTCGTCGACCTGACGTGCCTCGAGCCGCAGGGCACACACGGCGGCGACGTGCCCCGGGGTGCAGATGCCGCACTGCATCGCCTCGTTGGTGCAGAACGAGTCGACGACGTCGGGGAACCGTTGGGCGAGACCCTCGACGGTCCACACGTCACGGCCGTCGGCGAAGGCGGTCAGGTAGAGGCATGCGCTCACGGGTCGGTCGTCGACCAGCACCGTGCAGACCCCGCAGACGCCGCCGCCGCAGCCCTCCTTGGTCCCGGTGAGCCCGGCATCACGCAGCGTGTCCACGAGTCGCGCATCGCTCGCCACGTCGAACGTCGTCGCATCACCGTTGATCTGGAAGGTGACCTGCATGTCGTCGTGTCTCCCTGGTCAGGCGTTCGACGCCACGGTCGTGTGCCCGTCGGCCAGCGCGCGCCAGACGGACTCCGCGCGCAGCGGCAGGTCGGTGATCCGGATCCCCACGGCGTCCCGGACTGCGTTCGAGATCGCCGCAGCCGTCGGCACGTTCGAGAGCTCGCCGACCGCCTTGACGTTCGACGACCCCACACCACGAGCGCCCTCGACCAGGACCGTGCGCAGCGGTGGGACGTCCGTGACCGTCGGGATCTTGAACTCTCCCAGCGAGGCGGCCCAGACGCGTCCGTCCTCGACCTGCAGGTCCTCGAAGAGCGCGAATCCCAGACCCATCACCGTTCCGCCGTCGATCTGCATCTGGTGCGCAGCCGGATTGAGGACCTCGGCGACGTCGACCGCCGTGACGACGTCCAGCACGTGGACCTGGCCCGACTCCGGATCGACCCCGACACGGACCACCTGGACGCAGAAGGACGTGACGTGCTTGTCGTCCTCGCCGTCGACCACGACGGTCACCGAGGGTTCGCCAGCGCGGCCACGCCATGCCTCCCCGGCGACGGCCGCAGCGCGCGCCACCGAGGCCGTGACTCGGCTCCCACCCACGCCCAGGTCCTGAGCCAGTTCCCCGGTGGTCGTCTGACGCACCCGGACAAGGGCTCGGGGCAGGTCGAGTTCGCGGGCGACCGCCTCACGCACGGCCGTGTGGCTACCCGTCCCCGTGTCGGGCATCGGCACCTCGACGACGACCCCTCCGTCGTCCGATGCGGTCAGTCGCAGGCTGGTGCCGACGCGCGTGGGCGTCGGGCGGTCGTACACGGCGATTCCCGTGCCCAGCCGCAGCCCCTCGGGAACCTCCACGGGGTCGTGGCTCGCCTCCAGCGCCGCTTCGAGCGTCTGGAGGCCTCGGTACTCGACGAAGTGGTGACCCTGCGGGTTCACGTCGCCGTCCACCAGCAGGTTGCGACGTCGGATCTCTGCCGCCGACGTGCCCACGGCCAGGGCCAGTTCGTCGAGTGCCGTCTCGAAGGCGAACACGGCCTGGGGTGCTCCGGGCGCGCGCACGTGTCCGCGGGGCACGGTGTTCGTGTACACGATCCGTGAGTCGACGTGGAAGGCCGGAATCCGGTACGACGACCCGACGTCGCTCATCGCGTGCAGGTCCACCTGGGGGCGCACCTTGTACCCGGCGTACGCTCCCCCGTCGGCGAGCACGTCGAGACGCACCCCACTCAGCACGCCGTCGGCGTCGGCTCCCAGTCGCACGCGCATGCGCAGCGCGTGGCGTGGCGCTGGCGAGGTCAGGTCGTCGCCGTAGCGCTTCACGTACCGGACCGGCCGACCGACGAGGCGGTTGACCTCGGTGAGCAGCAGCGACTCGCCGTACGAGCCCTTGCCTCCGAAGTCTCCTCCGATGGCCACGTCGTGGACCACGACGTCACCGGGATCGAGACCCAGGCAGTGCGAGAGTTCGGCGCGGAGGCGGTAGGGCGACTTGTCGGTCACCCACACGTGCACGACGCCGTCCTCGTCGCGTTCGACGACCGTGGCGTGCGGTTCCAGATATCCGGCGTGGCCCGACGGGGTCGTGAGGGTCAGGTCGACGACATGGTCGGCCGACCGAAGCGCGTCGTCCACGGCATCCGGGTCGCCGTCGAGGGTGATCGACTGGTGATTTGCGGGGCCGTCCCGGGTCACGACGGCACGTTCGTGGTCCCACGCTGCGTCGTGGACCAGTGGCGCCCCCTCAGCGACGGCACCGTTGGCATCGAGGACTGCGGGGAGTGGTTCGAGGTCGACCCTCACGAGGGATGCCGCGCGTTCCGCGACACTGCGGCTGGTGGCGACCACGGCGGCGATCCGTTCACCTACGTGTCGCACGACGTCGCGGGCGAGGATCGGGATGTCGCGCACGCTGCGACCATGGAGGCGCGGGCTCACGTCCTCGGCCGTCACGATGCGCAGGACGCCCTCGAGCGCCAGGGCCTCCGACGCGTCGATGCCCAGGATGCGCGCGTGTGGCAGGTCACTGCGCACGATCGCGACGTGACACTCCCCGTCCCGGTGGACGTCGGCCGCGTACACCGCCGCACCCGTGGCCTTCGCTCGCGCGTCCACGCGTGCGCGCCCGTCATGCGCGATCGACTGGTCCACCCGTGGCTCCTCCCGGACCACCTGCTGTGCTCCCGCGCTGCACCCTAGTGCAGGACGCTGTCGCTCCAGGTCACGACAGGGTGCTCACCACGATGCCGACCAGCGCGACGACCACGAGGACGAGCACGACCATCACGGCAACCACAGGGAGCAGCACGGCGCCGACGGCACGACCGGTCGACAGGTCGTGCGCTCGTCGCACCGCGACGACACACAGCACCACGGTCCACACCCCCACGCCGAAGGCCGTCAGCACCCCCAGGACGGTGCCCAGCGCGCCCATGGGCAGAGTGACTCCGGTCACCACGACGGTGATCACCTGCGGGACCGATGCGAAGGCGAGTCCACAGAAGGTGACGCGGTAGCCGCCGGTTCCCCCGAGCATCCTGGCGAACAGAAGGACGACCGCCGTCCACACGGCGGTCACCGCGAGGCCGAACGGCGCACCCACCAGCACGCCCGCCAGCAGCGACGCCGTGCCGGACAGCCCGACTCCCGGCGACCCGAGAGGGGCCGAGGACGAGACGGCGCCCAGCGATCCAGACGCGCTCGCCATCTGGGTCGTCGCCGTCAGGGCGTTCGCCACGAGTACCACGCCGATGGACCAGGCCAGCGGCGACCTGCGGACCACCTCGTCGAACGCTCGACCGGGGGTGGTGACCACCGCCACGCAGAGTTCGAGCAGGCCGGGCAGACCCGACGCCACGACGAGATCGGGCTCCGCGGGGCCCCCCACCGGCGTCGGGTCTCCCACCGGCGGCGGCAGGTCGTCAGGACGGGGGTCGGTCACGGCTGGTACCTCGCTTCCGGGGCGCCGTGGATCAGACGCGACAGCTGCTGTTCCACGTCCAGGCGGCTCGTCGCCCGGTCCGTCGTCAGCAGGTCGAGCAGTCCCATCCGAATCGAACCCGGAGTGGACAGCATCTCCAGGAATCCCGGCTGCCTCTCGACGAGCCGTGGGTGGTCGATCCCTGCGAGCTCACCGGCGATGCGGAGCGCCTCCGGCAGGCCGCCGAGTTCGTCGACGAGCCCCAGGGCGAGTGCCTGCTCGCCGGTGTACATCTCACCGGTTGCCAGTCGGCGCACGTCCGCGACGTCCATGCCTCGCCCTTCCGCGACCGCCGCGATGAACTGCTCGTGGAACTGGTCGCTCTGCACCTGGAGCATCGCCCGTCGCTCGGCCGTGAGGCGTCCGGGCATGAACATGTCCTTGTGCTCACCGGACGTGACCACGTCGAACTCGACACCCAGGTCCTCGAGGAGTTCGCTGTAGTCGAGCAGCGACAGGATCACCCCGATGCTGCCGGTGTAGGAGCCCGGGTGGGCGACGATTGCGTCGGCCCCGGCCGCGATGTAGTAGCCGCCTGAGACCGACTGGTCGCCGATCGACACCACGACCGGTTGGGGGTGTTCGGCGACGAGCCGCCAGATCTCCTGGCTCGCCGCGACGGTCCCTCCCGGCGAGTTGAGGCGCAGGATCACCGCACCCACGCGAGGGTCGGCCTGGGCATCGGCAAGGCGTTGCCTGACGAGGCGTGGGGTGATGCCGCCTCCGACGAAGCCCTGGGGCACGTCGACGACCTGGCCCGTGAGCTCGATGAGCGCGACGGCACCGGCCGTGGGCTGACGTTCGACCGTCGAGAGGGTGGCGGTGAGGGTCGCCGCGATCACGGCCACGACGAGCACGACGACACCGATGACTGCACGCCTGGACATGACACTCCTGTGCTGTCTCGGGCAGGGACCGTATTCGACCAGTGATGACGCCGCCATTCGCCCGCGAGGGAGACGCCGGGTCGTCTATCGTCGCCGCCACACCCCAGAGTCCCCCGTGGAGGCCCTCTGTGACGCTCGAACGCAGGCATCTGACTCGACAGGTCGAGGAGGGTCGGACCTTCTCGCGTGGCGTGGCCGTCCGTGGAGACGCCACCACGGTGTACCTGGCCGGAGTGACGAACAGGCTCCCGGACCGAACGCCGGTCACGGGAACCTTCGCCGAGCGGGCACACGCTGCGTTCCAGCGTCTGGGCGAGGCCGTGGAACTCGCAGGCGGTCAGCTGTCCGACGTGGTCACGATGACCACCTTCATCGCCGACAATGCGGATCGCGACGAGTTCACGCGCGTGCGCTCCGAGTACTTCGAGCCGGGACGCTTCCCCGCGAGCGCGCTGGTGACGGTCGCGTCGTTCGCGCACCCCGACATCGTGCTCGAGATCCAGGCGATCGCCGTCATCGAGGACTGACGCGTTCCCGGTCAGGCGATCAGTCCGTCACGACCTGCAGGGACGTCGACACGTCGATGGCACCACGGATGGACCGCGCCACGGGGCAACGTTCGGCGTGCAGTCCGTGCGCCCGCTCGATCCGGTCGCGATCAGCGTCCAGCTCGACCTGCAGCGTGTACGCGGCGTGGATGCGCCGCAGTACCAGCGTCCTCCCGTCGAGTTCGACCTCGCCGGTGACCTCGGCTCGGAGGCGACCGCCTCCGGCAGGGATGCCCCGGGCCTCCAGGGCACCCCCGAACGTGCCCGTCAGTCAGCCTCCGGCTGCCGCCACGAGGAAGTCGATCGTGGTCGCGTCCTCCGGCTGGTCGTGCGGGTCCACGCCGTAGTGCTCGGCGATCTCACCGTGGACGCCGAACGTCACCGGCTCGCGGCGACCGGGCAGGGTCGCCGTTCGCACCGGCCCGCGCTCGCGGACGACGCTGACCCTCGACGTGTACACGACCGCGCTCATGGCAGCCTCCTGTGGGGGTGACGACGCAGGGCCGATCCTCCCCCGCCGTGACCCGGATGTCGAGGACCTGTCGGTCAGGCTCGGTCGCGCGACAGGATCGGCGGAGGCTCGAACGCTCGCACGGGAGGCAGTGGTCCGTCGAACCGTTCCACCTGGACCAGCGCGGTGTTGGAACTTGGCCCCTGCGCCAGTGAGGACGTGCCGATGTCCAGCGTCACCGCGTTCGGGTTGCCGTGCGCCTCGAGGCTGCCGGGTTCCGAAGGGTCCACCGGATCGAACCATGCGCCCGTCGACAGCGACACGACGCCGGGCATGATCGCGTCGGTCACGACTGCGCCTGCGAGGCATGCACCCCGATCATTGAACAGGCGCACCACGTCGCCGTCACGAATGCCTCGTGCACGGGCATCCTCCGCGTTGACGAGCACCGGCTCGCGGTCCTGCACCTTGCTGCCACGACTCGCGTCACCATGGTCGTACTGGCTGTGCAGGCGCGTCGAGGGCTGGTTCGACATCAGGTGCAACGGGAACCGGTCGGCGAGGTCCGAGCCGAGCCACTCCGCTGGCTCCATCCAGGTCGGGTGGCCGGGGCAGTCGTCGTGGTCGAACGCCTCGATGGTCGACGAGTGGATCTCCAGCCGTCCCGACGGGGTGCGCACCGGACTGGCCTGCGGATCCTCCCGGAGCCGTTCGTAGACGGTCACTCGACGTGGAAGCCGATCGATGTCGACGGGCTCCCCGCCGTCCCAGAACTGCTGGAACGGCGGGAGCTGGACACCGTGTTCCGCCGCCTCGCTGCGCGTCTGCTCGTACAGGTGCGTGATCCACTCGTCGGTCGAACGTCCCTCGGTGAACGCCTCCGCCACCCCGAGGTGCACAGCGACGTCCCGGAGGATGTCGTGATCGGTGTGGATCCCGGCGGGCGGGGCGACCGCGGCGTACATGGGCGAGAGGCGATGGTCCCCGTGCCCGCGCGCGATGTCGTCGCGCTCGAGCATGGTCGCAACCGGCATCACGATGTCGGCCCGCTTGGCCAGAGGCGTCCACCAGGGCTCGTGGACGATGACCGTCTCCGGGCGCTGCCATGCCTTCATCAGGCGGTTGAGGTCCTGATGGTGGTGGAACGGGTTGCCACCTGCCCAGTAGACGAGGCGAATGTCGGGGTAGGTCCGCAGTTCGCCGTCGTAGTGGTAGTTCGTACCCGGGTTCAGGAGCATGTCGGCGATGCGAGCGACCGGGATGAACGACCCCGTCGGGTTCTTCCCCATCGGCACGCCTGCCGTGTCGATCGGTGAGCGGGGCATCCCCAGGTGATGCATCGCACTCAGACCGGCACCGAGGCCCCCACCCGGCCGGCCCATGCTGCCCGACATCGCCGCGAGCGTCATCGCCATCCAGTGCACCTGTTCGCCGTGGTGTGCACGCTGGAGGGCGTACGCCGCGGTGATGACCGACCGCGACGCCGCGACGTCCCTCGCGAGACCGACGATGACGTCGGCATCGACCCCGGTGATCCCGGCGGCCCACGCCGCATCCTTCGGGACACCGTCGACCGTTCCGAGCAGGTAGGCCTCGAAGCGGTCCCAACCCTCGCAGCACCGTTCGAGGAAGTCCACGTCGTGCAGGTTCTCGGTCGCGAGCGTGTGGGCCATGCCGAGCATCAGCGCCACGTCGGTGTTGGGGCGACAGGTGATCCAGTCGTTCGACACCCGGTCGGCCACGTCCTGCCGCTGTGGACTGACGTTGACGAACCGCACACCGGCCTGGCGGCACCGCTCCTGCCACTGCGCGGCCTCATGGCGCGAGACCCCACCACCGGTCACCTGCAGGTTCTTCTGCGGGAGCCCGCCGAAGGCCACGACGAGCTGGCCGTGCTCCTCGATGTCGTCCCACGTCGGGGTGGCGTTCATCGCTGCACCCTTGCCCCCCGCGACGCGGTCGAGGATCACCGACACCGCAGCGCTGCTGTACGTGTCACGCACCGACGTGAACCCGCCGATCAGGTTCAGGAAGCGGTGCAGTTGGCTCTTGGCGTGGTGGAACCTTCCCGCCGAGGCCCATCCGTACGATCCCGCGAAGATGGCCTCGTTGCCGTACTGGCCCCGGACGCGGTCGAGTTCACGGGCGATCAGTTCGACCGCCTCCTCGTGGGTGACCTGGACGAACGGCTCGACGCCGCGCCTCCACTCGCCCGGAGACGCCCCCGTCGGACCGTCGTCGAGCCACCCGGCGCGCACCACTGGCGCCTCGATGCGGGTACGCGAACGATGCGCGGACACCATGCCCGGACCGATCGGTGAAGGATCCGGGTCGTCCGGGTGCGGGATGATCCGTTCGATACGCCCGTCGCGTGCTTCGACGAGGTACTCGCCCCAGTGTGTCGCGGTCCGCGTGGTCATGAGCCACCTCCTGCGCGCACGGTAGCGCGAGGCGGTGGCTCCAACGAGACCCCGGGTGCGAGGGCCCACACACGACGGTCGCCCGGTCACCGTCGCAGGGTGCGCGGTGTTCCGGACGACCGGGTCGGGGCGCTCGAGGCGGTCGGGCTGACCCCGGATGTCTGGCGTGGGGTCAGGCGTTCATCGCGTCCAGGCGCTGGTTCACGTCCCGGATGCCGATGCCGATGAGCACGAACAGCACGCCCATCCCGATCGCCATGGCCGACACACCGAAGGCCAGGATGGAGGTGAACAGAGACGCCTGGAGGAACGACGCGTTCATCGCCGTCGCCCGACGCGGGTCCTCACGGTCGAGTTCCGCGTAGGTCTGGCCGTCGGTGATGGCGAGGGTGTGGGCGTCGATGACCTCCGCCTGTGCGTAGGCGGTGAAGGGACCCCGGACCTGCTGGCCAGCCAACCTTCCACCATCCTCCGGTACCTCGATGCGCTGGTCGGCGAGCGTGGTGCTGACCATCGTCCAGGTACCGATGCCGCCGAGCACCAGCAGTACGCCGAGCACGATCGCAGCGATGGAGGTGATCTTGCGGGAGGTGTTCATGTGTCTGGTCCTCACTTCTGGTGGGTCGATCCGGGTGGGACCCGGAGCCGGCTCGTGGCCTGACCGGCGCACCGCCTCGTTGCGGCTCGAGTGCAGCCTCGTCGTTTCACGGGTCGGCGACGAGGGTCGCAGGGCACCCACCGGTGGGTCAAGGGACCCGAACCTGCAGGGACCAGCGGCCCGGGGGCTTCCGGCGTCACTTCTCGACCGGAACGCCCACGAGACTCCCCCACTCGGTCCATGACCCGTCGTACACCCGCAGGTGGTCGTAGCCAAGGAGTTGCGTGGCGACGAACCAGACCATGCTCGCTCGATGACCGAGCCGGCAGTAGGCGACGACGTCGTCGGTCTGCTGCGGCGTCGCCTCGAACTCGGCGAACAGTCCCGCCAACTCCTCGCGCGAGCGGAAGCGGCCGGTCTCCGGGTCCATGAACCGTTCGTAGACGAGGTTGCGCGCGCCCGGGATGTGACCGTGTCGCGTCGCACCGTGGTCGAGTCCGGTGCCGGCCTTGACGCGCCGGCCGTCGTACTCCTCCTCGACCCGGGCGTCCAGCAGTCGTGGCGGAGTCTCGCCCAGGGCGGCCAGCAGGGTCTCCCGGTGGATGCGGCTGCGGTCGTTGCGCGGCCAGTCGGGAATCGTCCGCTCGACGGGAGTCCCCACGGTCTCGTCGGTGGTGAGGGGCTGGCCCAGTGCTCGCCATCCCTTCTTGCCGCCGTCGAGCACGTGGACGTTGGACAGTCCACACAGTTCCGTGGCGATCCAGTAGACGTAGGTGGCGAACTGGTTGCGCTCGCCGTAGACGACCAGTGTCGTGTCGTCACCCACGCCCCGTTCGGCGAGCCTCCTGGCCATGACGTCGGGCTGGGGAAACTGTCGCTCGAGGTCGTCCCACGCGACGTCCTTCCAGTACCAGCCCTGGGCGCCGGGGATGTGCCCGGACGTGTAGTCGGGACGATCCTTCTCGATCTCCACCTCGGCCACCACGACGGACGGGTCGTCCAGGTGCTCCACCAGCCACTCCGGCTGGACGATGGGCTGCTTCTCCACGTCGTTGCCTCCCGCTGCCGGCGTGTCGGTCACGCCACGCGAACGACGACCTTACCCGCGGCCCCCTGCTCGACCATCTCGTGCGCCGCGACGACGTCGTCCATCTCGAACTCCACGAACGCCAGGGGTCCGATGGCTCCCGCGTCGAGCGCCGACACGATGCCCTGTACGGCGGCTCGGTGCTGGTGGGGCTGCAACTGGTAGACCATCATGAGCCGCACGTCGACGTTGCGCACCGTCAGCAGACGCATGGGCAGCACCGGGTCGACGTCGCCACGGGCGTAGGCGACGACAGTCGCGCCGGGGTTGAGAAGCTCCGCGTACGCGCCGATGTTCTCCGCCAGTGCGACGTCGACGACCTGGTCGATGCCCCGGGGAAACGCGTCCACCAGGTCGTCGCGGTACGAGTCCGCGGTGTACCGGAGGACGGTGTGTGCTCCTCCGCGCCGTGCGATGTCGGCCTTGGCCTCGGTGCTGACCGTCGCGACCACGTGACCACCGGCGTGCCGACCCAGCTGAACGGCGGCCAGTCCGCACGCGCCGGCACCCCCGGTCACCAGGACCGACCGGCCGAGCACTCCGCCTCGGTCGAACAGGGCGTGGTAGGCCGTCATGTAGGGAACCCCGAGCCCGGCGCCGGTACGCGTCGAGACCTCGTCGGGCAGCGCGACGGCCCGACGATCCGCGACGCAGGTGAACTCCGCCGCCGTACCGAAGGGATCGTCCTTCGCCGCGTGGTAGACCCACACGCGCTGGCCCACTCGTGCCGCGTCGACCCCCTCACCGACCTGGTCGATCACCCCGCCACCGTCCTGGTGGGGAATGCGGAACCCTCCCTCGGGCAGCCCGACACCGCTCACCCGACGCTTCACGTCACTGGGGTTGATGCCGGACCACTCGACACGGACCCGCACCTCGCCGGGCCCGGGAGTCGGATCCGGGACCTCCGTCAGCCGCAGCACGTCGGCGGCGGATCCGGTCCGTTCGTAGGTGATGGCGTGCACGGGAAACTCCTCGAAGGGCACACACGCCCCCGACAGGGCGTGACAGGTGTCAGGCGTACTCGATCCGCAGGATCGCCTCCGCGGCACCATCCCCGGCCACGTGTCGGTGCGCGTGGCCGGCATCGGACGATGCGAGGTCCCCCGGATCGAGCACGACCGTAGCGTCCACGGGACCCGCACACAGGCGACCCGCTGTGACGTGCACGGGGTCGACCTGCCGATGCCGGCGTCACTCGCGCGTTCTGCGAGGCTTCGCCCCTGACGGGTACCCCGCACCCGCAACCGCCGATCCGGGCGGCCCGGCTCCCTTCGTGCAGAATGCCGAACCATGCGATCGTCACCCCGAACACGACGACGGTTTCGCCCCCGCGATCCCGCACTGGCCAGAGCACTGCCGGTGGGCGCCGCCGTGGGCGCGTACGGGTTGTCCTACGGCGTGCTCGCGGTCAGTGCCGGCCTGTCCCCTCTCCTCGCGACCCTGTCGAGCGTGCTGGTCCTCGCCGGGGGGTCCCAGTTCGCGTTCGTCGGGGTCGTCGCGGCCGGCGGGAGTCCGATGCTGGGCGCGGCGAGCGGGCTCCTGCTGAACGTGAGGTATCTCGCGTTCGGGTTCGCGATCGCGCCCCACCTCACGCGTCGACGGCCCCTGCGCACCGCGATCGACGGCTACCTCGTGGTCGACGAGTCGGTCGCCCTGGCTCTGGCCGGCCCCGAGCAGGACGCCGCGCGGAGGTTCCGCCTGTCCGGGTGGACCGTCGTGACTGCATGGATCGGTGCGACGGCCGTGGGCGCGTACGGTGGACAGTTCATCGGAGACCTTCGGACCCTCGGGCTCGACGCCGCGTTTCCCGCGGGATTCCTCGCACTGCTCGCGCCCTGGCTGCGTTCCACGTCCGGCCGCGTGGCCGCGGGGCTCGGGGCCGTCGGTGCGGTGCTGCTCACGCCCGTCACCCCGCCGGGTGTCCCCGTCATCGTCGCAGCCCTCGCTGCGTTCCTCGCCCTGCCCCTGCTGATCCGGGAGGAACGGACGTGACCCTGGCCGGCCTGCTGCTGCTGTCCGTGGGGACCTACCTCATGAAGGTGGCCGGACCCGCCATTGCCTCGGGCCGGGACCTGCCACCTCGCGCCCGCCAGGTCGCGCACCTGCTGCCTGCGGCCCTGCTCGCCGCACTGGTCGCCACCCAGACGTTGGCAACGGGCACGCAGGTGGTCGTCGACGCCCGACTCGTCGGCGTCGCGGCGGCAGCGGTCGCGGTCGTGCTCCGTGCGCCGTTCGCCGTGGTGATCGTGGTGGCCGTCGGAGTCACCGCGTTCACACGTGGCGTGCTCGGCTGGGGCTGAGCCGCACGGCTGCGGTCAGCGAGCGCGTTGGGCGGCCTCGGACGCAAGCCGATCGGCGTACTCGTTCCACCGGTGTCCGACGTGTGCGCGGATCCAGCGCAGTTCGAGTTCGGGTCGCTCCCGCATCGCCTCGTACAGCGGTCGGACGAGATCGAGGTTCTCCACCGGACCGGACCGACGGCGCCATCCGCGCCGTTCCCAGCCCGACGCCCATTCGTTGACGGTACGCACCGCAAGGTTGGAGTCGCTGTGGATGACGACGGGTGTGCCCTCGGGCACGAGGTCGAGCGCTGCGCGGATCGCCTGCAGTTCCATCCGGTTGTTGGTGGTGTCGGGATCGCTGCCGCACACCTCGTCGACGACGACCCCGTCGACGACCCACACCGCAGCCCAGCCCCCCGGACCCGGATTGGGGATCGAGGACCCGTCGGTGAACACCCCGGAGTCCACGACCTCGTCGTCGCCCGGAGGCGCTGGACGGGAGGACGTCACGGGCGCGTGAGTCGCGCAGCGGTCACGGGAGGCGGCGCTCGACCGTGAGCAGGCGACTGCCGAACAGGTCCTTCGTGTACCGGCTCGGCAGACCACGCGAGATGAGGAACTCGGCGGGCGATGCCTCGAGGTCGAAGCCGACGACCAGTTCACAGCGGCCGCACCGGTACTTGCCGAGGCCTCGATCCTGGGCAACCAGGACCTGGTCGTCGTCACACCGTGTGCATGCGCGACTCTGCGGCACCTCGACGAGCGCGGTGCCTCCGGACGTGGTGTGCGTGGTCTCATCCATGGGATGCAGCCTACCGTGCGTGCCAACTCGGATCCGTGCAACCTGCGGCGGTCATGTCAGGGTTTCCACCCCGTCGACCCCACGGGGACCGTCATGAGCACTTCGGCGCCATGCGACGTGCGGATGACCTCTGCTCGTCGACCTCCGGGTCCTCGTCGCGGACGGCCGAAGCGTTCCCACCACGTCGCGTCGGACCCGGACACCCCATGCAGGACGATCTCGACCGGAAGGTCGTCGCGACTCCGCAACCACTCCCGCACCCGGCGTCCCCGTACCGAGAGCACGCCCTCCACGCGCCGGCACCGGTACCACGGGGAGGCCGGCGGAACGTCGTCGCACGTCAGCAGGGCACGGCGCTCGTCGAGCCGCCGAGCGCCGATCTCCGCCCCGATTCGGGGGTGTATCCGCGCGCGTACGGCCGACGGTGCGACCTCGACGAGGATCTCCCCGACCGGACCGACCGGCAGATGCTCGGGCGGTCCGGTCCTCGTGCGCACCTGGGGGACACCCCCGTCCGACAGCAGGGTCGCCTGGACTCCGGGGGCTTCGACGACCGCACCCTTCCAGAGCGCGCCCTCGACGAGGTCGGCACCCACCTGGACGAACTCGACCCTGGCGATCGGTCCCTGCTGCACCAGCACCGGATCGTCGAGGTCGACCGCGGGCGGCAGTGCGACGACCAACGATCCCGAGGTCGTCGCGCCTGTGTCGAAACGCGACACCAGGGCATCCACGGGTGGGCGGAGTTCGGTGAGCCGGCGCAGGCGCCGCGAACCATCACGCCGCCCCGGGTCGACGTGCACCCTGTCCCCAGGCCGCAGAGGCACCTGCAGGGCATCGGACAGCCGTGCGCGCACCGGCCTCGACAGGACCCTCGCGTTGTGTTCGAGCAGCACGATGCGCACCGGGTCCCGATCGACGGCGTCGACCGGGGTGTGACGAGCGAGTGCGAGGGCGTCGCCTCCGACCCCGGCACACAGGTCCCAGGTCGGACCATGGGACGCCGCGACGAGTCTCTCGGCGCGCCACGCCGACACAAGCGGATCACTCGCCTGTTCGAGCGCCTCGCGGGTGAACAGCAGCGCGTCGGCATCCGGCCAGCGCACTCGAGCCCGAAGCCGTGCTGCTGCCACGTCCACGACGAGGTTGGCGCGCTCGACCGTCAGCCCACGCTGCCGGAGACCGGCCGCGACCGACAGTTCAGAGGTCCCGGACAGGTCCTCCGTGCACGTTCCGACCAGGTCCAGTGCGTCGTCGACCAGCCACCGGGCGGTGTCCTCGGCTCGTTCCACCAGACCTCCGACTCGTGGGGCCGGCACGCTAACCGCTGCTCGACGCGGTGACCGGGCGACAGCACACACCCTGCGAGTACCCGCCCGCGGTGGCGACCGGGGTGACCGGTACCGTGGCGGTATGGACATCCTCGATCTCGGCCACGTTCCGCTGCCCCTTCGCGACCCAGTCCTCGTCGTCGCCCTCGACGGTTGGACGGACGCCGGGGCCGGTGGATCCCTGGCGCTCGAGGCGTTGCACGACCAGTTCGACGCTCTGCCGATCGGTCGCTTCGATCCCGACGCCCTGTTCGACTATCGCGATCGCCGGCCGCAGCTCGAGATCGACCAGGGTTCGCTCGGTGAACTGCACTGGCCGGAACTGGTCGTGCGTCTCGTCACTCCCCCGTCGGGCCCGCAACTGGTGACCGTCGGTGGTGCGGAGCCCGACCTGTCGTGGCGCCGCGTCGCTGCCGACCTGATCGAACTGTGTCGACTGCTGGGCATCCAACGGTACGTCGGACTGGGCAGCGTGCCAGGACCCATCCCCCACACTCGCCCGGTGCACACGATCTTCACCGGGACCGACGAGGACCTGCTGGAACGCCTCGGACGGCCCCACGAACAGGTCGTGGTCCCCGCGTCCTGCCAGGTCGCCCTGGAGAAGATGCTGGCCGATGCCGGGATCGACACCCTGGGCATGTGGGTTCGCATCCCCCACTATGTCGCTGGCCAGTACCCGCAGGCGTCACGGAACCTGCTCGAACAGGTGGCGACCCACCTCGGCATCGCCGTCGACTCCTCGATCTTCGACGCGACGATCGAGGAGAACCGGCAGCGACTCGACGTGGCCGGGGAGTCCTCCGACGAGGTCCTCGAACACATCCGACAGCTCGAACAGCTCTACGACGCACAACTCCACCGCGGCAGTGGGCTGTCGCGGGACCAGCGCATCGTGATGTCCGAGGAGGACGTCCCGTCCGGCGACGAACTCGCCGCAGAGATCGAACGGTTCCTCCGGGAACGCTGAGGCCGGTGCCTCAGGCGTCGCGCAGGCGTTCGACGATCCAGTCGACACAGCGCGTGTAGGCCATCAGGTCGTCAGCGTCGATGGCCGGGAACATCGCGATGCGCAACTGGTTGCGTCCCAGCTTTCGGTAGCCGTCGGTGTCGACGACACCGTTGGCACGGAGCACCGCGTTCACGTCGTCGGCACGCACCGACTCGTCGAGGTCGATCGTCGCCACCACGTCCGAGCGGTGTCGTGGGTCGGCCACGAACGGTGTCGCCCACGCGCGCTGCTCGGCCCAGGTGTAGACCGCCGCTGCCTTCTCGCGTTGCCGCGCCGCCGACCCGGCGAGATCGCCGAAACGCTCGATCATCCACTCGACCTGGTCAGCGGCGAGCACGATGGTCGACACCGACGGGGTGTTGTACGTCTGCTGCTTACGCGAGTTCTCCAGTGCGGTCTGCAGGTCGAGGAACGTCGGTACGTACCGGCCACTTGCGGCCACCTGCTCGATGCGCGAAGCCGCAGCCGGAGAGCACAGCGCGACCGTGAGTCCGCCCTCGGACGCGAAGCCCTTCTGCAGGCTGAAGTAGTACACGTCGACGTCCGCGAGGTCGACGTCGAGACCCCCCGCCGCGGAGGTCCCGTCCACCACCACGAGGGCGTCGTCCACCCGGGCAAGGGTCTGCGCCACGCCCGTCGAGGTCTCGGTGTGCGTCAGCGCCTGCACGTCGCATCCGGGGGCACTCGTGACGTGGGGGGCGGTTCCCGGGTCGGAGTCCACGACGTCGGGGTCCTCCAGCCAGGGCGCCGCGCGAGTGGCCGCCGCGAACTTGCTGCTGAACTCGCCGAACGAGTAGTGACGCGCACGCTGTTCGACGAATCCGAAGGCGAGGCTCTCCCAGAACGCCGTCGCCCCGCCGACCGCGAGCAGCACGTCCCACTCGTCGGGGACCGAGAACAGCGCCCGCATCCCCGCCTGCAGCCGTCCAACCTGCCCCTTGACCGGAGCCTGCCGGTGCGACGTTCCCATGAGTGCCGACCCGGTGCGAGCCAGGTTCTCGAGCGCCTCGACGCGCACCTTGCTCGGCCCTGCACCGAAGCGCCCGTCGCCCGGGAGCAGTTCCGAGGGAATGGTCAGGTCGGTCATCGATCACCCTTGGGTCACGGAGGCGCGACGGCCCGCTGGTGCGCACGTCTGTCAACCCAGCGTACGCCCGCGGGGTCGCAGGTGCCGACGGCAGGCCACCCCGCGGAGCCGGTTACGCTCTGCCCGTGCGTCGCGGGCGTCGTCCCCGGCGCGACCACCGCTGCACACCGACGTGGGTTCCCCCGGGCTCGCGACGCTGCCTCTCACGAGGAATCGAGGACTCCGTGACGCTCGCACGCCGAATCATCGACATCGAGGAGTCGCCGACGATGGCCGTGACGGCTCGCGCGAGTCAGCTCAGGGCCGCCGGCGAGCCCGTGGTCGGCTTCGGCGCCGGCGAACCAGACTTCCCCACGCCTGACAACATCGTCGAGGCGGCCGTACGCGCGGCGCGCAACCCCGCGGCACACCGCTACACCGCGGCCAACGGGCTCGCCGAACTGCGCGATGCCGTCGCTCAGATGATGACGGTCGACCGGGACGTTCCGGTCGACCCTGCGCAGGTCACCATCGCCAACGGGGGCAAGCACGCCCTCTACAACGTCTTCATGACCCTGGTCTCCCCGGGTGACGAGGTCATCGTCGCCGCCCCCTACTGGGTCAGCTACCCGGAGCAGATCCGGTTGTGCGGCGGCGTGCCGGTCTTCGTCGACACGACGGTCGACCAGGGATTCCTCGTGACCGTGGACCAGCTCGAGGCGGTGCGTACCGACCGCACCCGGGCGATGGTGCTCGTCTCCCCCTCGAACCCCACGGGTGCCGTCCACCCGCCAGACGAGATCGAGGAGATCGCCCGTTGGGCCGCGGCGAACGACGTGTGGCTCGTCACCGACGAGATCTACGCCCGCCTCGTGTACGGCGATGCCACGTTCCGCTCCGCGGGGTCGGTCGACGACGAGGTCCGTGAGCACGTGGTCATCGTCGACGGTGTGTCGAAGAGTCACGCGATGACGGGCTGGCGCGTCGGCTGGACGATCGCACCTGTACAGGTCGCTGCAGGGATCAACCGACTCCAGAGCCACCTGACGTCGAACGTCTGCAACGTGGCCCAGCTGGCCGCCCTCGAGGCGCTGACCGGCCCGCAGGACACCGTCGCCACCATGCGCGACGCGTTCGACCGTCGTCGCCGGCTGGCGGTCGAGCACCTGTCACGGATCGAGGGCGTGTCGCTGGCGGAACCCCGGGGCGCGTTCTACGTCTTCCCGTCGTTCGAG
The DNA here is from genome assembly GCA_050486225.1 of Nitriliruptoraceae bacterium. Taxonomy (GTDB): domain Bacteria; phylum Actinomycetota; class Nitriliruptoria; order Nitriliruptorales; family Nitriliruptoraceae; genus JBBDIX01. Next base: position 46,601 of record JBJHCV010000009.1, read on the forward strand.
GGAGTCCTCGGTCGGGAGATCGCGGGCCGCCGGGTGGACACCACGATGGAGCTCGCCGACGTGCTGCTCGACGAGGCCCGGGTCGCGCTGGTCCCGGGAGAGGCCTTCGGCTCCCCGGGCCACGTGAGGCTGTCGTACGCGCTGGGCGACGACGACCTCGTGGAGGGCATCACCCGAATCGCCGACGTGCTGTCTCAGTAGCGGTAGGACTCGTCCTTGTAGGGCCCGTCCGGATCCACACCCAGATAGGCCGCCTGCTCGTCGGTGAGCCTCGTGAGGCGCGCACCGATCCGGTCGAGGTGGAGCCTCGCGACCTCCTCGTCGAGGTGCCGCGGCAGGACGTACACCTCCTCCTTGTAGTCGTCGGGCCTGGTCCACAGCTCGATCTGGGCGAGCACCTGGTTGGTGAACGACGTCGACATCACGAACGACGAGTGGCCAGTGGCGTTGCCCAGGTTCACCAGGCGCCCCTCGGACAGCAGGATGACACTGCGGCCGTTGGGCAGGTGCACCAGGTCGACCTGCGGCTTGACGTTGGTCCACTCGTACTCACGGAGCGCCGCGGTCTCGATCTCCGTGTCGAAGTGGCCGATGTTGCACAGGATCGCGTGGTCCTTCATCTGCAGCACGTGCTCGCGCGTGACCACACCCATGTTGCCCGTCGCGGTGACGACGATGTCGGCCTGGTCGACCACCTGATCGAACTCCACGACCCGATACCCCTCCATGGCCGCCTGCAGGGCGTTGATCGGATCGATCTCGGTCACGTAGACGGTGGCGCCCATGCCGTCGAGTGCCTGAGCGCACCCCTTGCCCACGTCGCCGTAGCCGGCGACCACCGCGACCTTGCCCGCGATCATGACGTCGGTCCCACGCTTGATGCCGTCGATCAACGACTCCCGACACCCGTAGAGGTTGTCGAACTTCGACTTGGTCACCGAGTCGTTGACGTTGATGGCCGGCATGCGCAACGTGCCGGCACGCTGCCACTCGCGCAACTGCTTCACGCCCGTCGTCGTCTCCTCCGACACCCCGCGGATGTCGGGAACGAGGTCTGCGTACTGGTCGTGGACCAGCGCCGTCAGGTCACCCCCGTCGTCCAGCAGCAGGTTCGGGCCGGAGCCGTCCGGCCAGCGCAGGGTCTGTTCGACGCACCACCAGTACTCGTCCTCGGTCTCGCCCTTCCAGGCGAAGACCGGGACCCCGGTCGCCGCGATCGCCGCAGCGGCCTCGTCCTGGGTGGAGAAGATGTTGCACGACGACCAGCGCACCTGCGCGCCGAGCGCGGTGAGGGTCTCGATGAGCACCGCAGTCTGCACGGTCATGTGCAGGCATCCGGCGATGCGGGCCCCCGCGAGGGGCTGGGCCTGCCCGTGGCGCTCACGCAGGGCCATGAGACCCGGCATCTCGCGTTCGGCGAGCGCGATCTCCTTGCGGCCCCACTCCGCCAGGGACAGGTCGCGCACCTCGAAGTCCTCGTCGGGATGGCGGCGATCGATCGTCATGTCAGGCTCCGAAGGCAGGGGTCGCACGAGTCGCGAGCACGACGGCACGCGAGGAGAAGGTTCGTGGGATGAGCCGGACTCGGCGTCCCGACGAGAGTGTGCCCGACCGCGACGGCGTCCGCCAGACGCGACACCGGTGTCAGCGCGCGTCGTGAGGGCCCGGCGCACGACACCCACCTGCGAGACGAGACGCCGGGCGAGGTGCGGCGTCGAGGCGGACGTCCACGTCGACACACTGGGCGAGCGCCTGCAGGAAGGTGACTCGCGACACCTCGATCGCTCCGAGCGACCGGAGATGATCGGTCACCAGCTGCACGTCGAACAGCAGCCCGCCGGCGGCACGCATCCGCGCGACGAGGTCGACGAGCGCGACCTTGGACGCGTCGGTCGAGCGGTGGAACATCGACTCTCCGGTGAATGCGGCACCGACCTGCACGCCGTAGAGACCCCCGACGAGCCGGTCACCGTCCCAGACCTCGAGGCTGTGTGCCCACCCCAGATGGTGCAGCTGACCATAGGCGTGCACCATCTCGCTGGTGATCCAGGTGCCGTCACTGCCCCGCCGTTGCGCGCAGGCCCGCACCACGTCGTCGAACGCCACGTCCATGGTGGTGTGCCAGCCGCACGTGCGCAGCCGCCGCTGAAGGCTCCGCGACACGTGGACGCCGTCGAGGGGCACGACCGCACGCGGATCCGGGGAGAACCACGGCAGAGACATGCCCCGATGCGGCCACGGGAAGATGCCCCTCGAGTAGGCGTCGACGAGGGTCCCGGGAGCGAGGTCGGCGCCGATGCCCACCACTCCGTCCTCGTCGGCGGACTCCGCGTCGGGCAGGGCCCAGACGGACGGCGGCACCGGACGGGGCGGACGGACGCGTGTGGGCCGTTCGACGCCCGGGTCCACCTCCCCCTGCATCCCACCTCCCGTGGAGCACGTGTCGATCGGCAATGCCCGCATTCTGTCCGGGACGGTACGCGACCGCGTACCTTTGGGTCACCACCGCGACCGTCGTCAGGGAGTCGTGTGACACGCGTGCACCTCGTGGACGGGACGTGGGAACTGTTTCGCGCCCACCACTCGCCGAGGCCGTCGCGGACCGACCCGACGGGACGTGACGTGAAGGCCACCGTGGGGGTCGTCGAGTCCCTGCTGCGACTCCTCGACGACCCGGACGAGTCGGTGACACACCTCGCGGTCGCCTTCGACAACCCGATCGAGAGCTTCCGCAACCGGCTGCTCCCCGACTACAAGGACGGGTCGGGTGTCGATCCCTCGCTCGTGGCCCAGTTCGACCTCGTCGAGGACGCGGTGACCGCACTCGGTGTCAGGGTCTGGTCGATGGCGGAACACGAGGCCGACGACGCGATCGGGACGGCTGCAACGGTCCTGGCCGACTCCTTCGACCAGGTGCGGATCCTCACCCCGGACAAGGACCTCGGACAGGTCGTGCGAGGCACCCGGGTGGTGCAGGTCGATCGGATGCGCGACCGTGAGTTCGACGAACAGGGAGTCGTGCAACGGCTCGGGGTCCGGCCGATGTCGGTCCCGGACCTGCTCGCACTCGTTGGTGACACGGCCGACGGCATCCCCGGACTCCCGGGCTTCGGGGCGAAGGGAGCCGCCACCGTGCTCGGCAGGTGGCCGCACCTCGAGGACATCCCCACCGACGTCGCCTCGTGGGACGTCGACCTTCGCGGGAAGGCGCGGCTCGCTGCGACCTTCGCCGAGCGACGAGAGGACGCGCTGCTGTACCGCCGCCTGGCGACACTCGTGCTCGACGTGCCACTCGACCTCGACCCGGCGTCCCTGCAGTGGTCCGGACCGGATCCCGCCGCGTGGGCCGAGTGGTGCAGGACCCTGGGGGTCCCTCGCCTCGTGGACCGGCCGCGGCTCGTCCGGGGAGGCAACTAGGCTTCGCTCCTGCGGCCTGACCACGTCTGCCTTCGACCCACGTGACACGAAGGACCTCGGTGACCGACCGCGACGACGGATCCGCTCCCGGCCTGCGCCGCGGGTCGTCGGCGGTTGCCGCGGGGATCCTGCTGTCCCGGGTGAGCGGGCTGCTCCGTGAGGTCGTGATGGCGCGGCTGCTGGGAACGGGAGTGGGCGCCGAGGCCGTCCGTGCCGCGCTGCGGGTCCCCAACCTGCTGCAGAACCTGCTCGGTGAGGGTGTCCTGTCCGCCTCGTTCGTGCCGGTCTACTCCCAGATGATCGCCGACGGCCGGCGCCGGGAGGCGGGCCGGCTGGCGGGCGCCGTGGCAGGGCTGCTGCTGCTCGTGGTCACCTTCGTGGTCACGCTGACCGTCGTGTTCGCAGAACCGATCACGCGGGTGCTCGCGTGGGGTTTCGTCCCCGGCACGACCCGGTTCGAACTGACGGTGCAACTGGTCAGGATCGTCACACCCGGCGTGGGCATGCTCGTGCTGTCTGCGTGGTGCCTGGCCATCCTCAACGCGCACCGACGGTTCTTCCTCGCCTACGTGGCCCCGGTGCTGTGGAACGCCGCGATCGTGGTGGCGCTCGTCACGACCTCCATGGTGACGCTTGCCGATGCCTCACTCGCGGTGGCGCTTGCCTGGGGTGCGGTGATCGGTTCGACCCTGCAGTTCCTGGTCCAGCTGCCCGCGGTGCTCCGCCTCAACGGAGGCGTGGGACTCACCCTCGGCCGGGGTGTCGACGGCATGAGGGTCGTGGTCCGACGCTTCGGCCAGGTGCTCGCCGGACGGGGCAGCGTCCAGTTCGCCGGCTACATCGACCTGTTCGCCGCGTCACTGCTGTCCTTCGGCGCCGTCGCGGCGCTGGGCTACGCCCAGGTCCTGTACCTGCTCCCGATCAGCCTGTTCGGCATGAGCGTCGCCGCGTCGGAGCTGCCGACGCTGTCCACCATGGACCACACGGACAGAACGCAGGTCGTGGGACGCCTGCACGCAGGGCTCGCTCGCGTGGCCTTCCACGTGTTCCCGACCACCGTGCTGTTCGTCGTGGCCGGAGACCTCGTCGTGGCAGCGCTGTTCGGTGGGGGCCGGTTCACCAGTGAGGCCACGGTCCAGGTCGGCCTCGTGCTGTGCGCATACGCGCTCGGCCTGCCTGCGAGCACGTCGTCACGGCTGCTCCAGTCGGTGCTGTACGGAACCGGCGATGCACGTTCGCCCGCGGTCTACTCGGCGGTTCGCGTGACCGTGGCGGCAGCCATCGGGGTGACACTCATGATCCCGCTGGACCAGGTCGGCGTGTCACTCGCGGGCGTCCACCTCGCGGGCCCCCTCGACTGGTCGCTCGCCAGTGCGGCGGACCGCATCGGTCCCGACAACCTGCTGAGGCTCGGAGCCGTGGGCCTCGCCCTCGGCGCCACGGTCGGGGCGTGGGTCGAGTTCGGACTGCTGGCGCGTCGCACCAGACACGTGTTCGGCCCCTTCCGACGGTTCGGCCCCCGCGTGGGAGTCCTGTTGGTCGCCGGGCTCTCGACCGCCGGCATCGCGCTCGGGGTGCGGGTCGCCGCCGTGAACGTCGAGGTCTCACGCCGTGTCTCGGGCATCGCCGTGGCGCTGGCCGTGGGCCTCGCACACGTCGTGGTCACTCGACGGGCCGGGCTCGACGAGGCGAGAGCGCTGCGACTACCGCGGCGGGGCGCCTGACGCCGCCCGGAGTCACGCCGGTCCGAGCGCCTCGACGACGTCGCCGACGCTGGCGCGAGCATCCTCACCCACCACGACGACTCGGGCGATGAGATGGTCGAGGCCCGCACCCGCGTGGCGTTCGTGCAGCGACGCGACCTCGCGGGGCGTTCCCGCCCAGCCGAGGGCGTCGAGGACCTCCACGCCAAGCGCGGCCGCCAGGCCTGCCCCGTCGGCGCCTGCCGCTCGGGCCTCGAGGGCCCTTGCGACTCCCTCAGCGTGGCCCTGGCGTTCGAAGTGTCGGCGGTAGGCATCGAGCCGCGCGTAGTCGGTGATCTGCGTCGCGAGCGCCGCGCGAGCGGCGTCGAGGTCGTCCGCGATCGCGACCCGCACGTAGGCCGCGACCTCGCACGAACGACCGGCCACGCGGGCGGCCGTCCTGACCCGGTCGCCTGCCCGGGCGATCTCCGCCGGATCCGACCAGTTCAACAGCACCCCGTCCCCCCTGCTCCCTGCCAGATCGAGCATGCGCGGACCCATGGCTGCGACGTAGCGCCGCGTCGCCCTGCGTCCCGTCCCGATGCGCAGGCGGAACCGCTCACACCGCATCACCTCACCACGGATGTCGCAGGCCCCCGTGGCGTCGATCTCCGCGAGGATGTCGAGCAGTTCGGATGTCGCCGTGAGGGGGCGTCGGTAGGTGGAGCCGTGCTTCGACTCCACGGTGGCGGGATGGCCGACGCCCAGCCCGAGCAGGAAACGGCCATCGCTGGACTCCTGCAGTGTTGCGCTGGCCATCGCGAGCTGTGCAGGCGATCGCGTCCAGATCGGAACGACACCGACGCCCACCTCGATGGAACGGGTCGCCGCAGCCCACCACTGGCACAGCAGCAGGGCGTCCCGCCCCGATGCCTCGTTCGTCCAGATCGAGGAGAATCCTGCCTCCTCGGCGGCCCGAGCGATGTCCGCCTGGACCTCCATGCCGAGGTCCTCACTCACGCCGATCCCCAGCCTCATCGGCCCTCGTCCTCCGGCCCACCCTGCAGGTCGTGGTGCTCCCGGTGGACACCGGCCTCCGGGTCGATCACGTCGAGCAACTGCTCCTGGAACCACCCGAGATGGTCCATGACGCGGACCCGGTACGCCGTCTGCTCGTCGTGGACCAGCGTCGATCGATCGAGTTCCTCGATGCCGATGCGTGCGCCGATCGCGAGCCGCAGGTCGTTGAGGACGCCGAGCACGAGGTGTGGTTCGTCGGCCTCGAGGTCGGCGACGACTGCGCCGCGACGCGTACGGCGAGCCCGCCCGAGGATCCGGCCGAGCGCCGAGATCCCTTCCCGTCGCCGTTCGAGCAGGTCGTCGCGGAGCAGGCGACGCAGTTCCCGGTCGGCGCTCGTGTCCCCGTCGACTGCGGTCGGGAAGAGCCGTTCGATCACCGGATCGTCCGCATCCGCCGTGTCCAGTGTCGTGGTGAGCCCGTCGATCAGTTGGCGGAGCAGGTCCACCTCCGCCGGTTCGAGGTGCATGCGCACCCCGTCGCCGGCCGGCGAGAACGCGCCGCTCACTGGCTGCGCTGGATGGTCGCCTGCAGGCCGTACGAGTGCAGCTGCGCCACGTACATCTCGGCCCGTTCGCGGGGTTCGGTGGCCACACGCGCCCTGCCCTCGTGGTGCACCTGCAGCATCAACCTGCGCGCCCTGGGCTCCGGGAACCCGAAGATGCGCCGCAGCACGTACACCACGTACGACATGAGGTTGACTGGATCGTCCCACACGATGACGTCCCAGGGCCGGTCGACGACGACGACCGGCCTGGTGTCGGCCGCACGCTCCCTGGTCGGGGTGGTCGTCGCCGCTCGTGTTGGCTGCATGGGTCGTCCGGCGTCGGTCTCAGCGCCGCCGACGGCGAGCCATGCGGCGCTGACGCTCGCGCTCCTCGAGTTCCTCCCACGTCGGCGGTGCCGCCATCGTGCGGCCGACGGGGCTGTCCTCCGGGGCGTTCTTCGTGATCTTCACGCTCACGGCTGCGGTCCGACCCCGCTCGGTGTCCTGCAGTTCGAACTCGACCTCGTCGCCGGACCGGAGCGATCCGCCGCTGACCTGGTCGCCGGCGACGTAGAACTCGTTGCCGTCCGATGCGATGATGAACCCGTACTTCTGCTCGGGATCGAAGACCTTGACGTGACCAGTGGGCATGACGCGCACAACCTCAGGGTGAAGAGATCCGAGACGACTGCAGGATGCAGGCCCGGGACTCGTGTGGACTCGTTGGCAACGGAGGGGGCGTCACGCCGTGGGATCACGCGGACGCCGCTGCCGCGAAGGGTAGCGACTCGTCGTCAGCCGCGTGCCGCCACCCACGCCCTCGCGGCGTCCTCCACGTCGTCGAACGCCCCTCCTGCGAGGGCCTCGACCGGTGTTCGTGCCCCCAGCCGCCGTTGCGGTGTGGTGAACCACCTCGCGACGGCGTCGTCGTCCGCCCAACCCTGCAGCACTCGCAGGACGTCCAACGCCACCTCGACGCCGCCACGGCGACCGTCATGGGCGGCGCTCATCTGGTCGACGCACTCGTCACCCACGATCGCCCGGAGTTCGAACTCGTCGTCGAGTGGGTCATCCCTGTACATGTCGCACCTGTTCCGATCACGCTCGATCCCCGGTCGTCAACCCGCGCTCACGCACGGCCAGACAGGTGTGCATGCGTCTGCTCGCACTCCTCCACGAAGGACGCGGCAGCGGCGATCCGGTCCGGCAGGCGCTCGAGCTCGGAGGCCAGTGCCTCCAGACGGTCGTCGAAGGCACGAGCAAGCGGGCCGTCAGTGTGCCGGATCCCTCTGCGCAGCCGATGGTCGACCGTGTCCGCGAGCGCTGCGGACTCGCGTTGGTACCGGCGGATCCGTCGCTGCTCCTCCGCCAGGAACTCGCTGCACCTGTGCAGGCCGTCGAGCTCCTCGCGGGCACGCAGCAGCGTGAAGTAGGCAGCCTCCACGGCGTCTCGTCCCATGATGGGCACTCCGTCAGTCAGTGAGGTCCTGGGCCCTTGCACGCAGTCCTCCCAGCGCCTTCTCGAGCAGGTCGTTCACGGCCTTCTCGAGCATGGGCCGTGGCAGTGGCAGGTCAACACCGACCTCCATGGAGCACGTGACGGCGGTCCCTGCCGGGTCGTCGGCCAGTCGGTACGCACCGTCGAACTGGTTCAGGATCTCTCCCCGCACCAGCGACCACCGCAGTCCGTCGGAGGTGTGTTCGTACGCGAGCGTGCAGGTGACCTGTGCGAGCGGGGTCTGCACCGCGACCGTGGCGAGCACGGGCCGACCGTCCGCGTCGCGCTCGTCCACGACGGCAGACCGGATGCCACCGGCCCACTGGGGGTAGTCCTCGATCGCGAGCACGACACGATGGACCCGCTCGCGCGGCGCCGCGATGGTGGTGGAACCGGAGACCTGCACACTCATGACGACTCCTCCGATGGCGCCGAGACGTCGCCGGCGAGTTCTCGGGTGAGACGTACGACGGCCTCGTCGAGGCTCCGGAGCTCCTCGAGGTCACGGCGCACCTGCCGACGCAGCTGCGCGCGGCGGGTGACCACGGACCCGAGCATCTGGTCGCCGTCACCGTTCTCGTCGGGCCACGCCGGGCACAGCGAACGATAGTCACACCAGTCGCACAGTCGATTCGGCGTGGGGTCGAACTGCCCGGCGCGGACGCCTGCCGCCGTGGTCGCCACGGCCTCACGCGCCGCGTCGAGGTCGATCTCGTCGAGTCCCACTCGTACGACGACACCGGCGACGACGAAGTCGAGGGCGACACTCGCGGGCAGGTCGCCGTACAGGTCCTCGCACGCGAGCGCGTAGATCGCCAGCTGCAGTGACCCTGCGACGCGTGCGCGAGGCTGGGCCCTGCGGTTGGTCTTGTAGTCGATCACGTGCAGCGAACCGTCCTCGTCCCGGTCGATGCGGTCGATGGCGCCGACCACCACCGCGTCGTCGAAGGCGAGTTCGAACCAGACCTCCGTGGCGACGGGCAGTCGGTAGTCCGCGACGGCACGGCGGTGGTAGCGCCGCAGGACGTCCTGGGCGTGACGGTAGAACTGGACCTGTTCCTCCCGGTCGAGCTGCTCGAAGCCGGACGAGTCCCAGGCATCGAAGAGGAACCCGAGGAGTTCCTCCTCGGAGGGGGGCGTCGGCAGCTTGCGGTCGTAGAAGTGCTCCAGCGCGTCATGGATCGAGGAACCGAGCGACAGCGCCGGGCTCCCCACGCCGGGGATCCTGTCGATGTAGGCGTACCGGAACTTCCGGGGACAGTTGCGGTACGCGTCCATGCGACTGAACGACAGCCGCACCCGACCCGCGTCGTCGATGAGCGGCGGCCTGGCGGGCGCGAGGTCCTCGAACTCCTCGAAGCCCTCGAGCGCCGGCGTCACGGCCCCGACGGACGGGTCACTCGTGGACGGGTCGCCGGCGGACGCCAGGTCAGCGGGGCGCGGCTCCTGCAGCGGTTGACTCATCGAGGTGTCCATGGCACGAGCGTAACGACGTGCTGACACACGCAGGCTCAAGATGGACGGAGCGCGCCGGGGCATCGCTACCATCGGCCGCCGCGACAGATCGCGAACACTGACGAGAGGTCGACCGTTGCCGGACGAGTTGGAGAAGTTGCTTGGTGCGACGCGGCGTGCGACCGACCGCCTGTTCGAACAGCGCATCATCTTCCTCAAGGGGCCGATCGACGACACGGTGACGGACTCGATCGTCGCCCAGATGCTGGCGCTCGACGCCGACGCCGACGACGACATCACCCTCTACGTGAACTCGCCGGGCGGGATCATCACCGGCATGTTCGCGATGTACGACTCGATGCGCCTGCTGACCAGCCGCGTCAACACGCGCTGCGTCGGGCTGGCCGCTTCGGCCGGGGCCTTCCTGCTCGGGACGGGCACCGGCACGCGCTCTGCGACCGAGAACTCCCGCATCATGATCCACCAGCCGTTGGGTGGCGCGCGCGGCACGGCGAAGGACATCGAGATCCAGGCGAAGAACATCGTCTGGATGCGCGAGCGCATCAACGAGATCCTGGCCGATCGCACGGGCCGCACCATCGAGCAGATCCGCGAGGACACTGACCGGGACTACTGGATGACCGCCCAGGAGGCGGCTGACTACGGCCTCATCGACGAGGTCGTGGAACCTGGCCGCGGTACCTGACCCGGCGGGTCAGGACTTCCCCGCGCCGGCCTTGGCCCCGCTCTCCGGGACGTACAGGTAGTACTCCTGGTCGGCTTCCTCCCAGTCCATCTCCAGCGCGTCCTTGGCGACCGCGGCCTTGCAGAACTGCAGGAATCCCGAGTAGCCCAGGTCCTTCTCGGAGAAGTCGGGCTCCCGCTTGCGCAACTGGTCCTTGAGGCCGGAGAGCGGCGGGTCCCCACCGAGTTCGACCATCAGTTCGGCCACGGTCCTGCGCAGCAGTTCGAACGCAGCGGTCTCGTCGCGGGGAGCCGACGGGAAGTCGACCTCTGGGTCTCCGGGCGCGGGACCGTCGGTGAGGGTGATGACCTTCTGTTCCTCGAGGTGCCGCAGCATCTCACGGAAGCCTCGGAACCCGTAGTCCTGCTCGGAGAACGTCGAGTCCTTGCGCAACAGCGCCCGCTTGAGGTTCGACGCCTGCACCGGGCCGGACGACGACGACTGGATGCCCGAGATCGTCCGAGTGATGAGGCGCTCGAGCTTGCGCAGGTCCTGACGACCTGACGATCCAGACGCCTGGGGCGACGCCGCAGCGGTGTCGCCCTTGGCCTTGGGCGACGCCGAGGACGCGCCCGACTTCTTGGAACGCCCGCGGGTCGACTCGCCCTTGCGTTCGCGCAGCGGGATGCCCTCGAGGCGGTCGTAGAAGATGAACTCGTCGCACACGGGCGGCAGCATCTGCGACGTCGAGCCCTTCATACCCACGCCGATGACCCGCTTGTTGAGTTCCCTCAGCTTGGCGACCAGTGGGGTGAAGTCCGAGTCCCCCGAAACGATCACGAACGTGGACACGAAGTCCCGAGTGAGGGCGAGTTCCATGGCGTCGACGGCCATCTGGATGTCGGCCGCGTTCTTGCGGATCGAGTCGGATCGCTGGGGGATCTCGATCAGTTCGATGTTGGCGTCGACCATCTGCCTGCGATCGTCCCGGAACAGGTTCCAGTCCGCGTAGGCGCGGCGCGTCACCAGTCTCCCCCGCTCCGCGAGCGCGTCGAGCAGCGGGCGGGGATCGAATCGGTAACCGATGTCACGTGCGCCGATCGAGACGTTCTCGTGATCGACGAACATGGCCATGCGGTCTTCTGTGGCGTCTGATGAGGTCATGCGCGCACCGTACCCGCCCCGGCTACGTTCGACGCCACGCCGCGACGGTCCCGTCCCCCGAACCTGAGGTCGCCGACCCTCGCCGCCCTCCACCGGGAGCACGTCCAGGGCATGAGGTCCGATCGTCCCACCCCGCCTCGACCGCGACGGGACCCCCGTGTGCCGATTGCCCGCGTCTCACGTGCCGGCGTCGCGCGACTCTCGGGCTCGGTGCGATCCCTGTTCGAGACGGGCGGAAGCGGTTTCCGAAACCTCGCCGTGACCCAGGTCCTCTCCACGGCCACCGACACGCTTGTCGCCATCGGCCTCGCGGGGACTCTGTTCTTCTCCGTTCCCTCGGCCCAGGCGCGCGAGAACGTCGTTCTGTACCTCCTGCTCACGGTCGCGCCGTTCGCCATCATCGGACCGACACTCGGACGGGTGCTCGACCGGGCCGCAGTCGCGACACGCACCCTGCTCGTCGGCGCGGCATTCGCCCGAGGCCTGTTCGCTCTGAGCCTCATCGGCCAGTCCGGGACCTGGTGGCTCTTCCCGGCGGCGTTCGGGCTCCTTGTGTTCTCTCGGGTCCACGGCATCACACGCAACACGTTGCTGCCCCTCGCGCTCGACGAGCCCCGCGCACTCGTGACCGCGAACGCCCGCCTCGCCTGGATCGGCATGCTCGCCGGCGGCGTGGCGGCCGGCGTCGGCGTGGCGGCCACGTGGATCGCCGACGTCGAGGGCCCGCTCGCACTTGCGGTCATCACGGGCCTCGCTGCCGCCTGGGTCGGTCGGACCCTGCCGGAACCTGACGGCTCGCCCGCCCGCGGCGACCACTCGCGCGCTCGAGCCGCCCTGACCCTTCCGTACCGGGTTCGACTCGCCCAGCTGGCGACCGCTGGCGTACGGACGCTCAACGGCTTCCTGCTCCTGCTGCTCGCGTTCTCCCTGCACGAGATCGACGCAGGCATCCTCGACTTCGGTGCGCTGCTCGGCGCGACGGGGATCGGCTTCGCGATCGCCTCTCGCGTGGTGCCGCACCTCGAACGTCGGATCCGTGAGGAGCCGATGATGGTCGCCGCGCTGACGATCACGGCGGCCGCCGCGTTCGCCGCAGGCCAGTGGTTCGGCCTCGTGGCCGCGGCCGCCGCAGCGGGCGTGGCCGGGTTCGCGTGGGGAACCGCCAAGCTCGCCTTCGACGGCCTGCTCCAGTCGACGGTCACTCCGGCACGCCGTGGAGCGGCGTTCACGCGCTCGGAGACGGTGTTCTCGATCGCGTTCGTGCTGGGTGCCCTGGTGCCGACGGCGCTGCCGATGCCTGCACCACTGGGGCTGTCGCTCACCGGGTTCGCTGCACTCGCTGCCCAGCTGGTGTTCGTCGGCGCACTGCTCATCCCGCCGGACGAGCGTGGAGGCCGGCGCGACGTCGTCGATCCGCGCGGCGTCGAACCTCAGTGACGCGGACCACTCGACAGGAACACCAGCTCCTCGAGTCGGTCGTCGGCAAGACTCGCGGGGATCAGGGTCCCGTCGAACTCGAGGACGGGCACGCCGCCGACTCCTCTCCTGCGGTCGGCGAGCATGCGGCGGCGGAGTTCGGCGAGCCGTGACCGGTCGGCGAGCAGTGTGCGGACCTCGTCGCCCGGCAGGCCGACCGACTCGGCGAGCTCGACGAGCAGCGCTTCCTGCCCGATGTCGCGCCCTTCCACGTGGTACGCCACGTGGACCGCGTGTCGCCAGGCGGCTGACAGTCCGTGTTCGTGCGCGAGGTCCGTCACCAGGTGTGCGGGCACGGTGGGCGGACGCAGGGTCGGCGGTCGGGCGTCGAGCCCGAGCGTGCGCGCCTGGTCGATCGCCGCGTGGAAGTCCTCCAGTTGTTGGACCGTCACGGGAACCGTCGTGTCGATGCCGAGCACGTCGACGCCACGAAAGGCGATCGCTCCTCCCGCATCCGCGTGTGGCTGGCACCGCAGCACGGTGACCGCGCTGCGAAGCGAGGTGAAGTCATGATGGACGACGAGCATCGAGCCACGATACCGGGACCGCTCGCCCCACCGGGATCAGGGGCGAGCGTCCCACACGTCGGGACCGAAGTCCCTGTGGCGCCTCGGCTGACGTGCCTACGGTCTGGTCAGCCAACAGGAGTGCCGAGACGCCATGATCCGCACCGTGCGCGCGTTCCACCCCGTCGTGGGGGACGTCGTCGGGATCGAGCAGGCCTTTGCGGGAGACCCCCGCAGATGGCTGCCCGAGGCCCGTCGAGATGGGCCAACCGCGTTGCGCATCCTCGTCCACGCAGGTGCCTTCAACCGCCACGTGATCGCGACGGTCGGGGCACCGTGGCGTTCGGGCGGTACGCAGTGGCGATCACTGTCGTGGGACCCTGTCGACGACGAGCGGGAGGCCCTGACGGTGGACCGGATGCTCCCGTCGTTCGATGCGGAGCTCGGCCTGACTCGGCGACACGACGACGAACTCACCCTGGTGCTCGACGGCCGATACGCGCCGCCGGGTGGTGCGGTCGGTGCCGCAGTCGACGCGGTCGCCCTGCACCGGATCGCCAGGGCGACCGGCGGGCGCCTGCTCGCCGACATCTCTGCCGGTCTCGTACGGGAAGGTGCCTCGATCTCGCACACGCGGTGACCGTCAGTTGCGGCGCGCACCCGTCAGTCGTAGGGAACCCGCCAGTCGAGGACCGTCCCACCGTCTGGACCGGGCTCCACCACACACTGCCCACCGAGCCGTGCCGCGCGATCACGGAGGTTCGTCAGACCGAACCCACCCCGCACCGACTGGGGCACGCCGATTCCGTCGTCGATGACCCTGAGCACGACGTGGTCACCGTCGATCTCCACCACCACCTGCACCCGCGACGCGTCCGCGTGCTTCGCCACGTTCGTGAGCGACTCACGCACCACGGGGATGAGCTGCTCCTCGACGGCACGACTCGTGACGGCCTCGATCGGACCGTCGAAGTGGACCCGTGGATCACCGGGCAACATCCCGGAGAGTTCATCGACGACGCGCAGGACCTGTGCGCGCAGACCCTCGCCGGACGCATCCCCTCTCCACTGCAGCGCGAAGATCGACGAACGGATCTCCTTGACGGTGCGGTCGATGTCGTCCACTGCACGCTCGATCCGAGCCGCAATCTCCGGGTGACCGTCCAGGCGCCCGACGCCTGCCTGCAGGGAGAGTCCGGTCGCGAACAGCCGCTGGATGACCGTGTCGTGCAGATCGCGGCCGATGCGTTCACGGTCCTCGATCATGGTCAGGCGCCGGACCTCTCCCTGGGCTCGCTCGTACGTCCACACCAGGCTCGCCTGGGCGGCGAACTGTTCGAGAAGGTGCGCCTCCGTGTTCGAGAACGGGACCGCTCGCCCGACACCCAGCGCCGCGACCACCGACGTTCCGGCGCGGACGGGCACCCACAGCGCCGGGTTGGCCACCAGGTGCCCGTGGGACGTCCGGACCGTCTGCCCGTCGTGCAGTGCACTCCACGCCGCGCTCTCCGGCGCATCGATCACGTCATCCTCGAGCCAGGGACCGCGCGCCCCCACGACACGCAGTCGGAACTCCGAGTCATCGGCGGCCGGTTCGACCACGAGGGCGACGTCTGCGCCGACGAGCCCTGCGCCGAGGTCTGCGACCAGCCTGCGCACCTCCCCCGCCAGCGCTCCCTCGAGAACGGCGCTGGACAGGGCGTGCACCGCGGCACGCCAGCGATCGCGCACCTGGAGTTCCTCGAACCTGCGCGCGTCGTGGATCGCGGAGCCCGCGACGGCGGCGAGTCCCTCGATCAACTCCTGGTCCGCCGCCGAGAACGGGGAACCGTCCACCTTCTCCGTGAGGTAGAGGTTTCCGAACACCCGGTCACCGATGCGGATGGGTACTCCCAGGAACGACTCCATGGGCGGATGGTGGTCCGGGAAACCGTACGACGCAGGATGTTCCGACAGGCGCTCGATCCGCAGGGGCGTCGGCTCGTCGATGAGCTGTCCCAGCAGGCCGCGTCCGGTCGGCAGCGCCCCGATCCGGTGGGCATCCACCGGCCGGATGCCCTTGTGGACGAAGGAGGACAGTCCCCCGGACTCCTCGTCGATGACCCCCAGCGCCCCGTACCGGGCGCTCACCAGTGAGCAGGCAGCCTCGACGACCCGGTCCAGCACGACGTCGAGGTCGAGGTCTCCGGCCATCAGGAGCACGGCGTCCAACAGGCGCGACACCTGCGACGCCGCCGCGATGGTCGCCGACTCCGGAACCACCCGTTCCGGGTCTCCGGATTCCCGCGTAGGATCCTCCAACGCGTCCACCTCTGCCCACGATCCCCTGTCGCAGCATAGCCTTGGTCACCTGTTCGACCCGAGGAGTACGTGTGACGACCCGAGTGTTCCTCGTCGACGACCACGAGGTGGTCCGACGCGGCCTTGCCGACCTCATCGAGGGTCAGGACGACCTGGAGGTCGTCGGCGAGGCCGGCACGGCCGGCATGGCGCTCGCCGGCATCGCCAAGGCGCGTCCCGACGTCGCCGTGCTCGACGTGCGACTCCCCGACGGCAACGGGGTCGAGGTCTGTCGCGACGTGCGAGCGCACGATCCGGAGATCGCCTGCCTCATGCTCACCTCGTTCGGCGAGGACGAGGCGCTGTTCGATTCGATCATGGCGGGCGCCTCCGGGTACCTCCTCAAGGACGTGCGGGGCCCGGACCTGCTCGACGCGATCCGACGTGTCGCGCGGGGAGAGTCACTGCTCGATCCCGCCGTGACCGGCAAGGTGCTCGACCGGCTGCGCAAGGGTGACGACGAGGATCCCCGTCTCGCGTCCCTGTCCGACCAGGAACGTCGCATCCTCGAACTGATCGCCGAGGGCCTGACCAACCGCCAGATCGCCGAACGCATGCACCTCGCGGAGAAGACCGTCAAGAACTACGTGTCGAACCTCCTCGCGAAGCTCGGCATGCAGCGTCGCACGGAAGCCGCGGTGTTCTACACACAGGTCGAACGCGACGACCGCTGACCGAGGAGCGCAACCATGAGCGATGACGTCGCGACCGACCGCCACGGACTCGAGGTGCTGAACCTCGCGCAGTGCCTCGCCCTGCTCCGGAGTCGACCGCTGGGACGACTTGCGTACGTCGACGCTGGCCAGCCCGCGATCGTTCCCGTCAACTTCCTGGTCGACGGATCGACCGTCGTCCTTCGCAGCTTCAGCGGAGGCAAGCTCGACGCAGCCGTGGTCGGTGCGCCCGTCGCCTTCGAGGTCGACGACCACGACGGGTCCGGCGGCGGCTGGAGTGTGCTCGTGCGGGGTCGGGCAGACCTCGTGGACGATGCCGACGACGCTCGGCGATTCGCGGGACAGCTCGACAGCTGGGCGATGGACGATCCGAGCGAGGGCACCTGGATCCGCATCGTCGCGGACGAGATCACCGGGCGTCGCGTCACACGCTGAGCGGCGCACGGTCCCGCGGTCCTCGACGGGCCGAAGGTCCCGAGGTCATCAGGACCCCTGGCCTGTTGCGCGGTGACCCCTCTCCCTTCTCCGGCGGACCTGCCGCTGGTTGTGTGTGCCCCGACGCCCACGACGAGATCCGTCCGTGGGTCGCCGACCGAACACGACGGAGGGTCCCGTGACCGAGGAACGAACGATGGGCGCGATCGCCACGGCGGTTGCCGCGGCGGTGGCACTGGTGCTGTCTGCTGGAGCGCTGATCACCGCAGCGAGTGTGGCGTCCTCGCCAGCCGCACCCGGGGCTGCGACCCCACCGGCCATCGACGCACCGGATCGAGTGGAGGTGGACCTGGCGGAGTTCTCCGTGACACCCAGCAGCATCACCATCGCCGTGGGCGGCACGCTGGTGGTGCGCAACAGCGGGTCGATCGAACACGACCTCGCCGTGGTCGACCAGGGCCTCACGACGCCCATGCTGGCGGCGGGCAACACCCACGAACTCTCGCTCGCCGGCCTCGCGCCCGGCACGTACGACCTGCTCTGCACCGTTCCGGGGCACGACTCCGCCGGAATGGTCGGACGCCTGACGGTCGTCGGTCCGGACGACGGGCAACCCGTCGCCGCGCCGGACCACAGCGCACACGGCACCGCCGACATCGACTGGGCCGCACTCGACCAGGCGATGTACGACTCGATCATGGCCTACCCGGCAGACACCGAGGGACGCGGCAACCAGCCGCTGGAGCCCGAGGAGATCCTGCCGGACGGCACCAAGGTCTTCCGGCTGGTCGCAGAGATCATCGACTGGGAGGTCGAACCCGGTCGCATCGTCGAGGGCTGGGCGTACAACGGCCAGATCCCCGGCCCGATGATCCGCGTCGACGTCGGCGACAACGTGCGGGTGCACGTGGAGAACCGACTGCCCATGGGCACGGACGTGCACTGGCATGGCGTGCGTGTGCCCAACGACCAGGACGGCGTCGCACCCCTGACCCAGCCACTCATCGAGGCCGGAGGGGACTACACCTACGAGTTCGTCGCGAGCGAACCGTCCATCGGGATGTACCACCCGCACCACCACGGCCAGAAGAAGCTGCCCAACGGCATGTTCGGGGTGTTCATCATCGGCGAGATGGGTCAGGACTTCCCACTCCCCCTCGGCCGCACGATCGGCGGCAAGCCGATCCCCGACGAGATCGAGCTCGTCGCAGAGGTACCGATGGTCCTCAACGACGCCGGCACGATCGGGCTCACGCTCAACGGCAAGGGCTGGCCTGCCACCGAACCCATCGTGGTGGACGAGGGTGACTGGTTCGTCGTCCACTACTACAACGAGGGACTGCAGGTCCACCCGATGCACCTGCACCAGATGCCCCAGCTCGTCATCGCCAAGGACGGGTTCCCCCTCGACGCACCGCGTTGGGAGGACACCGTCAACGTGGCTCCCGGGGAACGGTTCACGGTGCTCGTGCAGGCCACCGATCCGGGAGTGTGGGCGTTCCACTGCCACATCCTGACGCACGCCGAACGCGCCGAGGGCATGTTCGGGATGGTCACGGCACTGATCGTCAACGAGGCCTGACCGGCGCCGGAGCGCGGGACGTGCCGATCACGGTCCCGTCCCGCGCTCCGGACAGGCGTCAGCCACCGGCTCGCCGGCGAAGCGCAGCCGGGTCCATGCCACGGCGTCGTCGACGACCTGGTTGACGATGGTGAGGTGGCCCACCAGTGGCACGAGTTGGAACTCGACCTCCCCACCACGTGCGCACCGGCCCACGACGTGCTCCTCGGTGACGACGGGTGAGATCACCTCGTCCAGAGCACCGTGCAGCACGAGGATCGGCACGTCGGCTCCTCCCGGTGGCGTGTTGAGGTCGAGGAACGGGTCCCACGTCCCGTCCGGGACATCAGCCGGGTGGACGAGTCCGTCGCGCAGGATGAGTGCCTCGAGCAGTGCGACCGGGATCGACACCGGGTCGAGGCATCGCCGTGCGAGCGCGAGCGCGATGTCGCGGTCAGGCTCGGGAACCACGTCGGCGAGGTCCAGTTCGTCGTACACCTCGCTCCACGACACCGCCGTCGTCACGAGGAACAGCGTGCCCAGCGTCGTGCCATGGCTCGCGTCGACGACTCCCCGGAGGTCGGTCACCGGCGCGAACGCCACCACGCCGGCCACGGGTGGCCCCCCGACGTTCGCGAGGTCGTCCGCGGCGTGCAGGGCCGCGTGGCCTCCCTGGGAGTACCCCCAGATCACCGTGCGGTGCGGGTCCACGTCCACCACCGCACCTGCCGCCATGATCGAGTCGAGGATCGCGCTGCTCGACGAGTCCCCGACGAGGTACGGATGGGGTCCGGGCGTACCCAGGCCCACGTAGTCCGTCGCGACCACCGCCCAGCCCTCGTCCAGGGCCCTCGCCACCCCGGGAATCGTGGCGAGGGGACGCGGCGACAGTGACGGCGCACACTGCTGTGCGATGCCGGTCGACCCGTGCCCCATGGCGACGAGGGGCACTGGCTCGTCGCGGTCGCCACCGGGAACGAACAGCAGACCGGTCGACTCGGCCAGCGCTCCACCCGGCCCCCGGGTGACGTAACGGATCAGTGAGACCTCCACCTCGGGATCGAGGAACACGCCCGCGGGAAGTTCGAGTGGTTCGACCGACAGCAGGGTGCCCGGACCATCCGGGTCCTCGACGGGTTCTGGCGGCGCGGGCGCCGGGATGACCGGCACGGGGGCGCGACGAGGCACCTCGTCGACCATCGCCTCCTCGGCGTCGGCCCGCGGGGGCGTGTCCGCGGGCCGGGACGCGAAGAGCAGGGCCGTGGCCACGACGACGACGCCGGAGACCGCCAGCAGGACGCCTCGACGTGCCACCACGGTGCTGCCTCCTCGCTACGCTCGTGTACAGGACGGTACGTGACGTGCCGTCCCTGACACCCGGGGAGCTCGGGACAGCCGGGCTGAGAGGGTGACCATCGACCGCATCGCGGTCGGGCGTCATCGACCCGTGGAACCTGAGCTGGACAATGCCAGCGTAGGGAGGTGCGCGATGTCCACGGTGCCCACGGCACGTGACGTCGTCGTGTTCGCCGGCGGGGACGACTCGTTCCCGGTGCGACCCGTGCTTCCCGATGCCGCGCTGGTCATCGCCGCCGACTCGGGTCTGCACGTCGCCCAGCGCCTGGAGGTCGACGTCGACCTCCTCGTGGGCGATCTCGACTCGGTCGACGCGGACGCCTTCGCCCGTGCACGTCTGGCGGGCGTGGAGGTCCGTGTGTACCCCGCGGACAAGGACCGCACGGACCTGGCCATCGCACTCGATGTCGCGATGGAGCACCGGCCGGAGCGGATCATGGTCGTCGGGGGTGCCGGCGGGCGTCTGGACCACCTCGCGAGCGTGTTCTCCGTGATCGCCTCCCCGGACCGTCGCGCGACGCGCATCGTCGCGCACATCGGTCCGGCGACGGTCCACGTCGTGCACGACCACGTGGCCGTGATCGGACGACCGGGGACCCACGTGAGTCTCGTGCCGGTCAATGGTCCGGCAACCGGCGTCACCACGTCCGGACTCCGGTTCCCCCTGGACCGCGAGGACCTTCCCTCGGGTTCCAGTCGCGGTGTCAGCAACGAGTTCGCCCAGTCACGCGCGGAGATCCGGCTCGACGCCGGCACGCTGCTCGTGATCCAGCCGGGCGAACTCGACTCCCTGACCCAACTGACCCAGGAGTGATCGTGAAGTCCCGTTCCCTCGTCGTGGCGCTCGTCGCGCTGCTCGTCACCGCGTGTGGCGCCGACCAGCAAGCCGCGTCACCAGACTCCCCGCCCGACCCTGCGTCGTCCGACGTGACCCTGACCCTGATCACCCACGACTCCTTCGACATCTCGATCGACGTGCTCGAGTCGTTCACCGAGTCCACCGGGATCTCCGTCGACGTGGTGCCTCTCGGGGACACCGGGACCCTCGTCAACCAGGCCATCCTCACCAGGGACAACCCTCAGGGCGACGTCCTGTTCGGGATCGACAACACGTTCCTGTCCCGCGCGCTCGACGCCGACCTGTTCCTCGAGCACCGGTCCCCGCGCCTCGAGTTCGTCGACCCCGCGTACGACCTGGATCCGGAGGGACGTGTCACCCCGGTCGACGTGGGCGACGTGTGCCTCAACCACGACCGAGGCTGGTTCGAGGAGCAGGGGCTCGACGTCCCGACGGACCTCGCCGATCTGACCGACCCTGCCTACCGCGGACTGCTCGCCGTGCAGAACCCTGCCACGTCCTCCCCCGGGCTCGCGTTCATGCTCGCGACCATCGAACGGTTCGGCGAGGACGGCTGGCTCGACTTCTGGACCGCGCTGCGGGCCAACGACGTCGTGGTGACCGACGGCTGGTCGGAGGCGTACTACGGCGAGTTCACCTGGGCGGGTGGCGGCGATCGGCCCCTCGTCGTGTCGTACGCATCCAGCCCCCCTGCCGAGGTGTTCTTCGCCGAGCCGCAGCCCGACGAGGCCCCCACCGGGGTCATCGAGGCCTCGTGCTTCCGTCAGATCGAGTTCGCCGGCATCCTGGTCGGCACCGAGCATCCTGACGAGGCCGCCCTGCTCGTGGACCACCTGCTGTCCGTCGAGTTCCAGGAGGACCTGCCGCTCACGATGTTCGTGTTCCCAGTGGTCGACGACGCCGAACTCCCCGAGGTGTTCGCCACGCATGCCGTCGTCGTGGACGAGCCACTTCAGCTCGATCCGTGGCTGATCGGTGAGAACCGGGACGCGTGGATCGACGCCTGGACCACCACGGTTCTTCGGTGACACGCATGCGGGCGGCCGCCCGACGGACCACAGCGGCACAGCTGGGACTGCTCCTCGTCCCGCTGGGGTTCCTCGTGGTGTTCTTCGTCTGGCCGGTCGCCCGCATCGTGCTTCTGGGTCTCGCGCCGGGTGGCCGGTTCGATCCTGCGGCGGTCACCGACGTCATGGCGCGGCCGTCGATCCGGCGCGTGGTGTGGTTCACCACGTGGCAGGCCGTCGTGTCCACGATCCTCACCCTCGCCGCGGGCATTCCCGGTGCGTACGCGCTCCACCGGCTGCGTTTCCGGGGGGCCACGACGATCAGGGCTGCGGTGACCGTCCCGTTCGTGCTGCCGACCGTCGTGGTCGGTTCGGCCTTCCTCGCCCTGCTGGGTCCACGCAGCCCGCTCAACACCGCGCTGCTGTGGATCTCCGGAGGGGCCCTGCCCACCTTCGATCTCCGGCGCACCGTCACGGCCATCCTGCTCGCACACGTGTTCTTCAACTACGCAGTGGTGGTGCGCACGGTCGGCGGGCTGTGGGGGCACCTCGACCCCCGCACGGAGCACGCCGCACGCGTCCTCGGCGCCTCACGATGGAGAGTGTTCACCGAGGTGACGTTCCCGCTGCTCCGCGGCGCGATCGCCTCCGCCGCGGCCATCGTGTTCCTGTTCACCTTCACCTCCTTCGGCGTGATCCTCATCCTCGGAGGTCCCGGGCTGGCGACCATCGAGGTCGAGATCCACCGGGCGACCACGCAGCTGCTCGACCTGAGGCTGGCCGCCGTGCTCGCCCTCCTGCAACTCGTCGCAGTCGTGGCGTCACTGGCCGTGTACGGGAGGCTCCAGCGTCGCGCCACGGCCCAACGGCTCGTCGCGGCCGAGCGGGCCACCCACGTTCCCACGTCACCCGGCGAGCGCTGGTTCCTCAGGGTGAACCTCACGGTGATCATCGGGCTGCTGGCCACCCCACTGCTCGTGCTCGTCGAACGGTCGTTCGCCACCGCCACCGGGTACGGGCTCGACCACTACCGGGCGCTCTTCGGCGACGGGCACGACACGGTCCTCGCCGTCGCACCGTGGCAGGCGATCCGCAACTCCGTGGTGTTCGGACTCGCCGCAACCCTCATCGCGCTGGTTGTCGGCATGCTCGCGGCCATCGCGGCCACGCGCGACACTCGGCTCGCGCGTGCGGTCGACCGCTCGTTGATGCTGCCGTTGGGAACCTCCGCCGTGACCATCGGCTTCGGGTTCCTCATCGCCCTCGACAGGCCCCCCGTGGACCTGCGGGGATCCGTCCTGCTCGTGCCGCTCGCGCAGGCGCTGATCGCCACCCCGTTCGTGGTGCGCACCCTGCTCCCGGTGCTGCGTTCCATCGATGTCCGACTGCGTGAGGCCGCGGCGTCGCTCGGTGCGTCGCCGGCGCGCGTCTGGCGGGAGATCGACCTGCCCATCATCTCCCGCGCCGGGCTCGTCGCGGCCGGATTCTCCTTCGCGGTGGCGCTCGGCGAGTTCGGTGCGACCGTGTTCGTCGCGCGCGCCAACTGGCCGACCATGCCCGTGGCGATCTTCCGACTCCTCGGACGGCCGGGCATCACCCACTTCGGACAGGCCATGGCGTTGTCCACGGTGCTCATGATCCTCACGGCGATGGCCGTCCTGGCCATCGACCGCCTTCGGGTCGGTCAGGTCGGACGCTTCTGATGACGACCACTCCCGGTGCCCCAACGCGCGACGGCCTGCGAGTCGAGGACCTGACCGTCGCGTTCGACGACGTCGTGGCGGTCGACCACGTGGACCTGCACGTCGCCCACGGCGAACGACTTGTCATCCTCGGACCCAGTGGATGCGGCAAGTCGTCCCTGCTGCGCGCGGTCGCCGGCATCGTCCCGCCCCGCACGGGCACGATCTCACTGGACCACCGACGACTGGACGACCTGCCTCCGCACCGTCGCGGGGTGGGTCTGATGTTCCAGGACCATGCGCTGTTCGTGCATCGCTCCGTCGCGGACAACGTCGCGTTCGGTCTGCGCATGCAGCACGAACCACCTGAACGGATCCGTGCACGTGTCCGAGAGGTGCTCGAACTCGTCGACCTCGAGGGTCTCGCCGGGCGCGACGTGACCGAACTGTCGGGCGGCGAGCAGCAACGGGTCGCCCTGGCTCGTGCGCTCGCACCACGACCCGGGCTGCTCATGCTGGACGAACCACTCGGCTCACTCGACCGGGCGCTGCGGGCGCGGCTGCTCGAGGAGCTCGCCGACCTGCTCGCCGCGCTGGAGACCACGGTGGTCTACGTGACCCACGACCAGGACGAGGCGTTGCGGCTCGCGGACCGGATCGCTGTCATGCGCGAGGGTCGGCTCGTGCAGGTGGATGCGCCCGAGACCCTGTGGCGCGACCCACACGACGAGTTCGTCGCCCGGTTCATCGGACTTGACCAGGTGCTCGAGGCGGATGTCGGTGGACCGCAGGTCGTCACCCGGCTCGGTGTGGTGCCGCCTGACGTGCCGCGCAGGCAGGCCGCCCACCTGCACGCCCCCCTGCGTCTGGTCCTGCTGGCGGACGCCCTTCGCCTGGGTGATCACGGCCGCGCCATCGCACCGGGTGAGGACGTCGTGATGGCGACGGTGTCCCGACGAAGGATCGCCACGGACCACCTGCAGGTGACGGTTCGCACCGACTCGGGGGTGGTCCTGCGTGTCCCCGTGTGGCGGGGGGCCGGTCCGGAGCCGGGGCGACGGGTCGAGGTGATCGTGGACTGGTCGTCGACTCGCATCGTGCCGGCGGACGCTCCCTGAGGGACTGTGCAGGACCCGGGGCAGCCTCCTGCCCGGGTGCCTGCGGCTCCCACGACGAAGGGCCGACGCCACCCGAAGGTGGACACCGGCCCTCCGTGAGTGTCGTGTCGCCTCAGCCGACCGTGGCGTCCAGGGTCACCTCGACGGTGTCGGCGAGGGCCTTGGAGACCGGGCACCCACCCTTGGCGGCACCCGCAGCCTCGTCGAGCGTTGCCTGGTCGAGGCCCTCGGCAGTGGCGGTCACCGTCAGCGCGCTGCGCGTGATGCCGGTTCCCGGGACGAAGGTGACGGTCGCGGAGGTCTCGAGGCGACCGGGCGGCACGTCACGGTCGGCCAGCTGCTTGGACAACGCCATGGAGAAGCACGAGGCGTGTGCGGCGGCGAGCAGCTCCTCCGGGCTGGTCTGGCCGTTCGCATCCTCCGCGCGGGAAGGCCACGAGACGGGCAGGTCACCAGCGAGTCCGGAGGTCGCAAGGTTGGCGGTGCCCTTGCCTTCGAAGAGGTCGCCTTCCCAGACGACGGTTGCGCGGCGGTCAGTCATGTCCCACTCCTGTGTGGTCTCACGTGGTGGTCGCGCGAGCGCGCGACGGTCCGGACGGTCACTGCACGGTCCGGTGCCGGGTTCGTCCCGACACCGGACACGCTACCCGCCGACTCAGTACGTCGGGATGCTCGGATCGACCTCACGGGCGTAGGCGTTGATGCCGCCTCGCATCGACCGGGCACGGAACCCGGCGCCACGCAGCAGCTGCACGGACTCCAGTGACCGGACACCACCGAGGCAGTAGACGACGTACTCGCGCGTCGGGTCCAGTTCGCTGAGCCGCTCCGGCAACGTGTCCTTGGGGATCAGGACCGACCCGGGGATGCGATTGATCTCGTACTCGTGGGGTTCGCGCACGTCGATCAGTTCCAGGTCGGGCTTGTCCGCGATCTCCGCGTACTCGCTCGCGAGGATCTCGAGGTCGGCGAGCGACAGGTCCGCCTCGACCGTCCGGTCGTGGGCGGGCACGCCACAGAACTCCTCGTAGTCGATGAGTTCGGTCACCGTCGGGTTCTCGCCGCACACCGGGCAGTCCGGGTCCTTGTTGACCTTGACGTAGGTCCAGCGCTGCTCGAGCGCGTCGTACAGGCCCAGGCGACCGATCATCGGCTGGCCGATGCCCGCGATGAGCTTGATGCCCTCGATGCCCTGCGCCGTGCCGATGTGCCCCGCCATGATGCCGAGCACGCCACCCTCGGCACAGTTGGGGACCATGCCCGGAGGCGGAGGCTCGGGGAACATGCACCGGTAGCACGGTCCCTCCTCGGCCCAGAACACGCTGAGCTGGCCCTCGAAACGGAAGATGGACCCGTACACGTTGGGCTTGCCGAGCAGCACGCAGGCGTCGTTGACGAGGTACCTCGTCGGGAAGTTGTCCGTCCCATCGATCACCAGGTCGTAGTCACGAATCACGTCGAGCGCGTTCTCGGAGGTCAGGAACGTGCGGTGTTCCCTCACCGTGACGTGCGGATTGACCTCGAGGATCGACGCACGTGCCGACTCGACCTTGTGCCGACCGATGTCCGACGTGCCGTGGATGACCTGGCGCTGGAGGTTCGACGCGTCCACCACGTCGTCGTCCACCAGTCCGATGGTTCCCACGCCCGCCGCCGCCAGGTACAGGGCCAGCGGCGAACCGAGCCCGCCGGTGCCGACCAGCAGGACCTTGGCGGCCTTCAGGCGCTCCTGACCGGGCATCCCGACGTCCGGGATGATGAGGTGGCGGCTGTAGCGGGCGATCTCCTCGGCGGAGAGCGGCGCCCGTTCCTCGACGACAGGTCTGACCACGGAACACTCCTGGCTGCAGTGGAACGGGACATGGCGCGGTGTACGCGCAACGGGTCCCACGAACGATGCGGACGATCAGTGTCGGGCGCCTCGCCGCACCACGCCCACGAGACAGTGGAAACCGTGCAAACCACGGTTCGTTCGACGTGGCGACCTCAGACGTTCATGCCCATCGCACGCAGTTCCTCACGCACGTAGTCGGCGATCATGTCGGTCGACCAGGGTGGGGTGAAGGTGAACTCCACGTCGACGTGGTCCACCCCCGGCATCGCACCGAGGATCACCGAACACTGCTGGTGGATGACCTCGGTGAGGGGACAGCCCATCGACGTCAGAGTCATGCGGACGTGGACCTGGCCGCGGTCCGGCTTGAGCACCTCGTAGACGAGCCCGAGGTCGACGATGTTGTAGCCGATCTCCGGATCGATGACGGCCCGCAGGCCGTTCATCAGGTGCTCGGAGGAGGGCATGCCATCCTCTTCGAGCGGGAGCCCCGCGAAGGGGTCGTCGTGTCCACCCGGAGCCCCCTGTGGAGTCTCCGCCGGAGCCGTGCCGTCCGGGGTGTCGGCGTCGGGGATCTCCCCGAGGTCGACGGTCGTCGACGGTGTGGTGGGGTCGCTCATGTCGAGCCCTTCCGGTGGTCGGGTTGCGGGGTCACGTGTCACCGGTCACTCGTCGTGGGTCACGGTGTGGGCGTGTTCGCCCTGCTGGTGGGTCTCGATCGCGTCGCGGACGGCCATCCAGCCGAGGAGCGCACACTTGACCCGCACGGGAAACCGTGCGACGCCCTGGAACGCGATACCGTCGAGCAGGTCGTCCTCACGCGCAGGCGCGTCGCCGTGCATCATGCGTCGGAAGTCCTCCGCGAGGTCGAGTGCGTCGTCGAGCATGCGGCCCTGCACCGCCACCGTCATCGCCGAGGCGGACGCCTGGCTGATCGAGCAACCGTCGCCGTCGAACACGACGGCGTCGAGCGCTCCGTCGACCACGCGGATGCGCAGGTCCATCTCGTCACCACACAGCGGGTTCGAGTGGTGCACGTGGACGGATTCGCCCTCGAGGTCGGGGGCACGGTTCTTCGGCCGCCGATAGTGATCCAGGATGATCTCCTGGAACATCTCCTCCATGCTCATCGCAGGTCCTCGTGAGTGGTCAGCGGGCGAAGAACGACTGGGCGGCACGGATGCCGTCGACGAGCGGTTCGACGTCGGCCACCTCGTTGTACACGTAGCCGCTGGCCCGAGCCGTGGCGGTCACGCCGAGGCAGCGCATCAGCGGCTTGGCGCAGTGGTGTCCCACCCGCACGCACACGCCTCGGGAGCCGAGCATCGAGCCGACGTCGTGGGGATGGACACCCTCCACGGCGAACGACACCGCTCCCCCACGACGCGTCACGTCGTCGGGCCCGAAGACACGCACGCCGTCGATGGAGCGCAGGCCCTCGACGATCGCGGCCGTCAGCACCTGCTCGTGCCGTCGGATCTCCGGCAGACCGAGATCCTCGAGGAACGCGACGGCCGCACCGAGTCCCACGACCTCGGCGATCGGAGGCGTCCCTGCCTCGAAGCGGTGAGGAATCTCCGCCCACGTCGCGCCCTCCAGCGTGACGTCGCGGATCATGTCCCCGCCGCCGAGGAACGGAGGCATCGACTCCAGGAGCTCGGGGCGGACGATCAGCGCTCCGACGCCGGTCGGACCGAGCATCTTGTGCCCGGTGACGGCGTAGAAGTCCACGTCCAGCGTGCCGACATCGACGGGCATCTGGGGAACCGCCTGCGTGCCGTCGACGTGCACCACGGCCTGCTCGTTGGCGGCGCGCACCAGCGCGGTCAGCGCCTGCACGTCGTTGATGGTGCCGAGCACGTTGGAGACGTGCACGAAGGCGGCGAAACGGACGCGACCGTCGGCCACGAGGCGCGCTGCCTCCTGCAGGTCGAGCTGGCCGTCCTCCGTCAACGGGACATGGCGGATCTCGAAGCCTGCCCGCTGCGCCGCCATCAGGAACGGCACGGAGTTGGCGTGGTGCTCCATGACGGTCGAGAGCATCGCGTCACCGGGACCGAGGCGTTCACGCACCCACGAGTGCGCCACGAGGTTGCACGCCTCGGTGGCGTTCTTGGTGAACACGACGCCGCGCTCGTCGGCACCGACGAGACGTGCGAGTCGGACCCGCGCCGCCTCGTACAGGTCCGTGGCCTCCTCGGCGAGCGTGTAGACCCCCCTGTTCACGTTCGACCGGCACCAGCGGTAGTAGTGGTCCATCGCCTCGAGGACCGTCACCGGTGTCTGTGAACTCGCGGCAGAGTCGAGGTACACCAGTGGGTGCCCGTCGATCTCACGCGCAAGGGTGGGGAACTCCTTGCGCAGGGTTGCCGCGTCGATCATGGGGTTCTCTTCCCGCAGACGGTCAGGAACGGACCGCGTCGGCCTCGAGGTGTTCGTACCCGTGGTTCTCGAGTTCGGTCGCGAGTTCCGGCCCACCAGACCTCGCGATGCGGCCCTCGAACATCACGTGTACCTCGTCGGGCTCGATGTAGCGAAGGATGCGGGTGTAGTGGGTGATGATCAACACGCCGAGTTCGGGTCCACGCAACCGGTTCACACCCTCGGAGACGATCTTGAGCGCGTCCACGTCGAGCCCCGAGTCGGTCTCGTCGAGCACGGCCAGCGACGGCCGCAGGAGCGCCGCCTGAAGGATCTCGAAGCGCTTCTTCTCACCCCCGGAGAATCCGTCGTTGACGGACCGCTCGAGGAACGACTCGCTGATCCCGAGCGCCGCCATCTCCTCGCGCAGCCGGGTCATGAACTCCCGGATCGGAACCTCCTCGGGACTCATCGCGTTGAGCGCGGTGCGCAGGAAGTTCGTCAGCGACACCCCGGGGACCTCCACCGGGTACTGCATCGCGAGGAACACCCCCATACGTGCCCGTTCGTCGGGCGTGAGGTCGTTGAGGACCGTGCCCTGCCAGGAGATCGTGCCCCCGGTGATGTCGTACGAGGGGTGTCCGGCGATGGTGTAGGCGAGCGTCGACTTGCCCGAGCCGTTGGGGCCCATCAGCGCGATGGTCCTCCCACGGTCGAGGTCGAGCGAGACGCCGTGCAGCAGTTCGGTCCCGTCGGCTTCGACGGTCAGGTCGCGGATCTCGAGGTCAGCCATGTCGTCTTCTCTTCTCTCAGCAGGTCTGTCAGGGAATGGGCACGAGCATCACTGGGACGCTCGCAGGGCGCGCGGACGTCCGCCTCACCAGTGATCGGCAGGTCTGGCTCCGTTGGTCGCTCGACTGACGTCGACGAGCACGTCGTCACCCTCGACCTCGACCGCGTAGGTGGGAACGGGCCGGGTCGCAGGCAGCGACGAGGGCGCTCCGGTGTCGAGGTCGAAGGTGGACCCGTGCAGAGAGCACTCCACTCCGTTGCCCCACACCATGCCGTCGGCGAGTGACCACTGCTGGTGGGAACACACGTCGTGCAGGGCACGGACCCCGTCACCCTTGCGTACGAGGCACACAGGGATGCCGTCGACCTCGACCCGGGTCGGGGTGTCCTCGGCGAGTGCGGACAGGCTCGCAGCCGGCGTAGCCATCAGGAACCTGCCTCGTCACGCAGCGAGGCATCGTTGACCTGGACCTCGGAGAGGTCCACGGCGTCGATGCGCTCCTCGATCGCCGCGAGTGCGACCTCGGAGACACCGGGCAGGTCGAACTCGTCGATGACCTCGCGGAAGAACCCGTACACGATCAGGCGCAGCGCGTCGTCACGGGTGATCCCGCGCGCCTCGAGGTAGAACAGCTGCCGCGCGTCGATCTGACCGGTGGCCGAGCCGTGGCCCGCGGTGATGTCGGAGCACTCGATCTCGAGGAAGGGTGTGGCGTCCGCCCGAGCGCCCTCGGTCAGGATGAGGCTGCGGTTGTTCTCGTCGGTGGCCGTACCGACCGCGTCCCGGTGCACGAACACGTTGCCCCGGAAGACGGTCCGGCTCCGGCCCTGCAGGGCGCCCTTGAACAGCACGTCAGAGGTCGCGTGCGGAGCCAGGTGGCGGACGTAGGGCTGCAGGTCGAACCACTGCCCCTCGTCGGCGAAGTAGACCCCCAGTGGCCGCGCGCTGGCTCCCGGACCGACGAGGTCGACCTCCGGCCGGAGTCGCACCGTCGAACCGCCGATGGTCACCGCGAGCGTCCTGATCGTCGAGTCGCGGTGTGCGGCGACCTTGTGCAGGGCCAGGTGCTGCACCCCGGCACCCCACGTGTGGATCGTCGCGAGTTCGACCGTCGACGAGTCCTCCGCGACGACCTCCACGACCTCGTCCACCAGCGCATCGACGTCGGGCGAAGTGTGCTCCAGGTACAGGGTGGCCCGCGCATGATGGCCCACCACGGCCAGCACACGCGGCAGGTGGGCACCGGGACGCGACGCGTGGACGTGGACGGAGATCGGCGCGCTCAGCTCCACCTCGGGCGGCACGAGGATGAACACCCCGTCGGACCAGGCGGCATCGCTCGCCGTGACGGTCCGGTCGTCGTCGGCGCCGGTCGAACCCTC
The DNA here is from genome assembly GCA_050486225.1 of Nitriliruptoraceae bacterium. Classification (GTDB taxonomy): domain Bacteria; phylum Actinomycetota; class Nitriliruptoria; order Nitriliruptorales; family Nitriliruptoraceae; genus JBBDIX01. Next base: position 77,451 of record JBJHCV010000009.1, read on the forward strand.
CGAACTGGTGGTCAGGGACCCGAGATGACGTTCGACGAGATCACGGTGGTCGGTGGCCGCAGAGACCAGGTCGGACACGACGACACCGGCCTGCGCGAACTCCGCCGGCACGGTCACGTCGAGCAGGCGCCCGTCGACGATGGTCGCCACGGCGCATGGCACGTCCATCGCGTCGGTCAGCGAGGGAGGGACGTCCACGCCGTCCGATCCGTCGAGCACGTCGCGGTCGACGGTGAACCTCCGGTCGAACGGAGTCGAGCGCCAGAACTCGTCGCGGGCACTGTCCGGCCACGCCTGGTCGACCCACCGCTTCCAGGCAGCGAGTCGGCGGTCTCGCAACCAGCCGGGTTCGCCTCGCTCGTCCGAGCGGGCGCGCAGTTCTTCTTCAGTCAGGGCGTCGAGGTTCACGGTGTGCTCGTCGGTTCAGATCGCGGTGGATCGGTCGTCGGTGGGAGGTCGCGGCGCCCCTCGCCCGCCGGCACGGTCTGGCCGACGGAACGCAGGTGGTCACGCGAGGGCGAGGCGCGAGGCGTCAGCCGATCGCGCCCTCCATCTCGAGCGCGATGAGGCGGTTGAGTTCCACGGAGTACTCCATCGGCAACTCACGAGCGATCGGTTCGATGAAGCCTCGCACGATCATCGCCGTGGCCTCGTCCTCGTCGATTCCCCTCGACTGCATGTAGAACAGCTGGTCCTCGGACAGCTTGGAGACCGTGGCCTCGTGCTCGATCGTGGCGTCCTCCTGCTCGATCTCCATGTACGGATACGTGTCCGTGCGCGAGGTGTCGTCGAGCATGAGCGCGTCGCACTTGACCGCCGCGCGCGCATGGTGGGCACCCTCGTTGATGGCGACGAGCCCGCGATAGCTCGTGCGGCCCGTTCCCTTGGAGATCGACTTCGAGAGGATGTTGGAGGTCGTGTAGGGAGCGGCGTGCACCATCTTGGCGCCGGCGTCCTGGTGCTGACCATCGTTCGCGTACGCGACGGACAGGACCTCACCCTTCGCGCCCTCGCCGGTGAGCCACACCGCCGGGTACTTCATCGTCACCTTCGACCCGATGTTTCCGTCGATCCACTCCATCGTGGCGTCACGCTCGGCGACCGCTCGCTTGGTGACCAGGTTGTAGACGTTGTTGGACCAGTTCTGGATCGTGGTGTACCGGACCCTCGCCCCCGGCTTCACGAGGATCTCCACGACCGCCGAGTGCAGCGAGTCGGACGAGTAGATCGGCGCGGTGCAGCCCTCGACGTAGTGCACGTACGAACCCGGCTCGGCGATGATGAGCGTGCGCTCGAACTGCCCCATGTTCTGCTTGTTGATGCGGAAGTAGGCCTGCAGGGGGATGTCGACCTTCACACCCTCGGGGATCCAGATGAACGAACCGCCCGACCACACCGCCGTGTTCAGTGCGGCGAACTTGTTGTCGTTGGGCGGGATGATGGTCGCGAAGTGCTCGCGGAAGAGGTCCTCGTGTTCGCGCAGGGCCGTGTCGGTGTCGAGGAAGATGACCCCCTCCTCCTCGAGGTCCTCACGCACCTTGTGGTAGAGCACGGTGCTCTCGTACTGGGCGGCGACACCAGCGATCAGGCGTTCACGCTCCGCCTGCGGGATGCCGAGCTTCTCGTAGGTCTCGAGGATCTCCGGCGGCAACTCGTCCCACGAGGTCGCCTGCTTCTCCGACGCCTCCACGTAGTAGTGGATGTTGTCGAAGTCGATCCCGGTGAGGTCCGCGCCCCAGTTCGGCATCGGACGCCGCCGGTAGGCCTCGTACGCGCGCAGGCGCAGGTCGCGCATCCATGCCGGCTCGTCCTTGCGCTCACTGATCGCCGCGACCTTGTCACGGTCGAGCCCACGATCGGAGGTGAACGAGTACTCGTCGTCCCGGTCGGCCCAGCCGAACCGGTACTCGCTCAACTCGTCGGCGACCGCGGCCTGTTCCCGGCGCGCATCGCTGACTGGCAGTTCGATCTCCGTCTGACTCACCGTCGGACTCCTCCATCGGATTCGGGTGCCGTGCCGGCGTCGTCCGCCGTCGCGGCGTGCTGCTGCAGGTCATGGCCGTCCTCGGACGGCCGTGGGGCGACGGTGCACACGCACTGGGGTGCACCCGAGGCCATGGTCGTGCGTCGAGAGATGCTCACGTCGCGCCCCAGCACCTTCGAGAAGCTGGCGGCCTCGTAGGCACACACCTCGGGGTGTTCTCGAGCGACGTCCTCGATGGCGCAGTTCCCCTGGATCAGGGTGAACACCGGCCCGTCCCGCTCGACCGAGGCGTCGAACCCGGCGCGGGACAACACCTCGCTCAACTGGTCCAGGCGGTCGTGCAGGTCCTCCGCCGTCACCGCCTCGGACAGGCCGGCGACCTCGCGTTCCATGCGCCAGCGGAGGAACTCACGGAACACGTCGCGCCCATGACGTTCGACGAGGAACGTGAGGAGTTCTGCCGCGAACGCATCGTAGCGGTGCGGCAGCAGGTGTCCTGCGGCCTCCGTCAGACTCCAGCGCTGGACCGGGCGGCCGCGTCCCTGGTTGACCGCGGTCGAGGTGACCAGCCCCTCCTGTTCGAGCACCGCCAGGTGGCGACGGGTCGCGACCGTCGACACGCCGAGCGTCGCGGCCAGTTCCGCCACGGTCCGCCCGGGCGCCGCACGCAGGTCGCGCACGATGGTTGCACGCGCCTCACCGAGCAGCCCGACGAACGAGACAGACGTGTCTCGGTCAGTCACGGACGCTGGCGAAGCCATGAAGGCACCCTCTGGACGAGTTTCTCAACATGTTCGTTGACATAGTACGAGGGTGTCGCGAGCGGCGCAATCCGAGGGGCGACGTGCGTCTCGACGCGTGCCCCGAGGCGCGTCACTGCTGCTGCTGTTGCTGCTGGGGACGTCGCAGTCCCGAACCGAACGTCGCGATCGTCGGCTGGTGGGCGAGACGCCGCATCGACACCCGGACCAGCATCTCGTGATCCGTGGCCCCGTTGAACACCCCACGCAGCGGCGCCACGTCGTCGTAGTCGCGACCGCGGCCGATGGTGACGTGACGTTCGCTCACGGCCTGCCGGTTCGTGGGGTCGAATGCAGACCAGTCACGGCCGGGCAGCAGGACCTCCACCCAGGCGTGGGTCTGGACCTCCACCTCGTCCTCCTCCGTGTCCGCCCCGGAGGAGTCGTCGACGGTGAACAGGTAACCGGACACGTACCGCGCGGGCACACCGATCGCGCGGTACATCGCCACCGCCAGGTGCGCGAAGTCCTGACAGACCCCGCCGCCCACCTCGAACACACGGTCGACGGCCACCCCCACGTACGTTCGGCCCGTCTCGTAGTCCAGGGCGGCGACGCGCTCGTGGATGGCGTGCACCGCGGCCACGGCATCGTCCCCGCAGTCAGCCACGGTCTCCCGAGCGGCAGCCGTCACCGCCTCGCCCCAGTCGACGTGTGGTGAACGTTGCAGGAACGGGAAGTACTCGTCACGGAACCTCGTCTCCCGCACGTCCGCGAGCGACACACCGGGCCGGAGTTCGGCGGCGGGAAGGGTGTCCACGGTCGCCTCGGCGACGACCTCCAGGTGATCGTGCCGGTGGCGGATCCCGAACGTGTCGACCCGCGTGCCCCAGTAGTCGAGGTACGACGCGACACGTGCCGACGGCGACACGGTCACGTCGTAGTGCACGAGCTGCTGGTGCAGGTCCGTCGCTGGGCATGCCCGCAACTCGTTCTGCGACTCGTGGACGGGATCGGTGTAGTCGAACCGCGTGAGGTAGCGGATGTTCAGGCGCATCGGTGCACGCTCCGTCGAGACGTCATCCTGCACCGACCACGCGCAGCGGGCCACCCGGATGGTGGCGGAAGAACTCGTCGGCGACACCGTCGGCGACGGCGGCGACCTCCTCCTGGAGCGACTCGAGCAGGTCGTGGAGCCCGATCTCGAAGAGTTCTGCGACGTCACGGTACTGCAGCGACGCGACCATCCGGCCGAGTCGACGGGACGACGCGGTGGGCTGGGCCCCGCACAGCACCTCGAGCTGGCGCATCGCGCCCGTCAGACAGAACAGGACGCTGCGAGGCAGGTCCGGCTCGAGCAGCAGGAACTCGACAACGTCGGCAGGGTCCATGGATGCGCGGTAGCGGCGCCGGTAGGCCTCGAGCGCCGACGCCGACTTGAGCACCGTGATCCACTGGTGGAAGTCCGCCCGATCGGCGCCCTGCGCGAACCGCTGCAGCGCCTCGCTCGCCTCGTCGGCCTGCGCGCGTGCCTCGTCCTCGTCCGCTGGAGTCGACCACAGGCGTACGGACGGTCCCCCGAGGTCGACGAGCTGCGCGTAGCGCACGTCGATCAGTCGACACGTCATCTCCGCGCGTTCCAGGAGCCGCCCGACCGCCATGATCCGCCAGCCGTCGTCGCGCGGCATGGTCTCGCTCGACACGCCGTAGATCGTCATGCACGCCCGGCGGAGCTGCCCGAACAGTTCGTAGGGCTGTTCGGCGAGTTCGTGGCGCAGGTCACGCGAGTTCAGCATGAGGAACAGGTCGTTGACCACCTCCCACAACTCCGTCGACACGAGTTCGCGCACGCTGCGGATGTTGTGACGAGCATGGGCGACCGACGTGTGGATCGACCCGGGGTTGTCCCGGTCGAGCACCAGGAACTCCACGACACTCTCTCCGTCGAGTGCCCCGTCGTACTGGTCGGCGAGACTCAGGACGTCGAGCACCTGCCGCCACGTCTGGGAGATCTCCGCCGGTGGGGACTCGAGCAGTGTGTGGTACGTGACGTCGACGATCCGCGTGGTGTCCTCGGCGCGCTCGACATGGCGCCCGGCCCAGAACAGGTTCTCTGCGAGTCGCGCGAGCACGTCACACCTCCACCGTCGTGCGATGGCCGTCCGACGCGTCCTCCACATCCTCAGGTTCCACGTCGATGCGGTCCACCGGTTCGCCCGCCAGCACCCAGGTGTCCTTCGATCCGCCGCCCTGGGAGGAGTTGACGACCAGGGATCCCTTGCGCAGTGCGACCCTCGTCAGTCCCCCGGGGATCACCTGGATCGACTCCCCAGCGATGGCGAAGGGCCGAAGGTCCACGTGGCGCCCCTCCAGTCGACCATCGACGAGGGTGGGATGACGTGACAGCGCCACGACCTCCTGGGCGATGTAGCCCCGCGGGTCCGCCTCGATCTGGACACGGAAGCGTTCGATGTCCTCGTCCGACGCATGCGGCCCGATGAGCATCCCGTAGCCGCCTGACGCCGCGACGGGCTTGACGACCAGTTCCCCCAGGCGATCGAGCACGGCGGCCCGGTGCTCGGGATCCCACAGCAGGTAGGTCTCCACGTTCGGCAGGATCGCGTCCTCACCGAGGTAGAAGCGGATGAGGTCCGGGACGAACGCGTACACCGCCTTGTCGTCAGCGACGCCGTTGCCGACGGCGTTGGCGATCGTGACGTTGCCCGCACGCGCTGCGGACAGCAGTCCGGGCACCCCGAGCACGGAGTCCGGCCGCATGACGACGGGGTCGAGGAACTGGTCGTCGATGCGGCGGTAGATGACGTCGACCCGCCGGAGTCCTCGCGTCGTACGCATGTACACGACGTGTTCGTCGACCACGAGGTCCCGGCCCTCGACGAGTTCGACGCCCATCTGCCGGGCGAGGAACACGTGCTCGAAGTACGCCGAGTTGTGGATGCCCGGGGTGAGCACGACCGCCACCGGATGCTCCCCCGCGGCTCGGGGAGCGACCGACCGCAGCGCGCGCAGGAGCACCGGTCCGTAGTGGTCCACGGGACGCACGTGGTGCGCGGCGAAGGCCCTGGGCAACACACGCGTCATCGCCGCGCGGTTCTCCAGGACGTAGGAGATGCCCGACGGGTTGCGCAGGTTGTCCTCGAGCACCCGATAGGTCCCGGCATGGTCGCGGACGAGGTCCACACCGGACACGAGGCATCGCGCAGCGTGTGGCATGGCGATCCCGAAGGCCTGTCGGGTGAACCCGTCGGCGGTCTCCACGAGCCACCGAGGAACGATCCCGTCGTGGATCGCCGCCTGCTCGCCGACGTAGAGGTCGTCGAGAAACCGGTTGAGTGCCGTGACACGCTGGACGACACCAGCCTCGATGATCGCCCACTCGTCCGCTGGCACGATCCGGGGAACCATGTCCATCGGGAAGGTGCGTTCGATGCCGTCGTCGTCGCCGTAGACGGTGAAGGTGATCCCCTGCGTGCGGAAGATGCCGTCCCGGAGTCGTTCCCGACTCGCCAGGTCCTCCGCGGTGAGACGCGCGAAACGTTCTGCGAGGGCGACGTAGTGCGGGCGCACACATCCGTCGGCGTCGAAGACTTCGTCGAAGAAGCCCCCGGTGTCGTAGTTGCCGTCGAGAAGGGTCACACCAGCGAGACTACTGCGAACGTCCGGCGGCATCGACGAGCCTGCTGGCGAGCCCCGTGTGGCGAGCCGAGGAGTCCACGATCGCAGCCGCCGTCGCCATCGCGGCCCGTTGCCCCACGATCACGAGTGCGTCGCGGGCCCGAGTCACCGCGGTGTACAGCAGGTTGCGGTGCAGCATCCGCCGGTGCGTGCCGTCGACGACCAGCACCACGACCGGCCACTCGCCGCCCTGCGACTTGTGGACGGTCACCGCCCATGCGTGGACGAGGTCGCGACACGCGGAGGCCGGGTACTCGACGTCTCCCGTCGGCATCGACACGGTCAGGACGCGCGCCCGCAGGTCGACGTCGACCACGCGACCGATGTCCCCGTTCGCCACCTGGCGTTCCACGTCGTTGCGGGTGGCCATCACCCGGTCGTGGACCTCGAACCCCGCCACGGCTCGCCCCGTCGGAGGGTTGAGCGCCGCACGAAGCGCAGCGTTGAGGGCGTCCACGCCCGCGGGCCCCCCGTACATCGGGGCGAGGACCTGCACGTCGGACGACTCGACACCGAGGTGTTCGGGCACGCGTTCGACGACCGCGCGCACGACACGGTCGGCCACGGCGTGGGTGTCGGGCTCCTCGGCGAAGTACAGGTCGCCGTCGACGCCGGGAAGGTCACCCACACCACCGTCGAGGATCTCCCTCGCGAGCCACGAGATCCGGCTCCGTGCTGACTGGCGGTGGATCTGTCCGAGGTGGAAGGTGGGCACCACCCCGGAGGCAACCACGTCCCTGAGCACACTGCCCGGCCCCACCGGGGGAAGCTGGTCCGCGTCGCCGACCAGCAACAGGTGACTGCCGTCGTCGACGGCCTGCACGAGGTGGTTGGTCAGGGCGGTGTCACACATCGACACCTCGTCGACGACCACGAGATCGTGCGGCAGGGGACGATCGGCGCCATGGGAGAAGGAGAACCCGCGTTCGGCGTCGGGCCTCGCCTCCAGCAGCCGATGGACCGTGGTCGCGGCCCAGCCGGTGACGGCCTCGAGGTGCCGTGCGGCGCGACCCGTCGGTGCACACAGCGCCAGTTCGCGGTCCGCGGCCGCCACGACACGTACGACCTCCTCCAGCGTGCGGGTCTTGCCGGTGCCCGCTCCCCCCGTGAGGACGCAGACGGGGTGGTCGAGGATCCCGAGGACCGCGCGTCGCTGGTCGTCCGTGAGGTCGTCGGCCAGTTCCACCCCCGCGGCCAACCCGCCGAGCCGGGAGGACGATGCCCGCGTCAGGGCCGCCAACGCATCGGCCAGGGCCCGTTCCGTCGCGAGAGCCGACGGGGTGGTCACCACCTCCACGCCCTCCACCACGTCGGCGACCAGCAGACCGGCGACCACGGCCCCGTCCACGCCCACTGCGGCCGTGATCGCGTCCACGCCGAGCAGCCTCGAGGCCGCTCGGACGACGTCCTCTCGAGGCAGGTGCTCGTGCCCCCGACGCCGCGCGGCGGACACCTCTGCCCACGCGCCCGCGGTCAGGCGATCCGGATCGTCCGGTGCAACGCCGCGGCGCCGGGCCAGTCGGTCGACGTGCGCGAACCGGACCCGCGGGGCCTCGAGGAGCCGATAGGGGGCGTCGCGGGCCACGTCGAGCACCGCCGGACCGAACTGTTCGTGCGCGGACCGGACAGCGTCCCGAGTCCATCCGGCGTCGGCCACCAACTGGAACAACCGCGGCAGCGCCGTGCTCGCCGCCCACGCGTCGCACAGGTCGTCAGCCGACGACTGTGGAAGCCCGACCTCGTCGACCAGGCGGTGTGGCGCTCCAGTCACCACCCTGGGCAGGTCCAGTCCGAGGTGGGCGACGGCACGTTCCACGTGGTCACGTGCGACGCCCGCGAAGTCCGGTCCACGCAGATGCGCCGTGAGCGCATCGAGCGTGCGCGGCACCGGAAGTTCGTAGTAGACGGCCTCGAACGTCGGTCCCCACCGGTCGTCCTCGGTCCACCGACCCACGAGTCGAAGGACCTGTCCCTCCACGACCGCCGCCAACGGGCCCGTGCATCGCACGCCGTCTGCGTCCTCGACCGGGGACGGACCTGCGTCGTCGGATCGGACCTCGATCGCCGCGAAACCCGAACGGTCGTCGCGGAACCAGACGCCGAGGACCTCTCCGAGCAGTTCGTCGGTGTCCGCGAGCAGTCGCTCGGTCACCGCGCCGGTGTTCCACCCTCGATGACAGTGACACGCCGTGGGCCCGTGTCGTGCAGGACGCGCGGCGCCGTGGGCTCTCCGTCGGCGACCTCGGCGTCGCGACGCGCCACCTCCGCTGCGTGACCGGCCGCCGTCTCACGGTCCTGTTCCCGGGCCGCCAGGCCCTTCCCGTCCGCCATGATCCAGCCAAGGACGAATCCCACGGCGAATCCCGCCGACACCAGCAGCGCACCCCGGAGTCGGCGTCGGCGTTGTTGGCGGCGGGACGGTTCGACGCGGTGCGCGAGGTCTCGGGCTCTGTCTGCGAACTGCTGACCGCGCTCCTGAGCGATCTCTGCCCGCTCCGCCAGGATCCTGGCGATGGTCAGCGACCGGGCCACCAGGCGAGGCAGCGCGACGGCCACGCCGATCAGGGCCTGCGCCGCGCTGAGCAGTCCGATGCCACCGCGGCGCACGTAGGGCTCAGCGAGTTCGAGACGGTCCTCCACGACGGCCCTGGCGTGTTCGACGTGTGCCGGCAGGCGCTGGATGCGATCGGGCACCTGTTGCAGCTGCTCGGGCACCTCCCCCGCCAGTGTCGCGGCCGCCGCGCCGATGGAGGTGATCCTGTCGCGCAGGTCGTCGGTACCGCGGATGACCTTCCGCCGCAGACGCCGTGATCGCCTTGAACGCATGGGGTCCTCCGAGATCGCGGACGTCGAACGTATCGGACCCCCACTAGCCGTTCCACGACGGTCGGACCAGCGCCCAGCGGAGGTCGCTGCGTCGCGCGAGCTCGTCGAGCATCTCGCCGGCGTGACCCAGTTCCGCTGGCGCGCGGAACCCGGGATCGGCGCGGCCAACGCGTTCCGCCGCCAGGACCGCGGTCGTCGCGCTCAACGCGTACACGTCGTGGCCGTGCGCCCATCCGCGTGCCACGCCCAGCGAACTCTCCGCCTCGGCGACCACCGCCCAGCGCGTCGACGCCCGTCGCTGCTCGTCGGGGTCCGGACGTGGCCGCTCGAGCCACCAGGCACCGACGCGACGAACCACCTCGCCTCGCGTCGCACCCGCGAACGCCTGCAGCAGCTCCGCGCGCCAGGACGGCATCGCCAGGTACGTGCGCACGGTGCGTGCAGACGGCAGGTGACGAGGGACCAGCAGCGGCTCGCCGCCGGGGATCCCGACGGCGTGACGGGGCCCGACGGGCCGGGGGAACCACGCGAGGCGTCGCTGCTCGGCCGGGAGTTCAGCGACGAGGACCCCGTCGACCCGTGCCAGGCAGGGCTCGCCGAGCATGGCCGCGATGGAACGCCGCGTCCCTGCCGACGTCAGACCCCGGTTCGGCCGGCCCCCGACGTGATACGTGACGTGCACCTCGGCGGGTTCCACCGTCGCGTCACCCGCGAGTCCAGCGAGCAGGTCTCCGGGCATCCAGTCGAAGCCTGCCGCAGACACCACGCGGACGCCGGCCCGGGAGAACCGGACATCCGCGTCCATCACCGTTCGCAGGTGGCCCTGCTCGCCGGAGACGTCGACGAGGTCGACCCCGACCTCCACCGCCGCGTCGACGACCGGTGGGCCCAGCCGGCTGAACGGACCGACCGCGCTGATGGCGACCTCGACGCCCTCGAGAGCCCGGCGCAGCCCGCCACCGTCCTCGACGTCGGCGGTGTGTGCCTCGAGCGACGACTCCGGATGCTCCGCGCGCAGCGCGGCCAGCCGATCCGGGTCACGACCCACGACGACGACGTCGTGCCCACGGCGCACCGCCTCGCCGACGACCAGGCGCCCGGTGAATCCCGTCGCTCCGACCACCGCGACACGGGCCATCGACACACACCTCCGGAGACAGGAGGAGGATCCTACGACGACGCGAGGACCACCCGAGGCGCACCCTCGACGCAGCAGGTGGGGGTTGCGTGACTCCGACTCGTCGGGCTGCGACCATGCGCGTCCGACGGCACGACCCAGTGAGCTCCCCGTGAAGACCAGCGTCGCGCGTTCCCTCGCCAGTGACGGCGCCGTGCTCGTACGTGTCCCGGTCGCGGACGACTCCTGGGCGGCGCTGCTGCCCACGCCACCGGCGGGACACAGCCTCACGGTGTCCGCAGGACACCCCTCGGTCGCGCCCTGCGCGGAGACCGTCGAGGCGCGCGGGTATCGGTTCGCCGGCGTCCTCGATCCGGTCGGTCGCTCGGGACGGTGCGTGGACATCATGGTTCCCGGCGAGGTCCGCACGCGCTTTCCCGATTTCGTCACGCAGCTCACCGCCCTGGCAGACCGGGTGTTCGACCTGAGGATGGGGCCCGTCCTCCACGTACTGGCCGCGGAACTCGCCCTGCACCGCGAGGCCTGATCCACTCTCCTGTACCACGCGAAGCCGTCCCTGCCCCGGGGACGACCTGCACCGAGGAACCACGAGCATGAGTCTCCACGACACGGTCGAGGCCGAACTCCGCACGGCGATGAAGGCGCGAGACCGTGACCGCATGTCTGCCCTGCGCATGGCCGTCTCCGCGCTCAGGGACCGCGCCGTCGCCGACGGCATCGGCCCCCAGGGACGACTCGACGACGCGGTGGTCATACAGGTGCTGACCACGGAGGTGAAGCGCCGGAGGGAGGCCGCGCAGGCGTTCGCCGACGCCGGACGCGAGGAGCAGTCACGACGCGAGACTGCCGAGGCGGCGTTGTACGAGGAGTTCCTCCCCGCGCAGCTGACGGACGACGAACTCGCCGCCATCGTCGATCGCGTCGTGAGCGAGGTCGGGGCCGAGGGTCCCGCCGCGATGGGCCAGGTCATGAAACCGGTGATGGCGGAGGTGGCCGGACGCGCTGACGGGTCGCGGGTGTCCGCGCTCGTTCGCCAACGACTGCAGGCCTGAGCCCGGGATCAGCCGACCCGGTCGAGAAGTTCGTCGAGCTGACGCGCGGTCACCTCACCGGTGTGGTGGGCGATCATGCGACCGTCGGTGTCGAACACCACCGTCGTCGGCATGCCACGACCCCCCACGGCCGCTGCGAAGTCGCCGGTCAGGTCGTGGATGGTCGGGAACTCGACGCCCATCTCCTCGACGAACGCCCTGGCCGCATCGATCTGGTCGAGGTGGTCGACACCCAGGAACGCGATGTCGGGCCGTGCCGCAGCCACCTCCACCAGCAGCGGCATCTCCCTGCGGCAGGGGATGCACCAGCTCGCGAACACGTTGACGAGCACCGGGCGACCCGCCTGGTTCTCGCGGGCGATCCACGCGGCCGCCTCTGGCCATCCCCCGGGCTCGAGCACGGCGTCTCGCGGGGGCGGTGAGGCTTCCGGGGCATCGGCCACGTCGATCGTCGCACCGTCGTCACAGGCGGCGAGCAGCAGCGCGAGACACACCACGACCCACCGGACTCGGTCGGTCCGTCGGGTCGTCGGTGCGTTGGTCGTCACGGGAACGCCGCGGGTGCAGCCGCGAGGAACGCGTCGACCTCCTCCGGGGTGCCGACACTGACACGCACGTGGTCCGGGAGCCCGTACGGGGCGAGGGTGCGGACACCGATCCCCCGATCGGCGCAACGCTCGATCGCCGGGCCGGACGGCCCTCGAGCGTCGACGACGAGGAAGTTGCCGAGCCCTTCCACGAACGGGATCCCGAGGGCGGCCAGACCCGTCGCCATCCGGTCTCGACCCGCGAGCGTCCCCTGCACGGCACGGCCGAGATGCTCCGGGTCGCCGAGACTGGCGAGCGCTGCGGCCTGGGCCGTCGCGGTGACGTTGAATCGCCCGCGTCGGGCGTCCACCGCAGCGATGAGATCCCTGGGACCGATCGCGTGGCCGACACGCAGACCCGCGAGTGCGTGGGCCTTGGAGAACGTGCGGACCACGACGACGCGCGGATGGTCGAGCGCGAGTTCGTCGACCGTCCGGTAGCCGTCGAGGCCCGCGGCGAAGTGGTGGTACGCCTCGTCGACGACGAGCGTGACGTCACGCGGCAGTCCACGGACCAGCCTCGTGAGTTCGTCGCCCGTGAAGTGCGCTCCCGTCGGGTTCCCCGGGTTGTCGACGACCACCACGCGGGTGTCCGGGCCGACCGACGCGAGCAGGCGATCCACGTCGCGGTGCCAACGCTGCCGACCCTGCGGCCCGACGAGGTCTATGGGCACCTCCACGTACGGGGCGCCGACGTTGGACGCGGCAAGTCGGTACACGACGAACGACGCGTCGAACGCGACGACGGTCCCCCCACCCTGCGCCGCGTGGGCGATCGTCTCCATGAGGACCGCCGTGGATCCGGTCCCGACCGTCACCTGTTCGAAGGTCGTCGACTCGGCGTCCGCGATGGCCTCGCGGAGTGCACGCGACTGGTCGTCGGGGTACAGGTGCGCGTCCGCCGCCGCCTCACGGATCGCCTCGACGGCCCGTGGCGAGGGGCCGAACGGGGACTCGTTCGAGGACAGCCGAACCCGCATGCCCGGTGGCGGGCCCGTCGCCGTGGATGCGAGGTCGGCCTCCGTCACAGGTACAGCCCGGTCGCACCGTCTCTGCGCGTCGACCCGACGGCATGCACGTCGCGTTCCCGAACGATCAGGTAGGAGTCGCCCTGCACGTCGACCTCGATGGCGTCCTCCGGCAGGTACAGGACCTCGTCCCCCACACCGACCTGACGGACGTGCGGCCCCACACCGATCGCCTCTCCCCAGATGCCCTTGCGGTCGATGGACGCCGCCGTGGCCGGGATGACGATCCCACCCTTCGAACGTCGCTCGGCGTCGCCCGGAGGAGCCACCAGCACGCGGTCGCCAAGCACGGCGACGCTTCGCCGGACGGCGTCCTTCGTGGTCGTGGCGGACGGGGTGGTCGTCGAGGTCGGTGTCATGAACGGGAGGCTACCTCCACACGATTGGCGTCCCCACCGCAGGGAAGGGTAACCTTACCTACGGGTCACGCCGCGAGAGTTCGGCGTCGCCACCCCGCCCGTGGAACGGGTACGACCACCAGGAAGGCGTGAACGCCATGGACCCGACCGGCATCGCGGCACTCGAGTGCCGTGGACTGGTCCGGCGCTTCGGCGACACCGTCGCCGTCGACGGGGTCGACCTCGTGGTCCCGCGAGGCACCATCACCGCGTTGCTCGGCCCGTCAGGATGCGGGAAGACCACGATCCTGCGCATGATCGCCGGGCTGACGGCCCCGGACGCAGGCGCCATCACCATCGACGGGCGACTGGTCAGTGGCCCCGGCGTCGGTGTTCCGGCCGAGCAGCGCAACGTCGGTCTCGTCTTCCAGGACTACGCACTGTTCCCCCATCTCTCGGTCGCTGGAAACGTGGCGTTCGGACTGCGGGGACAGGCGCGGGCCCAGCGACGCGCCCGCGTCGCCGAGGTACTCGACCTCGTCGGCATGGGCGAGCACGGTGACCGCCTTCCGTCGGAGCTCTCGGGAGGACAGCAACAGCGCGTCGCCCTCGCCCGGGCACTGGCACCTGCTCCTCGCGTCGTCCTGCTGGACGAACCGTTCTCGAGCCTCGACGCGTCGCTGCGGACCACCGTTCGCGAGGACGTGCGCGCCATCCTCCAGGAGGCCCACGCCACCGCGGTGTTCGTCACGCACGACCAGGAGGAGGCCCTCTCACTCGCCGACCGGGTCGCGGTCATGCGACAGGGACGCCTCCACCAGGTGGCGGATCCCCACACGCTCTACACCCGGCCGAGCACGCGCTTCGTCGCCGAGTTCGTCGGCGAAGCGGACACACTCGTGGGCATGCGCGTCGGCGACTACCTCGTGGACACGCCGATCGGGCGCCTGTCATCACGCGAGGTGGTGACCGAGCCGTCGGTGGACGTCGTCGTGCGACCCGAGGCGCTTCGGCTCCGGGCCTCGGACACGGGTCCCGCGACGATCGTGGGTCTCTCCTACTTCGGGCACGACCAGCTCGTCGACCTCGAACTGTCCGACGGCCAGCGCATCCGGGCGCGTCGGGGACCCAGGATCGACCTCGAGCGTGGCCAGCGCGTGGAGATCACCGTCGACGGTCCGGTGCTCACATTCCCACGGCACGACCCGACGACCGATCACCGCCTCGAGTCCGAGGCCCGGGTGCTCACGCCCACGGGCTGACACACTGGGGGCTCGGCAGGACCCGATCTTCGGGTCCGAACCGCTCGATGGGAGCCCGATCAGGCCGCCTCGCGCCGATCCCGCACCATCGCGATCGCCAGCGGCAGTGAGCCGAGCAGGATCAGCAGCATTGCCGGCAGCGCGGCCCGCGTGAAGAACGCCTCCTCGGTCGCGGACCAGACCCTCACCGCCAGGGTGTCGAACCCCGTCGGTGCCAGTAGCAGGGTCGCCGGCAGTTCCTTCAGGATCGTCAGGAACACCAGCGCCCCACCAGCGATCGCGCCTCTCCGTGACAGGGGCAGCGTCACCCTGCGCACGACCGACATGCGAGAGGCCCCCAGGGTTCGCGCCGCCGCCTCCACGTCAGGCTCGACCTGCACCAGCGCACCCCGGATCGCGCCCACGGCCTGCGGAAGGAACAGGACCACGTACGCGAACACCAGCATCGCCAGCGTCTGGTACAGGAACGGAACGACCCGGATGCCCACGAACACGAGCGCGAACGCCACGACGATGCCCGGAAGCGCATACCCCGTGAAGGCGATGCGTTCGACGAGTCGAGCCACACGTGAACCCGTCCTGGCGGACCAGATCGCCACCGGCAACGCAGCCGCGACGGCCGCGACGGCCCCGAGCGCGGCCACCGCGAGGCTGCGCCCCGCCGCACCGAGTGCCAGTGACGCGGTCTCGCCCGCCGCCAACCCCCGCACCAACCAGTAGCCGATGACCCCCACCGGCACGACGAGTCCCAGTCCGACGACCGCCGAGCAGAAGACTGCGGCAGGCCACCGCCACCGGCCGAGGGGAACCCTTGCGGCCACCCCGACACTGCCTCGCCGACCGAACTGCCCTCCGCGATCGCGCGCGGCCCGGGCCTCGGCGACGACGATCACGACGGTCAGCACCACCAGCATCAGTCCGAGCATCGCCGCAGGGGCACGATCGAACGCCGTCCGGTACTGCAGGTACAGCGCCCGCGTGAAGGTCGAGTAGCGCAGGATGGACACGGCACCGAAGTCGCTCAGCACGTACAGGGAGACGAGCAGCGCTCCCGCAGCAGCCGACGGTCGCAACTGGGGAAGCACGACCCTCAGGAAGGTCGACAGCGGCGAGTGGCCGAGCGATCGCGATGCCTCCTCCAGTTTGGGGTCAAGTCCACGCAGGCCCGCCTGGACCGTGAGCAGCACGTACGGAGAGGCGAACAGGGTCAGCGCCACGAACGCCCCCCAGAAGCCATACGGAGACGGGGGACGCCAGCGCAACCAGGCCTCGACGAGGCCGCCTGGCGCAAGGGCGGCGACGAGCGCATACGCACCGACGTACGTGGGAATGACCAACGGCAACGCGGTCGCGACCGCGAAGAACCGACGGGCGGGCATGTCCGACCTGGTCGTCAGCCACGCGATCGGCACACCGATCAGCAGACTCGCCGACGCGACCGATGCCGCGAGACCCACGGTGCGTAGGGTGAGCCGCAGCGTCGACGCGTCGGTCACGATCGCCCACGCGCGCTCGCCCGAGAGGTCGGCGGCCGCGACGAGGAGGTAGACGGCGGGCACCAGCATCGCCGCCGCGACTCCGACCGCCGGCGCCCACACGGCGACGTGCGTCCGGGCGAGCCGACGAGGCCTGCGCCGGGTCGATGCGGATCGCTCGGGCGCAGGCCCGAACGGGTCGAGGACGGGGCCGGTCACGTTGCTCATGTCGGCACGACGCTATCCGCGCACGCGACCGCGGTCCGACAGGCACGTGCCGAACAACGCGGTTGGCGTGCTGGTACCGCGGGACACGCGGGCACCGGCGATACGCTCGGGTGCCTCGTCGGCCGTCAACGCCCCGACCGGCCGCGGACCCGCCACACGCGAGCCCTCCGTCGACACACCGGCACGTGGAGTCCCCAGGTGGTCCTGACTGCACCTCCCGCCCACGCGTGGGACTGGTTCTCGCGCCAACGCCTGCTGTGGCGCGAGGCCCGTCGGAGGCTCGCCGGTTCCCCGGGACCGGTGGGCGAGCGATACCGGCAGGTGGAGACCCGGGCCGACGTGATCCCCCTCCTCAAGGCCGACTACCGACGTGACGAGGACGTTCGCACCGCTGTCGACGCCGTCGTCACCGACCTCGTGTTCCTGGGAAGACTGGACCGGGAGTTCTCCTCCCTGAGTGTCCGCAACCCCCCGCGGGGACTTCGCTGGTGGTGGACGGCCCTCACCGGTGAGCAGCTCGAGTTCGACGCGTCCGCGACCGCCGCGACGCCGAACCCTGCCCGACAGCTGACCCTCGACGACGTCCTCGGTGGCTACGGAGACGGATGAACCTGGAACCCGTTCCGTTGCGACGTGGAATCCCGATCGCCGGACGCCTCGCGAGACGCCAGATCCAGCGCATGTTCGGTCCACCGGCCGTCTCGGACACCACGGACGCCGGCGACCCGGGTCTCACGGGACCGGGATCGCCGTCGTGGCAGGTCATGGCCGAACCCGCGGCGATCGCCGGAGGAATCCGCGGCCTGCTGCTTCAGGTCGCCCATCCGCTTGCCGTCGCAGGCGTCACGGACCACTCCTCCTATCGCGACGACCCGCTGGGAAGGCTCCAGCGCACCTCGGCGTGGGTGACCATCACGACGTTCGGTTCACTGCGCGAGGCCGTTGACGTCACCCAGCGCGTCCGCCGGATCCACCGCAGGGTCCGGGGCGTGGCTCCCGACGGTCAGACCTACGACGCGAACGAACCCGCCCTGCTCGCCTGGGTGTCACTCACGCTGACCTCGTCCTTCCTGGTCGCCGACCGGCTGTGGGCGCCTCGGCCCGTCGACGCATCGGCAGCGGACGCCTTCGTCGCCGAGCAGTCACGCATCGCCGCCCTGCTCGACCCGCGCGTGGACCTCGGGCCCCTCGTCGACAGACGGGCCGACGAGTTCGAGGGCCCCTGGCACGACCACGTCCGCCTCCCGCTGGTCGATGATGGCCTGCTCCCCCTGACCGTCGCTGACCTGCAGAGCCGTCTCGCCGCGTACCAGCCGGACCTACGACTCGACGAGGCAGGCCGTCAGACGGTCGAGTTCCTCCATCGACCACCCCTGCCGGCCGGGCCACGCGCGGCGTACCGGGTGCTCTTCGCCGGAGTCCGCGCCAGTCTCTCGGCTCCGCATCGTCAGGTGCTCGGTGTCGGCCACTCGAACCCGGACGTCGCCGAGCGCAGGGCGCGACGCCTGCTGCTCGGCCTGCGACGCCTCACGGGGTCCTCTCCGACCGAACGGATCGCGAGTTCCCGCGCACGCCTCCGCACAGAATGCGACGTGACGCCGTCAGATGCGCTAGCCTCAGACCCTCACGCAACAGGGTGGGGTGTCACGGCCCGCACCGAGAACCCGCGAGTCGACCCATCCGCGCGTGTTGACTGACTGATACAGATAGGGAAGCACACATGCCAGAAGGCACCGTCAAGTGGTTCAACGCCGACAAGGGCTTCGGGTTCATCGCCCCAGCCGACGGCGGCGAGGACCTGTTCGTTCATTTCTCGGCCATTCAGATGCAGGGGTACAAGGCACTCGAGGAGGGCCAGACGGTCAGCTTCGAGGTCGGCGAGGGCCAGAAGGGCCCGCAGGCCCAGAACGTCACCCCGGTCTGACCAGACCACGGCCGACCGTTCGTCGGTGCACTGGCGTGAAGCCTCCGCAAAGATGAAGGTCGTTCGAACGAGAGCCCCGTCCCCCGGACGGGGCTCTTCGCATGGTGCGGGCTCGCAGGACCTGTGCGGCTGACCTCGGAGCCTCCGGCGGTCGTGACTACGATCCGTCGACCTCCCCGGAGCCGCCATGCCGCAGACTCGGAACGGCGCGACCATCGTTGCCGTGCTGCTCGCGTGGTTGTGGACCGACGCACTTCGCGTGTGGCTCCCCTCCGTGCTGTTCGTCGTCGGGGACGCGGGTGACACGCCGGCGACCACGCTGGGAGCCATCGCGTTCACGGTGGCCCTCCCTCCACTCGCTCTCGGACTGCTCGCGCTCCGCTGGCCAGCCCCGGCCTGGGCGTCGGCCGTCTCCGTCGCGGCGGTCGGCAGGGTTGCCAACCACCTCGCAGACGGCGGCATGCCCCAGTTCCTGTCGTCGTCGGTCACCGTCATGGCCACGACGGTTGGCCTCGGAATCCTGGCGGCGACCCGAGACCGCGGCGCGGGAGCCCGGCTGGGCTTCGTCGTCGGAATGGCGCTGTCCTCAGCGATACAGGCGGCAGCGGGAGGTGTCGACGTCCTGTGGCGGACCGATGCCCGCTTCCTGCTCACGTCCCTGCTGCTCGCGACCGTCACGGTCCTCGCCTCGCAGACGGTGGACGTCACCGAGCGCCATCCTCCCGGCCCCGACCAGGCCGCCTGGCCGTGGTGGATGCTCGGACCGGTCACGGTCCTCTTCCTCCTGCTCGTGGCCGCGCCGGGAAGGGTGGCCCTGGCCACCGACTGGCCGGACGGAGTCGTCGCCGGTGTGCTCGTGGGGTTCTGCGGGCTCCTGGTGCTCGGGTGCGGCGTCGTGCGCGGTGTCGCTCCGCGGGCCGGCGGTCCCGCCTCGGGGCTCCTGGTCCTCGTGGCCACCGTCGCCGCACTGGGGCCCATGACCCGGGCCGCCGTGGGCGCACAGGCACTGCTCGCACTGGGCCTTGGTGGTCTCGTCGGATCGGCCGAGGTCGCGTCAGGGTCGTCTCCGCGCAGCCGAGCCGCCGCAGGGACCGGGTGGTTGGTCGCCTTCGTGGCCCTCGGGTTCGCGGTCTACGCGCCGTACGACCTGCCGCTGCCCTATCCCCCGCGCGCCGTGCTCCTGCTGACCGCAGGCATCCTGACCGTGGCTGGCCTGTTCGCAGGCCGACCGACGACGAGCCTCGGCCCGCGCGTCTTCTCCGTCATGCGTCGATCAGCCGTCGTCGCGCTGGTGACACTCGTCGTCACCTCGACGGCCATGGCCGCGCTGTCGGGCGGCGCGCCGCGACCGGCCGCCCACGACCCGGACGCCGAGGACCTGACGATCGTGCTCTACAACGTCCACATGGGATTCGACGTGCGCGGTCGGCTGTCCATCCACCGGGTCGCCGACGCGCTGGCCGGGGCCCGACCGGACGTGGTGGTGCTCAACGAGGTCGACCGGGGATGGTTGACCACCGGGAACCGCGACGGACTTCGCATCCTGCAGCGTCGACTCGGCATGCCCTACGTGTTCGCCCCCGCCGCAGACGAGGTGTGGGGCAACGCCGTGCTCAGTCGGTGGCCGATCGCGGAGTCGAGCCACCAACGGCTCCCTCGAGGAGCCGACGCCATGGCACGGAACCAGGTCACGGTGGTGATCGAGGTCGACGACGACCGCCTCGTCGCCGTCATCGGCACGCACCTGTCGCACGTCGAGGACCAGGGCAACACTCGGGTCCCGCAGGCGCGGTCCGTCGTCGCGTCGGTCGCGCGCTTCCGCGAGAGGGGCCTGCCGGTCATCGTGGCCGGTGACCTCAACGCCACACCCGGGTCCGTCGAACTCACCACGTTCGGTGCCTTCGTCACGAGCGCGATCCCCGACGGCGTCCCGACCTGGCCTTCGACGAGCCCCGAGGCGCAGATCGACCACATCCTCGTCTCGGACGACCTCGTGGTCACGGGCCACGGCGTGTTCGAACGCACGTTGTCGGACCACCTCGGCCTGGTCGCGAGGCTCGAACTCCCCTAACGGGTGGCCCACACGAACGGGCCGGTCGCAAGGACGTCGCCATCGGCCGCACGGACGCGACGACCGAGTTCCGCGTCGTCGGTCACGACGACGACGGGTTCGTCGGTCGCCTCCACCTCCAGCACGATGTCGTCGTCGGCGGTGAATCCCGACTCGGTGAACCGGACGCGCACACCCTGGCGAAACGCCGCCGCGTCGCCCGGTCCGGCCACCTCCCCGTCGAACACGATCAGGGGTCGAGCGCCGAATCGACGCGCCGCACTCGCCGCGAGTCCGATCAGCCACCGTCGTTGCTGTTCGAGCGGCAGTGACGCCTGGTGCTGCAGGGTCACGTTGTAGCCGTCGACGACCACCAGGCGACCACGGTTCATGAGCAGTTCCGCCGCTTCACGACTCAACGGCTGGACTCCGTCGGGCAGGACGGTGGGCCGCCCCGGGGTCACGCGTCCGAACTCCTCGCGATCGACGTCGCGAACCGCCGTCGGAGGCGTGGGCCGGGCCTCGCGTGACGGCTTCACGGCGCGCCGCGCCTCCGCCGCGCTCTGTCGCAGGCGCCGGACCTCGGTCCGGAGTCGAGCGATCTCCTGTTCCCGACGCCGACGCTCGCGTTCCACGGCACGGTCGCGCTCGCGCCCGGCCTCGTCGAGTTCTGCCAGGACCTCCGCCAGCCGAACGCGCGCGCGTTCGAGGTCCTCGGTCACGCCCACGAGTCGGCGTTCGAACGCATCGGCTCGGGCCTGCGCCCCCTGCGCCTGTCGACGTGCCACCTCGAGCTGGTCTCTCAGACGACGCATCCGGTCGCGA
Source organism: Nitriliruptoraceae bacterium (assembly GCA_050486225.1). Classification (GTDB taxonomy): domain Bacteria; phylum Actinomycetota; class Nitriliruptoria; order Nitriliruptorales; family Nitriliruptoraceae; genus JBBDIX01. The sequence goes on from JBJHCV010000009.1 coordinate 98,604, forward strand.
TCCGGGAAGGTTGGAGTGGGGTCCTGGTCGGTTTCCTCGTCGTCTGCGCCGGGCAACTCCGGGGTCGACAGCAGTGCGGCGATCGTCGCGGGGGCGTCGGGCGCGTCCGCAACCGCGGCGGCAAGCGCGGCGAGGATCCGGGGCTCCCGGGTGACGAGCTTCGCGACCCGTCGTCGGGGACGTCCACCCGCCAGTCGTCCCGCAGGCAGGTCCACGAGCGCGGCGTCGTCGGTGTCGAGCTCGTCCCTGTACTCACCGAGGACGCCACGCACGAGCGGCAGGAACCAGGCCCACTCGTCGGCGTCGAGCGCCTCGAGTCGTGCCGCGTCGAGCCGAGGCACGCCAGACACCTGTCAGGGCTCGGCGTGCGGTCGGGGCTCGATCTCGACCGCGTCGCCGCGGCCGCACCACCGACAGGTGATCGACTCGACGGAGTGGTCGAGGACCTCCTCCTCTTCGGTCCGCCCCTCGCCCGCGAGGTCGAAGTGGCGGAACCGGCGGGTGCGGGTCGTCTCCACGACGTCGAACCGGGTCACGTTTCCGCACGCGCGGCACCGAAGCCGTTCGTCGGTGGTCGGCACACGCTGCATCGAGGGCTCCTGGTCGCTCGCGATCCTAACGGCGCCCACCGCCCGCGCATGCGCGCAGGCGAGAACCGTTACGCTCACGCGACCTTGCCCGAACTGCCTGAGGTCGAGTCCGTCCGTCGCCAGCTCGTTCCCGAACTGGCGGGCCGCCGCATCGTCGACGTGTGGTGGGATCCGCACCCGGCAGCCCGGATCTCCCACCTCGATCGCGCCACGGGGCACGCCGTCTCCGAGGTGTCCCGGCGCGGCAAGTTCCTCCTGCTGGCGCTGGAGTCCACGGACGGCACGGAACCACTCGAACTCGTGCTGCACCTCGGGATGAGCGGGTCTCTGCGCATCACGCCGCGAGGACCCGACCACGTTGGCGCCCACGACCGCGTCGCCTTCGAACTCGACGACGGCCGCGTCCTGCGCATGCGTGATCCCCGCCGATTCGGTCGCGCGAGCGTGGTCGATGTCGGGCGATACGCACCCGACATCCCCACCCTGGCCACACTCGGGCCCGAACCCCTGACCTCGAACTTCTCCGTCGAGGCGTTCGCGGCCGAACTCGCCCGACGTCGTGCGCCGGTCAAGGCCCTGCTCCTCTCCCAGACCGTCGTCGCCGGGGTGGGCAACATCTATGCAGACGAGGCCCTGTGGCGGGCCGGCATCCACCCCGCGGCCCGCAGCGTCGGCCCTCGTCGGGCTCGACGGCTGCACGGCCACCTGCGAGACGTCCTGCAGGCCGCCGTGGACCGTGAGGGCACGACGTTCCGCGACCATCAGATGGTCAACGGATCGTCGGGACGCTACGCGGCGTTCCTCGACGTCTACGGCAGGGCGGGCCTCCCCTGCCCACGTTGCGGCACCGTCCTGCGACGGTCGACCGTCGGAGGACGGACCAGCACGTGGTGTCCCAGGTGCCAGCGCTGACCAGCACCGTCACAGGGAGGTGATAGAACTGGTGTTCGATGCCGACACAGGACGGACACGGTGCTCCAGCCGACGTTCGAGAGCCTCGGGACTCCACTGATCGACACCACCTTCGTCGTGGTGGACCTGGAGACGACCGGGCTGCGTCCAGACACGGACCGGATCACGGAGATCGGCGCCGTCAAGGTCCGTGGCGGCGAGGTTCTCGGTGAACTCGCCACACTGATCGACCCGAGGATCGCGATCCCGCCCGCGATCACGCGGGTCACCGGCATCTCGGACCTCACGGTCCGCGGTGCGCCGCCCATCGAGCAGGTGCTGCCGTCGCTCGTCGAGTTCCTCGGCCCCGCCGTGTTCGTGGCCCACAATGCGCGGTTCGACCACGGATTCCTCGCAGCCGCAGCACGTCGTCACGGGTACCCGTTAGACCCGATCGTGCTCGACACGGTGCGCCTGGCTCGACGCCTCGTTCGGGCCGAGGTCCGGGATCTTCGCCTCGCCACGCTCGCGGCTCACCTGGGGTCGCGTACCGTGCCCGACCACCGGGCCCTGACGGATGCTCGTGCCACCGTCGACGTGCTCCATGGCCTCATCGAACGGGCCGGATCCCTCGGTGCGACCACCCTCGAGGATCTTCGCGCGTTGACCCGATCATCGTCAGATCGACGGTTCCGACGCGTCGACCTCGTCCGCGACGCGCCGCGAACGTGCGGGACCTACCGATTCGTCGACGCGCAGGGCGCGGTCCTCTACGTCGGCAAGGCCACCGACCTGCGCGCGCGCCTGCGCAGCTACTTCACGACCGACACCCGACCCCTCGTGGAGACTCTGGTCCGTGACACGGCGCGCGTCGAGTGGTACCCGACCCCGACCCTCCTCGAGGCCGAGGTCCGAGAACTCCGCGACCTGCGGCGTCTGATGCCCCGCCACAACCGGCGATCGACCCGTCCCGTCCCGGGGGTGTACGTCGCACTCACCAACGAACCGTTTCCCCGCCTGTCCATCGTGGCCAGGCCGCGACCCTCGCACCTGCAGACGTTCGGGCCGATCGGATCGCGACGCTCCGCCACCGCGTTCGTGGAGGCGCTGACCGCGTCCACCGGGCTGCGACCGTGCACGCTGCGACTTCGTCGCCAGCAGGACCATCGTGCGTGCATGCTGCGCGACGTGGGGCGGTGTGCAGCCGTGTGTGACGGGAGCCAGTCTGCGACGCGCTACGCCGGGGTCGTGGACCTGCTCCGCCAGCACCTCGACGACCCCACGACGCTGCTCGACACCCTGCACGCACGGATGTCGAACCTGGCGGCGGGCCAACGCTACGAGGAGGCTGCCGACGCCCGAGGCGCCTACGAGGCAACCGTGCGGGCGCTGTCTGGCGTCCGTCGTCGCGCGACGTGGCGCGCACCACGCCTGCTGGTGGTCTCGCGGCGGACCGACCACCACGTCGAGGCCCTGGTGGTCGCCCGTGGACGACTCGTCGCGTCGTCCCGACATCCCGTCGACACGGGTGACGACACCATCACCGCATGGGCGCAGACCATCGAGTCCGGCGCGCCCGACGTCGACGACCCCGGCGATCTCGGAGAGTGCGACCTGGTGGCCGATGCGCTCGAACAGCGGGGCGTGCGTGTCGTGTTGGTCGAGGGAGTCTGCGATGCCCCCGTCCCCGGAAGCGCACCCCTGCACCGAGCGATGGCCGAGGTGACCGAGTCGAGTCGGCGGCGCCGCAGTGACCACCGACGACTCCCACTGGTCGCGCGGCGAGGCGGGCACACCGCCCCCCTGCCCGGACCTCAGGCGATCGGGGCCCCGTCCGGCAGTTCCTCGTCAGGCGTCAGCAGCTCAACGGTTCCGTCGGGGTGGAGGCCTCCCAGCACCAGGAACTGACTGTCGACACCGGCGACACGACGCGGCGGCAGGTTCACCAACCCGACGACCTGGCGTCCCACGAGGTCCTGGGTGCGGTAGTTCGTGATCTTCGCGGTCGAGCGGCGCGACCCGAGCACCGGACCGAAGTCGACCTCGATGACCACCGCAGGATGGCGCGCGCCCTCGAGCGGTCGGGCCGCGGTGACCGTGCCCACACGCAGGTCCGCCTCGAAGAACGTCGACACGTCGATCGTGGGCCTGACCTGCAGGTTCGCCGGGTCGTAGGGCCGGCTCTCGGGATCGAGACGATGCTGCGGGCTCATCAGGTGCTTCCTGCGCTCAGGACCGGACGAGTTCGCGGGTGCGCGCGACCCAGCGGTCACGCAGGTCGAGGGCCGCGCCCTCGGCGAGGATCCGGCGCGCGAGTTCGACGCCCTCGGAGAGATCGGCGACCGCCTCGGCGACATACAGGCCGGCCGCTGCGTTGAGCGCCACGACGTCCGCCCGCGGTCCGGGTACCCCACGCAGGATCTCGTCGGCGATGGCGACGTTGTCGTCCACGTCTCCCCCCGCGAGGTCGTCCCGACTCGCTCGGGGGATGCCAAGGTCCTGAGGGTCGAGGGTCGACACCGACACCCGGCCGTCGCGAACCTCCCAGAGGTCGTTCACGTCGGTGGTGGTCAGTTCGTCGAGGCCGTCACGCCCGCGGAACACCAGCGCGCGCCGACGCCCGAGGCGTCGCAGCGCCTCGGCCATCACCGGCGCGAGCTGGTCCGACGCCACACCGACGGCCTGGTGCGGCGCGCCTGCCGGGTTCGAGAGCGGACCGAGGACGTTGAAGACCGTCGGGATGCCGATCTGCTGGCGGACTGGTGCCACCATCCGCATGGCGGGGTGGAAGGTGCGCGCGAACAGGAAGCCGATCCCGACCTCCTCGATCGTCTGGGCGACCACGTCGACCGGCGCGTCGATGACCACTCCCCATGCCTCGATCAGGTCGGCACTCCCGCAACGGCTCGATGCCGCGCGGTTACCGTGCTTGGCCACTGGCTGTCCAGCTGCCGCGACCACGACCGAGGCGATCGTGGAGATGTTGAACGTCCCCGCTCGGTCCCCGCCGGTGCCGACGACGTCGACCAGCCGGTCCGAGACGGCGGCGTCGATGGAGATCGGTTCCGCCGCTGCGAGCATGGCGCGGACGAATCCGGCGACCTCGTCGCCAGACGTCCCCCTGGCCTGCAGGGCAACGAGCAGGGCACCGATCTGTCCGTCGGCCGCTTCACCGGACATGACCGCGCCCATCACAGCAGCGGCCTCGTCCTCGGTGAGACCCTCGCCGCTCAACAGACGCGTCAGGACGTCAGGCCACTCGAAGTCACTCATGGCGCTCCCCTCGTCAGTGCGCCCGGTGCCCACGTGTCGCCTCGGCGAGTTGGGCCGCATCGGAACCGCGATCGCCGTAGGGACGCAGCCCCTCGTTGCGAACCTCCCGGACTCTACGGGCCAGTTCGAACCCGTCGACCGGCCGGAACACGACGGCGTTCGCACCCGCCCACGACGCCAACCAGCGGTCGGGCTCGCGTTCGGCCACGACGATCGACACGGGCACCGCGAAACCTTCGAGATCGGCTCTGGCACGCACGTCGTACAGCGCCGCGTACCCGCCTCGCGGTCGCAGGTCGCCGTCGACCACGACGACGTCGAACCCGCCTGGCTCGTCGATGAGCAGCCGCCGCATGCGTTCCACGTCGTCGACCTGCTCCACGTCGGCCGACACCAGCGAAAGTGCACCGACGATTCGCTGGCGTTCCGCTTCGTCGTCGGAAACCACGAGCACGCGCACCACGGACCTCCACCACGGACGGACGGGACACACACCGTACCGCTCGGTCCGTGTCGGCCCGGGCGCCATGCCCTACGGTCCACCTCGGACACGACGCAGGGACGCCCCACTCGCGTGTCCGTCAGCGCCCTCACGATCAGCCCCACGGACTCGGTATGGACCCTGCGCGCTACCTCGACCACGCATCGGTGTGGCCGATCCGGCCACAGGCACGTGCGGCGCTCCACGATGCCGCGGACCTCGGACTCGGCGACCCGGAACGCCTCCACGCTCCCGGGCGCCGGGCTCGTGACCTGCTGCTTCGCGCGAGCGAGACCGTGGGTGAGGTGGTCGGTGTCGACCCCGGCGACGTCGTCTGGACGTCGGGCGGTACCGAGGCGACGAACCTCGCCGTCGTCGGTCCCGTACGCGCCGCACTACGTTCGGGAGATCCGCGTCGTCACGTCGTCGTGGGTGCCGTCGAGCACTCGAGTGTGCTCCGCACGGTGCGCGCCCTCGAGCGAGACGGCATCGTGCGCGTGGACGTCGTCCCGGTGGACCGCTCAGGCATCGTCGACCTCGACGCGATCGAGCGTCTGGTCGGGCCCGACACCCTCGCCGTGCACGTCCAGCACGCGAACCACGAGGTCGGCGCCGTCCAGCCCACCCACGAGGTGGCACGCATCGCCCACACCCACGGAGCCGTGCTGCACGTGGACGCGTGCCAGTCGGTCGGACAGTTGGGGTTCACCGCGACACACCTGGGCGCCGACCTCGTGTCGGCGTCTGCAGCGAAGTTCGGTGGCCCGGTCGGCGTCGGGTTCCTCGCCCTCGGTCCGGATGCACGCGTCGCAGCCCTGCTCGAGGGTGACGACCGCCAACGACATCGCCGCGCCGGGCAGGTGGACGTCGCGGCCATCGCTGCGGCCGCGGTGGCACTGCGCGTGGCGACCGACAACCTCGCGGACGAGCACTCGGCACGAGAACTCGTGCGTCGCCACCTGCGGGTGCGCCTGGGTGAGGTCCCCGACGTGCAGGTGCACGGACCGCTGGCCGACGCACACCCCGGCATCGTCGCCGTGAGTGCCCTGTACGTGGACGGTGCGGCACTGACCGCCGAACTCGATGCGCGTGGCTTCGCCGTGCACTCCGGGTCCTCGTGCGCCACGAGCGACCAGCAACCGTCCCACGTGCTGGCGGCCATGGAGGCGCTCACGCACGGCCATGTCCGCCTCTCGTTCGGACCCGAGACCTCGGTCGCGGTGGCCGACGAGTTCGTCGATGCCTACGTCCAGGTGGTCACCCGGCTTCGCGAGGGGTCGCACACCGGTCAGCGTGACGGCGGCGCCGCTAGCATCGACGGTCACCCGGCCGGCACCTGACCCGAGGGCCGAGCGAGTCTGGAGGCGTCATGTCCGAGCCCGCGCTCGGTCGTGCTGTGCTCGTCCCCGTGGCGAATCCGACGTCCGTCCGACCGCTGCTGCACATGGCGGCGCAGATCGCGCGCGCCGACGGCGGACACGTCCGGGTCATCACGATCCTCCCGGAGACCGCGCCCGCCGACGAACACGCGTACACCTGGCAGGGCCTCGCCGACGCGGAGGCGCTCGCCCCGTCACTCGGCGTGCCCGTGCACGGACGTGTCGTCCACGCGTCGCAGCCTGCGGCGGGTGTGCTCGACACCATGCGCGACAGCGACGTGTCACTGGTCCTGATGGGATGGCGCGGGATCAGTTCCACGACCGACGTGTTCGGGCTGCTGATCGACCGCATCGTCGGGCACTCGACCGTTCCTCTGGGCATCGTGAGGCTGGGCACCGCGGATCCCCTGCGGGTGCTGCTTCCGGTGTCGAGCGACCACCTGCTGCCGGGTGGCGGCACCGGTCTGCAGTTGGCTGCTGGGCTCGCGCGTCGCCTGGCCGAGGGGCTCCCGGAACCCACGACGATCCTGCGCACAGGATCACTGGAGACCTCGTTGCCCGATGAGGTGGCGGCACTCGGCAGTCGCGTGCACCACGACCCACGTCGTACCCACCAGGCCGTCGAGGCCTTCGCCAGTCGCGACGACCTCATCGTCGCTGCGGTGGCTCCCACCGTGTCGGGGCTCCGAGGTGCGACCACCCACCTCGCGTGGGCAGCCCCGGACGCGACCCTGCTGGTCGCCGTGGACGTGGGACCTCAGAGCGAACCGGGCCTCGCAGGAGCCGTGGAGGACGCGGGTGCCCCGGCACCGGCGAGCACCGCTGAGGAGGCCCACACCGTTCGGATCATGGTGACCGCACGCCTGCCCGAGGCCGGAGAGCTGCGTCCCGAGACGTTCGAGAAGGTGCTTCGCGTTGCCGGCACGACGGAGAACGTGATGGCGTGGTGGCCGACTGGTGACGACCGCCCGCAACTGACAGCCACGGTCTGCGTGGAGGCGACCGGACCGAACCGTGCGATCGCCGCGATCATGTCGCAGGTCCACGACGCCCCGGAACTGCGCGGCGCAGAGATCTCCTACGACGTCGAACGACGGGTCGATCGCTGATGGCAGATCACCCCTCGACCACCGGGAGCGTCCCGGACGAGGTGCACGTCGAGGTCGACGCGTCCGGCCTGGCGTGTCCCCTGCCGGTCATCGAACTTGCTCGTGCGATCGCCGACGCACGGCCCGGCGACGTGGTTGTGCTCACGAGCACGGACCCGGCGTCACACGTGGACGTTCCGGTCTGGTGCCGGATGAGACGTCAGGAACTGTGCGCGACACACCACGAGGGTTCGACGTGGCGATTCTGGGTCCGCAGGCGCGTGTGACCCGTGACTCGGACCTCGGCGATCAGAACGTCGCGCTGTCCCCGCAGGCGCAGGAGCCCTGCGAGTTCGGGTTGTCGATGGAGAAGCCCGACGCCTCGAGCGACTCCTTCCAGTCGATGACCGCGCCCATGAGGTACGGGGACGACATCTTGTCGATGCGGACCCGCACCCCGTGGTGGGTCTCCTCGAGGTCTCCCTCGAGTTCGCGGTCGTCGAAGAAGAGCGCGTAGCGGAATCCCGCACAACCCCCGGCCTGCACGGCGACCCGGAGCGCGACGTCGTCGACGTCCGGCTGATCCGCGAGGAAACTGCGCACCTTGTCGGCCGCGGTCTCGGTCACGACGAGGGTGCTCCCCGACGTCTCCACGTCCTGCTCGGTCACGGTGCTTGCGACGGCGTCTGCGCTCACGCGTGTGCTCCTCGACGACTCGGCGTCAGGTGCCGGCCCTTCGACGGCAGACACCTCGACGCCAGTGTATCGAGACGTACCGCGCGGTCACGCCCCCCGCCCCGTCCGGGATCCGGATCGATCAGGTGCCCGTCCGCTCCGCAAGACGCGCCGCAGCCATTCGCACGTCTCCTGCCGGATCCTGACCGGGCCCGCCTGGCGATGCGACCTCCAGGTCGTCGAGACGTGCGGCCCAGGCCTGGTCCGATCCCACGGATCCGACCACGGCCTGCACACCACGACCGCGCACCCTCGCGCGTGCGACCACCTCGCCAACGACCTTGCCGTCGAACGACGTCGCGTCCAGCCGACCCTCTCCCGTGACCACCAGGTCCGCCGCAGCAACGGCCGCGTCGAGCCCCACGAGGCCAGCCACCTCGTCGAGTCCCCTCACCAGGACTCCGCCGATGCCACAGGCCAGTCCGAACCCCAGACCGCCAGCAGCCCCGGAGCCCGGCTGCGTACGCACGTCCCTGCCCCCTGCGAGATCACGTTCGACGACGTCGGCGAAGCGCTCGAGTGCCTGCTCGAGTTCGAGCACCGAATCGGCGTCGGCACCCTTCTGGGGGCCGAACACCCGCGGCGCGTCCATCAGGGTCGTGGTCACGTCCGCGAGCAGTCGCACCTCGACGTCGTCGAATGCGGCGCTCCATCCACGTGACGCGGCCGCGACACCGCCCACGTGACCACCACCGACCTTCAGACCCGACCCGTCGCGTTCCACGAGTCGGAACCCGAGCCCGCACAGCGCACCGGCACCACCGTCGATGGTCGCGGATCCGCCGAGTCCGACGAGGACTCGACGAGCCCCGGCTGCGCGAGCGGTCTCGACGAGCTGTCCCACGCCCCACGTCGTCGTCCGCCGTGGATCGCGAAGGTGCGGTTCGAGCAGGGCGAGACCGCACGCGAGGGCCGACTCCACGACGGCAGTGGTTCCGCCCATGCGCAGGTGGGCGTCGACGGGGTGGCCCAGCGGACCGACGACCTCGACGTCGACCTCGCGCCCCGCGGTGTCACCCAGCGCGTCGAGCAGGCCCTCCCCCCCGTCCGACAGCGCGAGGACCTCGACCATGTCGTCCGGACGCTCACGGCGCCAGCCCTCGGCGATGGCGTCGCCCGCCTGTCGGGCCGTGAGCGTGCCACCGAAGCCGTCGACGGCCACGAGGACGCGCATCCGTGCTCCCTGTCTCGCTCGGTCCGGTCGAGAGGCTGCGCCGACACCGCGCGCCCGTGGTGTCGAGCGCCACCCGAGACGTTAGCGACCTCGATCGGGGGCTCGCCTCGCGGTACCCCCGACACGACGGAGCGGTGCTACCATTCGGGTGTTGTGGTCACAGTGACCACAACCGGTGCGGCCCTGCGGGACATGCCCCGTGACCCGCCCGAGACGCACCCGCGTCGACCCCGGCTCCTCCCGTTCGACCTCGCCCCTGCGTGGACCACTCCCGCCGCCACCGACAGGATGCCTCGTGACGACCCCCCCTGCGGCCGCCCGCGTGACCACCGGCACCGGCGGCCCGACGATCCCCCTGGGTTCACCGCTCCTGCTGCTCGGCCGAGGCGCCGACCCGGCGACCGAGCGTGGCGTCGTGTGCCCGGGAGACCTCCCGGCGCCGGACGATCCGACCCTCACCGAGCGCGCACGGACGGCGCGGGCCGCGCTGGGCGACCGGGTCATCGTGCTGGGCCATCACTACCAGCGCGACCAGGTCATCGAGTTCGCCGACGTGCGCGGGGACTCGTTCGAGCTGTCGCGGCGCGCGTCGACGGCCGAGGCCCCGTACATCGTCTTCTGTGGCGTCCACTTCATGGCCGAGTCCGCGTCCATCCTCGGTCGTCCCGACCAGACCGTGATCCTTCCCGACCTCGCCGCCGGGTGTTCGATGGCCGACATGGCCGAGGAACGCCAGCTCGTCGACGCGTGGAGCCGGCTCGAGCGCGCTGGGGTGGCGGACACCACGGTGCCACTGACCTACATGAACTCCACGGCGGCGATCAAGGCCTTCTGTGGCGCGCACGGAGGTGCGACCTGCACGTCGTCCAACGCGGCGCGCGCCATGGCCTGGTCCTTCGAGGAGGCGCTCGACGGTTCGGGCGGAGAACGGGTGCTCTTCCTGCCGGACCAGCACCTCGGACGCAACACCGCGGTGCTCGGCATGGGCATGGACCTGGACGACTGCGTCGTGTACGACCCGTGGCAGCCGGACGGCGGACTGACCGATCAGCAGGTCCGAGACGCGCGGGTCCTGTTGTGGAAGGGCCACTGCTCCGTCCACGCCAGGTTCCAGCCCGAGATGGTCGACCGCGTACGTGCCGAGGTCCCCGGTGTCGAGGTGCTCGTGCACCCCGAGTGCCGCCACGAGGTCGTCACACGGGCCGACCGCATCGGTTCCACGAACCAGATCATCCAGTGGGTCGAACAGGCCGCACCGGGGGCTCGGATCGCGATCGCCACCGAACTCAACCTCGTGCGTCGACTCGCGGACGAGCACCCCGATCGTGAGATCGTCTTCCTCGACGACACGGTCTGCTTCTGCGCGACGATGAACCGCATCGACCTGCCGCACCTCGTGTGGGTCCTCGAGGCACTGGTGGACGGGGAGGTCGTCAACGAGGTCCGGGTCGACGACGCAACGCGGGCCGACGCGCGGATCGCGCTCCAGCGGATGCTCGATCTGCCGGGCGCCGGGTCACTGGCCCCGTCGTCGGTGGGTACTGACGTGCCGTCGCAGGCGCAGGTCCCTGTCGGCTAGCCTCGGTGCGGTGCATTCGATTGCTCGCCGCGGCCCTGCACAACGCACCCGTTCGCGGTGATCCGAGTCCCACCCGAGGAGTCGTACGTCGTGGCCGAGATCCAGCTGCCCCAGCTCGGTGAGTCCGTCGCAGAGGGGATCATCACCCGTTGGCTCGTCGAGGTCGGTGACGAGGTCACCGTCGACCAGCCGATCGTGGAGATCTCCACCGACAAGGTCGACACGGAGGTCCCCTCCCCGGTCGCCGGCACGGTCACCGACATCCGGTTCGCCGTCGACGACAC
>JBJHCV010000010.1:0-93566 GCA_050486225.1 Nitriliruptoraceae bacterium
TTCACGACTGCTCCCCTGAAGGGGCCAGTGTGGCACGCTAGTGCGACATCGGGCCAGGGCCGACCAATTCCGTTCCCTTGAGCGTCGCCTTTCATAGATGCCGCCGCCTGCAGGTCCTGCCAGCCCCTGCGCGACCGGTCCGCGAGCAGGGTTCCGGTCTGCAATTTCGTGCTGCTTGCGGGCCGGTCCGGATCTCGACCGCCGCGCGCAACGGGGATTCGCGCGCGGCACAGAGGGTGAGGCAGCGCGCACGCGTTCTCTGGCGCGAATCTCCGTGTCTCCGTGGGGGCCTGCACCTGGTCGGCGCATCGCGCTCCCCCGGCCACCTGAAGGGGTCAGGCGGTCTGGTCGGGGGTGTGGGCGTCGCTGGCGACCGTGGCCTCGAGCCGGACCAGCGGACCGTCGGCGAACAGATCGTGCGGGACGTCGACACCGACGGCACGCCACGCGGCGGGGGGGATCCCGACGTCCGCGAGCACCAGGTCCCCGATGAAGGGCTGGGCGACCTGCTGGCGCAGCGACACGACCGGCAGTCCGGACGCGATGGTCACGTCCACGGTGAGACAGGTGCCGCGCAGGCCTCCGTCGGCCGCGATCCCGCTCGGCAGGTCGAGCGCGACGATCTTCACCGCGTGCTCGCGCAGCCACTCCCCCACCAGCCCCGGCAGGTCGCGCAGCGGTGGTTGCGCCCCGATGCCGAGCATCGCGTCGATGACCACGTCTCCCGGGTCGAGGTCGACGAACCTCGTGTCCTCGGTCACGGCCCGCACGGACACCTGCGTGTCACGCAGGACGTGCGTCTGGTCGACGAGTCGCGGCCGGCCGACCGTCATCACGGTGACGTCCGCGCCGGCGGACGCGAGCAGCCGGGCCGCGGCCAGCCCCCCGATCCCGTTGGTCGACGGGCCGGCGAACACGGTGACCCGCCGTCCGGCGAGCGACCCGTCACAGACCATCCGTGCCGCACGGGTCAGGGCCCGGCCGGCGTGTTCGCCGCGCACCCGGGCGTCGACGCCACGTGCGTCCATCCATGCCCGCATGGCACGTACCTGGTCGGCGGTGACGTGCGGCACCAGGTCCTGTGGGCGGGAGGGCACCCGGTCGTCGAGCACCTCGCGGCGGCGCCAGTGCGGAGCGGCATCCCACGGTCGCACGACGTCGGCGTCCGGCAGCTGTTCGGGCGCGCGTCCGTTGGTCCAGTCCTCGACGGCGACGTCGAGCAGGACGGTGATCACCCGCGCGGTCGCACCCCACAGCACGTCGTCGTCGAGCTGCCACGCCCACGTCGCACCACCAGCGGTCGCGTCGACCCGCCGCTGACGTTCCGGAGCACACAGGTCGGCGACCGGCACGCACAGGATCTGTTCGACCTCCCATGGGTTCTCGCTGAGTTCGTGGGGACGACGCCAGCGGGCCACCACCGGCACGACCCAGAACCGCGACGGCGGGATGTAGAAGCGCGCACCGATGCCGACCACCTCGACGCTGTCGGGGTCGAGCCCGACCTCCTCCTGGGCCTCACGCAGTGCCGCCTGCTCCACCGTCTCGCCGGGGTCGATGCGCCCGCCGGGGAACGACACCTGTCCGGGGTGTGACCGCAGGTCGCGGCGACGACGGGTCAGCACGATCCGGGGGCCCTGGGAGGTGTCCTCGACGAGCACGAGCACCGCACCGGCACGGGCGGCCGGCGGCGGCCGGCGCTCGTCGGCGTCGACGTCGTCGAGCAGCGCCACCAGCCGTGGCCAGAAGCGCTCCGGGTCGAGTCTCGGGTCCATGCGCGGCGCGTCCCTTCGTGTCGCCGGCGTCAGTCCGTCGTGTCGAGCCCGGCGGCGAGCCCGTCCAGCCCGTCGGCCTCGCTGACGACCACCTCGTCGAACCCGCCCGCGCCGACGATCGCGCCGAGCACGAGCGCACCGGCATGGATGACGTCCTCGCGGCCCGGTTGCACGCACCCCATCCTCGCACGCGTGGCCGCGTCGAGCCCGACCAGTCGCTCGGTCAGGGCCCCCAGCGCCTGGCGGGGTACTCGAGCGCCGTGGATGCGGGTCTCGTCGTAGTGGTCGAGTCCGAGGTGGATGGCGGCGAGGGTGGTCGCCGTACCAGCGACGGCCACGAGCGAACGTGCCGCCGTCAGGTCCGCTCCCCCGGCGGCGAGCGACTCGTGCATGACCGCGACCTGCGCGTCGACCTCGGCACGGGCGGCGTCGAGTTCGTCCGGGGTCGCCGGGTCGGAGCCCAGGCACCGTTCGGTCAGCCGGACACAGCCGATCTGCAGCGACACGGAGGCGACCACCCGGTCATGGAGGTCCCCGACGACGATCTCGGTGGAGCCTCCACCGACGTCGACGACGGCCGCCGGGCGATGGACGTCCACCGCGGCGAGCGCACCGCGGAAGGCGAGCAGGGCCTCCCGGTCGCCGGGCAGCACCTCGACGTCCACACCGGTGCGGGCACGCACGGCATCGACGAACCGGCCACGGTCGGCCGCGTCGCGCACGGCCGAGGTCGCCCCGATGCGCATCCGGTCGCCGACCCCGAGGTCGCGTGCGACACGCCACAGGTCGTCGATCACGTCGACGGTGTGCGCGAACGTGTCCGGGTCGAAGTGTCCGGTGCGGTCCACACCGCGCGCCAGACGGGTGATCTCCATGCGGCGGGTGATCCGCGTGCCGTCGGCGTCGAGCACCAGCAGGCGCACCGAGTTGCTGCCGACGTCGATCGCGGCGCGCGGGCCAGTCACGACCCGTGGCCGTCTGCGTCGACGTACTCGGGCACGCACGGCGCCGGACAGGCCAGTGGCAGCACCCGGTCGATCACCCACGCGCCGACGGGGTTGTCGCCGGTGGCGAGATGGTGTGCCGCGTGCACGTGCAGACACTTGATGTGACGTGGCATCCCGCCGCTGCCGGGCGCGCCCGGCAGCGGATCACCGAGCGTGTCGCGAAACGCGACGTACCGGTCGTGGGACGCCGCGTAGTCGTGTGCGAGGTCGGTTTCGGACTCGAGTCGTTCGTTGAGGCCGACCATCGCGTGATCGGCCTCGAGCGTGCCCACGCGCGAACGCAGCAGCGGACACGTCAGCCAGAACGAGGTCGGGAACGGCGTGCCGTCGTCGAGTCGTGGGTCGACACGCACCACGGTCGGCAGACCGTGGGCGCACCGGTGCACGACGGCTGGCGAGCCACGCGCCGGCCGACCGATCTGTGCGGACACGACCGCGGTCGTGCGCGCATCGGCAGGTTCGGCGGCGCGGGCCTGCTCGTAGGAGGCGTCAGGGTCGGGGTGTACGGCGTCGACCGTCACGTCCCCACGCGACCACGCTTCTGGCGACGGGCCTCGCCCTGGATCATCTGCGACTTGTGCATGAAGCGACGGAGGCGCTTGTTGAAGTCCTTGTCCAGCTTGGAACGGAGGTTGGGGACCTCTTCGTCCTGCCATTCGGGATCTGCCCGCTTGATGGACAGGTCGACCTTGCCGTCCTCCTTGATGTCGAGGACCTTCACGTCGACCTCGTCACCCTCGGCGAGGTATGCGTAGATGTTCTCGACGAAGTCCGAGTCGACCTCGGAGACGTGCACCAGTCCGGTGACCGTGCCGTGCTCCTCGGACTCGACCTCGACGAACGCCCCGTACTCCTCCAGGCGGACGACCTTGCCCTTGACGATCTCTCCTACCAGTTCGACCAACTCCTCTCGGTGCTCGGTTCCCCGGCCGCACCGTGCGACCACGCGGCGAGCGTGACCGGTCAGTGGGTCCCGGCGGTTCCGCGGTCGCGCCAGATCGACGTCGTGCGGGGCCGGATCGGGGATCGGGCGACGTGCACCCGTGGGGTACACGGTACGGCAGCACGGGCACGCGCGGCAACCCCCCGTGCGCCGACGGCGCGTCGCCCGATCCACCATGGAGCGGGCGACGGCCCTGACCGTCGGCTGCGTGGGCGGCCGGTCACCCGATCCCGAGCACTCCGGAGACCAGACTCCACACCTGCTCGTGGAGTGGTGGCGGGACGACCTCTGCCTCGTCCGCCTCGAAGGAGTCCGCCACCGGTCCCTCGTCGGCGTCCGGTGGAATGATCCGGTAGACGACCTCGCCCGGACGTGCGAACCCCTGCTGCTCGCGAGCGACCAGTTCGAGGTGTTCGGGATCGTGCAGGTCCTCGACCCGCTGCTCCAGCAGCGAGATCTCGTGCGCCAGGACACGGTCCTTCACCTCGAGCACCTCGACGCGCGCCTGCGCATCGAGATAGCGCTGCGCCGGGGACATGAGCAGCACCCCGGCGACCACCAGCGATGCCACGACCGCGAGCACCAGGGGACGGTCTCCGCGGAACGGCGCCGCGACGACTGACGCCACCCACCGCAACGGGCGGGGCGCGATGCGTCGCGGTCGGTCGGACACGGTTCAGGCTCCTCGGCGGAAGGTCGACAGGCCCGCGTAGCGGGCATCATCGCCCAACTGCTCCTCGATCCGAAGCAACTGGTTGTACTTGGCGACCCGGTCGCTGCGCGCCGGGGCACCCGTCTTGATCTGCCCGGCGTTGCATGCCACGGCCAGGTCGGCGATCGTGGTGTCCTCGGTCTCGCCGGACCGGTGGGAGATCATCGTCGTCCAGTTGGCGCGGTGGGCGAGCGAGATCGCGTCGAGCGTCTCGGTCAGGGTTCCGATCTGGTTGACCTTGACGAGCACGCTGTTGGCGGTCCGTTCCTCGATCGCGCGGGCCACGAGGCGGGGGTTGGTCACGAGCAGGTCGTCGCCCACCACCTGGACCCGCCCGCCGATCCGTTCGGTCAGCCGCGCGAACCCGTCCCAGTCGTGCTCGTCGAGTCCGTCCTCGATCGACACGATCGGGTACCGGTCCACGAGGTCCGCCCACAGGTCGATCATCTCTGCGCTCGAGAGCACACGTCCCTCGCCCCGCAGGTGGTACTGCCCGTCCTCGCAGAACTCGCTCGCGGCCGGATCCAGCGCGATGACGACGTCGCGGCCCGGTTCGTGACCGGCTGCCTCGATGGCCTCGACCAGCAGGTCGAGCGCGTCGGTGTTGGACTCGAGGTTCGGTGCGAATCCGCCCTCGTCACCGAGCGCGGTCGCCAGTCCACGGTCGTGGAGCACCCGGCGCAGGTGGTGGTAGGTCTCGGTGCCCATGCGCAGCGCCTCGCCGAAGCTCGACGCGCCCGTGGGCACGATCATGAACTCCTGGAAGTCCACGTTCGAGTCCGCGTGACTGCCCCCGTTGAGCACGTTCATGCACGGCGCCGGCAGGACGTGGGCGTTGGGGCCGCCGAGGTACGCGTACAGCGGCAGGCCGTGCACCGCGGCCGCGGCACGCGCGACCGCGAGCGACACCCCCAGGATCGCGTTGGCGCCCAGTGCGGCCTTGTTGTCCGTCCCGTCGAGGTCGAGCAGCAGGGCGTCGACGTGGCGCTGTCGACTCGCGTCGCGTCCGACGAGCGCCGGGGCGATGCGGTCGTTGACGTTGTCGACCGCCTGCTGGACACCGCGCCCCATCCAGCGAGCCTCGTCACCGTCGCGGAGCTCGACGGCCTCGGACGCGCCCGTCGAGGCACCCGACGGCACGGCCGCCCGGCCCAGGGTTCCGTCCGCGAGTTCGACGTCGACCTCGACGGTCGGGTTTCCCCGGCTGTCGAGGATCTGACGAGCGTGGACCCGAGCGATGGACGGATTGTGCACGTTTCGCACCCCTGCGCCTGAAGTGGGACGTGTCCGGTCGAGGTCCTCGACCTGCACGATTCCGACGGCACGTCGCCGAACGGACCGTGGGACGGTACGGCACGAGTCCCCGGGGAACCAACAGGTGACACCCGGCCGCCGGGACGGTCCTCGGGCGAGCGGTCAGACGTCCGGGTCGAGTTCCCAGATCCTGCGCACCACGCCGACGGCGACCGCACCCAGCAGCGCGCCCGAGAACATGCCACCCATCCGCCGTGTCGTGACGACCCCCAACAGGGCGCCCGCAGCGGCGCCGGCGCCGACCCACGCCGCGTCGACCGGGAACGGCGGCTGGTCGTCCCGCCACGCCGATGCCTCACCGCCGACGTCCCAGCCCTCGAGCACGTCAGGGCCGTCGAGCACGTCCGAGTCGTCGACGTCGTCGACCGTCGCGGCACCCTCCCGCAGGTCGCCACCACCCTCTGTCGGGTTCGCGAACTGGTCCCCGGTCAGGGATGCGTCGCATCCGGGGCACGCTCGGGGCCCAGATGCGAGCGACGTGACGAACGCGGCACTCAGGAACCGCGCACAACCGGGACACTGTTCGGGTGCCACGGCCACCTCCACGTCGTGTGTGCTGTTCGTCGTGCGACGATCGTAACGTCCGCTGCACGTCGTGCAGGATGGCCCCGCCGCGTGGGGGTCAGGACTCGATCGACAGCCGCGCCACCTCGTCGGACACGCGGGAGCGGAAGGCCTCGGCCCAGCGACGGACCGCCGCCTCGGGGTCCACGCCGTGGACGTCGGCCAGGGCGACGAGCGCGGCGACGGCCTCGCCGAGCAGACCCTCCACGTCGGGATCGCCACCGTCACCGTCGGTCGTCACCGACGTGGTGGTCGCGGCGACGAGACCCTCGACCACCTCCCGGAGCCGAACGGCGGGTGGCTGGTCGTCGAGGGAGACATGGCGTCGCGCGCGACGGTGCAGCTTGTCGACCAGTTGGAGCGCGGGCATCGCCATCGGAACGCCGTCGAACACGTCGGCGCGTTCCTTCTCCACGTCCTTGAGCTCGTCCCAGCGCTCCTGCACGTCCCCGGCGGTCTGTGCGTCACCGTCGGCGAACACGTGCGGATGACGTCGAACGAGCTTGTCGACGATCCCCCGCGCGACGTCGTCGACGGCGAATGCGCGCCGTTCCGACGCGAGGTGCGCGTGGAACACGACCTGCAGCAGCACGTCACCGAGTTCCTCGACGAGGTCGACGTCGTCGTCCCGTTCGATGGCGTCGACGAGTTCGTAGGTCTCCTCGACGAGGTGGTGCACGAGCGAACGGTGGTCCTGTTCGAGGTCCCACGGGCACCCGTCCTCAGGGTCCCGCAGGTGACCCATGACCTCCACGAGGCGGACGAACTCGGTACCCGGGGGCTGTGGCGCGAAGAAGACGAGTTCGATCTCCGCCTCCGCATCCGCGGCCATCCCCGCCACCGCCCCCGCCAGGCCACCGTCGTCCGGTCCGAGCAGGTACACGGCGGGCGCCTGTGGCGTGGCACACGCGATCAGGGCCTTGGCGAGGCGACGGTCCTCCGGTGAACCCGGGCGCGACAGGTCGAGGTCGGACCGCTCGAGCGTGGCGGGTTCCAGGGTCGTCAGGTCGAGTCCTGCCGCGTGGAGCGCAGGCGCGGACGGGTGCTCACCGGCGTCTCGCACGTGCACGACGTCAGCGATCGCAAGCGCGTCCCAGGCCTGGAACGGGAGCAGCCCGGGAAGCGCGTCGGACGACTCGACCAGCACGACCCTGCGGGGTCCCTGCTCCGAGTCGGCCATCACTGGCCGCCGGTACCCACCAGGCCCTCGGGCACCACCGACGCGGTGTCGGCGTCCCACACTCCCAGGCCCGGCGCGATCTCCACCTCGGCACCCAGGATCGCGGCCTCGATGATCGCGCCCAGTTCGGCCCCCACCACCTGGTCGAGCTGCTGGGGACCGAGGTCCTCAGGCGCGGTCACCGTCTCGTCCATGATCTCCAGCACGTGGAACCCGAACTGCGACTCCACGGGTCCGACGACGTCACCGATGGACGACGTCCACACGGCCTCGTCGAACTCCGGGACGTAGGCCCCACGGCTCGCCGGTCCGAGGTCACCACCTCGGATGGCCGTTCCCTGGTCGGTCGAACGTTCCTCGGCGAGCGCCGCGAAGTCGCCTCCGTCCGCCAGCTCTGCCACGATGTCGTCGGCCTCACCCTCGGTCTCCACGAGGATGTGGCGCACCGTGCGCTGCTCGAGCGGTTCGGCGTCGGCGACCAGAGCCTCGCGGATGTGCTCGACCTTGAGCTGTGTGGGCAGGAAGACCTGCTGGAAGAGCTCGATGGTCAGCCCCGACTGGGCGAGCGCCTGTTCGAGCGCCTCCCTGCCACCCATGCGTTCGGCCTCGGACTCCATGCGGGCCTCGACGGCGTCGTCGCTGGCCTCGAAGCCGTAGGACGCGGCGAGACCCGTGATGATCTCCGACTGGATGAACAGCCCGAGCACCTGGTGCTGGATCGGTTCGGTCATGGCGGCGCGGGCGTCCGCGTCCATCCCGCTCGCGTCCCCGAAGTTGGCCTCCACGAGGACACGGACGGCCTCCTCGAGCTCGCTTCGAGGGATCTCCACGCCGTTGACGGTCGCTGCGGCTCCCGTCGCGGTGGCGCCGTTGCCACACGCGGCGAGCACGAACACGAGGGTCGCCAGCAGGGCGGCCAGACGGTTGGGATGGGTGCGCACCTGGACTCCGAACGAAGGGTGTGACGGCTGCGGCGGCGGGATCGGGACCGAGCGCAGGCGGCGACTCCGCCCTGCGTGGCGCGCCGGAGGACGTCCGGTTCCGCACGACTCCTGAGTCTACCGCCATCGAGGTCGCCCTTCGCAGCCGGTCGGCCACGGCCCCGCGTGCGCACGTGACCACCCTCGCTCACCGCCTACGCTGGGACGACCATGACGAATGACGTGCACCACGCGGTCGATGAACAGCTGCGGCGCACCCGCCAGCGCTACACGCGGGGTCGTCGACAGCTCGTGGACCTGCTCCTCGACGCCGCCCGCCCCGTGACGATCACGGAACTGCACGACCTCGGTGCGGCGCAGTCCCTGAGTTCCCTGTACCGGAACCTGGCCATCCTCGAACAGTGTGGAGCCGTGCACCGGATCACCTCGACGGACGACGTGGCCCGCTTCGAACTCACCGAGGAGCACTCCGAGCACCACCACCACATGATGTGCAGTGCATGCGGACGCATCGAGGACGTCCAGCTGCCCGGGACGGTGGAGCGGGAACTCACCCGCGCCGCGGCGCTCGCCAGCAGCGACCACGGGTTCGACGTCGAGTCACATCGTGTCGAGTTCGTCGGCACGTGTCGCCGCTGCGCCTGAGCCCCCGGCACCCGGCCGACGGGCGGCGCGATCCCGCGCCCGCACACGACGCACGAGTTCGACGCCGGCCAGCACCGTGAAGAAGGCCAGCACCGTCAGGCCAGCGATCGTCGGTGCGGTCGCCGTGCTCGCGTGGTAGCTGACGACGAGCCCGAGCGCGACACCCGCGACTCCGACGGCCACCGACACCACCATCATCACCGGCACCCGCCGTGACACCAGCGCCGCGGTTGCCGGTGGCGCGATCATGAAGGCGAAGACCAGCAGGGTGCCGACCGTGCGGAACGAGGTGAGCACCACCATCGCGACGAGTCCGAGCATCACGAGGTGGGTCAGTCGTGGACGCATGCCCAGCAGTGCGGCCTTCTGGGGACTGAAGGTGAGCACCAGGAACGGCCGGTGGAACAGCACGATGACCACGAGGGCCGCCAGCGCCGCCCACGCCGTGACGCGCAGGTCCGCTCGGGTGACCCCGAGCGGGTCGCCGAACAGGATGCTGGTCAGGTCACCGGCGTACGCGCCGCCCCGCGACATGATCGCGACACCTGCCGCGAGCATCCCGACGAACAGCAGGCCGATCGACGTGTCCTCGCCGAGGCGGCTCCTCGCGCTGGCGAGACTCACCCCGAGGATCATCACGACGGCACCGAGCGCCCCTCCGAGCAGCAGGTTGCCGCCGAGGATGTACGCCAGCGCGATGCCGGGCAGCACCCCATGGGCGAGCGCGTCAGTCATGAACGCCATCCCCCGCATGACCACCCAGGTCCCCACGAGGGAACTCGCGACGACCGTGAGCACGCCCGCGACGAACGCGCTGCGCATGAACCCGTAGGCGAAGGGCTCCAGGACCAGGTCGAGCAGCGCCGTTCCTTGGGTAGATTCGGGACACGCAACCAGAGAAACGTTATGGGCATCATTCCCAACGCGCCAGCCCACCAGCCCGGGTCGTACCCCGGGGCCGGATCGGCCGGCGGCTCACCTGTCGAGCCCTCGCCGGTCGAGGTCGTCATCGAGGGGCTGCAGGTCGGCTACGACGAGCACGTCGCCATCCACGACGTCGACCTGCGGATCCACGGCGGCCAGGTGGTGGCCGTGATCGGCCCCAACGGTGCGGGCAAGTCGACGTTGCTGTCTGCCATCGCCGGACTCATCTCCCCGGACCGGGGCGGGGTGCGGATCGACGGTCGGACACCCCGCGCGTCGCGAGCGCGGATCGCGTACGTCATGCAGACGACGGCCGCGAACGAGTCCGTCCCGCTCACGGTCCGCGAGACCGTCCGCATGGGCCGGTACGCGACGGCCGGGGCATTCCGTCCCCTGACGGCCGCCGACCGGTCGGCGGTCGAGGACGCGATCGAGCGCATGCAGATCGGCCCGATCGCCGGCCGGCAACTGCACGAACTGTCGGGGGGCCAGCGTCAGCGGACCTTCATCGCTCAGGGCCTCGCCCAGCAGGCCGACGTCCTGCTGCTCGACGAGCCCATCACCGGACTCGACCTGGTGTCCCAGCAGGTCATCACCGACGTCATCGCACAGGAACGCGATCGTGGCCACACCGTGGTGCTCACGACCCACGACGTCGGCACGGCCAGGTCCGCCGACGTGGTGGTGCTCATGGCCGGCCGGATCGTCGCATCCGGGCCGGCCGCCGAGGTGCTGACGCCCGCGCTGCTCGACGAGGCCTACCGCGGGCACGCCCACCTGCTCGACGACGGGACCATGGTGCTCGACGACCCCCACCACCACGGGGCCCCCGAGCACTGACCGGCGCGCTGACCGGCCCACTGGCCCGCGCCACGGCGTCGCCACGGGACACGGCGGCAGCCCGCGGCGTCAGCCGTGCACGGTGACGTCGACCACCACCGGCGCGTGGTCCGAGGGCTTGTCACCGGCCTCGTTGTTGCGCCGGAAGGTGGTGTCGACCTCCACCGCCTCGACCGACACGTGGTGGGACACGAGTGCGAGGTCGATCCGCATGCCCATGCCCCGCCGGAACGCGCCCATGCGGTAGTCCCACCAGGTGAAGGCCTCACCATCGGGGTCGACGACACGGTGGGCGTCGATCAGGCCCACGTCCAGCAGGCCCTCGATCCGTCGCCGCTCGTCGGCCGTCACGTGGGTCGCTCCCTCGAGCGCCGAGGGATCCCACACGTCACGGTCCGCCGGAGCGACGTTGAAGTCACCGGCGACGACCGTGGGACCCTGGGCGACGAGCCCGGCCACGTGCACCTGCATCGCGTCGAGGAACCGGAGCTTCTCGTCGAACATCGGGTGGCTCGGTTCGCGACCGTTGGGCACGTAGACGCTCGCGATGCGCACCCCCTGGACGTCGGCCTCGATCCAGCGGGCCTCCGCCGGGTTCGGTTCACCCGGCAGGCCACGACGCACGACCTGCGGCCCGGCGTCGGCGACCAGCAGGGCCACACCGTTCCACCGGCCCTCCGAGTGCTCGACGACCGCGTAGCCGGCATCCGCGAGCACCTGTACCGGGAACCCGGCCGCGTCGACCTTGGTCTCCTGCAGGCACACGACGTCCGGCCGGTGCGCCTCCAGCAGTTCCAGCACCCGCGGCAGGCGGGCACGCACCGAGTTGACGTTCCACGTGACGAGTCGCATCGCACGACCCTACCCGCCGGTCCCTGACGCCCGTGGGTGTACCGATAGTGTTCGCTGGCCAAGGAGTGAGCGTGACCGACGCATCGGCGTCCCGTCCGGCGTGGCTCACCGCGCCGGTGCTCACCGTGTCCGCCCTGTCGGTCGCCGCAGGGCTCGCACAGTTCGGGGTGACCGCGGTCATCGGGGACGTGGCCGCCGCCTTCGGTCAGCCCGGCCCCGGCGACGACCTCGCCGCACAGGTCGGACTCCCCACCACCACCGTGGGCCTCGCACTGGCCGTGATCCGCCTTGCGTCGCTGGGAAGCCTTCCGGCGGCTGCCGTCGCCGACCGTCTGGGCCGCCGACGAGTGCTGCTCACGCTCGCCACCGTCGGCCTGGGACTGACGTCACTCGCCGCGGCCGCGCCGGGCTTCTGGTGGTACGTGGTGCTCGTGGCGCTCGCCCGCCCGGCGATGTCGACCGTCAATGCGCTGGCCGGCGTCGTGGCCGCCGAGGAGTCCACGGCCAGGGACCGCTCCGCGGCGATCGCGCTGGTCGCAGCCGCGTACGGACTCGGGTCCGGACTCGTGTCGGTCGGTCGTGGCCTGTTGCCGGGCGAACCGTCGTTCCGGGTGGTGACCGCGTTCGCGCTCGTCCCGCTGCTGCTCGTGCCTCTGCTGGCACGGTCGGTGCGCGAACCGAGGATCGCGGCAGCGACGAGCCGAGCCGTGCTGATGCCGGGGGCGATTCCCCCGAGGTTCCGCCGTGACGTCGCCCTGCTGTGGCTCATGACCGCCGTGGTCGCCGCCGCGACGGGCCCCGGCTTCACCTTCCTGTTCCTGTACGGAGAACGGGTGCTGGGCGCGTCGCCACTCGCCCTGTCGATGCTGGTGCTCGCCGCGGGCCCGGCGGGAATCGTCGGCCTGCTCGTGGGTCGCTTCGCCGCCGACCACTGGGGTCGATGTCCAGCCGCGGCCCTGTCGATGGCGGCCACCGGCGCCGCGGTGGCCGTCGGCTACGCCGGCAGCCTGCCCGGGCTGGCCGTCGGCTACCTGTGCGCGATCGCCGCCAGCAGCGCGTACGCCGCCCCGGCCGGGGCACTGGCCGCCGAACTCGTCCCGACGTCCGTGCGTGCCACGGTCGCCGGCTGGATGACGGTCGCCGGTGTCATCGGGGCGGTCTCCGGACTCGTGGTGGTCGGCACGCTCGCGGACGTCACCAACGGGTTCGCCGCACCGACCCTCGGGGTCGGGATCGTCGTCGCGCTCGTCGCGACCGGGTTCACGCGCCTGCCAGAGACCCGCGGCCGCGAACTCGACACGTTCGACGCAGGTCCGCCTGCGGCCTGACCACCCGGCGCGCGCTCAGGGACGCGCACCGGCGAACAGCTCGCGCAGGCTCGCCGCCACCCAACCCACCAGGTCCGCCGGTCGCGGCCGCGGAAGCTCCAGCAGCAGCTGGTCGTCACGGCGTTGCCGGGCGCCGGGGAACAGCCGCTCGAGCCGGACCCGCTGGGACTCCGACAACCGGACGGGTGCGACACGCAGCTGCCCCTTCGGGGTCAGTCCCACGTCCGTGACCCTCCAGCGGCGAAGCGCGGCGCGCAGGGCGGCGAGCGCGAGCAGACGCTGGACCGGCTCCGGCGGGGCGCCGAAGCGATCGACCAGTTCGGCCCGAACGTCGTTGATCGACGTCGCGTCGCGCGCCGAGGCGATCCTGCGGTAGAGCGCGAGCCGCTGGTTGGGATCCTCGACGTAGTCGTCGGGCAGGTGCGCGTCGACGGGAAGGTCGATGCGGATCTCCACCTCCGCCTCGACCTGCTGGCCCGTCAGGTCGGCGATCTCCTCGCGGAGGAGTTCGGCGTACATGTCGAACCCGACCGCGGCGACGTGCCCGGACTGCTCGGCACCGATGACGTTGCCCGCGCCGCGGATCTCCAGGTCGCGCGCCGCGATCGACAGTCCCGACCCGAGCCGGGTGTGCTCAGCCACGGTGCGCAGTCGTTCGTACGCCGTGTCGGTCAGCGAGGTGCCCTCGGGGAAGTAGAGATAGGCGTACCCACGTTCCGACGAGCGACCGACGCGACCCCGCAGCTGGTGGAGCTGCCCGAGTCCGAGCAGGTCCGCCCGTTCGACGATCAGGGTGTTGGCGTTCGGGACGTCGAGCCCCGACTCGATGATCGTGGTGCACACGAGCACGTCGAACTCGCGCTGCCAGAACCGGACCATGACCCGTTCGAGCTGGCGTTCGTCCATCTGACCGTGCGCGACCTCCACCCGGACGCCGTCCACGAGTTCGGTGAGGTGTGCGGCGGTCGCGTGGATCGTGTCGACCTGGTTGTGGACGTAGAACACCTGCCCCTCGCGCAGGAGTTCACGCCGGATCGCCAACGCGACCTGCGCGTCGTCGAAGGCGCCCACCACCGTGTGCACCGGCTGTCGATCCTCGGGTGGAGTCTCGATCACCGACAGGTCACGGATTCCGGCGACGGCCATCTCGAGCGTCCGAGGGATCGGGGTCGCGGACATCGACAGCACGTCGACATGCGTCCGCAGGTGCTTGAGCCGTTCCTTCTGGGCGACCCCGAATCGCTGCTCCTCGTCCACGATGACCAGGCCGAGCTGCTTGAACTCGACCGAGGCTCCCAGCAGCGCGTGCGTTCCCACGACCACGTCGACCTGCCCGGACGCGAGGCCGTCGAGCACCCGGCGCCGGTCGCGCGGTGTCACGAAGCGGCTCAGCTCCTCCACGACCACGGGGAAGCCGGCGAACCGCTCACGGAACGTCTCTCCGTGCTGCTGCGCGAGGATCGTCGTCGGGACGAGCACCGCGACCTGGTGACCGTCGAACACCGCCTTGCCCGCGGCGCGCACGGCCACCTCGGTCTTGCCGAACCCGACGTCGCCGGCGAGCAGCCGGTCCATCGGGAGCGGCGCCTCCATGTCACGCTTGATCTCGTCGACGACGGTGAGCTGGTCCTGGGTCTCCACGTGTGCGAACGAGTCCTCGAGTTCCGCCTGCAGTGCTCCGTCGAGCGCGAAGGCGTGCCCGGGCGCGTGCATGCGTGCGGCGTACAACCGGATCAGTTCCGCCGCGATGTCGCGGACGGCTCCCCGGACCCGGTTCTTCGCCCGCTCCCACTGGGCCCCACCGAGGCTCATCACGGTCGGGGTCTCGCCGCCCTGGTAGCGCGACACGACGTCGAGCTGGTCCGACGGCACGTAGAGCGTGTCGCCGTCCGCGTACTCGATCATCACGTAGTCGCGGCGGGCGGCCCGACCGTCCGGAGCGGTCGTCTCCCGGGTGACCATCCCCCGGTAGCGACCGACCCCGTGCGTCCGGTGCACGACCGCGTCGCCCCGCGACAGCTGGACGACCACGTCGGCAGCCGCGCCGCGCGCACCCATGCGACGTCCTGCGCGCCGGCGCCTGCGCCCGAACACGTCCCACGTCCCGAGCAGCGCGACGCCGAGTTCTTCCGACACGAATCCTGTCGGCAGCCCGCTCACGGCCACCTCGACCCGCCCACCCGGAGCCTCGGTGGCGACCTGTGGCGTGAGCACGGCGGGGACGGCCTGCTCGGCGAGCACGTCGGTGACGCGACGCGCCGGACCGGGAGCGTCCGCGGACAGGACCACCCGCGTCCCCGTGGCGAGCAACGCATTCACACGGGTCGCGACTGCCTCGGTGTTGCCCCGGAACGACTCCCACGGCTGCGCGTCGAACGACCGCTCGTCTCCCAGCGCCGCGATCCGCAACGTGCGGTCCCCGAGCCCGGACATCAGCTGCTCCGGGGTGGAGAACCCTCCGCGCTCGACGACGTCCGGGTCGACGTCGGCGGTCAGCCAGGCCGTGTCGGACAGGATCTCGGCCTCGTCGGCCAGCTGGCGCGCTCGCTGCTCCAGGAGCAGGGGGTCGACGAGCGCCACGCCGGAGTCGCCGGGCAGGAGGTCGGTGAGCCGGGCGGGTCGGTCGGCGAGCAGGATCGCCAACGCCTCGGCCCCCTCGAAGGTGACGCCGTCGGCCAGCCGTTCGAGTTCGCTCGCGAGTCCGGGCCATCGACGCATCGCCGCCGAGGCGCGGTCACGCAGGTCCTGGTCGACCACGAGTTCGCGCGCCGGGTCGACGACCACCTCGTCGAGGTCACCGACCGAACGCTGGTCGGCGACCGCGAAGCCGCGCATCGACTCGACCTCGTCGCCGAAGAACTCGATGCGCGCCGCACGGTCCGACGCCGTCGGGAAGACGTCGACGATCCCACCCCGCACGGCGAACTCGCCGCGCGCCTCGACCTGAGGGACGCGGCTGTAGCCGAGTCGGCCCAGCGTGTCGACGAGTTCGTCGAATCCCACGGACGTGCCACCGCCCAAGCGCAGGGGACGGCGGGTCACGAGGCGCGGATCCATCGGCTGCAGCGCCGCACGGACGGGTGCAACCACGGCGAGCAGCGGCGGCTCCGACGGATGCGTGAGCCGGTCGAGCACGGCGAGACGTCGGCCCACGGTGCTCGGCTGCGGCGACAACCGTTCGTGGGGCAGCGTCTCCCACGCCGGGAACACGGCGACACGGTCCTCCCCGAGGAACGCGGCCATGCCGTCCCGAATCGTGGTGGCCTCGGACGTGCGTGCGGTCAGCACGAGCAGCGGCGTCGACCGCTCCGCGAGCAGGCTCAGCACGTAGGGGTGCGCACTCGACGTGACGAAAAGGTCGCCGTCGAACCGGTCCGTCCACTCTCGACGCCCCGCGCGCAGCAGCGCCGCGAGCGGCCCCACCGCGACGCCCGGATCGAACAGTGTGTCGACGTCGCGATCCGCGTCGGAGGGGCTCAACGGGGCTTGGGTCGCTTGCGACCAGCCACCGCCATCGGGTCGATCCCCTTGGGGATCGGCGGCGCCTTGTCCAGGGGCCGAAGCCGACGTTCGAGTTTCGGCACGTCGTTGCGGCGAAGCTTGCGCGGCAGCCGGGTGACCTTCGCCTGCAGTCGGCGAATCGAGACCTGACCCTCCCCGTCCCCGATGAGGAAGGTGTGGATCGGGGCGTCACCGACGACCCGCTCCAGCCGACGTCGTTCCTTCGCGATCAGGCCTCGGACGCGAGGCGGCGCCCCCTCACCGACGATGACGACGCCGCAGCGTCCGACGACGCGGTGGACCATGTCCTGCTTGGCGTTCACGGCGACCGCCGGCGACACGAACCACTGTCCCCGCAACGTGTTGAGCACGGCGGCTGCAGCACCGACCTGTCCCTCGATGGCGTCGAACTGGGCCTTCTGCAGGCGCCGGCTGAACACGGTCATCCCACCGAGGAAGGCGAAGAGCAGTCCGAACACCGGCATGGCCCAGATCCCGAGCAGGAAACCGAGGCCGACACCGAGCAGCACCCCGACCGTGACGCCCAGCAGGACGTACGGGACGAGTCGCCGGTCGATCTCGCGCAGCTGGGTCCACGCGACCCGGATCTGTTGGAGGCGTTCCCTCACGGTGCTGACTCCTCAGGTGTCTCCGGCCGACGGGATCGGCCGTGATGGCGTTGCTGCGCGGCCTCGAGGCCGTCTACGACCAGGGTGCCGATCGCGTCGATCGCGGCGTCGACCGCGGCGTCGACCCGGGTCGCCTCGTCGGCTCGGAACCTACCGAGGACGTGGTCACGGCCCGGGATGCGATCGGGCGGACGGGAGATCCCGATCCGGACCCGCAGGTAGTCCGCGGTGCCGAGCGCGCGATCGACGTCACGCAGTCCGTTGTGTCCGGCGTTGCCCCCGCCTCGCTTGAGTCGGACGGTACCGAGGTCCAGGTCGAGTTCGTCGTGACACACGACGAGTCGTTCGACGGCGACCCGGTGCCACGCCTGGCAGGCACGGACCGGGTCACCTGAGCGGTTCATGTACGCATCGGGGACGAACAGGACCGTGCGTGCTGGTCCCACGTCCACCTCGACGACGTCACCGCGGACGCGACGCTTCCGGGACAGGGAGACTCCCTGGCGCCGCGCGAGTTCACGGACGACGCGCGCACCGATGTTGTGGCGGGTGCCTGCGTACTCCGGCTCCGGGTTCCCGAGTCCGGCGACCATCCATCGCTCGGCACCCACGGGTCCTCCGTTCGCTGCGTCGCGACACCTCGTCCTCGGCCACCGAGACGCCGCGACCCGTCACCTCGGGACCGCGGCGTGGGCGACTCAGGACTCGTCGTCGCCGTCGCCGGTCGACGCCGCGTCGTCCGCAGCACCATCACCGTCGGACTCGGCGGCGTCGGGCTCCTCGGTCTCGATGCCGGCCGTCTCCTCCATCGCCTCGAGCTCGGCCTCACTGATCGGCGCGTTGATCGTGACCACGGTGCGGTCGACCTCGATGTCGAACTCCGCACCCTCGGGCAGCTGCGACGCGAGGTCCTCGACCCGTCGGACGTCGCCGACCTCCATGCCGGCGATCGACAGTTCCACGGCGTTGGGCACCTCGAGCGGCCGCACGAGCATCGGCACGCTGTACAGCACCTGGTTGACGACGCCGCCGTCGTCACCCGCGTCGTCCTCGTCGGTGAGGTGGATCGGGACGTCGACCGAGATCGGCTGGTCCTTGTCGACCGTGAGCAGGTCCACGTGCACGTAGGTGCCCTTCACCGGGTGCGACGTCAGGTCACGGGCGACGGCGAGGTGGGTGTCCCCGTCGAGGACGATGCGCATCAGCGCGTTGCGGCCCGCCTCGGTGTGCAGGGCGTGGTAGAGGTCGAGGGCGTCGACGCTCACGGGCGTCGGTTCGACCTGGTAGCCGTAGACGATCGCGGGTACGCGCCCTTCACGGCGCAGCCGGCCAGCGGCGCCCTTCCCGGACGCGGCGCGTGGCTCGACGGTGAGTTCGATCTGCGTGGACACGATGGTGCTCCTGGCGAGAGGTTCCCCGGCGTGGGTCGGTCACCCTGGGTGGCGAGGTGTCACGCGGGGTCGGGCGGTCCGGACCGGTCCGCGGGACGCCGACGCGGGGTCGGGCGCACGGTCCACGGGTTCGGACACACACCCGGCCCGCGCAGCAGGCGGGCCGTCCACGCAGGGTACCGACCGCCGGGGGTCCCCGACAACGTCGCCGGGACCCGATGCAACCCCGGGGTCAGACGTTCTCGCCCTGGAAGATCTCCGAGACGGACTCGTCCTCGAACACCGCCCGCAACGCCGAGGCGAGGATCGGCGCGATGGACAGCACGACGAGCTTGTCGCTCCGGCGGGCCTCGGGGATGGGGATCGTGTTGGTGACCACGACCTTCTCGATGGCCGAGGCCTCGAGTCGTTGGGCCGCAGGACCGGAGAACAGCGGATGTGTGGCGAGTGCGACGACCCGCGCGGCCCCCCGTTCCATGAGCAGGTCCGCGGCGCCGCAGATGGTCCCTGCCGTGTCGATCATGTCGTCGACGAGGATCGCGGTGCGGCCCTCGACGTCACCGATCACGTCCAGCGACACCGAAACGTTGTGCTGGTCCGGGTCCCGGCGCTTGTGGAGGATCGCGATCGGCGCACCGACGTGACCGGCGAACTTCTCCGTGAGGCGTACCCGCCCGGCGTCCGGGGAGACGATCACCCGGTCGCCCTCCTCGGTGTTCTCACGCACCCACTCGACGAGCAGCGGCAGCGCCGTCAGCGCGTCGAAGGGATCGTGGTAGAAGCCCTGGATCTGACCCGTGTGCAGGTCCACGGACATGATCCGGTCGACTCCGACCGACTCGTACATGTCCGCGATCATCCGCGCGGCGATCGCCTCGCGTGACAACGCCTTCTTGTCGGAACGGCTGTAGCCGTAGTAGGGGATCACGGCAACGGTCCGCTTTGCGGACGCACGCTTGAGCGCGTCGAGCATCACGAGCTGTTCGACGATGTAGTCGTTGATGCTCATGCCGTCCGGCACGGACACGTGCGACTGGAGCACGAACACGTCGGCTCCACGCACGGACTCCTCGAATCGCGCGTACAGCTCACCGTTGGCGAACTGCGAGAGCTTCACGTGACCCAGGCGCATGCCGAGGTGGTCGGCGACCTCGCGCGCGAGCTCGGGATACGAGGATCCCGAGAAGATCATCATCCGCTTCCTGGTGACGACTTCCATCGAGAACCCGACGACGTGAGGGGCGAGGGACCGCGGCGCGGGTGACCGTAGCGTCGGCCCCCCACCATCGCATCATCGGCCCGAGTCGGGCCCTCCCCCACCGGCGCGTTCCGCGCGTCGACGCTCGACCCACCCCTCCTTGACGACCTGTCGGGCCCGTGCGATCGCGAGCGCACCCGGCGGTACGTCGTCGGTGATCACCGATCCCGCGGCCACGTAGGCGTCCCGTCCGATCGTCACCGGCGCCACGAGCATCGTGTCGCACCCGACGAACGCACCGTCGTCGATGGTGGTCGGATGCTTGTGCTGCCCGTCGTAGTTCACCGTCACGACCCCGCACGCGACGTTCACCCCGGAGCCGATGTCCGCGTCCCCCACGTACGACAGGTGGGGGATCTTGCTGCCGGCACCGACGCGAGTGTTCTTCGTCTCCACGTACGCACCGATCCGGCCGCCTTCCCCCAGCACCGTGCCCGCACGCAGGTGCGCGAACGGACCCACCGACGCCGACGGACCGACGACCGAGTCGACCGCTCGGGTCGAGTGCACCGTTGCGCGGTCCCCGACCTCACACCCGGTCAGGTGCGTGTGCGGGCCCACCACACAGCCGTCACCGATCCGTGTCCCTGCCTCCAGGATCGTTCCCGGCAGCAGGGTGGTGTCACGACCCACCTGCACGTCGACGTCGACGTGGGTCGTGGCCGGGTCGACGACCGTCACACCGATCTCGACCATCAGGTGGTCGAGGTGCCGGCGCCGCAGGACCTCGGACACGGCTGCCAGCTGGCGGCGGTCGTTCACGCCGGCGACCGCATCGGCCGGGGCGTCGACCGCCACGACCCGCGTGCCCGCGTCGACGGCCAGACCGACGATGTCGGTGAGGTAGACCTCGCCCTGGGCGTTGTCGTCGTCGAGGTGGGCCACCGCGTCCGCCAGCACGTCGACCGGCACGGCGTACATCCCGGCGTTGACCTCGTCGACGTTCCGCTGCTGCTCCGAGGCATCCGCGTGCTCGACGATCCCGGCGACGGACCCGTCGTCGTCACGCAGCACACGCCCGTATCCCGTCGGATCCGCCAGGCGCGTCGTGAGCATCGCCACCGTCGAGTCGTCCGAGGCCGCGACGAGCCCTGCGAGCGCGTCGCCGTTGAGCAGCGGGGTGTCGCCCGGGAGGATCATCACCCGCCGGATCGCGGGGTCGAGCATCGGCAGTGCCTGCTGGACGGCGTGTCCGGTTCCCAGGGGTTCCTCCTGCACGGCGACCCGGATCGGCAGCCCCGAGGCGTCGAGCTCTGCGCGCACGTCGTCGGCGTCCGGCCCGACCACCACGACGACCTGGCCGGGACCGAGGGGACGGACCGCCTCGAGCACGTGGCGCACGAGCGTTCGCCCGGCGGCACGGTGCAGCACCTTCACCAGATCGGACCGAAACCGTGTGCCTCGTCCGGCCGCGAGCACGACGACGCCCACGTCCGGTGCAGAGAGCGGACTCGTCGACACTGCAGGACCTCCTCGAACGGCGGACCGGGACACGGGGGCGACGGGCACGAGCCGTCGCGACGGCTGGACCCGGGGTCCCCGATCACCCTACTCACGAGCGCGGCGACGCGAGGCGAGCCCGCGCGACGCGCGTGCCTCCGAGATTCGTCGTGAAGGACCCGTAACGCAATGGCCGCGGCGAGCGATGGCAGAGGTGGTGCTGTCCCCGCGACCGGATCCGACCGTGAGAAGTCACGCCCAACCGCTTCGCCCCTCCGTGGGCGTCGTCGGCGTGCGGAGACCCAGCTCCGACGGACCTGCGATGGCCCCGCCCAGCAGGATCACGGGACCGGATGGCGCATCCCTGTCCCGGATCGGCACGGTGGAGGCCACCACCGACGCACGAGTCCTCACGGGACCGTTCGTCGCCGCCGCGACGGCACTGCTCACACTCTCGCTGGTCGCGACCGGTGTGCCGATGCGGCCGTCGGCCACCGTCGACGCCGTCGGCATGCACTCGGCGCTCCAGGCGACGGGCGCCGCGCTGGCCGTGCTGTGCGGGTTCGTGCTCGCGATCC
Organism: Nitriliruptoraceae bacterium; assembly: GCA_050486225.1. Classification (GTDB taxonomy): domain Bacteria; phylum Actinomycetota; class Nitriliruptoria; order Nitriliruptorales; family Nitriliruptoraceae; genus JBBDIX01. The sequence goes on from JBJHCV010000010.1 coordinate 21,823, forward strand.
ACGCCCGCGTCGACTCGAGCACCGCATCGGCGTGGGCCGCAGCGGCCCTGGGAGGCCTCGGGCTGTTCACCCTCGGCCTCGGCGCCGTCGGTCCGGTCATCGACCCGCGTGCACAGCACGTGAACCCGCTCGCCTGGCTGCAGCCCGGAGGTCGCGCCGGCGTCCTGCTGCTGCTGGTGATCGCCCTGTGGACCTCCCGTCGCGAGGGCAGCTGGCGTCGCCGACCGTCACGTGTCCTGCTGTTCTCCATGGCGATCATCGCGTCCGCGACGGTCCTCTTCCAGGTCTCGCCCGGACTCGGGCGTCCGTTCGCCAGCGTCAACGACGTCGCCTTCGCGTTCGTCGCCACGCGCCCGTACGGGGCTGGTGGGCTGCTGCCGCTGCTCTGGCTCGCGCTCGGCGCGACCTACGTGTCGGCTGCGAAGCGCCGTCAGGACGCCTCGCTCGCATGGATCGCCCTCGCGTTCCTGGGGTTCGGGGTCGCCGAGTTCGGTGACCGGGCGATCGCCGAGTCCGGCATGTTCATCAGCGTCGGAGCGAGCCTCGTCCAGGCTGCGGGACTGGCGTGCGCCCTGGTCGGTACGACGCGACACCTGCTCGTGACCATCGGTGAACGCCAGGGCGCCCTCACCTCACGCGCCGAGGCCGCCGAAGAGTCCGCGCACGTCACGCGCCGACTCCAGCACGAACGGATGCACGAGGCTCGCAACGCCCTGAGCGGGATCGTCAACACCCTGCGCCTGCTCGAGGAGCACCCCGAACGGATCTCCGCAGCCCAGCAGCGGCGGCTGCTCGGTGCCAGCTTCGGCGAACTGGTGCGCCTGCAGCACCTGCTCGCACCTGATCCGTCGACGGCCGCCGCGGCCTTCGACGTCGCCGACACGCTGCGGCCCGTGGTGCTCGCCGCCCGATCCAACGGACTCGACCTCGAGGTCGACCTCCCGTCGGACGTGGTGGGCTGGGGTTCGTGGGCGAGCACGACACAGGCCGTGCAGAACCTGCTCGAGAACGTCCGTCGCCACGCACCGGGTTCACCGGCCCGCATCTCCGCGCGACGTCACGGCACCCGGGTCGAGATCCGCGTGTCGGACCGCGGCCCGGGCGTCAGGCCCGAGGATCGCGACCGCATCTTCACCGCGGGCGAGCGCGGGCCGCAGGCAGGCGCCACCCCGGGCAGCGGGCTCGGTCTGTCGATCACCGCGGACCTGATGCGCCGACAGGAGGGCGACATCCGGGTCGAGTCCGGGCCCGAGGGCGGCGCGACCTTCGTCCTGACGCTCCCCGCGCCCACGACCGCCGACAACCGTCGCGATCCCGAGCAGTTGTCGATCCCGGCCTCGGTCGCCTGAATCCGAGCGCCCGGCACGTAGGATGCCGGCGACGCCCGCGACATGGATGGGCCCGCACCCAGACAGCGGCATGACCACGACACCTGCGCAGCCCCCTCCGGTCGACTCGGCCGTGACCCGTGTGCTGATCGTCGACGACCACGACCTGTTCGCGGAGAGCCTGCTGCTCGCCCTCGACGTCGCCGGATTCTGGGTCCAGCGAGCCCCCTCCCTCGACCCGCCAGACGTGCTCGCGGCAGCGGTCGGGCAACGAGTCGACGTGGTGCTGCTCGACCTGCAGTTCGGCGGTGACGGAACGACCGGGCTGCCACTGGTCGAACCCCTGCGTTCGGCGGGTGCGACCGTCGTCATGGTGACGGGTGTCGAGGATCCCGCGCGCATGGGCGAGTGCCTCGAGGCCGGCGCCTGTTCCGTGGTGAACAAGTCCGAACCGCTCGAGGCGCTGATCCACGCGACCCGCGAGGCCGCAGCCGGGCGATCGGTCAACCCCGCCGCCACCCGAACCGCACTGCTCCAGGCGCTGCGACTGCAACGCGCAGACCACGAGGCGCGCACCGAACGCCTGCGGCGGCTGACACCCGCGGAGTCCGAGGTCCTGCTGTCGCTGTGCCGGGGACTCAACGCAGAGGCGATCGCCGAGCAGCGCGTCGTGTCGATCCGGACCGTGCGCAGCCAGATCGAGTCCATCCTCACCAAACTGGACGTGAGTTCACAGATCGGCGCCGTCGCCATCGCGAACCGCGCCGGGTGGCCGACGGCCGGACCCGAGGCCTGACCGAGACCCGTCCCGACCCGACCGGTCCGACCCCGCACGGGGTCGGGCCATCATCGGGATCACATGCTGCCGAAGGCACGGGCGATGTCGATGGCCGCCGGCCCGAGGAGCACGATCAGCAGGGTCGGCAGGATGAACAGCACCAGCGGGAACACGACCTTCACCGGGATCTGCATCGCGCGCTGCTCGGCACGTTGACGCCGCTTGAGGCGGATCTCGGTCGACTGCGTCCGCAGGATGTCGACGAGTGCGATGCCGTACGCGTCGGCCTGGAGGAGCGCGGACACGAATCGGTGGAGGTCGGGAACGTTCGTTCGTTCCGCGAGCCCCCGGTAGGCCGTGCGCCTCGGCACCCCCACCTGGATCTCCTGAAGCGTCCGGACCAGCTCGCCCGCGAACGGGCCGGACCCGTTCGAGGCGGCGCGTGCCATCGCGGCGTCGAATCCGAGCCCTGCCTCGACGGAGATCGTCATCTGGTCGAGCGTGTCGGGGATCTCGCGCTGGATGACCTTCTGGCGCTCCGCACCGCGCCCGTGGAGCACGACCTCCGGCACGAAGTAGCCCACGGCGCCGAACACGACCCATGCGGCGAGCCTGCCCACCGACGGCTGCGAGGCGAAGAACAGCAGGCCGAGCAGGGCGAACGTGGACGCGAGCATCATCTTGAGCAGGAGCAGTCGGTCCACCGACCACCGAGGCGGGTGGCCAGCGAGGGCGAGCAGTCGTTCGAGTCGACGCACCACACCGACGGGGTTCGCACGCCTCGCGACGAGACTCATCCGGTTCGAGGCCCGCGGCGCGTCGGCCTCGGCCTTGACGCGCGGCATGCCCCGCGTGAGATTGCCCACGACCTCCGAGTGCGCCGGCGGGCGCCCCCCGAACAGGGCCCAGCCCGCCAGTGGCATCGCCAGGGCGATCGCGGCGGCCGCACCGATGATCACGGGTTCCATGGCCACTCGCTCAGAACTCGACGCGAACGATGGTGCGCAGCCACAGGGCACCCGCGGTCATGAGGAACCCGGCCACGACCATCATCACGATGCCGGCGAGGCTCTCCCAGAACCGGGCCAGGTACCCCGGATTCATCATCGACAGGAACAGCACCACGACGACGGGCAGGCCCATCAGCACGACGGCGGAAAGGCGTCCCTCCGCGCTCAGCGCCTGGACCTGACGGCGGATCTGGTTGCGGTCCCTGATGGTCCCGGCGACCGAGTCCAGTACCGACGCGAGGTTGCCGCCGACCTCACGGTGGATCGCGATCGCCTGCGCGATCCAGGCGAAGTCGTCGCTGCCGGTCCGCTCGATGGTCGTGTCGAGGGCCACCGCGAGGTCCTGGCCGACCCGCGTGACGCTCACGATCCGTCGGAACTCACTGGCGGTCGGCTCGGGCGCCTCGTGGGCGACGGTGTTGACCGCCTGCATGAGGCTGTGACCCGCGCGCAGGCTCCCGGCGAGCAACTGGAGCGTGTCGTCCAGTTGGTCGGCGAACTGGGCCCGCCTGCGGGAGATGCGAAACGAGATCAGGACCTTGGTGCCGACCCCGATGGCCACGAGCAGGACGATCGCCAGGGCAGGCCCGCCAACCGCCGACCCCACGAACGCCGTCACGAGACACAGCGACGAGAAGCGAACCAGGAAGCGTCCGGCCGGCACCCGGATCCCGGAACGGTCGAGCACGTCCTCCAGGCGGTTGGTCCACGGACCATGGTGCAGACCGACCTCCGCGAGGTGCGCCATCCGATCAGCGATGCCGCCGAGTCCGGGGCGAGTCGCGGACCCCCGACGGTCACGGCCCAGCCGTACCACGGGAGGCGCCAGGGCGACGTGGACGGCGACGAGCGCGGCGTAGCAGAGCAGCAACCCGAACAGCAGCAGTGCGGGACGGACCTCGACGACCGGATCCAGGGGTGAGGACGCGGCCACGACCAGCGGCGGCGTCATCCAGGCGGGCACGTCGATCACCTCCGCGCCCAGTCGACGGCGGTACCGGCCCCGAAGACCTCTGGGGGCAGCACGATGCCCTGGTGTTCGAAACGATCGACGAACTTCGGACGGACACCGGTCGGCACGGCACTGCCGAGGAACCGGCCGTCCTCACCCACCCCTGCCGTGTAGTCGAAGACGAACGCGTCCTGGAGGGTCACCCGATCACCCTCCATCCCCTGCACCTCGGTGACGTGGGTGACGCGCCGCGTCCCGTCACGCAGCCGCCCGATCTGGATCACGACGTCGACCGCTGCGGCCAGCTGCTCCCGGATCGCTCGAACCGGAAGGTCCATGCCCGCCATCAGGACGAGCGTCTCGAGGCGCGCGATCGCGTCGCGGGGCGAGTTCGCGTGGACCGTCGAGAGGGAGCCGTCGTGGCCGGTGTTCATCGCCTGCAGCATGTCGAGCGACTCGCCGCCGCGGACCTCACCGATGACGATGCGGTCGGGACGCATTCGCAGCGAGTTGCGGACGAGGTCGCGGATTCCGATGTGACCACGTCCTTCGACGTTCGCAGGGCGACTCTCCAGTCGTACGACGTGGTTCTGCCGCAGTTGCAGTTCGACCGCGTCCTCGATGGTCACGATGCGTTCACCATCGGGGATGAACGAGCTCAGCACGTTGAGCAGTGTCGTCTTCCCGGTGCCGGTACCGCCGGACACGATCACGTTGAGCTTCGCCCGGACGCACCCCGACAGCAGCTGGGCCATCGACTCGGTCATCGTGCCGAAGCGGATGAGGTCGTCGACCCCGAGTGGGTCCGTGGAGAACTTCCTCACCGTCAGGACCGCCCCGTCGACGGCCAGCGGTGGGATGATCGCGTTGACACGACTGCCGTCGGGCAGGCGGGCGTCGACCATCGGGCTCGACTCGTCGATGCGACGTCCGACGCGCGAGACGATGCGTTCGATCACCCGACGCAGGTGCTCCTCGGAGGCGAAGCGTGCGCTCGTCCGGGCCAGGCGGCCACTGCGTTCGACGAAGATGGTGTCGAACCCGTTGACCATGATCTCGCTGATGGTGGTGTCGTCGAGCAGTGGCTGCAGTGGCCCGTACCCCAGCACGTCGTCGGCGATGTCGTGGACGAGACGTGCGCGCTCGTCGACCGTCAACGGGATCCGCTCGCCCTCGACGATGCGCGAGAGCTCCTCGCGCACGTGGTGGTGGAGCTGCTCCTCGGTCAGCGACGGATCGGAGATCCGGGATCCGAGCCGCTGGAAGAGTGCGTCGGCGGCCCTCGCCTTGAGCCCGCCGAGCGGGTCACGGATCGACTCGACGATCGGCTCGGGCTCGGGCACGTCCTGCTCGACCGGCAGTGGTGGTGGGCCTCCACGTGCTGCCTGGAGTCGGTCTCCCAGCCTCATGTCGACACCTCCGCGTCGGCGTGTCCGCGGTCGCGCCGTGCCCCGCGACGACGGGACCGGTCGACGGACCGAGCGTCGAGCTGGTCGGCGAGGGACACGAGCGCTCGCGCGACAGGGTCCTTGGACCCCTCGTCGAGCAGTGGGACCCCACGGTTCGTCGAGATGGGCACGGACCGGGAACGCGGCACGACCACGTCCACGACCTCACCGAGGAGTTCCTCGACGTCGACGAGTGTCATCCCGGACCGTCGGTCGACGAAGTTGAGGACGAGCCGCCGGTCCGACGACACGAGACCGAGTTCGCTCAGGACCGCCATCTCACGACGGAGTCCCCGAACACTCGGGACGTCCATGCCCGCGAGCAGCACCGGGTGGCTGCTCGCCTCCAGCGCGCCGAGCGTGTACTCCGCGAGTCCGGGTGCCGTGTCCACGATGATGTAGCGGAACCCTGCGGCCAGACGCTCGAGCAGTTCGAGCACCTGCTTGCCCGTCACGTTCTCTCCCGCGTCGGGGGCCTCCGGAGCGCACAGCGCGTAGCACCCCGAGGGGTGGGCGGTCAGGTACGACTTGAGGACCAGATCGTCGGATCCGAGCGCACCGACCGCGTCGACCACGTCGTGCTCGGGCTCGATGCGCAGGCTGCTGGCGACGTCGCCGAACTGCAGGTCGAGATCCACGATGACCGCCTCGCCGGGCACGCGGTGGCCGAACTCCACCGCGAGGTTCGTCGCAACGGTCGTCTTGCCCGAGCCTCCCTTCGGCGACGCCACCGTGATGACCCGGCCCGCCGGCCTGCCCGCCGATGCCTCGGTCGGCAGCACCCGACGTCGCGCGCGGGCCGCGTCGGCGGCACGGTTGACCGCTCGACGGACCTCGACGTCGACGGCGTCCGGCTCGATCACGTCACGCGCCCCGACGCGCATCGCGGAGGCGAGCGTGTCCGACGTGCGCTCGGCGACGAGCAGCACGCTGATCTCGGGTCGCTCGCGATCCAGGTTGGCCGCGATCGCATACGCGTAGTCGAGGGAGACGTCGTCGCCGACGAGGACCACCTCGGGCAGCTCACCCCGTCCGGACCCGAGCGAGTCGAGGCTGTCGACGCGAACGACGGTCGCGCTGCCCTCCAGCGCCTCACGAACGGTGCGTTCGAGGTCGGCGTTGGCCGAGTAGACGAGGATCTGGGTCATCGGAAGATCGATTCTCGGTCGCGCGGTGTCGTACCGGACTCGGACGCGGTGGAGGGTTCGATGGACAGCCAGATCGACGCGTGCTCGGCAGCGAACACGACGGTCTCCGCGTCGGCGGCGTCGACCGCGAGGGTGACGAGGACGCGCCCGCTCGGGGCGGAGCGCTCGAACTGGGTCGAGGCGTCCTCGCCGACCGCCCGGTCGTACTGGACGCGCACGACGGGGACCTTGTGCAGCACCAGGTGGGTGACGGCACCGTCGATCACCGTGCCGGCGGGCGGGATGGCGGTGACCGCCTCGCCGTCGTCGCCGTCGTCCGGCGCGGGCGCCGCCGGTTCACCGACGGTCACGTCGCTCAGGGAGGTCGAGACGAACAGACCGACGGTCGCACCCGGATGCAGCACGCCGCCCACCGCGCGCTGGGCGTCGAGCGAGATCGTCACCTGGTGCAGGTCCTCGGGGATCTCGACCACGTCGACGTCCAGTTCGTCCGGATCGACGAGACGTCCCCGCAGCAGCGGTTCCCCCGCGACCAGATCCGTGGAAGCGACCAGGTCGCGGACCTCGCTCAGATCCGTGACCGCTCCGTCGGGCACGAGCCGTGCAACGGTCTCGCCCACGCCGACACGGTCGCCGAAGTCCGCGACGGCAGTGCCCTGCTCGATCGGTTCGAGGACCACCAGCAGCCGCACGGTCTCGTGGTCCGCGGCCACGCGCTGTTCGACGCCACGCACGTAGCCGACGATCGCCAGCGTCCCGACGATCGCAAGCACCACCGCGAGCAGTGCGGCGAGCAGTCGTGCCCTCAACGTCGGCTCCTGTCACACGTCATCTGCATCTGGTAGGTCATCTGATCCGTCATCTGGTCAGCCGAACGACCCACGCACCGAGCGAGGGACCGCCGATCTCCTGCTTGTCACCGACCGCGACGAACTCGGTGAAGTACCCGCGGACGAACCGCAGCGTGTTCGATCCACAGGCGCCACCACCGTCGTTCCAGCGGTACGCCGACGGACACGCGAACCGGTACCCGGTGACCCGGAACGCCGCGTACCCGTGGATCCGGAACCATCCGCTCGAGCCGGAGCCCCCTGCCTCCTCGAACACCGGGATGAGCACCACCTCGTTGCGCAGGAGCGCGAAGTCGGGCTCACCGCAGTCACCGGGGGTGGACACGCCGGGCTTCCCGGGCGTCTGGTCGTCCTCGATCGACGCACTGGCCAGGCACAGTCCGTCGTCGGTGCTGAGCCAGCCGAAACCGCCGGGGATCGAGTGTCCGGACGGACTGACACACGACGTCCCGGAGTCGGCGAGGTAGTAGACGGTCTGCTCGACCTCCAGCGACGGGATGCCGCCGCCGGTGTGCTGGGCGAAGGTGCACCACGACATCGCCAGCGGGAAGTTCCCGCCGGCGTTCGCGATGCCGCCCCACTCGGCGGCGGACCGGGCCGACACGGCCGTCTCGTCCACCCCGATCATCGGCGCGAGGAAGTGACGGATCGCGGTGCCACCGTCAGCGGTCCGGGTGCTCAGCGTCACGTCCACGCGCTGACCGTCGAGGTCGACGGCGTCGACCGCCGCGCTGCCGTCGTTCGCGTTGGCGTCTGCGAACGACTGGGCGGTGTCGTCGACGTCGCCGCAGTCCCCGCCGGCGCACTGGAACGCGATGGCGAGCGCTGCGGCGTCGGCACCGTTCTGCAGCTGGCGCCGTTCGACGTGGACGGCCCCGACGTCGACGACGACGGCGGCCATGCCGATCATCACGACCATCGTCACCGCGGCGATGACGGCGATGGCGCCGTCCTCACCTCGGCCCCGACGACGGGTCGTGTCAGCCTCCACAGCGCATCACCCCGATCCCGGTGAGCGTGATGTCGGGGGCGAACGCCCCCGTGATGAACACCATCGGGTACTCGATCACCACGGTCACGTCGATCCCCGGAGCACACTGCTCCGGGGTGACGACGACCAGGTCCTCGTCCACGGGCGGGACGAGCGACGCCGCGGCGTTCCTTGCGGTGGACACCGCGGCGTCGACGTCGTTGTCGATGGCCATGACCCGCACGGCCTCACGCGCAGCCGCCGAGACGCTCAGCTGCGCGTGGTACGCGCGCCCGAACTCGACGATGCCGAGCAGGAGCAGGAGCAGCACCGGGACGATCAGTGCGAACTCCACGGCTGCGGCACCGCGGTCCGAGCGGTCACGGCCGGAGGCGGTCACCCGGATCTCCGGCCGACCACGCGAGGTCGACTACTCGTCACCACCGCCGGCACCCGGGATGTCGATCGCGTCGAGCGCGCCGGACACCGCGTTGAACATGTCCGACAGGCTGCCGCCCACGGCCATGACGGCACCGATGATGACGACGGCGATGAGGCCGACGAGCAGGCCGTACTCCACGGCGGATGCCCCCTCCTCGTCACGTGAGAGACGAGACTGGAGAGCGTTGATTCCCAGACGAAGTGCCAACATGATCCACTCCTTGCGGATGAACTGGGCGACGCCCTGTGCCTCACCCGAAGGGTCAGGATGCGGGAGCGGCCGACTCGGATCATCGGGAGAATTGCGGATCTCGGACGACCGACCGAGATGGCGACCAGCGGGCGCGGGCGTCGGCGAACCGACGCGCGGAGGGGCGCGGGTGACCAGCGGGCGAGACACCGACGAACGCGGCACCAGCGGGCGTGTCTCGTCGACGCGACGGTCCCGGCTCGGACGTCTGCTCGGGCCGGCCGCCGCCGTGCTCGTGCACCAGTACCTCGCGACGACCGAACTGTCCGCCGCCGGGGCGATGACCGGCGCCGTGACCGCCTGGATGGCGGTCTGGTGGGTCACCGAGGCGGTGCCGCTCGCGATCACGTCGCTGCTGCCGGTGGCACTGTTCCCCGTACTCGGTGTCGCCGACGTCGAGGAGGCGACTCGGCCCTACGCGAGCAGCATCATCTTCCTGTTCGCCGGCGGGTTCCTGCTCGCGCAGGCGGTGCAGCGATGGAACCTGCACCGCCGGATCGCGCTGCACGTGGTGCTCGCGTCCGGCACGAGCCCCAGGCGCATCATCGGCGGATTCATGGTCGCGACGGGCCTGCTGTCGATGTGGGTGAGCAACACCGCCACGGTGGTGATGATGCTGCCCATCGGGCTGTCCGTCCTCGCACTGACCAGTGACGAAGAGTCGGACGGCGACGGCCCCTTCGATGCTCGGCGCCAGCCGTTCGCCACCGCTCTGATGCTCGCGATCGCGTACTCGGCGAGCATCGGGTCGGTCGCCACACTGATCGGTACCCCGCCCAACGGCATCCTCGCGGGGCATCTCGCCCAACGTGGCACGCCCATCGGATTCGGACAGTGGATGCTGCTCGGGGTCCCGATCGCCGTGGTGTTCATGGTGATCGCGTGGGTGCTGCTCACCCGGGTGCTGTTCCGCATCGACGGCCGACCCCTGCCCGGAGGGCGCCAGCCGATCCGCGCCCAACTCGACGGCATGGGGCCCGTGAGCCGCAGCGAACGCCGTGTCGCGATGGTGTTCGTCGCGATGGCCGTGGGCTGGATGGCCCGGCCCGCGATCGCGGCGATTCCCGGGCTCGGTGGCATCGACGACTCGACGATCGCCATGACCGGCGCCATCGCACTGTTCATGCTGCCGGCCGGCGGGAGGCGGTGGGTCATGCTGCTCGACTGGCCCCACGCAAGACGGATCCCGTGGGACATCCTCGTGCTGTTCGGTGGCGGACTGAGCCTCGCGGCCGCGATCGACCGCAACGGCCTGGCCAGCTACGTCGGGAACCGGGTCGGCGGCCTGCACACCCTGCACGTCGTCGCCCTGATCGCCGTGGTCGCCACGATGGTGGTGTTCCTCACGGAGATCACGAGCAACACCGCCACCGCCGCCGTGCTCATCCCCACGCTGGCCGGAGCCGCGGTCGCGATGGGCCTCGATCCGCTGCTGCTCGTCGTGCCGACGACACTGGTGGCCACGTTCGCCTTCATGCTCCCGGTGGCCACGCCACCCAACGCCATCGTGTTCGGCTCGGGACGTGTGACCGTCGCGGACATGGCTCGCGCCGGGATCCTGTTGAACCTCGTCGGGGTCGCCCTGTCGACCGCGGCGATGGTGTGGCTCGCGCCGCACGTGCTCACCCGCTGGTGAAGCACGCCCGCGTGCGCACTAGCGTCCCGGTCGCAGCCGACTCGAGGAACGTCGATGCCCACTCCCGGCCACCTGGTCTCCGCCGACTGGCTCCGTGAACACCTGGACGATGCCGACGTGCAGGTCGTCGACTGCCGGTTCGACCTGTTCGACGAGGATGCCGGACAGCGCGCATGGCTCGAGGGCCACGTGCCCGGTGCGTCCTTCCTGTCCCTGAAGCACGACCTGTCGGGTGACCCCGGCGACAACATGAACGGCCGGCATCCGCTGCCGACGGCCGCAGACCTACAGGCATCGGCACGGCGGGCCGGCATCGGTCGCCAGACCCACGTGGTGGCGTACGACGACCGGATGAGCGGCGGTGCCGCACGCCTGTGGTGGCTGCTTCGCCACTTCGGCCACGATGCCGTGTCGGTGCTCGACGGCGGGCTCGAGGCGTGGGGCGGCCCGCTGGAGACAGGCGAACACCGGCCCGATCCGGGAGACGTCGTGCTCGGCGAGGCGGCGGACGACGTCGTCGACGCCGACACCCTGCTCGCGCTGCACGCCTCCGAGTCGCCGCCGGTCATCATCGACGCGCGGGGACCGACGCGCTACCGCGGCGAGGAGGAACCCATCGACCCGGTCGCCGGGCACATCCCGGGCGCGGTCAACCTGCCGTCGTTCGAGGCGTTCCCGCCACCGGCCGACGTCGTCGAGGCGTCCGAGGACATCGTCGTGTACTGCGGGTCGGGGGTCACGGCAACCACCGTGCTGCTCAGTCTGGCTGCCGCAGGGCGTGAGGATGCGCGTCTCTACCCGGGTTCGTGGAGCGAGTGGAGCCGACGCGGACTGCCGGTGGCCACGGGCGACGAGGGCTGACCGCGCACGGCTGGATCGACCAGATCCTCAGGTCGCCGGAGGACCCACGAAGCTGTCGATCGAGCCGGGGAACAGCGACTCGATGACCCGCATCCGGTGCACGTCGTTGGTGCCGTCCAGGTGCAGGAACAGGGTCGCGTCCCGCAGGTGACGCTCGACACCTGCCTCACGCATGACACCCAGTCCCCCGTGGATCTCGACGGCCTGACGCGCGACCTCGAAGGCGGTCTCCGCGGCCGCGACCTTGGCCATGTCGCGCAGCACGCGCCGGTCCGAGGTCTGCTCGTCGATGGCTCGCGCTGCACGGTGGACGAGTGAGCGGGTCGACTCGATGCGGATCGCCATGTCCGCGATCCGCAGGGCGATCGCCTGGTGCCCGATGATCGGCCGACGACCCTGCACACGGTGCTGGGCGAACTCCACGGCGTCCTCGAACGCCGCCTGCGCGAGTCCGAGCGCCTGCGCGGCGATGATCACCTTGCTCGCGGGGAACTGGCGCGCCGAGGTGCCGGCGGCGGTGTCCCGCACGATCAGGTGGTCCTCGGGGACCCGACAGTCGTCGAGGATGAGCTCGGCATTGTTGAACATTCGGCCGCCCATCTTCTCGTGGACGTCGCCGACGGTGAACCCGGGAGCCCCTCGGGGCACGAGGAAGCTGCTGGTGCCCTCGCTGGGCCGGGCGCCCGGCGTGGTCGTGGCGTACACCACGTACGCGGCCGAGTCCGGGCCGTTGGTGATGAACTGCTTGCGGCCGTTGATGACCCATTCGCCGTCGCGCAGTTCAGCGCGAGTGCGCATCGCGACGTCCGGGTGGTCGACGCCGAGCCACCGGTCCGACGATCCCTGGGGCTCGGTCGAACAGTGGGAGAACACCGTCCGCGGGTCGTCGAGGTACCGCTGGATCCACACGTCACGGACCGCCGGTGCCGCGAGCTGGTCGATGATCGTGCCGACCTTCCACCCCTGCAGCAGGATGTCGATGAGCGATGCCTCGCCGCGCGCGAGTTCCTCGGAGATCGCCGCGTAGCCAAGCGCGGAGGGTGGCTGGGCCGCGTCGGTGAACAGACCGAGGGTGCGCAGACCCTGACGGTCCGCCTCCTCGATGAGGTCCCACGGGACACGCTGCTCCGGCGGGGCCTGCCACTCCTCGTCGCGGCGTGCACGGATCGCCGGGGTGACGTGCTCGTCGACGAACTGCTTCGCGCGCCGTGCCCACTGGCGCTCCTCGTCCCCGAGCTGCTCCCACCGCGATTCGGTCATGTCCGACGCTCCTCGGTCCTGCGGTCCGGGCCCACGCCGGACGGCCCGGCGAGCGTAACGGGACGCGGTCACGCCTCTGCAACGCGTCCCTGCGCATGGTCCCGCGCGCCGGTTGCCTCGCGGCCTGAATGTACGTACATTTCGCCGGAGTGGCTGGCCGGTCACCGACACGACACGCGAGGTCGACATGGACATCATCACGATCGAGACCCCGTCACTGGGTGACCGCAGCTACCTCGTCACCGACGGTTCCGTCGCGGTCGTCATCGACCCTCAGCGCGACATCGACCGGGTGCTCGCACTCGTCGAGGAGCACGGCGTCGAGGTCACCCACGTGCTCGAGACCCACAGCCACAACGACTACGTCACGGGCGGCTTCGAACTTGCCCGCACGACGGGCGCCACCTACGTCATGGCCGCCGCCGAGGAGGCGTTCTTCGACTTCCACGGCGTGTCCGACGGCGACGAGCTCTCCGTCGGCGGGCTGACCGTCCGAGTACTGGAGACCCCGGGACACACGCCGACCCACGTGTCCTACGTCGTCTCCGACGGATCCCGCCAGGCGGTGTTCACCGGGGGCTCGCTGCTGTACGGATCGGTGGGACGCACGGACCTGATCTCCCGTGCCGCGCGGGAGCAGCTGACCCGTCACCAGCACGCCACGGCCCACCGACTGGCCGCCGACCTGCCCGACGACACGCTGGTGCTGCCCACCCACGGGTTCGGAAGCTTCTGTTCGTCGGCGGCCGCGGACGAACACACGAGCAGTGTCGACCCGCGACTCGGGGTCGAGGTGTCCACCATCGGCGAGCAGAAGCGCGCCAACGTCGCGCTGACCATCACCGACGAGGACGAGTTCGTCGAGGTGCTGCTCGGCGGTCTGGACGCCTACCCCCGCTACTACGCCCACATGTCCCCACGCAACCGCCTCGGCCCCGGACCGGTGGACCTGTCCCCCGCCGTCGAGGCCGACCCCACGGAGATCGCGGCGCGGATCCATGCCGGCGAGTGGGTCGTGGACCTGCGCCACCGCACGGCGTTCGCCTCCGGACACGTCACGGGGACCGTCAACGTCGAGGTCGGCAACTCGTTCATCACCTACCTCGCCTGGCTCGTGCCGTGGGGGGTGCCGGTGACGCTCGTCGGTGACACCCAGGAGGAGGTGTCGGAGGCGCAGCGGCAACTGGTGCGTGTGGGCATCGACCGCCCGGCCGCGCAGGGCGTCGGGGGGATCGACACGTGGGGCGCCGGCAGCGACCGCAGCACGTACCGGATCAGCGACCTCGACGGGCTGTCCGAACGCCTGTCGAACGGGGCGCCCCCGCACGTGCTCGACGTCCGCCGCAACGACGAACGGGGGCGTGGTGGGATCGCCGGATCCCTGCACGTCCCGATCCACGAACTCGAACGTCGCATGCACGAGATCCCGGCGGACGGCGAGGTGTGGGTCTACTGCGCCTCGGGGTACCGGGCGTCGATCGCCGCGTCACTGCTCACGCGTGCCGGGCGCACCCCGGTCCTGATCGACGACCAGGACCAGCGGATCTTCGAACTCGGCTTCGAACTGACGACCGCGTGAACCGATGACGGTGTCGATCGACGGAGACGGGCCCCTGTGGCAGCAGGTGCTCGACGACCTGGAGCGCCGGATCTCCTCGGGTGACATCCAGGGCCGGTTCCCGACGGACCGTGAACTGACCGAGCACTACGGGGTCAGTCGCCACACCGTCCGCGAGGCCGTACGGCGCCTGCACGCCCGCGGCCTCGTCGACCGGTACCGCGGTCGCGGCAGCTTCCTGAACGACGCCCGGCTGACCCAGCCGCTGGGAGGCCTGTACAGCCTCTTCCGCGCAGTCGAGGCGCGGGGCATCGAGCAGCGCTCCGAGGTGCTGCACCGGGGCCATGCGGTCGACGCCGCCGCCGCCGAACGGCTCGGGCTCGACCCACGCACGCCACTGTTCCGCCTCGAACGGCTCCGGCACGCCGGCGACGAACCGCTCGCGCTCGACGTCGTGTGGCTGCCGCGCGACGTCGGCGCCCACCTCGTCGACGCGGACCTGACCCGCACGGCCCTGTACGACGAACTGTGGTCCCGTGCAGGCATCCGGATCACCGCGGTCGACGAGGCACTGGAACCGCAGGTCCCCGACGACGACCTTCGCGACCTGCTCGGCCTCACACCCGACGAGGCGATCCTTCGCGTCGACCGCGTCGGGTGGAGCGGCGAGCGCCCGATCGAGTCCCGGACGACGCTGATCCGTGGTCAGCGATTCCTCTACACCAGTTCGTGGCGCGACGAGCACGCGTGAGCGCCCACCGCCGGGGGTGGCGGCGGGCGCCCACCGACCTCAGGGGCCGGCTTCGCGGTCGCCGGGTCAGTCCCCCGGCGGGCTGGTCGGTGGTGGCGCGTCCTTCGCGACCATCTCCTTCCAGTTCGGGTCCGCGAAGAACTCGCGGGTCTCGCGCACGATCAGCCCGGACAGGAGCACCAGACCGATCAGGTTCGGCAGTGCCATCAGACCGTTGAGGATGTCCGCGAACGTCCACACGATCTCCAGCTCCTGCACGGCGCCGACGAAGATCGCGGCGACGAACAGGAGGCGGTACGGCGTCACGGCGACGCGCCCGAACAGGCGGTCCACGTTGCGTTCGCCGTAGTACGCCCAACCGAGCAGGGTCGAGAAGGCGAAGAACGCCACCCCGAGCGTCACGATGATGCCGCCCCACTCGCCGGGCAACCCGTCACTGAACGCGAGTCGCGTCAGCACCGCACCGGTCTCGCCGGACGTCCAGGCCCCGGTGACCACGATCGCCAGACCCGTGAACGAGACCACCACGATCGTGTCGAGGAACGTCTGGGTCATCGACACCATCGCCTGCCGGACCGGGTTGGAGGTCTGCGCCGCAGCGGCGGCGATGCCGCCCGTGCCCAGACCGGACTCGTTGGAGAAGATGCCTCGCGCGACACCGAAGCGGATGGCGAGCGCGAGCGTCGAGCCCGCGAAGCCGCCTGTGGCAGCGGTTCCCGTGAAGGCGTCGGTGAAGATCATCGCGAGCGCAGCCGGCAGTTCGGTGATGTTCACCGCGATGACCCAGGTCGCACCGAGGATGTAGAGCACCACCATCATCGGGACGAAGAACGCGGTGAAGCGACCGATCGCCCGGATGCCTCCGAGGATGACGACCCCTGCCCCGACGGTGAGCACCAGACCCGTGATCCAGGTCTCGACACCGAACTCGGCCCGGATCGACGCCGCGACGGTGTTCGACTGGACCATGTTGCCGATCCCGAACGCGGCGATCGCCGCGAAGATCGCGAACGTCACGCCGAGGAACGTCCCGAAGGGACCCTTGATCCCTTCGGAGAGGTAGAACTGCGGACCACCCGACTGTTCTCCCTTTGCGTCGACACGGCGGAAGCGCACACCGAGGAATGCCTCGGAGTACTTGGTCGCCATGCCCACGAGTCCGGTGATCCACATCCACACCAGCGCGCCCGGGCCACCGAGGAAGATGGCCGTCGCGACACCCGCGATGTTGCCGACACCCACGGTCGCCGCCAGCGCGACCGACAGTGCCTGGAAGTGCGAGATGTCACCCTCGGCTCCCTCCTCCTTCCTGCGCACCAACCCGAGCCACAGCGCGTAGCCGAGCCGGCGGAACTGCAGCGCCTTCAGCACGACGGTCAGGTACAGACCGGTCAGCAACAACAGGGGGATGAGCAGGAGCGGCCCCCACACGACGTCGGCAATGCTGCCGAGCAGATCTCCCATTGCTCCGCCTCTCTCGATGCCCGGCCCGCACCTGTCGACGCCGGGCGACGTCGCAGCATGCGACGCAGCGGGCAACGCTAGACCTGTGACGACCCCGCGACAACGAGTAACGTGACACTCAACGAACTCCGTCGACCCAGTCGATTGCACGGCGGCCTCAACGCAAGCGGTGACCGCACACCCGGGATCGACGGCTCGGACCACCACACCCCAGCGGAGTGCACCACCGTGCCGGACACCGGGCACCCCACGGCCAGCCAGGCCCGCGCCATGGACGTCGCGTCCATCTCGGACTCTCTGGACGTCGTCGCCGGACTCGCGCGGGCCATCGAGCACCTGTCGACCGCAACCGACGTCGACGCCGTGCAGATGGTCGTGCGTCGCACGGCACGGGACCTGACCGGCGCCGACGGGACGACGATCGTCCTTCGTGACGGCGACCAGTGCCACTACGTCGACGAGGACGCCATCGCCCCCCTGTGGAAGGGGTCGCGATTCCCGATGGAACAGTGTGTGAGCGGCTGGGTGATGCAGCACCGCCAACCTGCGGTCATCCCGGACGTCTACGCCGACGACCGGGTACCGGCCGAGACGTACGAGCCCACGTTCGTCCGGTCGATGGTCATGGTGCCGATCCGGACGGTCGACCCCGTCGGTGCGATCGGCGCGTACTGGGCGACGCCCCACGAGGCGAGTCCCGAGCAGGTCGAACTGCTGCTCGCCCTGGCGAGTTCCACCGCGGTCGCACTCGACAGCGTGCTTCGCCGAGGCGACCTCCGCGAGGCCTCCGAGCGCAACGCCACCCTGTCGCGGGCGAACCTGACGCTCGAGCACTTCGCGTCGATCGTGTCCCACGACCTGCGTGCCCCACTGGCGCACGTGCACGGCCTGCTCGACCTGCTGCGAACCCGCCCCCGTCAGCCCCTCGCCGACGACGACCGACACCTCGTCGACCGTGCCCTGGCGCACACCGCGAACCTGCTCGAGACGACCGAGGCCCTTTCCGACCTGTCCGGCTCACGCCCTCGGTCCGAACGGATCCGTGACGTCGATCTCCACGAACTGGTGGTCGAGGTCATCGACGGCGCCGGGCCGCTGGTCGAGGACGCCGACGCGACCATCGTGCACGACGCCCTCCCCATGGTGCGTGGGGACCGAGCACTGCTGCGGATCCTGCTGCAGAACCTGGTGTCCAACGCCCTGAAGTTCCGGCATGCCGACCGGTCACTCGTGGTGACGATCACCGCCGAGGTGTCCGACGGGCACTGGCAACTGGTGGTGACCGACACCGGCCGTGGGATCGAGCCGGAGGACGCCGAACGCATCTTCGAACTGTTCACACGCACCACGGCCTCGACGGTCAGGGGAGGCTCCGGCATCGGGCTCGCGACGTGTCGACGCATCGCCGAACACCACGGGGGCACCATTCGTGCCGAGGCGCTCGACAGAGGAACCCGCTTCGTGGTCACGATCCCGTCGGCACCGGCCTGACCGGAAGACTCGGCCTGCGACGTCAGGAAGGCAGCCGGTCCCCCGGTCCATCCCTCAGTTCGAGGAGTTCCAGTGCCCTGGCGACGTCGGTCGCCGACACGATCCCGGCGACCCGTCCCCCGTCGAGCACCACGAGCCGGCGGTCCTCGCTGCGGGTCATGTCCGGGAGCACCTCGACGAGCCGGTCGGTTCGACTGGCGGTCACGACCTCGCCCGCCGGGCAGGCGACCTGGTCGACCGTCGTCGTGGTCCGCGACGCCGGGTCCACGGCCCGGATCCGATGGAGGGTCACGAGCCCCGCGAACAGACCGGCAGCGTCCACGACGGGAAACGCCGAGTGCCGGTGGCGCAGGACCACGTCCTCGACCAGATTGTCCAGGGCGAGTCCGGACGGGACGGTCACGGGCTCCGGCGTCATCACGTCCGCGACCGCGAGGTCGCGCAGCGTGTTGCGCACCCGGGTGTGCTGTTCCTCGGCGCTGGCTGCAGTGGAGATGAACCAGCCCACCAGGGCGAACCACAGTCCCCCGATGCCCGGGAGCATCACCACCATCCCGATACCCACCACGACCATCAGGAACCCGAAGCGACGCCCGGCCTGCGCAGCCACGACGGCGGCACGGAAGCGGTCACCGTGCCGCCACCAGAGAACTGCCCGCAGGATGCGGCCGCCGTCCAGTGGAGCGGCGGGGACGAGGTTGAACACGGCGAGCACGACGTTGATCAGGGCCAGCCAGTGCAGCAGCCCGATGGGCAGACCCTCGACGCCCAGACCGACGAACAGACCCGCGAGTGCCCAGAAACCCGCACCGAACAGCAGGCTCGTCAGCGGGCCGACCGCGGCGATGCGCAGGTCGGCGCGTGGGTCGGAAGCCTCTCCGAGCAACTTCGCGACGCCGCCGAGCATCCACAGGGTGATGCCCTCCACCTCCACGCCATGGCGCTGGGCGACCACCGCGTGGGCGAGTTCGTGCGCCAGCAGGGACGCGAGGAAGGCGGCAGCGCCGACCAGCCCCGCCACCGCGTACACCCCGGGCCCCCGGTCCGGATACAGGGTCGGGAACTGCCCGAACGCCAGCCCGGCGAACAGCAGCCCGGCGATGACGAGCACGCTCCAGTTCACGCCGACTCGGACCCCGGCGATGGTTCCCAGTCGGATCGTCTCGCGCACGTCGAACCTCCTGTGCCCCGCCGACTGGCCATGTGCCGGCAGACCACGATGGTGCCCCCAACACCCCACTCCTGCACCGCGAGGGCCCCGACGTGCGGGTGGCTGGGGGGCAGGGGATCGAACCCTGAATTCCGGCTCCAAAGGCCGGCGTGTTGCCGGTTACACCACCCCCCACCGCAGCGCGCACGATCTCGTGACGCCGCGGGCGCGAGGGTAGTGGGTCCGGCTCAGTGGACCTCGGGGCCGCCGGCCGGCGAGGTGGCCAGTTCGACACGGTCGAACAGGTGACTCACCCGCTGTGCGATGCGTTCGGCGTCTGCGCGGCTCGGCGCGAGCCCCATGACCGTCGGCCCGGACCCACTGACCACCGCACCGAGTGCGCCAGCAGCGATCATCGACTTCTTCGCTGCCTCGAGTTCCGGGCGCAGGTGGAAGGCGGCCACCTCGAGGTCGTTGTGCAGCGCCGCGCCCAGCGCCTCGGCGTCCGCCGTTCTCAGCGCCTGCAGCACGGCGTCGGGTTCGACCGCCGATGGGGTTCCGATGTCGTCGAAGGCCCGGTAGACCGCGGGCGTCGACAGCCCGGCGTCACTCACACCGATGACCCAGTGGTACGAACCACGGACCAGCACCTGGGCCGTCGCGGTACCGACCCCCGTGGCGATCGCCGTGCCACCGGTCACGCAGAACGGCACGTCCGCTCCGAGTTCGGCCGCCAGGGCCGCGAGTTGCGGCCGCTCGAGGCCGGCGTCCCACAGTTCATTGAGTGCCACCAGTGTCGCTGCGGCGTCGGCCGATCCCCCGGCCATCCCCGCCGCGATGGGTATCTGCTTGTCCAGTCGCAGGCGGGTCACGGGATGTCGGTGGGGGTGATCGGTCTGGCTCGCCCGTCCGATGCCGCACTCGTCCATCAGTCGCCTCGCCGCGCGCACGGCGAGGTTCGAACCGTCCGTCGGGACCTCGCCGGTCCCGTCGACCGCGAACTCGAGGCTCATGAACCGCCGGGCCGACGGATGAGACGCGCTCGGCAGGTCGTCCATCTCCGCGGTGATCGCATCGTGGAGGGCGACGGTCTGCAGGACCGTGACCAGTTCGTGCAGCCCGTCGTCGCGAACACCACGGATGGCCAGGAACAGGTTGACCTTCGACGGCACGCGTACACGCACACGAACCGCAGCCGTGCCAGTTCGACGTGGCACGTGCAGACACCTCCCACCGGGATCCGCGGCGGTCTCCCGAACCGCCGTTCGTTCATCCTACGGGGGCACCGCCGTCGGTCGCCAGGGCGACGGCGAGCGCTCGGAACACCGATGCCGGCAACTGTTCGGCGCGCCACCCCAGATCCACACCGACGTCGGAGGCCGCCGCCTCGAGCAGGGCGCGATCCGCCGACCGGGACAACGTGTTGCGCAGTGTCTTGCGACGCTGTGAGAAGGCGGCCTCGACCAGTGCGAACACCGCATCGCGCTCGGCGCCGGTGGGAGCGTCGGAGCGACGCTCGAGGTGGACCATCACGCTGTCGACGTTGGGCACGGGATGGAACACCGAACGAGGGATGCGCAGGGCCGTGCGCGCCCGGGCGACCAGTTCGACCTTGACGCTCACGGCCGACCTCAGGCGGTGCCCGACCGGCGCTCCCCACCGCTCACCGACCTCCCGCTGGACCATCACCAGCGCGTCGGCGACACACCGGCTCGCCAACGCCTGCATGATGATGGGGGTGGCGACGTTGTACGGCAGGTTGGCGACAAGACGGACCCGGTCGGCCGCGACCAGTGCGTCCAGGTCGAGGTCGAGCACGTCGGCATGGACCACCTCGACGTCGGCCCGACCGGCGAAGCGTTCGCGCAGGACCGCGACGAGCCCGGCGTCGAGTTCCACCGCGGCGATGCGCGCGACGCGGCCGACGAGCCCCGACGTGAGTGACCCGAGCCCCGGACCGACCTCGAGCACGACGTCGTCGGGACGTAGCCCCGCCGCCTCCACGATGCGCCGGACGGTGTTGGGGTCGACGAGGAAGTTCTGCCCGTCGGCGCGTCGGGGCGCAAGGCCGTGGCGGTCGAGCAGGACGCGCACGTCCGAGGGGGTCAGCAGGTGTTCGGCGTTCAGCGGATCCCCAGCCGTCGCGCGCAGCCGGGCCAGGCACCCCAGGGATCGATCCCCCAGCCCCGGCGCAGTTCCCACAGACGCTCGGCGGCCGCGATCTGTTCCTCACGCGACGCCTCGTGCGGCCAGTACGCGTACGCGGTACCCCCCGCGACACGCCAGGTGCGGTGATTGAACTGCAGTCCACCGTAGTACCGCGCGTCGCTGTACTCGTCGAGGTGGCCGTGGCGGTTCGACGCCCAGTTGCCACCAGCCTCGCATCTCGCCAGTCGGTCCCAGTCGACGTGGGTCCCGACGAGCACCACGCGCGGGTCGGGCTCGCGCGCGACCTCCTGCGCCACCAGTTCGCGATCGACCTCCTCACCGTCGATCGTCGTGACGCTGTAGCGGTCGTAGCGCAGTCCGTCCTCGCCCTCGACCGACACCTTGGTCGTCCCACGCCACACGTCGGCGGACGAGACGCGGACCTCCTCGCGCGGCAGGACGACCTCCTCGACGACCTCACCGAAGGCGACGCGTTCGACGACCACGCGGCGAACGTTGCCGAGCGGTGTCTCGAGCGGATGGGACAGCAGGTCGTGCTCCCCGAGTTCCACGCCCTGGTCGGCGAGCAGGGACTCCACGTCGCCGTCGAAGGTGGTCACGTGCCGAGTCTCGCCGTCGACCGACAGTTGCACCTGGTGCGGTACCCACACGTCGACGCGGGTCCCGTCCGACACCGGCGCCGTCCATCCGGGCGTCACCTGGGCGTCGAGGCTGCGGACGTCGGCAAGGCCCGCGCGTGTCAGGACTGCTGCGACAGAGTCGACGGGGGCGACGACACGGTGCACCAGCGCACCGTCCACGTGGACGTCGACGGTGACCGCCCGCACCACGTCGATGAGCATCCCGTCGACGACCGGATCGTCGAGGCCCGGACGCACGTCGTCGTTCGCCCCGACGTCCAGCGCGAGCTGGTCGACGACGTCCGCGACGGTCGCGGCATAGGTCCGAACGGTGGCGACCTCGCCGTCGACCAGCACGTCCACATGGGACCCGAGACCGATCAGCCCGGCAGACGCCACCCCGAGCCCGCCGAGGACCGCGAGTCCGAGCGCACGCCGACGGACCCACGCCGTGGTCACGGCGAGGCCTCGTCGGGCACGGGCGAATCGGGCCATCACGACCATCCCTGGAGCGGCCGGAATCGTGAATCATGCCCCCTCGGGCACGCTTCGCCAACCGGCGATCGGAGCGTCGGCCACCGGTTGCAGGTGGTCACCGTGGTGCTCCCGGCAGCGAGAACGCCCGGCGAGCGTTCGTCAGGACCTGCCCAGCAAGCACCTCGGGGTCCTCTCCGCGCACCTGCGCGAGGACCTCGAGCGTCAGACCGATGTACGACGGGTCGTTGGGCTCGCCTCGGTGCGGATGGGGCGTGAGGAACGGCGAGTCGGTCTCCGTGAGCAGCAGGTCGGCGGGTGCAGCAGCAGCAGCGAGGCGCAGGTCGTCGGCTCCACGGAAGGTGACGTTGCCGGCGAACGACATGTACCAGCCGGCCTCCGAGCACCGACGCGTCACCTCGAGGTCTCCCGAGAAGCAGTGCATGACGACCCGGTCTGGTGCCCCCACGTCGTCGAGGACCGCCAGGCAGGCGTCCCACGCGTCACGACAGTGGATGACCAGCGTGCGGTCGTGGCGTCGGGCGATCTCGATGTGCGCACGGAACGACGCCTCCTGCTGCTGCGGGGTCGCCCAGTCGCGGTAGTGGTCGAGCCCGGTCTCCCCCACCCCGACGACCAGCGTGTCGGCGGCGAGCCGGTCGATGGCGGCGAGCACCTCGTCGGTGGCCTCCATCGAGTCGTTCGGGTGGATGCCCACGACGGCGTGGACGTCGTCGAACCGCCGGGCCGTCGCGATCGCCTGCGTGGACGACGCGAGGTCGGTCCCGACGGTCATCATCGCGACCACGCCGGCATCACGGGCGCGCTCGACCTGCGCCGTCACGGACAGGCCGTCGTGGTGGTCCAGATGGCAGTGGGTGTCGACGAGTTGCACGGTGCAGGCATCCTGGGTGTGGACGGGTGGTGCGCCACGAGGCGGCCGGGGACGTCACGGCACCGGGGGCGGTGGCACGAGAGAGCCCGCCGAGACCGGCGGGCCGAGGCCGGGAGTCTACCAGCCACTGGGTGGCGAGCGCCGGCACGATGCGCTCAGGTGTCGGCGGCCCGGTCCTCGACGGCCCTCGCGTACAGCGCCCGGCGCGACACGCCCGCACCGGCCGCGACCTCGGCGACGGCGTCGCGAAGACTCTCCCCGCCCGCGATGCGCGCCCGCACCTGCTCGAGCAGGTCCTCGTCGTCGACGTCCGCCACCTCGGGTGCACTCCCGCCGACCACCAGCGTGATCTCTCCGCGGATGCCCTGGCCCACGTGGGTGGAGAGTTCACCCAACGTCGCGGCGAGCACCTCCTCGTGGAGTTTGGTCAGTTCACGGGCGAGGGTCGCGGGACGATCGGCTCCCAGGTGACGCGCCAGGTCGTCGAGGTCCTCGGCCGCACGGTGCGGTGTCACGAACAGCACGATCGTGCGGGCCTCGACGGCCAGCGCCTCCAGTCGCTGGCGCCGCGCGCCACCACGTCGGGGCAGGAACCCCTCGAACACGAACCGGTCGGTGGGCAGGCCGGACACCATCAGCGCGGCGAGCGCGGCGGACGGGCCGGGAACCGGTTCGACGTGCAGTCCCGCCGCGGTGCACGCGGCCACGAGCCGGTAGCCGGGATCGGAGATCGCCGGGGTCCCGGCGTCCGTGGCGAGCACGACCGTGCGACCCGCGCGGATCTCGTCGAGCACACCGTCGATGCGCTGCTGCTCGTTGTGCTCGTGCAGCGACCGCTGCGGTGCCGTCGACCCGACGTGGGCGAGCAGTCGACCGGTGCGTCGAGTGTCCTCGGCGAGGACGAGGTCCGCGTCACACAGGGACCGTGTCGCCCTCAGCGACAGGTCATCGAGGTTGCCGATGGGGGTCGCGAGCACGACGAGCCGTCCGGTCACGCGCGTGGCCTCCTGCGGCGGGCCGCCGAGCGTACTCAGCACCGTCGCTGCCCGATCCGGCCACGCGAGGCCTCGGACACACGCTCTGCGGACACACGAGGCCTCGGGCGGCCCACCTGACCGCCCGAGGCCTCTCCGGCTCACGAGGAGCCGGGGGTCGCGCATCGATGCTCGTGGGTCAGATCTGGCTGCGCCGCGCGATGAGGCGTGCCATGATCGACATGACGAGCACGATGACGATGAGGGTGAACCCGCCTGCCCAGGCCCGCTCGATACCGGCCTCGAAGGGCTGGCGGAACCCGTCGAGCATCAGCAGTCCCACGTCTGCCTGGGGCTGACCGAACAGCGACGTGACGACACGCCGGGCGCCCAGTGCCGTGAGGATCAGCGGCGCAGTCTCGCCCGCGCCACGGGCGACGGCGAGGATGCACCCGGTGGTGATCCCCGGTGCGGCGGCGGGCACGGTCACCTTCAGCGCGGTCTGCCAGCGTCGCGCGCCCATGCCATAGGCGGCGTTCTTGATGTCGTTGGGCACCATCCGCAGCATCTCCTCGGTGGAGCGCACGACGATGGGCAGCATGATGATGCTCAGTGCGGTGGCACCGGCGATCGTGCTGAACCCGAGGCCGAGCCCGCTGCTGCGACTGACCAGCAGGGAGTAGACCGCCAGACCGACGAACACCGACGGGACACCGGTCATGACGTCGGTGAAGAAGCGCACCACGTAGCCGTAGCGGTTGTGCCCGTACTCGGTCAGGTAGATCGCGGCGCCGATGCCCAACGGGACCGACATGAGCGTGGCGATGCCGGTCATGTACAGGGTGCCGACCACCCCGTGCAGGTAGCCGCCTCCCCGTTCCCGGTAGGACAGCGGTTCGATCTGCGTGAAGAAGTCGAGCGACAGTGCCGGCGCACCGTTGACGATCAACTGCCACAGCAGCAGCACCAACGGCGTCACGGCGGCGATTACGGCGCCCAGCAGCAGCGTCGACATGGCCTGGTCGATCAGGTCACGACGACGCGCGTTGGGGTGGCGGACACGAAGGCTCGGCGGAGTGCCACCGGCGGGGGTCCGGGTCTGGGTGCTCACAGCGCGGCGTCTCCTGCGAGGCGACCGACCCGAGCCACGATGATCCGGGCGATCACGTTGACGATCATGGTGATGAAGAACAGCGTCACCCCGATGGCGAGCAGCGCCCAGATGGCCTCCGGGTGTGCATCCTGGAAGGTGTTGGCGATCACCGACGTCATCGCGTCACCGCCGAAGAACAGGCGTGGTGCCCAGCGCTGACTCGACCCGATGAGCACGGCGACGGCGATCGTCTCACCGAGCGCGCGCCCGAGGCCGAGCATGGATCCGCCGACGATGCCTGCCTGGCTGCGCGGGATGATGACCCGGCTGAGGACCTCCCAGCGGGTCGCTCCCATGGCGTAGGCCGCGGCCTGTTCGTCCTTCGGGACCTGCGCGAACGCCTCGCGGCAGATCGCCGTGATGATCGGCAGGATCATGATGGTCAGGATGTTGGCGGCCGACCAGTAGCTGGAACGCAGCACCGGTCCGCTGAAGAAGCCGAAGGCGCCCAGCGGGCTGTCGGCCATGAACTGTCCGACCGGAGCCCAGAAGTGGACCCGGAAGAAGTACAGGCCGACGAGCGCGTACACGACGCTGGGGACCATCGCCAGGGTGTCGATGGTGTACGCGAGCGGCTGGCGCAGCCACCGCGGCGCGATCTCGTTGGTGAACAGCGCGATGCCCACCGCGGTGGGCACGGCGAGCAGCATCGCGATCGTGGAGATCTTGAGCGTTCCGTAGATGAACGGCCAGGCCCCGTAGGTCCCGGTGACCTCACTTCGGGAGGTCCCGACGCTCCACTGCTGCCCGAACAGGAATCCGAGGACGCCCTCGCTCTGGAACACGGGCCAGGCGTCGAAGGTCGTGCGCGCGATCATGGCCGCGAGCACCAGCAGGACGCTGGTCGCTGCGGCCATCACGACGAGCAGGAAGGTGGTGTCGGCCCGGCTTCGGCCGCCCTGGCCTCGCAGGGACGGTGGTGTGGCGGTCGTCGAGGTGGACAACGACGGCTCCTCTCGTGGAGTCCTTCAGGTGGTGCAGAACCGGTGGGTGGAACGGGAGACGCCCGTCGGAGGCGGTGAGGCGGGGAAGACCGCCTCCGACGGTGCGCCGTACTCGGGTGGTGGAGGTCACCCGAGGCTGTTGATCCGCGCGATCTGGTCGAGGACGCGCTGTTCGAACGCGCCCGTCACCGGGGAGTACAGGAGGTCGACCGCGAGGTCGTCACCCTCCGTGACGGCCCAGGAGAGGAAGTCACGCAGCGCCTGCGCGCGCGCCTCCTCGTAGCCGCACTCCCACGCCAGGATCCAGTGGGTCCCGACGATCGGGTAGCCGTCCGCGCCGACACCGAGGATGTCGTAACGGAAGTCCTCGGGGATCGAGTCGAGGATCGACTCGGGACCGGCGCTGATCGACTCGATCGTCGGGTAGACGACGTTGCCGTCCGCGTTGACCACTGCGGCCACCGGGATGCCGTTCTCGATCGCGTACGCGTAGGACAGGTAGCCGACGGCACCGGGCTGGCCCTGGACCTCGGCCGCCACGCCCTCGTTGCCGTTGCCGCCGATCGTGCCTGCCGCCCAGTCGACCTCGGAGCCGTAGCCGAACTCGGCCGCCCACTCGGCGACCTCGTCATCGAGGTAGCGGGTGAAGATGTAGGTCGTGCCCGATCCGTCCGAGCGGTGCACGGCCACCAGCGACGTGCTGGGCAGGGCGACGCCGGGGTTCAGCGCCGCGATCGCGGGGTCGTCCCACGAGGTGATCGTGGCGGAGAAGATGCCGGCGATGGTCGCGGCGTCGAGGATGACCGCCTCCTGTCCTGCGGCCTCGAGTGCGGCCTCCAGGTCTGGGTCGTTGAAGGACACGACCACCGAGCCGAATGCGTCCGGGATGTGCAGCGCCTCGCAGCCGCGGATGTCGCGTGCGTCGGCGACCTCCTCGTCGGTGAGGTAGCGCTCGGTCGAACCGAAGTCGACCGACTCCTCGAGGAACTGGGCGATGCCGCCACCGGAGCCGATGGACTGGTAGTTGATGTCGATGCCCGGCGCGTTGTCACGGGTCCACTCGAGCATCAGCGGCGTGATGAAGGTCGCGCCGGCCCCGAGCAGTTCGCCGTCGAACCCGGAGGCCTCGGAGGCGTCGTCGGACGGCGCGGGTGCGGGAGCCGGTTCCGGCGCCGGGGCGGCGTCGGTCGGGTCGTCGGAGCCGCTGCCGCACGCGGCGAGCAGCAGGGTGAGCAGTAGTACGGGCGTGATCGCCATGCGCCAGTTGCGCATTCGTGTTCTCCTGGATCGTCGGGTTGCCTGACGTCGACAACGATGCCGGTCGTTGGTGGCCCCGCACCGGCGCTGCGGTGAACGGCGCGTGAACGTCCGGCCGCAGGTCCCTGAACGCCTCGACGGAGGCCGACCGGCGCGGTACGCCTGGCGTTCGCCGACCGGCGACGAGCCCTAGGGTGGTGGTGGTGGTGGTGCCACCCTCGACACGAGAGTCCTGCATGTCCGACTCGACACTCCCCCCGACCGGTCCCGTACCGGACGATGACCCGCTCGCCTGGCTCGAACTCGAGATGCACGAGGCCGGAGGTTCACGCACCGAGTTCCGGCACCAGCTCGAGGCGTGCCGGATGAAGCTCGTCGAGCTGGCCGCCCAGGTGCAGGCTCACATCGTCCCGACCGCCGAGGCCTTCCTCGACGCCGACGTCGAGGCGGCTCGTGACCACCAGGCGATGGCCCGCGCGATCGCCGAGGGGTGCACGGCACTCGAGGACGCGTGCTTCCTGCTGCTGGCTCGGCAGAGCCCGGTCGGTGGCGACCTCCGCCGGATCGTCGCGACGATCCGCTGTGTCACCCCCATCGAACGCACAGCGCAGCTCATCGGGCACATCGCCCGGTCGTTGACCTGGGTGCACCCGCCGTCGATGCCCCAACGCCTCTGTCGGACACTGCGGGACCTGGCCGAACAGTCGTCGCGGGTGTTCGCCGGGGCCGTGGAGGCGTGGGACCACCTCGACGGGCTGGCCGCACTGGAACTCGAACGGATCGACGACGAGGTCGACCTGCTCCACAAGCTCCTGCTCACCGACCTGTACACGGGCACCCAGTCGACCGAGGAGTCGGTCAGCCTCGCACTGATCGCCCGGTACTTCGAACGCATCGGGGACCACGGTGTCGACATGGCCCGACAGGTCACCTACGCGGTCACCGGGGAACGCATCGTCGACGAGGACCAGGCCACCGACTGACCTCGGCCGGCTCGGCCGGGACACGCGACCGGGCCCGCGCGGGGACGCGGACCCGGAGGCCTGGCCGGAGTCGAGGTGACGGCGGAGCGGCGGGAGAGAGGACCGCTCCGCAGGTCAGCCGAAACGACCGGTGATGTAGTCCTCGGTGCGACGGTCGCTCGCGTTGGTGAAGATCGTCTCCGTGTCGTCGTACTCGACGAGTTCGCCGATCCGGTCACCAGAGGTGTCGTCGACGTCGACCGTCAGGAACGCCGTGCGGTCGGACACACGTGCCGCCTGCTGCATGTTGTGGGTGACGATGACGATCGTGTAGTCGTCCATCATCTCGCGCATCAGGTCCTCGATGCGCAGGGTGGCGATGGGATCGAGCGCGGAGCACGGCTCGTCCATCAGGATGACGTCCGGGTTGACGGCGATCGCCCGGGCGATGCACAGCCGCTGCTGCTGGCCGCCGGACAGGGAGAACGCACTCTCACGGAGCTTGTCCTTCACCTCGTCCCACAGGGCCGCGCGACGCAGGCTCGACTCGACCAGTTCGTCGAGGTCACGCCGCATGCCGTTGAGGCGAGGGCCGAAGGCGACGTTGTCGTAGATGGACCGCGGGAAGGGGTTGGGCTTCTGGAAGACCATGCCGATCCGGCGGCGCACCTCGACGGGGTCGATGTCCTCGTCGTAGACGTTCTCCCCGTTGTAGAGGACCTCCCCGTCGACGACCGCGCTGGGGATGAGGTCGTTCATCCGGTTGATGGTCCGCAGCAGCGTCGACTTGCCACAGCCGCTCGGTCCGATGAGCGCGGTGATGCGGTTGCGCGGGATGTCGAGCGACACGTCGCGCACGGCCACGTTGGCGCCGTATCGGACCGTCACGCCCTTCAGGGACACGTGCGTTCCGGTGTGGGTGGGCGTGCGGTGCTGCTCGTCGGTGTGCGAGGCCACGGTGACACGAACGCCGCCGGTGGTCGACGCGGTCTGCTGGTCCATCTCTACTCCGGCTCGTCTCGGCTGGCGAAGCGCCAGCGGTGCGTCCAGGTGGATCCGTCGGGATCCGGACCCGACGGCGACGCTGCGAGACGAAGCATCGCGCCCCAAGGTGAACGCACGGTGAACGCGGACTGATGCGCAGACGAAGGATGTACACGTCACCAGTAGGCTCCTCGTCATGCCGAAGATCCTGGTCGTCGAGGACGAACCATCGCTTGTCGAGGCCCTCGAGTTCGCGCTCACCAGCGAGGGCTTCGAGGTCGTCGTCGCGACCGATGGCTCCACGGCCCTGTCCACCTTCGAGCGTGAACGGCCCGACCTGGTCCTGCTCGACCTGATGCTCCCCGGCACTCCGGGCACCGAGGTGTGTCGTCAGATCCGCGCCAGCCGTTCCACCCCTGTCATCATGCTCACGGCACGCGACGCGGAGATCGACAAGGTCGTCGGACTGGAACTCGGTGCCGACGACTACGTGACCAAGCCGTTCTCGACCCGCGAACTCGTCGCGCGGATCCGTGCGGTGCTGCGTCGCGGCGGCGACTGGGACACGGTCGACGTGGACGCACCGCTCGAGTCAGCCGGGGTGCGCGTCGACCCGGAACGCCACGAGGTGAGCGTGCGCGGCACGCTGGTCGACATGCCGCCCAAGGAGTTCGCGCTGCTCGAACTGCTGGTGCGCAACG
This sequence comes from Nitriliruptoraceae bacterium, assembly GCA_050486225.1. GTDB lineage: Bacteria > Actinomycetota > Nitriliruptoria > Nitriliruptorales > Nitriliruptoraceae > JBBDIX01. The sequence goes on from JBJHCV010000010.1 coordinate 52,303, forward strand.
CCGGCCGGGTGCTGACCCGCGACGTGCTCATCGACCGCATCTGGGGCTCGGACTACTTCGGGGACACCAAGACCCTCGACGTGCACGTGAAGCGACTGCGCGGTCGCATCGAGGTCGACCCGCGCAACCCGGAACTGATCCTGACGGTCCGCGGGGTCGGCTACCGGTTCGTCGATCGCTGAGGGACACCCGAGTAGCCTCGACGGGCCGACGTGCCCCCGCGCGTCGCGATGCGGAGCCCGGATGTCCCCCTCCGAAGACGACAGCATGACACGGCTCGACGACATCCTCACGAGCCTGCCCACCGGCGTGCTGCTGGTGCACGACGGGATCGTCACCTACGCCAACCGAGCCGCGCGCCGACTGCTCGGGGAGCACGTGAGCGAGGGCACCCCGGCCATCGACCTCGGCAGCGACGGACTCACCGACGCCCTGACGGAGACCGCGGAGAGCGGCCGGTCACTGCGACTCGACATCCCCCACGACGACCGGCAGGTCGCGGTGCGGACCAACATCGCGTCCGACGGCGCGGTGGTCGCGGTGCTCACGGACGTCACCGACGTGCGCCGGGTGGAGACGCTTCGGCGGGACTTCGTCACCAACGCGTCCCACGAGCTCAAGACCCCCGTCGCCGGCATCCAGGCACTCGCGGAGTCGTTGCAGCTGGCGCTCGAACGAAGCCCTGAACGTGCCCACTCCATGGTCGAACGCCTGCAGGTCGAGGCCCAACGTCTCAACCAGCTCGTGCGCGAACTGCTCGACCTGGCACGACTCGAGGACACCGACGACGTCCCCCGGGAACGGCTCCAGCGCGTCGACCTGGCAGAGATCGCGGCCGTGCAGGCAGACCGGGTCGCACCACGCGCAGAACTCCTCGGCGTCGAGGTCCACGTCGACGCTCCCGAGCCGGCCGTACTGGTGGGCAGCGCGGCGGACCTGCGGCTGATCGTCGGCAACGTCATCGAGAACGCCGTCGACTACAACGTGACAGGGGGACGCGTCGACGTGCGGGTGCGCCGACAGGGCGCAACGGTGCTGCTCGAGGTCAGCGACACCGGCATCGGGATCCCCGCGGACCAGGTCGAGCGGGTGTTCGAACGCTTCTACCGGGTGGACAAGGCCCGCAGCCGGCTGGCGGGAGGAACCGGCCTCGGCCTGTCGATCACCCGCCACGCCGTCGAGTCACTGAACGGCACCATCACGGTCGACAGCGAGGTCGGTCGCGGGACGACCTTCCGGGTGGAGCTGCCCGTCGCACCCGACTGACACACTCGCCGGTGTCCGAGCGCGGCCACCGGCCGCGCGGTCCCGCGGCGGTTGCGGTCCGACCCGGTCTCACGCGCCCCTGGTGGCGACCTGCATGTCCGTCAACAGGCCCTGGACACGCTCACCGATGTCGTCGCGGATGAGGCGGACGACCTCGGTGGGCTGCCCACTGGGATCCTCCAGTTCCCAGTCGACGTAGCGCTTCCCCGGGATCACCGGGCAGGTGTCCCCGCATCCCATGGTCACCACCACGTCGGCCTCCTCGAGGTCGGCCTCGGTCCAGGTGCGTGGCCGCTGCCCGCTGATGTCGATCGCGAGTTCGGCCATCGCCTCGGCGACGTTGCCGTGGACGGCGTCCGCGGGCCGCGACCCTCCGGACAGCACCTGCACGGCGTCACCCGCGAGGTGGCGCATCCAGGCGGCGGCCATCTGGGAGCGACCGGCGTTCTGCACACACAGGAACAGCACGGTCGGGACGGACTCGGTCATCGGTCGTTCTCCTGAGACGGTTCGTGAGAGACTTCGTGAGCGGCATGGTCGGTGGGTTCATCGGGGTGGTCGGACGTGGGGAACAGGACGGCGACCAGTGCGGCTGCCGCGACCACCGCGAGTGCCTGGCCGGCGAGGAACCCGGGCACCGAGGACGGCGCGATGCCCGTCCACGTGTCGGTCAGCGCACGAGCCAGGGTGACCGCAGGGTTGGCGAACGCGTCTGACGAGGTGAACACGATCGCGGCCGCGATCCACGCGCCGACAGCACCCGGCACCGCGGCCGTCCGTCCGGTGCGGACCAGACCAAGGATCACGACCAGCAGGCCGGTCGTCGCGACGAGTTCACCAACCATCATGCCGCCACCCGCACGCGGGGTCGTGGCGATCGCCACGGCGGACAGGCCGAACGTCAGGTGGGTGACGACGGTGCCAGCGGTCGCACCCACGACCTGCGCCACCACGTAGGGGCCCACCCGGCGCCAGGACACGTGGCCGGTCCACGCGAGCGTCACGGTCACGACCGGATTGAAGTGGGCACCCGAGACGGGGCCGAACACGAGGATGAGGGCGACGAGCGTCGCTCCGACGACCATCGCGTGCTGGAACAGGGCCAGGGACGTCGAGTCCCCGAAGCTGGACACGACGATGCCCGATCCGACCACCGACGCGAGCAGCATCGCGGTACCGAGCAGTTCCGCGACGAGTGGACGCAGTGACGGGCGCCTCCCGGTCACGCCGCGGCCGCCAGCCGCGCGACCCGGTGGTCCAGGTCGTCGGCTGCGACCTCGAACGCGTCGACCCCACGACCCACCGGATCGGGCACCGACCAGTGCAGCCGTGGCACGTCGAAGGTGAGTCCCGACTCGTTGGCCCGGTCACACACGGACACCACCAGATCGGGCCCGCGGTCGAGGTCGTCGAGGTGGCGGGGCACGGCGGACGAGAGGTCAAGGCCTCGTGTCCGTGCGACCTCGACGGCCAGCGGGTGCACACGGTCGGCCGGCAGGGTCCCGGCCGACAACGCGGAGGTACCGGTGCGACGCGCCCACAGACCCGCCGCGAGCTGGGACCGCGCCGAGTTCGCCGTGCACAGGAAGAGCACCACGGGACCCGCCGGGACCGGAGCAGGATCGACGCCGAGCATCCCGACGATGTCGGACTCCAGGTGGACGTAGCGGCGGCGCCCGTCCCCCTCGGACGTCTGCCGCGACACGACCCCGGCGTTCTCGAGGACGTCGAGGTGGAACGCGAGCAGGTTGCTCGTCAGGCCGGTGGCCTGCGCCAGATGCCCCACGGTCACGTCCGTGTGGCGCAGCGCGTCGACGATCGCGAGCCGGTGCACCTCACCGAGTGCACGGTGGATCCGTGCGCGACGTTCCGGTTCCACGACCTCACCCGTCCCTGCCCATCGGCGTACCCCGGAGACCGTCCGTCGCCCGTCGTCTCAGCATATCTTGAGAGGACTGGCGACGCGAGTCGGGCCGCCGTCGGGGGAGGCGCGAGCGTGCACGGGCATCAGCGTTGCTCCACGTCATCTTGCGTAGACTCATCGCGCGCGCGCTGGCGCGTACCACGACACACGCGCCCGACGCCGCCGCACCGGCCCGTGCCCGGTGGAGGCCGTCAGGCGAGCGCGGGGATCTGGCACATGCTCCTGGGCAGACTGGCCGTCATCGCCCTTGCGTCGCTCGTCGCCATCCAGGCCCTCGTCCCGGGTGCCCGCGGCTTCGTGGGACCCGAGTGGTTCGGTCCCTACGCCGTGGGCGCGGTGCTCGCGCTGGTGATGCTCGTCACGTGCACGGTGCGCAGACGCCCCGCGAACCGTGCACCGTGGTTCGCGCTCGCCGGCGTGGGCGTGCTGTGGCTGCTCGGCGACGTCGCCTTCGACCTCTCCTCCGAGGTTGGCGTCGTGTCCCGAGCCGACGTGTTCTTCGCCTCCGGTGCGGTGGCCCTCGTCGTTGCCGCCGTCCTCTTCCTGCGCACACGCCTCGGACGCCCCGACACCGACACCCTCATCGAAGGCTCGATGGTCGCGGTCGCTGCGGGCCTGGCGGCCTGGCTGTTCATGATCCAGCCGCGCTGGGAACTGGGCAGCGTGCCCGGAGCGTCCCGCCTGGTCATCGCGGCGTACCCGGCGCTCGGCTTCGTTGCGCTCGTCCTGTTCGTCCAGCTGCTCCTGTCGGATCGACGCATCCACCCGTCGGCGCTCATGCTCACCCTGGCAACGGCGTCGACGGTCATCGCCGATGCGGCCTTCGCCGTGCTGCAGCAGACCGCCTCCTACGACCCGACGGAACTGCACGCGCTCGACGTCCTCTGGCTCGCGACCTACGGCCTGTTCGCTCTCGCTGCCCTGCACCCGCGGATGACCGAACTCACCGATCCGCCGGCAGCCCCCCGACCCGGAACGAGCACGGGGCACCTCCACGTCGCGGGAGCCGCGATCGCGGCAGTCCCGTTGCTGTTCGCGCTCGCCGTGTTGCTGGACCTCGAACCCGGGGCAGCCGGCGTCGCCGTGGCCTCCGTGCTCATGGTGCCCCTCGTGCTGTGGAGGACCCTGCGGCTCCAACGACGGCTCGACGCGTCGAACGCGGTCCTCGCAGGTCGTGAGCGCTACTACCGGACCATCGCGACCCATGCGGGCGACGTCTACCTCGTCGTCGGCCCCGACGGCGTCGTGGCCGACGTGTCCGATGCCTTCGAGCCGATCACCGGCACGGCACCACACGAGGTCGTGGGCCGACTGCTGGTCGAGGTGCTCGAACCGGACGATCGCGAACCTCTCGACGCGCTGATCATGACCGTGGCCGCGACCCCGGGGGCCCAGGACCATCGCGAGGTCCGCCTGACGACACGCGGCGGCCCCCTGTGGGTGGAGGCCCGGGCCACCAACCTGCTCGGCGACCCGACCGTGGCGGGCGTGGTCGTCAACCTCCACGACATCACCGGCAGGAGGCGCGCAGAACACGCACTGGAGCTCCAGTCCCTGCGGGACCCGCTGACCGGCCTGCCCAACCGCGCACTGTTGCGTGACCGCATCGGCCGTGCCCTTCACCGGAGGGACGGTTCGGAGCACGACGTGGCCGTCCTGTTCTGCGACATCGACGGGTTCCGGACGGTCAACGACGGCCTCGGGCATGCGCAGGGAGATGCACTGCTCTACACGATCGGTCGACGCATCGAGTCGGCGGTGCGCCCGGACGACACGGTCGCCCGCCTCGGTGGCGACGAGTTCGCGGTGCTGATGGAGGGCGACGCCATGCTCGAGGCCGATGCCCACGTGGTCGCCGAACGCATCCGCGAGGCGCTCAACGACCCGGTGCGCGTCAACGACGTCGACGTCGTCGTGACCGTGAGTGTCGGGATCACCGTCGCGAGCCGCGAGGGTTCGCTGACCCCGGACGACCTGCTCCGAGACGCCGACACCGCCGTGTACGCCGCCAAGGAGGCCGGCCGCGACCAGTCCGTGCACTACACACCCACCATGCGCCAGGCATCGCTCCAGCGCGTGGAACTGGCCACCGACCTGCGCACCGCCGTCGACGACGAGCAGCTCGTGCTCCAGTACCAGCCGATCCACGACCTCGCATCCCGGCGACTCGTGGGATTCGAGGCCCTGGCCCGCTGGCAGCATCCCGAACGCGGCCTGTTGTCCCCACAACGGTTCATTCCCGTGGCCGAGCAGACCGGCACGATCGTGCAGCTCGGCGCCTGGGTCCTACGACGCGCGTGCACGACCGCCGCCGGGTGGACCATCCCCGGACACGCCGCGCCCACGATCAGTGTCAACCTGTCGCCACGGCAACTGCGTGACCCCGGCCTCATCGGGCACGTGCGTGCCGCGCTCGACGATTCGGGGCTCGATCCCCACCGGCTCGTGCTGGAACTCACCGAGTCCGCGCTCGTCGCGCAACCCGAGGTCGCCGTCGAACAGCTCCGTCGCATCAAGCGGCTCGGGATCCGGCTGGCCATCGACGACTTCGGGTCCGGTCACGCGTCGCTCGCCTACCTGCGCCAGTTCCCGGCCGACGTGCTCAAGATCGATCGCTCCTACACCGGTTCGATCCATGCGCCCGGAGACGTGCCCGCGATGGTCCGTGGCATCCTCGACCTCGGCCGGACCCTGTCGCTCGACACCATCGCCGAGGGCATCGAGACCAGCACCCAGCTCGACTGCCTCACAGCCGAGGGATGCGCCTTCGGGCAGGGCTTCCTGTTCGCGCAGGCGGTCGACGAGGAGGACGTGCCGCGGCTGCTGCACGGTGCCTCGTGAGGCCCCGTCCGGTCGCACTGGCACGTGGGCTGCGGGGCCGCTGCGGCAACTGCGGCGGCCGGGGCATCCTCGCGGGACCGCTCGAACTGCGCGAGCGTTGTCGCGGCTGCGGCCTGTCCTTCGTGCGCGAGGAGGGCTACTGGGTCGGCGCGATGACCGTGATCATGGCGCTGGTCATCGTCACCTTCGCCGCGTTCTTCGTCGGCGGCATGCTCCTCACCTGGCCCGACGTCCCGTGGACCCCGCTGCTCGTCGGCGGGCTGGTCATCAATGGACTCCTGCCCTTCCTCGCCTACTCGTGGGCCAAGGCCGTGTGGCTCGGACTCGACCTGACCTTCAACCCGGTCCAACCCGAGGATCCTGCCGACGACGCCTAGGATCCCGGTGCTCCAATCGAGGATGACCGGTGTTCAGTCAGCAGCTCGACCATCTCCAGCCAGGCGCCGTTCTCGCTCGCACCGTGTTCGACGAGAGTGGCCGTCCACTCCTCGTCGCCGGCGTGGAGATGTCCGAGCGCTACATCCGCGCACTGCGCGAGCGGGGTGTTCACGCGGTGTTCGTCCGTGACGGACTGGCCGACGACGTCGTGCGCGAGGAGTACATCAGCGAACAGGTCCGGGCGTCCATCACGAGCCACGTGTCAGCCACCTTCTCCGAGATCGCCCGCCTCGGCCGGCAGCGACGCACCGGCGCGGGCGGCGTCGAGGAGGCGACCGCACGCCTCGGAGAACGACCGCTGGACCTCGGTACCGAGGGGCCGCGACTCGTCGCGACCCTCCAGGAGGACGTCGACACCCTGATGAACGAGGTGCTCGAGTCCGACACGGTCGCCGGGCTGGAGTCGCTCAAGACCCACAACGAGTACACGTTCCAGCACTCCGTGGACGTGGCCGTGATCGGCCTGGTGCTGGGTCGCCGCCTCCTGGTCCCGCACGAACGCCTGCGTCAGCTGGCGCTCGGTTGCCTGCTCCACGACCTGGGCAAGACCTACATCGACGCCGCGATCCTCGACAAGCCCGGCCCGTTGACGGATGCCGAGTTCGACGTGATCCGCGAACACCCGAGGATGGGCTACGAACTGATCCGCCGCATGCCGATCACGAGCCTGCTGCCCGCACACGTCGCCTACCAGCACCACGAACGCCAGAGCGGCGGGGGCTATCCCCGCGGCCTCGTGGGCGACAACTCGGTCGGGGCCCGTCTGCGCGACGAGCAGGTGGGCGTCCGTCAGATGCTCCTGATCGCGGAGATCGCCGCCGTCGCGGACGTGCTCAGCGCGCTCAGCTCCGACCGTCCGTACCGCGCGGGCCTGCCCGCAGACGAGGTGCTCGACATCATCGCGGGCATGGCGGGCGACCACCTGAACCGCGAGGTCGTCGAGTGCCTGCTCGAGACGATGCCACGGTATCCGGTCGGCCACTGGATCGAGTTCACGGTGGGGCCCCATGCGGGTGCGCGAGGTGTGGTCACCGAACTGCACCGTCGGACGATCAACCGGCCGACGGTGCGCGTCCTCGTCGACGCCCATGGCGAGGAGGTCGAGGGTCCGTTCGAGGTCGACACGTCGACGGTCGACGACATCGGACTGGCCTGTCTCCCCCGAGACCAGGTCCCCACCGAGTGGACCCGTCCCGGCGCCGACGGTGACCGCTCCGACCTCACGGCCGGATGAGGACCTCGTCCCCCTGGCGCCGGGACAACGTCGCGACTCTCTCCTGCGCGCCGTGCCCGTCTGCGTTCAGTGAGACTGTACAGATCGCCCAGTGCGTCGCCAGTGGTTGTGCGCCCAACGAACACGTCGCGAGCGGCCGCCGACCGGCTCCCTCGTGGCGGTGCACCGTCAGTGACCGGCCACATCCTCGGCACGTCGACCGAGGATGACCCACACCCCCCTGGCGACCACGTCGCCGGGATTGTGGAACCGGTGGGGTGTCCCGGAGTCGAAGCTGATCGAGTCCCCCTGCTCGAGCACCACGACCCCTCCGGAGAACTCGATGGCCAGGGTCCCGGCGACGACACACCCCCACTCGTGCCCGGTGTGGTCGTAGAGCTCCCCGGGTGGGCTGGACGCCCCACCGGGCTCGTACACGATCTCGACGAAGTCGATGCCGCCGTCGGACAGGCCGGTGAGGCGCTCCCAACGGACGCCGTCGTTGAGGTCGAGCACCGGCCGGTCGTCGCGCCGCTGGACGACGATGTCGTCGCGTTGCGAGGCGCCGACGTGGAGCAGGTCGTCGAGCGACACGTGCAGTTCGCGCGCGAGCGCGTACAACGTGTTCACCGACGGACGGGCCTTGCCGTGCTCGATCTGGGAGATCAGGCTCGCGGACACGTCGATGCGGGCGGCGAGTCCGCGCAGGGTCAGGCCGCTGGCCGCACGTGCCTCACGGATGCGGGTGCTGACGTCCGCGGTCCAGTCCCTGCGGCCGTCGCTCGACTCCGGAGTTGCGGACATGTCGGCGGTCCTGAGGGTCTGGGAACCGGACGTCAGTCGTCCAGTCCGTACTCGGTGCGTCGAGTCGGGCGTGAGGGCACGGACGGGGAGACTCGCGCGTCGACGAACAGAGGTCCGTCGCCCTCGAGGAACTGCTCGACGATCGCGGGCAGCCGGTCGAGGTCGGTGAGCGTCACCCCGGGACACCCCAGCGACGTCGCGACGGCCGCGAGGTCGAGGTCCGGCGTGCGACTCAGCGTCGGGTCGATGCCCCGTGCGACCAGCTTGTGGTACTCGGCGCCGAGCACCTGGTCGTTCAGCGCGACGATCAGCATCCTGGCACCGTAACGCGCCGCGGTCTCGATCGCCTGGACGTACATGACGGTGCTCGCATCGCCCTCGAAGACGACCATCGGCCGGTCCGGGTGGCCGATCGCCGCTCCCAGACCGACGGGGATCCCGTAGCCGATGGCACCGAAGTAGGTCGAGAAGATCATCGGCTCACGGCGGCGGGGCATGTGCATGATGGGGAACGCCCAGAAGTGACCGGAGTTGCCGCTGGCCCACCCGCACTCCGGTGGAAGCAGTTCGTCCAGCGCCGCGCACAGGGCACGGGGGTCGACGAGGCCATCCTCGAGATCGACGTCCCACGGATCCGGGTCGGTCGCGAGCAGTGCCGCCACCTCGTCGGTGCGGTGACGCTGCCCCGCAGACACGCGTTCACGCAGGGCACGGGCCACTGCGAGCGCGTCACCGTGGACGTAGCAGTCCGCGGTCTCCCCGCTGCGCATCGGACGGGGCGACAGGATGTCGACCTGCACGACACGCGCCTCCGGGAACAGGTAGCCGTCGACGGTCGTGTGGGCGTTGAGGCTCGCACCGAACGACACGACCAGGTCGGCACCGCCGTACACCTCGGTGGCTCCCGGCGTCGAGTACAGACCCGCGACCCCGGCGTCGAACGGGTCACCGTGGAACAGCCCACGAGCATCGAGCGCGGTCCCGACCACGGCCCCGGCGTGCGCCGCCAGGTCGAGCAGTGCCTCGCGCGCCCCGGACGCGACGGCGCCCCTGCCGGCGAGGACCACCGGGCGTTCGGAGGCGTCGATGAGGCGAACGGCCTCGTCGATCGCGACCGGATCCGGGTGGATTCGTTGTGCGGTCCGCCACGCCGGCGTCGGACGTGACTCGACGTCCCACTCGAACGCCTCCTGCTGGATCTCCTCCGTGACGTCGAGCACCACGGGTGACCGCTCGATGCGGGCCACGTCGACGGCCTCACGCGTGCGTTCGACCGCGACGTCCGCGCTGTGGATCGGTCGGAACTGCGCGCCGGCGAGCGTCGTCATCGCCCCGTGGTCGAACTGCTGGCGACCGGTGAGGTCGTCGCGCGAACTGGGACCGGTGAGCACGATCACCTGCGAGTCCGTGCGAGCGGCCGACGTGAGCGGCACGAGCGTGTGCGCCAGCGCGGGCCCGCCTGTGATCGCACACAGCCCGACCTTGCCGGTGGAACGGCTGTAGCCGTCCGCCATCGCGACCGCGATGGCCTCGTGGCGCGTCTCGTAGACGGGGATCCCGAGCTCGGCGAGGTGGAGGACGATGTGCATCGTCCCGTCGCCGAGCAGCGAGAACACGGCGTCCACGCCCTCGTCGACGAGCGTGCGGGCGATGGCCTCGGCGACGTTCAACGGCTCTCTCCGGTGCTGACGGCCGCCATCTCGGTCACGTTGGCGGCGAACTGTTCGAGGATCCTGCGTGCGAGGTGGGTACCCCCAGAGCGCAGGAACGGCGCGAGCGCGCCGGTCATCTCCACGGTCGCGGAGACGTCCACCGCCGTGGCGTCGGCCGAGCCCGCCTCGGTCAGTGCGAACGACGTCGTGGCGACTGCGCGACTCCGCCCCTTGCCATCCGCTCCGCGCGCCCGCAGGTGCCCACGGAACGTGGTGTCGTCGAACTCCGGGACCACCACGCCGCGGAACCCCACGTTCGTGGGACCGAGCCGCACCGCCATGACTCCCTCGAGCGACCCGTCGTCGGCCTGTCCGGTGATCTGCGCGCCCGGCAGGCAGGTCACGATCCGTTCGGGTTCGGTCATCAGGCGCCAGAGACGGTCGCGGCCGACGGGCACCTCGAAGCGTTCCTCGAGGTCGATCCTCGACGTGGCCACCGGCCCTCCTCAGGTCGCGATGTCGACAATCTATCGTCGTCAGCTCGTCGGTACGCGGGCCGACACCGGGTCACAGGGAGATGAGGTACGTCCCGATGGCGGCGAGCACTGCCGCCATGCCGACGATCAGCCCGACCTTCTCGACCTTGTTGATGAACGTTCGTGCGATGATGGCCGTCATGATCGGCTGGGTGGACACGATCGGACCGACCATCGACAGGTCCCCGTCGAGCAGCGCCGCGAGGATGAACACCTGCGCGACACCCGATGCCGCACCGCTCGCCATGAACCATCGGGCATCCCGGGTCCGCACGCTCCGGAGGAACTCGGGTCCCTCACCGCGAACGACCAGCACGACCCCCCAGATGACCAGCGCCACCGCGACACCGAGCGACGCACCGAACAGCACGTCGTTCATGATCTGCATGCCCTGCTTGCGGACCAGGTCGGAGAGCGCGAAGGCGCTGCCCGCCCCGATCGGCCACAGCAGGACCCGCAGACCCTGCAGACCCAGCGGCACCGGCGCACCGTGCGAGTCGAGGTTCCTCCGCCCGGCCTCGCGTTGCCCCGACACGACCACCGCGAGCACGCCGCCGAGGGTCAGCACGACCCCGGCCAGGCGACTGATGGCGACGACCTCGGACAGGACGAACACGCCGAGCAGCACCGTCATGATCGGCTGGGCCGCCGACTGGACCGGCGCCGTGCGCGTGACCCCGATCTTGGAGATCGCGGTGGCGACGAAGAACCGTCCGAAGCCGGGCCCGATGACCCCGGCGAGCGCGAACACCAGCACCGCGGTCATGCTGGGCCGCACCACCCCCCGAACCAGCAGCCCCACCATGAGCACCACGAAGCTCGAGGAGAGCGACAACACGACACCGGGCAGTGGCCGTATGTTGCGGGACCCGAGGCGGACGAAGACGTGCGACACCGACCAGGAGAGGGCAGCGCCGAGCGCGAGCAACGCAGGTGACATCGAACCATCCCGATTCGAGTGGCGAACCGGACGGACCCTAGTGCACGGAGGTCAGCACCATGGCAACGCACCACCTCAATCCCGACACGCTGTATCCCCCCTCGAACAACGCGTACACCCACGTGGTGACGGTCGACGGGGGACGGATGGCGTACATCGCCGGTCAGGTCGCCTACGACGGCGACGGCAACCTCGTCGGCGGTGACGACGTCGCCGCCCAGGCCCGCCAGTGCTTCCTGAACCTGCGGTCCGCGCTCGAGGCGGTCGGCGCGACGACGGACGACCTCGTCAGGATCACCACCTACGTCGTCGGCTACGACTCGTCGATGCGCCCGGGCATCGGTGCCGCGCGCAGGGAGGTCCTCGCCACCGATCCCCCACCCGCGTCGACGCTCGTCGGCGTCGCCTCGCTCGCGTTCGAGCACCTGCTCGTCGAGGTCGACGCCGTGGCTGCGATCCCCTGACCCGTCGGGAAACAGCCGACGGACTGCGGTCTCAGCCCGCGGCCCAGTCCGGTCCGAACGGCGGCGTGACCACCCGTCGGCCCTGGTCGAGGCCATCGAGGATGGCGAGCTCGTCGCCCGAGAGGTTCACGTCGAGCGCCCCCAGGTTGTCGCGCACCTGGTCGGGCGTGTCGGCGCCCGGGACGGCCACGACCCGGTCCTGGGCCAGCACCCACGCAAGCGCGACCTGCGCCGGCGTGCATCCGTGGCCATCGGCCACCTGCTGGATGACCGGTTCGTCGAACACCTCACCCCGGGCCAGCGGGCAGTAGGCCGTCAGGACCATGCCGCGGGCACGCACGAGGTCCAGCAGCGTGTCGTTGCCGAGGAACACGTGGAACTCGACCTGGTCGAACGCGAGGTCGGGCACCAGTTCGAGTGCGCGCGTGAGCAGTGACGGCGGGTAGTTCGACACGCCGATCGCACGGGTCAGCCCTCGTTCGCGCAACGACACGAGGCCCTCGAGGTCGGCCTCCAGGTCGCGATCGGGCCGCGGCCAGTGCAGCAGTGTCAGGTCGACGTCGTCGGTGCCCAGCCGACGCAGGCTCTCGGCCATCGCCTCACCGAAGTCCTCCACGACGGGACCTCGCGGGTGGACGAACTTGGTCGTCAGCCAGACGTCGGCACGCGGGACGGCCGACCGTGCGAGGGCCTGACCGACCGCCTCCTCGCTGCCGTAGTACTGGGCCGTGTCGATGTGCCGGTAGCCCGCGGCAAGCGCGGCCTCGACGACCTCGCGGCCCTCGTCGCCGGTTCGGCCGAGCGTGCCGAGGCCGAGGACAGGGACGTGCTGACCGTGCACCTCGAGCGTTCTCATGGAGCCCTCCCAGTGTCGTACGAAGCACTTCGCACCGCCGCACGCGCGGCCACGTGTCGCACCCGGGTCGCGGCGACACTCATCGCAGGACCAGCACCCCGACGAAAGGCAGGACGACGAACAGGCCTGCCACGTAGGCAGCCACCAGCCCACGGTTGCGGACGGCGGCTGCCGACAGCGCCTCGGCGAGCCGGACCGGGACGTGACGGACCGCAGGGACCGGGTAGACGATGGCGATGGCGGTGAGGTTGAACAGCATGTGGACGAACGCGATCACCAGCGCCGCGGGCTGATCGATCGCCAGCGCCGCGAGCAGCGCGGTCGCGGTCGTACCGATGTTGGCGCCGAGCGTGACCGGGTAGGCGTTGCGCACCGTGAGGATGCCCGCGGCCACCATCGGCACGAGGATCGAGGTGGTGATCGTCGACGACATGACGGCGAGCGTGATCAGCAGGCCCATCACGATGCCGGGGACTCCTCCACCGCGGTTCAGCAGCCGGTTCATCGCCTGCTCGATGCGCCCTGCCATCACCGCCCGCATGTTGGTGGTCACGAACCGCAGCGACGCGAAGAGCAGCCCCATGCCGACCACCAGCATCAGGACCCCGAGCGCGCCCCCTGCCGGCGCCAGGTCGTCGAGACCCCGTTCGATCAGTCCTGTGCCCGCCTTCACCGCGGTGCGGATGGGACTGTCGGCCTCTGCCCCTCCGAAGCCCGCGCGGCCGGCGGCACTCGCGAGCGACACGGCGGCTCGCGAGATGACCCCCGTGAACAGTTCCAGGGGGAAGAGGATGAGCACGGCGATGATGTTGAAGAAGTCGTGCATCGTCGCGGCGGCGAAGGCCCGCCGGAACTCGTTCGGCCACCGGATGCTGCCCAGCGACACGAGCGTGTTCGTGATCGTGGTCCCGATGTTGGCGCCCATGATCATCGGCACGGCCAGGCTGACGGGCAGGGTGCCTGATCCCACGAGGCCGACGATCGTCGCGGTGGAGATCGACGACGACTGGACGATCACGGTGGCGGCGATCCCGGCGAACAGACCGGCGAGCGGATTGCCCACGCTCGCGAGCAGCTGGGTCTCGAACCCGGCTCCGAACTGCCGGATGCCTCCCTCGAGCAGCCCCACCCCGACGAGGAACACGTACAACAGACTGAGCGCGAAGGTGAGGCGCACGGGCTTGGGCGTGGCACGACCCAACGAGCCCACCCAGGTGTCACGTCTCATCGATCCAACGACTCCGTTGAGTCGGCGACGGCTGCGACACCGCCGGGGCGCACCTGCACCTGCAGGTCGTCTCGCACGGGGAACGGTAACAGCCCACTGGGGCGTGCCGGACGCGTCTGCGCCGACCCGTGGTCACCGTTGGCGCGACTGGTCCTGCGCGAGCGTGCGCGATCCGTCGACCTCGAGTTCGACCCGCTCGTCGTGGAACGCGATGCGCCCCACGATGGCGCCGACCTCGGGCCGGGGATCTCCGTACACCCACGCGGCGTCGGCCACCGTCGCACCACCAGCGACGACATGGTGGTAGCGGGTCGTGGTGCCCTTGTACGGGCACTGTGTCACGGTGTCGCTGGGCGCGAGCAGGGTGTGGTCGACGTCCTCCACCGGGAGGTACCAGCGTGGGGGGTGACCGGTCTCGAACAGCACCACGGCACGTCGACTGTCGGCGACGGTCACGCCTCCGACGCGGACGACGACGTGTCGGTCCGTGCGCAGCACGTCGCACCGGTGGTACGGGTCGCGCGCGTGCACGTGCACCTGTTCCGCCTCCTCCCACCACTCGTCGACCGCGTGCCAGTCGAACGCAACGAGCCCGTCGAGCGGTGGGCACCCCGGGGTAGGGCGACGGTGGCTCCAGGCGGCATTCGTCCGTTCGTCGCGACCGACCCGGATCGACCAGTACGTCGCCACGCCCTTGACCAGACACTGCGTCGAGTGGTCGCTGGTCACCAGCAGGTCCATGCGGACGTCCGACTCGGGGAAGTGGTACACGGGCAGCCGACCCGTCTCGTGGAGCAGCCGGACGTGTGTGCTGTCGGCGATCGTCTCTCCCGCGACGACGACCCGCACCCGGCGTGGACTGTCCTCCAGGTACAGCACGTGATCGAGGCCTTCGCGGCAGAAGTTGAAGGACCCGGCGGGTTCACGCCCGAATGGTCCGGTACCTCGGGTCAACGCCACGATCTGCTCCGTGTCCGGGTCAGGACCGCTGCTGGGCGTACTCGTCCGCCGAGAGGAGTCCGGCGACGGGGTCTCCCTCCACCTCGATGACCGCGATCCATCCCTCGTCGTACGGCGAGGCGTTCACCACGTCCGGCTGGTCCTCGAGCACGCTGTTGGCATCGACGACGGTCCCGGAGACGGGCGAGACGAGCTCGGACACCGTCTTGACGGACTCGATCTCGCCCAGCGACTCGCCTCGGGTGACCCGGTCGCCGACCGCCGGAACGTCGACGAACACGATCTCGCCGAGCTGGTCCTGCGCGAAGTCGGTGATCCCGATCCGTACATGGTCGCCGTCGACCTTCACCCAGAGGTCTCCGTCGTGGTAGTGGCGGTCGTCGGGTGTCGTGGCGGTCATGACGGTCCTGTCGGTGATGAGTCCGTGGGGTGCGACGCGAGTCAAGGCCGCCACGCCGGTGTGTGCAACCCTGTGTCGCAGCCAGTCGGACCCGGGTCTGACCACGCCGTGCGACTACGCTGACACCGGATCCAGCACGACCGATGACCTGACGCGCGCTCGCGCCGTCTCGAGCGAGGACGCCCCAGGCATCGACCCCTGACGCGGTGGAACCTTCGTGGACCGAGCCGGGACTGCCGTCGCATTCGACGCGCTGCGCCCCGTCGCGACGGTGGGGGCCGTGTTCTACCTGGGCTTCGCCGCGCTCGTGCACCGCTCGTTCAGTGGCGAGGTCTCCACGGCGGTGCCGCTGTCGGTCGCTGGCGTCGGCGTCGTGCTCGTCGGACTCCACGTGGCCCTGGGCAGCCGGCTCGAACCCGTCCTGCGTCGCCATGCCCTGACGGTGGCCGCCGGGCTCTCCGTGCTCTTCGCGTCCATCCCGATGCTGTTCATGACGGTGTGGCAGCGGCCCTACCCCGGTGTCGGGCTGATCCTCATCACCGTCGCCACCGCTGCGCTGATCCATCATCCCGGCGTCGCCACCGTGCTCGTCGCGACGTTCCTGGCGTGCTGGGTCGCGATCGCCGGGCGATTCGGTGTGCCCGTGCCCTGGTCGCTGTTCCTCACCGAACTGGTCATGGTCGCCGTCGCCGCGACGATCCTGCACCTGGCCGCCACCCGCACGGTCCGCCGACTCGAGGAGGCACGGCGTGAGATCCTCGAGCTCGCGGGCACCGACGACCTGACCGGGATCGCGAACTCACGTCGTGTCCACGAGGAGGGCCGGCGGCGCCTCGAACGCTCGGTCGCTTCTGGCGACTGGTTGTCCGTGCTGTACCTGGACATGGATGACCTCAAGGCGCACAACGACGCAGGCGGACACCGGGCGGGCGACCGCGCGCTGCAGCGCCTGACGGCAGCGCTGCGTGCGACCGTCCGTCCCACCGATCTGGTCGGGCGCATCGGCGGCGACGAGTTCGTGGTCGTCGCGCACACCGATCCTGCGGACGCCCACGCCCTGGCCGAGCGCGTCCACGCCGCACTCGAAGACGTCGGCCTCTCCGCGAGCATCGGCGCGGCGTCCACCTCGACCGACGTCGACTTCGAGAACCTGCTGCACCGCGCAGACCAGGCGATGTACGCATCGAAGGCCGATCGCACCTCCTCTGAGCGGCCCGCCGACCACGAGGCGCCCACCGACGGTTGAGGCGGGGATGTCGCGCCCAACCCGCGCGCCGCCGCCACGCCCTCTGGGTGAGGACATCAGGCCCTGTCCGCGACGAGCCAATGGCGGCACGCTCGTTCGAGGATCCATCCGTGAGGCCTCGCGGACGAGAGCACGGATGGAGCCCCGAGGCAGGACCTGACGAGTCCGCCCGGCGCAGACAGGAGGGCGTCCGATCCTGGGGAGTTGGCCGCTTCCCGGCCCGCGGATGCCACTTCAACGCTGGGCTCGAGGGAACACTCAACGTCGCACCAGCCCGCGAAGGCTCCTGGACCCGGCCGCGCGGGATCCCCAGCGATCAGCGGACGGCGGGACCTCGTGCTCTGGTCCCATCCGGTCACGCACGGCACGATGGCCTCTGGAGTGGTCGTGGTCGACGCGGCCGCCTCGACGGATACCCCATGCGATTCCAGGACCGACGCGACGCAGGTCGCCGGCTCGCTGCCCGCCTGCAGCACCTCGCGTCACAGCGACCCATCGTCGTGGGACTGCCACGCGGTGGCATACCGGTGGCCCACGAGGTCGCCATCGCCCTGTCCGCGCCGCTCGACGTCCTCGTGGTGCGCAAGATCGGCCTGCCCTGGCAGCCCGAACTCGGCATCGGCGCGCTCGGCGAGGAGGGGGTCCGGGTGTGGAACGAGCAACTGCTGGCATCCACGAACGTCCCGCGCGACGACCTCGCCGCGGTCGTCCGACACGAGGAGACCGAACTGACGCGCCGGGTGCGGCGCTACCGAGGCGATCTGCAGCCGCTGCCCGTCGCCGGCCGAACCGTCATCGTGGTGGACGATGGGCTGGCGACGGGATCCACGGCGCGTGCAGGTGTCGAGGTGCTGCGGCGACGCGGGGCCTCGCGAATCGTCCTCGCCGTGCCGGTCGCCCCTGCCGGGACGGCTCGGGAACTCGGGTCGACCGTCGACGAGTTCGTCTGCCTGCACTCCCCCGCTGAGTTCTGGGCGATCGGCGCCTTCTACGACGACTTCTCCCAGACCTCCGACGACGAGGTGGCCGACCTGCTCGCTGACGTCGCGGCGCGGTCGACCGCGCGCCGGTCCTCGATCCAGGGTGCGTCGGAGGACGTCGACGTCGAGATCGACGGGTTGACCCTCCCTGGCGTGCTGCACGTTCCGAGTGGAGCCAGGGGGCTCGTGCTGTTCGCGCACGGCAGCGGCAGCGGCAGGCGAAGCCCGCGCAACGTCGCGGTGAGCCGCCACCTCGACGAGGCGGGCATCGCCACCCTGCTCCTCGACCTTCTCACACCCGACGAGGAGTCCGACCCGTCGCGGGTGTTCGACGTCGAACTCCTCGCGTCTCGCCTGCTCGGGGCCACGCGGTGGGTGCGTGCACGTGCGGACCTGGCGCACCTTCCGTTGGGATACTTCGGAGCGAGTACGGGCGCAGCCGCGGCGCTGTGGGCCGCCACCCGGCTCGGCCCCGACGTCGCGGCGGTGGTCTCACGAGGTGGACGACCAGACCTGGCTGCGGCGCATCTCGGATCCGTCACGGCCCCGACCCTGCTGATCGTGGGATCGCGCGACCCGCAGGTGCTGGACCTGAACCAGCAGGCCCGGAGACTCCTGCGTGGTCTCAGTGAACTGGTCGTCGTACAGGGGGCGTCACACCTCTTCGAGGAGCCCGGGGCGCTGGAGCAGGTCTCCCAACTCGCTCGGGACTGGTTCTCCCGTCACCTGGTCGCGGCGCCACGAGCCTCCTGAACACCAGCGGGCACCGCGATGCCCACACATCGGGGCACCCGGTCCGGGTTCGGGTTCGGGTCCTGTGGTTGCGGGCCCGGGTCCACGTTCCTAACCTGGACGGCCCGAACTGCACAACGACCTCGGACACCAGGTGCCCGATGCCGAGTCCTGACCCACCCAACCCGCACCCTCCGCTGCGCCTCACTCCGTGGTTGGGCGTGAAGTTCCTGCTCCCACTCGGGCTCGGAGCGGTGCTCGTCTCGATCGCCGAGGAACCCGTACAACTGCTGGTCACGGCGATCCTCGTACCGATCGTGACACTCGGCCTGGTCGGAAGGCACGGACTCACGTCCGACGAGAGCCGACTCCCGGGCCCGCTCCAGGGCGTCTGTCTGGGGATCTACGTGGGCGTCGCGGTGACCACCGTGGTCCTCGGCGCGTGGGACTGGTCGGTGGTGGTGTGGATCCTGCCGCTCACGGTCCTGTTCCCCGGCGCGCTGCCCAGCCGGCTTCGTCGTCCACTGCTCGCGAAGGTGACCGTCGACGAGGACGCCGTCCGACGCGCGCGATGGAACGACCGCCACGACGCGCCAACGTGACCTGCGGCCGCGCAACCCGGGACTGCCACGTGTTGGGCCAGCGTCAGGCTCCGGCCTGTCCGTCAGCGGCGAGGACCGTGTCCAGGTGCTCCAGGTGCGCCTTGTAGCCCATCCTCATGCCGAAGGACGCCATCCGTGCACCGGAGCCCGTCTTCAGGATCTGCACGTCCAGCGTGAGGTGCGTGGAGGTCCCGTCCTCCCTGAGGGTCACGTCGTTGACGTGTTCGATGGTTCCGGTCACCTCCTCCCCCTCGGTCCACGAACGCGCGTCGAACGTGATGCGTCGCGGCCGATCGAGGACGGTGAAGGTTCCCTCCATCGGCCAACGCGTGCCCGCGTACTTCCCCATGGCGGGACCTGCCGTCATGACGACGTGGATTCGTCCACCGACCCGCGCGTCCACGTCGCAGTCGGTCACGGTGGTGTTCTCCGGCCCCCACCAGCGCTGCAGGAGTTCGGGCCGGGTCCACGCGTCCCACACGACCTCCGCCGGGAACGGGTAGGTGCGTTCCAGGGTGAAGCCCCGATTGCGGCCGAACAGTGTGCTGATCATGAGGTTGCTCCCTGACGGGGGGTGGTCGCCGCGGCGGTGTCCTCGAGCACGGCGCCCAGCGCGTCGAGTCTCGACTCCCACTGCCGCTGGAACGTGTCGGCCCAGTCTCCGATTCGTTCAAACGGTTGCGTCTGCAGGTGGTAGATGCGACGCCTCGCCACCGGCTCGACGGCCACGATGCCTGCCTCGCGCAGGACGCCCAGGTGCTTGGACACCTGTGGTTGGCGGATCTCCAGCGCGTCGACGATCTCGCCCACTGCGGCGGGCCGTTCACGCAGGAGCTCCACGATCCGCAGGCGACTGGGTTCTCCCAGCACGGCGAAGGTCGCAGCGTCCATGGCGCGCACCCTACGAGCACCATGTATTCCCGTCAAGGAATACGTCCCGCCCAGCCGCGCCGACACGATGGCGCAAGCACGTCGGCCTCGGCCACATCGCTGGCCCCGGAGACGAGGGGCGTGTCGTGGCTACGCGCCGAGTGCGACCACGGTGGCGAGCACCGCGAGGACCAGAGTGATCGAACCCATTCCCCAGCGTTCGAGGGGATGTGGAGCCGTGAGGTTCGCGAGGGCGTTGAGGACGAGGAAGCCGACGATGACCCACGTCGCCGCCCGCAGTGGACCAGACCCCATGGGAATCCCGACGAGTCCCGAACGCGCGAGCAGGACCCAGCCGAGCAGCGTCAGCATCAGCGCCTGTCCGACAGCAAGCGCTCGGAAGGGTGCGGTGAGCACCCCGGATCGCGTGGGTGCCCGGCCCCCCAGGACGGCTTCGCCGTATGGCAGACCGAGGGCCAACGCCACCTGGAAGGCCGCGACTCCGGCGATGAGCACGGATGCGGCGACCGAGGAGTACTGCGCAGCATTCACCCGTCGACTCCCGTTCGTCGTGGACGGTCACCTCGGTATGGGCTCGACGTGGACGGTCGTGTCGGTCGAGTGTCCAGCACCGGAGGCACCACCGACAGGGACTTGCGTCCCGGGCAGGGTCGCACGCGGCCCCTGTCAGTTGAGGTGCTGCGTGGTGATCAGCAGGACGTCGGCAACGACGTGACTGACGATGGCGGCCTCCAGCCCCCGGCGCCACGCGAGCCAGCCGAACACCACGGCGAACGCACCGTTCAGCACCACTGCGCGGGTGACCACCAATGGCGTGAGTTCGATGAGCGCCGCGGTCGCGGGCAGATGCAGCAGCCCGAACGCCACACCTGCGACGACGATCGAGGTCCACACGAGCCAGGTCGGCGACTGGCCGGACGGTTGGCGGGTGGCCCGCGCCAGCAACCAGGCGAGCAGGGCCATCACGCTCGCCCGCAACAGCAGTTCCTCGACGATGCCCCCGTACAGGGACGCGGCGAGGTGGCCGGCGAACGACACCTCGGGCATCTCGAGCTGGCGGCGGGCCGCGTCGAACACGGTGAGGTCCGCCACGATCACGACCACGAACCCTGCGATCGCGAGCCCGACCGCGAGCGGCACCGAAGCGCGCAGCGTCGGCCACCAGGTCCTCCGGGCGAGCATCCGTCGAAGCACCGGTGCGTCCAGGCCGACGCGGCGGCCGAGCGTCACGAACACCAGCGAGGCCAGCGCGACCTGCACGGCCGCCGCACCGACGAGTACGGGCACGACCTGCCCGAGCGGCTCGTCGGGCGCCACCTCGGCGATGAGGCTCAGGTTGAGGGGCAGGCCACCAGCGATGCCGAGCAGGCCGAGTCCCACCAGCGCAGCGAACAGGCGCCATCGATCGGACGTGGACGGCACGACGTCCAGCGGCTGGGCGGACTCAGGGTGTGGCGCGGTCATGGTCGGTCCTCGTGACGTCGACGGGAGTGGTCCGAGGCAGGCCAACCCTCCGGGCACGGACCATACGCCCGGGCATCACGCATTCCGGGACAGGGCCTGTTTATCGCGATGCAGCGCGAGCCACGGTCGACTGGCGACGACGAACACCACGAGGGTGGCCGGAAGGTGCAGTCGGTGAACAACAGCAGCGTCGCCGACACCGTGGCCCCTGGTCGTCACGCCCGGGGGCCGCTCAGCACCACACCACGGACGGGCTGTCGCTCGCCGTCCACTCGCGACCGCAACCTTCCCAGTACACCACGACGTTGGCTCCAGGGTTCGCTCCAGTACCGGAGGGAGCGAACCCTGGGCCTCCCTTGCCGAACGGCCACTCCGCTGCTATGGTTCATTACTCCACCGAAGAACCATTGAGGTCCACGGCTCGGTCGAGGGAGGTCGCACGTGTTCGACGAGCGCAGTCCGATCTACCGGCAGATCGCCGACCGGATCCGTGGCGAGGTGCTCAGCGGCAGCCTTGGCGAGGACGAACAGGTCATGTCGACGACGCGGTACGCGACGCACTTCCGCATCAACCCCGCCACCGCGGCGAAGGCGTTCGCAGAGCTCGTGGACGAGGGCGTGCTCTACAGGCGCCGCGGGGTCGGCATGTTCGTCGCGCCCGGCGCACAGGCCCTGCTGCGCGACCAGCACCGGGCCAGGTTCTTCGACGAGGTGGTGGACCCCATGATCGACGAGGCACTGGTGATCGGTGTCGACGTCGACGAGGTCGTGGACCGGATCCGAGCCCGCGCCGCGACCGCGAAGGCCACCGCGACGACTCAGGAGGAGCAGCGATGACCGGGCGACTCGACCTGCACGACGTGACCATCCGCTACGGCGACACCCTCGCCGTCGACGCCGTGACCACGTCCCTCGAGGGGGGACAGATCCACGGCCTGCTCGGCCGGAACGGATCGGGCAAGACCAGCCTGCTGTCCGCCGTCGCCGGGTTCCGGCGTCCTGCGGACGGTCAGGTCCTGCTCGACGACGAGCCGGTGTTCGAGAACGCGGGTGCCGTGCGACGGATCTGCTTCATCCGGGGTGCCGGCGACACCGTCGAGCATGACTGGCCGGGCGACCGGGTCCGCCATGCACTCGACCTCGCCGCGACGCTGCGCCCGGCATGGGACGCGACGTACGCGGACCGCCTGGCCGACGGGTTCGCGTTGCCGTTGCGCGCCCGGCTCGGCGAGCTCTCACGCGGGCAGCGGGCCGCGCTGGGCGTCGTGCTGGGTCTCGCATCACGGGCACCGGTGACGATCTTCGACGAGACCCACCTGGGCATGGATGCCCCCTCGCGCTACCGGTTCTACGACGAACTGCTCGCCGACCAGATCGATCACCCTCGGACGATCGTCATCTCCACCCACCACATCGAGGAGGTCGCCTCCCTGTTCCACACGGTGACCATCCTCGAAGCCGGTCGACTCCTGCTCCACGAGGACGCCGACACCTTGCGGGCGCGCGGCTGTGCGGTGACCGGACCGGCTGACGCGGTCGCCGAGTTCACCGCCGGCCTGCGCGTGCTGGCGACCCGCACCCTCGGACCGACCCGCAGCGACACGGTCGACGGCGCGCTCGACGACCCGCGGCGACGACGCGCCCGGGAACTCGGTCTCCACCTCGACCCGGTGCCCCTGCAGGACCTGTTCGTGCACCTCACCGAGCCGACCGTGCCGACGACCGACCGTTCCGACGTGCGGGAAGGGAGCCTGCGATGACCACCCCCACTGCTGTCACCGACCGCTGGGTCCTGGCGCGCCACCGACTTGGCGACGACGCCTGGGGCGTCGTGCTCCTGTGGGCCGGGTTCGCCGTGTTCGTCTTCGCGATGATCTTCGCGGTCGCCGCGTTCCGTCCCATCGAGGTCTCGGGATGGGAGACCGCCAGCCAGATCCCCCGATGGTTCGCCGGCGGGGTCGGCGTCTACCTCACCGCCGTCTACCTGCCGCTCTACATCGCGCACGGCTTCACCCGACGCGAGATCGCACGCCAGCAGTTCGTCGCCACCCTCGGGACGCTGCTGGTCATGTCGGCACTCATGACGCTCGGGTACGCCATCGAACGCGCCGTCTACGCGGTCGCGGGATGGCCTCAGGCACTGACGCAGTCCCACCTGTTCGACAGTGCCACCAGCTACTCGCTCGTGTTCCTGGAGTTCCTGCTGCTGTTCACCGTCTGGACCGCTGCCGGCGCATTCGCCGGCGCGGCGATCTACCGCAACCCACTCAACTGGTGGTTCGCGATCCCCGTGGCCATCGCGATGATCGGCGTCAGCGAGGCGGCGCTCAACCCCGGGTTCTTCGAGGTCGTCACGTCGTTGACCGGTTGGCTCGGGCTCACCCCCGGAGGTGTCTCCGTCGCGGCGTCCGTGGCGATCGTCACGGGGTGCCTGACGGTGTCCCTGCCGTCGACGTGGTGGCTCGTGCGCGACCTGCCGCTTCGCAACCAGCGAGCCTGAGGCGGGCCGTCGCCGTCCGCACGCCATCGTTCACGGCCGCGGTCCGACCTGCGATCATGCCGCCTGCACGAGGAGGCGGGCAGCCGGTGATCATCCGAAGGAACGCGCGCGAGGTCGCAGCGCTGCGTGAGGCAGGCCGTGTCGTCGGCCTCGCCCACGTGGCGATGCAGCGGGCGGCAGGCGTCGGCGTCACGCCCCTCGAACTCGACGAGATCGCCCGCGACGTGCTGCGGGAGCACGGTGCGACCGCCGCGTTCCTCGACTACCAGCCGCACTTCGCGTCGACACCGTTTCCTGCAGCCATCTGCGCGTCGGTCAACGACGTCATCGTCCACGGCATCCCGACGGACGCGCCACTGCGCGATGGAGACGTGGTCTCGATCGACTTCGGTGCGGTCCTCGACGGATGGGTCGGCGACGCGGCCGTGTCGTTCATCGTCGGTACACCGACGGCGGACGACCATCGACTGGTCGAGCGCACCCGCGAGGCACTCGACGCCGGCATCGCGGCGGCGACCCCCGGCAACCGCATCGGCGACATCGCCCACGCCATCGGGTCGATCGCCCGCGGCGAGGGCTACGGGATCCCACAGGGCTGGGGTGGCCACGGCGTCGGGCGCGAGATGCACGAGGACCCGTCGGTGCCCAACGAGGGGACGCCCGGACGTGGACTGATGCTGCGACCGGGCCTGGTCATCGCCATCGAACCCATGTTCCACGCAGGGGGCGACGACGGCCACCGCGTCGACGACGACGGATGGACGATCCGCACGGCTGACGGCAGCCACGCCGCCCACTGGGAACACACCATCGCCGTCACCGACGACGGACCGCAGGTCCTGACGGTCCCCTGAACTCCCGTGGCCCGGCACCGCGCGACTCAGTCGTCGCGCGGGCTCAGGCTGGTCCGGGCACTGGACGCGATGTCCAGGATCGGCGGATCCGTTCGGTGGGACACACCCCGCTCACGGATCAGGCCCATCCGGACGGGGCCAACCGACCGGGAGCCGCCACCGTGGACCCGGAGGGTCGGACGCTACGTTCGCTCGGTCCCGCCGATCCGCCTGCACACAGCACGCCGCACGCCCCGAGCATCATGTCCTGCGGGACCGCACGAGCCCGACCGGTCCCCCGGCCACCGTCAGGAATCCCGATGCCGACCTCTCCACGACCTGAGTCCGAGACCCCGCAGGCGGGGCACAGGCGGGCGCTGTACACGGTCGCAGGACTGCTCGCCGTCGCCGGCATCGTCGTGCTCGCGATGCTCGTGTGGCCGTCGGCCGACCAGGATGCCCCGTCCCCTGGATCCAGCGAGGGCCCCGGTCCCGAGGGCGAGCCCGACGGCGACGCCGAACCGACACCGGGCGGCGAGTACCCCGAATCCCCCGTCCCACCGGAGCCCGCCCTTCCCGCCGACGGTGTGGTCACGGTCGCCGACCTCGGCGTGAGTGTCGTGGTGACCGGCGCGAGTGGCCAGGTCGAGATCGTCGCACCGGATGCCGACCGACGCACGTTGACCACCGGGCTGCCGGACCCCACCAGACTCCGCCTCGCTCCCGACGTGCTCGGTGGCATCGTGTGGCAGGAGGTGGACAACACCGCGGATGTCCGTCGGGTCGACGGCGACGGCCACGTCAGCGTCCTCGCGACTCGAACCGAAGGCGAGTCGCTCGTGTTCGTCGGGGTCGACCACGAGACCGGGGGCGCACTGGTCGTGCGCACCCTCGGCACCGAGCCCGACGACATGACCGGAGACCTCGTGTCGCAACCGCTCGAGGGTGGGCCGCACACGGTCCTCCGACCGGGCATCACGGGTTGGGAGAGCGGCCTGACCTTCGCGGCACACGGAGCCGACGTCCTGCTCCACGGGCTGTACCACGAGGCGTTCGAGGGCGCGTTCGTCTGGCCGGACACCGCCGCGGACCCGACAACCCTGTTCGAGGGAGGCGAACTGACCGGCGAGTACGTCCGAGGCGTCACGATGACCGTCGAACGCGCCACCGGAGTGGTGCTCATCGAGACCGCCGCGGGCTTTCCGGAGATGCCGACCGCGAGGCTGATGGTCGTCGACCTCACGAACCTCACCGTCACCGCCGAGGTCGAGGTCCCGCTGGATCTCGGGCTCGAGGACACCTGGCTCGTGCCCCGTGACGTGTCGGTGTCGGGCGGGCTCCTGCTGGTCAACCGACATGCCGAGGGCACGTGGTTCGCTCCGCTCGTGCACGACCTCGACTCCGGCCACTGGGCCGTGCTCGACGGCATCGAGGGACGCGCGGTGTTCGCTGGCGGATGAGCGCCCGCCGGGCCCGTCACCGGGGTCGGTCCGTAGGTCCTGACGGTCCCTGAGGCGTGGACACCGACGTGTTCGGCTGACTGCCACGGCCGGTCGGGCACACATCGGCCCCGAACGGTGAGGCCTCGATCCGCCACACGGTTGATCGAGATGGCTTCCGGGCCTCACCGCCCCTGCAGGTCGAGCCACTGGTGGAGTGCTCGGACACGGACAGGTGCCACCTCACGCGCGTGGTCGCACCGAGGGGTTCCGCCGCACTCCGGGTTGCCGTCGCGAGTCATGAAGTTGTACCGGCACGTCGGGCACCAGACGTCCAGTTCCTCCGGGAGGTTCGGACACCCGTAGTAGTGGCATCCTCGCTCACCCTCGTCGGCCCGGAAGTCGTAGTTGCACGCTTCGCAGACCTGGAACGACAGGACACGACGGGACAGTTCGAGTGGCTGGATCGCCATGATCGCCTCCTTCCGCCGATGGTTCCACCGTGGCTCCACCACAGCGTTGCTGCCAGAGGCGAACGACCCGGCGGCAGTCGGCCGGATCCGCAGCCACCGGGTCACTGGTCACCCCGGTGTGTGGACCAATGCCCCTGTCCGACCGGTGTCGAAGGTGGTGGGGTGGCGCATCGACGGAAGGCGGTCGCACATGGCAGGGCCTCGGCGTGACGCGGGGGTCCGAACGCTGCGCCACGATCCGTCCCAGCGACCGTTCCTCGTCATCTGGGAGGTGACCCGGGCCTGCGGGCTCGTGTGCCAGCACTGTCGCGCAGAGTCCCAGACCAAGCCGCATCCTCTGCAGCTGACCCTCGCCCAGGGCCGTCGCCTGCTCGACGACATCGCCGCGTTCGGCGCTCCGAGTCCCATGGTCGTGCTGACCGGCGGAGACCCGTTCGAGCGCGAGGACCTGGCTGACCTGGTCGCCCACGGACGCGACGCCGGTCTGGCGATCTCCCTGGCCCCGTCAGTCACTCGACGTGCAACGGCCGACGAGTTCGCACGGATGGCTCACGCCGGCGCCCGAGCCGTGTCGATCTCGCTCGACGGAGCGAGCCCCGCGACGCACGACGGGTTCCGTGGCGTTCCCGGGGTGTTCGACGCGACCCTCGAGACGTGCCGCGACGTCGTCGACGCAGGCATGCGCCTGCAGCTGAACACGACGATCACCGCCGGCAACGTGGCGGAACTGCCGGATGTCTTCCGCCTGGCGCTCGATCTCGACGCGTTCCTGTGGAGCGTGTTCCTGCTCGTGCCGACCGGTCGCGGCGACCTGCTCGAACCGCTGGACGCGACGCGGGTCGAGGACGTGCTCCACTGGCTCGTCGACGTGGCCGGACACCTCGCCGTGAAGACCACCGAGGCACCCCACTTCCGCCGGGTCGTGCTGCAACGCCGACGCATCGCCGGTCGCGACCCCGCCGAGACGTTCGGTCTGGGAGACACCTACCGCGAACTTCGTGCTCGTCTGGACGAGATCGCGGAGAACCGGCCACTGCCGACTCGGGTGCCTCGACCACCGCTGGACATCAATGCCGGCCGCGGCTTCGTGTTCATCGACCACCTGGGGATCGTCTACCCGAGCGGGTTCCTGCCGGTCCCTGCCGGTTCGGTACGCGAGCGGCGACTCGTCGACCTGTACCGCGACGCTCCCTTGTTGCGGCGCCTGCGCGATCCGGCCGAACTGCAGGGGCGCTGCGGCCGGTGCGAATACCGAACGGTCTGCGGAGGGTCACGGTCGCGCGCGTACGCGATCACGGGCGACCCGTTCGAAGAGGAACCTGCGTGCGCGTACGAACCGGGCACCGACGTCGCGCACCTGGCGCTTGCGGCTCCCGGGGCTCGCCGGTGATCGAGAGGACAGGACCATGAACGGACGGGGCACCCACCGCAGACCGCTGCGCGTGCTCATCGAGCACACAGACGCCGAGCGCAGGGACGCGCTCGTGCAGCACTTCATCGACCGAGGGTTCGAGGAGCGGGCGTGCGGTGGTCCGCACACCCTGCCGGACGACACGTGCCCACTGGTCACCGAGGGGCAGTGCTCGCTCGTGGCCGAATCAGACATCGTGTTCTTCGACCTTGACCTCGACCACGACGACGAGGCCGACGTCTACCGGGCCATCCGCCGAACCCACCCAGACCTGCCCGTCGTCCTGGAGATGCCGCTCGCCGTGGCCCAGCGCCACCGCGCCGAGCTCGACGGTGCGACGGTCGTCCCCCCGTTCGACACCGACCACCTGGTCCGGGTCGTCGAGGATGCCGCGCACCAGATGGTGTGACGACTCGGCCCGAGCCGCTGGGCCATCCATGAAGGAGCGAGCGTGCAGACACGACGGGCCCTGATGATCGGCGCCATCCTGGCGGTGGTTGGCCTCGCGGTCGGCATCAACGTGTTCCGAGCACCCGCCGACGAGTTCGAAGCCGCGGTCGTCGACGACCCGATCGTCGTGCGCGACGTCGCTTCGGGGGCCGGGATCGTCGAGTTGCACCGCTCCGCAACATGTTCCTGCTGCGGCGAACACGGGCAGCACCTGGTCGACGCGGGGTTCGACGTCGTCGAGCGCGTCCACGCAACTGCGGAGATGGCGGACGTCAAGCGTGCGCTCGGGGTTCCCGAGTCACTGTGGTCGTGCCACACGAGCGTCGTCGGCGGCTATGCGATCGAGGGGCACGTGCCGGCAGACGTGATCGCAAGGCTGCTCGTCGACCGCCCGGACGTCGACGGGATCGCACTGCCGGGCATGCCCGCCGGGTCACCCGGAATGGGCGGCAGCAAGGATGCCGTGTGGAACTTCACGGCATTCACCGATCTCGAGGAGGCCTGGGTCCTCGTACGTCGGTGAGGGTGCCCGCTGGGCCGCAGGTGTCGAGCGCGAACGCCCCTGCAGGCCTCCTCGGGTCGGTTGACACCATACTCCCCCGGGGTATGTTGCCAGGCGTCGGTCACTGCGGTCCAGCACGACCCGGGGAGAACTGAGCATGTCGCACCACGACCCGGCGAC
Organism: Nitriliruptoraceae bacterium; assembly: GCA_050486225.1. GTDB lineage: Bacteria > Actinomycetota > Nitriliruptoria > Nitriliruptorales > Nitriliruptoraceae > JBBDIX01. The sequence continues at coordinate 81,528 of JBJHCV010000010.1, forward strand.
GCCTCCCGGCAACCCGACGGACGCTGGCCACAGCGACCCCGCAGGCCACACGGACCACGGGGATCATGCGGCGACGTTCCGCGATCGGTTCTGGCTGACCGCCGGGCTCTCGGTCCCGGTGGTCATCTGGTCGCATCACGTCCAGGAGCTCCTCGGGTACACGGCTCCCGACATCCCCGGCGCCGACCTGATCGGCCCCGTGCTCGGCTCGATCATCTTCCTCCACGGCGGATGGCCGTTCCTGGCCGGCGGCGTGCGGGAGGCCAGGGGCCGCCGTCCTGGCATGATGCTGCTGATCTCGCTGGCGATCACCGTCGCCTACGTCGCGTCCATGGCGACCTCGCTGGGACTGTTCAACCAGGAGGTCTGGTGGGAACTGAGCCTGCTGATCGCGATCATGCTGCTCGGCCACTGGATCGAGATGCGCGCGATCGGCCAGGCGCGCGGCGCGCTCGCGGCCCTGGCCGAACTGCTTCCCGACGACGCGGACAGGGTGCTGCCCGACGGATCGGTCGAGACGGTGCGGGTGTCGGACCTCGTCGAGGGGGACGTCGTACTGGTCCGTCCGGGTGCGCGGATCCCCGCCGACGGACAGGTGGTGGACGGAACCGCGGACATCGACGAGTCAATGGTCACGGGCGAGTCCACCCCGGTGTCCCGTACGGTCGGCGACCGAGTCGTCGCGGGCACGGTCGTCGCGGACTCCTCACTGCGCGTCGAGGTGACGGCGACCGGCGAGCACACGGTGCTGGCAGGCATCCAACGCATGGTCGCCGAGGCGCAGGAATCGCGGTCTCGCACCCAGGTGCTCGCCGACCGGGCAGCCGCCCTGCTGTTCCACGTCGCGATCGTCGCGGGCGTGATCACCGCGATCGTCTGGATCTCGCTGGGCGAGCCCGCGTTCGCGCTCGATCGGACGGTGACGGTCCTCGTGATCGCCTGCCCCCACGCGCTCGGACTCGCGATCCCCCTGGTGACGGCCATCTCGACGTCGAAGTCGGCACGGTCCGGTGTCCTCGTGAAGGACCGACTCGCCCTCGAGAAGATCCGTTCGGTCGACGCGGTCCTGTTCGACAAGACCGGGACCCTCACCCGCGGGCAACACGTCGTCGCCGACGTCGCCGCGACGGACGGTATCGACGTCGGTGACCTGCTCGCGATCGCCGGAGCGGTCGAGGCCGACTCCGAGCATCCTCTCGCCCGGGCGATCCACGACCACGCCCGCGAACAGGTGGGCGAACTGCCCACCGCACGCAACTTCCGATCGATGACCGGCCGCGGGGTCGAGGCCGACCTCGACGGAACCACGGTCTCCATCGGTGGACCCGCGCTGCTACGCGAGCGCGACCTCTCCGTTCCGGCCGACCTTGCCGAACGAACCACGGCGTGGCGTCAGCGAGGTGCCGCGGTCCTCCACGTCGTACGCGACGGTTCGGTGATCGGGGCCCTCAGCCTCGAGGACGAGGTCCGGGAGGTCTCTCGTCAGGCGGTGGACGAACTCCACGCCGCGGGGATCCGGGTCGTCATGATCACCGGCGATGCCCAGCAGGTCGCCGACGCGGTGGCCCGCGAACTCGACATCGACGAGGTGTTCGCGGAGGTCCTGCCCGAGGACAAGGACGCGACGGTCGCCGAACTCCAGCAGCGCGGGCTGACCGTGGCGATGGTCGGCGACGGGGTGAACGACGCCCCGGCGCTCGCGCGCGCCGACGTCGGCATCGCCATCGGGGCAGGCACCGACGTCGCGATCGAGTCCGCCGGGATCGTGCTCGCCTCCGACGATCCCCGAGGAGTGAGCGCCGTACGCCGTCTGTCCACAGCGACCTACCGAAAGATGCTCCAGAACCTGTGGTGGGCTGCGGGCTACAACCTCGTCGCGATCCCGCTGGCGGCCGGTGTCCTCGCCCCGATCGGGTTCGTGCTCCCCATGGCACTGGGCGCCGTGCTCATGAGCACCTCCACGATCGTCGTCGCGCTCAACGCCCAACTGCTGCGACGCGTCCAGCTCACTCCCTCGGATCTCACCTGAACGCCACCGAGGCGCCGTCGACACGCAGGACGACGTCCTGTGTCGGCTGACGCGTCCTCCGCCGCCGGCTCCCGTGACGTGGCGACGCTGGGGATCGGCGGGCGTCTCAGGCGGCACGGCTCAGGTTGCGACCGAACCGGCGCAGGCGCAGGGCGTTGAGGACCACGCTGACGCTGGAGAATGCCATCGCCGCGCCGGCGATCATCGGGTTGAGCAGCCCGACCGCCGCGAGTGGGATTGCCGCGACGTTGTAGCCGAAAGCCCACCCGAGGTTCTGGAGGATGATGCGGTAGGTCCGGCGCGACAGCAGGATCGCGAGCGGCACGCCGGGCAGGTCCCCGCGCATGAGGGTGAGGTCGCTCGACTCGATCGCGACGTCCGTTCCGGTCCCGATCGCGATCCCCAGGTCGGCCTGCACCAGCGCGGGCGCGTCGTTGACGCCGTCGCCCACCATCGCGACGACCTCGCCTGCCTGCTGCAGCCGTTCGATCTCTCCTTGCTTGTCGCTCGGGTGGACCTCGGCCAGCACCCGGTCGATGCCCACCTGGGCGGCGATGGCGGTGGCAGTGCGACGGTTGTCGCCCGTGAGCATCGCGACGGTCAGGCCCATGGACCTCAGGCGCGCCACCACCTCGGCGGCGTCGTCCTTGAGCTGGTCGGCGACCGCGAGCACCCCACGGACTCGTCCGTCCCACGCGACGAACACGGCGGTACGACCGGCCTCCTCGAGGTCGACGGCCCGCGACTCGAGGTCGTCGGTGAGTTCCAGCGACTGGCTGGTGAGCAGACTGCGACGCCCGACCCACACGGTGGTGCCTTCGACGTCGGCCCGGACCCCTTCGCCGGCCCGTGCCTCGAACGCGGTGACCGCGGGGAGGTCTCCGGCCCGTTCGCGTGCCGCGGTCGCGATCGCCTGGCCGATCGGGTGCTCACTGTCCGCCTCGACGGCACCGGCACGACGCATGAGGTCGGCCTCGTCCATCCCCTGCTCGACGACGACGTCGGTCACTGCCATGCGTCCCTGCGTGAGCGTTCCGGTCTTGTCGAACACGACGGTGGTGATGTGTCGGGTGCGTTCGAGTGTCTCGATCTGCCTGATGAGCACCCCGAGTTCGGCGCCGCGACCGGTTCCGACCATGATCGCGATGGGGGTCGCGAGCCCGAGTGCGCACGGGCACGCGATGATCAGCACCGCCACGGCCGTCGTGAGTCCTGCCAGGGGGTCACCGGCGACCACGGCCCACCATGCGAACGTCAGCATGGCGATCACGATGACGACGGGTACGAACACCGCGGAGATCCGGTCCGCGAGCCGCTGGACCGGTGCCTTGCCCCGCTGGGCGTCCTGCACGAGACGCACGATCTGTGCCAGTGCCGTGTCTGCGCCGACGGCCGTGGCCCGCACGGTCAGCACACCACTCGTGTTGACCGTCGCCCCGGCGACGCGGTCACCGGGCTGCCGGTCGACAGGGATCGACTCACCGGTGAGCATGGACTCGTCGACCGAGGAGGCACCGTCGACGACCTCGCCGTCCGTCGGGATCTTCTCGCCCGGCCGGACCCGCAGGAGGTCACCGACCTGCACCTGGTCGATGTCGACCATGAGTTCCTGCCCGTCACGCACGACACGCGCCTGCTTCGCTCCCAGTTCGAGCAGCGCTCGCAGGGCATGGCCTGCCCGACTCCTCGCACGCGCCTCGAAGTAGCGTCCGAGGGCGAGCAGCGCCACAATGGCTGCGGCCACCTCGAAGTACAGGAAGCCGCCGGCGACGAGCGCCACCGCCGAGTATCCGTACGCGGCGAGCGTGCCGATGCCGATGAGCGTGTCCATGTTGGCCGTGAGACGGCGAGCGCGGCGGGCCATCTCGGCGAGGAACGGCCACCCGACGTAGAACTGCACCGGCGTGGCCAGCGCGAACTGGGTCCACCGGGCCCACGTCTGCTCGCTCAGTTCCCCGGAGAACATCGCGAGCCACAGCACCACGAGCGTCGGCGGCGTAGCCACCATCACGCGCACGAGCCAACTGCCCATGGCTCGTGCCTCCGTCACCTCGGACGCTCCGTGGTCGTGGCCCGATGAGTCGTGGGCGACGGGCTCGAGCCGATAGCCGATGCGATCGATCGCGTGCTGCAGGTGTGCGACCTCGACCTGATGGGGATCGAGGGTGACCAGCGCCCGTCCTGTTGCGTAGTTCACCTGAGCGTCGGCGACGCCGTCCTGCTTCTCCAGGGTCTTCTGGATGCGCGCGGCGCACGACCCGCAGGTCATCCCCTGCGCCGCGAACTCGACGGTCGTCGGGTCGCCGGACGTGGGTGGGATCCTGGTGCTCACCATGGGAGTTCTCGATGCCGTCTCGATGCCGACCATGATACCCCCATAGGGTATGCATCTCAACCGGCGCCCCGAGCGTCAGAGGGACACCGTCGCCGGACACTGTGGCATGCCGTGGACGGAACCTTCGCCGACGGATCGGTCCGGGCGGACGAGCGGAGCACCAGGGTCGAGTGACGGTCTGGACGGACCCGCTCAGCGACACGAGGAGTCCCCGGCGATGCCTGTCGGAGGAGGAACCAGCCGCGCTCGCGACAGGACACCCTGCTCCTCGTTCGCGCGGCGACCACCGTGCTGGTGCCGCTCGGCCCGGACGCGGAGTTCGAACTGGCGACACCGGCCGGGCTCGGCTTGGCCAGCCGGTGCTCCGCCGCCTCCGCCGTCGAGTTCGCCCCGGAGACCTCCCGCCGGATCATGAACCGCTCACGGTCCCAGCTGGGCGCCCTGGTCGCGATCGACGGGGGTGATCCGACGGCGAGGTGGGCGCGTGGCCCCGGTGACGCCCCGCTCCCGCCCGTGTGGTCACGTCCCGCGGCCGAGGCCGGGCTCCAGCCCAGTCAGGGTGCGGCGCAGGGTGATCGTGAGAAGCTGCTGGTAGCGGTCGAGCGGCCATCCCCGACCTTCGGTGAGACGTCCGAGCGTCTCCGGGAACATGAAGCTCCAGAGCAGGTCGGCGGCGGTGTCCGCCGTCCACGGCTCCGCAAGCACCCCTTCGTCGTCAAGGCGTCGAGCGATGGCCCGGGCGCCCTCGAGCCAACGTGGCATGCCGTGCTCGACCAGCTGCGCCACGTCCGGATCATCGTCCCCGGCGCGCAGCAGCGCCTGATCGACCGTGCGGATCCTCGAGTGGAAGTGAGCCAGATGGATCGCGAACGCGTCAAGGGCCGCAAGGGCGTCCCTCGCCTCGAGAACAGGGACCAGGGAAACCTCCAGGGCGAGTTGCTCGTCGACGTGATCGTGCAGAGCGAGCAGCAGCTGCGCCCGTGACGAGAAGTGCAGGTACAGCGCCCGCCGGCTGACACCGGCCCGTTCCGCAACCGCCCCCATCGTGACCTGCATCGGACCGCCCTCCTCCAGGAGCCGCCACGTCGCATCCAGCACCGCCCCACGGGTCCGCCTACTTCGCTGATTCTGCGGTTGATCGATCCGGTCCATCATGCCCCGCTTGCCAATAACTTCAGACTGCGTGCAGATACCGCATGGACGAACATCACTACTGCGCCGCGGAGCGTGCCCTGTGGCACCACGTGGGCCTCGAGCCGATCGAGCATTGGATTCGTCTGCCTCGCAGCGAGGTGGACGTCCGGGTGCTCGAGGTCGGCGACGGCCCACCCGTGCTGTTCATCCACGGCGGACCCGGCGCCGCCGGACCCATCTGGGCGGACCTTGCGGCCCACCTGCCGGGATGGCGCTGCCTGCTGGTCGGCCGGCCGGGCACCGGGCTGAGCGACCCGCACCTGCTGACCGATGCGGCCAGCGTACGCCGCGAGGCCGAGACGATGGTTCCCGACGTGCTCGACGGACTCGGCGTCGATCGCGCCCACCTGGTCGGTTCGTCACACGGCAGTCACGTCGCGGTCCTGTCCTCCGTCGCCCACCCCGACCGGGTCCAGCGCACCGTCCACATCGGGTGCCCCGGCTTCATCCAGGGCATGAACGCCAGGGGGTTCGATCGCGTCATCCTCCTACCGGGCGCGACCTGGCTCTTCGGCCGGATGCCGACCAAGGAGAAGGGCATACGCCAGATCCTGCGGCAACTCGGACACGGGGCGCCCTCGCATCACGCTCGATCCCCACAGCCGATGATCGACTGGTTCGTGGCGCCTCAGCGTCACACGGACTCGTACCCGACACCCTCGCGGCGGGCCACGGACTGGCAGGCAGCCGTGAACGACGGGTACTCGTTCAGGTGATCGAGATCCAGCCGGGTGCAGTGCTCCTTGACCTTCGGGTCGACTTCTTCGGCGTGTCAGCATCCTTTCGACTCACAAGGATGCGGCATCAAACCCGGGACGCTTCAGCGCGGGCTTCCAGCCGCCCTGGCTGCCGCGACGAAGCTGCTCGATGCCGTCGAGGATGAGGTCGAGACCTCGTTCGAACTGAGCCGTGTAGTCGTAGCCGGATGTCCGGAGCTCCTCGGCGATCTCGATGAGGTAGGGGAACCGGCTGGCGAACGAGGGGTCGGCTTCTGCGAGTTCGTGGCCCCTGGTCTCGGCTGCTGCGGTGATGTCGCTGGGCAAGGTCTTCTCCTGGAGCGCGAAGCCGTAGATGTAGCTGTCCAGCAAGTTGTAGGCCTCGATGGCGGTCCGGATCGGTAGACCAGCCTGCGCTCGGAGGCAGGCGATCCCGGCGTGGTGGTAGTGCAGGTTGGCGGGTCCGGGGGAGCTGGTCTCCATGAGTTCGACCGCCCACGCATGGCGCCGCAGCGCCTCGCGCATCGAGGTCGCCCGATGCCGCATCGTCGCCCGCCACTGCTCCGCAGCTGCGACGTCGACCTCGCCGTAGACCATCTCGACCATCCCGTCGAGCAGGTCCTCCTTGTTCACCACATGCTTGTACAGGGCCATCGGGACCACGTCGAGCCGCGATGCCAGGTTGCGCATGCTGAGCGCCTCGATCCCCTGGCTGTCCGCCAGCTCGACGGCAGTTCGCAACGCCCGGTCCCGGGTCAGAGGTGTTCGCTTCGCACTGGACGGCTCCGACACGGCTTCGTTCCCTCGATGGTTACGCAGTTGACAGGTGTACAGCGTACACGTACCGTGCCGCCAGTTGGGGTGTACGACGTACACCCCAACTGGCGTACGACAGGGCGGACCGCGATCAGGAGTTCGACATGAACCTCACACCTACGGCGCTCACCCAGTTCGCCGGTGTCGCGGCCGTCGCGGCAGGCCTCATCTTCATCGGGGTCCAGATGGGTCACCCGCACCTCGACGCGGAGACGATCACCACGGCCGAGATGGCGATCCGCGGCTCGCTCAAGTTCCTCATGGCCGGGTTGGCGCTAGCCGGTGTCACCGGGATGTACCTGCGCCAGGTGCACGAGACCGGCGTGCCCGGCCTGGTCGGGTACCTGCTGTTCGCAGTGGGCTACCTGCTGATGCTGGGCACGACGTTCGCGTCCGCCTTCGTGCTCCCGGCAGTCGCCGGCATCGAACCCGGCTACGTCAACGACGTCATCGCCGTCTCCAGCGGCCGGGCTCCGGACGGCGACATCGGCCTCTTGGCGACCGTCATCCAGGTGCAGGTCGTGGGCTACCTCGCTGGAGGGCTGGTGTTCGGCATCGCGCTGTACCGCGCGCGTGTGTTGGCTCGGTGGGCGGCCGCACTCCTGGCTGCCAGCGGCCTGATCACGGCCGCACTCTCGGTGATGCCCGATGCTCTCTACCGGCTACTCGCCTGGCCCAACGGCATCGCCATGGTCGCGCTGGGAACCTCGCTGTGGCGCAGCACGCGCGCCACCGCCCCGGCACACGACCCGACCGTCGCTGCGCCGCGGAACACCGCCGGTGCGTGATGGCCTCCCGCAGCAACGTGACCGATGGCCTCCAGAGCCGAGCCGGACCTGGCCGGCCATCAGCGGCGGGCGGCTCACATGGTGTGTTCCGATCGCCCGCGTCGCGCTCAGCGTCGTCCCGGTGACCGCAGGCGCGCTTCGGATCGTCGAGAGCGTTGGCGGGCCCGAACTCCTTCCGCACACCCACGCGTCGATGCCTCCCCCGCTCCTGTCGTCGTCCACGTCGTGGCGGCAGCCAGCCATGTGCTCGTTGGAGCGTTGCAGTTCTCTGGCCGCTCCCGGCGACGGCATCCTGGCTGGCATCGAAGAGCCGGCCGGGTACTCGTCTCGACCGGACTGGTCGTTGTCGGCACTGGGCTGTGGCTCAGTCTGCTCCACCCCGGCGCCCCCGGCGGTCCGTTGCTGTGGAGTGTCCGACTCGTCGTGAGTTCGGTGATGGGGGCCAGCCTCATCGCCGGGATCGCCGCCCAACCACTCGCGGTCGACACCCCGCACTGGGGCTCTCGCCATGAGCGCCTCTCACGCGCCGGTCGTCGGGCCGTCAACTCGACAAGGCGATGACCGCGGTGAGCTCAGGGGGTGGGTGCAACATTCAGGGTCGAGGGGGGGAGTGCTCAGCGGATGCACGCGGGCACAGGCAGCCGAACGCGGTCCACCAGCCTCCGGTTTCATGCGAGATCGGCGAGGTCATCCCACCGTTCGACGAGTTCGACCGTGGTCAGACTGCCGCCGAGCAGTTCGGGGAACACGACCAGGACGGTGTCGACCCCGGTCGCGGAGTAGGTGCGGATGCCTTGATCCCCGAGTACGTGCGCCTCGGTCCCCAGTTGCTGGCACGTGGTCCAGTCGCCGGCGACGAGCTCGTCCACGGTGATGCCGACCTGGGCGCGTGTGTCCGGGTCGGTGCAGGTCGAGCACTGGGTGCAGGTCGAGCTCGTAGCGGTATAGCACCCGGGGCAGCAGCCCTCCATCCGGACGACGTGACGGGTGCCCTGCCGGGTCAGTTCCGCGACCACGAACGGCCGTGTCTCGCACAGGTACGGGGTCGGGAAGCTGCCGGGCGGGTTGAACCGGCCCCCGTTTGATCCTCGCGCCCTCGCCGCTGCGCGGGTCGTAGCGCGGGGCCTGGTTGCGGTAGGCGATGCCGGCGTGCGTGATCCGCGGGGCGGTGGCGACCCGGGCGCGGTCGAGCGCCATCAGGCGGTGACGCCCTCACCGATCGACAGGATCGCACCGATCACCCGCCGGTATTCGCCCTGCTCGATCAGGTCGATCGGCTTGTCGTAGCCGAGTGCCGGCACTGGGCTGCGCAGCCACAGGCGGGCCGGCTCGTCGCGCATCACCTCACGCAGCACATCGACGACGGCCTTCAACTCCAGCAGCCGCTCCTCGTTCCGCCACCGTGGCGCCACCCCAGTGATTGCCCAGCGCGCGACCGAACGCGGCGTCGTGCCCAGGACCCGCGCGATGTCGGGGGCATCCACGATGTGGGACGCGAGCATGTCGTCGAGCGGCGTCGTGATCGTGCTCATCGCGTCCTCCCGACGGTCGACATCTCGTTGTCCCGAGCGTTCAGGAGGCAGCAGGCGAACGTCGCTGACATGTCGCCTCAATGTCGCCTCAATGTCGCAGAGAACGGCATCATGCTGGCTCTGCGATCTGGAGCGCCACTCCAGAGTGTGTACTTCTGTGTACTCACTCGAACGCCGAACGAAGGGTACTCAGCAGATACGCCCCGTAGCCGGGGCTACGAGGCGTTCTGTGGTGGAGGTGATCGGATTTGAACCGACGGCCCCTTCGTTGCGAACGAAGCCTCTGCTTGAGCAGCAGTAGGCGCGTAAACACAAGAATTCAGTAGCTATCAGGGTCTTACGTAGAAATCGCCACGCCGAGACTCGCCCTGCTCCACAATCGCACCACAGCAAAATCCATCATCTTCCGTCACCTTCCAGCACCCAATTGTGGTGCCACTGTGGAGCAAGTGCGAAACGCACAGCCTGTCCGGAGGTGGTGGATGGCGGGCGACATCGGTACTTGGCAATTCCACGGGTTGACGGCCTCACGTCGGTCGCATCAGGCGAAGTCCTTCATGTCGGGGTGACCAGCGAATTCCGAGAGCGAGCGGAATCGCACCTATGGGCACATCACAGAACAGTGCTGGGTCTGCAACGTCAGTGCCGACGCACGGTAGGCGGTTGTCACACGTTCTCCTGTTGACATGTTGCCAAGCGGTCACCGTTGGCGACACGAAGCGAATAATGCTAGCATTGACAGCATTCTCCGTTTGGCGGACCTGCGAGGCGATTGTGACAACCATCACGGTGCGCAACCTCGACGACGAGGTGCAACGCCGCCTCAAACGTCGCGCCGCTGACCACGGCCGGTCGATGGAGGCGGAGGTGCGCGCGATCCTGACCGCGACGCTGACGCAAGGTGGGCTGGCACAGGCTTGGGTTGAGGCCACCGATCCCTGGCGAGGCGACGAGATCATGCTGCCGGAGCGCTCCGAGCCCCGCCAGGTTGAACTCGAGTGATCGTGCTCGACACCAACGTGCTTTCCGAGCCGCTAAAGGCCCGGCCTGACTCGCGCGTACTCAACTGGCTCGGATCGCTTACCGAGGCGTCTGCAGTGACCTCGGTCAGCGTCGGGGAGCTGCTAACCGGAGTCCGAGCGCTACCGGCCGGGCAACGCCGGGAAGGACTGCTGGCATCGATCGAATCGACACTCTCGGCGTACGCCGGCAATGTGCTCCCCTACGACGAGCCGGCCGCGCGTGCGTACGCTCGGTTGCAGGAGCGGCGGCGTGCGGCCGGACGGCCGCTCGCCGTTGAAGACGGAATGATCGCCGCGATCTGCGCCTCGCGTAGCACGATCCTCGCGACACGTAACACCGCCGACTTCGCGGGGCTCGATGTCGAACTGATCGATCCCTGGTCGGCATGACACTGGACGCACCGGACCGACGAAAGCCTGACGCTACGGTCGCAGATGCAACCGGATGGGGGTGCGTCCAAACTCAGTCGGCAGACCGTCGTGACCGACACCTCGACGGGGCGTAGCGTCATCGACACCCTGCGTGAGGCAAACCAGTGACGGGTAATCGACCTCATCGGGACTGTGAGGTTTGCTGCTGTGTTCGATGAGGATCGTCTCGAGGTGCTCGCAGGCCAGGCCGTGTTCAACCGTGGCCTGGAATACACGCGGTATGTGCGAGGAATGCGTGTTGCCGGAACAACCGCGACAGCCACGATCCAGGCCAGAAACGTCTACCTAGTCGAGTTGAACTGGCCCGACGGAACGATCGACGGCAGTTGCACCTGCCCACACTTCGCAGATGGCTTCTTCTGCAAGCACTTGGTCGCGCTCGGGCTCTGCGTCATCGACGACACCACCTCACAACACGGAAGCCCCGCCGACCCGCCACCGGCGATAGAGCAGCTCGCAGCCGAGCTTGACATCGAGGAACTGCGCCAACTGCTGGCCGAACTGGCAACACGTGATGCCAACGTGCGGCGACAGCTCGAGCTGCGGCATGCAGCAGCAACAGGCAACACCGACCACCTCACCGACGACCTGATTAGCCTGGTGCGTGACGGACTCGCCACACGCGGGTTCGTCGACTACCGCCGCTCGTTCGAGGTCGCACGCGACGCTGAACAGATCCTCGACGAGCTTCAACGGTGCCTGGATGCAGGCATGCCCGACGCCGGACGTCCTGCGCTGCTCAAGGCACTGACACGACTGCGCAGCATCAGCATGCAGGCCGACGACTCCTCCGGCGCCATCGGGGAGGCCTGCCAGCGAGCCGCCGACCTGTATGCACAAGCCTGCCGGCAGGGAAACCCCGATCCGGTCAAACTCGCCCGCTGGCTGGTGAAGTTCCGCAAAGACTCCCCCGGCTGGCCCGAGGTCACCCTGGCCGACTTCATCGCCGCCTTCGACGAAACGGCCCTGGCGACCTACCGAAAAGCCGTGAACAAGCTCTACAACGACAATCGTAATGCCGACCATCGCTTCGAGACCGACCAGATGCTCCTGGAACTCGCCGACCATGACGGCGACCTCGACTGCGCCGTGCACTTGCTCAGTCAGGGAAGCTCGCCACGCTACGGAGAAATCGTCACCCGGTTGCAGGACGCCGGCCGCGACGAGGAAGCACT
>JBJHCV010000011.1:0-82469 GCA_050486225.1 Nitriliruptoraceae bacterium
ATCGTAATGGCCGCAGACAAATGCGTCGCCGACGCGCAGGGTTCCCTTCGTCACCAGCGCCGTGGCAACCGGGCCCTTGCCCACGTCCAGCTGAGCCTCCACAACCGTTGCCTGGGCAGGACGATTCGGGTTTCTCCCGACGGATGCGGGTCGCAGTGGGAGCGGGGGGCGAGGGAGATCGTCAAAGGAGCTGTGTCAAGCGTGGCGACGCGTCGCACGGGGAACGGCCAGGCTCGCCCAGGACGCAGCGAACAGGACGGCGACCAGCAACCACGCTGGCCACCAGTTCCCCGTCCGGTCGACGATCCCGCCGAACGGGATCGGGCTGAGGCCCAGCCCGAGGTAGAAGGCGAGGATGACCCGGCCCGCGGCCCAGCCCGCGTGCTGTGAGCCCGCGATGGTCATCGACGCGAGCATCGCGACGCCGACCCACCCGACGCTGCTGAGGCCGAACACGACGGCCGCCGTCCACAGCAGCAGCCCGCCGGGGTCGGCGACCAGCAGCCCGCAGCCCGCCGTGGCCGCCGCGGCCAGCCACGGCAGTGGCCGCAGCGGATCGTCGGCGCGGCCGGCGACCCAGCCCCAGACCAGTCGGGCCACGACCCCCGTCGAACCGATCGTGGCCGCGAGTGCGCCGGCGGTGGCCAGCGACCACCCGGCGACCTCGAAGGCATACGTCGGCAGGTAGGTGGCGACACACGCCATGCCGGCACCCATCAGCCCTGAGTACACGCACAGGGCGAGCAGGCGCGGATGGTCACGCAGGCGCGGCGTGTCACGGCCGTGCCCCGGGGCGGCCGCCTGTGGCCGGCCGAGGTCGAAGCGGTCGATGACGACGGCGGCCACGAGCAGCAGCACGCCCGCTCCGACCAGCGCCGCTCGCCAGCCGAACGCCGCCGCCAGTGGTGGGAGAAGCAGCCCGGACAGGATCGTGGCGACCTGCACGCCCGACTGCTTGGCGCCGACGACCATCCCGCGGGCTCGAGGGGCGACCCGCGCCAGCACGACCCGGTTCGTGCCGGGGTTGGACAGCGCGGAACCTGCGGCACCCAGCACGATCATGACGCCGAGCAGCACGACCCCGTGTGCAACGCCCATCGCGATCATGGACAGGCCACCGAACGCGAAACAGCCCGCGATGGTGTGGCGGTGGGCGATCCGGTCGGTGATCGATCCGCCGCGGGGGGCCATGGCGGCCGTGCACAGGAAGTAGACGGCCATGATCGAGCCGAACTGGGTGCGTGACAGGCCCAGGTCTCGGATGATCAGGGGGCCGAGGACGGGAATCGCGAACTGGATGAGCGTGCCCGCGGCCATGGCGCCGAGCAGCAGGGACACGAGTCCGACCAGACGTCCCGGGCTCGAGACGTGCGTCGTCGACTCCGACATGGGCGTCTCGCATCGGGCCGGGGTCCCACGCGGCGTGTCGGGCCGCAGGCGACCGTGTGCGGCCGGGTGCGGCCGTGGGCGTTCGAACGGCTCATGCTAGGTTGGCCGACGATCGACTGCATGTGGGATGCATGCGCATCGTGGAGGGTTGCCGGCGTCGCAGGCCCGGCGCCCCGTGAACCCGGAGAGCCCCGTGACCAACGCCGCACCGACCGATTCCGACCTGTACGTGCAGTTCTCCGCCCCGGAGATGCAGCGACGCGAGACGCTCGTCCGCGCCGCGCTCGACGAGGCCGGGCTCGACGCCTTCGTGGTGTTCGGATGGTCGGCGAGTGGGCGGGCCATCCAGGCGGACGTCCACTACCTGAGCGGCTTCCTCGGCATGCGGGACAACTACGTGCTGGTCCCGCGCGACGGCGATCCGGTGCTGTTCGTCCAGAGCTACAACCACGTCCCCAACGCCGCGGACGTGTCGCGGCTCGCCGACGTGCGGTGGGGTGGTCCCAACAGCGGGGGAACCGTCGGCGCGGAACTGCACGCACGCGGGCTCAACCGGGTGGGTGTGGTCGGGATGATGCCCTACCAGCACCACGCGGCCATGGTCGAGGCGGCCCCCGGTGCCACGTTCACCGACGCGACCCGCACCTACCGCACGCTCCGTACGACCAAGAGCGACGAGGAGATCGAGTGGCTGCGCCGCGGCGCCGCGTACACCGACCTCGCACTGGAGAACCTGCGCGAGCACCTGCGGCCGGGCCTGCGTGAGTGGGAACTCGCGCCGATCCTCGAGCAGGGCTATCGCGACCGGGGCGGGATGACCTACTTCCACTACGTCGCGTCGACCCCGATGTCCGACCCCCAGCGGTGCGTGCCTGCGCAGGTGCTGTCCGAACGGGTGCTCGAGGTGGGTGACGTCGTCACCGTGGAGAGCACCGCCGCCTACCACGGGTACGGGGGCCAGCTGCTGCGCACGCTGGTCGTCGGGGCGGAACCCAACGACCTGTTCGCCGACCTGCACCGCTGCGCGGAGGACGTCTTCGACGCACTCGCGAGCACCATCCGGACCGGCGCGACGACGGCCGACGTGCTCGACGTCGCCGACCAGATCGCCGCGTCGGGCTACACGATCCGTGACGCGCTGGTCCACGGGTTCGGCATCGGACTGCTCCCGCCGTCGATCGGGACGCGTGAGACCCCGCACGACAACACGGAGTGGACCTTCGCGGCGAACCAGACCGTGGTCGTGCAACCCAACGTCGTGACGCGCGACGAGACCGCAGGGGTGCAGACCGGCGAACTGTGTCTGATCACCGACGACGGGCTCGAGTCGCTGCACACCTTCCCGCGCGAACTCGTGCGCACCTGAGGTCCGAGTCCCACCCACGTCCACGTGTGGCGTCCCACCACCGCACCAGGGAGCACCCCGATGCCCGATCAGAGAGTCAAGGACGCGATCGCCCACTGGTCGCACCGGTTCGTGTCGGCGGGAGTCCCGCTGTACGACTTCGAGACCGTCACCGCCTCGGTCGAGAACTGGAGCGAGTGGTGCGGGAAGTGGGTCGAGCGGGGTCGGGTCCACGAGGCGCTGGGTGAGTCGGCGCTGGAGAAGGGCCACACGATCGCTGCCGGTGAGCACTTCCAGCGTGCCGCGCTGTGTCACCACTTCGGCAAGTTCGTGTTCGTCGAGTACTTCGACGAGATGCGTGCCGCGCACGAGCTGGCCGTGGCCGCCTACGAACGTGCGGTGCCGCTGCTCGACCCCCCCGGTGAGGCCGTGTCCATCGCGTACGAGGACGGTCAGACGCTGAAGGGCGTGCTGCGCCTGCCCAAGGGCGTCGAGCGTCCGCCGGTGGTGCTGATGGTGGCCGGCCTCGACTCCACCAAGGAGGAGATGAACGGCTACGGAGACCACGTCCTGCGCCGTGGACTGGCGACGCTGGCGTTCGACGGTCCGGGCCAGGGCGAGGCCGAGTACGACATCCCGATGCGCCACGACTTCGAGGTCGCCGCTGCGGCGTGCATCGACTTCCTCGAGGGTCGCGACGACGTCGACGCGTCGCGCGTGGGCATCTACGGGGTCAGCCTCGGCGGCTACTACGCGCCGCGCTCGACCGCGTTCGAGCCACGCATCCGGGCCTGCGTCGCCGTGTCGGGCGCCTACAGCATCGGCGGCCTGTGGGAGGACCTGCCGGCCGCGACGCGCGCGACCTTCAAGGTGCGTTCGCACAGCCAGACCGACGACGACGTCCGTGAGTTCGTCGGCCGGATGGACCTCGACGGGGTCGCCGAACGCATCGACGTTCCGCTGTACGTCGTGGCCGGCGACCGCGACCGCATCACGCCGCACCAGGGAGCGGAGCGACTCGCGGCCGAGGCCCAGGGCCCCACGATCCTCGACGTCGTGGAGGGTGGCAGCCACGTCGTCAACAACATGCCGTTCCGCTACCGACCACAGACCGCGGACTGGCTCGCCGACGTGCTGCGCGCCTGAGCCCGCGACGACCCGCCATCGACGAGCCGCACCACCCGAGAGGAACACACGTGACCGACCAGAGAGTCAAGGACGCCATCGCCCACTGGGCGCCCCGCTTCGTGTCCAACGGGGTGCCGCTGTACGACTTCGAGACCGTCACCGCGTCGGTGGAGAACTGGAGCGAGTGGTGCGGGAAGTGGGTCGAGCGGGGTCGGGTCCACGAGGCGCTGGGTGAGTCGGCGCTGGAGAAGGGGCACACGATCGCTGCCGGTGAGCACTTCCAGCGTGCGTCGCTGTGCCACCACTTCGGCAAGTTCGTCTTCGTCGAGCACTACGACCAGATGCGTGCCGCCCACGAACTGGCCGTCGCCGCCTACCAGCGTGCGCTGCCCCACCTGGATCCGCCGGGCGAGCGGGTCGAGATGCCCTTCGAGGGTGGCAGGACCCTCAAGGGGATCCTGCGGGTCCCGACCGGCGAGTCGCGTCCGCCCGTGGTGCTCATGGTCTCTGGCCTCGACTCCACCAAGGAGGAGATGGGCGCCTACGCCGACCACCTGCACCGTCGTGGGCTGGCGACGCTGGCGTTCGACGGTCCGGGTCAGGGTGAGGCCGAGTACGACATCCCGATGCGCCACGACTTCGAGGTCGCCGCTGCGGCGTGCATCGACTTCCTCGAGGGTCGCGACGACGTCGACGCATCGCGGGTCGGCATCTACGGCGTGAGCCTCGGCGGCCACTACGTCGTGCGCGCCACCGCGTTCGAGCCGCGGATCCGTGCGTGCGCCTCGATCTCCGGGTCGTACAACGTGGCCGACAGCTGGGACTGGCGACCAGACGCCACGAAGGCGTCGTACCGCGTGCGTGCCCACCTGGAGACCGACGAGCAGACGACCGAGTTCATCCAGAAGCTCAACCTCGACGGCGTCGCGGAACGGGTGGAGGTTCCGCTGTACGTCGTGTGCGGGACCCGCGACCGGTTGACGCCCCACACCGCCGGGGAGCGCATGGCCGCCGAGGCCAAGGGCCCGACGGTCATCGAGGTCGTCGAGGACGGCAACCACGTCGTGAACAACATGCCCTACCGGTACCGGCCACAGGTCGCGGACTGGATGAACGAGGTGCTGCGCGGCTGATCGCGCCTGCGGTCGTCGCACATCGAGGAGGACAGGACATGGGGAGCATCCCGACCGACGTCGACTACGCGAGTGTCGCGGGTCGCCTGCACGCCGAGGGCTTCGGCGACATCGCCGGGACCGGCTGGTACCGCGACGCGGTGTACGACCGCTTCTCCGACGAGGAGTGGGAGCGCCGCTACCGGCTGACCCGGGAGAAGATGGCGCGGCTCGGGATCGACGTGCTGCTCGCCGCCGGTGGCCCGAACCACTGGAGCTTCGGTGGTGGCATGACCTGGCTGAGCGACTACTGGGAGTGGCACGGGCAGAGCGCGTACGTGGTGATGCCCGCCGAGGGCGACCCGGTGCTCGTCGCCGGTCCCGGTGGCGCACACCGCGAGGCCATCCGCCGGGTGACGTGCCTCGAGGAGGTGCGTCACTCGCAGCGCGGCAACTCCGCGAAGGTGATCCTCGACCTGCTCGAGGAGCGCGGTCTGTCGGGCGCGCGCGTCGGACTGAGCTACGTCGATCCCACCTACCGCCAGTACCCGCCCTACGACGAGGTCACCACTCTGGTCGAGGCCCTCGGGGACCGGCTCGAGTTCGTCGGCGACTTCTTCCACGAGTTCCTCTACACCAAGAGCGAGGAGGAACTCGACTGCGTGCGGGTGGCCGGGCAGCTGCTCGACAAGGCCATGCACGCGATGATCGCGGCGATCCGTCCCGGGGTCACCGAGGTCGAGCTCGCGGCGGCCGCGGCGCGTCCCATCCTCGAAGGTGGCGGCCGACTCGACTTCCTCATCATCGGAAGCACGCCGATGGACGACCCGCGGCTCGCGTTCGGCAACCCCTGGCCGTCGAAGCGCCCGATCAACCCCGGCGACATCATCATCAACGAGCTGGCCTGCGGCTACCGGGGCTACACCGCCCAGCTCGGCACACCCATCTGCTACGGCGAGCCTCCCGAGTGGATCCACGATCTGTTCCACGACGTCGTGAAGCCAGGGTTCGAGTCCATGGCCGCGCAGCTGCAGCCGGGCAACACGTGGGAGCAGGTGCGGGCCGCCGGGCACCACTTCGCGGACTCGGGGGTCGACGGGCGTCCGCTGCTGCTGCACACCATGGACCAGGTGACCCACCCACCGAACGTCAACTGGAACAACGTCGTCCACGGGGACGACGACGCCGTGATCCTGCCCGGGGTCGCCGCGATGCTCGAGCCCACCATCATCACGCCCGACGGGCGTCTCGGGCTGTTCTTCGGGCGGTCCTTCGTCATCACCGAGACCGGCCAGGAGCAGGTCACGCGCTTCCCGCACGAACTGATCGTCGTCGGGACCTGACCGCGACGGGTTCTTGCACCCGGTGACGGCACCGAGCCGCCGGGGGAGAGGAGCGCCGGGTGTCTCGTGACCGCACGGTCGTGCTCGCCATCGTGGTCGCGACGCTGGCAATGGTCGTCAGCGCCCTCGCGGAGTTCGCCCTCGGGGTGCTCGGGCCGTTCATCGTCGAGGACCTCGGGCTGAGCCGCACGTCGTTCGGGGCGCTGACCAGCACCTTCTTCCTCGTGGCGAGTGCCCTGTCGATCCACGCGGGACGGCGGGTCGACCAGGTGGCGATCTCCACGAGCCTGAACGTGCTGTTCGGGTGTGGGATCGTGGCGCTCGTGCTCCTGGCGGTGGCGCCCACCTACTGGCTGCTGATCGTCGCGATGGTCATCGCCGGCCTGTCGGCGGCCGGGTCGAACCCGATCGGCAACAAGGTCATCGCGGTGCACGTCACCGGCAGGATCCAGGGCCTGGCGATGGGGATCAAGCAGTCGGGCATCCAGATCGCGACGATGACCGCCGGCATCGTCCTGCCGCCACTGGCACTCCGGTACGGGTGGCGTGTCGCCGTGCTCGGCCTCGTCCCGATCTGTGTCGCGGGTCTCGTGCTGACCCTCGCCCGGTTCCGCAACGATCGCGACGAGACGGTCCGCGGCGACGAAGAGTCCGACCAGCCCCGTGCCCCGATGCCTCCCGGACTCATCCGCTGGTTGTCGGGATTCTCCTTCCTGATGGGATCCGGAACGTCGGCCGTGGCCGCGTTCGTGGCCCTGTTCGCCTTCGAGGCCGTCGACGTGCCGGCCCACCGGGCCGGGACCATCCCGATCGCGCTGGGAGTCACCGGGGTCATCGCGCGGATCACGTGGGGGTACCTGGTCGGCAGGATCGAACGGCCGTGGATGCTGCTGCCCGGGTTCGCCGTCGTGGCGACCCTGTCCACCCTGCTGTTCGCGGCGTCGCCGACCGTCGGGGAACCCCTGCTGTGGGTGTCGGCGGTGGTGTTCAGTCTCGGCGCGGCGGCCTGGACCCCGGTGGTCTACCTGAGTCTCGTGCGCCTGCTCGGCCCGGAGGCGTCGGGGCGGGGTTCCGGTGGGGTGCAGGGGGCCTTCTTCCTCGGCATGATCATCAGCCCGCTGCTGTTCGGGTCGACGGCCGACCGCGCGGGCTACCTGGTCGCCTGGTTCGTGCTGACCGCCGTGTTCACGTCGGCGACGCTGCTGTCGACGGTGTGGCTGCTGCGGATTCGCCGCGACGATGCAGTGGCACGACGTTCCGCTTCGTGACATCTCCATCCCCGAAGTCCCGGTGGCGGCTAGGATGCGGCCGTCACGCAGGCGTACGCGGTCACCGGACACCCGGCCTGCAGCGCGCACGACGGGCAGCGTCGGCGTGTGACCAACGGAGAGGCCGACGGTGTCAAGTGTGAACGCGGAGTCGATCAGTCGGATCCCGCTGTCCACCCAGGTGTACGAGAAGGTTCGCGCGGCCATCCTCACCGGGGAACTCGCCGAGGACACCGAACTCAACCAGGTGGCGCTGGCACGTCAGTTCGGGGTGAGCACCATCCCGGTGCGTGAGGCGATCCGCCAGTTGCAGGCCGACGGCCTCGTCGCGTCGGTTCCGTACCAGCGAGCACGCGTGCGTGGCCTGTCGATCGAACAGCTCGCGGAACTGCTCGAGATCCGCGAGGAACTCGAGGTGATCGGCCTGCGTCGACACGGGCTCCACCTCGACGACGACGAACTGACCGCCATCGAGGCGCTCAACGAGCGCCTGGCACGCACCGACGATGGTCGGGAGTGGCTCCAGGGAGACTGGGAACTGCACACGCTCCTGCTCGGAGGTTCGACCGCGACGGCCGACGTGGTCGACGGTGTGCGCCGCCGGATCCACAGTGCGCTCAACTCGGTGACGAGCACGACGACGCGCCACAACCAGGCCGTCGAGGAGCACCGGACCATCCTCGCGGCACTTCGGGCCGGTGACGAGTCCCGGGCCGTGGATGCACTCCGCCACCACATCCACCGGACCGCCGGAGTGCTGCTCGACACCTTCGAGCAGCGATTCGCCGCGTCCTGACCGACGACACCGTGCCTTCCGATGCAGCACGAGCCCCCGAAACTCTATAGAGTCGGCGATCCCAGGGCGTGAAGGAGACCCCATGCAGTCGAGGTACGAGGGACTGACCGAGCAGCAGCGTGAGTTCCAGCAGCTGTGTGCGAGCTTCACCGACAACGAGATCCTGCCCTGGCTGCGAGACAATCGCGACCACGAGTGGAGCGCGCCCCCGCAGGAGCGACTGCCTCGCCACCTCATGCAGAAGGCGGACGAGATCGGGCTGCGCACGCTGGGCCTGCCGGTCGAGTACGGCGGCGTCGAGCTCGACTGCCTGACCCGCACGCTGATGGTCGAGCAGCTGGGTCGGGGAGACCCCGGGTTCACGACCACGATCGCGCAGAACTGGAAGATCGCCGCCGAGTTCGCGCGTCACGCGTCGAAGGAACTCGCCGACGAGTGGTTCGAGAAGTTCATCGAGCAGCCCGACTTCCTGTGGGCCAACTGCCTCACCGAACCGCGCGGGGCGTCGGACCGGGTGCTGCAGTACAACGCCCCCGAGGCGAGCATGCAGACCCGCGCCGTGCGTGACGGCGACGAGTGGGTCATCAACGGCGTCAAGCACTACGTGAGCAACGGCGGAACCGCGAGCGCGTTCATCGTCTACGCGAACACCGACCCGAGCGCCGGCATCCGCGACGGGGTGAGCAGCTTCCTCGTGGGCGCCGACGCGCCCGGGTTCTCGCTCGGCCGTGTCAACGAGAAGATCGGCCACCGGCTGACCGTCAACGGCGAGCTCGTGTTCGAGGACTGCCGGGTCCCGGCATCGCACCTCCTGGTCGAGAACACGGCGCTGCACGGTGCCCGCAACTACCTGCTCGAGGGCCGTGTCCTCAACGCCGCCCGGGCGCTCGGCGTCATGCAGGCGATCTTCGACGACTCGGCACGTTACGCCCAGGAGCACTTCCACGGCGGCAAGATCATCATCAAGCACCAGACGGTCGCCGCGCGCCTCGCGGAGATGGCGACCTCGCTCGAGCTGAGCCGCTCCATGGTGTACCGGGCCGCGCGTGCGCTCGACGCCGAGTACGACGACGCCGACGCGCTGGCGCTGATGACCAAGTACCACTGCGCCGAGGCCGTGTTCATGATGGCGCGCCACGCCATGGAGCTGCACGGTGGTGCTGGGGTCATGATCGAGTCGGGCATCGAGAAGTACCTGCGTGACTCGACGATCTTCGAGCACACCGAGGGCACCGGCGACATGCAGAAGTTCAAGATCATCCGGGCGATGTTCCCGAAGACCGCCGGGGTCTACGCCGGCCCCGATCCGGTGTTCAACGCCGACGGCACCGTGTCGCCCGGGGTGGTCGGCGGCGGATCGAACTGAGTCGCCGCCGTAACCCGGGCGCGGAGGAACTGCCGTGAAGCTGCTGTACGACGCCGACGTCGAGCGTCACGTGTCCATGGAGGCGACCCTCGACGCCCTCGCCCGTGTGTACGAGAGCGTGCGCGAGGGCCGGGCCGGGACCGCGCCGCGGCTGACCCGCGACCTTCCCGGGGGATGGATCCGACTCATGACGGCGCACGACGAGGCCTCGGGTCACATGGTCTCCAAGATCTTCAACCTCGCGCGCGGCACCGGTGTGCGCTACCTGCTGCTGGTCCACCGGCTCGAGGACGGTGCCCTGGTCGGACTCGTGGACGGACGGCGCATCACGGATCTGCGGACCGGTGGCATGAGCGGCCTCGTCCTGCGCGAACTCGACCCGCAGCGCGCACCTGTCGAGGTCGGGATCATCGGGTCGGGCCACCAGGCCCGCATGCAGCTCGACGCGATCCGTGAGGTGCGCGACGTGACCCGCGTTCGCGTCTTCAGCCCGACCGCCGACAACCGCGAGCGATTCGCGGCCGTGAACGCGACGCCCGACAGTCCCGTGATCGCGGTGGACTCTGGCGCCGCGGCCTGCGACGGCGCCGACGTCGTGGTGCTGGCGACGAGTTCGACGGCCGGGACCCCCGTCATCGAGCACGACTGGCTCACCGATCGGGCGATCGTGCTCGGCGTCGGCAGCACGAAGCCCGAACAGGTGGAGATCCCGGCCGAGACGCTCAGCGCCGCCCAGTGGGTCGTCGTCGACACCCTCCACGCCTGCGAGGAGGCGGGAGACCTTCGTCTGGCGGTCGAGGCGGGCGACCTGACGGTCGACGAGGTCCACACGCTCGAGACGGCACCGACGCCGTCCGCCGCCCAGTGGACCGGCGGCCCGTTCGTGTTCAAGTCCGTCGGGTCCGGGGTCCAGGACCTCGCCCTGGCGGTCGAGTGCCTCGACCGCGCCTCGCGACTCGGCGGCGGCGTCGATGTCGACGAGGTGACCTCCCTCAAGGAACCGATGGCCGGTTCCCCCAAGCCGTGACCTGACCCCGGTCACCTGCCCTGCGCACCATCGCCAGATCCCGACGACACACCCAGTCACACCGGACACCCCCTTCCTCGACCGGTCAGGCCGAGGAACGCAACCAAGGAGCACCGACATGGCCGACCTCAGCCCCGCCAAGGAGATGGCCCGCGAACGCATCCGCGGCCTCTGGATGGCGACCACCACCCCGTTCCGCGCAGACGGAACGATCGACGACGACGCGCTCGCCGCGCAGACCGAGCACCTGATCAGTGGGCTCGGTGTCGACGGCATCTACTGCGGCGGGATGATGGGGGAGTTCTGGTCCCTGTCGGTCGCTGAACGCCGGCACGTGCACGAACGCGTCGCCGACGTCACCGCCGGGCGCATCCCCCTCATGGCGCACACCGGCCACGAGAGCATCCGCGAGACCATCGACCTGACCCTGCACTCGAAGGAGATCGGGATCGAGTTCGCGATCGCGATCAACCCGTTCTTCCCGCCGCGGCTCGGCGACGAGGAGATCCTGCGCTGGTTCACCGCCATCGACGCCGAGGCGGGCAGCCAGCCCATGTTCCTGTTCAACACGATGTTCTCCGGCTACTCGCTGTCGACCGACCTGATCGACCGCCTCGCGGACATCGACAGCATCTGCGGCATCAAGACCCCGCGTCCGAAGGACCAGTTCCTGGAGATCCTGGACCGGGTCGGTGAGCGCATCGTCGTCACCGACGCCGGCGAGGAGGAGTGGCTCGAGTACCACCTGGACCACGGGGTCCAGGCCCTCATGTCCACGCCCGCACTCGCGATGTTCCAGACGGCGGACAACCGTCCCATCGTCGAGTACACCGAACTGGCGACCAAGGGTGACCTCGAGGCGGCGTGGGAGGTCCACGCGACCCTCGCGGAGCACCGCCGGATCTTCCACAAGTACCTGCGCACGCCGTGGCTGGAGAACGGCGTGACCCCCATCGCGCACCTCAAGGCGTGGTTCGAGCTCATGGGTTGGCCGCAGGGCCCGGTGCGCGCCCCGCTGGTCGAACTGACCGAGGCGGAGCGCGACGAGATCCGCACCGACCTGGAGTCACTCGGCCTGATCTGATCGGTCGCCGCCCGCGCGCATCGTGTGCGCGGGCGGCCCACACCACACGACGGAGCATCCATGGCGGACTACACACGGGCCGAGGCCAGGGACTGGGCGAGGGAACACATGCGGGGCGTGTGCGGCTGCCTGCTGCCCACCCTCTCGAGTTCTCTCCGTCAGGTCAACGAGGGCGCGATCCGGCATGACGTCCGTCTCCAGAAGCAGCACGGGTTCTGGGGGACGCTCATCGTCAGCGAGGCGGGGACCACCGACGAGGAACTGCGCCAGGTCATCGACGTCACCGTCGACGAGGCGGGTGCGCAGGGTCTGCGCACCGTGCTGCTCGCGTCGGCACCGACACTCGACGACACCATCGAGATGGTCCGGTACGGCGAGTCGGCAGGTGTGGACCTGGTGCTGCTCGGCTATCCGCTGTTGTTCTACCCGAAGACGGAGGACGAGGTCCTCGAGTTCACCCGCGCCGTTGCCGACGCCACCGACCTCGGGCTCATGCTGTTCGCGATCTCCCACTGGAACTTCACGCGTCTGCACCCGTCGAGCTTCTCGCCGCGTCTCATCGGTCGGATGATCGACGAGATCGACAACGTCGTCGCGGTCAAGAACGAGATCGGCGGTCCGGGTGTCGCTGGGATCTGGGAGGTGTTCCACCGGTTCAACGACCGGGTGGTGGTGTGCGATCCGTTCGAGCGCAACGCTCCGGCGTGGATCGACGCCTTCGGGATGCCGTTCATGGGAACGTCCAACTACGAGTACATGGGTGGGCAGGTCCCGCGCTACTTCGACCTGCTGCAGTCTGGTCAGGTGGACGAGGGCATGGAGCTGTACTGGCGCCTGCACCCTGCTCGTCAGGCGAATGCGCAGGTGTCGGCCGAGTGGTCGGCAGGGACCCGCAACGTCCACCGCCTGGTCTGGAAGTACCAGTACTGGCTCAGTGGCTACAACGGGGGTCCGATCCGCCAGCCCCAGGCCCGGATCAACGACGGGCAGATGGCCACGCTGCGTCGTGGACTCGAACGAAGCGGTCTGGAGATCGCGCCCGGCAGCGACGAGGACTTCTTCGTCGGGCGCAACCCGATGGACTGACGGTGGCCACGTCGATGCCGTCGTCGCCCGGCGACCCGCCCGTGCGGTTCGGTGACCGGCTCGTCCCCGGGTCCATCTCGGTGGCGGCCCTGCTCTTCCTCCTGTCGGTGGTCGGCTTCTTCCGCATCCCCCTGCTCCCGGACATCGGACGTGACCTCGGGCTCAGCGCCAGCGCCATCGGGATGATGACCGCCGGATTCGGTCTGGGACGGCTGATCACCGACCTGCCGGCAGGGCGGCTGTTCGATCGCATGGGCCGCTCGTCGATGATGATGCTCGGCTTCGTGCTGATGTCGGCCGCGAGCCTGTTCCTCAGCACCGTGGAGGGGCTGTACGGCCTCGTGTGTGGAGCGGTGCTCCTCGGCATCGGTTCGGCGGTGTGCGTCACGACGGCGATGGGCCACTTCTCCTCGGCTCCCCCCGATCGCCGCGGCACGGCCATGGCGGTGTTCGCCGCTGCCCTGCTCGGCGGCCAGTCACTGGGGCCCGCGGTCAGCGGGCTGCTGTCGGACCTGCGCGACTGGCGGTTCACGTTCGTCGTCGGCGGCGTCGTGATGATCGTGCTCATCCCGTTCGCGAGGCGCTTCCTGTCGTCGGACCGCGGTGCCGGCGGCGGGGGCAGGAAGGGCGGCGGGGAGATCGACCTCACCACGTTCGACCGGGCCGCGCTGCGCCGAGCGCGTGCGACCCTCCTCGTCGTGCCGTTCGCCGTCGTGTTCTCACTCGCGGGTGTCGCCCAGACCACGGTGCCGCTCATCGGCGGCGAGGACCTCGGCCTGTCCGCGTCACACATCGGATTCGTCGTGGGGGCGGGGGGCATCAGCCGGATCATCGGTGCGTTCGGGGGTGGTCGACTCGCGGACCTGGTCGGGCGCCGGCTCGCGCTCGTGCCCGGCCTGGTGCTGCAGGGGATGGGGGTGCTCCTGCTCGCGCTGCCGCCCCGGGTGTGGACCTGGACGCTCGCGGTCGTGCTCATGGGCCTCGCGTCGTTCGGGATGTCCGTCGGCGCGGCCGCCATGGCCGACTTCTCCGACCCGAACCAGCTCGGTCGGTCGGTCGGTCAGTTCCGGTTCGCGGGTGACCTCGGTCTGCTCGTGGGGCCGCTGGTGACGTCGGCCGTGTACCAGGTGTCGGGTGTGGTGCTCGCCGGGGTCATCCCGGGGCTGCTGCTCGTCGTGGTCGGAGGCATGGTGCACGTCCTGGTGCCCGACACCCGGGATGCACCGCGGCGCGCCCACTGACCGGGTCCGCGTTCCGCCGGGTCCGCGCTCGAACCGAGGTGCGGGTGCCGGCGGTCGTTCGTGATCCTCGGGCCGATCGGGCGTTCAGGCCAGTGAACGCTCCGTACGTTCGGCGCGCCATGCACGCGTGCCCGTCAGCACGGCCGCCAGCGCGAACGCTCCGAGGATGCCCGTCCACCCGGGCCGATACGAACCGGTCGCGTCGGCGAGCGCCCCGAACGGCACCGGGCTGATCATGAACCCCCCGTAGAACCACAGGACCACGCGGCCACTGGCCCAGCCGGCGCGGTGTTCGGGGACGGTGCGCATCGCGAGCAGCATCACCACGCCGTGCCAGCCGAGCGCGGTCATCCCGAGCAGCGCGGCACCCACCCACAGGGTGAGCGGCCCGACCGTGGTCGCCGAGAGCACGAGACCCACACCGGTCGCGGCGCCGGTGGCCAGTACGGGCAGCAGCCGCAGCGGGTTCGCCAGACGGTCTGCGACGAGCCCCCACAGGAGTCTCGCCCCGATACCGCAACCACCGAGGACCGATGCGACCAGGCCGGCCCGGGCGACGGACTCGCCGACGCTCTCCACCGCGTAGATCGGCAGGTAGGTGTTGACACACGCGATCCCGAACCCCATCAGCATCGCGAAGAGGCACAGGGTCCACAGGGTCGGCGTGGCCGTCGGTCGGACGTCGTCAGGCGAAGGGCGTGTACCCGGGTCGAGATCGCGCGGAACCAGCACGGCGGCGACGAGTACCGACGCCAGACCGACACCACCGCTGATCAGCAGCGCCGTGCGCCATCCGGTGGCCAGCGCGAGCGTCGGCAGCAGCGCCCCCGACAGCAGGGCGCCGAACTGGACCCCGGACTGCTTCAGCCCGATGACGGCCCCCCGCGTCCGGTCGTCGTAGCCACGCATGACGATGCGGTTGGTCGCGGGGTTGCCCATCGCGGCGGCCACGCCGGCGACCAGTGCGCCGAGCAGCAGCACGGCCAGACCGTTCGCCAGCCCGGCGACCATGAGCCCGGCGCTCCCGAGCACGATCGACGCGAGCATCGAGGTCCGCCCCCCGACGGAGTCGCACCAACGTCCCGCGCGCGGCGAGGACAGGGCCCCGACGAGGAAGAACACCATCGTCACCGAGCCGAGCTGCGCCCGGGTGATCCCGAGGTCCGGCACCAGCAGGGGCCCGAGCACGGGCACCGCGAACTGCAGGACCATCGAGAACACCAGCCCGATGATCATGGCCACGGCCATGCCGGATCGGGCAGCAGCGCTGCGCGGGACTGCGGGAGTGTCGCTCACGCGGTCAGCTCGACGTCGGCGCGGACGCTCCACCCATGTCGAGCCCGGACTCCTTGATCATCCGGTTGTGGGCCCGCAGCAGGTGGATCGTGTGCGTGCCGTCGTTGGGGAAGTACATCAGCGCGTCACGCAGGTGCTTCTGGGCCCGGTGGTCGAGCCAGCTGCCCTTGCAGCCGCAGATCTGCACGCCGAGCGTCGCGGCACGGAACGCCGACTCGACGGCGCTCCACGTCGCGACGTCGCCGAACTTCGCGTCATACGAACCGGTCTGGTTCATCAGCGCGTAGCGGTACATCATCGACCGGATCGACTCCACGTGCGACAGGATCTCTGCGAGCTTGAGCCCCACCGCCTGGTGCCGGATGATCTCCGTGCCTCCCTGCACGCGGTGCGTCGCGTGTTCCAGGGCGGTCTGGTACGCACCCTGCGCGACCCCCAGCTTGAACGCCATGGAGAACATCCCGTTGTCGACGGCCTGCCCACCGCGTTCCCGCACGGCCTTGTGCGGGGTCCCGAGCACGTCCTCGACCGGCACTCGGCAGTCCTCGAAGATCAGTTCGGCGTTGTTGAGCATCCGCAGGCCGGCCTTGTCGTGCACGGCACCCTTCTTCATGCCGGGGTTGCCGCGGTACACCATGAACATGGTGGTGCCGTCCGCATAGTCCTGGTCCGGGTCGGTCGCGGCCTGGACGAGCACCATGCCCGCGTCGTTGCCCCCGGCGATGCAGTGCTTGCGGCCGTTGATGACCCACTCGTCACCGTCGAGCACGGCCGTGGTCTCGAACCGGAAGCCCGGAGGTGCGAGGAACCGGTCGGCACCCGCGCCCGGTTCCGTGGACGCGTGCGCGGTGATGAACCCGTCGTCGGCCATGAACCGCTCGAAGAAGCGGTCCTTCTGATCCTTCGTGCCGCGGCGGATCACCTGACGCACGTCCTTGATGCAGTGCGCGAAGTAGTGGGTGATGCCGGGGTCGGCGGTGGCGAACTGCTCGATGATCAGTGCGAGGGTGAAGGCGTCGAGCGCCGGGTCCGGTCCTCCGTACTCGGGGGGGACGACAAGCGTGCGGAATCCCGCCTTCGAGCCGGCCTCGATCACGTCGTTGGGGAAGCGTTCCTCGTCGTCGGTGATCCACTCGCGCCACGAGGCAGGTTCGATCACGTCTCGCGCGAACTCGCGGGCGCGCTGCTGCCACTCGCGGGTCTCGTCGGTCATCAGTCCGTCCATGCGGGTGTCCTCTCCTGCTGCTCTGGGAACCGGAGACTCGCCGGGTGCGTCGCCGGGGGTGCGGACGCCCTGCCGTGGCGGGCCGGTCTCTGGTGGATCGCGCTCCCACGCGACGCGCCGACACTAGCGGTGGGGGGTGATCCGACAGAAGTCGACGAGGCGCCCCGGCAGGGCGCCGTCAGCGTGCCGAACGGCGCGTGTCCTCGCGCGGGGGAGCCGTGGACCTGCGCACCACCAGCGTCGTCTCCAGACGCAGCTGTTCGACGTGGTCGAGGCGCTCCTCGTCCTCGGCTGTCGGGGCCGTCGGTCGTGCCTCGAGCAGGCGGAGCATCACCTGCGCCGCGGCCGTTCCCATCTCGTACTGCGGGACGCGCACCGTGGTGAGCGGCGGGTCGATGAGGTCGACCAGGGGCATGTCGTTGAACCCGACGAGCGACAGGTCGTCGGGGACCGTGATCCCGCGTTCCCTGCCGGCGCGCAGGACCCCCACCGCGAGCAGGTCGTTCGCGGCGAAGATGGCGGTGACGTCGGGATGCGCCTCGAGCAGTCGTACGGCCGCGCCGGTTCCGTCGTCGACGCGGAAGCGCTCCGCCTCGACGACGGCGTCGTCCGCAAGGCCGGCCTCTCGGACCGCACGCTGGAACTCGTCGCGGCGGGTCCGTCCCGTGGAGGTGCGGTCCGGGCCCGCCACGTGACCGATGCGCTCGTGGCCCAGTGCCACGAGGTGGCCGATCACCCGGCGCACGCCGTCGGCGTCGTCCGGGACCACGAACGACCGTGTCGGATCACCGTCGTGGCGGTTGACCAGCACGACCGGGATGCCACCGGCCCGTTGCTGGCTCGACGCCGTGTCCAGTCGCGAGGTCGCCAGGAACAGGCCGTCGATCTGACGTGCGGCGAACCCCGACAGGCCGCGCTCCTGGCGTTCCGGGTCGTTGTCGGTGTTCGCGATCAGCAGCGTGTAGCCGTCGGCCTCGAGCACGTCGGCCAGTCCACGCATGATCGGGGGGAAGAACGCGTTGTTGATGTCCGGGACGAAGATTCCGAGGGTGTGGGAACGCTGGGTGCGCAGCCCGCGAGCGATGACGTTCGGGCGGTAGCCGAGCGCCTCGGACGCCGCGACGATCCGTTCGACCGTCTCGGGACGCAGCATCGCCGAGGTTCGCGGGTTGAGGGCGCGAGAGACGGTCGACACGTCGACGCCGGCGCGCCGCGCGACGTCTGCCATCGTGGGCTTGGTCAGAGGTGGTTCGCCCATCGTGTCTCCACGCGCCGTGCGCGCCGTGTCAGGCGACCACTCCACCCAGGTGGTGGGCCATCCAGTCTGCGGTCAGGTTGCGGAACCGGTGGGCACGATTCGCCGCGCCGTGGTTCCCGTCCTCGATCATCATCAGTTCGGTCTCGCCACTCGCCTCGGCCGCGAGGCGTTCTGCGTCGCGGTAGGAGATCAGCCGGTCCTGCTTCCCGAACACCACGAACAGCGGGCAGGTGATCCGCTCCGCGACACCCTCGAGGCTCAGCGAACGCGAGTGTTCGGCGGCCTCCTCCATCGACTCGGAGTGGCTGCGGACGCGGTACACCTCGCGAACCAGTTCGGGCAGCTCGTCCCAGGAACTGGACCAGTCGTACGGCCCCGCGAGCGACAGGCAGGCTCGGACCCGGCCCTCGAACGCGGCGGCGCGCGGGGCGTAGTACCCGCCGAGGCTCACTCCCCAGAGTCCCACGCGGCCGGCGTCCACGTCGTCGCGCTGTTCGAGATGGTCGATGACGGCCGTGACGGCGACCTCGTAGTCGCCGCGGATCGGCAGGTCGTACTGCGACTCACCCTGCCCCGGCCCGTCCATCGAGAACGTCGCCAGTCCACGCGCGAGGAACAGGTCCTCGCGCACGCTCATCTCCTCCTTGGTGGAGTCGAGTCCCCCGATCAACACGACCACGCCGGGCCGCTCGACGCCGGGTGGGCGGCGCAGGTAGGCGTGCAGGTGGGTGCCCTCGAACGGGATCCGGACGTGCTCGCCGGGCGGGCGCAGCAGGGGCATCGCATCCGTCCGGCAGCGAACGGCGCGCATGTGGGTCTCACGCATCTCGTCGGGTGCGTGGACGAACATGAACTGGCCGAAGTGGTGGCAGATCGACGCCGTGCTCAGGTGGGAACCTGCCGACAGCAGACGACCCTCCTCGATCGCGGTGCGGCCGAGCGACTCGTGCTGGTCGGCGCGTGCCGACCATGCGCTGCACCACTGGTCCCAGTGCTCGATCGACCCGGTGACCTCGCGGAAGTCGGTCAGCGGCACGCCGTTGCCGACGAAGCGGGGCGCCCAGTTGGAGATCGCCATCTCTACGCGTGGGTCGCGGGTCATCGTCGTGGGTCCTTCCGGGTCGGGAGCAGTGTGGGCAGGCGTGTCAGCGGTCCAGTCGGCGCATCGAACTCGCCGGGTAGCGGTCACCGGCAACCTCGAACTCGTCGGTGAGGCGGCGGAGTTCGTCGACCTCTTCGGGGGTCAGTCGAAGGTCGACGGCGGCGACGTTGGTGGCGAGGTGGGCGCGCTTCGTGGTGCCGGGAATCGGGATGACGTCGTCACCCTGGGCGAGCAGCCAGGCCAGGGCGACCTGGGACAGTTCGGCTCCGGTTCGTTGGGCGACCTGTTCCGCGGCGGCCAGCAGACGCAGGTTCTGCTGGAGGTTCTCCGGTGCGAACCGCGGGTGGTTGCGTCGCGAGTCGTCCTCGGCGAGTGTCTCGGTGTCACGGATCGCGCCGGTGAGGAAGCCGCGGCCCAGCGGCCCGTAGGCGACGAGGGAGATGCCCAGGTCGCGCATCGTCGGCAGTACCTCGTCCTCGATCTCGCGGGTCCACAGCGAGTACTCGCTCTGCACCGCGGACAGGGGGTGGACCGCGTGTGCGCGCCGGATCGAGTCGGCGGACGCCTCGGAGATGCCGATGTGGCGGACCTTGCCCGCGTGCACGAGTTCCGCCATCGCACCGACCGACTCCTCGACCGGGACCTTCGGGTCGACCCGGTGGAGGTAGTACAGGTCGATGACGTCGGTGCCGAGTCGTTCGAGTGAGCCATCACACGAACGCGCGGCGTGCTCGGGGGATCCGTCGACGGACCGCGAGCCGTCCGGGTGACGGATCTGTCCGAACTTCGACGCGATCACCACGTCGTCGCGGAACGGACGGAGCCACTCGCCCACGAGTCGTTCGTTCGTGAACGGTCCGTAGGCGTCCGCCGTGTCGAACAGGGTGATGCCGGCCTCGACCGCGGCGAGCACGGTGGCCCGTGCCTCGTCGAGATCCGTGGTCGAGTAGTTCGTGATCGGTGTGCAGCCGTAGCCGAGCGCGGACGCCTCGAGGCCCTGGCTGCCGATCCTGCGCGTCTGCATCGTCGCTCCCTGGTCCCACGTGGACCCACCGACGGTCGCTCGTCCGCCGCCGTACGGCCGCCTCCCGGGCGACCGCTGCGGACCCTGCCACGGCGCAGCGGTGGTCGTCTCCCACGGGACGACGGAGGTGCATCGTGCGCGATGCGGTTCGACGCCGCGGCTGGCTGCACGAACGTCGTGCGTCGCCCACCGCTGCGGAGCCTAACAATCGATTGATCCTCGGCGCACGGGAACTCCCGGGGCCACTCGTCTGGCGCGATCGGCAGGCGGGCGCCTAACGTGCACTGGCAGGTGTTCGTCGTCCCCGTTCGGGAGGTTGCGCAGTGTCCACGGCCCACGACTCGCCGGAGCCCGTGACGCTCACCGTCAACGGTGCCGAGGTCACGCTCGACCCAGCGGACGAGACGTCGCTGCTCCACGCGATGCGGGCCCAGCTCGGACTCGTGGGTGCGCGACCGGGCTGCGCGCTCGGCGAGTGCGGCGCGTGCACGGTGCTCGTCGACGACGAACCGGTCAAGTCGTGCCAGGTGCCGGCCGTCGAGGCCGCCGGTCGGTCGGTCACCACCCCGGAGGGCCTCGGGACCCCCGACGCGCCGCATCCACTCCAGCAGGCCTTCATCGACCTGCAGGCCGCGCAGTGCGGCTACTGCATCAACGGCATCGTGATGCGGCTCGCGGCGATCGAACGGTCGGGTGACCCGGTGCCCGGTCGTGACGAACTCGCCGAGGTCCTCGAGGGACAGCTGTGCCGCTGTGGGACCCACACGCGCATCCTCGAGGCGGCCCACGCCGGCCTGTCGGCGTGCCGTGGTGAGGCGTCGTCGGGCCTCGGCGTGCTGACGACCTCCACACTGCCGTGTTCCGCCGACGGCACGCCGGACGACTCGGAGGGGATCCCGAAGGCCCTGCAGGACGCGCCACACCTCGAACAGTGGATGGGGTTGTCGGACGACGGGCGCATCGAGGTCTTCAGCGGCCGGGCCGAACTGGGGCAGGGTGCACTGTCGGCGCTGCGTCGGGTCGTCGCCGCAGTCGTCGGCGTCGAGGTGGACCACGTGGTCGCCCGGGAGCCGTCGACCACGGCGTCGCCCGACGAAGGGTTCACCGCGGGGAGCCGGACGGTCATCCAGAGTGGTCAGGCGCTCGCCATCGTCGCGCGGTCGTTCGCTGACGCGCTCGTCGACCGGGCCGCGGACAAGTTGGGCGCCGATCCGGACGACCTGCGCATCGACCCCGACGGGGTCGTGCGTGACGCCGACGGCGGCGAACTCACCCTCGCGGACCTCGCGGGCATGGGGCCGGTCACCGGAGCGGTCGACCTCGACGCGGTCCCGGACTGGACGATCGACGCGCTCGCCACCCAGACGCCCCGCGCGGACATCCCGCGCAAGGTGACCGGATCCGGTGCCTACCTCCACGACCTCGTGTTCGACGGGATGCTGCACGCGCGCGCCGTGCTTCCGCCGACGTACGAGGCGTCGCTGGGCGACGTCGACCTGACCCGGGTCCGGGCCATGCACGGTGTGGTCGACGTCGTGCACGACGGACGCCTGCTCATCGTGGTGTGCGAGACCGAACCGCAGGCAATCCGTGCGGCCTCGGCGCTCGCGTCGCAGGTGCGCTGGGGGGACGAGGGGCTCGGCTTCCGCGGCACCGACGTGCTCGCGGCGATGCGTGAACTCGACGTGGTGCCCTTCGTCGCGCGTGAGGACGACGGTGTCGACGCCGCGCTCGCATCGGGGACCCGGCACTCGGCGGGGTTCAGCAAGCCGTACCAGTCCCACGGGTCGATGGCTCCCTCGTGCGCCATCGCGCGGGTGGACGACGACGCACTCACGGTCTGGTCCCACACGCAGGGCGTCTTCCCGCTGCGCCGGGAACTCGCGGCGATGTTCGACCTCGACACGGACGACGTCACGGTCCACCACGCCGAGGGTCCCGGGTGCTACGGCCAGAACGGCGCGGACGACGTCGCGGCGTTCGCGACGGCGGCTGCTCGCCTCGTCCCGGGACGGCACGTCCGCATGATGCTGTCGAGTGCCGACGAGTTCGGGTGGGAGCCCTACGGGTCGGCGATGGCCTGTGACGTCGACGTGTCGGTGGACGACGACGGGCGGATCCTCGCGTGGCGCAACCGCACGCTCACCGACGCACACATGGCCCGTCCCCGAGGCAACGGGGACCGGCTCGCCGTCGCGTGGCTGCGCGAGGACGCCGTCGAACGTTCCTGGGGCGGCGCGA
Organism: Nitriliruptoraceae bacterium; assembly: GCA_050486225.1. Lineage (GTDB taxonomy): Bacteria > Actinomycetota > Nitriliruptoria > Nitriliruptorales > Nitriliruptoraceae > JBBDIX01. The sequence goes on from JBJHCV010000011.1 coordinate 22,332, forward strand.
GCGAGGGAGGGGCGCGCGACAGCATCCCCATCTACGACGTCCCGGCGGTCGAGGCCATCGCGGACCACGTGCGTGGTCCGCTGCGCACCGGGTCGCTGCGGTCGCTCGGCTCGTTCTTCCAGGTGTTCGCGATCGAGTCGATGATGGACGAACTCGCGGAACGCGCCGGGCTCGACCCGGTGGAGTTCCGGCGGCGCAACCTCGCCGACGACCGTGCTCGCGAGGTCCTCGAGGCGGCGGCCGAGGCCGCCGGGTGGGAGCCGCACGTCGGTCCGAGCGGTGTGGGGCGCGGCGTGGCGCTGGCGCGCTACCACGCGGTCAACGGGTACGCGGCGCTGGTCGCCGACGTCGACGTCGACATCGATGCGGACCGGCTCGCGGTCCGGCGCGTGGTGGTCGCCGTGGACGTGGGCACCATCGTGGATCCCGACGGCCTGCGCAACCAGGTCGAGGGCGGAATCCTGCAGGGCATCAGTCGCACCCTGCACGAACGCCTCGCCGTCGATGGGCGCGGCGTGCAGAGCCGGGACTGGTCGACCTACCCGGTCCTGCGCTTCCCGGACGTGCCCGACCTGCAGGTCCTGCTGCTCGACCGTCCGGGCGCGAGCCCGCTCGGTGCCGGGGAGATCACGACCCCGCCGACACCTGCTGCCGTCGTCAACGCCATCGACGACGCCATCGGTGTGCGCATGCGCCACCTGCCGGTGGACGCCGACGCGATCCGTGCACGCGTGCTCGACATGGACGAGGCGGAGCTCGACCGCGTCCGCATCGGGGAGTAGATGCTGACGGGCGACCCCCAGCAGCTCGTGACGGAGCTGTTGATCATCCTCGTGGCCATCTCGGTCGGTTCGTTCGTCAAGGGCGCCACCGGCAGCGGCCTGCCACTGATCGTCATCCCGGTGATGTCGGTGTTCCTCGGGATCGAACGTTCGGTGGTGATCATGGCCATCCCGGGGATCGTGACGAACGGATGGCTCATCTGGGCGTTCCGTAGCCACCTGCGAGCAACGCGCGACCTGCCGGTGCTCGTCGGTGTCGGGATCGCCGGCGCGATCGTGGGGACCATCGCACTCGACGTGCTCGATCCGGCGATCCTCGCGCTGGCGATGGCCGTGTCCATCTGGACCTACATCGCGATCGTGCTCAACGGGTTCGAGACGGCGCTCAGCCCCGAGGTGACGCGGGTCGCCTCACCGGTCATCGGGCTGGGCAGTGGCCTGCTCTACGGGGCGACCGGGATCGCCGGGCCGGTGATCACGACCTACCTGCACAGCATGCGACTGTCGCGGCCGGTGTTCATCCTGTCGCTGTCGATCCTGTTCCAGGTGTACTCGATCTCCCAGGCGATCACCCTGGCCCGGCTCGGGCTCTACACGCCGGCGCGCGTGTTCGAGAGCTTCGTCGCGCTGGTGCCGATGATGGTGATCATCCCGCTCGCGTCACGCATGGCCTCGCGCCTGAGCCAGCGGGCGTTCGAACGCATGATCCTGGTGCTGCTGGGTGCCACGTCGCTGAAGCTGGCATGGGACGGGGTCACCGGCCTGCTCGGGTGAGCCGTCCGATGACCCCGCGCCGTTCGCGACGTGCAGGCCGTGTCAGCGCTTCAGTCGCGACAGGATCCGTTCCACGTTGCCCGACAGGATCGCGGTCTCCTCGGCCTCGGTGAGACCCGGCGTGGCGCGCACCGTGGTGACCGGGTCGTCGTCGCCCATCGCGAACGGGTGGTCGCTTCCCAGCACCACCTGGTCGATGCCCATCAGGTCGATGAGGAACCGAAGGGCCTCGGGACTGTGGGTGACCGTGTCGTAGTACAGGGTCCGCGCCCACTCGCTCGGGCTGCGCGTGAGCTTCACGTTGGCCATGCCACCCGGCTTCTCGCGGAAGCCTCGGTCCCACCGGCCGATCTGGTAGGGCAGGAACCCGCCGCCGTGGACCATGCAGAACTGCAGGTCCGGGTGGCGTTCGAACACTCCCGACATGATCAGGTGGGCGACCGTGATGGTCGACTCCGCCGGGTTGCCGACGAGGTTGTTGAGGAAGTAGCGGGTCACGTTGCGGCCGGCCAGGGAGCGCATCGGGTGCAGCAGCACCAGACAGCCGAGCTCCTCGGCGGTGGACCAGAACGGATCGAGTTCGAACTGGTCCATCTCGTCGCCTGCGATGGTGGTGCCGATCTCACACCCGACCATCCCGAGCTCCTCGACGGCGTGGCGCAGCTCGGCCGCGGCCTGTTCCGGGTGGGCCATCGGGACGTTGGCGAGGGTGAGGAACCGGTCGGGGTGTTCCGCGGCGACCTCTGCGAGCGTCTCGTTGAACCAGCGGGAGTAGGCACCCGCCGTGGAGGCGGGCAGTTCGTAGGCCGTGACCTCGATGTAGGGGGACAGGAGCTGGACGTCGACGCCCGACGCGTCCATGGCGGCCAGGCGCTGCTCGACGTCGACCAGGGGCGGGATGATGTCCCCGGCGGCCTCGCCGCCGACCACCAGGTGCTCCATGCCCTTCTCGTTGCGGCCGAGTTCGACCCCGTGGACGGTGCCCTCACGGCGCAGCCGGTCCATCGCGGGCGGTGGGACGATGTGTGCGTGTACGTCGTAACTGGTCACGGCAGGTCCTTGAGGTCGTGGACGGAGTGCTGCACGAGGCGGTGCGGATGCCGCGAATCCTAGTCGTGCACCCCCACCACGGGGCGGTTCGCCGACCCGCCTCTGCGGGTCTGTGACTCAGCGCCCGCCGTCGAGGACCCCGTCGTCGTGGGTGGGACGCCCACCGACCAGCGTGAGCACCGAGGTGATCCGCGGGATGTCGTCGGTGTCGACCGACAGCAGGTCGTCCGACAGCACCGCGACGTCGGCGAGCCACCCGGGTTGCAGGCGCCCACGCTCGTGTTCCTCGAAGCTGAACCAGGCCGCGTCGTGGGTGAGCATCGCGAGCGCCTGCAGGCGGTCACGGCAGAGATCTGACCGCTGGACCTGTCGGCCGGAGAGGCTGCGGCCCGTGACGAGCCAGTGGATGGTGTCGAACGGGTTGTACGACGACACCCGGTAGGCGTCCGATCCGGCGCCGATCACGACACCGTGGGCGGTCAGTGCGTGCACGTCCGGCCCGTCGAAGACCTCGGGGAAGCCGCCGGTTCCGGCCACCTCGTCGCCCTCCAGGCGCAGCAGCGCCTCGGCGACGACCCCCATGCCGAGCCGTGCGATCCGAGGGGCGTGGTGGGCCGCGACCGAGTGGCCGTGCACGATCGACCAGCGCAGTTCACCGACCGGGTGCACCCGGTCGATCTCCTCCACCAGGTCGAGGACGAGGTCGGTCGTCTCCGGGCGAATGAGGTGCATGTGCAGGGTCCAGCGGGCCTCGGCGAGGCGCGTCAGCAGGGTCCGCAGGCGCCCGGTCTGTTCGTCGTCGATCTGCGGCAGCCGTGTGAAGCTGTCGTGCATCGACCACAGGAGGATCTCACCGGCTCCGATGACCGACAGGCGATCTCCCACGTCGGCTGGGCCCTGGCCGGCCAGGTACGCGGAGAACTGCTCCTCCTCGAGACCGGCGCCCTCGCTGTGGACGGTGAGGCGCACCCGCACCGGCAGCGCGTCGGCGCGAGCGACCTCCACGACGGTCGCATACGCGTCGGGGCCCATGTTCGCCCCTCCGCCGTCGATGACCCCGGTGACCCCGAGGCGGGCGAGTTCCCGCCCGGCGGCGATCGTCGAGTCGAACTCGCGGGACGGGTCGGGACCCGGGACGCGACCGAAGAGCCACTTCAGGCTCGGCAGCGTGCGGACCCGTCCGGTCACGCGGCCGTCGGTGTCGCGTTCGATCGTGTCCGGGTCGATCGGGGCGTCCGCCGCAGCGCCGTCGAGGTCCAGCAGGTGCATCCCGGCGGAGTTGAGCAGTCCCCACTCGTAGAGGAACTGGACGAGCACCGGGTGGTCGGGAGCCACGGCGTCGAGGTCCTCGCGGGTGGGGTGGCGACGCTCGGCGAACTGGGTGGGGTGCCAGCCGCCCATGACACAGATCCACGTGCCCGGCTCCGTCTGCCGCGCCGCGTCGCCGATCGTGTCGAGGGCGGCTCGCAGGGAGTCGATCCCGGTCCAGTGGACCTCGTCGTCCCAGGTCCGTCCGGCGCGTACGTAGTGGGTGTGGGGGTCGATCAGCCCCGGCACGACGCGCCGCTGGCCGAGGTCGACGATCCGCGTCGCGTCTCCCGCGAGCGCGCGCACGTCGTCGTCCGATCCGACGGCGACGACGCGGTCTGCGGTGATCGCGAGTGCGGATGCCTCGGCGGGGACGTCGGCCTGGTCGGCGAGCGTGGTGATCCTCCCGTTGACGAGCAGCAGGTCCGGGTTGGCGGTGTCCATGGTGTCTCCGAGCGGGTCCTGGGTCCGGCGGTCCGGTGCAGGTGTCTGCCGCGGCGGGTCCGCGGCGGTCAGGGAGCCGTCACCAGTCCGGGGACACCCCGACCCGGTGGCGTACCTCCTCCGTCCGTGCGGCGAGCTGGTCGTCGGTGACCCCCACGCGCGACCGGTCGTCTCGGTGGATCCTGCCCTCGACCATCACGAGTCGGATGTTGTCGATCCCGGCGTGGAGCACGACGTGGCCCGCGACGCCGTCGGTCAGGGCCCGCCCGTACCCGCCGGTGGACAGGACCAGCAGGTCGGCCCGTCTGCCGACGGTGAGCGACCCGACCAGGTGGTCGAGGCCGAGCGATCGTGCGGCGTCGACGGTCACCATGCGCAGCACGTCGCGTGCACTGGCCCGGGGCACGCCCTCGCGTCGGGTGACGGGGACACGTCCGTCCCGCCGGTCCATGGCCGCGTCCGTCGATCGTCCGACGAGCCAGGCGAGGCGCGCCTGCGCGAGCAGGTCGGGGCGAGAGAACGTGGCGTTGTCGTTGCCGAGTGTCACGGTCACGCCGGCGTCGATCGCGCGGGTCATCGCGGACACGTCGCGTCCCATCCCGACCTCCAGCGTGGGGGTCGAGGAGATGGGTGTGCCGGTCGCGGCGAGACGCGCGAACTCGGCGTCGGAGACGGCGTTGCAGTGGACGGGCAGCAGGTCGGGTCCGAGCAGACCCGCCTCGTCGAGTGCGGTGATCTGGCCCTCGTGGTTCGAGTGCAGGGTCATGCGCACGCCGAGTTCGCGTGCGAGCGCGACCTCGGCCGCGGTCTGTTCGATGGTCACGAACTCGAGGTCGTTCATGGCGAGCACCCCGGTCAGCAGGGGATCGTCCGCGAGACCGGCGAGCACACGCCGGGCGTCGGCGAGTCTCCCGGGGAGGCCGTCGAAGTGGTCGGGTGGGTCGTCGCGCAGGCAGTAGCCGTACGCCCCCCGGATGCCCGCGGCGCGCAGCCCGTCGAGCGCGGCGTCGGCGTGCTCGGGCGTGGGCAGGCAGTTGCAGAAGTCGAGCGCGGTGGTGACGCCCCGGTCGAGCAGTTCGACCGCGCCGACCCAGGTGCTGTCACGCAGGTCGTCGACGCCCATGCGCGTGCGCATGGGAAGGATGCGCCCGAAGAACTCGCCGACCCACAGGTCGGACGCCATGCCGCGCAGCGCCGACTGCCACAGGTGCACGTGGGTGTCGACGAGTCCGGGCATCGTGATGGTGCCCTCTCCGTCGACCACCCGGTCGTCGGGGCGGGCCAGACCCTCGCCGATGCCGGTGATGCACCCGCCCTCGACGACGATGTCGACGCCGGCCGGGTCCCCGAGGTCGTCGTCCATCGTCAGTGCAGTGGTGCCGCGGATGACGAGTCGACCGGGGGAGCCGGGGCGGCCGTACTCGTGGTCTGGTGGGGTCGTCACGCGTCATTCCTCGTCGGTGGGTGGCGCCGGTGGGGAAACCGTGGTGCGTGTGCCGAGGATCCTGCCGCAGGTGCGCCGGCCGCGCGGATCAATGGCGTAGGTGACGCGGAACAATCTTTACAGTGTGGTATGCGACGCTCGTACGGCGTCGTCGTAGGTTTCCTGATCGACCTGAAGCCAGTGAGGAGCCGACGAGCGTGGAGCCGGTCCGCATCGCCGGGCGCCCGGACACCGGGCGAGTTCGGTGTCGCACCGCCCGACTGCGCGCCGTGCGTCCACTGACCTCACGGCGGGTGGCGCGGTGACCAAGCTCATCCTGACCCGCTTCGCCGCGATCATCCCGATGCTCATCGGGTTGTCGATCATCGCGTTCTCCCTGCTGTACCTGTCGCCGGTCGATCCGGTCACCCTCGTGCTGGGACCGGACGCCGGTCGGGAGGCCATCGACCTCGTCCGCGAGGAGCTCGGACTGAACGACCCCCTGGTCATCCAGTACCTGGCCTGGCTGCGGCAGGTCGCCAGTGGCAGCCTCGGTGAGTCGATCTTCAGCCCGATGCCCGTCCTGCAGCTCATCCTGAGCCGGATGCCGGTGACGCTGTCGCTCATGATCGGCACCATGCTGCTCGCGACCGCGGTGGGGGTGTCACTCGGCATCATCGCGGCGCTGCGCCAGGGCAGCGTGCTGGACCGCAGCATCCTGCTCCTCGCCTCGGTGGGCACGGCGATCCCGGGCTTCTGGCTCGGACTGATCTTCATGCTCGTGTTCGCCGTGGGCCTCGGGTGGTTCCCCCTGCTGGGCTACACCCGCCTGTCGGCCGACCCGATGCGCTGGTTCATGCACCTCGTGCTGCCGGTGACGGCGCTCGCCGTACGAGCCGGCTCGATCATCGCGCGCCAGACCCGCAACTCGATGGCGGAGGTGCTCAGCGCGGACTACATCCAGGCCGTGCGTGCACGGGGCCTGCCGCGGCGTCTCGTGGTGGGTCGCTACGTCGTGCGCAACGGCATGGTCCCGGTGACGACGACGATCGGTGTGCAGGCGACCACGGTCATCGTCGTGAGCTTCATCATGGAGCGGGTCTTCGCCCTGCCGGGGGTCGGCACGCTCGTCATCGACGCCGTCGTGCGCAGTGACTTCCCCGTCGTGCAGGGGACGCTGCTCGTGGTCGGCTGCTTCGCCATCTTCTCCCAGCTGTTCGTCGACATCGCGTACGGACTGCTCAACCCGAGGGCACGGCCACAGTGAGCGCCAACACCGTTGACGAGATGCCGGTCGGCGGCGCCGAGGCGGCGCCGGTCCGGGCCACCGGTGTGCGCCGCGCACTGAAGAACCGGCTGGTCCAGATCAGCCTCGTGTACCTCGCGCTGGTCGTCGTCGTCGCGGTGTTCGCACCACAGATCGCCACCCACGACCCGATGAGGCCCAGCGTCGAGGAGCGGTTGGCCTCACCGTCCGCCGAGCACCTGTTCGGAACCGACCACCTCGGGCGCGACCAGTTCTCACGCGTCGTGTACGGGTCGAGGATCGCGCTGCAGGCAGCCGTCCCGACCGTGGGCGCCGCCGCGATCATCGGGATCGTCTTCGGCCTGGTCTTCGGCTACCTCGGCGGGATGTGGGACCGGGTCGCGATGCGGCTCATCGACGTGCTCGACGCCATCCCGCTGCTGCTGCTCGCGATCGCGATGGTCGCGGCGCTGGGACGGGGGCTGAACAGTGCGCTGATCGGGGTCGCCATCGCGTTCTCCGTCACGTACGCCAAGCTCTGCCGAGGGCAGGTGCTCGTCGAGCGCGAACGCGAGTACGTCGACTCGGCGCGTGTCATCGGCCTCGGGCACCTGCGGATCATGTTCCGCGAGATCCTCCCGAACGTCGCCGCTCCCCTGATCGTCCAGACCTCGATCTTCCTCGGACTCGCACTCCTCGTCGAGGCGATGCTGAGCTTCCTCGGCCTCGGCGTGCCCGCCGGGGAACCGTCGTGGGGCCGGATGCTCGACGAGGCCCGAGCCTACCAGGCCCGCCAACCGTGGCTCGCGGTGTTCCCGGGTCTGGCCATCTCCATCACCGTGCTGATGTTCAACCTGCTCGGTGATGGTCTGCGTGACGCGTTCGACCTGCGCGGTGGGCTCGGCAACAGCCGTTCGCGCCGAGCGCGGGCCGCGGCTGCGAAGGCGTCGGAGCGGGCCGCCGAGGTGCACGCCACGGACGCCGAGTCCCCGAGCGTCGACGCGGACGCAGCGGAGCTCCCCGAGGACCTCGCCCTGCGTGTCTCGGACCTGCGCATCGAGTTCCCGGGTCCGCATCCGGGCCGGTCGGTGGCGGTCGTGCGTGACGTGACCTTCGACGTGCGACGGGGTGAGGTCTTCGGCCTCGTCGGTGAGTCCGGCTCCGGCAAGTCGATGACGGCGCTCGCGATCACCGGACTCGTGCCCTCACCGGGCGTCGTGCCCGCGGGCCGGGTGCAGCTCGGCGACCGGTCGCTGCTCGAACTGAGCGAACGTGACATGAACGCGGTGCGCGGCGCCCGCATCGGGATGGTGTTCCAGAGCCCGATGGCGGCCCTGTCCCCGGTCCACACCGTTGGCCGGCAGATCATGGACCCCCTGCGCGAGCACCTGGACATGACGCCGAAGCAGGCACGCGAACGCGCGATCGAACTGCTTCGGCGCGTCGGGGTTCCCGCCCCGGAACGCCGCATCGACGACTACCCGTTCCAGTTCTCCGGTGGGATGGCCCAGCGTGCGGTCATCGCGATCGCGCTCGCCGCCGACCCGGAACTGCTCATCGCCGACGAGCCCACCACCGCACTCGACGTCACCGTGCAGGAGCAGGTGCTCGACCTGCTGCTCGGACTGCGCGACGAGTTCGACATGTCGATCCTGCTCATCACCCACGACCTCGGCGTCGTGGCGGACACGTGCGACCGGCTCGCGGTGATGTACGCCGGGCAGATCGTGGAGATGGGCGAGGCGTCCAGCCTGTTCGCCACGCCGCGGCACCCCTACACGGCCGCCCTGCTGCAGGCCATGCCGCAGACCAGTTCGAAGGGTGAGCCGCTCGCGACGATCCCCGGACGCGTGCCGCCCGCCTGGGCGTGGCCACAGGGTTGCGCCTTCGCGCCGCGGTGCGAGCACGCGCGTGACCGCTGCTCCGAGGGACCGATCGAACTGGAACGTGGCGCCCGGTGCATCCGCAGCGACGAACTGACGTTGAAGGGGACCCAGTGAGCTCCCCACTTCTGAGCGTCGACCACCTGCGGGTCTCGTTCCGGACGGGCCGGGCCCTGCTGGGGCGCGGGACCACGTTCGACGCCGTGCGTGACGTGTCGTTCGACATCGAGGCGGGTCAGACCTTCGGACTGGTCGGCGAGTCGGGGTCGGGCAAGTCCACGACCGGGCGTGCCATCCTGCGGCTGCTCGAGCCGAGCGGTGGAACGATCACCTTCGACGGCCGCGAGGTCACGGCGCTGGGTCGCCAGACGCCGATGTGGTATCGCCAGGCCGTCCAGATCATCTTCCAGGACCCCCTCGCGTCGCTGAACCCGCGCAGTTCGGTCGAGGTCGCCATCGGCGACGCGCTGCGCCAGCGTGGTGTGCCGAAGGAGGACCGCCCCGAACATGTTCGTGACCTGCTCGACCAGGTGGGCCTGGACCACCACGTGGCCGAGCGCTATCCGAGCGAGGTCTCCGGGGGCCAGCGCCAGCGCATCGCCATCGCCCGTGCGCTTGCCATGAAGCCGCGGCTCATGGTGTGCGACGAGGCCGTGTCCGCGCTCGACGTGTCGACGCAGTCGCAGATCGTGAACCTGCTGCAGGACCTGCAGGAGGAACTCGGGATCAGCTACCTGTTCATCGCGCACGACCTGTCGGTGGTTCGGCACGTCTCCCACCGCATCGGGGTGATGTACCTGGGCAACCTGGTCGAGGTCGGGGACGCCGAGGACGTCTACAACGACCCGCAGCACCCGTACTCTCGCATGCTGCTCGACGCGATCCCGGTGCCCGACCCACAGGTGCAGCGCAAGCGGCGGGTGTCGCGTCGAGGCCGGGCGGTCGTGGAGCCGCCGTCGCCGATCCACCCACCCGACGGGTGCGCGTTCAACACCCGGTGCGCCTTCGTCATGGACGAGTGCCGCAGTGGCGCGGTGCCTGAGCGCACGTCCGGAAGTCAGCGCTTCGAGTGTCACCTTGCGCCGGGCACCGTCCGGGCCCGCGGAGCCCCCCAGAGGAGCCACACGTGAACCACCGTCCCGCCGACGTCGTGCTGCGCGGGGGCAGGATCACCACCCTGTCGTCGTCCGAGTCCACCCCGGACGAGGCGACGGCGCTCGCGATCATCGGCGAGCGTGTCGCCTGGGCGGGTGACGACGACGCCGTCGGTTCGTGGATCGGTCCGGCGACCATGGTGGTCGACCTGGAGGGGCGGCGGGTCGTCCCCGGGCTCATCGACGCGCACGTGCACTTCGTGCGTGCGGGCTTCACGTGGCTTGACGAGATCCGGTGGGGCACCGTGGACAGCCTCGCCGAGGGTTACGACCTGATCGCCGAGGAGGTCCGCTCGAAGCCTGCCGGGGAGTGGATCCGGGTGATCGGTGGGTGGCACCCGACCCAGTTCGTCGAGAACCGCCATCCGACGAAGGCCGAACTCGACGAACTCGCGCCGGACCACCCGGTGATCGTGCAGTTCCTGTACGAGTGGGCGATCGTCAACCAGGCGGCGCTCGAGCGCATCGACTGGGACTCGGCCGCCGACTGGAACGTCGATCCCGAGACGCTGGAGAAGGACGCCGACGGCAACGTCACCGGCAGGGTCAGCACCATGCCGTCGCTGCGCTGGCTGCAGGCGCAGTTGCCGCTTCCGGACCTCGAACGTCAGGTCGAGTCGACCCGCGCGGCCAGTCGCGAGTTCTCCTCGTTCGGCATCACGGGGCTCATCGACGGTGGGGGCTCCAACACGGGCCCGGACCGCTACGACGCGGTCTACGAGAGCTGGCGCCGGGGCGAGCTCAGCGTGCGGGTTCGCACGACGGTGCACCCCTCGGATCCCGGCACCGAGGAGGAGCAGATCGGCGGCTTCCTCCGCTACAGCCACGCGCGGCAGGGCGACCGCATGCTGCAGGTGCTCGCGATCGGGGAGAACATCCTCTTCGCCGTCGGGGACAGCTTCGCGCGACTGCCCGACCTGTCGGAGAAGCAGCTCGACCGGTGTCGCGCGATCTTCGAGGCGTGTGCGGCGAAGCGCTGGACCGTGCAGATGCACATGATCCGTCCGGAGAAGACCGCCGCGATGCTCGACCTCTGGCGCGAGGTGCACGAGAAGCACGACATCTCCGACCTGCGCTGGGCCATCGTGCACGGGACGTCGCTCACCGAGGACGACATCCCGACGCTGAAGGAACTCGGCATCGGCGTGCTGCCCGAGGCGCTGCTCCGGCTCGAGGGTGACGAGGTCACGGGCTACTGGGGCGAGGAGCGCCTGCGCGCCGCGCCGCCGGTGAAGGCCTTCCGGGAGGCTGGGGTTCCGGTCGCGGTCGGCTCCGACGCGATGCGCGTCGCCAGCCACAACCCGTTCACGGTGCTCCAGTGGCTCGTCACGGGCCAGACGCTGTCGGGTCGGCAGGTCTGGGACCCGCAGCGCACACTCGACCGAAGGTCGGCGCTGGAGTGCATCAGCGCATCGGCGACGTGGTTCTCCTTCGAGGAGCACGACCGGGGTCGGCTCGAGCCCGGCCATCTCGCGGATCTCGCCGTGCTGACCGCGGACCTGTTCGAGGTCGACGAGGCCGACATCCCCGCGATCCGGTCCGACATGACCATGGTCGGGGGTCGCGTCGTGTGGGTGTCACAGGGATTCGAGTCCAGCGCCGGCGTGGGTGTCGCATGACCACGCCACGCGCGCAGGGGGCAGGGGGCCCGCGGGGGACAGGGGTCCGGGGCCATCAGGATTCCCGACCGGGACGACGCGCTGCATCCGCAGTGGGTGCCCGGCTCGGGGAGGGTGCACGCGCCGGTTCTCCGGCGCGGCCAGTGGACGACGCGGCCGCGATCGCCCACGACGACAGGACGGGACCAACCCGAGGAGAGAGCAGATGAGAACGAGAAGGTGGGTACGCCATGTCGCCGTCATCGCGGCAGCACTCATGGTGCTGACCGCGTGTGGCAGCGACGACGCCCCCGACGCCGCTCCCGACGCACCGGACGCACCGGACGCCCCTGAGGCGCCCGAGGAGCCCGAGGCGCCGACTGGTCCGTCGGGAACCCTGCGCTATGGCATGAACTTCACCATGGCCGACTACAACAACCTGACCAAGCCCGGTGAGGGTCACCTGGCGATCGTCTACGAGAAGCTGATCACGCTCGAGGAGGACGGGGTCACGCTCGTGCCGCAGCTCGCCCACTCGTGGGACGAGGAGCCTGACGCGATCACCCTGTACCTGGAGGAGGGCGTCGTCTTCACCGACGGCACCCCGTTCGACGCCGACGCCGTCGTCGCGAACATCGAGCGTGTCAGCACCACGCCGGGTGCCTGGCAGTTCATCTTCGACGCGGTCGACGAGGTCGTCGTCGTCGACGAGTACACCGTTCGCCTGGAGCTCAGCCGTCCCGACCAGGGACTGCTGCCGAACCTGGCGCGCCGTGGTGCGTTCATGCTCAGCCCGGCGATGATCGAGTCCGGCGACTACTCGGTGCCGATCGGAACCGGTCCGTGGGTCCTGAACACCGACGAGACCATCCACGAGTCCATCTACGTCTACGACTTCTTCGAGGACTACTGGGCGCCCGAGACCATCGGTCCCGAGCGCATCGAGATGGTGATCATCCTGGAGAACGAGTCGCGCTACAACGCCGTGCTCAGCGGTGACGTGGACGTGGCCAGCGTGGAGCTCCCGTCCGTCGCCCAGGCCGAGGCCGCAGGTCTCGACGTGGTGACCTGGCCGGCGCTTCGCCACGGGTTGAACTTCATCGACCTCAACGGTGTGTTCGCCGACGAGGACGTGCGCAAGGCGATCTGCTACGGGATCAACTTCGACGAGATCAACGTCGCCCAGTACGACGGGTACTCGCAGTGGCACGCGCAGCGCCACAACCCGGGCCAGGTCGGCTACGTCGAGGGTCTGCCGGGCTACCCGTACGACCCCGACAGGGCACGTGAGCACCTGGAGGCCGCGGGCAACCCCGACGTGACCTTCAACTTCGCGTCCAGCCCGCCGCAGGCGACCCAGAACGAGCTGTTCCGGGCGCAGATGGCCGAGATCGGCATCACCGTCGAACTCGACGCGCTGACCAGCCCGCAGTACTTCTCCGAGTACCAGACGGGCGCGTACGACGCGTACTTCAACACCAGTTCCGCGGAGGACACGGGCATCCCGGGCTTCTACCACTTCCGGTGGACGCCCAACGGGACCGCGAACCCGCTGAACAACTCGGTGCCTGAACTCGACGAGATCATCGAGCGTGGCTTCGCGGCCGAGACGCTCGCCGAGCAGACCGAGATCTGGGAGGAGTTCACCCAGACCGTGTACGACATGGCACTCGCGTGTGGGTTCTACGACCTGCCGCACGCCGCGATCTGGAGCCCCGACCGCGTGGAGAACGTCCGCGGCCAGGTCTGGTTCCCGTCGCACCTGCGCTACCGCGACATCCGGGTCCTCGACTGAGTGATGTCCGACCGGCGTGCTGAGACAGCACGCCGGTGAACGACTGGCCGAGGCCGTCGCCGGTCGTCCCCGACGGGACGAACTGGCGGCGGCCTCGCCGCTGCGGGCCCTCCGGCGTCCCCGACGGGTGGTCCCGGTCCGTACCTTCACGGCTGCGAGTCGCTCGCGCCCGAGGACGAGGAACACATGGACACCTGGCAACGACGCGCCGTCCCCGTGCCCGAGCTCTACGACTCGAGGCCCTATGCCTACGAGCAGTGCATCGTCGCGGGACCCCTCGTCTTCGTGGCGGGCCAGACCGCCTGGGACCCGGAGGAGGGCGCGCCGGTCGGCATCGAGGCGCAGTCCCGCGCGGTGTTCCGCAAGGTCGAACTCGCGCTGGCCGCAGCCGACGCCGGACTGGAGCACCTGGTGTCGATGACGGTGTTCCTCACCGACGCGCGACTGGGTCACGGGTTCCTGAAGGTGCGCGCCGAGGTGCTCCCCGAGCCGTATCCCGCAAGTGCGATGGTGACCGTGGCCCAGCTCGCGATCCCGGAGATGCTCGTCGAGGTACAGGCAACGGCCGTGCGGCCATGACCGACGAGACGGGCGCGTCCGGGGCCGGTGAGCCCGCGGACGAACCGAAGGTCACGGCCTGGTCCCCGCTGCGGGCCCCGCTGTTCCGGGCGATCTTCCTCGCGTCGCTCATCACGCAGATCGCCCGGTGGATGCACGACACCAGTGCCTCGTGGCTCATGACCACGCTCACGGACCTGCCCCTGCTCGTCGCACTGATGCAGACCGCCCTGGTGCTGCCCGTGTTCATCCTCGCCGTGCCCGCAGGGGTGCTGTCGGACCTGTTCGACCGGCGACGGTGGCTCATCTTCGCCCAGAGCTGGCTGGTGGCGACCGCAGCGGCCATCGGGGTGCTGACCCTCCTCGACCGGATCGAACCCTGGTCCCTGCTCGCCCTGACGTTCTGCCTCGGGGTCGGTACCGCGTTGAACATGCCCGCGATGGACGCGATCATCCCTGAACTCGTGGACCGTCGCGACCTCGCCGGGGCCGTCGCACTCAAGGGACTCACGATCAACGTGGCTCGGGCACTCGGACCAGCCGTCGGGGGGCTGTTGCTCGCCGTGATCGGTCCGGGCACCGTGTTCCTCGTGAACGCCTCGGCCTTCGGGTTGGTGGTGATCGTGCTGCTGCGGTGGAAGCGGCGAAGTCCTCCACGTGTCGACGAGCGCCCCGGCTTCGTCGAGGCGCTGCGCATCGGCATTCGCTACACGCGGCAGTCCCCGGAGATGCGGGCGTGCCTGATCCGGGCGACGTTGTGGATCCTCGCCGCGAGCGCCCTGTGGTCCCTGCTGCCGCTGGTCGCGCGACAGGCCGGCCTGGGACCGGCGGGCTACGGGTGGCTGCTGGGCGTCGTCGGATCCGGGGCCGTGCTCGGCGTGATGATGATGACCAGGGCCCGTCGTCGTTTCGGCGTCGACGTCGTCATGGGCGCGTCGCTCGTGTTCGCGGCGATCGGCCTCGTGGGATTTGCCACCGTGCGGGTCTTCCTGCCGCTGATGGCGTTTGCCTTCGTCTCCGGCATCGGGTGGGTCGGTTACGCGGCGACGCTCAACACGGTCGTCCAGCAGGTCCTGCCCGGATGGGTGCGTGCACGAGCGATCGCGATCTACATCGTCGTCCAGCAGGGCGCGATGGCGGTGGGCGCGGCGGTGTGGGGGGCCACGGCGACCATCTTCTCGATCCCGACCGCCCTGTTGGCCTCGTCGGTGGCGCTCGTGGCGTGTGTCTGGACCGTCCGCCGTTGGCCGCTCGCGGGGTATCCGGCGGTGCGTTGACGATCAGCCGTCGTCGCCGACCCGGCTCCCGACGCCGGTCGGGTCGTCGCGAGACGACCGCAGCGCCAGGTAGGCGACGTACAGGGACATGCGCGTCTCGATCGCGTCGAGGTCGACGCCGAGCACCCGTTCCACCCGCTGGAGTCTCTGGTACAGGGTTGGCCGGCTGATCCCGAGCGCGTCGGCCGCGGCGGACTTGTTGCCGCCGTGGTCCAGGAACGCGCCGAGCGCGGCCATCAGCGAGGGTTCCGCGACGTCCGCCTCCTGCAGCACGGGACCCAGCTGGCGTTCCACGAACCGCTGCATGCGCGGGTCGTCGCGCAGCAGCTGCACGAGACCGGCGAGCCGGATGTCCTCCGGGGTCCACAGCGACCGGTCGTCTGCGGTGGGGATCGCGGCGGTCGCGACCTGCTCCGCCTCCACGAACGCGTCGCGCAGGTCCCGCAGGTCCGTGACGACCGACGACGCGGCGACGACGACCGCGGGCAGGCCGTGGGCCGCGAGGTCGGCGTGCACTCGTGCAGCGAGCTGCTCGCAGGCGTCGAGCAGGGACCCGGCGTCGCCCTCGCGGGCCACGACGAGGCCGATCTCGTCAGAGGGCAGCGGTCCTCCGATGGCCTGCAGCCCACACGCACGGATCGACCCGGTCAGGACCCGACCGATCTGGGTCAGGTCACGTTCGAGCGTGTCGGATCGCTGGTCGGTGGTCCGAGGCCGCAGGACGAGTGCGGCGAGGAGGCGATCGTGCAACGGGGTGCCGAGAGCCGCGGCACGCGCGGCGAGTGAGGACAGCGACGTCGTCCCGTGGCGGATCTGCGCGATGAGCGTGCGCTCCGCGTGGGTCTCGAACGAGTCGCGTTCGTGGTCGCCGAGCCGGTTGAGGACCAGTGCGGTCGCGGCGCGTTCCACGATGCTCGTGGCGAACTGGGGCTGGTCGACCGCTCGAGCGTCGAGGCGCATCAGGAGCCGGCCCCACCGCTCGCCGCGGGCGCCGACGTCGGCGACCAGCCAGGCCTCGGAACCCTGCTGGGCGACCCCGATGCGGTCGGCCACCGTGAGGGCTCGGGAGCGTCGCGCCCACCCATCGAGGAAGTTGGCCAGAGACCCGCCGGGGTTGTGGGCGGCGATGACGCGGTGCGTCAGGTTCTCCAGCACGACCGGCAGGCCGGACAGGTTCGCGGCCTCGCCGACGATGTCGTCGGCCGACGCTCCCTCGACCGCCAGTTCCGTGAACACGGTGTGCACGCGCTGGACCTGCTCGAGTACCGACACGTGGCGGTTGATGATGTCGACGTGCACCGCCTCGGTCACCCGGACGAAGCGGATCTCGTGGTCCAGCACGATCAGTGGAAAGCGTCGCCGCCGCGCCGTCTCGAGCATGGCCCGCGGGAGTTCGGTGAAGCGCCGCCCCAGTTCGACCACCACACCGGTCGCCTGCACCCGGACGAGGTCCTCGATGTAGCGCTGGAGTTCCCGGGGTTCGTCGGGCAGGCCGATGCCCGTGGTGAGGATGAGTTCGCCCCCCTGCAGCAGGTGGGCGATGTCGGGCAGTTCGCTCACGTGCACCCAGCGGACCGGGTCGTCGAGTCGCTGTTCCCCCGCGAGCACTCTGGGCCCGCCACGTTCCAGTTCTGGTGTCGCCAGGACCTCGCGCAATCGGGGCAGCGCGGGGGACGGGCGTTCCTCCGCGCCCAGGCCTGCGCCGGGAGTGGTGACGGCACCGATGGCTCAGCCGATCCGTGGACGAGTCGGTCAGTCTGTAAGGCTGGGGTGATTGCGGCCTTGCAGGGTGCGCATTGTAGTGTGCGCCTTGCCGGCGAGAATGTGACACGGCCCCGACGTCGACCGCACTCGGCGTCGACGCACCGCCTGCCGAACGCCATCCACGCACCCGGGAATGAACCATGACGCACATCATCGAGCACTGGATCGACGGCTCGGTCGTCTCCTCGACGAGCGACCGCACCGCCCCCGTCAGCAACCCGGCGACCGGCGAGATCACCGCCAACGTCGTGCTGGGTTCCTCGGCCGACGTCGACCGGGCGGTCGCGTCTGGCCAGCAGGCCTACCGGGAGTGGGGGACGGCGCCGATCAGCCGGCGCACGCGCGTCCTGTTCGCGTTCCGTGAACTCGTCCGGGCACACCAGGACGACCTCGCGCGAGCGATCACCGCGGAGCACGGAAAGACGTTCGACGACGCGCGTGGAGAGGTCCAGCGTGGCCTCGAGGTCGTCGAGTTCGCGTGTGGCATCGGACACCTCGCCAAGGGCGAGTTCAGTGTCGACGTGTCCACCGCGGTCGACTCGCACTCGCTGCGCCAGCCGCTCGGGGTCGTCGTAGGGATCACGCCGTTCAACTTCCCGGTGATGGTGCCGATGTGGATGCACCCGGTCGCCATCGCGTGCGGGAACTCGTTCGTCCTCAAGCCGAGCGAGAAGGACCCCACCCCGTCGATGCTGACCGCGGAACTGTGGCAGCAGGCGGGCCTCCCCGACGGGGTGTTCAACGTCGTCCACGGGGACAAGGAGGTCGTCGACGCGCTGCTGACCCACCCCGGGGTCGCCGCCACCAGCTTCGTGGGATCCACGCCCATCGCCCGGTACGTGTACGAGACAAGCGCCCAGCACGGCAAGCGTGTCCAGGCGCTCGGCGGTGCGAAGAACCACATGGTGGTCCTGCCGGACGCCGACCTCGACGGGGCCGCGGACGCCGCCGTCAGTGCGGGGTACGGCTCGGCCGGTGAGCGCTGCATGGCGATCTCGGTGGTCGTCGCCGTCGGTGACGTCGCCGACGACCTGGTCGCCGCGATCGCCGACCGCGCGAAGCGGCTCAGCGTCGGCCCGGGCGACACCGAGGGCGTGGAGATGGGTCCGCTGGTGACCGGTGAGCACCGCGCGCGGGTGGCCGGACTGGTCGACGCAGGTGCCGACGAGGGCGCAGACCTGGTGGTCGACGGTCGCGGCCTGACCGTCGACGGGTACGACGACGGATTCTGGCTCGGCCCGACGCTCTTCGACCGGGTCAAGCCGGGCATGACGATCTACGACGAGGAGATCTTCGGCCCCGTGCTGTCGGTGGTGCGCGTGGAGACGCTCGCCGAGGCGATCGAACTGGTCAACGCCAACCCGTACGGCAACGGCACGGCGGTGTTCACCCGCGACGGCGGTGCCGCCCGCACGTTCTCCACGAACATCCGGGTCGGGATGGTCGGTGTCAACGTCCCGATCCCGGTGCCGATGGCCTACTACAGCTTCGGCGGCTGGGCCGACTCGATCTTCGGCGACCAGCGGATGCACGGCGAGGACGGCGTGCGCTTCTACACGCGCGCCAAGACGGTCACCTCGCGCTGGCCGAACGCGTCGGCGGGAATCGACCTCGTGATGCCGACCTCCAGCTGATGCCCCCGGCGGGCACCTCGTCCACAGGACCCCGACGATGATCGTCGGGGTCCTGTACGCGTTCGCAGCGGCGAGCGGATTCGCGCTCTTCCAGCTCACCAACCGCCGAGCCCTGCACGGCATCGACGTCTACCGCGGAACCCTGCAGTTGCTGGTCGCGGGCACAGCGACCCTCACGCTCATCGCCGCGGCGACGGGATCCTTCGCGGCCCTGGCCGGCGCCTCCGCGCGTTCGGTGGTCATGGCAGGGCTCGCCGGGTTCGTCCACTTCTTCCTCGGGTGGACGCTGCTGGGTGCGGGCCAGACCCGCATCGGTGTCGCCAGGACCAGTGCACTGCTCGGCACGATGCCACTGTGGGGCGCGCTGGTCGCGACGCTGTTCCTCGGGCAACCGTTCACGTCCCGGCACCTCGCGGGACTGGTGTTCGTCGTGGCCGGTGTCGCGGTGGTGGCGCTCAACCGTCCGGTCGGCGGGGTGCGCCCCGCCGGCAGCGTGCTGGGCGTTGCCAGCGGACTGGGCACGGCGCTGTGCTGGGGGTCGTCCCCGGTGTTCGTGTTCGGTGCGCTCGAGACCATCGACTCGCCCCTGATGGTGGCGCTGATCGGGATGGCGGCGAGCACCGTCGTGTACGCCGTGCTGGTGGCCGTGGCCCCGGGGCGCGTGCGACGAGCGCCGGTCACCCGTCGCACCTGGGCGCTCGCGGCGCTCGCGGGGTCCTTCGTCGCGACGGGGATCTGGATGATGTGGACCGCGTTCAACCACACGCCGGTGGCGGTGGCGCTCGCGATCCTGCAGTTCACCCCGCCGATGGTCGCGCTCGCGGCACGGTGGGTCGCCCGCGACGAGCCCACCGGATCGCTCGTGCGCCTGTGGACCGGCATCGCAGGGATCGTCGGGGGAGCCTGGATCCTCGTCACCGCGGTCTGACATCCCGCGGGGGACGAGCCCGCGACCAGGCCCGAGCGTGCGCGAGCGACACTGAAGGCGCCGATCGGACGGCCGTTGTCCCCCCACGCCCCTCGCACTAGTGTCTCTAGTGTATAGACATGGCAGGTTCATCCGGCCTGCCCGTCCTGGGAGAGGGGACTCGCATGAAGCGTCGACTGACCACCCTGCTCGCGGCCGCACTGGCCGCGGCACTCGTCCTGGCCGCGTGTGGCTCGGACGATCCACCGCCCGCAGCCGAGGCACCGCCGGCGCCGGAGGCGCCGTCGGAACCCGGTGACGACACCGACGACACCGACGAAACTCCCGACGGCCCGCCGTACTTCACGGGACCGTCGATCCCGGTGCTCGACATCATCTACGAGCGGGAGCGCTTCCCGCAGCTCATGCTGACGCTGAACAACCAGGACCGCCTGTGGCCCGAGATCTTCGACGAGGTCAACGTCATCTACTCGGACGACCCCATCGCACCCCTGGTCGGTGGGGCCGCGTGGATCGCGCTCGGGGAACCGGCGATCGTGTGGCCGGCGATCGAGCAGGGAGCCATCGACGCGGTGATCGTCGCCATCAGCGCGGACAAGGAGGCGTGGTACCTGTTCGGAAGCCCTGACGTGGCCACGCCCGAGGACCTGGTCGGCGCGCGCTTCAGCGCCGGTGTCCCGGGAGACAGCTGGAACATCGTCAGCCGGATCATCATGACGGACTTCTGGGGCATCGACCCGGACGACCTGCAGTGGCTGTCCGTGCCGAGCGCCGACGGCAGGCTCGACGCCATGCTCGCCGGTGAACTCGACGCGTTCAACGGCCAGCCGCGCCACGTGCCCGGTGTCGAGGAGGCGGGAGGTCACGTCCTGTTCGGCGAGTTCGTGGAGAACGCCCAGCTGCAGTTCATCGTCCCGCGCCAGATCTGGGAGGACCACCGTGACGCGGTGTGCGCCGCCCTCGAGGGCCAGATGGAGACGGTGACGTGGCTGTTCGACTACGAGGAGGAGCGCGGCGCCGAGAAGGTTCCGGACCTGATCCGGGTCCACGAGGAGTTCGGGTTCGACTCCGCCGGCGTGGAGGAGGCCTGGCTGAGCACCTACCCGCACACGACCTCGCGCGACATGGGTGCCACGCCCGATGCGCTGGATCGCCAGATGGAGATCCACAAGGGTGCGGAGGACCCGGTGATCTCGCAGGACTTCGACTGGCGTGACCACGCGGACTTCTCGTGCCTGTGGGAGCTGCAGGAGCTCTACGGGCACCCGTTGCGGCCCGACCCGAGTTCGCTCTGACGCGGACGACCGCGCGTCGACGGTGAGATCCGTCGATGCCCGGTCGCGATGACGGCAGACGCCCCGACGCCGAGTCGGGGCGTCTGCCGTTAGCCTGTCGCCCGACGCAGGGCGGGCCTGCACGGCCCACGTCCCGACCGGGGAGACCTCGATGAGCGCCCACACCGAACGTGTCGTCGACATCCACTGCCACGTCGCGCTGCCGGAGTGTCAGGAGTGGGTCGAGGGGCACTTCCGGCCGGAGTACGACTACTTCTCGTACCACGCCGGGGCCGTCAGCAACGCGTACAACGCCACCCACTTCCAGGAGATCGTCCCGAAGCTGTCCGAGCCGTCGCGTCGACTCGAGGACATGGACGCCATGGGCGTCGACGTGCAGGCCATCTCGGTCGCGCCACCCCAGTACTACTACTGGACCACGCCGGACCTCGGCGAGCGGCTCGCGCGCCGGCTGAACGAGCGCATCGCGGAGATCTGTCGCGAGCACCCGACCCGCTTCACGGGCCTCGGCACGCTGCCGATGCAGGACACCGAGCGGGCGCTGGCCGAACTCGACCGTGTCGTCGACGACTACGGCTTCCGTGGCGTGGAGGTCTGCACCAACGTCAACGGGATGGACTACGACCATCCCCGGTTCGACCCGATCTTCGCCAGGGCCGAGGAGCTCGGGGTGCTCATCGTCCTGCACCCGCACGGCTACACCGACGGTCTGCGTCTGTCCGACTACTACCTCACCAACGTCATCGGCAACCCGCTCGACTCGACGGTCGCGGTTGCGCGCATGATCTTCGGGGGCGTGTTCCAGCGCCACCCCGACCTGAGGGTGTGCGTGGTGCACGGTGGGGGCTACCTCCCGTTCTACTGGGCGCGGATGGACCACGCCTGGGGCGCGCGCACCGACGGGCGGGTCCGGCTCGACCATCCGCCCAGCGAGGATCTCCGACGCCTGTACGTCGACACCGTGGTGTTCGACCCGTCGCAGCTGGCGACGCTGATCGACACGATGGGTGCGGACCACGTGCTGCTCGGGACCGACTACCCGTACGACATGGGTGAGGCCGACCCGGTCGGGTTCGTGGGTCGTGTCGAGGGGCTCGGCGACGACGATCGTGCTGCGGTGCTCGGCGGCAACGCGGCTCGCCTGCTCGGTCTCGACTGACGCGGACCGAACGGGACGGGGTCAGTTCACCCGGTAGTCGGGGTCCTGCCCCGACAGCACCCGGATGATCTGCGTGGCGGCCTTGGTCTGCGACTCACGGATGGCCTCCTCCGAGTAGTACGCGACGTGCGGCGTCATGAGCAGGTTCGGGACGTCGACGACGCGGTCGACATCGACGGGCTCCATCTCGAACACGTCGAGCGCCGCAGCGGCGATGGTCCCGTCACGCAGCGCCGTGGTGGCCGCGTCGAGGTCGACCAGTGGGCCTCGCGACGTGTTCACCAGCACCGCGTCGGACCGCATCCTCGCGAACTGTTCGGCGCCCATCATGCCGCGGGTGTCGGGGGTCAGGGGCAGGTGCAGAGACACGGCGTGCGACCGTTCGAGCAGTTCGTCGACACCCACGAGCTCGAGTTCGTCGGATCGTTCGACGAAGGGGTCGTGTCCCAGCAGTCGACAGCCGGTGGGCCGGAGCAGTTCGGCGACACGGCGTCCGATCCGCCCGAGCCCCACGATGCCGATCTCCAGTTCCGACAGTCGGTGCAGTGGTCGGACACCCGCGACGCCCCACTCTCCGGCACGCACGAGGCGGTCACCGTCGGGGATGCGACGCAGCAGGGCCAGCAGCATGGCCAGCGTGTGGGTCGCGACCTCCTCGACGCAGTAGTCGGGGACGTTGGTGACGGTGATCCCCGCGGAGGCGGCGGCCTCGAGGTCCACGTTGTCGACACCGATGCCGTACCGGGCGATGACCCGGCACCGCTCGAGTGAGGCCACCGCGTCTGCGTCGATCGGCAGGTAGGTGTTGAGCAGCGCATCGGCGTCACGTGCCTCCGCGAGCGCCCCCTCACGCGTGCCGTCCGCCACGACCAGCTCCGCGTCGATCTCGGCGAGCAGCGCACGTTCGACCTCGACGGCGGGGAACACCTGGTCGGTCACGACGACCTTGTGGCTCGGCATGGAGGAGGCTCCGTTCTTCGTGGGCCGGTGCGGGACGCTCCCGCCGGCGTTGTCCCTGTCCCGGACAGGGGGTTGGGTACCGTAGACGAGGCGTCCAGCGGTCGCATCCGGGCGCCGGTCGGGAGGCGGACAGGCCGTGCGAGCGCTCGTTCTGCGTGCACCCGGGGAGGTCGAGCTTGCCGAGGTCGCCGATCCCCGTCCCGGTGACGCCGCCCTGGTGCGAGTCCTGACGGCGGGCGTGTGCGGGACCGACCTGAAGGTGATCGACGGGTCCGTGCGGGTCGAGCATCCCCGGATCCTCGGACACGAGGCCGTCGGCGAGGTGGTCGTCGCCGGGTCGAGTGGCCGTCACGCGGTGGGTGACCGTGTGCTCGTCGACCCTGCGGTGACCTGCGGGTCGTGCACGCCGTGCCTGACAGACCTGCCGCACCTGTGTGCGCAGGGGGGCCTGCTCGGACGGGACGTCGACGGCTGCTTCGCGGACCTGATCTCGGTCGACGAGTCGCGGCTGCACACGGTGCCCGGCGCCATCGATCCCGCCGTCGGTCCGCTGCTGCAGGTGCTGGGCACGTGCGTCCACGCGCAGACGCTCGTGGAGCCGCTTCCCGAGGGGCCAGCCGTGGTGGTCGGGCTAGGGGTGAGTGGGCTGCTCCATCTGCAGCTGCTTCGCGCACGAGGCGTCACCACGATCGTCGGCCTGACCCGGTCGGCGTCCGGGCGCCGACTCGCCGAGCGCCTCGGAGCGACGGTCACCGCGCACCCTGCGGATGCAGCCCGCGTCGTCGCCGAGGCCACCGGAGACCGGGGCGCCCCGCTGGTCGTGGAGACCTCTGGCGTGCCCGACGGCGTCCAGACGGCTCTGGACGCGGCGGCACCGGCCGGCACGATCCTGCAGTTCGGCACGATCAGCGACCGTGGCCACGACCTCGACCTGTACCCGCTGTACCTGAAGGAACTGCGGGTGATCGGTGCGCGCAGTGCCCGGCCGCGCGACCTGGCACGCGCCATCGACCACGTCGCCGCCGGGGACGTGTCGCTGGAGCCACTGGCCGGCCAGCGCTTCGACGCCGGCGACCACGGGGCCGCGATCGAACGCAGCCGAACCGCAGGCGCGCTGAAGGTCACCCTCGCGTTCGGCGCCTGATCCTTCGGGCGGCCGACCGGCGCGTCAGCGGTTCGGTGGAACGATCGGCACGAGCAGGTGGGAGGGGTGCTCACCTCCGGCGTACACGGTCGTCGTGCCGCCGAAGATCGAGGCCGGACGGTCGGTCGGGTCGTCGTGCAGGAACGGTCCACATCCGCGCAGCACGTTCTTGAAGTGGGGGAGTCGCTCGTCGGACGCCAGCGGGTACTCGTAGTCGCGGCCGAGCACGCTCAGGGCAACCCGGTACCCGGCGGGCACGACCAGACTGGTGGGCCAGATCTCCACGTCGAGTTCGACGATCTCTCCCGGTTCGAGGGGCCAGCGTTCGTCGTGGGTGTGGTACGGCTGGTACTCGGTCGAACGCTCCGCGTCGAGCTTCCGGTGCGACGCCCGCAGCCATCCCTGGGCGATCGGGGTGTGGGGATCGATCGCTCCCTGGAAGACGACCTCCTCGTCGTCGGGGGAGAAGACCCGGACCACCAGGAACAGGTCGGCGTCGGACGTGCTCGACGACACGTACAGCCGAGCGGCCATCGGGCCGGTGATCTCCGTGTCGGTCGGCATCGGTGGCGACCAGAACGTGACCCCGTCCCCGAGCGCCTCGAACGCACGCGCGTCGGACGTCGCGGGCGCGGCGTCCGTCAGGGACTGCTCCCCGGCATCGAGGTACCACCGGGTCCACTGGGTGCGTGCGATCGGCCACTCGTGTTCGGCGCGGTCCTCGAAGTGGTCGAGGTGACGCACGCGAAGCAGCACCGGTGGGGTCTGGTCCCATCCGTTGTCCTCGCCCTTCAGGAAGTGGTCGAGGAAGCGCTTCTGCAGGTCGACGCCGTAGGCGGTGTAGTACTCGGTCCAGTGCTCGATGCCGTGGATCTCCAGCCACTTCTGCTCGGACGCGGCGTTGGTGAACGCGTCGACGTTGCCCCGCAGGTGCAGTCCCTGCCCACCCCAGTTGGCCGCGGACAGGAACGGGACCGTGATGCGCGACCAGTCCGCAGACCGTTCGCGGTGGAACTCGTCGTCCAACGGGTGGGCCAGGATCGTGGCGCCGAAGTCGGCGCGGTTGCGTTCGAGTTCCTCCTCGGAGAGGGTCTCGTCGCCGCAGATCGGCAGGCCGTTGAACGGACTGATCCCCCCGTCGGGGCCGCGTCCGTGCTGCACGGTCTTGACCTGCATGTCGTACCAGTGCTCGAAGAACGTGCAGACGATGCCGCCGTGGTGGGACATGTCGCGGTAGAAGTCGGCGGCGCCCTCCCACGGGATCATCGCCGTGAGGTGCGGTGGCTGCATGCCTGCCACGTGCCACGCGTTGATGGCGTAGTAGGAGATGCCGCTGACGGCGACCTTCCCGGTGCTCCACGGCTGCACGCCGGCCCACTCGACGCACTCGTACAGGTCACGGGTCTCACGGGCGGAGAAGTGGTCGATGAACCCGGGCGACCGGCCGCACCCCCTCGAGTCGACCCGGACACACACGTACCCGTGGGGCACCCACTTCTCCGGGTCGGCGACCTCCCAGTTCTGGTAGGCGTTGGTCGATCCGGCGGTCACGTCGGGGTGGTCGGCGGCCATCTTCTCCCAGGCGCCCGAGTAGCCGTCCTGGAACGGCAGCCCCTTGCCGTAGGGCCCGTAGGTGAGCAGCACCGGGTACTGGCCCTCTTCGACGGGACGGAAGACGTCGGCCTTCAGGACCAGTCCGTCGTCGACCTCGATGTCGACGTCCCAGTCGATCTGCATGCCGTCACGGATCTCGCGGTGTGTGGTCACGGGTTCTGCCACCTTCGGGGTCGTCGGCCAGTCGGCCGGGTCGGTCGTCGGTCAGCGGTCAGGAGTCCCCGCCCGTCACCGCAGCAAGCGCCTCGTCACTGTCCATGACCCAGCCGAACGCGCGCTCGATGAGCCGCAGTGCCGGGTCGTGGTACTCGGGTCCGTCGACCGAGTCGACGCAGTCGGTCACCACGACCGGTGCGTAGTCGCGGGTCGACGCCGTGATCGCGGTGGTGAGCACGCAGCTGTTGGTGTTCACGCCGGTGATCAGCAGCGTGTTCACGTCGAGCCGCCGCAGCAGGAAGTCGAGGTCGGTGTGCAGGAAGCAGTCGTAGCGCTTCTTGGTCTGCACGACGTGGTCCCCGTCGCCGAGCACCCCGGGCATCAGGTCGACCCCCGGCATCGTGTCGATGTTGTGACGCAGCACGTTCGAACGCGTGGCGTCCGTGTCGGCGATGACCCGCCAGAACGGGTTGCCGGCACTCTCCGCGCCGTCTCGGTAGTACGTCACGACGTGGACCACCGGGATCCCGGCGGCGCGGGCGCGGTCGAGCAGTCGGACGTTGGCGGCCACGACACGTGCGGCCGCGTCGGTCGGCAGGGGCTGCGTGGCCACCTCGGGATCGAGGTGCCCCCGATGGACGTCGACGGTCAGCACCGCCGGTCGGACCTGGTCCACCCCGAACCTGCTCATCGTCCCTCCCTGCCCTCGACCACCGGTGTCCCCTCACGTGCCGCGGAACGGCTCCCACCGAGCCCACGGACAGGTGTCAGACCCTACCGTCCGGATCGCCCGTGCTCCCGTCGAGGATCCGGCGCACTGCGGCGATGTCGAGGTCTCCCATCCCCGCCGACACGACGGCACGGTGCAGGGCCGCGCACGCGTCGAACACCGGCGTCCGCCCACCGACCGACGCGGCGAACGACGCGATCACGTCGAGGTCCTTGGTGAACAGGTCCGCCGGCATGTGGACCGGCTCGTGGGTGTCGGCCGCGACGAGGGGGCCGCGGACCTCGAGCATGCGCGAGTTGCCGGCTCCGGCCGCCAGGGTGTCGACCACCACCTGTGGGTCGAGGCCCGCGCGGATCCCGAGCACGATGGCCTCGGCCGCAGCGGCGGTGTGCACGGCCACCAGGTGGTTGGCGAGGTACTTCATCATGGACCCGGTCCCGAACGGGCCGAGCACCACGTGCTCGCGGGCGATGGCGTCGAACACCGGCCGGCAGGCCTCGACCGCGTCGGGATCCCCACTGGCGAACACGACGACGTCACGTACCAGGGCCTGTCGGGCGGTCCCGCTGACGGGACAGTCGAGCAGCACGACCCCGGCGTCGGCGGCGACGTCGTGGGCACGCCACCGGTCGTCGACTCCCAGCGTGCTGGTCTCGACCACGATCACGGGTCGTCGCGCAGCGGCGAGGAGTCCGTCGGGGCCGGTGAGGACCGCGTCGAGCGCAGCGGCGGAGGGCAGTGACGTGATCACCTTCCCCGCGCGTTCGGCGACCTCGCGTGGGCACCCGGCGAGTTCCCCTCCCTGGCGGGTCAGGGCGACGCGTGGTGCGTCGGCGACGTCGTACCCCACGACCTGCAGGCCTGCGGCGAGCAGGTGGGTGCTCATGGCGCCACCCATGCGGCCGAGGCCGACGACGCCGATCGTGTCCGTCATGGTGACTCCTGCCGGCGTGGGAGCGGTCGGTCGGCCTCGGTGCGCTCGTCGAGCACGACGTCGTCGAGCCACTCGGCGACCAGCCGGGTGACGTGGTCCTCGCGCCCGGTCTGGAAGTGGTCACAGTCGTCGACGACGACCACGTCGCACCGCGTCGGGCACGCGTCGCGGAACGCCGCGGCCGGATACACGTCCGGGTCCTCCTCCCGGTCACCCACGAGGTAGAGGACCGGGCAGTCGACGTGTGGTGCCGCCGCGAGCAGGTCGGGGGTGTTCTCGTGCCGGTCGAGCAGGCTCGTCGCACTGATCACGTACCACCAGCCGGGCAGCAGCATCAGTTCGTCTCCGCGGCCGTCGGCGACGAGCGCGCGTGCCCGGTCGAGGGCCTCCTCGAGCCCGTCGCCCGCGAGGTGGCCGAGTGCCGACGACCACGTGAGGGTGTCGGGTCCTCCTCGATGCGCCGACAGGAGCACCAGCGCGCGTACGCGGCCGGGACGTGCGGCGGCCCATGCGGCCCCGAGCGTGCCGCCGTTGCTGTGGCCGACGACCACCGGCCGGTCGTGGCCGCGCTCGCGCATCAGTTCGGCGGCGAACGTGTTGTCCGCGTCCCCCTGGGCCGCGGTCTGGAAGGCGCCACCCTCCGGGACCCGGCTGTTGCGGGTGCTGAGCACGTCGTGGCCCCGCCGGTTGAACGCGAGGCAGTCCCACCCGTCCGCGACGAGTCGCGGCGGCAGGTACCGCGGAGGGCCGACGTAGAAGTTCATGGTGTTGCCGTGCAGCAGCATCACCCCGCCGCGCGGCTGTCCGGGCGACGCGTACCACAGGCCGTCGAGGGGGACGTCGTCGGTCGGGATGGACACGAGGTCGATCGCCGGGCCCTCGGGCCGTGCGGGAATGCCACCCATCGTGTGCTCCGACCGTCGGGTCGGGCACACCGTAGTGTCACCAGACACGAGAAGAGGCCGGCGGAGAGGGAGAGAGTGGCCGGCCTCTTCTCGCGGGAGCCGCCGGGTTCAGCCGGCGGACTGCTCCGTGCGACGCAGGGTCTCCGACAGGGCGCGTGCGGCCTCGTCGGTCTCCTCGTCGGTGATGGAGAGCGGGGGAGCGATCCGCAGGACGTTGCCGTACAGGCCGCCCTTGCCGATCAGCACGCCCTCCTCGCGGGCGATGTTGAGGGCCGTGTTCGCGAGGTCGGGTCGGGGCGTGAGCGTGCCCGGGTCGCCGAACTCCACACCGATCATCAGGCCACGCCCCCGCACGTCGATGACGTGGTCGAGGTCCGCGCCCACCGACACGAGCTGGCTCAGCAGTCGCTGACCCTGCTTGGCGGCGTTGCCCTGCAGGTCGTCGCGCTCGAGCACCTCGAGGGTGGCGAGCGCGCCTCGCGTCGACAGGTGGTTGCCGCCGAACGTGGAGATCGAGTTGGCGGGAAGCGAGTCGACGATGTCCGCGCGTCCGACCACCCCGGCGATCGCGAGCCCGTTGCCGAGCCCCTTCGCGAAGGTCATCAGGTCCGGGGTGACGCCGTGTGCCTGGTGGCCCCACAGGTGGTCGCCCGTACGGCCCCATCCGGTCTGGACCTCGTCGCTGATGAACAGGATGCCGTGCTCGTCACAGACCTCCTCCAGCGCCTTCAGGTACCCGTCGGGCGGGATGGTGAACCCGCCGACCCCCTGGATCGGCTCGGCGATGAGACAGGCGACGTCGCCGGCGGTCGTGGTCGCCAGCACCTCGCGCAGGTCGGTGGCCGCCGCGGCGAGGTAGGCCTCGTCGTCGAGGTGTGCGAGTGGGCTGCGCAGGCGTTGACCGCTGGCGATCCAGCTGACGTTGAGTGGGTTGAGGCTCGAGGCCGACCAGCCGCGGTTGCCCGTGATCGACATCGCGGCGAACGTGCGACCGTGGTAGCTGTTGCGCAGCGCGAGGATCTGGTTGGACCGACGCGTGCTGGTTGCCATGAGCAGCGCAGCCTCGTTGGCCTCCGTGCCCGAGGCGACGAAGAAGACCTTGGCGTCCGGGATGCCGGACATGTCGGCGATCTTCTCGGCGAGCGCGATCTGGTGCTCGTTGAGGTACAGGGTCGAGGTGTGCACCATGCGCCCGGCCTGGTCACGGATGGCCTCCACGACCTCCGGGACGTTGTAGCCGACCATCGTGGTGAGGATGCCGGCGAAGAGGTCGAGGTAGCGGTTCCCCTCGGCGTCGACGACGTGACGTCCCTCACCGTCGACGAGGCTCATCGGCTCGTCGTAGTACAGCGCGAGCCACGACGGCAGGACGCGCTTGTGGCGTTCGAGCATCTCGGCGTGCAGTCCCATGTGTTGGTGCTCCCTGTGTGTCCCCGCGTTCGTGGCGACGGTCGTTGTTCGGTCAGTGCGTGAGCAGTGCGGGGTGCGTCACCGCACCGGCCGCGACGTTGAGTGCGCCGGACAGCGCTGGAGGTGCGTCGACGTCGCCGGCGCGTCCGGCGGCGACCTCGTCGGCCAGGGCGAGCAGCCGTGGCGCGACGGCGGCCGAGAGCGCGGCGGACGCCGTGCGCGGGAACTGTCCCGGCACGTTGGTCACGCAGTAGTGGACGACGCCGTGGGTCTCGTAGACCGGGTCGGAGAGTGACGTCGGGCGGGCGGTCTCGATGCAGCCGCCCTGGTCGATGGCGAGGTCGACGATCACGGACCCGGGTCGCATGGCTGCGACCTGTTCCTCGGTGACCACGACCGGTGCGCGGGCGCCGGGAACGAGCGCCGCACCGATGACCAGGTCGGCGTCGGCGACCAGCTGGCCGACGAGTTCGGGTTCCGAGGCGCACGTCGCGTCGACCGTCCCGGCGAGCCGGTGCTCGAACAGGCGGTTGAGGTCGACGTCCACGCCGGTCACGAGTCCGTCGAGTCCCCGAAGTCCGCGTGCGGCGGCGGTTCCGGCGACCCCGAGGCCCAGCACCACGACCCTGCCGGGAAGGACCCCGGCGGCGCCACCGATCAGGGTGCCGTTGCCACCACCGGCGGTGGAGAGGCGTGCCGCGCCCAGGATCGCTGCGGCACGGCCCGCGATCTCCGACATCGGGGCGAGCAGGGGCAGGCCGCCGTTGCGACCGACGAGGGTCTCGAACGCGTAGGCGGCGACGCCGCGCTCGACGAGCGCCCGGGTCAGTGCGGGCTCGGCGGCCAGGTGGAGGTAGGCGAACAGGGTCAGGTCGTCACGGAACCACTGGTACTCCGACTCCTGAGGTTCCTTGACCTTGACGACGACGTCGCAGGCCCAGATCTCCGCGGCGGAGTCCACGACCTTCGCCCCGGCTGCGACGTACTGGCCGTCGTCGAAGCCGGCGCCCTCGCCTGCCGAGGTCTCCACGAGGACGTCACTGCCGCGCGCGACGGCCATGGCCACCGCGGACGGGGTCAGCACGACCCGGCGTTCGCCGTTCTTGGTCTCACGTGGCACACCGATGCGCACACCCACGTCTCCGTGCCTCCTCGCAGGAACCCCCGGAGCATCGCGCACGCGGCATGCAGCGGCCAGCTACGAGTCGTACGGACGACTGACGGGAATGTTACGAAGTGTCAGGTCGGTGGCGCTGGCTCCGGTCAGATCGTCGCGATCTCGCGCACGGTGACCTCGATCGTGGCGCCTGCGGGGGTCTCGAACGTGGCCGTGTCACCGGCGCGAGCGCCCATGACGGCCGAACCCATCGGTGACTCGGTCGACAGGATCTCGAGTTCGTCGTGATGGTCCTCGCGGCTGCCGATCAGGTAGGTCTCCTCGTCGCCCTCCACGTCGAGCACGACCTTCACGCCCGGGCGCACCGTGTCGGCACCCTCGGGGGCGCCGATCTGGGCGTCGCGCAGCAGTTCCTCGAGCTGCCGGATGCGAGCCTCCATGCGACCCTGCTCGTCCTTGGCCGCGTGGTACTCGGCGTTCTCCCGGAGATCGCCGTGCGCACGCGCCTCCTCGATCTCCTGGGAGATCGCCGGACGACCCTCGGTCTTGAGGGTCTCGAGCTCGTCGCGCAGTCGGTCGTAGGCCTCTTGGCTCAGCCAGGTCTCGGCCATGGGGAATCACCTCGGGTTCGTCAGCAGCTTCGTCAGCAGCAGTGTGGATCGTCGTCGCACCGTGTGGGTGCCGGAGTGCGCCGTGGGCGCGAAGGGATGCGAGCGGTCGCATCCGGGTCTCTCGCCCCCGCTCCGGGTGGGCGTGACCACGTGAAACGCCCGGGATTCTCATGACCTTCGGGGCGCATGATCCCGGGCGTGCTGTGACCAAGGATACCACAGGGCCGGCGGGGTGCGCAGGGACCGGGTGCGTCGCCGAGCTCCTGGTTCTCCTAGCCTGACCGCCATGGGTGTCCTCGACCTGGCCTATCGGCTCTACGAACGGCGGCTCGCGTCCGAGCTCGCCGGTGGACCGATGCCCCGGCACGTCGGCGTGATCCTCGACGGCAACCGCCGCTACGCGGAGGAGCGAGGCCTGGGAGACGCGTCGGTCGGTCACGCCGCCGGCGCGCGACGCATCGACCCCTTTCTCGACTGGTGTCTCGAGGCCGAGATCCCGTACGTGACGCTGTGGCTGCTGTCGACCGACAACCTGGACCGTGACGACGTCGAGGTCGCCCGGCTGCTCGAGATCATCGAGGACACGGTCCGCAGGATGGCGACGCGCCCGGACGCGGACGAACGTGGCCTGCGGGTCACCGCCGTCGGTGCCCTGGACCTGCTGCCCGAGTCCACCCGTGCGTGTCTGCGTGAGGCGGAGGACGCGACGCGGGACCACGACCGCCTGCACGTGCAGGTGGCCGTGGGCTACGGAGGTCGACAGGAGATCACCGATGCCCTGCGCAGCCTCCTCGAGGAGCGGGCCGCGCAGGGCATGTCCCTGCAGGATCTCGCCAGGACCCTCGAACCGGAGGACATCGGCGGGCACCTGTACACCAACGGCCTGCCCGACCCGGACCTCATCATCCGCACGTCCGGCGAGGTGCGCATGTCGGGCTTCCTGCTGTGGCAGTCGGCGCACAGCGAGTTCTACTTCTGTGACGCGTACTGGCCCGAGTTCCGTCGGGTCGACTTCCTGCGGGCGCTGCGTGACTACCAGCGTCGCAGTCGGCGATACGGACGCTGACGAGGTTGCGCGGTTGTGCACCACGTGGTGGCTAGCGTGGGTCGAGCCATCAGCACCTGCGTGCGAACCCGGCTGGTCGGCGTCGAGGGTCCGCCGCGCACGGTGCGCCGCCCACGACCGAGTGCGCTCGGATCGACGACGACGAGTGACCGTGAACGACGACCCCGCCCCGACCTCCCGTCCCACCGCGACCGACACCCCCGGGGCGGTCACGTACGTGCTCGACACGTGCGTGCTGCTCGCGGATCCGCAGGCGCTCTTCCGCTTCGACGAGCACGACGTCGTCATCCCCCTCGTCGTCATCGAGGAACTCGACCGCAAGAAGACCCTGCTCGACGACGTGGGCCGCAACGCCCGGCACACCCTGCGCACCGTCGAGGAGTTGCGCCAGGCGTCGCCCGGCGGCCTTCGCGCACCCCACCGCCTGCCGTCGGGTGGGACCGTGCGCATCGAGGCGAACCACCTCGACGTGTCGCTGCCGTCGTACCTGGATCCGGGCAAGGCCGATCACCGGATCATGGCCGTCGCGATGGGGCTCGGCGCGACGCTCGTCACCAAGGACGCGTCGCTGCGCATCAAGGCGAGTCAGCTGGGAGTGACGGTCGAGGACTATCGCGCCGACACCGCCCGGTCCGAGGAGCACACCAGCGGCGTGGTCGAGATGGACGTCGACCCGACGGTGCTCGACACCCTGCACCGGGACGGCAAGGCGCGCATCGACGCAGAGCTCGTCGACCTGTCGCAGGTCGGGACGCTGTGGGTGAACGCGTGTCTGGTGATGCGGGCGTCGGCATCGACCTCCGGTCTCGGTCGGGTCATCGACGTGGCTGCCGACGGGTCGGCGACCGTGCATCGCGTCGCGGGCAACACCTCGGTGTTCGGCATGCACCCGCGCGACGTGCGTCAGACCTTCGCGATCGACCTGCTCACCGACCCAGACGTGCCGTGCGTGTCGCTCATGGGCATGGCCGGGACCGGCAAGACGTTCCTCGCGCTGGCCGCGGGGCTCGAACAGGTCACCGGCGCCGGCATCCACCGCCGACTGTCGGTGTACCGGCCCCTGATCGCCGTGGGCCGCCAGGAGGTCGGCTACCTCCCCGGCGCCCTCGACGAGAAGCTCGCCCCGTGGATGGCGGCCGTGCACGACAACCTCTACGCGCTGCTGCGGACCGAGGCCGGACGGGGCCCGCGCGACCACCGTCAGGTGCAGGCCGCGATCGATGCGCTCGTCGATCGCGGCCAGCTCGAACTCGCGGCGATCACCTACCTGCGTGGACGTTCGATCACCGACGAGTACGTGATCATCGACGAGTCGCAGAACATCGAACTGTCCGCGCTGAAGGTGGTGCTGACGCGCATGGCCAGCGGGTCCAAGGTCGTGTTCTGTGGGGACCTCGGCCAGGTCGACAACCCGTACATCTCGCCGTACGGGGGCATGGCCGCCCTCATCGAGAAGATGAAGGGCAGCCCACTGTTCGGCCACGTGACGCTCAACAAGGGGGTCCGCAGTCCCCTGGCCGAGCATGCCGCGCTGATCTTCTGACAACTACGCTGCCCTCATGACGGGCCCGCGCCGCGCGGACCCACCACGAGAGGGACGTCGCGTGAACAACGAGAAGCCGGACCGCAACCTGGCCATCGAGATCGTGCGCGTCACCGAGGCGGCCGCGATGTCCGCGGCCCGGTGGCAGGGACGCGGCGACAAGGAGGCCGGCGACCAGGCGGCAGTCGACGCGATGCGTCAGGTGCTCGACACCGTGGAGATGGACGCGACCGTCGTCATCGGCGAGGGGGAGAAGGACGAGGCGCCGATGCTGTTCAACGGCGAACGGGTCGGAACCGGTCGGCCCCCGCGGGTCGACCTCGCCGTCGACCCGGTGGAGGGGACGCGGCTGCTCGCCGAGGGGCGCCCCGGGGCGCTCGCGGTGCTCGCCGCCGCACCCGCCGACACGATGTTCGACCCGGGACCCTGCGTCTACATGGAGAAGATCGTCGTCGGCGCCGACGCCGCCGAGGTGATCGACCTCGACCTGAGCCTCACCCGCAACCTGGAGGCCATCGCCGAGGCCACCGAGCGAGAGGTCCGTGACCTCACGGTCGTCATGCTCGATCGCGACCGCCACGAGGACGCCAAGCGCCAGGTGCGCGACGTCGGGGCCCGGCTGTCGCTCATCACCGATGGTGACGTCGCCGGCGGACTGCTCGCGGCGTGGGACGAGCGTCCCCAGGTGGACCTGCTCTACGGGATCGGCGGCACGCCAGAAGGGGTCATCACCGCCTGCGCGGTCAAGGCGCTGGGGGGCCGCATGCTCGGTCGCCTGTGGCCACGCAACGACGACGAGCGGGCCGCGGCCGTGGCCGCCGGGTACGACGTCGACCGGGTGCTCGACCTCGACGACCTCGTCTCTGCGGACGACTGCTTCTTCGCGTGCACCGGGGTGACCTCGAGCCAGCTGCTCGCAGGCGCGAACTTCGACCGGTACGGCGCGACCACAGACTCGCTGGTCATGCGGTCCAAGTCGGGCACCGTGCGTCAGATCCGCGCCCGTCACCGGCTGAGCAAGCTGCGCTCGTACGCGGCCGTCGCCTACTGACGAACCCGGTTCCCGGTCCCGGCGGCGGGTTCAGGCCGGGTCCCGCGACAGTTCGACGGCGCTGCCGGTCGTGACGAACACCACCTGTTCGGCGACGTCGACGCCGGGGTCGGCGTAGCGCTCGAGGTGACGCGACAGCCGGATCATCGACGTCGCCCACTCGAGTCGGTCGAAGTCCACCGCGGCGAGTCGCACCAGGCGCTGGAAGATCTCCGCGTCGAGGCGGTCCACCTCGTCGTCCAGACGGGCGGCGAGTCGCGCGGCCTCCTCGTCGCCACGAACGAACGCGTCGACGGCGTCCGCGCCCACACGGCGCGCACGCTCGCCCATCACGCCCAGGCGTTCGGTGAGTTCTGGGTCACGCGCGAAGCCCGACGTCTGTTCGACGACGCGAGCGGCGTTCACGGCGTAGTCGCCCATCCGCTCGACGTGCAGGCTCACGTGGATGAGCGCCGTCGCCTGCCGCAGGTCGGTGCCGACCGGGCCGTGCAGGGCCACCAGCGCGAGCACCCCGTGCTGCACCTGTTCGTAGGCCTGGTCCACGGCCGCGTCGGCCTCGATGACGCCGCGCGCGCCGTCGCCGTCTCCGGTGCGCAGTGCCTCCATGGCCGTGGCGAGCATCGAGTCGGTCTGGTCGGCCATCGCGACCACCCTGGACCGCAGGACCTCGAACTGCTGCTGCATCTCGTCGCGCACGGTGCACCTCCCGGGTCAGCACTGTACGAGCCGCCGGCCCCTGACGCCGGGTGTCGACAGGGCGTCACTAGCCTGCGGCGTGACACCGGAGCCCCTCATGATCCCCGATGGCATGCACCGCTCGCGCGGGCCGACCCTGCGCGCGCCGATCGTGCTCGACCTGCTGCGCGAGGAGATGCCGGACGCGACGATCGCCCTGGAGTACTCGAACCGTTGGGAACTGCTCGCCGCGACGATGCTGTCGGCACAGTCCACCGACGTGAAGGTGAACGAGGTGACCCGCCGTCTGTTCGTGGAGATCGACGGTCCCGAGGCGATGGCCGAGGCGGACCTCGCCCGGGTGGAGGCGCTGATCGGATCGCTGGGCCTGTTCCGCCAGAAGGCGAGGAACCTGCAGGCCACCGCCCGACTGCTGCTCGAACGGCACGGGGGCGAGGTCCCGGGGACCATGGAGGAACTCACGGCGCTGCCGGGTGTCGCACGAAAGACCGCCAACGTCGTGCTGTCGAACGGATTCGGGGTCAACGCGGGCGTCGTCGTCGACACACACGTCGCGAGAGTGTCTCGTCGGCTGAGGCTGACCCGCAACGAGGATCCGCGCCGCATCGAACAGGACCTCATGCGCCTGTTCCCCCGGGAGCGATGGCTCGAGGTGTCGGACCTGTTCATCCATCACGGTCGTCGGACGTGTGATGCACGACGTCCGCGCTGTGAGGTGTGCGTCGTCGAACCGCTGTGCCCGTCGTCACAGGTCGCGGGACTGACCGACAAGCGCTGACCCGCCGGATCACAGTCGGGTGCGCCGCACCCTTGCCCACGCGATCGCCGCGAGCGCGAGCGCCGCAAGGACCAGGGCCACGGCGACCTGGACCGTGTGCAGTGGCGGATCGACCGTCACCGAGCCCGCGAGCACCTCGAGGTGCTCGGCACGAATGGTGATCCCACCTCCGTCGTGGGGGTCCGCGCGGTGGAGCGTGCCGCGGACGAGCACGACGTCACCCCGTGTCGCGGGGCCCCCGACCTCGGAGACCTGCTCGTGCAGTCCATCGGGAAGCCACACGGACAACCCCGAGTTGAACCCGGAGTGTTCGCGGTGGCCGACCAACGGACCGACCTCGAGGGCGTACGCGTCGTCGTTCAGTTGGACCCAGGCCCCGCCCGACCGATGCAGCACGTCGCCCACCGCCTCGCCGACGAACGTGACGTCACGCTGGTCGAACGCGAGCGGGCAGGCCACGACCTGGACCGACGAGACCCGCGCGCCCGGTCGGAGGTGTTCGGACACCACGGCGACCGCGGCCTCGTCGACACCACGGATGCAGTGCAGGGCCTCGTCGAGACCGAGTGGCGGCGCGTCGACGACCATCGGGGCGGTGTCGAGCTGCGGATGGATGGACTCGAGCCACCACACACCGCCGACGATCAGCACGAGGCCGGTCAGCGGGGTGAGCAGCAGCCACCGCGTTCGCGTCGTGTTCACCGGCGCACCTTCCCCCGCGCGAGCGACAGCGCGTAGCCGACGAGCGCGAACACCGCGACGAACTCGAGTCGGCCGAGCCACATCTGCAGCGTGTAGACCGCCATGAGTCCACGCGGCATCTCCGGGTGGACCACCCCGATCGAGAGGCCGATGTTGGACCCCACGGACACGGCCTCGAACGCGGCCTCCGCGATGCCGTGGTCGCCGTACGCGAGCGCCGCCATGGTGCCGAGCAGGTAGGACCCGACGAACAGCAGCAGGATGCTCGTGGCCGCCCGTGACGTGTCGTCGCGCAGGATGCGGCGCCGCCCCGCGTGGTAGGTGGTGACGACGACTGCCGACTCGGGCCGGAGCACCTTGCGGATGTCGTGCACCAGGGTGCGGAACGCGATCCCGATGCGGATGGCCTTGATCCCACCCGCCGTCGACGACGCCATGCCGCCGATGGCCATCGCGCCGACGATCGCCGCCGGCGCGAGCACGCCCCAGTCGGTCAGGTAGGTCGTGCCGTCGTTGACCTGGTGGCCAGTCGACGACACCGCCGACACGAGCGTGAAGAACCCCTTGCGGAACACCGCGGAGGTCTGGTCGAAGGTGCCGGCCGCGAGCAGCCCGAACCCGACCACGAGGAAGAACGCCGTCGAGGTGACCGCCAGAGTGCGGGTCTCGAGGTGGCGCAGGACCTCGCGGGGGTTGTCGCTCCACAGGGCGAAGTGCAGCCCGAACGACAGCGTGCCGACGATCATGAGGACCATGACGACGACCTCGACCGCGGCCGAGTGGTAGTAGGCGACCGACGCCTGCATGACGGAGAAGCCGCCGGTGTCGAACGACGCGAAGAACAGGTTGATCGCGTGGTAGAAGGCCCGGCCCGGCGAGAACCCGGCCGTGAGCAGC
Source organism: Nitriliruptoraceae bacterium (assembly GCA_050486225.1). Taxonomy (GTDB): domain Bacteria; phylum Actinomycetota; class Nitriliruptoria; order Nitriliruptorales; family Nitriliruptoraceae; genus JBBDIX01. Next base: position 60,718 of record JBJHCV010000011.1, read on the forward strand.
GCGATCGTCAGGGCCACGGTGCCCACGACCAGGAACGTGCCCGCCACGAGGAAGATGAAGCGTGCCGTGCGGATGAAGTTCGGCAGGATCCGTTCGTCACGCCCCTCCGACACGTACAGCGACGCGATCTGCGCACCGCCTCGGGCGAACAGCGACAGCACCACGATGACGATGCCCTGCCCGCCGGCGAACTGCAGCAGGTGGCGGTAGGTGTCCTCGGACAGCGGCGTGTGGTCGAGGTCGTGGATGACCGACATGCCCGTCGTCGTCAGGGCGGACATCGCCTCGAACAGTGCGGCCAGGGGATGGGCGAAGCGTCCCGACAGGTACATGGGCACCGCGGCGAACACGGCGCCGATCAGCCACGCCAGCGCGACGATCACCATCCCGTGTGCCCACGTGAGCTGGCGTCGCGTCGACAGCACGGCGTCACTCAGCGCGCCCACCAGCAGGCACAGGCTCGCGCCGATCGCGAACGCGCTGGCCGAGTTCCACTCCCCGGCCCACAGGGCCACCGCGAGTGGGACGAGCATGACCAGCCCGAGCCCGAGCAGGACCTTGCCCAGGTAGAAGCCGATGAGTCGGAGGTCCTCGGGACCCGGACGCAGCAGGACACCACTCATCGCGTCACACGACCCAGGTCAGCAGGGCGGACAGGAGCAGGCCTGCGGCGCACACGGCCAGCGCCAGGCCCACCGCGCGCAGGGTGCCCCGCACGCCGTCGCGGCGGCTCGCACCGCGGATGTCGCCGGGCATCAGTCGGACCCCAGCAGGGCGCGGGTCAGGTCCTCCTCGAGTTCCGGGATCGTGAGGGCGACGACCTCGTCGCCCGCACGCACCTCGGTCGCTCCCGACGGGATCACCGTCTCGTCCCCGCGGAAGATCGCGACGAGCACCGACTGGTTGGGCATCCCGATCGAGGCGACCGTGCGCGTCGGCGCCTGCTGCGGGATGCGCAGCTCGACCAGTTCGACCCGGCCACCCTTCAGACTCGTCAGGTGCACGAGTTCGCCCACGGAGAACTCGACCTCGAGCAGTTCGGAGATCAGCCGCGTCGACGACACGGGTTCGATCCCGAGCGCGTCGAAGATCTCCACGTTCTTCGGGGTGTTCACCCGACTGATCGCACGCTTGACCCCGAACTCGATGCGGGCGAGCTGGCAGGCGACCAGGTTGTCGTCGTCCTCGTGGGTCGTCGCGACGAACGCGTCGGCCCGGTCGACGTGGGCCTGCTCCTGGTAGCGCACGTCGCAGGCGTCGCCCTCGATGACGAGCACCTGGGTCTCCGCGACGAGCTGTTCGCATCGCGATCCGATGCGTTCGATCACGGTGACCTCGTGACCCTTCTCGGTCATGTCCCTGGCGATGTAGCGGCCGATGCGTCCACCGCCTGCGATGACGACGTACATCGTCAGCCTCCCAGCGTGTGGGCGCGCTCGCGCGAGAAGGGCTCGCGGACGAGTTCTGCGAGTCCTCGACGAGCGGTCGGCTTCATCGCTGCGGTCACCACGTCCTCGCGTTCGAGCCGGTCGGTGGCGTCGGGGATGAACACGCGCGCGCCTCGGCGGACGGCGGCGATGCGCAGCAGGCCCTCCTGCTCGAAGTCCTCGACCGTCATGCCGTGTGCCCCCGTGTCGACCTCGAGGTCCACGACGGACACGTCCGAGTCCTGGAAGGTGACGTGCAGCGGGAAGCTCTCCTCACGGAACTCGTTGAGGAACAGCTTCGCGATGGTGTTCGTCGACGACACGTAGCGCACCCCGAGCTTGCGGTAGACGTCCTCGCGTTCGGGGTTGAAGAGCCGGGCGATCGTCCGAGGCACGTCGTAGAGGTGGGTCGCGATCTCCACCGTCATCAGGTTGGCGTTGTCGGAGCGCGTGACGGCGATCAGGCCGTTCGCACGTTCGATGCCCGCCTGTTCGAGGACGTCGCGGTCGGTGCAGTCGCCGTGGAGCGTCTCGCCGTTGAACCCCGTCCCGAGTCGGTCGAACGCGCGGCGATCGGTGTCGACGATCACGACGTCGGTGTCGGCGTCGGCGGAGAGCTGTTCGGCGATCTCTGCGCCAAGGCGGCCACAGCCACCGATGATGATGAGCACGCGCCGGCCTGTCGTCCACGCACGTCGGCCCGGTTCGCGGTGAACCGGGCCCTGTCGCCGTGCAGCATGCCACATGCGGGCCCCGGCGCAACCGATACGCTCGACCGATGCCCGTCGACACCCTCCTGCTCGCTGCTCCGCGTGGATTCTGCGCGGGTGTGGACCGTGCCGTGCTCATCGTGGAGAAGGCACTCGAGGCCTACGGTTCGCCGGTGTACGTGCGCCACGAGATCGTCCACAACACCCACGTCGTGGAGACCCTGCGCGACAAGGGTGCGGTATTCGTCGAGGACGAGACCGAGGTCCCCGAGGGGTCGGTCGTGGTGTTCTCCGCGCACGGGTCCCCGCCGGAGGCGTTCGAGAACTCCCGTCGTCTCGGCCACGTGCTCATCGACGCGACCTGTCCGCTGGTCACCAAGGTCCACCACGAGGCGCGGCGCTACGCGCGTGACGGCATGGACATCGTGCTCATCGGTCACGAGGGGCACCAGGAGGTCATCGGCACGATGGGTCAGGCGCCGCGGTCCATCAGCCTGGTCGAGTCGCCCGAGGACGTGGACCAGCTCCGGTTCGACGACGACGCGCGCATCGCCTACATCACCCAGACCACGCTGTCGATGGACGAGACGGCCAGCGTCGTCGACCGGTTGCGCCAGCGTTTCCCGATGGTCGCCCAGCCCAAGAAGGACGACATCTGCTACGCGACCCAGAACCGGCAGGACGCGGTGAAGCAGCTCGCCGAGCGCTGCGACGTGGTCCTGGTGGTCGGTTCGCAGACCTCGTCCAACTCGAAGCGGCTCGTGGAGGTCGCGCGCGACCGGGGCATCGACGCACATCTGATCGACCGTGCCGACCAGATCGACGAGGCGTGGCTGCAGGACGCGCAGGTCGTCGGGCTGACGTCGGGGGCGTCGGCACCCGAGGTCCTGGTCGAGTCCGTGCTGGACTGGTTCCGTGAGCGCGGCACGGATCGGGTGGAGACGATCACCGTGGTCGACGAGGACGTCGAGTTCGCGATGCCGTCGAACCTCGCACGCAGGCTCGCCGAGCTGCGCGACGCCTGATGCCCGTGTGGCGCTCGCCCGTCAGGTGACGTCGCTGCGGCCGGTGGCCGTGTCGTCGGTGGTCGGGTCGGTGCCGTCCTCGTGCTCCGCCCGGGCCCGTTCAAGTGCGTCGACGTAGGCCTCCCACAGGGGTCGACGCAGCAGGTCGCGCTGCCAGGGCCGTAACCCCGCGGCGTCGCACAGCGCGTCGGCATCCTGCGGATCCGCGGCGACGGCGGCGTCGAGAGTCCGCGACGGACACAGCAGACCGGCCTCGATCCCCAGGTCGTCGGCGACGTCGGAACGAGCCCGGCGCAGTGCCCGGGAGACGTCGCGGTCGATCGCGCCGAACCGGCGGCGGTCGGCTGCCGACGGCTCCGGGCTCGGCATCGCCCGGCCCCGCTCGATCGCCTCGAACAGGTCAGGAGCGTGTGCGCGCAGGACGTCGCGGTTGCGCGGGCTGCGTCGCACGAGCTGGGCGACCGTGCGCGGCGGGTCGACCGCGAGGTCGACGAGCACCTCGTCGCGCAGCAGTCGGTTGGGAGCGATGTCGTGCGTCGAGGCGAGGTGCTCGCGCGTGTCCCACAGCGCCGACAGCACCACGCGTTGTTCGGGGGTCAGCCGCCCGGTGCCCTTGACGCGGTGGACCGAACGGTCGTCCGAGAACGCGCGTTCGCACGCCTCGCCGAGTTCCTGGCGGTACCACTCGACGCGAGAGGTCCGTTCGAGCCGGTCCCAGAGCCGGTCCCAGAGCTGCGGCAGGTGGACGACGTCACCTGCGGCGTACGACGCCATGCCGTCCGGAAGGGGCCGCCGTTCCCAGTTCGCGCGCTGGAAACGCTCCTTGTCGCCGTCGAGTTCGATCCCCAGCACGTCGCGGAGCAGTGTCTCGAGCCCGGTCGGCAGGCCGAGGACTGCGGCTGCCACCGCCGTGTCGGCGACGTGGTCCGGTCGCACGTGCTTGTCCGCGAGCGGTGCGAGGTCGTTGACGGCCGCGTGCAGGACCGTCAGCCGACTGCCGTCGAGGAACGTGTCGACGTCGTCGAGGTGGTCGAGCGTGACCCCGTCGAGCAGGACGCAGGTTCCCGGCACCCCGAGCTGCACGAGCGCCGCTCGGCGGTGGTAGCGGTGCGCGTCCGCGCGTTCCACGTCGACACCGATCACCTCGGTGTCGAGCAGGTCGAGGGCCGGCGACACCTCTGCCGGGTCGTCGATGAAACGGATGTCGAGTTCGTCGATGGTCGTGCTCCGCGAGGGTCTCGCCCGGCCAGCGGTGCCGGTGTCCGGCCTAGGGTAGAGGGACTCGATGCGACCGCGTTCGGTGCCACCGCTGGGTGCTGGCACCATGGCGCACCCTGACCGGGAGCCCGATCCGTGACCGAACCGCTCACGCTGCTGTGCGTGCACCCGCATCCGGACGACGAGTCGATCGCGTGCGGGGGGCTGCTCGCCGACGCCGACCAGCGGGGGATCCGTACGGTCGTGGTGACCTGCACCGACGGCGCCGAGGGGGAGAACCTCGCCGGGATCGACCTCGGTGTCGAGGACCTGGTGTCCCACCGTCGTCGGGAGCTTCGCGACGCGCTCGAGGTGCTGCGCGTCGACCGGCACCACCACCTCGGTTACCGCGACAGTGGCATGGCCGGAACCGACGCGAACGAGCATCCCGACTCCTTCCACCGGGCCGACCTCGACGAGGCGTCGCGTCGACTCGCCGTGATCATCCGCGCCGAGCGACCGCAGGTCGTCGTGTCGGACGACGAGAATGGCACGTACGGACATCCGGACCACGTCCGGGCACACCAGGTGACGCGGCGGGCGATCGAACTCGCGGCGGACCCCACCACCGACGTGGAGGGCGCGCCCTGGACCGTGGTGCGTTGGCTCACTCACGCGATGGGTCACGAGCGCCTGCTCGCCTTCCACCGGGTGCTGCTCGAGGAGGGTCTCGCGTCACCGTTCGGCGAGGATCCCATCGTCGATGCGTCCGAGCTCGGCATGGGGGTCCCCGACGACCGGATCACCGTCCAGGTCGACATCGCCCACGTGTTCGACCGCAAGCGCGCGGCCATGCGTGCCCACCGCAGTCAGATCGGCGAGGACTCGTTCTTCCTCAACGCCCCCGACGAGGTCGCCGCGGCGACCTTCGCGTCGGAACAGTTCGTCCTGGAGTCGGGGCAGGGGTTCGACGTCGTGCCTGCGTCGGACGTGTTCGACGGCATCGGCGGTGAGCAGTGTCCGCCGCGCGCTGTCGTGCGCACCGTCCGCCCCGACCCGACCACCTTCCGAGACGTGCTCGGTCGGTTCCCGACTGGGGTCACGGTGGTCACCACCGAGGTCGACGGGATTCCACACGGCATGACCGTGAACGCGTTCACGTCGGTGTCGCTCGACCCGCCACTCGTGCTCGTGTGTGTCGAGCACACCACCGTCATGGCCGGACTGCTCGAACGTGCCGGCCGGTTCGGGGTGTCGGTGCTCGCCGCGGGTCAGGCCGACGTGTCGACCTGGTTCGCGGACTCGGAGCGGCCCGTCGGTGCCGACGAGTTCGAGGGGATCGCCGTCGAGACCGCGACCAACGGTGTCCCGCTGCTCGCCGACGCGGTGGCCTGGCTCGACTGTCGGATCCACGCCGCGTACGACGGTGGGGACCACCAGATCATCGTCGGTGAGGTCGTGTCGCTGGGTGCAGGGAGGCACCAGGACCCGCTGGTGTTCCACCGCGGCTCGTACGGACGGTTCGTCGAAGAGCACTGAACCTGCGTCGTCGGGGGAACCCGTCAGTGCGGGGTACCGAAGAGCCGGTCACCGAAGTCGCCGAGCCCCGGGACGATGTAGCCGTCGTCGTCGAGGTTCGGGTCGATCGCCGCGGTGACGATGCGCACGCCCGGGTTGTCGTCGAGGATCCGGTCGATGCCCTGCTGCGTCGCGACGACCGACAGGACCGTCACCTGCTCGGCGCCCTCGGCGTCGAGCGCACGCACGGCGTCGGACGCCGACCCGCCGGTGGCGAGCATCGGTTCGAGGACGAGGACCCATGCGCCGTCGAGGGGCGGGACCTTGAAGTAGTACCGACGGGCCTGCAGGGTCTGCGCGTCGCGCTCCAGCCCGATCATGCCCACCAGGGCCGTCGGCAGGACGTCGTGCAGGCCGGTCAGCAGTCCGAGCCCGGCCCTCAGGACGGGCACCGCCACGAGGCTGCGGCCGGGTCGGGTCGCGGGAGCCGGGCCGAGCGGCGTCTGGACCTCGCCAGTCGTGGCGGGCAGGTCCGCGACGGCCCGCAGCGCGAGCATCGCCCCAAGGCGTCGCGCGTGGTGGCGAAAGTGCTCGGGCGATGTCGTCAGGTCACGCAGCGACGCGAGCTGGGTGCCTGCGGCGGGATCGTCGAGCACGGTTACGGACGACACGAGGAGGCCTCGGTGTGATGGGGCGGCGTTAGCCTAGTGGTGGTCCGCAGGGGTCCGTGTCGTCGGATCGGTGTGCGGCGACGGTGTGGAGGCCGCAGTGGCACGTGCCATCACGGGACGTCACGGGATGTTGGTGGCGGTGGCCCTGCTCGTGGTGGCCGGGTGCGTCTCGGACGATCCGGAGCCGGTCGACCAGCCCCCGGAGACGACCGACGCCGAGCCGGCACCCGCCGTCCAGGAGGCGTTCGTCGAGGTGATCCTGCCTCCGCGCGACGCGTTCGCACCGGGAATGCTCGACGGGATGGCGCGTGACGTCCAGCTGGTCGCGACGGTCACGCGGGCGGACGTGCGGTCGATCCGCAGCACGGTTCCCGACCGGGACGTGTTCGTCGCAGACCTCGTGCACCACCTCGCGTCGGGCCGGGCAGCACTGACGTGCGCACTGACGTCCGGTGCCAGCGGGGCGGTCCGGGAGGCGCACGCGAACCTGCCCCAGAAGCGATTCTGCACACTGATGACGTCAGAGCCTGCCTCCGACGCGCGGGAGGGGATCGACGTCGTGGTGCTGCGCACCGCGGAACTCGGCCACCTCGTCGGCGCTGCCGCCGCGGCAGCCGCTGGCGACGACGAGGTGGCGGTGTTCCTCGCACCGCACGACCTGGAGCAGGGGCGTTTCGCCGACGGCCTGCGGGCGGGCCTGTCGGGTCACGCCGAGATCTCGCCGGACCCGGAGGCCGACCCGGTCACGGAGGCCGCGAGGATGGTCGACGAGGGTGCCCGCGTCGTGGTCGTCGGCGCGCATCCCCGCGGACCGGAGATCGCCCAGGCCGTCGTCGACGCCGGAGGGCAGGTCGTCGCCGCGTGGTCCGTGGCGGGCGATCTCGACGGCGGCGGTGTCGTGCTGACGTGGCGCATCCTGTTCGACCGCGTGCTGCGTGGCCCGGTCGACCGACTCGTCGGTCGACCAGACCCCGCGCCGCTCCGCCTTGGTTTCGCCGAGGGGGTCTTCGTCACCGAACTGGGCACAGGAGCGACACTCGCGGTGAGCGCGACGGTCTCCCGGGTCCGCGACGAACTGGTCGCCGGAACCCTCGATCCGTACGTGGGTCCCGTCGAGGACGGACCCCAGGGCGAGGAATCCTCGACTCCCGACGACGGGGCGCCGTGACGTCGGCCCGGTGCCTGTGGCACCGGCAGGACTCGATCCCGTGACACCGGGAGGACCGGCGCAGGGCCTGGCAGGGCACGGCCAGGCCCTGCGCATACGATGGCAACCCACCGGCCGTGCCAAGGAGTGTCGTGCGCCGCGCCAAGATCGTTGCAACGCTCGGGCCTGCCCTCGACGACCCCGACCGTCTCCGGGCCGCGATCGACGCCGGCATCGACGTCGTGCGCCTCAACTTCTCACACGGCACCCGCGACGAGCACGCGGCGCGGCTCGCGCTGGTCCACGAGATCGCCCACGACCTGGGTCGCCTCGTCGGCAGCCTCGGTGATCTCCAGGGTCCCAAGATCCGGCTCGGGCAGCTCCCAGAGGAGGGCATCGACCTCGTGGACGGGGGAGAGGCCGTCCTCGTCAGCGGGGTCGAGGCACTCACCGAGTACGAGCAGGACGGGGTCCCGTGCCTGCCCGTCGTGTACGAGCACCTCGCCAAGGACGTCGAACCCGGCGCGATGATCCTCATCGACGACGGGCTGCTCCGGCTCGTCGTCGCGGAGATCGACGCCGAACGGGTGCGCACCCGCGTCGTGGTCGGGGGCCATGCGACGTCACGCAAGGGGGTGAACCTCCCGGGGGTGCAGGTGTCGGCGACGAGCCTGACGGACAAGGACCGTGAGGACGTGCGCAGCATGGTCGACATCGGGGTCGACTGGATCGCCCTGTCCTTCGTCCGCCGCCCGGAGGACGTCGTCGAGGTGCGCGACCTGGTCAAGTCCCTCGGCGGTGTGCAGCCGATCGTCAGCAAGCTCGAACGGCCCGAGGCGCTCGACAACCTGGAGGGCATCATCGCCGTCACCGACGCGGTCATGGTCGCCCGTGGGGACCTCGGGGTGGAGATCGGGCCCGAGCGGGTGCCGGCGATCCAGAAGGAGATGATCGACCTGGCCAACCGGGAGTGCCGGCCGGTCATCACCGCGACCGAGATGCTCGAGTCGATGGTCCGCAACTCCCGGCCCACCCGGGCCGAGGCCTCGGACGTCGCGAACGCGATCTTCGACGGCAGCGACGCGGTGATGCTGTCCGGGGAGACCGCGTCCGGTCGGTATCCGGTCGAGGTCGTGCGCACGATGGCGCGCATCATCGAGGTGGCCGAGACCTCGATCCATCGCATCCGCCCGGTCTCGCCGACGACGGAGGGCATCGTCGGCCGGGTCGTCGCCAAGGCCGCCAAGCAGATCGCCGACGACGTCGACGCCACGACCATCCTGGTGTTCAGCCTCTCTGGTGCCTCGGTGCAGCTGGTGTCGAAGTTCCGTCCGAACCAGCCGGTGATCGGCCTGACCACCGACGAACGGTCGCTGCACCGGTTCGCCCTCATGTGGGGCACCGCCGGACAGCTCGTGCCGATGGAGGACCACTCGCAGGACCTGATCCGCGCCGCAGAGGACATCTGCCTGGAGCACGGCTACGGCGGCGTCGGTGACACGGTCGTGATCGTGTCGGGCATCCCGGGCGGGCGCGGCGGCACCAACCGGGTGCTGGTCCACCGCATCGGTGACCTCAACGCCGCCTGACGCGGCGGGTCACTCGTCGAGCGTCCACGGAGGCTCGGGGACACCGATCTCGACGAGGTGCGCGACCAGGTCGGCGAGTTCGGGTGGTTCGACGTGGGCGTCGGTTCCCCGCAGGTCCTCGACGCTCCACCACCGAGCCCGGGAGATGCCGGCGTCGTCGAGTGGTGCGTCGCGGTGGTCGAAGTCGTCCACGCGCACCAGGAACCACCGTTCGCGCTGGTCGAGCCAGACGCCGCGGAACGTGAACACCGCGCTGCGCACCAGCACGCACGGGCCCGGTTCGGCATCCAGACCGAGTTCCTCCACGATCTCACGCCGTGCGGCGGCGCGATGATCCTCTCCGTCCTCCAGTCCCCCGCCGGGAGCGGTCCACACGGACTCCTCCGCCGACGGATGGTGGGCGACCAGCAGCACACGGTCGTCGCCGTCGATCACGAGCACGCGTGCGGCGTCGCGCACGAGGGGAGCCTCCGGAGTGGGAACCGGTGGCTCTGGTGCCAGGCGTGGGTGCGCCGGCACGATGCGCGAGGCGAGCACGTCCGGCGTCGCGACGGTGTGCAGTCGGCCGCGCCGGTCGACGACGAGCACCAGTTCGTCGTCCATCGCGAGCAGTCGTCCGACGACGTCGGTGGGACGCGGGCCGCGCTGGGGGTCGGTCACGAGCACCCGCAGCGACACCCGTTCGCCGACGTGCGCGGGCGTCGCCTCGCGGGCGAAGCGAGCATGCGGGCCGCGGATGCTCGGTGACGAGTGCGGGGGGTCCTGCGCGCCGTCCGGGTCGCTCACGACGTCGCGACCGCGTCGAAGGTCAGGGCTGTGCCGAAGGCCCGTTCGAACGCACGGGCCGCCCAGTCGGCACCGTGGGGGGTGTCCGGCACGGTGCGGAGGACCCGAAGGACCACCGTGCCCTGCTGGTGCTCGGCGTGGAGGTCGGTGACCGACTGGTCCCGCTCGCGGTCGAGCGCGTCGGCGACCTGCAGGAGGGCCTGCAGCCGACGGGTCCGGTCTCGGTCGTCGGCGTCGAGCGCCTCGAACGGCGGGAAACCCCGTCCGACGGAACGGGACGGATGGAAGCGGACGAGCGTCACCAGCATCGCGAGGTCACGCAGCGGATGGCCGCGGAGTTCTGCGTTCTGGAGGATGTAGGCGGCGTGTTCATGGTGTCGACGCAGCGCGAGCGATCGTCCGATCGTGTGCAGCGCTGCAGCGTCCACGAGGATCCGGCGTTCGACCTCGCCGAGCCGGTGCAGGTCGCGAGTCTCGTCGAACAGTCGGCCGGCGAGCCACACGACGTGGTCGACGTGTCGGTCGTCCACACCGAAGGACCGGCGTAGCCGAGCGATCTCCGCGGCGCGCAGTTCGGGACCGCTCGGGGGCACGACGCCGCACTCGGTCAGCAGGAGCCCTTCGCGGAGTCCCCAGTCGCTGATGGTGATCCGGTCGACACCCAGGGTCTCCAGTGCCTCGGTCAGCACGATCGCGGCCACGTGCAGGTGGTCCGCGCGTCGCTGTTGGACACCGGGGACCCGGGTGCGCGTGTCGTCGTCGACCTCGACGAGCTGGTCGCGCAGGCGCCGCAGGTCGCCGGTGGTGATCTCGAGGTGGTTGACGGTGGTGGGTACCCACGTGCCCGTCGTCGCGGTGAACACCCGGGCCAGCGCGCGCACCGTTCCACCGAGCGCGACGGTGGTGCGGGGACCCGCTCGGTCGATCGCGGGCCGCACGGGTTCGAGGTGTTCGCGTACCTCGGCGGCGATGCGTCGGACCTCTCGTCGGCGTGGCGGATCGTGTTCGACGAGGGCGCGAAGGCGGCCGACGCCCACGGGTACCGACAGGGCATGGCTGACGTCGGCGCCGGTGCCGACCGCGAGCTCCAGGGACCCACCCCCGAGGTCGAGGACAAGCGCGGGTTCGTCACCGATCGCGATCGACGCCCGCGCGCCCCGGTAGGCGTGACGGGCCTCCGACGCCCCGTCGAGCACCCGGACGTGCGTGCCAGCGGCGCGGCCCAGACGGGCCAGGACGACGTCGGGGTCCCGGGCGTCACGCAGTGCGGAGGTGGCGACCGCGAGCGACCGTTCGACGCCGTGTCGTCGCACGTGGTCGGCGAACCGTTCGACGACGGCGACGGCGGCGTCCACGGACTCGTCGGTCAAGCGTCCGAGGCGCGCGACCACCTCGCCGAGGTGGAGCATCTCGCGTTCCCGGAACACCGGCGTGAGCGTCGAACCGTCGATGTCGGCGACGAGCAGGTGGAACGAGTTGCTGCCCAGGTCCATGACCGCCATGCGGGTCGAGGACCGAGCGGTGGGGAGGTGCGCTGTGCTGGCGGTCGAGGAGAGCATCGGTGAGGCGCTCATCGGGCTGGGTGACGACGACGGTCGCCGCGACTGGCGGCGTCGACCGAGCGGCGGACCATGGGACTCCTGACGGACACGACGACGGTGGCGTCGCGGATCCAACCTAGTCGTCGCCGGACGAGGATCCGCTCAGCGCGCACCGCGCCGTTCGGCCCGCTCCTGCAGGACGTCGTGGGCCTCGCGGCCGTCGTCCGGGGCGTGACGTCGCCACACCGAGTCAGGTCCCAGTTCCCACGCGACGGTCCGGTCGTCGAGCATGACCCCGAGGATCTCCTCGAGGCGATCCTGGAGGCGCGGGTCGTCCACCACCGTAAGCACCTCGACCCTCCGGTCGAGGTTCCGAGGCATCCAGTCCCCGGATCCGATGAGGTGGTCGAAACCCCGCTCGGGGCTGCCGAAACGGTAGATCCGTGAGTGTTCGAGGTACCGGCCGACGATCGAGCGCACCCGGATGTTCGCAGAACGCCCGGAGACGCCCGGGCGTAGGCAGCAGATTCCGCGGACGACCAGGTCGATGCGTGTGCCGCGGTTCGACGCGTCATACAGGGCGTCGATGATCTGGTCGTCGACCAGACTGTTCATCTTTGCGACGACGTGCCCGTCGTCGTGGGATGCCTCACGTTCGATCAGGTCGAGCATTCGGCGGCGGAAGTTGACGGGTGCGACCACGAGTCGCCGGTACGAGGCCTGACGTGAGTAGCCGGTGAGCACGTTGAACAGGTCCGTGAGGTCCTGGCCCACGTCCTCGTCCGCCGTGAGCAGGCCGATGTCCTCGTAGATCCGGGCGGTGCGGTCGTTGTAGTTGCCGGTTCCGACGTGGGCGTAGCGGCGGATGCCGTCGTGCTCGTCGCGGACCACCAGGGAGATCTTGGTGTGTGTCTTGAGTCCGACCACGCCGTAGGCGACGTGCACACCCGCCTCCTCGAGTGTTCGTGCCCACTCGATGTTCGCCTCCTCGTCGAAGCGCGCCTTGAGTTCGACGAGCGCCACGACCTGCTTGCCGTTCTCCGCGGCCTCGACGAGTGACTGCACGATGGTGCTGCCTCGCCCGGAGGTGCGGTACAGCGTCTGCTTGATCGCCATCACCTGCGGGTCGTGGGCGGCCTGGTGGATGAAGGCCTGCGTCGAGGTCTCGAACGACTCGTACGGGTGGTGGACGAGCACGTCGCGTTCGCGCAACAGGGCGAAGAGGTCGACGTGCTCACCGACGTCGGGTGTGAGCACGGGTTGGGTCGTCGGCACGAACGTCGGGTACCTGAGGTCGGGGCGGGGCAGGTCGCCCAGTGCGAACAGGCCGCGCAGGTCCAGGGGGCCGGGCAGGGTCGTCACGGCGTCGTCGTCGACCTCGAGTTCCCGTGTGATCAGGTCGAGCACCTCGCGAGTCATGTCCGGTTCGACCTCCAGCCGTACCACCCGACCGAACCGACGGCGTGCGATCGTCGACGCGATGGCGTCGAGCAGGTCGTCGGCGTCCTCCTCCACCTCGAAGTCGGCGTTGCGCAGGACCCGGAAGGCGTGGTGCTCGACGACGTCGAGGCCGGGGAAGAGCCGAGGCAACTGGTCGGCGATGATCTGTTCGAGCAGGAGGATGCGCGCCCCGTCGGGCAGGGCCACGAACCGGGGCAGGATCGGCGGGACCTTGACGCGCGCGAAGTGGGTCACTCCGCTGTCGCGGGTGCGCACGACGACGGCAAGGTTCAGGGACAGGTTCGAGATGTACGGGAACGGGTGGGCAGGATCCACGGCCAGCGGCGTGAGGACGGGAAACACCCGGCGTTCGAAGAAGTCGGCGACGAAGGCGCGGTCCGTGTCGTCGAGCGACGACACGTGCACGAACTCGATGCCCGCCGCCGACAGAGCGGGCAGCAGTTCGTCGTGGAACAGCTCGGACTGCCGTGTGGTGAGCATCTCGACCACCGTGCGGATCGCGGCCAGCTGCTGGGCCGGGGTCATGCCGTCAGGGGCCGAGCCGACGTGCGCGTCCCGTTGCTCGGCGAGCCCGGCGACGCGGACCTGGAAGAACTCGTCCAGGTTGGCCTGGAAGATGGCCAGGAAGCGTGTCCGCTCGAGGAGGGGCACGGCAGGGTCGGCCGCCATGGACAGCACCCGTTCGTCGAACTGCAGCCACGACAGTTCACGGTTGAGGTACCGAGGGTCGTCGGACGCGTGGTGTTCGAGGATGCTGACGGTCGTCGATGTCATGTTCGGTGTCGGTCCGCGAAGAGAGGTGAGGGTCGGGGATCGACGAGCCACGCTACGCAGCGGGGGTGACGTGACGGCGAGCGCGAGGTGAACGCTCGGCGACGGTGCCTGCGCGGTCTCCGGGGCGCGCTGCGCCGGCCTGCGAGGGCGGTATCTTCGGTCGCCGACGATGCTGGTCCCGGACGCGCGACGCCCTACGATGGCGCCGACGAACCACCGGACGAGCACCCGTACGTCTGCCAGACCAGGAGGCCTCTGAAGTGACCTACACCATCGCGGAGCCCTGCATCGACGTGAAGGACAAGGCGTGCGTCGAGGAGTGCCCGGTCGACTGCATCTACGAGGGCGGGCGGATGCTCTACATCCACCCGACGGAGTGCATCGACTGCGGCGCGTGCGAACCGGTGTGCCCGGTCGAGGCGATCTTCTACGAGGACGACGTCCCGGACGAGTGGAAGGAGTTCACGCCGATCAACGCCGAGTTCTTCGAGGACTCGGTCAGTGGTCTGGGCTCCCCGGGGGGTGCGGCCACGGTGGGGGCCTCCGACGCCGACCACCCCAAGATCCAGGCCTGGGAGGGCTGAGGTGACCTACGTCATCGCGGAACCCTGCATCGACGTCAAGGACACGGCGTGTGTCCAGGAGTGCCCGGTCGACTGCATCTACGAGGGCGACCGGATGCTCTACATCCACCCGGGCGAGTGCATCGACTGTGCCGCCTGTGAGCCGGCGTGCCCGGTCGAGGCGATCTTCTACGGCGACGACGTCCCGCCCGAGTGGAACGACTTCACCGCGGTGAACGCGGAGTACTTCGAGGGATCCGTCACGGGCCTGGGGGCTCCCGGTGGCGCGTCCGACGTCGGGGCGTCGAAGGTGGACCACCCGAAGATCGCGACCTACGACGTCCCGGTCGCGACTCCCTGACCTCCGTGTTCGATCCTGCCGCCCGGTCCGCGTGAGCGCACCGGGCGGTCGTCGTCAGACGAGCAGGCGAGCGGACGAGCGCGGGGTGGGCAGGGGGGCGTACGCCTCCCACGCCTGGGCGAGCCGCCGCATCCCCTCCTCGATCTCCGGTTCGGGGCGGGAGAACACCAGACGGAGCGCGCGTCGGTTGCCTTCGTCGACCGACAGCGATGGTCCCGGGACCACCGCGACGCCGTGCCGCAGCGCGATCTCTGCGAACTCGTCGGCGTTGCCGTGTGGCAGCGTCGCCCACACCGACAGGCCTCCCTGTGGGCGGACGAACTGCCACCCGGGAAGCGTCTCCTCGATCAGCCGACACAGCAGGTCGCGTCGGGGACGCAGCAGGTCTCTGCGCTGGGCGCGGATCTCTTCGCCACGTTCGAGCAGACGCACGGCGATGAGCTGCGAGATCAGCGGCGAACCGAGGTCGGCGACGGTCTTGGTCGCGAGCATCCGCACGGCCCAGCTGTCCGGCGACCGCAGCCAGCCGATGCGCAGCCCGGCCCAGAAGAGCTTGGCGGTCGACCCGATGGTGTGGACGGTGGCGCCTTCGGCGACCGCGGCAACGGGGGGAGGCAGGTCCACGTCGTCGAGCGCGAGGTCCGCCAGCGCAAGGTCCTCGACGACGACGATCCCGGTCTCCGCCGCGATCTCCCCGAGCTGGCGTCGCCGTTCGATCGGCATGACGCCGCCGGTCGGGGAGTGGAAGTGTGGGGTGAGGTAGATCATCACCGGGTCGGTCCGCGCCACGAGGTCGGCGAGCGAGTCGGTACGCAGCCCGTCCCCGTCGGCGGGCACGGGCACGGCTCGTGCCGCGAAGCGGCGGAACACGTCGAGCGCGCCGGGGAACGTCGGGCTCTCCACGAGCACGGTGTCGCCAGCCTGCAGCACCTGGCGCGCGACCAGCGACAGGGCCTGGTGGGCGCCGGTGGTGACGATGAGCTGGTCCGCCGACGTGTCGAGCCCGGTGGCCGTGAAGCGTTCGGCGACGGCCTCGCGCAGCGAACGGAGCCCCTGGGGCTGGTAACCGTGGTGCGCCGTGAGGGTCTCGATCTCCTCCGGCCGGAGCGAGGCGATCGCGTCGGCGATGATGCCGGTTCCTGCCAGTGAGGCGACCGACAGGTCGATGACGTCGTCGTCAGGCGAGACGCGGTCCGACCCCGTCGGGTGTCGGTCTCCGCTGAGCGTGAGGAACACCCGACCGGTCGCCACCGCGTCGACCCCGGTGGGGGCATCCTCGTCGGGGTCCCGCACCCAGGTGCCGGAACCCTGCCGGCTGTCGAGCCATCCCTCGGACTTGAGTCGTTCGTACGCGGCGACGACGGTCGACCGGCTCACGGCCAGTGATCGCGCGAGGACCCGTTCGGGGGGCAGGACCGATCCCTGAGGGATCTCACCGCGGTCGATCGCGTGCTTGAGCCCGTCGGCCAGCTGGCGGTACAGCGGGCCGTCCCCGGCGATCGCGTTCGCGAGGATCTGCGCGAGGCGCGGACCACTCTCGCGGATTGGCTCGTCCAATGGCGGTCCAATATGGGGCTGTTGTGGCTTGCGTTGAGCGACTGGCAGGCTAATCTAGCAGAAGTCGAGCCAATGAGCCGCAGGTACAAGCCAATATTGGCGAATGCCCGGTCCAAAGGCTGGAGCGCGCGGAGGTCCTCTCCCAGGCCCCGCACCAAGCGCACCGAACGACTGATGACAACTGAAGACCTGCGTGAGGCAACTCCCTCTCCCACCCGCCTCACGCACTGCTCGGACAGCGCGGCCACTCTCCCGTTTCACCGGCGGCTCTCCCACCGCCCGATGCGATTCCATCCCACGCATCCCCCGGCCGTAGGCACCGAGCATCTTCTGCCCCCCGGTTCTCCCACCGGGGGGCGCGTCATTTCCCGGCGTCGTACGCCGAATTCGGTGCCTCCGGCGTCAGAGTCGCATGGCCGGGACCCCGTCGAGTCCGTCGAGCAGTCGGACGCGCACGCCGGCGGTGCGCAGGAAGTCGCGTGTCTCGTCCCAGCCCTCGTACCTGCCGGAGGACGCCACGACCTCGGACAGGCCGGAGTTGGCGATGAGCTTCGCGCACCCGAAGCAGGGCGCGCCGGTGCAGTACAGGGAGGCACCGTCGCGCTCGGAGGGCGCGGCGAACATGACCGCGTTCGCCTCCGCATGGATCGCGATGCACCGCTCGTAGTCGTGCCCCTGGGGTGCGTCCGAGTTCGCCCGCGGGCAGGCTCCGTCGAGGCAGTGCGGGTAGCCCGACGGGCCGCCGTTGTAGCCGGTCGACACGATCCGCCGTCCCTGCACGATCACCGCACCGTGCTGGCGCCTCGAACACGTCGCGCGCGACGCGGTGGCACGCGCCAGGTCGAGGAAGTAGTCGTCCCAGGAGACACGGTTCACGGTCGACCTCGATGCGCAGCGGGCGGGGTGACGCGGGTGTGGAGCAGGGGTGCCGGGTCAGGCCGGGATCACGCCGGCGGGATCACGCCGGGAGGGAGGTCGGCCCGTCCCTGCAGGGGGGACAGTTCGAAGTCCTCGCGCCCGATGCGCAGGAACTCCACCGGTTCGTCGTCGCGCAGGTGCTGTTCGGTGATCCGGGGCACGTCGTCGATCGTGACGCCGCCGTACCAGACGTCGTCCGGTGCCACGTACACGGCGGGCCCGACCATGCAGGGTTCCATGCAGCCGCTGGCCACCACCTTGACGTCCACGAGCCCGAGTCGGCCCGTCTCCTCACGAAACGCCTCGAAGAGCGGCCCGCCACCGCGGCGTGCACACGACGGGCGCGGGTGCTGGTCGGGACGCTCGTTGAGGCAGACGAACACCCATCGGCGTGGCATGCCCACTCGGGCCATCGGTCGCTCCTGTCCGGGTGCCTGCACCGTAGTCACTCGAGTCCACGCACGGCCCGGGCGGGGGCCCGCCAGCCGAGCAGGGCCTCGACCATCCGCAGGACCTCGACAGTCCGTGCAACCTCGTGGACCCGGACGATGTGGGCCCCCCGAAGGACGCTGAACACGGCGCACGCGAGGCTTCCGTCGACGCGTCGTTCGAGCGGCGCGTCGAGCGTCTCGCCGATGAAGTCCTTGTTGGACAGTGCGACGAGCACCGGATGTCCGAGCGACGCCAGCTCTGGCAGCCGACGCGTCACCTCGAGCGACTGCGCGGTGGTCTTCTGGAAGTCGTGGCCCGGATCCACGATCACGCGGCCGGGTTCGATGCCTGCCTCGACGGCTCGCTGGGCGAGCTGTCGACAGTGGTCGACGACCACGCTGGTGACGTCCGGGCGCCAGTTGCGGCGCCACGGGCGCGTGCGCGGCTCGCCCCCGTGGTGCATGGCGACGTAGCCGGCGCCGTGGTCCGCCACCACACCGAGCACGTCCGGGTCGTGCAGTCCGGTGACGTCGTTGACGATGTCGGCCCCGGCCGCGAGCGCGGCCTGTGCGACGGGTGCTCGGAAGGTGTCCACGGACACGAGCACGTCGGGGAGCACTGCGCGCGTGCGCTCGAGGAACGGCACGACCCGGTCGATCTCCTCGGAGACCTCCACGGGAGTCCCGGGCCCTCCGCGCACGCCGCCCACGTCGATGATGTCCGCGCCCTCCGCGACGAGGCGCTGCGCGTGCTCGACGGCACGGTCCAGCGCGAACGTCGCGCCGCGGTCGTAGAAGGAGTCGGGAGTCCGGTTGACGATCCCCATGACCGCGAACGACGACGACAGGTCGAGCGTGCGTCGCGGCAGGGCGAGCGCCAGGCTCCTCGGACGCCGGGCGCCAGAGGCAGCGGGGACCTCGTCCTCTGGCGCGACGAGCGGGAGCGACAGGGCGTCGCTGCGTCGTGCAGACCGGGAGGTCGAGGCCGAGTCCGTCAGGTCAGGAACTCCAGGATCGCCGCGGCCAGCGGTCCCGGCGCCTCGACTGGCGCCCAGTGGCCGACGTCGGGCAGCACCTTGATGCGGCTCACCGGGATCGAGGACCGCAGCTCCTCGGCCATCGCCAGGGGGGTGGAGCGGTCGTGCGCGCCCGTGACGATCAGCGTTGGCTGACCGATCTCGTCGCGACGGATCTGCGGCGCCTTCGACAGGGCCCGGCAGGACTTCGCGTAGCTGATGGGGTCGTTGCGCAGGAACAGCTCACGAAGCAGGCCGGCCGCCCCGGGCAGCATCGCGTGGGACTGGGGCGAGATCGCCCCGTCGAGCCAGCCGTCGACGAGCACGTCCATGCCCTCGGCCTCGACGAGGTCGGCACGCTCCCGGTACGCGTCGGCCGTGGGGGGCTGGAAGTAGGAGATGGCCCCGACCAGCACGAGCTGGTCGACCAGATCTGGTGCGGTCTGGGCGAGGTGCTGGGCCACCAGTGAGCCCAGCGAGTGGCCGACCAGCGTCACCGCCGGGAGTTCGAGGTGACGGATCAGGCGCTGGACGTCCTTCGACCAGGTCTCGATCGAGAACTTGCCCTTGCCCTGGCTGCGCCCGTGTCCACGCAGGTCCATGGCCATGCCGTGATGGTGCTGCTGCGTGGCCTGCATCACCCCGTGCCACACGTTCGAGGATCCCCCGAGCCCGTGGACGTAGACGATGGGGGGACCTTCGCCGTAGCTGACGTAGTGCAGCTGGTTGCCGTCGATCTCTGCGAACATCGTGTTCCTTCAGGTCGTTGGCCGAAGCGTAACCCGTGCGTCGTGTGGCCCGGGGACCACGCTCGCGTACGTTGGCGTGACGGCAGGAGGTGCGGCACGTGAGGCTCGAGGTCCAGCGCGAGGTCGAGGCATCGGCCGCGACCGTGTGGGCGGTACTGACCGAGTGGGAACGTCAGTCGGAGTGGATGCTGGACGCGAAGTCGGTCCACGTCCTGACCCCGGCGCGTGAGGGGACGGGGGTCACGATCCGGTGTCCCACGAACCTGCTCGGAGTCACGGTGCAGGACGTCATGCGCGTCACCGACTGGGATCCGCCGAAGCGGCTGGCCGTCGAACACCTCGGACGGGTCATCACGGGACACGGGGCCTTCGAACTCGAGGACCTCGGTGTGGACCGGTGCCGGGTCGTCTGGTGGGAGGAGGTGACGCCGCCGCTTGGCCGCCTCGGCGAGTGGGGTGCGTCACGCGTCGCGCTACCCGTGTTCGAGCGCGTGTTCTCACGATCGCTGGCACGGCTCGCGCATCTCGCCGAAGCGTCCGGGGCCGTCTGACCCGTGTGCCCGCAGGTGGTCAGCGACCCGCGATGCGGTCACGGAAGTCCTCGGTGCGCACGGCCTCGAGTTCGATCGTCCCCCGTGCGACGGTCCGCCCGTCGGAGCGGACCAGGACCTCACAGGTGACCCGGGTCGGTTCGACGGAGGCGACGGTGGCCTCGAGCCCGATGCGACTGCCGATCGGTACCGGTTCGCGGTGACGTACCTCCGCCGCCACGTCGATGGCCTCCTCGCCCGGTTCCAGGTGCGGCTCGACGATCATCTGGCAGACCTGGGTCATGTGACCGATGAGTGCCCGGGTCCCGTAGAGCATGCGACCGGTCCGCGACGTGGGCGATGCGCTCATGTCGGACGTCACGGTGACGTCGATCTGGGCGGTCTCGCCTCGAGCCGGACCGGGGCGCATCGCGTGGGACCTCGAGGGTGGTGGGTCGTCGGGCGTCTCCCGCCGACGGCCTGACTCTACGTGCTCGCCCGTCGCACGCCGAGAACCGACTCCCAGGTGCGTTGCAGGATCCCGGTCTCCTCACGGACGACGGCGGTGGCGGTGGCCGCCGACGGCTGGCCGATCCCCTCCCGGGTGGGGGGAGCGCTGGAGGCGACCACGATCAGCGGATCGGGTGAACGGTTGTCGAACCCGTGGACGGTGTCCGCGGGAACCAGCAGGGCACCCAGCGGGTCGAGTCCGACCTCGCCGTCGTCGGTCACGAACCAGGCGCGCCCGGCGATGACCGTGTAGGTCACGTCCTGCTCCGGCAGGTGGAGGGGAGTGGTTGCCTGCCCCGGTTCCAGACACCAGAGGTCGAGCGCGACAAGTGCGGTCTCGAAGACTCGGATGCGTTGGGCGCGGGTGGGGTCGAAGGCGACCCAGTCACGCAGGTCGACGGGCACGACGCCCGGTGCGGGCGGGGTGGAGTCGCGAGGATCGATGGGTGCCATGGAACGAGGGTAGTGATCGCGGGATGCGGGTCGTCGCCCGAGGCAACCGGGTGGGTGCCGGCCCTCGAGCAAACGTCCGGATGTTTGGTATGGTAAAGATCTGGGTGCGCGTCTGCCGGCCCCTGCCCGGTCGTGCCCGATCCACGAGGAGTCTGCCATGCCGAGGATCAGTTTCCTGATGCCCCCTGAGGTCGCCGAGCCGGACTGCCGTCAGTGGCTCGAGGACTCCATCGCCGCAGGCAAGCCGGGCCCGGAGTTCCAGGCCATCCGGGTCCACTCGCCGGGTGTGATGCGGTCCTTCAACGAGACCCGCGCCGGCATCTACCACGACGGGGTGCTCGAGTTCGAGCTCAAGGAACTGGTTCGCGCCTACGTCGCCCTGTCGGGTGACTGCACCTACTGCTCGAACCAGGGCGTCGCGCGCGAGATCAACGCAGATGACGAGCAGCGCCAGAAGCTGCTCGACCACGCCGACGAGGAGAAGTACACCTACCGGCAGCGGCTGGCGTTCCGGTACGCGGACGTGATCATGTGGCAGCCCGAGTCGGCCGACGACGCGCTCTGGGCCGAGCTCCACGCGGAGTTCTCGGAGGAGGAACTCGTGGAACTCGGGTACTGGATCGGGTTCACGTTCGGTGGTCAGCGGTGGCTCAAGACGCTTGGCGCGACCCAGGGGCAGCTCCAGGAGGCGCTCGACGAGGCGGGCATCGACCTGCGCGTCGGGGGCGCATCGCTCGTGAGCGACTGACGCTGCAGATGGCAGGAAGAGGGCCGGGGGGGGGCGGCCGCGGCCCCCCCCCCCCGGCAGGGGGGGGGGG
>JBJHCV010000012.1:0-60448 GCA_050486225.1 Nitriliruptoraceae bacterium
GATCTAGGACCCGACACACCCGACGAACAGGAGAACCAGCCAGCCCTACCCGACGCCGCCTGACCCGATGTCAACGGCCGAGGATGGCACCACCCGATACACCACCTTGACGGACGTGACCTCGTGTGGGTGGTTGCTTGCGGAGTGGACCCTCGAGGCGAAGGACGAAGCCCGCATCGACCCGCCGATCAACCACCGAGCCGCACGCGGGGAACTGCAGCCTCGACGCTCGTGACCTCGAAGTGGAAGCCCCGTTGCGCTCGACCTCGCCGACCAGCAGGGTCGACCTGCGGATCCGACGCTGGCCACACACCAGCCCAGTGTCGAACGCGCACCGCGAGCATCGAGGAATGTCGCGCCCGGATGCCGGTGATGCCCATCCGCCTGTTGACAGCGACGGGACCCTGGCACTCGCCACATCGGGGCGAGCAGATTCGTGTGCACCCCATCGAACCTCGCCCGACCCGGAGCGACTCGCGCCAAGCCAGCCCACGCGCCTGCTGGCCACGCGGGGACGGCGCCCATTCGGCCCCCTGCGAATGGCCGCGACTGCTGGGCTTGGATGGCCCAGGGTCGAGCATCGGGAACGGTCGACCCCATCGCCACGCAGCGCTGCCGGTCGAAGGTCATTCGCGCCCGGATGATTCCCGACCACGCCACGCGCCCCACCGGCCTGTCGTGCCCTTGGCCCTGTGCCCTGCGGAAGGTCTCCCGAGAACAAGCCCGAGAACGTGAGATCTGGCCTCCCAGACCCTGCCAGGGGCCGTTCTCGGCTGTCGCGCTGGGAGGGGACTCGAACCCCGGCCACCTGATCCGTGGGCACCCGCCGGCCTGCAACGCGACTGATTCGAGAGAGTCGACACGGTCGACGGTTGCACCGATCTGCCCCGCTTCGTCGGCACGGTGCTCGCGACCAGCGGCGCCCTGGTTGCCTCGTTCGGCCCGAGACGGCTCGCGTGCAGCGACACCACACCTGACCGACAGGACGCTGCCCCGTGCTCGGTCCGAGTCCGGTCCTCACCCCCGCGCCCCGGGGCACTCTCAGGTGGGCACGTGCATGACCGCACGGTGGAAGCCGGCGAGCACGTGGTCCGTGAAGAGGTCGGCGACCAGCCCACCGCGTCCGGTCACGCCGGTCCTTGCGTAGATCGCCTTCAGGTGGTCACGAACGGTGTGGGTCGACAGGCACAGCTCGTCGGCGATGTCCCTGGTCGGCATGCCGCGGCACAGCGACAGCACGATCTCGGTCTCGCGTGCCGTCAGGCCGTAGGAGTCGAGCAGGACCTGGGCGAGGTCACCGGGTCGCGCAGCCTCGACGGTCACCGCGATCGACCCGTCGCCGTCGACCATCGGCACGACGTGCAGTCGCAGCCACCGTCCGCTCATGCCGCCCTGTGGACAACCGTCGTGGGCGATCTCACGAAGATGAGAGGACGGCCCGCCAGAGCATGTAGCGGGCCGTTCTCGAGAAGCGCGCTGGGAGGGATTCGAACCCCCGGCCGCCTGATCCGTAGTCGCATGTCCTCACTGCAACCGAGCGAATTGCGGCGAACTGAGGGAATAGAGCGCCGTTGAGGGTGTCCATGGTGGTCACGATTGGTTACGACTTGTCATGGGGTCCGGGTTTCCGTCGGCTCTGGATCGCAGCCGCCATGCAGAAGCGACGGCCGAGCCCAGAGGTCGAGTCCCGCAGTACAAGGCCGCCTCTCGTCGCCCGTGCCGCACCGCTCGCCTGGCTCAGCGGGATGATGCTGCTGGCGAGCGAGTCTGGTCCCCGCTGGCCGTTGCGGCGACGGCAGGGGCGGCTGGCGGGCGCGGCCCGGTGGGGGTCTGTCGGAGCAGTCGCATGGCGTTGGCGATGACGATCAGTACGGATGCTTCGTGGACGAGCATCCCGATCGCCATCGTGACCCCGCCGAGTAGCACGCCTGTGAGGAGGAACGCGACGGTGACCAGCGCGACGGTGATGTTCTGTCGCATGTTGTTGACGGTCCGGCGGGCCAGCGACACTGCTTCGGGCAGCTTGAGGAGGCCGTCGGCCATCAGCGCGATGTCGGCGGTCTCGACCGCGACTGCGGACCCAGCGGCACCCATGGCCACGCCGATGTTTGCCGTGGCCAGGGCTGGGGCGTCGTTGACACCGTCGCCGACCATCGCGACCACATGCCCTTGACGTTGGAGTGCGGCGACGACGTCGAGCTTGTCCTCGGGCAGTAGACCGGAGTGGACCTCGTCGACACCGGTCGCCCGGCCGATCGCGTCAGCAACCAGCTGGACGTCGCCGGTGAGCATGACGACCTTGCTGACACCGACTGCGTGCAGGTCGTCGACCATCCGGGCGGCGTCGGGCCGGACCTTGTCTGCCACGGCGATCACGCCGAGCACGCGGTCGTCGAGGACCACGATCGTCGGGGTGCGTCCTGCGGCCGCGAGCCCGGCTGCAGCCTGGCTGGCTCCGACGGTGTCGACGACGTCGAAGTCATCGAGGAGGGCGGCGTTTCCGACGAGGACCTGCCGGCCCCCGGCGGTGGCGACGATGCCCTTGCCTGCAACGGGCTCAGTGCGTTCGGGCAGGCCCGGGGTCGACAGACCATCCGCGGCGGCGGCAGTGAGGATGGGGCGGGCAAGCGGGTGCTCGGAGCCGGCTTCCGCCCGGGCTGCCCACGTCAGCACCTCGCTTCGGTCCGAGGTGGGGTCGAGCACGACCACGTCGGTCAGCTGCGGGCGACCTTCGGTGAGGGTGCCGGTCTTGTCGAGCGCGACAGCGGTGATCTTGGCCGAGGTCTCGAGGTACTCGCCGCCCTTGATCAGGATGCCGTTCTTGGCGGCACGACCTATACCGGCCACGATCGACACGGGGATGGAGATGACCAGTGCACCGGGGCAGCCGATGACCAGCAGTGTCAGGCCGAGCACCACATCGCCGGTGAACAGACCCGCGGCCAGTGCCAGGACCATGATGGTCGGGGTGTACCAGGCGGAGAACCGGTCCATGAACTGTTGGGTGCGGGCTTTGGCGTCCTGAGCCTGTTCGACGCGATGGATGATCCGCGCCAGGGTCGTGTCCGCTCCGACGCCGGTGGCGCGGACCTGCAGGAACCCGCCCGTGGAGATGGTTCCGGCGAACACGTGGTCGCCGGCGATCTTCTCAACGGGGATGGACTCGCCGGTGATGGATGCCTCGTCGAGTGCACCGGTCCCGTCGATGACCTCACCGTCGACGGGCACCTTCGCGCCGTTCTTGACCAGCACCTGCTCGTCCGTCGCCACGTCACCGGCAGGCAGCTCGACCTGTTCGCCGCCCCGTAGGACCACGGCGATGTCGGGTGCGACCGCGACGAGTTCGGCCAGCGCTGAGCGGGTCTTGTTCAGCGTCGCCGCCTCCAGCGCATGGCCGATCGCGAACAGGAACGTGACCGCGGCGGCCTCCCAGTACTCACCGATGATGACCGCACCGATCGCGGCAACGCTGACGAGCAGGTCGATGCCGATGACCTTGGCCAGCAACGCACGGATAGCGTTGCGCACGATCGGTGTTCCAGCCACGACCGCCGCAGCCGTCATCAGAACGTCGCCCGGCCATACGTCAGATGCCAGCCGGTCGCCTACCAGCGAGCTGACGATGAGCAGGCCGGAAACCAGCGGGATCGTCCACCTGCCGTTGCGTAGGGTGTCCATGTCGTGTTCCTTCAGATCTCGTTGCCCCGTCGAGGGGCCTTGGACACCACTGTGGCGGTGAATGGGCAAACGAACCTGACATGCGTCAGGTAACGCCAGGGGGATCGCCTGGGTCGGCGCCCTGGCAACGGCAACGTGGCATCGCCAGATCGGGCGATGCCACGTCGGGTTCGTGCGAGGAACTCAGAAGGCGGCGGTGCAGGCGGCATAGCCGGCCTTGCCGATCGCAGCGATCAGGTCGTCGACCGAGGTGGCAGCGGGGTCGTGGTCGACCTCGATGCGGGCCGAGGCGAAGTGCACCGTCACGTCGTCAACGCCCGGAAGGCGACCGACCTGCTTCTCGATCTTGCCGACGCACGAGGGACAGGAGAACCCCTCGGCGCGCAGGACGGTGTGGGTGGTGGGGCTGGTGGTCGTGGTCATCTCAGGTGCCTCTCGGTCGGGCGATCCACCGCTCATCGGGTGGCAAGATCGACGGTACGCCCGGCCCCACACACGAACCTGACCCACGTCAGACAGCGACACCCGAGTTTCCACAGTCCCGGCCGGTAGCCAGCCGACACTCAGCTGTGCCCGTCAGGCTCCACGGCCCACGGGACCCCCGCGAGATCCGCGAGTACCTCCGGCCGACGCACGGCCACCCATCGCCGACCCGTCTCGACCACCCCGTCCCGGCTCCAGGCAGCCAGACTCCGGCTCACCGTTTCCGGGGCGCACCCGGCCAAGCTCGCGAGATCCTCGCGAGCCAACGGCACATCGATCAGGACCCGCTCACCGTCAGCGACCCCCAGACGAGCCGCCAACATCAACAGTGTGCTCGCGATCCGCACCGGTGCGCTGGCCGACGCCATCCGCTCGATACGTTCCTGCGCCTCACGGAGGCGTTGCCCGACGGTGATCAGCGCCGCCCGACCCACCGAGGGCTGCTCCGCGAGCACCGCCTCGAACTGTGCACCCGTGAACGACAGTAGGCACCCTGACGTCAGCGCCCACGCGTCCTCGGCGTACGTGGCGCCGCCGAGTGCCGGCAACGTCCCCAGGAACTCCCCGGGACCCAGCACATCGAGGAGTATCTCGGTCCCGTCCGAGGTCGTCCGCGTCAGCTTTACCACCCCCGTCGCCACCACGTACAGACGGTCAGCGCGACGCGAGGCCAGATAGACCGCATCGTCCGCCGCCATACCCAGCATGTTCGCCCGGGCATCGACCTGATGCAGCGCATCGTGATTCAAGCCGGTGAAGAACGGCACCCGCCCCAGGGCGTTGACCCGAGCACCCAGGCCACACGCCCGCGGATCCGACTCCGGGATACTCAACGGCGTCCGTCGCGACACGTTCTACCTCGCTGTCGTCAGGTCAGCATATGGTCGGCCCGAGAAGCGCTACGACGGCTGGATGAGCGGGTCACCGCAAGCCGGCCTCACAGGTCGCGGCAGGCGCGCTGCGCGAGCGAGAGCCGACGCTCGGGGAACCGAACCGGTCACCGCGGCGCGCCCAAACCTCCTGCGATCATGGACGTCAACCGGGAGGTGCAGCGATCTCGAGGTGCGAGACGCAGGCGCCAGGTCGCGCCCACGGGATGAGGTCCCGCACCTCGACGCTGGCGTCGAGCTGTGCAACAGCTCCGCGCATGAGCCCGAGATGGATCGAGCAGACGACCTCCTGGTGCTCGCGGGCGACGTCGAGGAATGGGCAGCGGTGCAGGACGATCTCGGGACTCGCGTGATCCGTCTGATCAAGCTTGGGTGCGAAGCCGAACTCCTCCAGCATGCCCATGAGGTGCGTGACCGCTTCCTCGGCGTCGGGTTCGCTGAACGGGATGGGTTTCGCCGCCAGGAAGCTGCCCCAGGCGCGTCCAGCCTGCTCTGCTGCCGTCGAGGTGTCCTCCGAGATCGCATCGAGGTAACTCGCCATGATCTGTGCCAGGAACCGGTAGCCGCCCTCCGCCGGACCCGGCGATAGCCCGCTATCCGCGGCCGGGCGGTAGAGGAGCTTCGGGCGACCCGGCCGATCTCGGTCCTCGACGATGACCTCGACTAGGCCGGCCTCCTCGAGCAGGTTGAGGTGGGTCCGCACCGTGTTCACATGAAGCCCGAGCCGTTCGGCGAGCGTGGCGGCATCGAGCTCGGACTCGTCACGGAGCACTTCGAGCACGCGGGCCCGTACCGGGCTCGCCAGCGCCCGGTAGACCTGCTGTTCATTTGAGGCGGATCTCGTGGGCGTCGTCATGCCACTACCGTACCGTTGTACGAACTTCTACATGTTCCCTGGTCTACGTGCAGCCGACCGTGCCGCGTCGGTTCTGCCGCGGCGACCCGACTGACGTCATCGTCCGAAAGCGGCGCTCGATGGGTGATCCGGCGTGCTGGCTCGAGCAGGTGTGCGAGGCGTGCGGCCGGATCGGCCTGTCTCTGGACGATGATCGCCGTTGCCGTGCTTGCTCGTCGACCACGGACGAGCAGCCGCGGGCCACCGACCACAAGGGATGAGCGTCGATCGGTCATGTCGTGCCTGCGGGTGCGAAGCTCCAGTCGGAGCGTTTGCGGGCGTAGTGAGGGTCGTAGGCGACCTCGCCGGTGGTGTCGTCGAGCGACTCGATCTTGGGGACCCGTTCGATCACGGGTAGGTCGCAGGTTCGGCCGAGGTGAGCGGTGAACTCGTCCCGGAAGGTGTCGAGCAGGCTGCCGACCAGCAGTTGCTCTCCCGCCGGTAGTGCGCAGCGGGTCTGGTCGGTGATCTGCGGCAGACGATCGACGATCGCTTGGAGGTCGTGTGCGGTGCCTCGGCCGGCTTCGATAGTGCGCAGCAGGTCGGTGATGGCCGTGCAGCCGAGTTTGCAGGCGGAGCACTGCGCGCAGGATTCGATAGCGAGGAAGTGCGAGAGTTGGACCGCGATGCGCACGATGCAGTGGCGGTGGTCGTAGACGATGAAGCCCCCGGATCCGAGCCCGGTGCCCGCGGTGCTCATCTCCTCGTAGGTCAACAGCGTGTCGAGCCGCTCAGGGTTGATCACCGGGGATGACACCCCAGAGAAGACCGCCTTGATGTCTGCGGCGCCGGCGATGTCGACCAGCAGCTGGCGCAGCGGTGTCCCGAGGGGGAGTTCGTATACGCCGGGGGTGGTGACGTCCCCGACGACGGTGAACAGCATCGTGCCGGGCGAGTCGACGGTTCCGACGCTGCGGAAGGTGGAGGCCCCAGCCTCCAGGATGAATGGGACGTTGGCGAGGGTCTCGACGTTGTTGACCACGGTCGGGTGGGGCTGGCTGGTCGTGGCGAACAGCCCCTGCTGGAACGGTGGCAGCCAGCGTGGAAGGGGCAGGTTGCCCTCGATCACCTCCAACAGTGCCGTCTCCTCGCCGAACAGGTACTCGTCAGGGCCTTCGACGATGCGCACAACGTCTCGGTCTTCCCAGCCGGCCTGGACGATCGCGTCAAGCGCGGTTTGCAGCAGCGCGGCATGGCCGGTCTTGGCCTTCACGCCGATGTGCACCTGGTCGGCACCGATGGCGTGCCGGGCGATCAGGACGCCTTCGAGGACCTGGAACGGGTTGGTCTCGACCAACAGCCGATCTTTGTAGGTACCCGGCTCCCCTTCGGCACCGTTGACGACAAGCCGAGGGGCACTGTCGGTCTCCGCGGCAGCACCCCGCACAGAGCCCCACTTGGTCCCGGTGGGGAATCCCGCCCCGCCACGACCGCGCAGGCCCGCATCGGAAACCTCCGCGATGACCTCGTCGGGCTCCATCTCCAATGCCGTAGCCAACGCCTGCCCGCCACCCGCGTCGAGGTAGGCCTCGAGTGTGGTGCGTGGCGTGGCGGGAAGGAGCCGGTCGATCGGACCCGTTCGGTCGGACACGCGGCCTCCTGGTCGATCTGTGAGGATGTTGGTTGGGTCAGCTCGTTGCGGACACGAGCTCGCGGTCTGCGTCGGTGGGGTACGCGGGGGCCTCGGGAAGGGCGTCGGCGAGCGCGGCGGCGAGATCGGCGCCGGCCCGCTGCAGGATCTGGTGGCGCTGCTGCTTTTCGATGCGGTTGAGGCTGAGGTCGTAGCCGGGCTCGCGAGGAGACAGCATGGCGAGCCGTGCGCGGTCCCCTTGGGCTTCGACGAGCAGGCCGAGGTCGAGCTGGGGCCAGCCGGTGGCCCCCTCGTCGCTCCCCCAACGGATCCAGACGGTTGCTGGTTCGTCCGGCCGGGCAGGCCGTGTCTCGACGTGAGGTCGGGCGGGGGCACGGAACCGGCCGGCTTGCAGGCTCGCGTGGGCGCGCGAGACCGCGACGGCGGTGGCTGAGCGCGCGAGGTCATCGAGCTTGGCCAGCAGCCAACGGTGGGCAGTGTCGGCGTCAACGCCGAGACCTTGGATGTGGTGGAGGAACATCGGTGTGCGGTCGAACGCTCGGACCCCTGGGCCGGTGCGGGCTGTGAGCGTGGTGGCTGTCGCGCCGTCCAGCTGGTTGGCCAGATCGCGGAGGAACCCCTGGATGGACACGTGCACGGCGCGTTGGCGGTGTAGGCGGTCCAGCCGGTCCGTGGCGAGTTCCGCGTGGGGAGAGCGGCGGGAGAGGAACATGAGTCGCGAGCCGGCGTACCCGGTGGGTGACACGACGAGGCGGCCGGTGAGTGCGGGCCATCCGGTCGCGTCCTCAGGTCCGGTCCATGTGACCTCGGTGGAGCCGAGCTCACCCGACCCGACCGGACCGGCCGTCGTGGTCGGCAGCTGCGAGACCGTGAGTCCCCAACGCCGGATGTGCGGCCCCATGACTGTCAAGGCGTTGGCGGTCGCCACACCCACCAGACCGTCGGGTTCGGCCAGGAGCCGTCGGGAGACCGTCTCCGGGTGGGCGGACACCGGGACGGACGCGTACTGGTGCAAGGGGACGAACGTCATCATGGCTCCGAGGTCACGCGGCAGGTTGTGGGTCGGTGGACGGCGTCACGGTGATCAACACGACCGTGTCGGAGACGGCCTCGAGGGAGTGCGGCCCTGTGGGGCAGGAGGCCCACACCCCGTCGGTCAACGTCACCGACGTCCGCTCAGCGGTGAGCACAGCGGTGCCACGGATACCAAGCAGCGTGGTCGGGCCGGGGGCCAGGTGATCCTGCAGACGTTGACCGGCTCGCAGAGCGAGCAGGGTCTGCTTCAGCGCCGCCCCTTGACCGGGGGTCAGGGTGCGAGCTGAGCGTCCGGCGCGCAGCTGGCTGGCCTCGGCGAGTAGCTCATCAGCGGCCACGTGCAGGTCGAGTGGTCCCTCGGCATCCGTTGGAACCCGTCGGGGTGCGTGTACCTCGGTGTTCACGTGGTGGCTCCTGTGTTCATTCGGCTTGGTGTCGTCCAGCTGTCGTCCGCCATCAGACGGCGGCCGGTTCGGTGGTCGTCCGGGTGAAGCGCAGACGCCACGCCTCGGGGCCCTGCTCCAGGTACTCCACGGTGAACCCGGCCGGCCAACGCTGCTCGATCTGATCGAGTAGCGGCAACGGATCGTGGGGCGCCACCAGGATCAGGGCTGCAGCGGGGCCGACCCCCTCGAGCGCCCCGAAGATCGTGGCGTGACGGATCGCATGCGGGATCGTCCGCGCGTCGAGCTCGGGGATGGGGACATCCTCATCGTGGCACCCGCAGGTGTGCCCGTCGGGCGAGGCAACCGGCTGACGATGCGCAGTGTCGGACGCCGGCGGTCCGACACCAGCGTCTCGGTCTGCGTTCAGCATCGTGTGCATCTCGGCCAGCAACCCAGAGACCGAGGTCGCGTGCGTGGCCACCATCGTCGGGAGGACGAGATCGTTCTCCTTGGCGACATGCGACTCGAAAAGGGTCTGCATCGCACCGGAGCGGACAAGTGCGACGGGTGCGTCGTCCGCCGCTTCCAGCCGCGTCACGAGATCGCCCAGCAGGGCATGTTCGTGGGACATCGCCCGAATTAGTGGCTCGAGTTCGGGTAGCCCGCGTGCCGCCGGATAGAGCACCGCTTCCTCCGCCTCGGCGTGCGGGAGGAGCTCGGCGCGACACCAGCTGGTCAACGCATCGCGCGCCTCCGACCAGTCCGCTCCTCGTCGAACCTCCGCGAGGAGCGCGGACGTCCGTACCGAGAGTGCACCGATGAGTTCGGCGTGATGCTGCTCGATGGCTTCGAGTGCCTCGCTGTCCGCGGAGCTCGAGGCGAGGGAGACGGTCGACACTGACAGTTCCGATCGGTGGAGGTTGTTTACACGAAGATTAGCAGTTATTCTCTAGAATTCAAGGGCTCTCTGGCTCAGGACCCGGGATCCTCCACTGTGAGCTTTCGTGCTGCCCTCGCCCCGACAGCACGACCACGGGTCACGACCAGCCACTCGTGGGCCTCGGTCTCGGTCACGAACGTCGCCGTGTAGGTCCGTCCGTCCACCATCAACCGTGCCCGGTAGCTGCCGGACGGAAGCCGGTCCACACCCATCGCACACCTCGTCTACAGGCCCATCGCCACCCTCGTTGACCGCCGACCATTTGTCACGATTGGTTACGCCGACCCTGTGGACCACCCTCGGGACAGGGTCACGAAAACGCGAAATTCGGCCTCCAGATGGTGATAAGAGGCCGAATTCGGTTTGCGCGCTGGGAGGGATTCGAACCCCCGGCCGCCTGATCCGTAGTCAGGTGCTCTATCCGGACTGAGCTACCAGCGCATCCGCGGAGGCTGAGGGATTCGAACCCTCGAGGGCCTTGAAGACCCAACGGGATTAGCAATCCCGCGCCATAGACCAGACTAGGCGAAGCCTCCAGGCGCACCGCCACCGTCATGGACGGTGCCGCGGCCCGCGCAGGGTAGCAGCCGACACGACGTTAGATTGACGTGATGGAACGCATCAGACAGCGCATGGACCGCGCGCCACGGTGGGCGCGCCGGCCGCTGGAGGTCGCGTCCCGCACGGCCCGCGACACCGTCGAGGACCGCCTGCCGGGGCTCGCCGCAGAGATCGCGTTCTGGGTGCTGCTGTCGTTGCCGGCCCTTCTGCTCTCCGCCGTGGCGTCGTTCGGGGTCGTTGGCTCCCGCTTCGGCACGGACTGGAAGGAGCTGTTCGCCGCACGTGTGGTCGAGGTGAGCCGCCTCGCACTGACGGACTCCGCGATCGACAACGCGGTCGTCCCGCTGCTCGACCAGCTGCTCGAGGGCGGAGGCCTCGGTCTGGTGTCGATCGCCTTCGTCGCTGCACTCTGGACGTCGTCGCGAGCCGTCAAGGTCGTGCTCCAGACCCTCACCCTCGTCCACGCAGACGCGCAGCCCCGCAAGGGATGGAAGGACCGCCTCCTCGGATTCGCCGTGACCATCGGCGCCGTGGTCGTCGGAACGATCCTCGCGCCACTGCTCCTGGCGGGACCGAACTTCGGCGAGCAGATCGCGTCGTGGGTCGGGATCGGTGCGGCAGGCATCGAGACCACGTGGAGATGGGCCTGGTGGCCGGTGGTCATCGTCGGCGTCACGTTCACCATCACGACGCTGTACCAGCTCGGGATCCCCGGGAAGCGGCGGTGGCGCGTCCAGCTGCCGGGAGCCGTCCTCGCCACCGGGACGTGGCTCGCGGGCAGCGCAGGCCTGCGCCTCTACGGGTCCTGGTTCATGACCTCGGACAGCATCTACGGGCCACTCGCGGGCCCGATCGTCGGTCTGCTGTGGCTGTGGCTGTCCGCGTTCGCCGTCCTGCTCGGCGCCGAACTGAACGAGGCCCTGCGAACCACCGAGCGCGACGATGGCTGATCAGGTACCCCGGTCACGTCCCGTGGCAGGTGCCGTGGGCACCCTGCCCCCCAGGGGAGCCGGCCGATGAGCGGCGCGACCCGGAGTCGCACGAGACCACCGATCACCCTGATCGTGATGGCCCTGTTCGTCGTGTGGCTGCTCATGGACTCGTCGATGGGACTGCTGCTGCCCTCTCGCACACCACCCGCGCAGGAACCGACGAGCTTCCAGGAGCCCACGGGATGTTCCCAGGTGCGCGCCGATGCGCGCGCGGCGATGGCCGAGGCCGACTCCGTGCCCGACGACTCCCTGATCCGCCCCCAGGCTCGGGGGCACGCGGCGCTCATCGTGACGCAGAATCCGGAGTGCTTCACCGCCCAGGTCGTGGCAGACGCCAACGCCCTGCTTTACGGCGGCGACTGACGACGGAACCTGACGACCCAGGGGTCGCGGGATGCCGCCGAGACCTCGACTCGTGACGAACGGACCGCCAGTGGCCACGTACGACTTCGGTACCGGAAGCCCGGACCCCGGTTCGTTCCCCTCGGCAGGCGTCGCGGACGCTGCGGTGCGCGTGCTCGAACGGGACGGCCCCTCACTGGTCGAGTATCCCGGGGCGATGGGCTTCGCGCCCCTGCGCGAGATCGCCGTGGAACGTTTCCGGCGCGCGAACGGGGTCACGATCCCGCTCGGCGACGTCGCCCTGACGTCGGGGTCCAAGCACGCCATCGGCCTGTGCACCCAGGCGATGGTCTCGCCGGGCGACACCGTCGTCACCGAGGAACTGTCCTACGACGGCAGCCTCGGGTGCTTCCGCAGGTTCGGTGCCGAGGTGGTCGGGGTCCCGCTCGACGGTGACGGGATGCGCCCGGACGCGCTCGCCGACACGTTGGAGCGGCTCGACCGCGAGGGCCGACGCCCCGCGTTCGTCTACGTGATCGTCACGAACCAGAACCCGACCGGGATCCTGACCCCGACGTCTCGGCGCGCGGAACTGCTCGACGTGACGCGGTCGTACGAGGTTCCGATCCTCGAGGACGACTGCTACGCGGACCTGCTGTTCGACCACCCAGCGCCCCAGAGCATGTACGCGATGGACCCGTCCGCGGTGATCCACCTGGGCTCGTTCTCCAAGATCCTCGGTCCCGGGTTCCGGCTCGGGTACGTCGCTGCCCAGAGACCGCAGCTCGAGCGGATCCTGTACTGGAGGACGGACGGCGGGACGAGCGCGTTCGCTGCGCGTGTCGCCGCCGAGTTCTTCCGGGACAACCTCTGGACGCACGTGGAGACCGTCAACCGGGTGCTCGCAGAGAAGCTCGCGGTGGCGACCGACGCGATCGACGCCCACCCCGAGGCCTTCGTCGAACGCACCCATCCCCACGGGGGACTGTTCGTCTGGATGAGGCTTCCCGACGACGTCGACCCCCGCGAGGTGAGCCGTCGGGCGGCCGAACGTGGCGTGGTGTACGGAGAGGGCCGCGACTACCACGCGCACCAGCAGGACGTGCCCAACCTGCGGGTGGCGTACGGCCACGCGTCCATCCAGGACCTGCGCGAGGGCATTCCGGTCCTCGCCTCGTGCGTCGTCGACGCGACGGCCTCACGCAGGGCGGGGGTCACCGGCCGCCAGACGTCGTCGAGCCGGTGACCATGGGTCGCCGCTCGCACACGCGGAGGGTGTGGGATTCGAACCCACGGTACGGGTAACCCCGCACGCCGGTTTTCAAGACCGGTGCATTCGTCCGCTCTGCCAACCCTCCCGGCAGTCCGGCGGGGCCGGACGCGACCGCCCGAGGGTAGTGCCGCGCACGAACCACGGTGCGTCGACGGCGTCAGGCCGATCCGTCGGACCCGATGCGTGACCGCCAGTCGGCCAGCCACGTGGCCGCGACGCGATAGGCCTCGTCGTCACGACGGATGCGTTCGGCCTCGTCGGTGCGCCTCGCGCCGGAGCGCCGGTACGAACCGAGCAGCTTGACGTCGCGGTGGGTGCGCTTGACGGCGGCGAGCGCATCCCCGACCCGTTCGTCGGCCAGGTGCCCTTCGACGTCGAGGAAGAAGCAGTAGGACCCGAGTTCCGCCTTCGTCGGCCGCGACTCGATCTTGGTCAGGTTCAGGTCCCGTTCGGCGAAGATCTCGAGCAGTTGCAGGAGTGCACCGGGTCG
This sequence comes from Nitriliruptoraceae bacterium, assembly GCA_050486225.1. Taxonomy (GTDB): domain Bacteria; phylum Actinomycetota; class Nitriliruptoria; order Nitriliruptorales; family Nitriliruptoraceae; genus JBBDIX01. Next base: position 13,557 of record JBJHCV010000012.1, read on the forward strand.
GTTGGTGTCGATGAACACGACCACCGAGGTCTTGTCCCAACCCGTCGGTGCCGGCAGGGTGTTGCCCACGACGACGAAGCGCGTCGTGTTGCCTCCCGCGTCGGTGATGTCACGGGCGAGCACGTCGAGTCCGTAGCGCTCGGCGGCCAGCGGATTCACGATCGCCACCCGAGCATCCTCCGAGGACGCCACGTCGTCGGCTGCCTTCGCCGTCGAGGGCGCCGGGACACGCTCTGCCCGCGGCAGGTTCGACGCGATCCACCGGCGACAGCCCGCGAGCGCCACGGGATGCGAGTGGACGGCGACCACCTCGTCGAGCGCCGTCCCGGAGCGACCGGCGAGCACCAGGGTGATGGGCAGTTCGACCTCAGCCTCGATGAGCAGGTCCGTGTCGAAGGCCAGCGCGTCGAGCGTCGCGGTCACCGATCCCTCGAGCGTGTTCTCGATCGGGACCACCGCGCGGACGACCTCACCCTCTCCGACGGCACGCAGGACCTCCGTCACGTCGCCGTACGGCACGAGCAGGTCGTCGGCGTCGCCACCGGTCACGATGCGGGCAGCGGTCTCCGTGAAGGTGCCCGCGGGACCCAGGTAGCCGATCGTCGTGACCTGCCTCACGACGCGCCCCGGCGTCGCCGGCGTCCGACGAGGGGAGGGCCTCCGACGCGACCCTCGATGGCGGCGTCGATCGCCGCACGTTCCTCCACCGACAGGATGTGCTCGCTCTCTCCGCCGACGATCTGCTTGCCGTACGAGCGGGTCTCGGAGCGGCCGTTGATCGACGTGATCACGATCCCGTTCGAGCCGCGGTCGAGCAGGGCGAGCGAGAAGGACTGTGCCCCGCCCACGTCGTCGAAGGCGTCGTAGCGCACCAGACCCACCCGTGAGAACGCGCTCTCGAGGCGCTCGCGCAGTCGCTCCGCGTTGTGATGGATGGTCTCCTGGTCCTGCTGGATCGCCCGCAGTGCCTCGGTCTGGCCGGCCACCAGGTCGAGCACGTCGCCCGTCCCCTCGGGGAACGCGGTGACCAGTCGTCGGCGAACCCGGCCGAGGCGGGCGACCAGCACGGCGGACACCCCGACGGAGACCAGTGCCACCACGATGGCGACGATCGCCAGCAGGGCGGCGACGTCGGAGCCGATGGTTGGCAACAAGGACGGTCCTTCGCGTCGATCGTCGCGCCGGGCTGCGGCGCAGGCACGTCGGGAGGGACGTTACCGCGCCGGGACGCCTGGCTTCGGAGCCGCCCGCACGGTGGACGTCCGTCGCGCGATTCGCGCACCCGATCAGCACGGGCGCGCGCGAGACCCGAACCGACGTTGCAGGAGCAACCGCTGCGGACCCGGCCATCGGGCCCAGCACCCCCACTCACCACGAGGTGTACCGATGAACCGCAGGATCCTCACAGGCATCGTTGCCGCGGCGCTGGCCGTGCTGCCCGCCGCTGCAGCCTCTGCCTCCAGTCATGACACCGCCGAGGTCGTCGTCGTCCACGGCGTCCCCGGACTCGAGGTCGACGTGCTCGTCGACGGCGCCGCCGCCATCGAGGGCTTCAACTTCGGTGACGACCCGGTCGTCACGTCGCTGCCCGCCGGCAGCTACACGCTGGCCGTCGCCGCGGCCGGCACCACCGACCCGGTCCTCACGCTGGACGCGACCCTGGTCGCCGGCACCAGCGTGACCGTCGCCGCCCACCTCGACGCGAGCGGCAACCCGCAGCTGCGCGCGTACGTCAACGAGAACTCTGCCACCGGCATCCAGCCGTTCCACCTCGCCAACTTCGGCGCGGTCGACATCTTCGCGGGTGGTGAGCCGGTGCTCGAGGGCGTGACGAACGGCCAGACCGCACGGATCGACGTCGACGGCGGCACCACGGTTCCCGGTGTCGGCATCGGCGCCGCCGGATCCGGTGAGGTCGCCATCGACCTGGGCAGCGTGACCGTCCCGGCGAACACGCTCGTGCTCGCCTACGCGATCGGCCCGGACGAGGGTCAGACCCTGCCGTCCGTCGTCGTCGCCACCGTCGGTGTCGCCTCCGACGCCGGCAGCGTCCACTCCGGCACCGGTGGCCTCGCGTCGACCGCACTGCCCACGGGTGTGCTGGTCGCGATGCTGCTCGGCGTCGCGCTGGTCGCCGCCCCGGTGGTCGCTCGGCAGCGCGACGACCGCTGACCCGGACGTTGCACCCACACGGGGCCGGGTGGGACCATGCGTCCGCCCGGCCCCGTGGCCACTCGCCACCGGGTCGACACCACACACAGAGGAGCCCGACGATGCCGATGTCCCCACGGCTTCTGGTGGTCGTCGGCCTGCTCCTCGTCTTCGGGGCCCCCGCGGTCTGGTGGGCCACCACCGTCGACGCCGCGACGGTCGGTGAGATCCCCGACGCGACGCCAGCCCCCACCGTGGAACCGGGAGACACCCCGGACCGGGACGGGCCACCTGAACCTCCCCCGTCGACGCCCCGCTTCTCCACGACCGCGCCGCGCGGCGCCCTCGACACCTCGGCCCAGCCGGTCCGTGTCCGGGCAGCCACGGCACGGATCGACGCACCGGTCGTGGCCATCGGGCTGGATCCGGACGGGGACATGGAGGTCCCGCGCGACGGGTCGGTTGCCGGCTGGTACCAGCGGGGTGCCGTCCCCGGCGACGCGGGGACCGCGGTGATCACGGCCCACGTCGACACCAGGGTCGCAGGCCCGGGGGCGTTCTTCCGGCTCGGAACGCTCACGCCCGGCGACGTGGTGGAGGTGGTGTCGAGCGCCGGTGACGTCACCCGATGGGAGGTCACGGGACGCGACCAGCGACCGAAGGACGATCTTCCCCACGACGTCGTGTACGCACGAACCGGAGCACCGAGGCTGGTGCTGATCACCTGCGGCGGCGCATTCGACGAGGCGACCCGCAGGTACGCGGACAACGTGCTCGTCTACGCGAGGCTGATGGACCGGCCCTGAGTGAGCGCCTCGACGATCCGGGCCGCACCGACGATCGACGCACCCTCCACGAGGTCGCTGTCGCCGGTGATCCCCCGCTTCGCGACGCACGCCGAGCAGAGCCAGACCTCACCGCCTGCCGCGACGAGCTGGCGGAGCAGGTCCCCGAGCGAGGGCAGCCCCTCCTCCTCGACGTCGTCGGCCACCCCGGCGAGACCGAGGCGCACCGCCTCGACCGTGCAGACCACCACCGCCCGCTGACCGCTGACCGCCGCGGTGGCCGCCGCGATGAACGGCACCGTCGCACGCTCCGGGTCCTCGGGGCCGTGGGTGCAGGGGAAGAGCAGCAGTTCGGACGTGTCGTCGCTCACGGAGGGCCTCCAGACGCCTCGGCACACGTTCGCGGGTGCCGGATTCCGCCGCTGGGCACCGTAGTGCCCGGAGAACCGACGCCGACACCCACTCAGGGTCCCCGCGTGACGCGCCGTGGCTAGACTCCGCCCCCACTCGACCGAGCAGCTTCCGCGCCCGATCCGCCTCGGAGGACCGCCGTGACGACGCGAATGCGCGCGGCACTGCTCGCCATTCCGGCCGTTGCCCTGCTCGCTCCCGTCGTCACCGCCTCGAGCCACGCGCAGGCCGCCGAACCACCGTCGGGCAACCACGCCGTCCTCGCACAGGACACCACCGAGACCGTCGCCGGCACCATGGTCGACGGCGACGGGGAGCCACTCGCGGGAGTGGTCATCGCGATCACCTCGGCAGACGGATCGTTCTCCGAGGCCGCCGTGACCGACGAGGAGGGGCGATGGAGCGTCGCCCTGCCGGGACCCGGCGACTACCTCGCGGCTCTCGACATGGACTCGCTCCCCGCGGACGTCACCCTGCGTGACCCGGACCGCGCGACGCTGGAGATCCAGGTACGTGCCGGCCAGGACCGGACCCTGCTGTTCACGACCGGTGAGGCCAGCGAGGCGAGACCGTTCCTGCATCGCCTGCTGACCAGGGTCGTGGCCGGGCTCCAGTTCGGCCTCATCATCGCCATCACGGCCATCGGCCTGTCGCTGATCTACGGGACCACCGGGCTCGTGAACTTCGCCCACGGCGAACTGGTCACGCTCGGGGCCGTGATCGCCTGGTTCCTCAACGCGCCCGCAGGAACCGGGCTCGGCCTGCAGCTGATCGTCGCCGGGATCATCGCGACGGTGCTCACCGCGGCGACGGGCGGCGCGATCGAACTCGGACTGTGGCGACCCCTGCGCCGGAGGCGGACCGGCCTGATCCAGATGCTGGTCATCTCGATCGGGCTGATGCTCACGATTCGGCACCTCCTGCGCATCTGGTTCGGTGGGGGCAGCCGCACGTACTTCGACTACGCGATCCAGCAGGCATGGGTGCTCGGCCCCATCCGCATCACCCCGCGCGACCTGACCGTCACGGTGCTGGCACTGGTGGTCCTGGTCGCCATCGCGACCATGCTGACCACCACGCGGATCGGCAAGGCGATGCGTGCCGTCTCCGACAACCGTGACCTCGCCGAGTCGTCCGGGATCGACGTCCAGCGGGTCATCCTCGTCATCTGGGTGCTCGGCGGGGGCCTGGCCGGCTTCGGAGGCGTGCTCGCCGCGACGGCCGAGAACGTGAGCTACCTGCTGGGCTTCCGACTGCTCCTGGTGATGTTCGCCGGGGTCATCCTGGGCGGCATCGGAACGGCGTACGGCGCCCTGCTCGGGTCGCTGGCCGTCGGCCTCGTCACCGAGGTGTCGACGCTGTGGCTGCCGACCGAGCTCAAGCTCGTCTGGTCGCTGGTCGCACTGATCGTCATCCTGCTCATCCGTCCGCAGGGACTGCTGGGACGACGCGAGAGGGTCGGCTGATGGACCTGAGCCTGCTGCGTGTCCTCGGAGACGGCCTCAACGCCGCGCTCGGCCCGACCGCTGCCTACTACGCGCTGGCCGCGATCGGCCTGAACATCCACTACGGCTACACCGGGCTGCTCAACTTCGGCCAGGTCGGCTTCATGCTCGTGGGCGGCTACGGATTCGCGATCAGCGTGTCCGTGCTGGGCCTGCCGTTCCTGGCCGGGGTCGGCATCGGACTGCTCATGGCGGTGCTGCTCGCCCTGGTGCTCGGTCTTCCGACCCTGCGGCTGCGGGCCGACTACCTGGCCATCGCCACGATCGCCGCCGCGGAGATCCTGCGGTTCGTGGTGCGCTCCCAGGCCGCGACGCCGCTGACCGGTGGCCCCTTCGACCTGCCCGGCGGACGTACGGGTTGGACGTCCACGTTCAACGCAGTGAGCCCGATCCCGCCCGGGCTGCATCGATTCGGGCCCCTGACCTTCACCGGACCCCGGTTGTGGCAGATGCTGGTGGCGTGGACGCTCGTCGGGCTGTGCGTCTGGCTCGTGTGGGCGCTGATGCGAAGCCCGTGGGGACGCGTCATCAAGTCGATCCGGGAGGACGAGGACGCCGTCCGGGCACTCGGCAAGAACGTGTTCGGCTACAAGATGCAGGCGCTGATCCTCGGCGGCGTCATCGGCGGCGTCGCCGGGATCATGATGGCGCTGACGTTCGGGTCGGTGTCGAGCGACGCGTTCCAGCCCCAGGTGACGTTCTTCGCCTACACGATCCTCATCCTGGGCGGGGCGGCGACGGTGTTCGGTCCGGTCGTCGGTTCACTGCTGTTCTGGTTCGTGCTCCAGTCGATCGAGAGCGTGCTTCGTCAGACCCAGCTCGTCGAGGCCGTCAACATCGGTGCACTGCGGATCACGCTCGTCGGCATCATCCTCATGGCACTGATGGTCTACCGCCCTCAGGGCCTGCTCGGCGACCGACGGGAGATGATGCTCGATGCCTGAGTCCGGCCCGCAGGCCCTGGCCGACGTCGCTGCCGAGCCCGGTGTCGCCAAGCCCGACCCCATCCTGGTCGTCGACCGGGCACGTCGACGGTTCGGTGGGCTCACCGCCGTCGACGTCGAGCACCTCGAGGTCCAGCGCGGCTCCATCACCGCGCTCATCGGGCCCAACGGTGCGGGCAAGACCACCTTCTTCAACCTCCTGACCGGCTTCGACCGGCCCGACGAGGGTCGGTGGCGCTTCGACGGACACGACGTGTCCGGCTGGTCGTCCCACCGTCTGGCTCGTGCCGGGATGGTCCGTACGTTCCAGCTGACGAAGGCCCTGACGCGACTCAGCTGCCTCGAGAACATGAAACTCGGCGCGAAGGACCAGCGCGGCGAGCGGCTGGTCTCCTCCATCGTCCCCCGTGCCTGGCGCGAGCAGGAGCACGCCGTCGAGGAGCGCGCCCGGGCACTGCTCGAGCGCTTCCGCATGGACCACATGTGCGACGAACTCGCCGGCACCCTGTCGGGCGGCCAGCGAAAGCTGCTGGAGATGGCACGGGCGCTGATGACCGAGCCGAGGATGGTCATGCTCGACGAGCCGATGGCGGGGGTGAACCCGGCGCTCACCCAGTCCCTGCTCGAGCACATCCGCGAGCTTCCCCAGCAGTCCATGACGGTCCTGTTCGTGGAGCACGACATGGACGTGGTCATGGACATCAGCGACTGGGTGGTCGTCATGGCCCAGGGCAGGATCATCGCCGAGGGACCACCCGACCAGGTCGCGCGCAACCCGGCCGTGATCGACGCCTACCTGGGCAAGGACCATGGTGACGAGAGCCGGTTCACCCCGGTGCCACGCGGCGCGGAGGCCAACTGATGGCTGAGCCTCTGCTCGTCGCCGAGGACGTCACCGCTGGCTACCTGCCCGGCATCGACATCCTCACTGGGTGCGACCTCACCCTGGAGGAGGGTGAACTCGTCGGCATCATCGGACCGAACGGGGCCGGGAAGTCGACGCTCGTCAAGGCCCTGTTCGGACTCGTCGAGGTCCGATCCGGCAGGGTGCTGCTGCGCGGTGAGGACATCAGCAACCGGCCGGCCCACGAACTCGTCGCCCGCGGCGTGGGCTACGTGCCCCAGACCGGCAACGTCTTCCCGAGCCTGACCATCGAGGAGAACCTCCAGATGGGCGCGTTCCTCGAGCCCGGGCGATTCGCCGAGCGCTTCCGACGCGTGGCCGACCTGTTCCCACTGCTCGCCGACCGCCGCGCACAGCGCGCGGGTGGCCTGTCCGGCGGGGAGCGGCAGATGGTCGCGATGGGCCGAGCCCTGATGATGGACCCGTCGGTGCTGCTGCTCGACGAGCCGTCGGCGGGCCTGTCGCCCGCGCTCCAGGACGAGGCGTTCCTGCGCACCCGCGACATCAACGCGACCGGGGTGTCGATCGTCATGGTCGAGCAGAACGCGCGCCGATGTCTCCAGATCTGCCACCGCGGCTACGTGCTGGACCAGGGCCGCAACGCGTACACGGGCACCGGCCAGCAACTGCTCCACGACCCGAAGGTCATCGAGTTGTACCTGGGAACGCTCGCACAGCAGGCGTAGACGCGGGCCGGGAGCGTGGGCCACGGCGCGGACTCCGGTGCCCGGCGTCGCGGAAGTCTTCGTGGCGAACACCCTACGAACCCAGTAGTTTGGTGGCATCTTCGGGTGTGCGCGGTCCGTCTTCCTCCGTTCGACGTCGTCCTGCCGCGCACCAACAGACCCGGCCCTAGGGAGGTAAGTCCATGAAGCGCCAGTCCTGGTTGCGCCGCACCGCCATGCTCGCGGTGCTCGCGCTCGTCGTCGCCGCCTGTGGCGGGTCGGACGACGAACAGTTCCACCTCGGATACATCCTGCCGCAGACCGGCCCGCTCGCCTTCCTCGCGGACCCGCTGATCGGCGGCGTCGAGCTCGCGGTGGCGGACATCAACGCCGCTGGCGGTGTGCTCGGCAACGACGTCATCCTGTCCGAGGGGGACGAGGCCGGTGACGCCGCGCTGGCGTCCGAGGCTGCCCAGCGCCTGATCAACGACGGCATCCACGCCCTCGTCGGCGCTGCCGCGACGCCGATGACCAACGCCATCGTCGACGCGGTCACCGGTGCGGGCATCCTGCAGTGCTCCGGCTCGAACACGGGCCCGGCGTTCCGCACCCTCGAGGCCAACGGCCTGTACCTGCGCACCGCCCCGAGCGACTCCCTGCAGGGTGCGTTCGCCGCGGACGTGATCATGGACGACGGCCACAGCAACGTGGCGATCGCCGTTCAGGCGACTGCCTACGGCACCGGCCTCGGCGACGCCCTGCAGGAGTCCCTCGAGGCCAACGGTGCGTCCGTCGCGACGTACGTGACCTACGACCCCGAGGCCGCCAACTTCAACGCCGAGGTCGCCCAGATCGTCGACTCCGGTGCCACCGCGGTCTACATCGTCGGCTACGACGAGACGGCACAGGTCATCGCGGGACTCATCGAGGCCGGCTACGGCCCCGACTCCTTCGCGATCTACGCCGCGGACGGTTCGCGTGGTCGCGACCTCGCGCTCGCGGTCGACCCGAACAACCCCGGCATCCTCGAGGGCGTGATGGGCACGGCCCCCACGGCTGCGGAAGGCGTCGGGGACGAGTTCAACGCCCGGTTCCTCGAGGAGCGCGGAGACGTCGAGACGATCTACGCGGCCGAGAAGTACGACTGCGCGATCATCCTGGCGCTGGCGGCCGAGCTGTCCGGCAGCTTCGACGGCGCCGAGATGGCGGCGGTCCTGAACGAGGTGACCTCGAACGGCACGCCGTGCGACTCGTTCGCGGCATGCAAGGACCTCATCGCCGCCGGCGAGGACTTCGCCTACCAGACGGCATCGGGCATCGTGCTGGCCGAGACGCCCACGGGCAACCACGAGCCGGACAGCGCCTTCTTCGAGAAGTGGCGCTTCGACGCCAACGGCGAGATCGAGCAGCTCTACACCGAGTTCGGCAACTTCTGATCCGCTGACGGTCCCTGACCACCTGCGGCCCCGCCGACTCGGCGGGGCCGCAACCATGTCCGGGCGTCCACGCGTCCGCGGTGCTCGAGACCGATGTCGCCTGCCCGGCGATCAGCGACGCGCGAGCCAGTCGTCGAACGACTCGCCGGTGAGGCGTTCGTAGGCCTCCACGTACCGCGCTCGGGTGGCGGCGACCACCTCGGCAGGGAGTGCGGGAGCCGGCGGTGTGCGGTCCCAACCCGTCGACGTGGCGTAGTCGCGCACGTACTGCTTGTCGAAGCTCGGCGGCGCGGCTCCGGGAACCCACTGGTCGGCGGGCCAGTAGCGCGACGAGTCCGGAGTGAGCACCTCGTCGGCGAGCACGATCCGTCCGTCGAGCAGTCCGAACTCGAACTTGGTGTCGGCCAGGATGATGCCGCAGGAGGCCGCGTGCTCCGCCGCGCTCCGGTAGATCCGCAGCGACAGGTCCCGCAGCCCCCCGGCGAGTTCGCCGCCGAGCGCGTCCACCATGTGGGCGAAGGCCACGTTCTCGTCGTGTTCGCCCTCCTCGGCCTTGGTCGCGGGGGTGAACAGCGGTTCGGGGAGCCGGTCGGCCTCGACGAGTCCCGCTGGCAGTTCGATGCCGCAGACCGACCCGCTGCCCTGGTACTCGGCCCATCCGGACCCGACCAGGTACCCGCGCACGACGCACTCGAACGGGACGATGTCGACCTTCCGGCAGAGCATGAACCGCCCCGCGAGTTCGTCCGCGTGCGGTCGCGCGGCCTCGGGCAGGTCACTCAGCGATGTCGACACGAGGTGGTGTTCGACCACCCCGTCGAACCGGTGGAACCACCATGCCGCAAGTGCCGTGAGCACGCGCCCCTTGTCTGGAACCTCGGTCGGGTGCACGACGTCGTAGGTGGACACCCGGTCGGACGCGACGAGCAGCAGGTGCTCGTCGTCCACGTCGTACAGGTCGCGGACCTTGCCGCTGCGAAGGTGCGTCAGGCCCGCGATCGTCACGGTTCTGCCCCTCTCGGATCGAACGTGGCCAGCATCGAACGTGCTCGTCAGCGAGCGTAGTGCGGGCGATGACCGGCCCTGCCGGCCTCGCGGGTCATGGCCCCGGCGGTGTTCGACGCGTGCCCCGGTTCCCCTCAGGGGCCGACTCCGTCGGCCTGTGCAGGTCCTCGGGCGTGTCCAGGTCCTCGGGCCTGTCCACGTCGGGAGGTACCGGGCCGTCCACGGTCACGTCGGCGACGTCGAGTTGGCCGAGCAGCTGGCGAACCCCGGCGTCGCCGGTGACCCGGTCCGCGATCCATCCCCACAGGTGGCGAGGCAGCGCCACCGGATGGCCCGGGACGTCGAGGTACCGCGCCCGTGCGACCTGGTCGCGCTCCCGAGCTGCCTGCACGACCCGGACGACGACCTGTGGATCGATGCCCGGCTGGTCGGCGAGCAGCACCACCGCGACCGACTCCCCGCCGACCTCGCCTGCGGCGCGCAGTCCGGCGGCGAGCGACGACGCCTGCCCGGAGGCGTGCTCGGGATTGACGACCAGTTCGACGTGGTGGTCGTGCAGCGCGGTGGCGACGTCGTGCGCGCGGGGTCCCGCGACCACGACGACCCGTTCGATGCCGGCGGCCCGAGCCACCTCGACCGCCCGGACGACGAGCGGTCGCCCGTCGAGCATCGCGAGCTGCTTGAGCCCGCCGAACCGGCGCCCGCTGCCGGCCGCGAGCACGATCGCCACGGCGTCGGCCGTACGCTGGGACGTCACGACCTCACCCTCCGCTCGGAGCACCCATGGCGCAGGACCCGACACCTGCACGACGCACCGCTGCGGTCGTGACCGCCAGCGACGGCGTCTTCCACGGCCACCGCCAGGACGACTCGGGAGCCGCGGTCGCCGATCTGCTGACCCGTCACGGGTTCGACGTGTCGCGGCGTGAGTCGGTGTCCGACGACCGGGACCGTATCGCCGCGCTGCTCGTCGAGCTGTGTGACGAGGTCGCGCTGGTCGCCGTCACGGGAGGCACCGGGTTCGGCCCGCGTGACGTGACCCCGGAGGCGACCCTCGACGTCGTCGACCGGCAGGCACCGGGACTGGCCGAGGCGATGCGCGCGGCCGGCAGGCAGAAGACCCCGATGGCGGACCTGTCGCGCGCCGTGTGCGGGTCGCGGGGATCCACGCTGATCGTGGACCTCCCGGGCAGCCCTCGTGGCGCGACCGAGAGCCTGGAGGCGATCGTGGACCTGCTCGGCCATGCACTCGACCTGCTCGCTGGCGACACGCAGCGTCACCCGCAGGGCCACGGCGACACCACCGGCTGACGCCGTCAGGTGACGGCGACGCAACGCGCGGTCACCCGCCGATGTAGGACATCTCCACCCGGGGGCCCGTGAGGCCCTCGGCCGACCGCAGCTCCGACGCACGGTCCGTGCGCGCCGACCACACCTCACGGATCAGGTCGGCCAGCCGTTCGTCGGTCCCGCCGTCGCGCAGCGGAGCCCGCAGGTCGTGCCCCTGCGCCGCGAACAGGCACGTGTACAGCTCACCGATCGCCGACAGGCGCGCTCGCGTGCAGGTGCGACAGAACGGCCGCGTCACCGACGCGATGACGCCGACGTCACCCGCTCCGTCCAGGTAGCGGTAGCGCTCGGCCACGGCACCCATGCGTGCGCCCGAGGCGCCTTCCGCGCCGGCATCCACGGGGTCGATCGGATCGATCGGTTCGATGGGCCACCGTGCGGCGATCCGCTCGACGACCTCCTGCGCGGGCACGACCCGGTCGCGAACCCATCCGTTGGTGGTCCCGACGTCCATGAACTCGATGAACCGGATCGTCGCACCGACCTCTCGGGCCCACTCGGCCAGCGGTTCGATCTGGTCGTCGTTGACCCCCCGCTGGACGACCGTGTTGACCTTGACCGGATCGAACCCCGCCGCGATGGCGGCCGTGATGCCGTCGAGCACGGCCGACACCGGTTGGGTCGTGTCCGCGACCCGGCGGAAGGTGTCGTCGTCGAGCGCGTCCAGACTCACGGTGACCCGGTCCAGACCGGCCTCGCGCAGGGGCACGGCGAGTCGCGGCAGCAGGATCCCGTTGGTCGTCAACGCGATGTCGTCGATCCCGTCCACCGCGACCAGTTCGGCGAGCAGGTCCGGAAGGTCCCGTCGCAGCAGTGGTTCGCCCCCCGTGACCCGGAGCTTGGTGACCCCGAGGGTCGCGAAGACACGCACCAGACGGACGATCTCCTCGAAGGTCAGCAGTTCGCTTCGGTCGAGGAACGCGAAGTCGGGCCCGAACATCTCGCGCGGCATGCAGTAGGTGCAGCGCAGGTTGCACCGGTCCGTGAGTGACACGCGCAGGTCCTCCACGGGCCGGCCGAGCCGGTCCGTGAGCAGGTCGCCGCCCACCGGGGGGCGCGAGACGTCGGAAGGAGAACCCATGATCGATCGAGCGTATCGGTGCCGTTACCTTCTCCACAGCGGCGTGGCGCCGATCGTCACGTGTCGACCAGCATCGAGGGGACCGTGGACGTCGACGTGCGTCTGTTCGGTGGGCTCGCGAGCCGTGCCGGACGCCCGGTGGTGCGCATCACCCTGCCCGACCCGGCACGGGTCGCCGACCTGCGGGGGGCGGTCGCCGACCAGGTCCCACAGATCGCAGGGCTGCTCGACTCGGTGAAGGTGGCGATCGACCTCGAGGTGGCCGACGCCGACGTGGCCGTGACGGCGGACTCGGAGGTGGCCCTGCTGCCGCCGGTCGCCGGCGGCTCGCACGACGACGCGCCCGGCGACGTCCACGTCGACGGTCCGCCGACACTCGAGCACGTCGACGGGGTCACGGTGCTCACGGGACTCGTGGAACCGCCGATCGACGTGGACGCGGCACTGACGCAGATCTGCGCGCCGTCGGTGGGCGGCAGCGTGCTGTTCCTCGGGACGGTGCGGGACCACGCGCCCGACCTCGACGGGGTGGTCGGGCTGGACTACTCGGTCTACCCGGACATGGCGCGCCGGGTGCTCGCGGACACCGCCCGGGCCGTCGCCCGCGACCACCCGGAGGTCACCGGCGTCGCGCTGCTCCACGCCGTCGGGGAACTGTCCGTCGGTGACCACACGATCCTGGTCGCGTGCGCGTCGGCGCATCGTGCCGCTGCGTTCGACGCGTGCCAGGACGCACTGGAACGCGTCAAGCGCGACACGCCGGTGTGGAAGCGTGAACGCACGGTGGACGGCGGCCACCGGTGGGTGGGCCTGCCCGACGACTGAGGGACGCTCGCACGCGACGACGTCGGCCACCCGCGTCCACGGTGCGCGGCCCTCGGGTCAGATCCCGGCGGCGATGTCCGAGCGTCGGTGCAGTCCGCCGAACGTGATGCGCTCCGCCGCGTCGTAGGCGCGATCGCGCGCGTCACCGACGTCGAACCCCAGGGCCGTCACCGACAGCACGCGTCCGCCAGCGGTGACCAGGCCGTCCTCGTCGGCACGGGTGCCCGCGTGGAACACCACCACGTCGTCGAGGGCGTCGGCCTCCTCCACACCCCGGATCGGCACGCCGGTCTCGTATGGACCCGGGTAGCCACCGCTCGCGAGCACGACCGTCACGGCTGCCCCCGGGTGCCAACCGATCCGCGCGTCGACGACGTTGCCCGTCGCGGCGGCACCCAGCAGGGCACCCAGGTCCCCGTCGAGCAGGGGAAGGACCACCTGGGTCTCGGGGTCGCCGAACCGGGCGTTGAACTCGAGCAGTCGCGGGCCGTCGGCCGTGTCGACCAGACCCGCGTACAGCAGTCCGCGGTACGGGGTTCCGCGGGCGGCCATCTCGGCGAGCACCGGGCGGAACACCACGTCGACGAGCGGGTCGGCATCGGCCCGCGTGAACGTCGGCACGGGCGCGAACGCTCCCATTCCCCCCGTGTTGAGCCCGGTGTCCCCGTCTCCCGCACGCTTGAAGTCCTGCGCGGGGGTGAGCAGCACCGCCTCGACGCCGTCGCAGACCGCGAAGACGCTGCGTTCCGGACCGTCGAGGAACTCCTCGATGACCACCCGGGCGCCGGCGTCCCCGAACACCCGGCGCACCAGCGCGTCGTCCACCGCGTCACGTGCCTCGGCCAGGTCGTCGGAGATCCGCACGCCCTTGCCCGCCGCGAGCCCGTCGGCCTTCACCACGTACGGCGGCGCGAACCGTTCGAGCGCCTCGAGGGCCTCGTCGCGATCCGACGTCGCGACGTACCCGGCGGTGGGGGCACCCGACGCCTGCATCACGTCCTTGGCGAATGCCTTGGAGCCTTCGATCCGGGCCGCGGCCGCCGATGGACCGAACACCGGGATCTCACGTCGGCGCAGTTCGTCGGCTGCACCGGCCACCAGGGGCCCCTCCGGGCCGATGACGACCAGCGACGCGTCGACGGACTCGGCGACCCGCGCGATGGCCAGCGGGTCCGCGAGGTCCACCGGGTGGTTCGTCCCGAGGCGGGAGGTTCCCGGGTTGCCCGGGGCGGTGACGACCTCCCCGACCGAGGCGCTGGACGCGAGCCGCCAGGCGAGTGCGTGCTCACGTGCACCCGCTCCGACCACCAGGACGCGGTCGCCCATGCTCAACCCCGGCCCGCGGGCACGAGCGGGACGTCGCGCCGCACGAGCGTCTGCGACCGCTTCGGTCCGATCGAGACCCACGTCACCGGTGCGTGCGCGTGCTCCTCGATGGCGTCGACGTAGTCACGCGCCGCCTTCGGCAGGTCCTCGTAGCGCTCCACCTCGGAGATGTCGTCACCCCACCCGGGCAGGTCCTCGTACACCGGTCTCGCGTGGTGGACGACCGACTGGTGGGGCGGGAACTGCTCGTGGGTGGTGCCGTCGTGGGTGTAGGCGGTCGCGATCCGCAGGGTCTCGAACGTGCTCAGCACGTCGAGCTTGGTGAGGAACAGGTCGGTGAACCCGTTGACGCGGTTCGCGTAGCGCGCGAGCACCCCGTCGAACCATCCCACCCGACGTCGGCGTCCGGTGGTGGTCCCGTACTCCCCACCGATCTCGCACATGCGCGCCCCGACGTCGTCGAACAGTTCCGTCGGGAACGGTCCCGCACCGACGCGGGTCACGTACGCCTTGGTGATGCCGATCACGCGATCCACGTGTCGCGGGCCGAGGCCCGCCCCGGTCAGCGCCCCCCCGGCGACCGGGTTCGACGAGGTCACGAACGGGTAGGTGCCGTGATCGAGGTCGAGCATCGTTCCCTGGGCGCCCTCGAGGATGATGTGCCGGCCGGCCTCGAGCGACGAGTGGATGAGTTCGGTCGTGTCCGCGAGCAGCGGCGCCATGCGTTGCGCGTAGCCGAGGTACTCGTCGGCGATCTCGTCGAGGTGCATCGGCAGGCGGTTGTAGATCCGTGTGAGCTGCTCGTTCTTGTGGATCAGGACCGCCTCGAGCTTCTGACGGAAGATCTTCTCGTCGAACAGGTCCTGGAAGCGCAGCCCGACGCGCGCGGCCTTGTCGGCGTACGCCGGTCCGATGCCCCGGCGTGTGGTGCCCAGGTTGGCCTTGCCCAGACGCCGTTCGATCAGCAGGTCGAGTTCCCGGTGGTACGGCATGATCAGGTGCGCGTTGCCCGACACCCTGACCCGCGCGAAGGCGTCCAGTCCGCGCGCCTCGAGGCCGTCGAGTTCCTCCAGCATCACCCGCGGGTCGAGCACGACCCCGTCGGCGATGATCGGCGTCACGTGCCGGTAGAGGATCCCCGACGGGATCAGGTGGAGCTTGAAGACCTCGTCACCGACGATGACGGTGTGACCGGCGTTGTTGCCGCCCTGGTAGCGCACGACGAGGTCGGTGGAGTCGGCCAGCATGTCCGTGGCCTTGCCCTTGCCCTCGTCCCCCCACTGGGCGCCGACGATGATGGTCGCGGGCACGCGTCGTCCTTCGCTGCGCGGCTGCTCGGCGAGCAGCGCGCGGTCTGGGTGGCGGAGCGCGACGTCTCCGGCGGCCGGACGCGGCCACCGTCGGGTGACCCTATCGCGCGTCGCGGTCGTCCGTGACGTCGGCCCGGACGGCCCGCGTCGAGCCGGTGACCAGCAGGACGCCTCCGACGACGATGAGCAGGGCGGGCAGCAACCAGCGAAGGTCGCCCAGCGACAGGGTGAGCGCGTCCACGAGCCCGATGGTCGCGAAGGTCACGAACAGCACCCCGAACACGAGGGACAGCACGTCGAGTGGGTGGCGGCGCATCAGCGGACCTCCGTGGTCGTGAGGGTCATCGGAAGGGCTCGTGCCTCGGACTCGTCGAACTCCTCGACCTCGAATGGGCCCTCCTGTTCGAACGGGTCGACCGGGTTCGACCGCACGGTGATCTGGCCGACACCGAGCTGGACCTCGATGCGCAGCAGTTCGGACCCGGCGCCCGTGTCGACACGCAGGTCTCGTTCGACGCCCAGACCTCCGACGACCGTGTGGTCGAGCCGGACCTGCCCCACTCCGACGGCCGCGCGGACCTCGGCGGTGACATCGTCAGGCAGATGGATCTCGACGTCGCCTGCCCCGACGTCGATGAACACCTGCGTGGGCTGGTCGACGTCGATCTCGCGCAGGTCGAACACGAAGCGTCCCGCCGCGAGGCGGTGGGTGTCGTCGAGCTCCTCGAGGGTGGACGGGGCGACGCGCAGGTCGCCCGCACCCTCACGCAGGTCCAGGTCGAGCGCCGCCAGTCCGAACGGTCGCGCCAGTTCCACGACCAGCACCAGAGGGACCAGCAGCAGGCCGACGACGATCAGCCACCGCGCCCGGCCGACGAAGGCGCCGACGAGCAGCCCGAGACCGACGACGAGCAGAGCCCCAGCGACCACGTGGCCCGCGCCGATCGACCCGACCCCGGCGATCGACAGCATCCAGAGCAGGCCGGCGACCATGGTCGCCACGCCGAGCGTGATGCGTCCGAGCGCGTCGGACGATCGCGCCTTCACCGGCGGTGGGGTCCAGGCGGCCGCGGAGTTCCCGCCGCCTTCGGACTCGGTCGCTGCTGGTGGTGAGGTCGCCGGGACCGGCTCGCCGGTCGGCTCCTCGGAGGTGTCGGTGGTCACGGCGAACTCCTGTGTGGGAGGGTGTGCGGGGTCGGTGGCACCGCTGGTGCCGAAGGGGACCGGCGGGGGCGGACCCGCCGAGCGGCGCAGGGTCACCGGCGGAACAGCGACACGTCGCCGTTCTCCCGACTGCCACAACGCGACACCGAACGCGATGAGCAGACCTGCGAGCAGCAGATCGCGTCCGAAGAGGTTGCCGAACACCCAGCCGGGCCCGAACGGCGCGCCGAACAGCCACACCGCTCCCACCACGAGCAGTGTGACCCCGAGCCAGAAGCTCGCGTCGCGGCCTGTCGCCGACCCCGCGTGCACGGACCCGTCGACCGGCCCCCCCGGGTCCGGTCGCGGCCCGGCCTCGGCCGTTCCCGGCGACAGACCGCGGGCGAGCGGCGGCTGCGGGTCGTCGTCGGACGGGACGATCAGCACCGCGGCGACGTAGGCGACGAGCCCGAGCCCCTGGGTGACGAACGTCAGCACGACGATCAGGATGCGCACGATCGAGACGTCGATCCCGAGGTGGTCGGCGAGCCCCGCGGCCACACCGCCGATGATGCGTCCCTCACGGGGGCGGCGCAGCGGACGGCGCGTCGCGGTCCGGGTCGTGTCGGCGGACTCGTCGGTCATCGGTGGGCACTCCGCGCAGTTCGGTCTGCTGCAGCGTCGACGGACGCTCCAGCGGTCGACGACAGCATGCTCCCGGCGGGAGGCTCCGGGCATCAGGGAACCCCCTGAACGGACCCTGAGTCGCTCCGGGGCGTCGCCGGGCGACGACGGTGGAGGCCCGGCGGGTCCTGTGCGACCATTGACGACATGGAACCCACCACGGACACGTCCGGCGTGCACGGCGCGGGACACCGGCTGCATCGCACCGTCGACGACCGGGTCGTCGGCGGCGTCGCCGGCGGCATCGGCGCGCGGCTCGGCGTCGACCCCGTGCTGGTGCGCATCGGGTTCGTGGTGCTCACGTTCGCGGGTGGCTTCGGACTGCTCCTCTACGGCGCCCTGTGGGCGGCGCTGCCGTCCGAACCGCCCGACGCGCCTCGGACGGTGCGCCCGGCCACGACCCAGCAGGGTGTCGCGCTCGCGCTGGTGCTGCTCGGCCTGCTGCTGCTGCTGCGCGGCGTCGGCCTGTGGTTCGGGGACGCCGTCGTGGTGCCGATCGTGTTCGCGGCCGCCGGATCGGCGGTCGTGTGGGCGCGCAGCGACGACGACGACCGGGCCCGCTGGTCGGCCGCCACCGCCCAGCTGCGCCCGGGGGCCGCGGTCGCCGCCAGCGCCCCGGCGTCTCCCGCGAGGGTGATCGTCGGCACGCTCCTCGTGGCGGTCGCGGTGGCGGGCTTCCTCGCCGCCCACGATGCGTTCCGCGCCCTGTGGGACGTGGGTCTCGCGCTCGTGGCGGCTCTGGCCGGCATCGCCCTGCTGTTCGGTCCGTGGCTGTTCCACCTCACCCAGCAGCTCACGAGCGAGCGTCGCGAGCGGATCCGACAGGAGGAACGGGCCGAGGTCGCGGCGCACCTGCACGACTCGGTGCTCCAGACCCTGGCCCTGATCCAACGCTCGGCGGACGACCCGCAGCGCACGGCCGCGCTCGCCCGACGGCAGGAACGCGAACTGCGCGGATGGCTCTACGGGTCGCGCGCCAGCGGCGAGGGCACCCTGTCCGGCGCCATCCAGCAGGTCGTGGACGAGGTGGAGACGGACCACGCGATCGCCGTCGAGGCGGTGCTGGTGGGCGATGCGCCGCTCGACGACGAGGTGCGGGCACTGGTCGCTGCCGTGCGTGAGGCCTGCATCAACGCGGCGCGCCACTCGGAGGCACCGACCGTGGACGTGTACGTCGAGGCGTCCGACACCCGCGTGACCGCGTTCGTCCGGGACCGTGGTGTCGGGTTCGATCCAGCGCGGGTGGAGGCCGACCGGCAGGGCATCCGCCAGTCCATCGTGGCACGCATGGAACGCAACGGCGGCGAGGCTCGCGTCGAGTCGTCGCCGTCGAGCGGCACCGAGGTGGAGCTTCGGCTGCGCCGCACCCCGACCGAGGAGTCCTCATGAGTCGCGCGACCACCGTCTACCTCGTCGACGACCACCGGCTGTTCCGCTCCGGGGTGCGCGCCGAACTGGGTCAGCACGTCACGATCGTCGGTGACGCCGGTGACGTCGACACCGCCATCCAGCAGATCCGGGGGCTGCGCCCCGACGTGGTGATCGTCGACGTCCACATGCCGGGTGGGGGCGGGCGCACGGTCATCGAGACGGTGCTGGAGACCCATCCGGACGTGCGCTTCCTCGCGCTGTCGGTGTCGGACGCGGCCGAGGACGTGATCGACGTGATCCGGGCCGGGGCGCGGGGCTACGTCACCAAGACGATCGCGCCCGACGACCTCGTCGACGCCATCGGGCGCATCCACCAGGGCGACGCGGTGTTCGGCCCGCGCCTCGCCGGGTTCGTGCTCGACGCCTTCGCCGGGGACCTGCCCCCCGGCGTCGACACGTCCGACCCGGAGCTCGACCAGCTGACCTCGCGGGAGAAGGAGGTGCTTCGCCACATCGCGCGCGGCTACACCTACCGGGAGATCGGCACGAGGCTGCACATCTCGGTCAAGACGGTGGAGACCCACGTGTCGGCGGTGCTGCGCAAGCTGCAGCTGTCCAACCGGCACGAACTCACGGCGTGGGCGGCGGGTCGTCACCTGCTGTGACCGGGTCGTCCACGTGTCCGGGACGGGCCGCGACCAGCCCCCCGATGAGCTTGGGGATCATCAGCGCGAACAGGAACCACAGGGGCACCGTCCAGCCACCGGTCACGTCGTGCACGAAACCGATCGTGATCGGGCCGAGTGAGGCGATGAGGTAGCCGAAGCCCTGGACCATGGACGACAGCGCCGAGGTGCCGTCCGGCGTGCGGGCACGCAGACCGAGCAGCAGCAGCGCGAACGGGAACGCGCCGAGTCCGATCCCGAGCAGGATCGCCCACAGCATCGGCGCGGCCAGTGGTGCGGCGAGCAGTCCGACGTAGGCGAGCACCGACGCGACGATCAGCAGCACGACCCAGCCCCGCTGGTCCTCGCTGCGCGCGGCCAGGGCCGGCACGATCAGTGCGATCGGGGCACTCACGAGCATCACGACGCTGGTGAGCACGCCGGCGTGGCCCGCCGCGAGCCCCAGGTCCCGGTAGATCGTGGGAAGCCATCCCATCACGACGTAGGCCTCGAAGCTCTGGAACCCGAAGAACAGCGTGAGCCCCCAGGCCTGCGCGTTGCGGCGCACCCGCATCGCCACCTCGGTCGCCACCGGGCGTTCACCCACCCGCCCCGGACCGGGGACCACGCGGAGGTCGGCCCGGGTCAGCCCCGTGCGCCCACGAAGCGCGAACCACGGGACGAGGGTGATCGCGACCGGCACGGCCCACAGTCCGATGCCTGCCCGCCAGCCGCCGAACGCGTCCGCGAGCGGGACGCTCACCGCTGCGGGCAGCGCCGACCCGACCACGAGCGCGACCGAGTAGAACCCGGTCATCACGCCGACCCGGTCGGGGAACCACACCTTGACCGCCACGGGCAGCAGGACGTTGACGATCGCGAACCCGCTCACGGCCGCCAGGGTCGGCACGAGGATCGTCGCCACGTCGGGTGCGAACGCGCGCACGATGATCCCGACCAGTCCGACGGCGAGCGAGCCCACGAGCGCGGTGGACACGCCCACGCTGCGCGCGAACCGTGCGGCCGCGAGGCCAACGAGGCCGAAGCACAGGGCCGGGATGGTCGTGAGGATCCCGGCGACGGTGTCACTCATCGCGACGTCCGCCTGGATGTCACGCAGCAGGGCACCGATACTGGTCACCGACGCACGCAGGTTGAGCGCAGTGAACACCAGGGTCACGGCGAGCACCCCGGTGGGTGCCGTGCGCCGCGACGTCACGCGGCCCTCGTGACGTCGGTCGGGGTGGGCCTCACCGGTGTTCGTCGGGGTGGTGCTGGACGGCCCGCATCCGCACGGTCTGGATCGAGTCACCGGACAGGACCCCGGACCGTGCCAGCAGGCGGCCGTGTTCCCAGTTGGACAGGCCCAGTTCCGGTGTCCCGAGGGCGAACTGTCCGTCGACCCAGCGGGTGTAGCCGTTGCACACGAACGGGGCGTTGACCGCCTGCTCCACGCGACGTCGCTCGTCGTCGTCGGTGGACACCAGCGACAGGATGAACTGGGGGCTGTAGCGGTTGAACAGTTCGATCGCCTCGTCGACGTCGTCCACGAGCGCGAGGGTCACCTCGGGGCTCTCCTCCCACTCCCACTCGATGCCCAGCTGCGCCTCGAGGATCGTCTCCGCGCGAGGCTCGGGCATCGTCCCGTCGGCCCGGACGATGTCGACGAGTTCGTCGAACCGTTCGGCGGGCACGTGTTCCCGGTCACGCTCGAGGACGTGGACCTTGGCGTTGGTGCCCCGCGCGCGAGCGGCCTCGTCCACCGCGTCGAGGAACCGGCCCACCAGATCGTCGGCACGGGAGCGAGGGATGCAGCAGACGTTGAGGGTGTTGCACACCTTGCGGTCGAGCGAGTGGAACACGCTTCGTGCGAACCAGTCGGCGTCACCGGTCTCTCCGACGACCATCCAGGCGCCGCCCGTTCCGTGTGCCGACACGGGGTTGCCGGCCTGCTGGGCGACGGCGCCCAGCTGACGGACGGCCGCACCTGACCCACGGGCCACGGCGAGCGCGAGCCGGCGATCGGAGAACAGGGCCCAGCCGGACGCCCGCGACGGGGCGTCGACGAGCGATGCAGCGCCGGGTGGCAGGCCCGCCTCGGCGAGCGCCGGCTCCAGCGCGTGCTCGACGATGGCCCGCGCCGTGCCCAGCGCATCGGACCCGATGCGGAAGACGACGGTGTTGCCCCCGCGCAGGACGCCACAGGCGTCCGCGAACACGTTGGGCCGACCCTCGAAGACGAACGCGACGACGCCCAGCCGATCGGGGAACGTCTCCACCGCCCAGCCCTCGTGGTCGACACGCGTCGGGTCGACGGAGGCCGCACCTCGCGACGCCCACGCTCGCAGGCCCTCGACCATGCCGATGCGCATCCGCGCGTCGAGCACCAGCCGTGTGACCGACCGACCGCGGGTGCGGGCCTGCTCCACGTCGAGCGCGTTGGCGGTCGCGATCGGGGCGAACGCATCGTCGTCGGCGAGTCGGTCCGCGAACGCGTCGAAGAACCTGGTCACCTGGTCGTCGGTGACCTGGGCCATGCGGTCGAACGCGCGTGTCGCCGCGTCGACGGCGGACCGGGCAGCCGCTCGGTCGGCCGCCGGCACGTGCAGCAGTTCGCCCGTCGACTGCACGACGATGACGGCGTCTCCCGGCTCGAAGGCCGCGGCGAGGTCCTCGGACACGTGCACGACACGATCTCCCCCGAAGAGGATCGGCATGCCCGGGTCGAGCCGTGAGAGCGGTTGGACGTCCATGCGGCGAACGCTACGACCACCGGCGACCGGGCGCCAGTCGCCCGCGCGTCTGGTCGGGCGACCAGCGTGGATCGGGCGATTGCGTGTCGTACGGTTCGCGCGTACGGCCTGCGCCCAGGGCGCCCGTCCACCACCACCCCCTGCGACGAACGTGATCGAACGACGACCTCAGAGGTGAGGTGAATGCCCGACACGGACGCGGTGCTGCGCATCGGCGAGGTCTCCCTGCGTACCGACGTGTCCGTCGCGACACTGCGGGCGTGGGAACGGCGTTACGGCCTCCTGCGTCCGGACCGGACGGCAGGCGGCCACCGCCTCTACAGCGAACGTGACGTCGCCCGGGTCCGGGAGATGTCACGGCTGATGGCCGAGGGCTGGGCCGCGAGCGCTGCGGCCCGCGAGGCCGCCGGGGCGAGCACGACCGTTGCCGCCGACCCGGGTCCGAATCGTGAGCGGGGTGCCGCCGCCCTGCGCCGGGACCTCGCGGAGGCGGTCGACGCCATGGACGCGACCGCGATGAACGCCGTGGTCGACGACACGTTCGCACGCTTCGACATCGCGCCAGCCATCGACGAGGTGCTCCTCCCGGTGATCCGCGGCCTCGGAGACGGGTGGGAGGACGACGCCGGCGTGGTTGCCCGCGAGCACCTTGCAACCCACGTCCTGCGCCCGCGACTCCACCGGCTCATCCGGACGCACGGTCGGGAGGGGAGCCGGGTGCTGGTGGCGGCGGCCCCGGAACACGAGGAACACGACTTCGGCCTGCTCGCGGGCGCGGCGATCGCCTCGGACGCCGGGTGGCGGGTCCACTACCTCGGTGCACGCACCCCCGGTTCCGCACTCGCGACGGCGACGGCTCGGGTCGGGGCACAGGCCGTGCTGGTCGCGACCCTGTTCCGGCAGCACGCCGAGGCGTTCCTCGCCGACCTGCCGGACCTGGGGTCCGCGGCCCTGGTCCTCGGCGGCGAGGGATTCCGGCCGGAGGACCTCGAACGGCTCGACGTCTCGGCGCGGCTGCACGAGGGACGGCTGACCGACCTGCCACGCACGCTCGACGCCGCGGTCAGCGGCCGCCCGCGTTCGTCTGGCTGAGCGAACGTCCCGTCAGCGCGAGATCCGGAAGCGGATGCGCACGCTCGTGTGGTACTCGGTGATGTCCGACCCGTCCACGACGGCGGACGTCTCGAGCACGGTGAATCCCTCCACGTTGCGCAGCGTCTTCGTCGCCTCGGAGATGGCCTTCTCGGCCGCGTCGCGCCACGACTCCGTGGACACACCGACGAGATCGATCGTCTTGATGACCGCCATGCTGCGCTCCTGGGTGAGGGACGGACCGCGGCGAATCGTACTGGCCAACCCCGGGCCGGACGATCGTCCCTCAGCGCATGAACAGCGTGAACGCCATCGCCGCGATCATCGCGGCACCTGCCGCGAACGCAGCCGGCAGACCGAGGCGGCTGCGCTTGACGTGCGCGATGAGCCCGACGGCCATGCCGAGTGGTCCCGTCACGGGCGCGAGACCTCCGACGAGGGTCACGGCCGCGAGCGCGAACGCGACGACCGCGAGCGTCGTCCCGAATCGCGGGGACGCCTCGACGGGAGCGAACGGGTCGTGGGTGTCACCGTCCGTCATGACGCGCTCTCCTCGCTGTGGACCATCGTGGCACGCACACGGTGTGGGGCCGGTCCTCGATCTCCCGCCGCCGTCGGCTGTTGCGGTCGCAGGGGCCCAGTCAAGCAGTGAGCACCCGCAGCGCCGAACGCGCCGCGTGGTGGCCGGACAGGCCGTGCACCCCGGCGCCCGGCGGTGTCGATGCCGAACACAGGAACACGCCGCCGACTCCCGTCGCGTAGGGGTCGCGGGCGAGACGGGGTCGCAGCACCAGTTGGCGAGGGTCCGCCGCACCGCCCGCGATGTCTCCCCCGACGAAGTTCGGGTTCCACGCCTCGAGGTCGGCGGGTGTCGTGACGTGCCGGGAGGCCACACGGGCGAGGAACCCCGGCGCGAACCGTTCGACCTGGGCGTCGATGCGCCCGGTGGCGTCGACCCGTGACGAGTGGGGCACGTGGGCGTACGCCCAGAGCACGGTGTGCCCGTCCGCTGCCCGTCCCGGATCGGCGACGTGGGGCTGCGCCACGAGCACGAAGGGACGCTCGGCATCTCTGCCAACTGCGGCGGCGGCCTCCGACGCGACGATCTCCTCGAGAGTGCCGCCGAGGTGGACGGTGCCGGCAGTACGTGCGGAATCGGCAGTCCATGGCACCTCGCCGCGCACGACGTAGTCCACCTTGAACACCGCGGGACCGTGACGCCATCGAGTCATCGCGCGGCGGGGCCGCGCAGGCAGCCGGTCCCCGAGGATCTCCACCAGTGCGGACGGGGCGACGTCGAACAGCGCGACGCGACTCCTCGGAAGGTCGGCCGTCGAGGTGACCCGCTGGCCGGTGTGGACCTCACCCCCGAGCTCCTCCAGGTACGAGACCATGGCACGGGAGATGGAGGCCGATCCCCCGCGAGCGACCGGCCAACCGTGCGCGTGACCGGCGGCGACCAGCATCGTTCCGACGCTCGCGGTCAGGGGACGCGTGAGCGGCGCGATCACGTGGGCGGCGACGCCAGCGAACAGCGCCCGACCGTGGGGCGTCGGGAACCGGCGAGCCAGCAGCGTCGCGGACGCAAGGAGGGCGGGAGCCGTCCGGGCGACCGCGAACGGATGGCTCGGCACGCGCAGGAGCGGCCCGAGCAGGTACTCGGCGACGTCGTCGAAGCGCCGACTCGGGTGACCGAACAGTCGCCTCCACGTCGGCCCGTCCGGACCCAGCCCCGCCACGGTCTCGTCGAGGTCACGCAGGATCGACGGCGCGGTGCCGTCGTCGAGCGGGTGTGCGACGGCCACCGGCGGGTGACACCACTCAAGTCCGTGGCGTGCCAGGGGCAGGGACCGGAGGAACGGTGACGCGGCCCCCAGCGGGTGGACCGCCGAGCAGTGGTCGTGCACGAGCCCCGGGAACTGGGGATCGACGACGGTGCGTGTCCCCCCGCCGGGTTCGTCGGAGGCCTCGAGGACCGTCACGCGGAATCCCTGACGGGCCAGGGTGAGCGCGGCTGCGAGACCGTTGGGTCCGGCACCGACGATCACGGCGTCCGTGTCGAGCCGGCGACTCGAAACGGAGCGCGACTCGGCGTCGGGAGCAACAGGGTTCATGGCCCCGACGGTATGCGTTCACCTCGGCCGTCGTGGGCCGGCAGGTCGAACGGTCGCGCCGTCAGCCTCGAACAACCGCGCTCGACACTCACCGGTCGTGCGTTCGTAGCGCACAAGCGTGCGTTTGATGCGCGCGATGGTGTGGACCCGTGCGCCGCGCCCCTGCCTAGGGTCCGCCGCCATGGACTCCTCCCGCACCCCTGACCACTCACTGCCCCGGACGGCCCGCCTGGCATTCGTGGCGCTGCTCGTCATGACCACCACGGTCACGGTGACCACCACGCTGCCCGTGCAGGCGAGTCCGGACACGTGGGTCGTGTCGACCCACGACGACGACGCGGACGTGAGTTCCGTGGGATGCCCCGCGATCCCGGGGACTCAGGAGTGCACCCTGCGCGAGGCCGTACGCGTCGCACAGCAGGGCGACACGATCGAACTGCCCACTGGCACCCTGGCCCTGCACAGCGACGACGGCGAAGTCGTGATCGATCGCGGGCTCCGCATCGTCGGGCAGGGGCGGACCGACACGACCATCGAACCGATCGACCGAGGACACCGGATCTTCCGCATCACCGCTACAGGCGGTGAGGTCACCATCGAACACCTCACCCTCCAAGGCGGGGGCGGGTCAGGAGTTGGTGGCCCCGGCGGCGCAATCCTGGCAAACGGCCAATCCCCGCTGATCCTTGCCCACACGCAGTTCTCGCAGAACTTCAGCGACCACGGGGATCATCAACCTGGGGGGGCAGTCGCCGTCACTGGCACCGCACGTTCCGTGACCATTCAACATTCTTGGTTCGCTGGAAACTCCGCGAGACGAGGAGCCGCGATCTACATCGGTGACGTGAGCGGCACGGTGTCCATTGACCGGTCCACCTTCCATGGGAACCTCTCGGCCGGTGGTCTTGGCCCATCAGAAGGCGCTGCGATCTACGCATTCCGAGCGACCGGTGGCGTTTCGATCTCAGGATCGGCATTCGATGACAACTCGGTCGGCGACGCCGGCGGGGCCATCGCGGTGTTCGACTCTGGCCCCATCACCATTCGGTCCTCGACGTTCCGCGAGAACAGCGCGGCGACGGGCGGAGCGTTGTCACTCGCTTCTGGATCGACGACCGACGTCGCGAACTCGACATTCGTCGACAACGCTGGTGGTCTGCTGCGCACGACGGGCGGGAACAACACGGCGGATCTGGCGTTCGTGACGATCGTGGACCACAACGCCGCGTTCTCCGTCGGGGACCCCGGGAGCGACGAGGTGTCCCTGCGCCACAGTGCGCTCGCGAACGTCGTCGGCTGTACCGACGTCACCATCGAAGGCAACATCCGCGACCATGCCAGTGGTCCGGCCTGCGCACCGTCCGCTGACGCGCACCCGACACTGTCGCTCACGACGTCGATCGACGGAATCCACCACTTCCCACAGCACGACAGCCCGCTGTCTGGTCACGACATCGCGGACTGCCCGTCCGTCGACCAGCGAGGGGTCTCCCGTTCGGGCGACTGCACCGTCGGCGCCATCGACCTCTCGGAGATCACCTGTCCTGCGGGGCAGCTGCCGCGGGAGACGACGATCACGTGCCACCTCGACGTCGCCCTGACTGGCAGCCCCACCGTGACCGTCGAGATCAACCCGGTCCTGTTCGACGACCCGGTGTCGCTCGCCGACGGACGAGCCAGCTTCAGCTTCACGATTCCCGGCAACGCACCCGACGGCACCGCCCTGGTGTCGGTCGGCGGCGGCGCCTACAGCTCCTCCCACCCGGTCGAACCGGCCGCTGGTTCGGGAGGGGGCACCGGTGGCGGGGGCTCGTCGGGAGGCAACGGCGGCAACCCAGCCGAAGGCCCGACACGGGGGGACGGGTCGCCGGCGGGTGACGCCGCCGACGTCCTCGACGTCCTTCCCGCCACCGGTGCCGACGACCTGCTCGTGCGCGCGGCGTCGACCGGCGTCATGCTGCTCGGGTTGACGCTCGTCGGAGCATCGAGGAGAAGAACAGGTCGAGTTCCCGCCGACCGCTGACCCCGAGCTGCCGGTACATGCGGGACAGGCGCGCCTCGATCGCACGCGTGGAGACACCGACCCGTTCGCCGATGTCCTGATTGCGCAGACCACGTAGGACGAGGTGTCCGATCCGAACCGCCTCGTCATCGAGCTCGACCCGGTCGATCCCGTGCGCACGCGGGTTCCACGCTCCCTCGCATGCGCCGAGGAGTCCCGCGGCTCGACGTCGATAGACGTGTCGACGTCGTCCCGACTCGAGGGTCGCTGCGCGCAGCAGGGCATCCGCGGCGTCCGCCAACCTCCCCGCCGCACACCAACGGATCGCCACTGCGACGAGCCCGTCCGGGTCCCCTGCGGCGACCGCCCGTGCATGATCGGCCAGGACCCGGACACGGCCACCGTCCACCCGGCCCTCCAGGTGCTCGGCGAACTCGAGCGTGGTCGGCGAGGTGCCCTCGAGCCGCAGCTGCGTCGCGGCGACCTCCAGCGTGAGGTGTGGGTCACCGAGCGAGATCGCATGGCGCCCGATGGCGTCGAACTCGTGCGGCCGCACCGCCGGGTCGACCACCCACCTGATCATCGCCTCGAGGTAGGCGCGCCACAACGGCGTCGGCTGGGGCGAACCTCGACACTCTGCAGCATCCAGGAGGCTCTGAGCCGCCGAGGCCGCACCTGACTGCACGGATGCCCACGCCTGACGCACGGTGATCAGTGCGACACCGGGCGTGGCGGTCGTGCGCTCCACGAGGGCCCGGGTCCCCGCCAACAGGGCCAGTGCACGTTGCGGCCTGCCCGCGGCGATCGCGACGGACGCGGACGCGACGTTCCACAGCGCTCGCTCCGACGCGCGCCCCTCACGTGCAGCGCGCCGCCGCCCAACCGCGCACGATCGTGTGAGCTCGGTCACGTCGAGCCCCGCGAACGCCCGACGTTCCACCTCGGACACGTCTGCGAGCACGCGCGGACGCGGGAGTCCCCGGCGCGGATCCGGAGCAGCTCGGAGTGCCACCGACTCGCGCGCCAGTGCTGCGGCGTCCAGTGACCTCGCGGCGACCACCACGCGCGCCATGGATCCGGAGACGGCAGGCTCGTCTGCTCCTGGAGGTCCCGGCGCGACGGCGGCGACGCGGCGGCGCGCCTCGGGCACCGCGGCGTCGACCGCGTGAGCGAAGACGTCCCAGACGTCGGTGCGCGGGTGCCCGTCGGATCGACCGGGTCGGGACGCAGACCGCACCCTGCGCCGGCCGTGCCCACGTCCGCGATCATGACGACGCAGCCATGCGGCGAGCGCAGGTCGGGCGATCGTCACGTCCGTCGGACTGCCCGGCTGCACGGAGATGACACCGATGGCCTGCAGTCGGTCCAGGTGTTCGCGGCGCACGAGGCCTGCGACGTCGACCGGAGCGGCCGGTCCTGCGCGTGCGATGGCCCGTGCGGCGCCGCGCAGCACCGGATCACCCAGCCGCTCCTCGAAACTCGGGACGAGCCGGCCGAACGACGGAGGTCCCGTCAGGGCCCATCCGGCGGCCCCGAGGCGCAACACGCCCACCTCGAGACTGCTCAGCACCAGCTCGACCAGGTCGCCGGGACGACCGCCCGACATCGAGAACAGCGCGTCACAGCCGCTGCGATCGACCGGCCCGGACAGCAGGTCCTCACAGATCGAGACCTGGTCGTCCCGGCCGATCGGCCCGAGGAGCACCGCACGCGCACCGACTCCCTGCCACGGACGCGTGACCTCTGCGAGCTGCGCACGGCCCTCGGCGTGCATGGCGATGACCAGCACGGACCCGTCGGGGGGAGCTTCGAGCAACCGCTGACGAGCCGTGGCGTCGAGTCGGTGGCCGTCGTCGACGACCCGGACACCGGGCTGGCGACGGAACGACTCGACGAGCCGTGTGCATCCGCTGTGGGACGGGCCGACGACGAGCACGTGGGCGCCGGAACGCACCGCGACTCGCAGTCCGTCGAGTTCGGCGTCACGGCCACGCAGGGAGAGGGCGCGGGCCGAGATGGCCGGCGCACACCGGAAACCGTCCGTCACGTCGACCGCCTCGTCGCACCCGGCGGTCGTGGCGACCGCCGGCCCCTCGTCGCGCGGCGGCGAACCGTAGTCGCGCGTTGCGCGGATCGCCGACAGAGGCGCCGGCCGAGCGTCTAGCGTTCGGGCTCCGCAACAGCGGACCTTCCTTCACACGTGGAGAGATTCCGTGGCCGAAGAACAGACCGACACGAAGGCCGGTGCGGGCGCCGACGGGGCGCTCGACCGAATGTTCAGACTCCGGGAGAACGGCACGACCGTGCGAACCGAGGTCGTCGCCGGGGCGACGACGTTCCTGGCGATGGCCTACATCGTCTTCGTGAACCCGGGCATCCTCGAGGCGACCGGCATGGACACCGGCGCGGTGTTCGTCGCCACCTGCCTCGCGGCCGCCATCGGCACGCTCATCATGGGCCTGTGGGCCCGCTACCCGATCGCGCAGGCGCCGGGCATGGGCCTCAACGCGTTCTTCGCATTCACCGTGGTGCTCGGGATGGGCGTGCCCTGGGAGACGGCACTCGCGGCGACCCTGGTGTCCGGCATGCTGTTCTTCGTGCTCGCCGTGACCGGCGTGCGCGAGGCCATCATCGACGCGATCCCCCTGCAGCTCAAGCTCGCGGTGGGCGCCGGTATCGGCCTGTTCATCGCCTTCATCGGGCTGGGCAACGCCGGACTGGTCGTGGCCTACGAACCCACGTTCGTGTCGCTCGGTGACCTGACCGCTCCGGGCACCCTGCTGGCGGTCTTCGGACTGCTCGCGACGGCGCTGTTCCTGCTGCGCGGGGTCCGCGGAGCCGTGTTCTACGGGATCATCGCGACGTCGATCGTCGGGATCATCTTCGGGATCGTGCCGCTGCCCGGCGCGGTGGTGTCCACCCCGCCGTCGCTCGCACCGACGTTCGGCGCAGCGGTGGTCAACCTGCCCGAGCTGCTCACCGCACAGATGGCGCTCGTGGTGTTCACGATGCTGTTCGTCGACCTGTTCGACACGACCGGCACGCTGATCGCGGTCGCCAACCAGGCCGGGATGCTCGAGGACGGAAAGCTGCCGCGGGCGAACCGGGCGCTGGTGTCGGACTCGGTTGCGACGATGGCTGGGTCGGTGCTCGGAACCTCGACGACGACCTCCTACATCGAGTCGTCGGCGGGTGTCGGCGCAGGAGGGCGGACCGGACTCACGTCGGTCGTCACGTCCGGGTTCTTCCTGCTCGCCCTGTTCTTCTCCCCGCTGCTCGCGGTGGTGACCGCCGAGGTCACCGCGCCGGCCCTGATCATCGTCGGGCTGATGATGGCCAAGGGCCTCGGGCAGATCGACTGGGGCGAGTTCGAGTACTCGCTGCCGGCGTTCGTGGTCGTGCTCACGATGCCGCTCACCTACTCGATCGCGAACGGCATCGCGCTGGGACTGTTCCTGTTCCCGTTGGCGATGACGTTCAAGGGTCGGGCACGTGACGTGCACCCGATGATGTGGGTGCTCGCGCTCGCGTTCCTCGTGTTCTTCGCGTTCCTGCTGGAGTAGGAGAACCGACGTCGTCGACGCGCCCGCTGGACCCGGTCCGGCGGGCGCGTCGCCGTTGCCGCCGGCGGCGCCCCGGACTACTCGGCTGACGCCGTGCGCGGCGACCCCACGAGTGTGAACTCGCCTGCCGGGTCCACGTCGACGACCACGCGGTCACCGTCACCGACCTCACCGCCGAGCATCGCCCGGGCGAGCGGGTCCTCCAGGTGGCGGCGGATGACGCGCTTGAGCGGGCGCGCGCCGTACAGCGGGTCGTACCCCAGTTCCGCGAGGCGGTCCATCGCGGCGCCGGTCACCTCGAGCGTGACGTCTCGATCCGTGAGGCGTGCGCGCAGGCGCTCGAGCTGGATGTCCACGATCGTGCGCAGCTGTTCGGGAGCGAGCCGCTGGAACACGGCCACCTCGTCGATCCGGTTCAGGAACTCCGGCCGGAAGTGTGCGCGCACGTCACCCATGACCCGTTCGCGCAGTTCGTCGGGCGACAGGCCGGTGTCGAGGATGTGGGTCGAACCGAGGTTCGACGTCATGATCACCACGACGTTGCGGAAGTCGACCGTGCGCCCCTGCCCGTCGGTCAGGCGTCCGTCGTCGAGCACCTGGAGCAGCACGTTGAACACGTCCGGGTGGGCCTTCTCGACCTCGTCGAGCAGCAGCACCCGGTAGGGCCGACGACGTACCGCCTCGGTGAGCTGCCCACCCTCCTCGTGCCCGACGTATCCGGGCGGCGCACCGATGAGCCGTGCGACCGTGTGCTTCTCCTGGTACTCGCCCATGTCGATACGGACCATCGCCCGTTCGTCGTCGAACAGGAACCCGGCGAGCGCGCGGGCCAGTTCGGTCTTGCCGACACCGGTCGGCCCGAGGAACAGGAACGATCCGAGCGGTCGGTCCGGGTCGGAGATCCCCGAACGGCTGCGTCGCACGGCGTTGGCGACGGCCTCGACCGCCTCGTCCTGACCGACGACACGCCGGTGCAGTTCGTCCTCGAGCCGCAGCAGCTTCTCCGACTCGGACTCGACGAGCCTCGACACGGGGATGCCGGTCCACCGGGCGACGACCTCGGCGATCTCGGTCTCGGTGACCTCCTCCTCGAGGAGCATGTCGCCGGCCGCGCGCAACTGTTCGATGGCCTGCTGGGCGGCGGTGATCTCCGCGTCGAGTTCGCGTTCACGGCCGTAGCGCAGTTCGGCGGCGAGCTGGAGGTCTCCGTCCCGCTCGGCGTTCGCCGCCTGTTCGCGGACGTGCTCGAGCTCCTCCTTCGCGGCCTGCAGACGTGCGATCGCCGCCTTCTCCTGTTCCCAGCGGGCGCGCATCGCGTCGTCGCGTTCCCGGAGGTCTGCGAGTTCCGCGTCGAGGTCGGCGAGCCGGGCCCGGGTCGAGTCGGTCTCCTCGCCCTCGAGCGACACCCGTTCGATCTCCAGCTGGCGGATGCGCCGATCGACCTCGTCGATCTCGGGAGGCAGGGAGTCGATGGCGATGCGCAGGCGAGCCATCGACTCGTCGACCAGGTCGATGGCCTTGTCCGGCAGGAAACGTTCGGTGAGGTACCGGTCGGACAGGGTCGCGGCCGCCACCAGCGCGTCGTCGGTGATGCGCACACCGTGGTGGACCTCGTAGCGCTCCTTGAGACCCCGCAGGATCCCGATGGTGTCGGGCACGGACGGTTCGGCGACGTGGACCGGCTGGAAGCGACGTTCGAGCGCCGCGTCCTTCTCGATGTTGCGGTACTCGGCGAGCGTGGTCGCGCCGATCATCCGCAGCTGCCCGCGCGCGAGCATGGGCTTGAGCATGTTCGACGCGTCCATCGCACCCTCGGCGCCGCCTGCACCGATCATCGTGTGCAGTTCGTCGATGAACGTGATGATCTGCCCGTCGGAGGACTCGATCTCCTTCAGCACGGCCTTGAGGCGTTCCTCGAACTCGCCGCGGTACTTCGCGCCGGCGACCATCGCCGACAGGTCGAGTTCCACCAGACGCTTGTCCTCGAGCAGGGTCGGCACGTCACCGTCGACGATGCGCCGGGCGATGCCCTCGACGATGGCGGTCTTGCCCACGCCGGGCTCACCGATGAGCACCGGGTTGTTCTTCGTCCGGCGCACCAGCACCTGGATCGTGCGGCGGATCTCCTCGTCGCGGCCGATGACCGGGTCGAGCCGGCCCTCCCGAGCGAGTGCCGTCAGGTCGCGTGCGTACTTCTCGAGCGCCTCGTACGTCGACTCCGGGTCCTGTGACGTGACGCGCTGGGCACCGCGGACCTCGCGCAGCGCCGCGAGGACGGCGTCACGGGTGACACCCGCGGCGGTCAGGACCGACGCGGTGCGGTCACCGGCACCCACGAGCGCGAGCAGCAGGTGCTCGGTCGACACGTACTCGTCACCGAGGACTCCGGCGTCGTCGCCGGCCGCGTCGAGCACACGCGACAGGGCGTTCGACAGCCGCACCTCGCCCGACGCGCCATAGGCGGCCGGCAGGGCGTCGACGACCTCGCCGACCTGGTTGCGCAGGGTCGTCGGGGTGACCCCGATGCGCTGCACGAGCGGCAGGACGACACCTTCGGGCTGGCCGAGCAGCGCGAGCATCAGGTGTCCGGTGGCGATCTCCGGATGATGCCGGTCGCGGGCGATGCCCCCGGCGGCCTGCAGCGCCTCCTGGGACCGGTGGGTCAGTCGATCGAAGTCCATGGCGACACGGCTCCTGCTGTCTCAGCCGACCCTGGAGTCGGGAGGGGGCACGGGACGAGCCCGTGGGGCCGACGAGCGCTGCCCCGTGCGACGTCGATGGGGGTGGGCCTCGACGGCGCCCGGTGTCGACCGGACGATCTGGTAACGGGGCGTGTTGGGCTCACTGTCCACCCGCGACGCCAGCACCCGAACCATGTCCTCGAGTTCGTCGATCCGGCGACGGGCACCCTCGAGCTTCTCGCCGAGTTCGAGGACCACACGCACCCCCGCGATGTTGAGGCCCTGCTCCTGGGTCAACGTGCGGATGAACTGCAACCGTTCGACGTCACGACGCGAGTAGCGGCGGGTGCCGCCCTGGGTACGGGCCGGGGAGACGAGCCCCTCCCGCTCGTAGGCCCGAAGCGTCTGCGGGTGCAGGTCGGCGAGTTCGGCGGCGACCGAGATCACGTAGACCGGCGCCTCGTCGTCCTCCTCGACCTCCCAGCGGGGCTCCTCGTCGTCACGCGAGGACCACGACCAGTTGCCTCCCGGCCGAGGTTCGAGGAAACGCTGTTCGCTCATCACTGCCCTCAGTTCGTCTGCGGCTGGCCGTCGAACGCCTCACGGCGCACCGCGACACGTTCGGTCAACCACTCGAGTTCGCCGATGGCCCGCTTCTCGTCGCGCGACAGGTCGGTCGGCACGTCGATGCGCACGGTGACGAGCAGGTCACCGTGGCCCGAGGCACGGCGCGGGGCACCCTGCCCGCGCACTCGGAACGTTCGGCCGCTCGACGTCCCGGCGGGGATCCGGATGGTGCGTGTCGTGTCGTGGGGGGTGGGAACCGTGAGCTTCGTGCCGTTGACCGCCTCGACGAACGAGATCGGCACCTCGAGGGTGACGTCGTCGCCACGCCGACCGAAGTGGGGATGGGCCTCGACGTGGACGGTGACCATGACGTCGCCGGGCGGGCCCCCGCCCTGACCGGGCCCTCCGCGGCCCGGCACGCGGATGACGGCCCCGTCGCGGACTCCCGCGGGGACCCGGACCGACAGCTGTCGAGGCTTCACGACCCGGCCCTGGCCACTGCACGTCGCGCACGGGTCGGTGACGACGGTTCCCCTACCCCCGCACTGGTGGCACGGCTGGGCGAACGAGAACGGCCCCTGGTCCACGGTGACCTGCCCGCGTCCCCCACAGGTGGCGCATCGCTGCGGCGAGGTGCCGGGGCGCGCGCCGGAGCCGTTGCAGGTCCCACACGCCCCGTCCCCGGTGACACGCAGGGTCGTGCGCACACCGGCGAGCGCGTCCTCGAACGTCAGGTGCACGTCGGCGGCGAGGTCCTGCCCGCGGCGCGCCCGACGCCCGCCGGCGCGACCGGTCTGGAAGCCTCCCCCGAACAGGTTGCCGAACACGTCACCGAGGTCCGCGCCGTCGAAGCCTCCGGGGAAGCCACCGCCCCCGCCGGCGAAACCGGATGCCCCGAGTCGGCGGATCTCGTCGTACTCACGTCGTCGTTCCGTGTCCCCCAGCACGGCGTAGGCCTCGCCGACCTCCTTGAACCGGACCTCCGCCTGGGGGTCGTCCGGGTTCGCATCCGGGTGGTTCTCGCGGGCGAGTCGTCGGTAGGCCTTCTTCACGTCCTCGGCGGAGGCGTCCTTCGACACACCGAGGACCGCGTAGTAGTCCTTGTCGAGCCATTCGCGTTGCGGTGCCATCGGTCACCTCCTCTCACGTACGGTCGGCCGTCAGCCCTCCACCACGACCATCGCCGCGCGGAGCACGCGATCCTCCCAGCGGTAGCCGGGGCGCAGGATCTCCACGACCGTCGGCTGGTCGCGCGACTCGTCGGC
The DNA here is from genome assembly GCA_050486225.1 of Nitriliruptoraceae bacterium. Taxonomy (GTDB): domain Bacteria; phylum Actinomycetota; class Nitriliruptoria; order Nitriliruptorales; family Nitriliruptoraceae; genus JBBDIX01. The sequence goes on from JBJHCV010000012.1 coordinate 49,155, forward strand.
GGGCGCGTGCTGCACCGCCTCGTGCACGGACGGGTCGAACGGCACGTCCGTGGCGTCGATCCGCGCCATGCCCAGCGACTCGAGCGACGTCCACAGCTTCGACGCGACCAGTTCGACCCCGTGGGCGAGCGTCGTGTCGGACGACGCCGCAGCCGCGTCGAGGGTGCGCTGCAGGTCGTCGAGCGTCTCGAGCAGTCCCGCCGCGACGTCGGCTCGGCCCGCGATCCGCTGGGCGGCGCCCTCCGCGGTGGTCCGGCGTCGGTAGTTCTCGAACTCCGCACGGGCCCGACGGACGTCGTCGAGGTACTCGTCACGCTGCTGTTCCGCGAGGTGCAGCGCCTCGAGCAGTTCGTCCCGGTCCCGCGGATCAGGGAGCGGCTCGACCCCGACGTGTGCCGCGTCCGCCGCGGGCGCCGTGTCCTGCGCCGGGTCCGGCTGCTCCGGTCGGTGGTCGAACCAGTGGGGCGCCTGTTCGTCCGCGCCGGAGGCGGCGGCACCGTCGGGCGGGGTGCCGGGGTCGGGCGTCTCGTGGGCCTGGTCGGTCACCGTGTGCTCCTGCACGTCGTCGGTCGGTGGGTGTCGCGGCGGGTGTCGCGACACCAGTGGGGCGGCAACCCGTGCCGCCCCACCGTGGTGCGTCGGTTCAGCTGGCCTGCACCTGGATGCGTCGCGGCCGGGACTCCTCCGCCTTCGGGACGCTGATCGTCAGCATCCCGTCGCGGTAGGCGGCCTCTACACGATCCGGGTCGACGCGGTCCGGCAGGCGCACGGCGCGGTGGAACCGGCCGAAGTGCCGTTCGATGCGCCGGAAGCCGTCGGCTTCGCTGCTGTCGTAGAAGTTGCGCTCGCCCGCGATCGTCAGGACGTTCTCCTCGAGGGAGACCTCGACCTGGTCGGGGTTCACGCCGGGCAGTTCGACGTGGAGGACGAACGACTCGTCGTTCTCCTCGACGTCGAGCATGGGGGTGAAGGCGCCGGCGGTCGCCGCGGAGCGGTCACCGAACGCGCTGCGGAACATCCGTTCCATCTCGTCCTGGAGGGACGAGACATCCCGTGCGGGTGTGTACCGACTGATGGTTGCCATCATCATCCTCCTTCCTCACTTTCTGGTCCGGACCCGACACGACGTCGGGCCGATCGGGGTCGTGGGCCGTCGTCAGCCGGCGGCCCGCTGGTCGTCCTCGCCTTCGTCGACCACCTCGGCGTCGACGATCTCCTCGTCGTCCGTGGCGTCGCCGCCGTCACCGCCCTCGGACGGCTGGGCGGACTCGGCCCGGTAGATGGCCTCCGCGAGCTGCTGGCTCTTCTGTGCCAGGGCCTCCATGCGCGACTTCACCGCGTCGTCGTCGTCGCCCGCCAGCGCGGTGCGCAGGTCACCGATCGCCTCCTCGATCTCCGCGCGGACGGACGCGTCGACCTTGTCGCCGTGGTCGCGGAGCGTCTTGTCGGTCTGGTAGACGAGCGTGTCGGCCTGGTTGCGGGTCTCCACCGACTCCTTGCGCCGGCGGTCTTCGTCGGCGTGGGCCTCGGCGTCGCGGATCATCTGCTCGATGTCGTCCTTCGGCAGCGCCGAGCCGCCGGTGATCGTCATCGACTGTTCCTTGCCGGTGCCCAGGTCCTTGGCGGACACGTGCACGATGCCGTTGGCGTCGATGTCGAAGGTGACCTCGACCTGCGGCACGCCACGCGGTGCGGGCGGCAGGTCCGTGAGCATGAACTTGCCCAGCGTCTTGTTGTCGGTCACGAACTCACGCTCGCCCTGCAGCACGTGGATCTCGACCGACGGCTGGTTGTCGTCCGCGGTCGTGAAGACCTCGGAGCGCTTGGTCGGGATGGTCGTGTTGCGCTCGATGAGCTTGTGGGTGATGCCACCCTTGGTCTCGATGCCCAGCGACAGCGGGGTGACGTCGAGCAGCAGCACGTCCTTGACGTCTCCCTTGAGCACCCCGGCCTGCAGGGCCGCACCGACGGCGACGACCTCGTCCGGGTTGACCCCCTTGTGCGGGTCCTTGCCCCCGGTGAGCTGCTTCACGAGGTCCTGGACCGCGGGGATCCGGGTCGACCCGCCGACGAGGATGACGTGGTCGATGGCCGACACGTCGATGCCCGCGTCCTTGATGGCCCGCTGGAACGGAGCCTTCAGCCGGTCGAGCAGGTCGCCCGTCAGTTCGTTGAAACGCGACCGCGTCAGCGTCTGTTCGAAGTGCAGCGGCCCGGCGTCGGTCGCCGTCAGGAACGGCAGGTTGACCGTGGTCTCCTGGGACGACGACAGCTCGATCTTGGCCTTCTCCGCCGCCTCCTTCAGGCGTTGCACGGCCATGCGGTCGCCCGACAGGTCGACCCCGTGGTCGTTGCGGAACGTGGTGACCATCCAGTCGATCAGGACCTGGTCCCAGTCGTCACCGCCCAGTTCGGAGTCACCGGCGGTCGAACGGACGTCGAACACACCGTCGGCGATCTCCAGCACGGACACGTCGAAGGTGCCGCCGCCGAGGTCGAACACCAGCACCGTCTGCTCCTCGGACTTCTCCAGTCCGTAGGCGAGTGCGGCTGCCGTGGGCTCGGCGACCAGGCGCAGGACCTCGAGCCCGGCGATCTCCCCGGCCTCCTTGGTGGCCTGGCGCTGCGCGTCGTCGAAGTAGGCGGGCACGGTGATGACCGCCTGGGTGACGTCGGCGCCGAGGTACGCCTCGGCATCGCGCTTGAGCTTCATGAGGATGCGCGCCGAGATCTCCTGCGGGGTGTAGTCCTTCCCGTCGATCTCGGTCTTCCAGTCGCGGCCCATGTGGCGCTTGACGGAACGCACGGTGCGGTCGGCGTTGGTGACGGCCTGCCGCTTGGCGACCTCACCGACGAGCACCTCGCCGGTCTTCGACCAGGCGACGACCGACGGTGTGGTGCGCGCGCCCTCGGCGTTCGCGATGACGGTGGGTTCCCCACCCTCCATGACGGACACGACCGAGTTGGTCGTCCCGAGGTCGATTCCGACGGCCTTCGACATCCTGGTGGTCCTCCTGTGGCGGGTGCACGAGGTGTGCGGTGTGGACTCTCGACCCAGAAGGTACGCCCCGCGACGCGCCGTGCAAGAGGACTGCGGCCCTTGACATCAGCAAACCTGAGCGCCAACGACTCAAGCCACTCCGCAGGGCTCGGGTTCGGATGCAGGTGGGGATCAGCCGAGGGCCCGGCGGGCAGCCGAGCCGCCGAACGGTGGTGGCGCGCCGCTCGTACCCGGCGCGTGTCGTGACTCGGCGCTCGTGGCCCGGCGCGTGTCGTGACGCGGCGGGCGTCAGTGGCTCGCGTGACGCGGCTCGCGTCAGTGGTGCTCGTCGACCTCGACATGGCGCACCGGAGGGCGCCACGCACGCGACAGGGGGCGGCCACGCGCATCGAGACGCTCACGCCACGGCCAGAAGTCGAACATCAGGGAGAACGGCACCAGCACCACGAACACGAGGAGCACCCACTGCCACGCCGCCATCGACCAGCCTCCGACTCGATGCGACGAGGGTAGACGCCACCGTCGCTCCCGACACGTGCTGCCCACCGACCTCTCCCCGCTCCTACACTTCCGGCGCACCGTGGGAGGAGTGGCCTCGTGGACCCTGAGCTGCTGCTGGTCGTGTTCCGCATCGTCGCCGGCCTGGCCGTCATCGGGTTCTTCGGGACGTGGGCGGTTCGTAGGGGCCTGTTCCTCATCCGCCTGGTGAAGGCGGCCCGGCCCGCCCCGGAGCGCAACCTCGGCGCGGCGGCCCGAGCCAACCTGCGCCGCGCGCTCGTCAACATCCTCGGCAACCGCAAGCTCCTGCGCTGGTCGCTGCCCGGCATCGCCCACTTCTGGGTGATGTGGGCGTTCTTCGTCCTGCAGACGACCCTGCTCGAGGCGGCCGGCGAACTGTTCGTCGGCCCCGAGTTCCAACTGCCGCTGCTCAACGCCATCTCGGTCGGCGGGGTGACCGCCTACGACGTGCTCGGCTTCTTCCAGGACTCGCTGGGGCTGCTGTCGATGACCGGCATCGTGATCTTCGCCGGGATCCGACTGGCCCAGGACCCTCGTCGCGTCGGTCGCGGATCCCGTTTCGCAGGCTCCAACCTCAACCAGGGCTGGTGGGTCCTCGCCGCGGAGACGCTGGTCATCTGGACGCTGTGGGTCGCCCACGGGGTCCGGTTCGCCGAGGGCCACGCCCCCACCGAGGCCGCGTTCGTCTCCCGGCTGTTCGGTCAGGCGTTCGTCGGGGTGGACTCGCTCACCCTCGAGTGGATCGGCGCCGTGAACCTGGTGGTCCACCTGGCCATCGTCGGCGGGTTCCTCGTGTTCACCCTGCACTCCAAGCACCTGCACATCCTGACCATCCCGTTCCAGGAGCTCACCCGCGACCCCGACCGCGACAAGGCACTCGGCGCACTGTCGACCGAACTGATCGACATGGAGGAGATGGACGAGGACACCGTGCTCGGCGTCGGACAGGTCGAGCACTTCACGTTCGACCGGTTTCTGGACTTCCAGACGTGCACCGAGTGCGGGCGCTGCCAGTCGCAGTGCCCGGCGTGGAACACCGGCAAGCCGCTGAGTCCGAAACTGCTCATCCAGGACCTGCGCGACCACATGTACGCCAAGGGCCCGTTCCTGCTCGGACAGGTCGACGAGGCGCACGCCGGCGACGTGATCAGCATCCCGCTGGTGGGTGACGCGCCCGGCGAGGCCGCCGTCATCGACTACGACGTGCTGTGGTCGTGCACCACCTGCGGCGCATGCGTCGAGGAGTGCCCGGTCGACATCCAGCACGTGGACACCATCATGGACATGCGCCGCAACAAGGCGATGATGGAGTCGAGCTTCCCGCAGGAGGCCGGCGTCATGCTCCGCAACATCGAGAACTCCGGAGACCCGTGGGGCGTCGGCCAGTCGAAGCGTGAGGAGTGGACCGAGCAGCTCGACTTCGAGATCCCGCGCGCCGTTCCCGGCACCGAACTCGACGACGACGTCGACCACCTCCTGTGGGTCGGCTGCTCCGGCGCCGTCGACGACCGGTCCCGCAGGATCACCGTCGCGATCGCCCGCCTGCTCCACGACGCCGGGGTGCGCTTCGCGATCCTGGGCAACAACGAGGCGTGCACGGGCGACTCGCCGCGCCGCCTGGGCATGGAGTACCTGTTCCAGATGCTGGCCCAGCAGAACGTGGAGACCCTGAAGTCGGTCGGCGCGGAACGCCGCACCATCGTCACGCGCTGCGCCCACTGCTTCAACGCGCTGAAGAACGAGTACCCGGACTTCGACGGCCACTTCGAGGTCGTCCACCACAGCGAACTGCTCGCACGGCTCGTCGACGAGGGTCGCATCGTCATCACCAGCGAACTCGCGAAGCGCATCACCTACCACGACCCGTGCTACCTCGGGCGTCACAACGAGGTGTACGACGCGCCCCGCGCGACCATCAGCGCCGTGCCGGGTGTGGACGCCGTGGAGATGGAGCGCAGCCGGTCCAACGGCTTCTGCTGTGGTGCCGGCGGGGCCCGCATGTGGATGGAGGAGACCATCGGCACGCGGGTCAACACCAACCGCGTCGACGAGGTGGTCGGCACCGGTGCGGACATCGTGGCCACGGGCTGCCCGTTCTGTGTCACCATGCTGTCCGACGGGATCGCGGAGAAGGTCGGTCAGGGCGAACTCGCCGACGGTCAGGTCGAGGTGCTCGACATCGCCGAGGTGCTGGCGCGTGGACGGTGAGTCCGGCGAACTCCCCGAGGATCGCGCCGACCGGGTCGCACAACGCCTCGCGGTCCCGGTGCTGCTCGCCGCTCTCGCCAGTGTCCCCGCGGTCTTCCTCACCCTCATGCAGGACCCGTGGTCGACGGTCGGCACCGGTCTCAACACGCTCTCGGGCGGGGTGCTCATCGCGGAGACCGTCGTCCTGTTCGCGCTCGCCGAGGACCGCCTCGGCTGGATCCGGCGCAACCGCTGGCTCGTCGCGCTGACCCTGGCGCTCATCCCGGCCGTCGTGTTCGCGCTCGGTCCGGTCCAGCTCCTGCGCCTGCTGCGGGTCGTCGGTGCCCTGCGCATCATCCGCGTGGGCCGGATCCTCAAGGCCGGCCGCATCGTGCGGCAGCGTGCCGGTCTGCACGAGGCCTGGCACACGGTCGTCGGGGTCACGGTCAGTCTGCTGTGCGCAGCGTTCGTGGCGATGGTGCTCATCGACCCCACGTCGACGTCGCGCCAGTTCCTCGACGGCGCCGTGCAGCGTCTCGGATGGGTCGGGGTGGTGATCGCCGGAGTGATCGTGGCGGTGGCCACCTTCGTGGTCCGCTCGCAACGTGACCGGGACGCCGCCGAACAGCCACGGCCGGCAGGGCCTGAGCACGACGAGCCGACGCCCCCGTGAGCGCCGCCACGGGCATCGTCGTCGCGCTCGCAGTGATCGTGCTGGTCGCGGTCGTGTGGGGGTACAACCGGTTGGTCCGCGCGAAGGTCCGGGTCCGACAGGGCTGGGCACAGGTCGCGGTCCAGCTCCAGCGGCGCCACGACCTGGTGCCCCGGCTGGTCGAGGTCGTGCGCGGGTACGCGGCTCACGAGGCCGGGGTCCTCGACGAGGTCGTGGCGCGCCGGACCGCAGCACTGTCCGAGCACGACCCGGCCCGTCGACCGGCGGCCGAGGAGGCCTTCGGCCAGTCGCTGCAGCGACTGCTCGTGCTCACCGAGTCCTACCCGAACCTGCGGGCCGACGAACGGTTCGCCCACCTGTCCGACGAGCTGAGGGACACCGAGGATCGGCTCGCGTTCGCCCGTGACTTCGCCTCCCACCGTGTCGCCACCTACCGCGGGCTGACGCAGACGTTCCCCGGCAACCTGCTCGCAGCCGCCTTCGGGTTCCCGCGCGAGGAACTGTTCGCGCTCGACGACCCGCGAGCGGCAGCCGTACCCGGAATCGACCTGCCCGAGGACTAGTCTCCGGATCGGGAGACCCGTCGACCGAACGGGAGACACGGCGAGGGCGACTGGTGCGCATCGGTTGGCGGGTGATCGTGACCACGTTCGTCGCGGGCGCCGTCGTCGCAGGCACGGTGCTCGTCGGGTGGACCGCCGACCGCGTCGCACGCGACCGCGCCTTCGTCATCGACTCGTTCGACCGACTCGTCGAGGTCGAGGCGGACGGCACCACGCGGGTCACCGAGTCGATCGACGTCACGTTCCTCGAGTCGCGACGGGGAATCTTCCGAGACCTGCCGGACGAGCGCCGCATGCCGGCCGGAGACTGGTCGGTCCTGTCGGTCGACCGGGGAACCCCCGACGAACCCTGGACGGCGGTGGTCGAGTCCGGTCCCGACGGTCCCCGCGTGCGGATCGGTGACGCCAGCGTGTGGCTCGACCCCGGCACGTACCACTATCGCCTGCGCCTGCTCGCGCCGACCTGGAGTCACGTGCTGGCCCGGGACCCCGACACCGTGGAGACTCGTGTCGACGTCCCCGGCTTCGACTGGCCCACCGACGTGGAACGGGTACGCCTCACCCTCGACATGCCCGGACCCATCACGCAGGCGCGATGCGTGGAGGGACGCCTCGGGTCACGTCGTGCCTGCGGTTCCGAGCCGGTCGTCGACGGCAACCGCCTCGTCCTGGAACTCGGTCCCTACCCGGACCGCCACTCGGCCACCGTGGCGGTACACGTGCCCACGTCGTCGTTCGTCACGGACCTGCCTGCCCGGCACCCCGAACCGCTCACCGGAGGTGTCGGGCTGCCGCAGGCCGACATCGGTCGCGTGGCGTCCGCCGTCCTGTACGCGGCACTGCTCGCCCTCGCGCTGTTGTCCATCGACGTCGTGTACGCGCGCCACGTCTACCGCGACCAGGTCACCGACCCTCACCTGCACGACCGCGCCCACCCGGCGGCCGTCCCTGCTCCACCGCTGGGGCTGCGCTCCGCCGAGGTGGCGGGACTGCTGCTGCGCCGCGACGCCCAGTCACTGTTCCTCGCGACACTCGTCGACCTGTCCCAGCGCGACGTGCTCCACACCGAGGCCACCGCGACCGGCAAGGGGCAGGGGCTCACGGTCCGTCGAGGCGACGCCGCATCCGACCCCGACGACCAGGCGTTCGTCGACGCACTGCTCGACCGGGTCGACTCCATCACGTTCGGTGACGCATACGACGCGGCGGTCGCGCGCCGGGTCCAGGCCGCGACCCGCGTCGTCCACCGACGTGCGTCGCACGTGTTCGAGCAGCACGGCCTGACCCACAGTGGAGGCGTCGTGCTGCGATCCCCGGCGTTCCGGGTGTTCCTCACGCTCGGGGTCATCGTGTGGATCTGGGTCACCGGGCGCATCGTGGCCACCGTGACTCCCCTCAGTGGCGGCGCCCTCGCCGCGGTCGCGGCGGTGGTCGTGGTCGGCTGGGGGCTCGCACACGCTCCCTGGGGTCACCACCGTGTGCCACTCAACTCGCAGGGGCGCGACGCGACCGGGCACGCCCGCGCGTTCCGCTCGTTCATCGAGACCGTCGAGGGCGACCAGCTCCGATGGGCGGCCGGCCAGCCCGGGATCGGGCACCGGCACCCGGCCGTCACCCTGCTGCCGTACGCCATCGCGCTCGGGCTCGCCGACTCGTGGTTCCGCCGGTTCGGGGAGATCATGGCCCAGTTCGCCACCGCGTCGGCCGCCTCGGGCGGGGTGGCGTGGTGGGCGTCGGGCTCGACGTTCAGCAGCGTGCGCACCGCACAGTCGACGACCAGCACTCCCCCGTCGTCGTCCGGCAGTGGGGGCGGCGGAGGCGGCGGCTCCGGGGGTGGCGGCGGAGGCGGTGGCTCCTGGTGAGACGGGGTTGCCGGGCTCCTCAGGCCGGGCCTGCGTCGTCCGGTGGCGGCACCAGGTTGAGGTGGTAGCGCGAGGCCGTCGGCCCGCTCTGCCCCTGGTACTTCGAGCCGGCCTCCCGACTGCCGTAGGGACGCTCGGCAGGGCGGTCGAGCTCGAAGAACGCGAACTGGGCGATCTTCATCCCCGGGTACAGCAGGATCGGCAGCGTCGCGACGTTCGACAGTTCGAGGGTGACGTCCCCGTCGAAGCCCGCATCGATGAACCCCGCGGTCGAGTGGATCACCAGCCCGAGCCGCGCGAGCGAACTCTTGCCCTCCAGCCGAGCCACGACGTCGTCGGCGAGCGTGATCCGTTCGAGGGTGGATCCGAGCACGAACTCACCCGGATGCAGCACGAACGGGTCGTCGCCCACCTCGACGAGTTCGGTCAGGTCCGGCTGCGGCTGCTTCACGTCGATGAACGGGTAGCGGTGGTTGGCGAACACACGGAACGTGTCCCCCAGCCGCACGTCGACGCTCGAGGGCTGGATGGCGTCGTCGAGCATCGGGTCGATCCCGATGCGACCCGACTCGAGCGCCTCGCGGATGGTGCCGTCGGAGAGGATCACGGGTTCGTCCAGTGCGTTGCCGGCACGTGCTCGTCACGCGCACCGTAGACGCCCGGCGCCGCGATCGACTCGACCGGTCGTCGAGGTGGCCACGTCCGGGTGGTCGACGAGACCATCCGTGGAGCGTGGGGTCGCATTGCCCACGGTCACGCCGGGCGAGTACCTTCGGCACCCGCGCGCTCCCCGAGCGACGCCTGCGGGTGTAGTTCAATGGTAGAACACGAGCTTCCCAAGCTCGGAACGGGGGTTCGATTCCCCTCACCCGCTCCGTTGAGACCCGAACACAAGTTGGGCCTCCAAGCCGACATAAGTCGGGCCGTTCCAGGTGGAATCTGGCCGCGACGGTCCTGTGATGGCGCAAGGCTGCACGTGACCCTGCCGTTCTTCAGTGGTTGCGGGAGGCGCCTCGGTCGGTCGCCACGGAGCCTGTCGAGGCTCGACTCCTTCCGCGCGGCTTCAGCTGCCCGTCTCGGATGAACGCCGTCGCCAGCGACCAGAGGAAGACGAGCACCTACGCGACACCCCGCGAGCCCGGGCAGCCCAGGACCTATGGGGAGTTCACCGAAGGCCCAACGGTCGACGCGGATCCGCGCACAGGTCGTTTGGCGATCCTCCTGAAGACTCCGTCGCCGCTACTGGCTGCCTGCAAGTTCTTCGCAACGGGCGAACAAGGCCTGGTGGCGTCGTGAGGTGGGTCGGGCTCCTGCCGCCGTGATTCGACGCCGCATCAACGAGCCGATCGAGTGAGCGGTGGGCTTCGACGAGCTCGGTGGTCATCGCGCGCGGTTGGTAGTGCTGTGCGAGGGTCCAGTCGGGATGGAGTCCCCGGGCCGCTATGCCAGAGGCAGGGCCTCTTCGGTCTTCCAGCGCGTACCGGGCTTCAGAGATGGCAATGGCTGTATCCCCACGCCCATTTCACCACCATCCTCTGCCTCAGCGCTCCATCTCAATCGCACACGCAGCACGCCCGTCGGGCTCACACGTGCCCGACCTCGGCCTACTGCTCCACCGGCGGTGGTGATCCGGCGGCGATCAGGTCGGCGGTGCCATCATCGGTTCGATCGCCACCAGCGACGGACCAGCTTCTGTAGCGCTGCTTCCGCCTCTCGAAGGCATGCTCGCCGCCCTCGAGGTTCTCGAGTGCAGCAAGGCTGATTGCCGCTTCGTGGAGGTTGCCGGCGAAGGTGGTGCCCCTCTCCAAGACGATGACGTGGTCGGCGTCCGAACCGACAACGATGTTCGCGTCGTGACTGACGACGATGAACTGTCGCGCTGCGCGCTGCGTGCGAAGTGTGGGGACCAACTCATCGAAGACGGCGCGCGTGGGCACGGAGTCTTCCGGCTGGTCGGAGACGACCGGGCGATCGGAAGCAGCGAAGGAGATCTCCTTGATCGCGAGTGCGCGGGTCCCCTCGGTCATCTCTTCGAAGGGGACCGGTGCATCTTCCTTTGTCAGTTGCTCAATGTGAAGGCGCTCGCAGGTGCGAGAGGTGACAAGGTCTGACAGGGAGTCCCACTTCTCCTCCGCGACGATCTTGTCGATGCACCTGGCGTGGGCAGTGTCAGCTTCTGCCTCATCCTGGTCGCTGTCTTCTCCCAGGACGATGGCGACGACGTCGCGGGCCACCTTCATCGGATCTAGCTGCTCGCAGTAGGCGAGCAGTGCTGCCTCACGGAGGCCAGTCTTCAGCGACCTGAGGTCTGCGACACGTGCCGTGTGCTCATCGGCAGAGACGCGGCAGTAGAAGCCCCGGAGGGACTGCCCCAGCTTTGGTTGACATCTATCGTGAGCGGATGCTCACGGGAAGGATGTCGCAATGCCGAAGCGTTTCCCGCCCGAGTTCAGACGTGACGTGGTCGAGGTTGCCCGCTCAAGCGGGTT
>JBJHCV010000013.1:0-57401 GCA_050486225.1 Nitriliruptoraceae bacterium
CGCCGCGGGGGGCTCCCCCCGGCGGGGGGGGGGCCCATCGCTGGTGCGCGCCTGACGCTGCATTGGGCCGGACGGGGGGGGGGGGCCCCCGGGGCGGCCCCCGGCCCTCTTCCTGTGGCGGGATGCGCAGATCTCATGACCTCTCGTGGTTCGTCCGTGAGGACGATGATCTTCCTGCCATTGGACGGGTCACCCGTCCACGTCAGTATGTGATCTGTTGGTTCTTGCACTGATGCGCTCTGTGATTATGCTGCGATGCCTGCGATGGGAGTCGTAGGTACCTGCGGGGTGGCCATTCCCTCGGCCGCCTGCCCTGGAGAGGAATCGAGAGATGCGCAACAGATTCGTACGTGTCCTTGCGGCGTCGCTCGCCGCTGCGCTCGTCCTTGCCGCCTGCGGCTCGGACGACGCTCCGGAGGAGCCCACCGCGGCTCCCGAGCCCGCGGAGCCCGAGGAGGAGGAAGAGGAGGAGGAGGAGCCGTGGCGCGCGCCACCGGCACCGGACGACGACACTCCTCGTGAACTGAAGTACATGGAGCCGAGCCTGCGCACACTGGGGCTGGCCATGGAGCGTGACCGCGTGACGGTCCTCGCGACGAGCCTCCCGGCGCGCGTGCGCAACTTCGAGCGTCAGTTCGACGTCGTCAACGTGCAGTACGCCCCGATGGACCCTGTCCCGGCGCTGCTCAGCGGCGACATCTGGATGGTCCACGGTGAGCCGCTGGTGCTGTGGCCCGCACTCGAGTCCGGTGTGGTCGACGGCGTGCTCGTCGGTGTCCACGACGCCCGCGAGTTCTGGCACCTGTTCACCGCTCCGGGCATCGAGACCCCGGAGGACCTCGAGGGCAAGAACTTCGCCTCGGGCGGACCGGGCTGGAGCTGGGACACCGTCGCCCGCATCCTCTTCGAGGAGGAGTACGGGATCGACCTGGACGAGCACGTCAACTGGGTCACCGTCTCCGGTGGTTCCGACGGCATGATGCAGGCGATGCTCGCCGGTCAGATCGACGGCTTCATGGGTCAGCCCCGTCACATCATCCCGATCCAGGAGGCCGGCGGGATGCTCATGTTCGGCGAGAGCGTGGACAACACCCAGGGCATGTTCATGGTCGAGCGCGACACGTGGGAGAACCACTACGACGCGGTCTGCGCGGTGCTCGAGGGTGTGCTGGAGACGAACCAGTGGATCGACTCCGGTACCGAGGAGTACAAGATGGACCGGTTCGAGTACATCCTGCCGATGTTCGCGGACTTCGGATACGACACCGCGGGTGTCGAGGAGGCGTGGATCGCGACCTTCCCGTTCACCTGGGCGTACGACATCAGTGGCTCGGCCGAGTCGTGGGACCGTCAGCTGGCCATCGCGCAGGGTGGCGACGACCCGGCGGTGTCCCAGGACTTCGACTGGCGCGACTGGGCCGACTTCACCTGCGTCTGGGAACTGCAGGAGGCCTACGGCCTGCCGCTGAACCCGGACCCGGCGACCCTCTGAACCAACCCGTGAGGTTCACCGTGACCCGGTGAACCCGTGAGCACCACGATCGGCCGTGACGGACCCACGTCACGGCCGATCGTCGTGTCGGGACGATCCTCAGAGAGGACGCAGCGGTCGCCGGGTCCACGCGCACCCACGACCCGTGACGGCCCACGTGCGCGACGCGCACGCCCGGGTGGGCCGTCACGACGCGAGATCTTCGGCGCTCCTTCCCGACATCTGAAGATCTGACCCTTCGTTTCGATCTGTTTCAATGTTTCTCATGTGACAAAGGTGGTTTCATCTTCTCATCATTGTCAACAATGGATGAAGATATTTCAGATGCTTCGTCTTGCTGTCTTGACCTGCGTGGTTATCCTCCGCTACCTGCGATGGGAGTCGTAGGTGTCCGCAGTACGACCAACCCCGGGTCGTCTGCCCTGGAGAGGAACATCCCATGCACAACCGACTGGCACGTGTCGTGGCGGCATCACTCGCTGCGGCGCTGGTCCTGGCCGCCTGTGGCTCGGACGATGCACCTGAGGAGCCGTCATCGGCTCCCGACCCTGCTGCTCCCGCGGAACCCTCGGAGCCGGAAGGCGAAGAGGAGCCCTGGCGCGCCGAACCCGCGCCCGAGGACGACAGCCTGCGCGAACTGAAGTACATGGAGCCCAGCCTGCGTGAACTGGGCATCGCGATGGAACGTGACCGTTCGACGGTCACGTTGGGCAACTTCCCGACCCGGATTCGCAACTGGAACCGTCAGTTCGACGAGGTCAACGTCCAGTACCAGGCGATGGACCCGATCCCCGCCCTCCTCAGCGGCAACATCTGGATGATCCAGGGTGAACCGCTGCTGGTGTGGCCGGCACTGGACGAGGGCATCGTCGACGGGGTGCTGGTGGGCATCACCAACGACACCGAGTCGTGGAACCTCTTCACGGCTCCGGGCATCGAGTCGCCCGAGGATCTGGAGGGCAAGAACTTCGCCTCGGGTGGTCCGGGCTGGAGCTGGGACACGGTCGCACGGATCCTGTTCGAGGACGAGTACGGCCTCGACATCGACGAACTGGTGAACTGGGTCACGGTGTCGGGTGGTTCCGACGGGATGATGCAGGCGTTGCTTGCTGGTCAGATCGACGGGTTCATGGGTCAGCCTCGCCACGAGGCCCCGATCCTCGAGGCCGGTGGGAACCTCCTGTTCTCCCAGGCGATGGACAACGCCCAGGGCATGCTGCTCGTCGAGCGTGACACCTGGGAGAACCACTACGACGCCGTCTGTGCGGTGATCGAGGGAATGCTCGAGACCCACCTGTGGATCGCGGCGGGCTCCGAACCGAACGACATCGACCGCCTCGAGTACATCCTGCCGATGTACGCGGAGTTCGGCTACGACACCGCGGACCTCGAGGCCGTGTGGGAGTCGTCCTACCCGTTCACCTGGTCGTTCGACATGGGTGCGACAGTCACGGCACTCGACCGGCAGCTGGCGGTCTCCCAGGCGGGTGACGAACCGGTGGTGTCCGCCGACTTCGACTGGCGTGACCACTTCGACTGGACGTGTGTCTGGGAGCTGCAGGAGGCCTACGGCCTGCCGCTTCGCCCGGACCCGGCCGAGCTCTGACCCAACCGGGGCTCGCCGTGACACGGTGAACCCGTGAGCACCACGATCGGCCGTGACGGGAGTCCGTCACGGCCGATCGTCACGTCGGGACGAAGGTCAGCGAGGCGACGGGCTCGCGCCGGAGTTGGCCTGCCACGCGGCCATGTACGGGAATCGTTCACCGCGAAGCAGGGTCACCCGGTACTCGACCGGGGTGCCCTCGGCGAGGCTCAGGCGGTCGACACGCAGCAGAGCCTCTGCGGGTCCGAGCGCCAGTGCCCGGCGCAGTTCGTCGTCCGGGACGACCGGGGTCACCGTCTCCTCGGTCGAGGTGATCGGTACGCCGCTGCGCCGATTGAGTTCCTCCCACACACTGAGCCGTGAGAAGTCGACGTCGAGGAGGAGGTCTCCGACGGTGCCGGGCAGCCACGCCGTGTCGCGCGCCAGCGGTTCGTCGTCGACGTGACGGATGCGCTCGACTCGGACGAGGGGCGCGTCCGCGGGCAGCCCGAGGTGGGCGGCGGCCTCTGGGTCCTGGACGCGCTCGAGCGAGAGCACGTCCGCGCGCAGGTTCGCTCCGGCCTCGCGCAGGGACTCCAGCAGGTTGTAGATGCCCCCCATCGACTGGCTCAGCAGTCGCGGGCTGACGAAGCTTCCCCGACCTCGATGCCGTTCGATCATGCCTCGCTCGTGGAGTCGTCGCACCGCGTCGCGGACGGTGTGGCGGCTCACCCCGTAGTGGTCGATGAGTTCCTGGTCGGTGGGGAAGTGGCGGTCGAACTCCCCGGCCGCGAGGCGTCGTTCGAGGTCTCCCAGGACCTGCGCCCACAGGGGACGGCGATCCTCACGAGGGCTCGTCACGGCGATGTCGGCTCCGGACCACGGTGGCACCGCAGCCTACTGAGCGCGGTCGACAGCCAGTATCGTCCCGGTCCCGACACCGACCGAGGACCGCCGTGGTCACGCTGAGCGTCTCGACCAGTTCCCTGTCGACCGCAGAGGTCGACGTCATCGCCGTCGGCGCGTTCGCTCCGCCGCGGCCACCCCGGGACCGGGAGCGTGACGCACCTCGTGTCGCCGGAGCGGCCCCCGGCGTCGAACTCGCCGCCGACGCCGCCGACGTCGCCGGTGCGATGGCGCTCGACCTCGAGGGCGAGCTTCGGGCGATGGGGTTCGACGGTTCGGTCGGTTCGGTCGCGAAGGTCCCGACCCGGCGAAGTGTTCGGGCCTCGGTGATCCTGGTCGTGGGACTCGGAGAGCGCTCCGGCGCCGACACCTCGACGCTGCGTACCGCGGCCGCTGCTGCGGCGAACGCCTCGGAACGCTCGACGCGGCTCGCGACGGGCCTGCACACGGTGCTCGACATCGACGCGGAACGGGCCGCTCAGGCCGTCGGCGAGGGCCTCGTGCTCGGCGCCTATCGGTACACCGAGTACCGAAGTGACCCGAAGCCGTTCGAGCTCCGCGAGGCGATGCTGCACGTCCGGCAGGACGTGGAGGCGGCGGTCCGCCAGGGCGTCGAGGTCGCGCAGGTGATCGCGAGTGCCACGAACCTCGCCCGTGACCTGGTCAACCTGCCGCCGCAGGACAAGCGTCCGCCTGCGTTCGCCGATCGCGTCGTCGCGGAGTTCGAGGGGCTCGACGTCGCCACGACGGTGCTGGACGAGCAGGCGCTCGCCGCCGGCGGATACGGCGGGATCCTGGGAGTGGGTCAGGGATCGAGTGCACCACCTCGGCTCGTCGAGCTGCGCTGGTCGCCGCCCGGAGCCGAGCGGCACGTCGCACTGGTCGGCAAGGGGATCACCTTCGACTCCGGTGGGCTGTCGCTGAAGCCGTCCGCGTCGATGGAGACGATGAAGACCGACATGGCCGGTGCCGCCGCCGTCTGCGCGACCATCCGTGCCGTCGCGGAACTCGGCCTGCCCGTCGCCGTGAGTGGCGTGCTCGCGGTGGCGGAGAACCTCCCCTCCGGGACCGCGACGAGGGTCAGTGACGTGCTGACGATGCGGGACGGCACCACCGTGGAGGTCGTCAACACGGATGCCGAGGGTCGCCTGGTGCTCGGCGACGCGCTGGTCCATGCCCGGGAACTCGCGCCGGACGTCGTCATCGACGTCGCGACGCTCACCGGCGCCGCCGTCGTCGCGCTCGGCGACCGGATCAGTGTCGTGATCTCCAACGACGACGGGTTCGCGGCCCAGTTGGTGGCGGCGGGGCGGCGCAGCGGCGAACCGCTGTGGCCCCTGCCGCTGGCGAAGGACGAGTACGGCGACCGCGTCGAGGGGCAGGTCGCCGACCTGCGCAACGTCGGTGGGAGGCCTGCCGGCTCCATCTTCGGCGCGCTGTTCCTCCACCGTTTCGTCGGCGAGGACGTGGCGTGGGCCCACCTCGACATCGCAGGTCCAGCCTGGGCTGCCGAGCCATGGGGGGTGTACGGCCGTGGGGCGACCGGAGTGCCCACGCGCACCCTCGCCGAGTGGATCCGTCGGTTCGCCGAGCCCACCGTCGTGGACACGATCCGCGTGGACGACCTGCCCCTGCCTCCACCCCACGCACCGGTCGTCGCCGACGAGCCGGAGCCGGCTGACCTCCCGGCCGGGGGCGAGGAATCCGAGGCATCCGCGAACGACGGACCGGACGGGGACCGTGACCTGCCGGGTGCGGATCCCGCAGGTGGCGGCGACGACATCCGGGCCGAGCGGGACGACGGCTGACCTTCCGGGTCAGATCGCCAGGCGGTTCAGGAAGCGTTCGCGTTCCACCAGCACCCGTCGGTGGCGGACCTTCGCGACGAGTTCACCGTCCTGCTCGATCGTGACGTTGAACTCCAGGCGCCGTCCGTGGTGGCCGATGAGGGTGGCGGTCGCGGTCACCGTCGCTCCCACCGGCGAGGCGCGCAGGTGTTCGACCTCGGCCCAGGCGCTGACGGTCGTCTCGAGGTCGTCCATGTCCCCCTCGATCGCGTCGACGCACGCGCGTTCCGCGAGCGTGAGCAGCGCAGGGGTCCCGAGCACGGGAACGTCGCCGGACCCGAGGGAGAGCGCCGTGTGTTCGTCGGAGACGCGCAGTTCACGCACCATGCGCAGTCCGGGGTCGCAGCGGCCCATGCGAAGGAGACCTCGAAGCGGGGGAGGGGTGGGGTGGTTGCCCGATCGGGGAGGGTAGCGTCGCCACGTCGCCGATCCGCGCACTCGCGCTGGTGTACGGACGGGTGGAACAGGAGTCACACGTGACGGTCGCAGCCTCGGTCCTCGCTCTCGTGCTGGTGATGTCGGCGGTCGGCAGTTCGGCACTGCTGTGGGGCGCCCCGACGTTCGGCAACGTGCGCCACGGGTACGAACTGCTGACGGGTTCGACGGTGGTGCTGCTCGCCTGGGGAGGCTGGGCGGCACTGGCGGGCCCGCTGCTGTCCCTGGAGGGAACGCCGCAGGCCGCGGACGGAGATCTCGCGCGGACGCTGCTGGTCGTGATGATCGGCCTGACCGTCGCCGCGCTCGTGACGTTGATGGTTCGGGTGCCCGACGTGCTGGCCCGCCTGCTGGGACTCGCGGCCACGATCGTGGGCATCGCGTCGTTCTGGCCCCTGGCAGCGATCCGAGCGGCGGGCGGGGGCGCCGGCGGCGTCGTGCAGGGTGTCGTCGAACTGCTGCTCGGCGCGACGTTCGTGGGTGCGATCTGGGTGGGGATGATCCTCGGTCACTGGTACCTGGTCGAGCGGCGCCTGAGCAACCGGTACATGGTGTGGATCGCGTGGTTCAACGCGGCGGCGATCGGTGCCGGCCTCGCATCGGTCCTGCTGTCGGGTCGAAGTCCCACGCCGTGCTCGACGCTCGAGGGCGCCGCCTACCACCAGTGTGTGATGACGTTCGCGCCCGTGCTGCGCATCGGGTCGATGACCGTGATCCTGGGACTGGGTGTCCTGTCCCTGCTCGCGATCATCGCGGCCTTCAACGTCCGCCTGGCCCGCGAGGGCGGGCGATCCATCCAGGCGTCGACCGGGATGTTCTACCTCGCGGTGATCCTCGCGCCCGCCGTGGAGTTCGCGGCGAAGGTCCGCTTCTTCTGACCACGGTCGTCGGCATCGTCCGGCCAGTGCCCGCTCGGGTGTCGTGCGACGCGCGCTCAGTCCTGCTCGTCCGTGTCGGCCTGCCGCGTGGCGAGGAGCACCCCGTCGTCGACGGCGAGTCCCGTCGAGACCAGCCCTCCGTCGGCGAGCACGCGGGCGAGTTCCTCACCGGTGACCTCGCTGGGCAGTTCTGCGAGTCCCCGCACGACGAGCATCCCGCCCGCCCGCAGCAGGCGGCTCGCGTGTTCGAGCAGGCTCGTGAGTTCGTCGCCGTGGGTCTGGACGAGCACCAGGTCGTACGCGCCGTCGGACAGACGCGGCAGGACGGTCAGGGGATCGCCGAGGATCGAACGGACACGCGCGTCGATGCCCGCCTCGGCATACGCGGTCCCGGCCAGCGCGTGGGTGTGCGGATCGGGCTCCAGGGACGTGAGCATCCCGCCTTCGCCGAGTCCTGCGACCAGGTGCAGGCCCGAGACGCCTCCGGCACTGCCCACCTCGACGGCGGCACGGGCGTCGCACACCCCGGCGACCCAGCGCAACAGGGCACCGACCCCGGGGCTGGGAGGTCGGCAGGACGCGGAGGCACGCTCTCGGGCGAACAGGAACGTGTCGTCCTCGGGAGCGAAGGTCGACCGGATCGACTCGAACGGTTCGGGGTCCACGGCGTCCTCGCTGGCTCGACGCGGCTCACGCTACCCCGCCGACGGGCCATGGCGCCGGCGGAAGGTGGTCGACGAGCCACCTCCGTGGGCTTGCTGCCCGGGGCCGGACCGGTCACCCTGTGGATGCAGCCGCCCGTGCGGTCGCAGGAACGCAAGGTGCGCGCGATCCGTCGATGGCGCGCGGGCCGGATGGAGACGTGACGTGACGTACGACCGTGACGAGTGGCGTCGCCCGTGGCAGTCGGGTGATCCGGTGGCGCCGGCAGGTGGCGTCGAGTCGTCGTCGACCCGCGACGTGCCGGGGCCGGGCACCGCGACCCTCGCGTCGTCCCCTCACCCTGGGGGCGGCGGTGCGGACGTCGCATCGACCGATGGCGGCATCGACGGCCGGGAGGATGGACAGGCTGACCCTGCCGACGCCGGCGATGGTCCCGGCGCGAGCAGCCCGGTGACGACGGACGCCCCGGCGGGCCGGGGTCCGTCGATGTTCACCACGGTGCTGGTGGCGGCACTCGTGTCCCTGCTGGTCGCCGTCGCCGGATCCGTCGCCACCGTCTCGTACCTGACCCCACAGGCTGACGGGACGGGCGCCGCACCTCCAGAGCTCCCGCCGACCATGGCCCCGACCATCCAGCCGGTCGGTGACGCAGGGGTGATCCCCGCGGTGGCCGAGGCGGTCACCCCATCGGTCGTGCGCATCGACGTCACCGACCCGCAGGCGCCGGGGGTGTCGGGTCGCGGGGCGATCGGTTCGGGGGTGATCTACCGGTCCGACGGCTACGTCATCACCAACCACCACGTGGTGGCTCCGGCGATCGACGGTGAGCTGTCCATCCAGGTGCGCCTGTCGACCGGTGACGTCGTCGCGGCCGAGATCGTCGGGACCGACGAACTCAACGACCTCGCGGTGGTGCGCATCGACCGCACGGGCCTGCCCGCGGTCAACCTGCGAACGGACGAGCCGCTCGTCGTGGGCGAGACCGTCATCGCGATCGGGTCGCCCTTCGGTCTCGACGCGTCGGTCACCGCGGGAATCATCAGCGCGCTCAATCGTGAACTGCGTCTGGACGACGTCGCGGGGGCCGGCCAGGTCATCCCAGCGGTCATCCAGACGGATGCCGCGATCAACCCCGGCAACTCGGGCGGGGCGCTGGTCGACGGTCAGGGTCGACTCATCGGGATCAACACCGCCATCCTCAGTCGCTCCGGAGCGAACCAGGGGGTCGGGTTCGCGGTGCCGGTCCGGCAGGCGATCTCGTCTGCCGACCAGCTGATCGCCACCGGGTTCGTGCGTCACCCGCTGCTCGGCGTGACCGGGTTCGACGTGTCGCCCGCGCTGGCCGAGGAGTTCGGACTGCCTGCGAGCCGAGGTGCCGTGATCGACTCGGTGGAGGAGGGCACCGGCGCCGCGGAGGCCGACCTGCGGCCGGGCGACGTCCTGCTGGAGTTCGACGGCACGGCGCTCGCGTCCATGGCACAGCTCGTCGCCGAGGTTCGGAGTCGTGATCCCGGGGACAGCATCCGCCTGAGGGTCTTCCGCGACGGTGAGGAGTTCGAGGTCGACGTGGTCCTCGGAGAGCGCCCCCGCTGAGCCAGTACGATCGAGCGGGCCAGGACACAGGAGATCGTCGAGTTGCCCGGCATCCAGGAGCTGCTCGTGATCGCGGTCGTCGCGCTGCTCGTGTTCGGTCCCGACCGGCTCCCGGAGGTCGCGCGCACCGCAGGTCGTGTCGTCGCACGGTTCCGATCCGAGGCGCAGCGAAACGTCCGCGACCTGCGCGACCTCGCGGAGCTCGACGCACTCCAGCGTGAACTCCACGACGTCCGCGAGGAGCTCGCGAGTGGCGGGCCTCGTGGACGTCGCTCCTCGACTGCCAGGGCTCGCCCGGCGCCCGCAGCGCCCCCGACGCCACCTGCACGTGAGGGACCTGCGCCTTCCGATCCGGACGCGACGTGACCCGCCACCGGCCCCCGCGGCGCCAACCCCTCGTGGGGCTGCTCGCCGTCGCGGCGATCGCCGGATCGTGGGCGGCCGTACGCACCGGAGCTGCGTCTCGCGTGGACGCGCCGGTTCGTGACCGGCTCGCACCCCTGCACGGACCGACACTCGACGAGTGTGTGGCGGGGGCGACCGATCTCGGCTCGGTGTTCGGGCTCGCGGGTGTGACCACCGCCCTGTTCATCGCCGGGCGACCTCGTGCGGCCGTCGACGTCGGGGCCAGCGGGCTGCTCGCGTGGACCGCCGCCCAGGGCGCCAAGCCGGCACTCGACCGCCAGCGGCCCTACGAGGCCGGGGTCACCCGCCGACTGGTGTCGGAACCTGCGGGATCGTCGTGGCCGTCCGGGCACGCGGCCGTCGCTGCAGCGATGGCGGGAGCCCTGTCCGCGCGCATGCGCCCCGCCGCCCGCTGGGCGACCCGGATGACGGTGCTTGCCGTCGGCGTGTCCCGGGTGCACGTCGGGGTCCACCACCTGACCGACGTGATCGCCGGGTGGGGGATCGGCGTACTGTGCGCCAGCGCATGGAGGCGCCTGGTCCGCCGCTGACGGGCATGTGGAGCCCCCCCTCGTTAATTGGCTCAGCCACTTGACCAACCAACGAGGTGGGGTAGTGTGGCGGTCACGGCACGGACGCGTGTGGGGAGACGTGGTCCGTGGAGGACGAGGTCGTGGCCGGGTTGGGCCTCGAGCTGCATCGCACCGGGAGGGCGTACATGGCACGTGACGTACCGGACCAGACCATCCCCAGGCTGGCCAAGGAGCCGACCAGGCTCGAGACCGACGTGCTCGTCGTGGGCGGAGGGGTCGCCGGATGCCTGGCGGCGTACGAGGCGCGGCAGCACGGTGTCGACGTGCTGGTCGTCGACAAGGCCAAGATGCTCGAGCGTGCGGGAAGCGTCGGCGGTGGCGTCGACCAGTACCTGGCAGCGCTCGGGACGGGGCCCGACTGGGACGATCCGCGCTACATGCTCTGGCACCTGCCGGCGATGACCGACGACCTCGTCGACATGGAGCTCGCCGAGCGGGTCGTGCTCCAGATGCCCGACGTGATGCGCAAGGTCGAGGGATTCGGAGTCGACTTCACCGACGAGCACATCCAGGACTACCTGCGCACCCGCGCGTTCGGGTTCCCGGCCCCCTACCACTTCAACTTCGACGGCACCCAGTTCAAGTACCACATCGCCCGGGCCGCGAAGAAGGCGGGAACCCGAGTGCTGGGTCGCACCATGATCACCGACCTGCTGACCGACCCCGACGGCCAGCGCGTCATCGGTGCCGTGGGCTTCAACTCGCGCACCAGCGAGTGGTACGTGATCCGTGCGCGTGCCGTCATCATGTCGACCGGCGACATCAACCGGATCTCGCGCAACCTGTCAGGCAATCCGTTCGACAGCTGGCACTACCCGTACAACACCGGTGACGGTCACGCCGCGGCGTACCGGGCCGGTGTGCCGCTCGTGAACATGGAGTTCATCGAGGCGACGCTGACCCCGAAGGGCTTCTCCGTCCAGGGGACGAACTCGTACGTCGGCCTCGGAGGCCACTTCGTCAACGGCAAGGGCGAACGGTTCATGTTCCGGTACGACGAGCGCGGGGAGAAGGCACCGCGCTCGACCCTCGTGGACGGGATCTTCCACGAGATCATCGCCGGCAACGAACCGATCCAGATCGACCTCCGTCACCTCGACGACGAGACGCTCGACCACTTCGAACGCACCCTGCAGTTCGACCGCTACACCCTGCCGGGATTCTTCCGGCAGAAGGGGATCAACCTGCGCACCGACCTCATCGAGGTCGGACTGTCGGAGTTCTCGATCCGCAGTGGCGGGTCCTACATGCGCGGCAGCGGACTGATGGTCGACGTGAACGGGGCGACGCCACTCGCCGGTCTGTACGCCGCCGGAGACTGCTCGCTCGTCCACGGAGGGATCGGTCCCGCGACCGTCACCGGCGTGATCACCGGCGAGGAGTCCGCCCGTTGGCTCCAGTCCCTGCCGGACACGCAGGACCCGGATCCGGACCCGGAACGGCTCGAGGCGATCCGCACCGATCTCGAGGAGCCGATCCACCGACACGAGGCCGGTACGGGTGTCGACTGGCGATCGTTCGAGGACCGCCTGCGGGACACCGTCACGCGCTACGCCGGCTACCTGCGGTCCGAGGCCTCGCTCACCCGCGCGATCGAGATCATCTCCGAGATGCGCGAACAGGACGAGGGTCGGCTGGCCGCCGACGACCTGCACAACCTGATGCGCGCGCACGAGTCGCGCAACATCATCGCGTGCGTCGACATCATGGCCCGGTGCGGACTCGAACGGCGGGACTCGCGGTCCGGGGGACACCACCGGGTCGACCATCCGCAGCCCGACGAGCGCTACACCGGCAACTTCGTGGCCAGACAGGGGCCCGACGGCAACCTGCGCATCGACCTCGAACCGGTGCGTCCCTACCCGCTGCCCGCGACCGTCGAGGAGTACCTGGCATGAGCGACACCCCGACCGTCCACAACCCCATCGTCATCGACGACGCGTCGTGCATCCGGTGCGTGATCTGCGACTTCGTGTGTCCCGGTGACATCATCCACAAGACGCCGGACAAGGAACTGCTCCCGGAGGTCAGGTACCCGGACCAGTGCTGGTACTGCGGGCTGTGCGAGCAGGTGTGCCCGACGGACGCGATCTCCATCGTGTTCCCGGACAACATGCTCAACTCCACGGTCCAGGTCATCGAACTGCTCGGCGAGGAGGCACGGCCCAGCGCCGAGTGACCTGCGTACACGCCGAGGTGGCGTGACGACCGACGAGGGCGAGGACGACACATGCCGTACGACGACCCGATGTTCATTGCCGCCAAGTGGGGCCGCATCCTGGGTGCCGACCCCGACTGCCCCGACGTCGCCGACGACGCCGCCGGCCGCGACGAGATCGAGACGTGGGCGCTCGAACAGCTCGAGCAGGGCCCGGAGGAGGCGAACGAGATCCGCGCGCAGATCGTGGCCGACGACGAGGTCCACGACGCGTTCCTCGAGACCCTGTTCGACCCGTTCTGATCCGCACCGCGGAGGACCTGATGACCACGGAAGCACGCGTCGTCGACGACGCACGCGTCGCCAGCATGGCTGCGGCGATCCGACTCCACGCGGCGCGGATGATCGCCCCGCACGGGTTCGGCTACCTCGGGCAGGCGCTGTCGGCGGCTGAGCTGTTCGGCGCGCTCGGCGCCGGCCACTGGCGTCCCGGGCACGACCGGCTCGTCGTGTCGCCGTCGCACTACATCATCGCGGCGTACGCGCTCGGCGCGGAGCTCGGGATGCTCACCTCCGAGGACCTCGCGACCTACGGCATGGACGACTCCGCGCTCGAGGCGGTCGGGACCGAGAGTTCCCCGGTGGTCGACCACACGTGCGGTTCGCTGTCCCAGGGCCTGTCCGCGGCGATCGGCTTCGCGCTGGCGGCCCAGATGCGGGGCGAGGACCGCCGGGTGTTCGCGCTCATCAGCGACGGAGAACTCGAGGAGGGCCAGCTGTGGGAGGCGGCGCTGTTCGCCGGCCACCACCGTCCACCCGGACTGGTCGTCCTGCTCGACGCCAACGACTCGCAGGTCGACGACGCGGTCAGTGTCATCACCACCATCGAACCGATCGCCGACAAGTGGCGGGCGTTCGGATGGGAGGCGATCGAGATCGACGGACACGACCCGGCAGCGGTGAACCGGGCGGTGACCGACGCAGCGGCGTCGGCCGCACCGACCGTCGTCATCGCACGCACCTCCACCCGCCAGGGGCTCGACACGGTCCTGCCGCCCGACGCCGACGGACACTTCATCAAGTTGCCACCCGAACTCGCCGAGCAGGCGATCGACCATCTCGAGGAGGTCGCCCGTGCGTGACGCGCCGTACGAGACCGAACTCAAGCCCTACGGACGGGCCCTGGTCGACCTCGCGCGCGAGCGCGAGGACATCATCTGCTTCAGCGGAGACCTCACCCGGCAGTGCGAGATCGACCTCTTCCAGGACGAACTGCCCGAGCGGTTCATCAACGGTGGGATGGCCGAGGCCAACATCATGGGCATGGCGGGCGCCATGGCCCGTGAGGGCTTCACGCCGTTCGTGCACACCTTCGGGGTGTTCGCCACCCGGCGTCCGTACGACCAGGTCGCCATGGCCATCGCGTACCCGAACCTGCCGGTTCGCATCGTCGGGTTCATGCCGGGGATCTCGAGCCCGGGAGGTCCGAGCCACCAGGCGATCGACGACGTGGCGCTCATGCGCGCGCTTCCCAACATGACCGTGGTCGACGTGGCGGACGCCGTGGAGACGCGCCTTGCGGTCCGCGCGATCGCCGACGTCGAGGGCCCCGTGTACCTGCGCCTCAAGCGTGGCGAGATCCCGGTGATGTTCGACGACGACCACGAGTTCGACCTGCGACGCGCACGTGTCGTGCGTGGGCCCTCCAGCGGCGCCGACGTCGCGATCGCCGCGAGCGGGATGATGCTCGCCGCAGCGGACGCCGCGGCGGTCGTGCTCGCCGAGCACGGGGTGACCGCGAGTGTCGTCAACGTGCCGGTCATCAAGCCCCTCGACGCAGACACGGTCGTCGACGTCTGCTCCGGCACCTCCGGCGTGGTCACGGCAGAGAACCACACGGTGATCGGGGGGCTCGGGTCGGCGGTCGCCGAAGCGCTGGCCGAGGCTGGGTGTCCCGCCCCGTTGCGGCGCGTCGGCATCCAGGACACCTTCGCCGAGGGTTCGCGCACCGGGCCGCACCTGTTCGAGCGCTACGGACTGTCCACCCAGTCCGTGGTCGACGCCGCGTGGGAACTGACAGGAGCGACGAGCCCGGCGCCCGTCGTGGCACCCGTGGAGGTCGTCGAGGGCAGCTACGCCCCCGTCTGAGGTCCCGTCCCACCATCACCACGACCGTCGGTTCGACACCGAACGCGACGACCGACGCCCGAGGGCGACGACAGACGAACAGAGGAGCACACGTGAGGATCGGTTGGATCGGAGCGGGGCGCATGGGCGCCGCGATGGCGACACGGCTGCTGCGCGCAGGTCACGAGGTGACCGTCTACAACCGGACACGGTCCAAGGCCGAGGCGCTGGCCGAACACGGCGCGACCGTGGCCGACAGCATCGCCGAACTCGCCGACCGCGACGTGGTGTTCACCGTCGTCGCGTCGTCGGACGACCTCGTGTCGGTGCTGACCGGACCAGGTGGTCTGCTGTCGCGTGACGACGTCGCCCCCGGAATCGTCGTCGACTCCTCGACGGTGTCGATCGACGCCTCGGCGACGGTGCGCGAGGCGTGCGAGGGACGCGGCGTGCGCTACCTGGCGGCGCCGGTCAGCGGCAATCCGAAGGTCATCGCAGCCGGTCGTCTCAACTTCGCGGTGTCGGGCGACGCCGACGACTTCCACACCGTGCGTCCCCTGTTCGAGGCGATGGGCGAAGCCGCGTTCCACGTGGGCGAGGGCGAGGTGGCGCGGCTCGTGAAGCTCGCGCACAACCTCTACCTCGGCACGGTCATCCAGAGCCTCGTCGAGGTGACCCTGCTCGCGGAACGCGGCGGGGCGACCCGTGAGGCGTTCCTGGGGTTCCTCAACGCGTCACCGATGGGATCGATGTTCAGTCGCTACAAGGCACCGGCGCTGGTGAACCTCGACTTCCATCCGACGTTCACGATGGAACTGCTCCACAAGGACCTGAACCTCGGGCTCGCGGAGGCACGGTCTCGTGCCGTGCCGATGCCCATCACGACGATGGTGCAGCAGATCGTCCAGAGCGCGATGGGCAACGGCCACGTCGACGAGGACTTCGCCTCGCTGATCCTGCACCACGCGGCGGCGGCCGGGATGCAGATCGAGAGCGAGCACGCCGACGTCGACGACGGGCTCGCGCCCGACCAGTGATCCGTCGAGTGTGAACGCACGTGCCTCGGGCGCGGTCATCGGCCGCGCCCGAGGCACGTCACCGGGCGGACGCCGTGGCTGTGTCGAGAGGTGTGACCGGCGGTCGGGTCACGACGGTTCGCTGTCCTCGAGGTGTTCGATCAGCACCCGTTGGTGTTCGCCGAGTGCGTCGGCGAGGCGAGTTGCGTCCTGTGCACGAAACGCCTCGAAGATCGCCTCGTGGAGGGACACCTGTGCGTCGAAGTCGTCCACGAACCATCGGGGAGCCCGGCCCTGCTGCACCCACGCGTCGTAGGTGACGGCGATGACCGAGGCGTGGACGCTCTCGTACAGGGCACTGAGGTAGCCGTTGCCGGACATCTCGACCAGCGTGGCGTGGAACCGTGCATCGGCGACGATCCATGCCGGCAACCCGTCGCGACTGGACTCCATCGCCGTGAGCGACTCCGCGAGTCGGTCGACGTCCGCGGGCAGGCGGCGGTCGAGCGCGTGCGTTGCCCCGGTCGTCTCCAGCCAGTGGCGCAGTTCGGCGATCTGGGTCGGCTCTCCCTGCTGCATCTGCAGGAGCAGGTCCATCGACGCGGACACCATCGCGCGTGCGTTGCGGATGACGTATGCGCCCGAGCCGGGGCGGATCTCCACGAGGCCCATGAGCGACAGGCTGCGCAGGGCCTGACTGACGATTGCGCGGCTGGTGCCGAACTGTTCGGCAAGCGACCGCTCGGACGGCAGTCGGTCACCGACCTCGACGGCCTGGTCGAGGATGAGCTGGCGGATCTGTTCGACGACCCCGTCAGCGAGCCGTGTCACCGGGATGGGCGTGAGCGCGTCGAGCGGCCCGTCGTGGCGCCCTGCACCTCCTTGGTGTGCGGCGCCCGCGCGGTCCTCGGTCACGGCTCAGGACACCGTCAACGGCAGGGAACGACCCACGATCGAGCGCGCCTGGGCCGCGATGCGGTCGGCGACCTCCCGGATGGCCACGGCCGCGGGGACCTCCGGGTTGGAGAGCACCAGCGGAACGCCGGCGTCGCCACCCTCGCGCAGGCGCGGGTCGATGGGGATGCGACCGAGCAGTTCGGTTCCGAGGGCCTCGGCCAGTTCGGTCCCGCCACCGGAACCGAACAGCTCGTGCGACGACGAGCAGTCGGGGCAGGTGAACAGCGCCATGTTCTCGATGACGCCGGCGACCTTCATGCCAGTCTGCTCCGTGGCCCGGCCCGCGCGCAGCGCGACCTTCTGGGCGGCCTGCTGCGGGGTGGTCACCACGATCATGTCGGCGTTCGGGAGCATCTGCGCCATGGAGATCGCGATGTCTCCGGTGCCCGGCGGCAGGTCACACAGAAGGAAGTCGAGTTCTCCCCAGTGGACGTCACCCAGGAACTGCTGCAGCGCGCGGTGCAGCATGGGGCCACGCCAGATGACCGAGCGGTCCGGGTCGGTGAAGAAGCCGATGGAGATGACCTTGCAGCCGTGGGCCTGCAGGGGCATGACCATGCCCTCGAACGCGACGGGCTTGCCCGACACGCCCAGCATCCGAGGGATCGAGTAGCCCCAGATGTCCGCATCGAGCACCCCGACGCGGTGTCCCTTCTCGGCGAGCGCCACGGCGAGGTTGACGGTCACCGACGACTTGCCCACTCCGCCCTTGCCGGAGGCCACCGCGATGACCTTCGTGTCCGAGTCGGCCTGCGCGAACGGGATGTTGAGTTCCGGGTTGCCCGCGCCCCGCTCGGCGCGCAGGTTGGCCGACAACTGCTGGCGCTCCTCGTCGGTCATCGAGCCGAATGCGACCTGCACGTCGTCGACGTCCTCCAGGGTCATCACCGCCGCCGTCACGTCAGTGGTGATGCGGTCCTTGAGGGGACATCCCGGGATCGTGAGCTTGATCTGCACGCCGACCCGCCGACCCTCGATCGCGATCGCCTGCACCATGCCCAGTTCGGTGATCGGCTTGCCGATCTCCGGGTCCTGGACCGTCGCGAGTACTTCCTGAACCTGGCTCTCGGTGGGCACGTGGGGGGCCTTCCTGCGGGGTGGACACCGGCGTGAGGGGCGAGGTCGCGATGCGGACGTCGACGTCGACGTCGCGACGTGGCCGGACAGACCCGAGGGTAGCGGTGTGGTCCGGCCAGTAGCCTCCGGGCCGTCGGGAGGGGTGTGGTGTCGTCGCGACGTCGAGCATGAGGCTGCCTCGCGGGCCGTCTGCGATCCTGCGGTGGGTGCCGGTGCTCGCGGTGGTGCTCACGGGGTGCCGCGCGGACGTCCGGGTCGAGATCGACGTCAACGCGGAGGGTGGCGCGAGCACCGGGGTCGTCGTCCATCTCGACGAGGCCGCGGTCGACTGGTTGACGGCCGCGGACGTCGACGCAGCCGCCATCGTGTCTGGCGCGGCGGTCGACCCGTGGCGGTTCGAACGGGGTCCCGGTGACGGCCTCGAACTCTGGCTGCGGCGCGACGTCGACGATGCGGCCGAACTCGGTGACGTGCTGCGCGGGTTGGGGGCAGGACTCACGGCCGACGACCCCACGATCGTCCTTGACCTGGAGGTCCAACGGCCGGACCGTCGAACGACCCGGCTGGTCGGCTCGGTCGAGCCGCGTCCTGCGGGGTCGGCTGCGCTGCTCGTCGACGGTCACGACGTGGGTCCGGGGGCCGACGAACTCGCGGAACTCGCTCGGGAGTTCGTGACGGTTGGGCTCGTCGTGCGGCTTCCCGGAGAGGTCGTCGCGCACGACGGGGACCGGACGGGCGACGGAGTCCGGTTTGACCTGATGGTCGGGGAGCGCCGGAGTGTGTCCGTCGAGTCCAGGTCACCGGCACCCTCGCCGACGCCCGTCGCGATGTCCCTGGTGGGTCTGGGGGCTGCTGCGCTCGTCGGCGCAGGCGTCGCGCTGTCGCGAGCACGGTCGAGGCGCCGCCGCCCCGCAGACGTGCCCGGTCAGGGTTCGCCCGGGGCGTGACGACGGGTCGGAACCTCCGGCGTCAGTACCGGGGGGTGAGCTCCGCGAGCACGCACGTCTGCTTCCAGCGCTCGAGCGCGTGCTCACCGTCGGGCAGGTTGAGGCGGGTGCCGAGCCCCAGCGAGGCGACCCGTTCGAACTCCTCGGTGTCGGTGACGATCCGCACGTCTGCCTCGGTCGTCCCGATGGTCGCCTTGACGTCCTTGGACTTGATCGTCAGGGTCACCGTGGTCGCCTCGGCGAGGCCGGGAAGCTGCTGTTCCTGGCCCCCTTCGAGCACGAACAGGGACCGCCCCTGCTGGACGTACCACGCGGGCCGGGTGACCGAGCCGCCCTTCGCCTGAGGGATGGTCACCCAGCACACGGCGCTCTTCTTGAGCGCGGCCTGCGCCGCCTCCTCGAGCACCCCGGCACCACTGGCCGAGTCCGGTGCGTCGATGAACACGGGGACCCGGGCCGTGAGCGCGCCGTCGATGTAGATCAGCAGGGTGTGCTCGGCGGTCGAACGGATCACGATGCGTTCGGTGACGGTCGTGCGGAACAGGTCCTCGAACATCGCGCCACGGAGTTCGATGACGCGTGACGGGGACTGCCACAGGATCTCGCCGTCGGGCGCCGCCAGCGCGACGACCTCCTCGACGAGCCCCTGCGACCCCTTGTAGACCCGAGCCACCTCGAAGGTCTGCGTCGATCCGGGGAGTTCGCCGATCATGCGGATCGCCGGATCGGCGACGCCCGACGCCCGGTAGGACTCGACGTCGTACGCCATGGCCGACATCACGCTCACCCGCGACACCGCAGTCTCCGTCCTCGTGGTCACCTTCGGGTTGGATGCTAGCCCGCATGCCCTACCGTGCCGGCACCGGAGGGTCGGGCGGCTCGGCGTCCGACCCCTCGACGACGCCCCGGGGCAGGTCCCGGAGACGCCACCTACCCGCCACTGACCCGCCCCCGACCCGTCGGAGACGCAGCGTGACGTTCGACATGCACACCCACTCGGTCCACTCGGACGGCACCACGACGATCGAGCACAACGTGCGCGAGGCGGTCGCACTCGGTCTCGAGGGGCTCGCGGTCACGGACCACGACACCATGGCGGGATGCGACGAGGCGTTCGACGCGGCCGACGGCACCGGGCTGCAGATCGTCCCCGGCACCGAGTTCTCGGCCGAGCACGAGGGCTGGTCGGTGCACGTGCTCGGGTTCTGGATCGACGCCGCGGACGACGCGCTGACCTCGGAACTCGACCGCCTGCGCAACGAACGGGTCCACCGGGCCCGCGCCATCGTCGAGCGGTTCGTCGCGCTGGGCATCGACGTCTCCTTCGACCGGGTCCAGCAGATCGCGGGTGCGGCGCCGGTGGGGCGGCCGCACATCGCCCAGGCGGTCGTCGAGGCGGGTGGAGCGGCCGACACGCGCGAGGTGTTCGACCGCTACCTGGCCGACGGCGGTCCCGCGAACGTCCCCAAGCACGCGGTGGATCCCTGCCGGGCGGTCGAACTGCTCCGGGGTGCGGGGGGAGTCGCAGTGCTCGCCCACCCGGGTCTCTACGCGCAGCGTGAGGGGCAGGCCGGCATCTCGACCGACGTGATCGAGGCGATGGCCGGTGTGGGGCTCGTGGGGATCGAGGCGGAGCATCCGGATCACACCTCGGTCCAGCGTGCCCACTACGGCGACGTCGCCCGTGCCCTCGGGTTGGTGGTCACCGCGGGCAGTGACTACCACGGCGAGGCGAAGGACAACCGTCTGGGGTCCGCGACGACCTCGCGCGAGGCCGTGGAACGTCTGCAGGCGCACCGACGCGCCTGAGCGCCCGTCTCGCGCACTCTGAACGTGTCCTGTCCGTTCGGACAGGTCCCGACGTACACTCCCGTGCATCGGTCTGCTCTGCTCGCCGATCGGCACGAGCCGCCACTCCGACCACGAGGGGATGCGTGTGGATCGCCCGGTACAGAAGGCCCAGAAGATCATCCCGGTGCCTGCCCTGAACTTCACCGACGGGCCACTGTCGGGACGTGTGCTGCGTCTCGACCGCGACGTCGCGACCGTCGGTCGTCGCGACGACAACGCCTACGTCGTGCCCGACCCGCGGGTCTCGCGGGTGCATGCGGAGATCCGCAGGGAACCGTCAGCCGTCATCGTCACGGACCTCGGCTCGAGCGCGGGAACCAAGATCAACGGTGTGACCATCGAGGGGCCCAAGGTGGTCCACCACGGTGACCGCGTGAGCTTCGGTCCGGTCACCGCCGTCTTCGAGGATCCGGCGATGGCCGCGCAACAGGACGACACCACGGTGGTGTTCGAACTGCCGAAGGTCGAGACGGGTCCGCGCCTGTCGCCCCGCCAGTCGGAGGTCCTCGCGCTGATGGCCGAGGGAATGACCAATGCGGAGATCGGCGCGCAGCTGGGCGTCACGGAACGCACGGTGAAGGCCTACGCGCAGGAGCTGTACGACAAGCTCGGGGTGCGCAATCGTGCGGGCGCCGTGGCCGAGGCCGCGAAGCTCGGGCTGCTGTAGGCCGCCCGCAGGTCAGTGGCCGGCACGCGGCTGCCTCGCGGCCGTGAGACGCCTGTTCCTACGGCAGGTGTTCGACCTTCACCTGCCGCGTGGGCTGGGGCTGTCCGTCGCCACGAGCCTCGGAGCCGCGCGCCGCGACGTCGGTCCGGCGGCGGGCCGGCTGGCGGTCGCCGGACGCTTCGGCACCACGGCCGCTCCGCGCCGAGCCCTGCCCGCGTCGCCCTCGGTCACCGCCGTTGCGGCCGCCGGAGCCGTCACCGCGCCCACCGGCCTTGCGTCCACCGGAGTCGTCGCCGCGTCCACGACCGCTGTCACTGTCGCTCCGGCCTCCCTCGCCACGCCCGGTGCCGCTGCCGCGGCGGCGCGCACCGCCGCTCGCGGAGTCCTGCTCCTCGTTGCGGGGCGCCTGGCCACGACCCGACGATCGGCCACGGCGGGTCGAGCCCGATCGGGACGACTGCTCGTTGGTCGCGTCAGACCTGGTGCTCGACCCGCTGCGGCCCCTGTTCCGCCCAGCCCTCGACGGGCGCGACTCGTCGACGTCACGGTCGTTGGTCGTGTCCGCCGTCGGCCCACCGGGAGCCGCCGCGCGAGCGCGGGTCCGCGTGCGGGTGCGCACCCGCTCGCCCGATGGCGACGCCTCGGCGGTCACCGGCGATGTCGTGGCGTCCACACCGTCGCGCTGCCTCGCGTCGTCCGCGAGTCCGGCGCCGGCACCTGCGGTCGAACCCTGCGTCGAGGACGATCCGCTGCGCGCGCGCCCGGAGCCTCGTGACGACGCGTCCCGGGATCGCCCCGAGCCGCCTCGGGATCGCCCCGACCGGTTCGAGGACCCGTTGGACGAACCGTCCGTCGCACCCTCGCGTGACTCGGGCGCGTCCTTCGTCGCGGTGCGGGAGCCCGTCGATGCGGCCCGCCCACCGGAGCGTGCGGTGGCCAGGTGCGACCAGGGCGTCTCCTTGGGAAGGTCGAAGCGGCGGGTGAGTTCGTCCGAGGTGGAGAACACGTCGACCACGGGCTCGGCAGCGCCGACGGCCTTGCGGATGACGTCGAGGCGGGAGATCTCGTTGTGCTCCGCGAAGGTGATCGCAGCACCGCCCTGGCCGGCGCGGGCCGTGCGCCCGATGCGGTGCAGGTACATCTTCTCGTCGTCCGGGCAGTCGTAGTTGACGACGTGCGTCACGTCGGTGACGTCGAGCCCTCGTGCGGCGACCTCGGTCGCGACGAGGACGTTCGCCTTCCCGGATCGGAAACGATCGAGGTTGCGTTCCCGTGTCGTCTGGCGCAGGTCGCCGTGGATCGCGATCGCCGGGGTCCCGAGGCCCTCGAGTTCGTCGACGAGCCGGTCGGCCATGTGCTTGGTGCGCACGAAGACGAACACGCCCTTGCGCTTCGGAGACTGGAGGATCCGGGCCAGGACCCGGGGCTTGTCCATCCGGTGGACCTGGAAGAAGTGCTGCTCGACGTTGGGTGCCGTGTCCGCTTCCTGGCTCGCCGCGCGGGTGAACGTCGGGTGGTCGAGGTAGCGACGTCCGAGCCGCACGATCTCGGTCGGCATCGTCGCGGAGAACAGCATCGTGTGCCGTCCCTCGCGCGAACACGCCTCGATGAGCCGTTCGACGTCGGGCAGGAACCCCATGTCGAGCATCTCGTCGGCCTCGTCGAGGACCAGCTGCGAGACCTGCGACAGGTCCAGGATGCCTCGGTTCAGGTGGTCGAGCAGCCGCCCGGGGGTTCCGACCACCACGTGGGCGCCCGAGGTCAGCAGTTCGGTCTGCTCCTCGTAGGGCACCCCGCCATAGACGCTGACCGACGAGATGCCGAGTGCCTGTCCGATGCGCAGGTCACCGTGGACCTGGACGCACAGCTCACGGGTCGGCACCACGATCAGGGCCTGGGTACGCCGCAGGTCGGGGTCCAGTCGCTGGAGCAGTGGCAGCCCGAAGGCGAGCGTCTTGCCCGTCCCGGTGCGTGCCTGACCGATCAGGTCGTTGCCGGCCAGCGCCAGCGGGAGGGTCATCTCCTGGATGGGGAAGGGATGGGTGATTCCCTGCTTCTCGAGTTCGTCGCAGAGTTCGGGGGCGACACCAAGGTCGCGGAAGGACTTCGTCACGAGCATCTCTCGTCCGGGTGATCCCCGGCACCGGCGGATGCTTGTGCCTGGCGATCACGTCTCGACTGCATCGTCCCGGGGCGCACGCAGAGAAGGTGGCGGAGCGGATCCGCCCTCGAGCGAGTGGATGTCGACCTCAGGATCGGTCGTCGGACCGATGTCGACTCGCCACACGGAACATGTCCGAAGGGTATCGGATACACGGTGCCCCGCGCCGGAGGCAGCACTAGGGTCGACGTCGGCCGCGACGAGCGGCGCGTGCGTCGGACCTGCGGCGCCGTCGAGAGTGTGGGGTCTGAGGTGTCCGGATCGCTGGAGCGTGCGCAGCGACTGGTGTCGCGCTACGTCGACCACGTGCGCACGTTCGCGCCCGTCGAGGCGACCCGGATGGGCATCCGTGACCGCGACGGCGACCTGCCCGACCTCTCTCCGGAGACCCTGGCGGCCCGCAGCCGTGACCTTTCAGTGCTCTCTGCGGAGGTCGCGGGTGCGCTCGCCGCACTGGATCCCGGCGCGCGGGGTGAGGATCGCGAGGCTCGCGGCGACCTCGAACTGCTGGCCGACGAGTGTGCCTACCGGCGCTTCATCCTCGACGTGCGTCCGCGATTCCTCCTCGATCCGCTCGCGGCCCTCGAGACGGCGTCGGCCGGGATCCACGAACTGCTCCAGCGCGACGATCCGGACCCCGAGGAGCGCTGCCGCTCGATCGAGGCCGCCGCCCAGCGGGCTCGTCGCATGCCCGTGCTGCTCGAACAGGCCGGGTCGCTGCTGGAGAGCGCACCGGCACCGCACCTGGCGGTTGCGCTGGAACGCGTGGCCGGGCTGATCCCCCTGGTGCGTGACGAACTGCCGCGGCGTGCCGCGGGCATGGGCGTCGACGTGTCGCCCGCACGCGACGCCGGCGAGGTGGCCGCCGAGGCACTCGACGCGTACGCGGCGCTGCTCACGGAACTGGGGGACGAACCGCCGGGGGACTGGCGGTTGGGTCCCGACGACCACCGGGTCATCCTGTCGTCGGCGCTCGGCACCCGCATGCCGGCCTCGGACATCCACGCTCGAGCACGCGCCTGGCGCGACGAGGTGCGTGAGGAACTCGCGGACCTGGCAGCCTCGACGTGGCCGCGACGGTTCGGCGGGGAGCCTCTGCCGCAGGACCGCACGGATCTCGTGCGGCGGACCCTCGAGTCGATCGCGGACACCGCCGTGGACCCGGATCGCCTGGTCGACGAGGCCCGCCACGCCGTCGACCGGGCCCGGGCGTTCACGCTCGACGCCGGCATCGTCGACGTGCCGCCCGCCGAGCGGCTGCGGATCGCCGAGGTGCCGGCTCACCTGCGTGGGATCGCCGTCGCGTTCGTCGCTCCACCTCCACCGTTCGCGGCGGAGGCCGGATGCACCTACTACCTGTCACCGGTGCGCGATGACTGGGACCACGACCAGGTCCGTGCGCACCTGCGTGAGTACAACCCGACGCAGCTGCGCTCACTCGCCATCCACGAGGCGTATCCCGGGCACTTCGTGCAGCTCGAGCACGCGGCCCAGCACCCCCGCCTCGCACGGCGACTGCTCACTCGGCCGGTGTTCGCCGAGGGGTGGGCGGTGTACGCCGAACGCATCGCGGTCGCCCTCGGATTCGGGACCGAGGTGCCCGGCGACGTCGACCCCGACGACCTGCGGATCATCCAGCGCAAGGGTGAACTGCGCATCGCCACCATCGCGATGCTCGACGTCGGGCTGCACGCGGGCGACCTCGACGACCCGGCGGCCATCGACCTGCTGACCGGTGGCGCGTTCCTGTCGCGGGCCCAGGCACGCAACATGCTCGATCGGGCGCGGGTGTCCGGCGGCCAGATGTGTTCGTACTTCGTCGGCGGTGAGGAGATGGCCGACCTGCGCCGTGACGTGGAGCGCGCCCAGGGCGAGGCGTTCGACCTTCGTGACTTCCACCAGCGCGTGCTGTCGCACGGCACGCCGAGCTTCCCGGTCATCGCGGCGGCCCTCGCCGACGACCAGCACGTGCGACGTCCCTTTGCGCTGTCTGCCTGATCGTCGTCCCGGGCGCGTCCGTGTTCGTGCCCGCCCCGGTCCCCACGTCGCAAGGGGCACCAGGGGGTCCCCTCAGGCGGGGCGACTCGACGTGTACAGGGTGATGGCGACGGCGGTCGCGAGGTTCAGGCTCGACACGCCGCTGCGCATCGGGATGCGCAGGGCCGTCGTCGCCCGCGCACGAAGGTCTGCGGAGAGGCCGTCGCGTTCGGTCCCGAACGCGAGGAGCCCCTCGGCCGGCAGCGTCTCGGCGGACAGTTCGTCGCCGTCGGGGTCGATCGCCACCAGCGGCAGGTCGACGCCGTCGAGCGCGTCCACGTCGGCGACGCGTACGACCGGCAGTGCGAACTGGAGCCCGGCGGCTGAGCGCACACACGACACGTGCCACGGGTCCGCCGTCCCGACGACGACGACCCCCGCCGCGTCCGCAGCGGCCGCGACCCGGATGGTCGCACCGAGGTTGCCCAGGTGTCGAGGTTCCTCGAGGACGACGACGCGACCGTCGGCCAACCGGTTCAGGGACCACACCGGGCGTCGGGCCACGGCGAGCAGGGGCGAGGGAAGGTCCCGACCGTCGAGCATCCGCCGCCACGCCGGTGGGTCCACCTCGTGGATGTCCGGGGGCAGCGCCACGTCCGGGGCCAGTCGAGCCAGCAGGTCGCGGGCCCGGGACAGGTCCGGTGTGACGGTGGTCTCCACGTCGGCGCCGAACCGAAGTGCGTGCTTGACCGCGTGGACGCCCTCGAGCACGACCAGTGTCGGATCGACCCGTGCGTCCCTGACGCGGCCGACGACGGCACCGTACGCTGCGGGCATGGCCCTGCTCCTCCTGCTCGCCTTCGTCGTCGTGCCGCTGGTCGAGATCGCCGTCATCCTGCGTGTCGGTGCGATCATCGGCACGGGTTGGACCGTGACGCTGCTGGTCGCCGACAGTGTGCTCGGTGCGTGGCTCCTGCGACGTCAGGGCACTCGCGCCTGGCGTGAACTGCGGGTGTCGCTGCAGGAGGGGCGCTGGCCGGGCGACGCCGTCGCCCAGGGCGCGATGATCCTCGTTGGTGGGACGCTGCTCGTCACCCCGGGCTTCGTCACGGACGTGGTCGGGTTCGTGCTCATGGTCCCTCCCGGCAGGCGTGTCGTCCTGTCGCTGCTGCGCACCCGGGCCCTGGGCTTCCTCCTCGGTCCGCGTGCCGATGCCCGGGGCCGCGCGACCGGTGGTCGTCGCACGGCGGCGCACGACGGCGGGACGTGGACCTCCGGCGGTGAGGTGCTCGACGTCGAGGTGGTCGAGATCCGGCGTGAGGTCGTGCGCGACGAGCCCGACGGAGATCCACTGACCGGCGGGCGTCCGCGCCCCGAGGGGTCCTGAACCTCAGCAGGCGCCGAGTTCGAACGTGAGTGGTGACAGGCAGTTCGGGATCCAGTGCACCGCGACGAGCAGCACGATCCCGGCGTGCACGGCACGGCGGGTCACCGTCAGGGACGCGATCACCACGGTGACGCCCACGGCGAGCCCTCCCGCGTACAGGGCGGTCACGAGGTCGCCCCGCCACAGTCCCCCGGTGGAGAACAGGTGGCCCACCGCGACCACGGTCGCCGGTGCGAGGACCGCGGAGCGGTGCACCCGCGTGTTCGCGTCGAGCAGTCGGTCGGCGAGCAGGACCAGGATCGCGAGGGCGACGGCCAGCACGATGGGGTGGAGCACGGACCGACCGGACACCGCGCGGACGAGACCCGCGACGAGGGCGACGCCGGCCGATCCCATGCCGATGGTGCGCAGTGTCCCGCGCAGCAGGACCTGGGGGGAGCGGGAGAACTGCTGACCGCGTGTCGTCAGGAACGCGAGGAGGCCGAACGCACCGACGGTGAGCGCCGCCACCCACGTCGCCGCGAGGGCGACGCCTGCCAGGTCCCCCGCCACGAGGGGGCCTCGCAGCCGCCCGAGGGGCCAGGCGACCGGCGTGAGCAGCCACCCGGCACCGACGACCACGACGGCGAACGGCAGTCCGGCGAGCAGCCCACGCCGACGTGGGCCGAGCGGGCGAGGACCGCGCCCCAGCCCGAACGCGGCCCACCCGTCACCCCGATGGCGCGCGAGCAGCATCGGCACGAGCGCGGTCAGCACGAGGATCCACACGAGGTCCAGCAGGACCGCCGCCAGTCCCACTCGGGGATACCCGGGCACCTGGACCATGAAGGACCGGACGGCGCCCCCGAAGACGGCCGCAGCCCCGGCGAGGACGACGTCGGTCCGTGCGTCGTCGTGGTCCATGATCACGGCGCGCACGCTAGCCCGTGATCCCCGCGCGCTGGACCGGTCGAGTCGTACGCAGGGTCAGCGCCGGTCGTCTCTGGCAACCGAGTCCCGCGCGGGGTACCCCTGGTGGTTCGTCGTCCGACAGGTGACCCGTCACCGGGCAGCGCCCGTGACGCGATGATCGGTGTGGGGGCCATGGGGATGCTGGTGCGGGCGGTGCTGGTCGGGCTCGCCTACCTCGCTGCGGCTCGGCAGGCGGTGGTGCTGCACGACGTCTCGGGACTCGGCGCGGTCTTCTGGCCGGGCGCCGGGATCACCGTGACGGGACTGCTCCTGTCGCCGCGGCGCTGGTGGCCCGCCATCGTGCTGGCCGTCGGTGCCGCGGAACTGGGCAACGACCTGTGGTCCGGGTTCGAGGTCGTCCCGTCGCTGTGGTGGTCGGTGGCCAACATGATCGAGGGGCTACTCGCCGCGTGGCTGATCCAGCGCTGGCGGGCCGCCGGGTTCGACACGGTCCGTGCGATCGCGTGGTTCTTCGTCGCCGCCTTCGTCGCCGCGAGCGTCGGCGCGGTGATCGGCGCCGTCGGTACGACGGGGGCGCTCGGCACAGCGTCGACCGTCACCGACCTTCCCTACGTCGTCACCGTCGGACAGTGGATGATCGGTGACGGACTGGGGATCCTGACGGTCGTGCCGCTCGGACTCCTGCTGTTCGGCCGCATCTCCGCCCAGCCGCTGCGATCCCTGGAGGGGTTGCTGGCGATCCTCGTGGTCCTCGCGTCGTCCGTGGTGGTGTTCGGCCTCGGTGCGCGCTCCGAGGTGTTGGCGGCCGACTACGTCGTGCTGCTGCCGCTCGTGTGGGTGGCGACGCGGATGCGCGTCGCGGGGGCGGCCGTCGGTCTGTTCATCGTCGCGCAGGTCGCCAACGTCGCGACCCCACTCGGCCGCGGTCCGTTCACCGGTTGGGCGCCGGCCACCGTGGAGGCGTCCGTGCAGGCGCAGCTGTTCCTGGTCGCGGTGTCGGCGACCGCGCTCCTGCTCGCGTGTCGGAGTGCCGAGCGTGCGGACCTGCAGGACCTGGCGGTCGCTCGCGAGCACCTCATCGCCGCCGTCTCGCACGAGCTGCGCACCCCGTTGACGGCCATCGTCGGGTTCAGCGAGACCCTCATGCAGCGGCCGGATCTGGACGAGGCGAGTGCGCGGCAGGCCGCCGAGGTGATCCACCGCAACGGTGTGCACCTCACGGCACTGGTCGACGACCTGCTTCGCACGTCGCGCGCACGGCGAGGGGTCACCTCCCGGCCCGAGCGGATCGAGCTCGAACCGTGGCTGGGCGACCTGCTCGCGTCGAGGCCCGACGAGCCCGTCGAGCGGTCCGTGTCGCCCGGCGTGCACGTGTTCGCCGACCCGACACACCTGCACCAGATCGTGTCCAACCTGCTGGACAACGCCGCGCGGCACGGGCGCCCGCCCGTCCACGTCGAGGTGACCGCCTCGGACGGCTACGTGGAGATCTCCGTGACTGACCACGGAGACGGGGTGCCCCCGGAGTTCGCCCCGATCCTGTTCGACGAGTTCTCGCAGGCGTCGACGGGTGACCAGCGCACCACGACGGGTCTGGGGCTCGGCCTGTCGCTCGCGAGGGAACTCGCGCGGGCGGACCGCGGGGACCTGGTGCTGCGGCCCGGGACCGGCGGTGCGTGCTTCGTCGTCACCCTGCCTCAGGAGCCGCAGGACCCGTCGGTGACGGGAGCGGAGGCCCGTGTCGGCATCGGCCCCGTCGGGGATGCCTGACCCGACCGGACCGCGGCAGGGCCGTATCCTGCGCGCGCAGTTCCCGTCGTCCGGGAGGGCGTGGTGTGCTCGAGGCCTCGATGGTCGTCATCGGCGACGAACTGCTGGGTGGATTCGTCGAGGACTCCAACTCGCCGTGGTTCGCCGGTCGGCTGCGGTCGCACGGAGTACCCCTGACCCGGGTGCACGTCGTCCCCGACGCAATGGACGCGATCGACGAGGCGGTGACCGCGGAACTGGCGCGCGCCCGTCCGCGGGTCGTGGTCACGTCGGGTGGGCTCGGATCCACGCCTGACGACATCACGTACGAGGCGATCGCGGCGAGCCTCGGCCGCGACCTGGTGGTCGATGCGGGCCTGGCGGGTCACATGGACATGATCGTGGAACGAACTCGTGAGCACGGACTCGACGTCGACGAGATGTTCGTCGACCACCTGATGCGCATGGCCCGCGTGCCGGCAGGGAGTCGGGTGCTCACGGACGGGGACAGCTGGGTGCCCGCGGTGGCGGTGGACGTCGACGGTGGCAGTGACGCCGACGGGGTGACCGTCGTCATCCTGCCGGGGGTCCCCTCGGCGTTCCGTCGGCTCGTCACCCGGGTGGTCGAGCCGGAACTGCTCGCGGAACGCAACCCGGTCCCGGCAGTGGTGGAACTGACCCACCCGTTCCCCGAGAGCGTGCTGAACGCGACGTTCGTCGAGTTGCTCGAACGGTTCCCGCAGGTCAGGCTGGGGTCCTACCCCGGGTCCCCGATGCTGGTTCGCCTGTCGGGTCCCGCCGGGGAGGTCGAGGACGCACGACGGTTCGTCGCTGCGGAGATCGACCGGCTCACGGACAGCCCGGCCGGACGTCGGCTCGCCGACGCATGGACACGGCGACCCGGTACGACCGACGAGGACGCGACATGACCCGACGCCTGCTGTTCGTGCACGCACACCCCGACGACGAGGCGTCGAAGGGTGCGGCGACCGCCGCCCGGCTCGTCGACGAGGGTGCCGAGGTCGTGCTGGTGACGTGCACCGGTGGCGAGGCCGGCGACCTGCTCAACCCGCACGCCGACCCGGTCGAACCGGGCCGGATGGCGCAGGTGCGCGCGTGGGAACTCGCCGACGCGGTCGAGGCCATCGGGTTCACCCGTGCCCACCAGCTCGGACACGTCGACTCCGGCTACCACGAGGACCCGGACGACGTCCCGGACGGCACGTTCTCCCGGCTCGATCCCGACGTCCCG
Organism: Nitriliruptoraceae bacterium; assembly: GCA_050486225.1. Lineage (GTDB taxonomy): Bacteria > Actinomycetota > Nitriliruptoria > Nitriliruptorales > Nitriliruptoraceae > JBBDIX01. The sequence continues at coordinate 30,636 of JBJHCV010000013.1, forward strand.
GGTGCGCAGCTCGCGCGGATCCTGCGCGCGGAACGCCCCCACGTGGTCGTCACCTATCCGGAGGACGGGGGCTACCCGCACCCGGACCACATCATGACCCACACGATCACGATGCGTGCACTGGCGATCGCGGAGGACACAGACGCCGACGTCGCCGGGGCGCCGTGGCGCGTCGCCAAGGTCTACGCGCCGATGATGCACGCCGTCGAACGCCTCGATGCCCTGATCGCGGCGATGGAGGCGGCGGGCCGTGAGGGGGAGTACACGGCCCGCATGCGTGAGCGTCGCGACGCCCGGGAGCGCGTCGACCCGGACGCGCGCATCTGGGTCGCCGACCACCTCGAACGGCGTGATGCCGCACTGCGCGCCCACGTCACGCAGGTCGATCCCACCGGACCCTGGTTCGAGGTGCCGAGGGACCTGGAGCGGGCCCACTACCCGTACGAGGCGTACGAACTGCTGCGCAGCGATGTCGACGTCGAGGCGCCCGAGGACGACCTGTTCGCCGGCATCGACCTCGATGCGTGGGACTCGGCCGCCCTGTCCGTGCAGGCTCGTCGTTGAGCGGCTCGTCGGGTCGATCGCGCCGTGAGCGGCCGGCGAGGCCGCCGGGCAGTTCGCTGCTGGGCGTGCTGCTCCAGCGCAACTTCGGCGCCTACTTCACGGCCAGCACCCTGTCGAACATCGGCACCTGGCTGCAGAACATCGCGGCGGGGCTGCTCGTGTACGACCTGACGCGTTCGACGCTCGCGGTCGGTGTCGTCAACTTCGCCCAGTTCTTCGGAGCGCTGGTGCTCGCGCCCCTGTCGGGCGCGGCCGCCGACCGGTTCGATCGTCGCCGCCTGCTCATCCTCACCCAGCTGGCAGCAGCGACCGTCGGAGGCTTCCTCGCCGTCGTGGTGCTGACCGGGGCGGCGACGGCGGGCATCGTGATCGCGGCTTCGTTCGTGCTCGGCATCGCCGTGGCGTTCGCGAACCCGGCGATGATGGCGCTCGTGCCGATGCTGGTCAGCGACGAGGAACTGGAGTCCGCTGTCGCTCTCAGCTCCGTCACGTTCAACCTCGCCCGTGCGGTCGGTCCGGTCATCGGTGCGCTGCTGGTCGAGACCGCCGGATACGGCGTCGCGTTCGGGCTGAACGGGCTGTCGTTCCTGTCGTTCTCGCTGGTCCTGCTGCTCGTCGTGCGGCCGCGGCCCCAGGTCCGTCATGTGGGTCAGCGCCCGAGGTTCGTGGAGTCGCTGCGCCTGGTGCGGTCGAACCGGCGGCTGGCGATGCTGCTGCTCGCCGTCATGGGCCTGTCGATGAGCACCGACCCGGTCAACACGCTGCCCCCGGAACTCGTGCGCGACGTGTTCCAGGAACGCGACCTGTACGTCGGTCTGCTGGTCGGGTCGTTCGGTGCCGGCGCCACGCTGACCGCCGTGCTGTTCATGGGCTGGATCCGTCGACGTGCCCGGGTGCTTCCCCATGCACTGATCCTGCAGGGGATCGGTGTCGCCGGGTTCGGCCTCGCCCCGACCATCCACCTGTCGATGGTGTCGGCGTTCATCGGCGGCGCCGGATTCATCATGGCGACCACGCGGGCGACCGCGCGCCTCCACGCGGAGGTCACCGACGCCCAGCGCGGCCGCATCATGGCCCTGTGGGGGGTGGCCTTCCTCGGCAGCCGGCCGTTCGCGGCGCTGATCGACGGGACGGTCGCCGAACTTGCCGGGGCACGGGCCGCCGCGGTCGTGATGTCGCTTCCGGCGCTGCTCATCGGGATCGTGCTCCTGCGTGCGCTGCCGCCAGCGTCGGGAGCAGCCTTCGCGCCGGTCGACGACGACGCACCCGACGGGCAGGACACGCGCGATGCGGGTGCGTGACCTCGACGAGCGTGACCTCGACGTCGTCCTCGCGCTCAACGAGTCCGAGGTCCCGCGGGTCGGCACGCTCGACCGGCAGCGGCTCGTGGACCTCGTCGACATGGCCGAGCAGGCGCTGGTCGCCGAGGTGGACGACCGACTCGGCGCGTTCGTGCTCACGCTCGCGCCCGGCGCCCCGTACGGCAGTCCCAACTACGGGTTCTTCGAGGCGCGAGGCGGCCGGTTCCTGTACGTCGACCGCATCGTCGTGGCCGAGCACGCACGCCGCCGAGGTGTCGCCAGCCGCCTGTACGAGGAGGTCGACGCGTATGCGGCGCGGCACGGCTTCACCGAGGTGACCTGCGAGGTCAACCTCCGTCCCCCGAACCCGACGTCGAGCGCCTTCCACGCCGCACGAGGGTTCGTGGCGGTGGGCGAGCAGGACACCGGCGGTGGGGCCGTACGTGTCGAACTGCTCGTGCGATCGGTTCCAGGGGACTGACCGCGATTCGCCCGGACCGACCCGCTACGGTCGACGCTGCCCACAGGGCGCAACGCCGGACGGATCGACCAGGGAGTGACCGATGGCGGCAGAAGGACCTCGTGACGTGCAGCTGGGGAGCCCCGCACCGGACTTCGCGCTCCCCGAGGTGACCGACGGCGCGATCGTGCGCGTCGAGGACCTCACTGGCGACGTGCTCGTCGTCATGTTCCTGTCCAGGCACTGCCCATACGTGCAGCACGTGCAGGGACAGCTCGCCGACCTCGCGCGGGAGTACACCCTCAAGGACGTGTCGTTCGTCGGGATCTGCGCCAACGACGTGGGGGCGTACCCCGACGACTCGGCTGCGAGTCTGGCCGAACAGAAGGCCGAGGCCGGCTTCGAGTTCCCCTACCTGCGTGACGACACCCAGCAGGTCGCCAGGGCGTACGGCGCCGTGTGCACCCCGGAGTTCTTCGTCTACGACGAGGACCGGTTGCTCGTCTACCGGGGTCGGATGGACGAGTCGCGGCCCGGCCAGGGGACCCCGACGGGCAGCGAACTGCGCACCGCCCTGAGTGCCGCGCTCGAGGGCGCGCCGGTGCCCGAGGACCAGATCCCGTCCATCGGCTGCGGGATCAAGTGGCTCGAGGGCAACGAGCCACAGTAGGCCTCCGCAGGTCGGAGCGATCGGAGACGGCACCGTGAGCCATGACCGCTACGTGACCAGGGTTCGCAGTGATGCCGACGTGGACACCGCCGAGCAGCGTGTCCGTGCCGCACTGGCCGACGTGGGGTTCGGCGTCCTCACCGAGATCGACGTCTCCGCGACGCTGAAGGCGAAGCTCGACGTCGACACCGCGCCGTATCGCATCCTCGGGGCGTGCAAGCCGACCTACGCCCACCGGGCGCTGGAGATCGATCCGGCGCTGGGTGGGTTGCTGCCCTGCAACGTGGTCGTGCGGGAGCATCCCGACGGGGGCTCGGAGATCATGGCGGTCGACCCGGTGGCGATGCTCGGCCTCGCCCAGGCCCCCGAACTCGAGGAGATCGCCTCGCGAGTGGCCGAGGAGCTCGCCTCGGCGCTGGCCGCAGCCGTCGAGGACTGAAGCGGCCGGGCAGATCGCTCCACCCGGCCGTGTGCCCCGGAACCGGTCGCCGGCCGACAGGGAGAGGGCCGGTGACGCGGCCGGAACTACTGGGCTGCCCACTTCTCGGCGAGGTCGCCGATCACCGGCAGCCTGAAGTGCTCCAGGTTGTAGCCCTTGATGCACAGCAGGATCCAGAGGGCCAGCACCGCGAGCCCGAGCAGCGTGCTCAGCATGCTGAAGACCGCCCACAGGCCGAAGCCGATGCCCACGGCGGACGTGACGATCCCGAACGCGACGTACAGGACGAACACGGCGATGGACGTGAGCACGGACTGGGCCCCGTGGAAGCGCACCTCGGGGTGCTTCTGGGTGAAGAACATGATGAGCCCGCCGACCCACCCGAACAGTGCGTAGGCCAGTAGCCCACCGATCTGCGGGTCGAGTCCGTCGAGCCCAGACGCGGGTTGCCCTTCGGACGGGGTCGTGCCGCCCTCGGGCTGCGGTGGTTCCTGCGGTGTCTCCGACATGGTCGCCCCTCCCGTCGTCTCCGGGGCGACGGTCGACCCGGCCTCGACGCCGACCTCACGGAACCAGAATGCGTCGTGCGAGTGCAGGGACCATCGTCACCGCCTGCGTGCCGATCGGCCCCGGCGTCCCGGCGTCCCGGCGCGACCGGGTCGCGGGTTGCCGCCGCGTCGTCAGGAGCCCGGGTCGGACCGGTCGGGTCCGAACCGCCGGATGCCGAACACGATCCAGGACACGAGCAGCAGTGACGTGCCGGCGAGCACGGGAACCGCGCCCAGCTGGGCGATCAGGGGAACCGACGCGGCGGTGAACAGGCCTCCGCCCACGACGGGTTCGAACAGCAGCTGCTTGTAGCCGAACGCCTCCATCCCGCCGGAACGACTGGGCGGGTCTGCGATGCGCATGAGCAGCAGGCCGGTGACCGTCATCCCCATCGACTGGCCGAAGTCCCCGAGGCCACGTTCGTACGCGTACTCGGGCACGATCCGGGGCGCGAGCAGCAGGAACGCGCCGACGTTCCACGCGATGCCGGCGATGGCCAGCACCAGGAACGGGCCGAGGTTGCCGCCGATCGCCTCGACCGAGAGCGTTCCCAGTGCCGCGACGATGATCAGGTCGAGTGCCGCGCCCGAGATCCGGTTGACCAGGTGCCGGTCGACGACGTGCTCGCGCCGTGTGCGGTCGAGCACCAGCTGGAGGGCCACGCCGCCGAGCATCGCCATCGGGAACAGCGGCAGGTGGACCAGCAGTTCCAGTCCGTCGTCACCGCCCCACGTCGCGCGCTCGACCGCCTCGAGGACCTGCAGGGCGAGCCATCCGAGGCCGATCGCGATCGCGATGAACCCGATGTGGATCGACAAGGGGTCCGTCGACGGAGCGTCCTCGTGATCCGCAACCGCCGGCGGGTGTCCGGTCTCGACAGACCGTTCCACCGTGGTCGGTTCGCGGTCGTCGAGGTCGTCGAGGTCGTCCGTGGTGGCGTCGCGAGCGACCTGCACGACGTCGCCGGACTCGTCCAGGCCGATGCGTCCGGTTCGCACGCCCCAGTTGATGATCACGGTCCCGATGAGCACGCCGGCGACCAGACCGACCGTGGCGAGTCCCAGTGCCAGGTCGGTCCCCTCGGAGAACCCGAACGCGTCGAACGTGCTGGCGAGGCCTGCTGCGGTGCCGTGGCCGCCCTCGAACCCGATCTCGATCAGTGCTCCGGCCACCGGATCCATGCCGAACACCGGGGAGAGCACGAGCAGTCCCAGGGTCAGCCCGACCACGTACTGGCCCCAGGCGATCGACTGGCCGAGGGCGACCTGGGGGCCCGCCTTCGCCCAGATGTCGGACAGGGGAGGGATGGGCTTGCCGATGAACAGGGCGGCGAACACCACGCTGATCAGCAGCACGGGCAGTTGCGACCAGACGTCCACGATGGCCGACGGGAAGAGCCCGCCGGCCAGGCGTTCGGGCCCGTCGACCGCGGACACGACACGCCCGAGTCCCTGCGGGCCCGCGAGCAGCACGAGCACACCACCGATCACCGAGGCCGGCAGGAACAGGCGTCGGAACACGGGGATCCGCCCGCGCAGCCACTTCGCGGCGACGAGCACGAGTCCGATGGCGAGCAGCGAGACGAAGACGTCGGTGACGGAGGGCATGGGGTCCCGGGACGGAGGTCAGCGGACACGTCGACCGTAGCGACCCTGTCGCGCGACGCCAGGGCGGGCCGTGACGCACGGCGGGACACCCGACGACCAGGGCCTCGCCACCGTTCCCGGCCCGAGGTCGTGTGCGGGGCATCCGCGGCGAGGCACGACGACGAACCCATCGTGGGCCGCCCGTGCGTCCCGCGCCCGCCGACGGGGACACGTGCCCTGCCGGCGGGAGAATCCCGGTCGACCGCACGACCCCGGAGTCGCCTCGATGCACCGCTGGTCCCCGTCGCGCACGATCGCCGCCTGTGCGCTGCTGGCGATCGTCGGGGCGTCGTGCACGTCCGGCAGCGTCGACGTGCACACCGCAGTGGTCGAGTCGGCGGACGTCGTGCGCACCGTCGCTGCTCCCGCGACCGTCGACGCGGTCGCGCGGGTCGACGTCCGCGCGCCCGTGACGGGCACGGTGGTCGTGCTCGCCGTCGAGGACGGGGGACAGGTCGAGGCCGGAGAACCGCTGTTCGTCCTCGCGTCCGACAGCGTCGAACTGCAGCTCGAGTAGGCCCGCGCCGCGCTCGCGGCCGCGGACGCGCTGGTGGGGGCGGCAGGGTCGCTGGCGGTGGACCTGTCGCCGGTGATCGGCGCGTTCCGCGTCCAGCTGAGCACCACGTTCCCGGCGGTCATCGAGGGGCTCGACGCGCAGTTGCGACTGCTCGAGTCCACGGGCGGCGTCGTCGACGACGACGTGCGCCGCGCCGCCCGGGAGGCACGCGAGCAGATCCGCGACCTCGAGGCCGACTTCGAGCGTGCCGAACAGGACCTCGCCACCGCGGAGGCCGATGCACGGCGACAGGCCGCCCGGGCGTCGTCGTTCCAGAGGTCTGCCGCCGAGGCGCAACGGCTGCAGGCCCAGCTGGCGCTGCAGGCGGCCGAGTCACGCGCCGACCAGCTGGTGGTCACGTCGCCGCTGTCGGGACGGGTCGAGTTCACCGACCGGCAGGCATCCGCGTCGCCGCCGGGGACCGGCGCGTTCGGTGACCTGGGCGACCTCGGATCCGTCGGCGGCTTCGACGTCGGTGGGCTGCTCGGTGGTGCCCTCGACACCCCCGCGGTGTCGGCGCTGCCGCTGGCGGTCGGGGAGCAGGTACGCAGCGGCGAGACCCTGCTGGCCGTCAACGACGTGTCGAGCCACGTCGTGCGTCTGGACGTCGACGAACTCGACGTGATCGACGTCGCCGAAGGTCAGCGCGTGCACGTCGTCGTCGACGCCCTGCCCGGCACGGCGCTGTCCGGTGTGGTCGCGCACATCGCCCAGACGCCGCGGAGAGCCGGGCCGCTGGGTGCCAGCTACGCCGTGACGGTGCGCCTCGATCCCCGCGACGACCTGCCGTTGCGCATCGGACTGACCGCATCGGCGGAGATCGAGGTGGAGCGTCGACGCGAGCCGCTGACGGTGCCCACCACGGCGCTGCTGCGGCGCGGCGACCGGGACTTCGTGCGGATGGTGGTGGACGGGACGGTGCAGGAGCGCGCGGTGCAGGTCCTGCTGCTGGGTGACGAACGGGCGGCGATCGACGGGCCGGTGGAGGCGGGGGACCGCGTGGTGACCGACGGACTCGTCGACGTGGCCGACGGGGATCGGGTGCGGGACCTCGGTGGACGCGGGTGAGTGCACGGGCCGACGACGGAGACACCCGACCCCCGCTGCTCGAGGCCCGGGACGTCACACGTGAGTACCGGATGGGCGCCGACGTGGTCGTGGAGGCGTTGCGCGGGGTGAGCCTGACCGTGCACCACGGCGACGACGTCGCGATCGTCGGGTCGTCTGGCTCGGGGAAGTCCACCCTGCTCAACCTGCTCGGAGCGCTCGACCGCCCGACCAGCGGCACCGTGCTGTACGACGGGCGCGACGTGCGCACCCTGTCCGCAGACGACCTGGCGCAGCTGCGCAATCGCACGATCGGCTTCGTGTTCCAGTCGTTCCACCTGCTGCCCCGGCTGTCCGCACTGGCGAACGTGGAACTGCCACTGGTCTACCGGCGCCTGTCGCCCCGGGAACGCTCGGCGCGGGCCCGCCGTGCGCTCGACGCGGTGGGACTGGCCACCCGCGTCGACCATCGTCCCACCGAACTGTCGGGCGGACAGCAGCAGCGGGTCGCGATCGCACGGGCGCTGGTGACCGGTCCGTCGCTCCTGCTCGCCGACGAACCGACCGGCAACCTCGACACCCGCACGGGTGAGGAGATCATGCGGTTGCTCGCCGAGCTCCACCGTGAGGAGTCGATGGCGCTGGTGACCATCACGCACGAACCCGAGGTCGCGGCACGCGCACGGCGCCGAATCGAACTGCGAGACGGGCAGGTCGTCGCGGACACGGACCCGACGTGAACGTGCGAGAGACGGTGCGGGTGGCGATCGTCGCCCTGACCAACAACCGGTTGCGGTCGATGCTGACCGTGCTGGGGGTCACGATCGGGGTGCTGTCGGTGGTGCTGCTGGTCGCGGTGGGCCAGGGGACCCGCGAACAGGTGACCGGCGCCATCGAGGGCCTCGGGTCGAACCTGCTGTTCGTGCTGCCGGGGGACGGGGAGTTCACCGCGGCGCCCGCACGCAGCCGCTTCGTCCTCGACGACGTGGACCGGGTCGATCGGGCGCTCGCCGGGTCCGGGCGTACCGCAGGAACGATGATCGGCGGTGAGGCGGTCCGGGCCGAGGGTAAGCGGTCCCTCGGGACCGTCAACGGGGTCACCACCCACTACTTCTCCGTGCTGTCGCGCGACATCGCGCGAGGCCAGTCGTTCACCGAGACCGACGTGGTCACCGGGCGCCGGGTCGCCCTGCTCGGCGCGGGCATCGCCGCCGAACTGTTCGCTGGCCGGGACCCCGTCGGGAGCACCGTGACCATCGGTGGCATCCGGTTCCGGGTCGTCGGGGTCATGGAGCGGGTCGGCGGGGGTGGGCTCGGGCCCGATCGGGACCGGGAGGTCTACGTCCCCGTGTCGAGCGCGCAGCGACTGTTCAACACGAATCGACTCGACGGTCTGATCGTGCGCGCGTCGTCCACCGAGGCGGTCGACGAGGATCGTGCGCTGATCGAGCAGGTGCTGGGGGAACGGCTCGACGACGACGAGTTCACCGTGCTGTCCCAGGACGAGATCATCGGCGTGGCCGGAGACATCCTCGAGGTGCTCACCCTGGTGCTCGCGGCGATCGCGGGGATCTCGCTGCTCGTCGGCGGGGTCGGCGTGTCCAACATCATGCTGGTGTCGGTCACCGAGCGCACTCGGGAGATCGGGTTGCGCATGGCGCTGGGGGCGCGACCGCGGGACATCACCCGACAGTTCCTCGTCGAGGCGATGGTGCTGACCGCCGTCGGGGGCCTGCTCGGGGTCGGACTGGGGGTGAGCATCGCGACGGTCATCCCGCTCGTCAGCCCGCTGCCGTCGACGGTGACCATCTGGTCGATCGTGCTGTCGCTCGGGGTGTCGGTCGGGGTCGGCCTGGCCTTCGGGGTGCTGCCCGCCCGCCGGGCCGGGCTGCTGGATCCGGTCGAGGCACTGCGCCACGACTGACGTCGCAGCCCGGACGAGCCGCGACGGGCGCGCGGGTTTCCTGCCCGCAGCACGCCCCGTGGCGTCGGGCCGATTCGACGGAGTCCGCGCCCGGGGCTGTGCACACGACGCCCCCGCGGGCCGGTCGGTCGGGGTGACCGATCGTCGCGCTGCCGGCTGGCACTGGCACGCGAGTACTCGACAGGTGTCACGAGGAGGCGAACGGGTCTGCCCAGACTTCGGCTGGCGGTGTGGTACTGCGCAGGATCCACGTACGACGCTGGCGCCGCTCGGGAGGCGTGGAGTTGGTCCGGTTGGAGCGCGTCGATGCTCTCGGGAACGAGCCCGGTCACCCCGGCTGAGCGGTATCGCTCTGGTATCGTGGGCCCATGGCGATGACCCTGCGGACTGATGACGAGCTCGAGCGGGCTCTCGACCTGCTGTGCGCGCAGGAGCGGCTGTCTCGCCAGGAACTGATCCGCCGTGCGGTGCTCGAGCGGCTCGAGCGGACGGGGCACGGCGAGCGGGTCGATGCGGCCGCCGAGCGTGCTGTCTCCCGGTGGGGTGACGTGCTCGACCGTCTCGGCTCGGTGTGACGGCGAGGGCGCCGGGGTCGCGGTCGGGGGAGACCGAGTTCCTCGAGCTCGAGGACCTGGTCCTGCTCATGCGCCGCCTCGGTGCGGGGCCGGTGCGTGACGTCGGACTGCTCGGCGCGGCGTGCGCACGTCCACGGACCAGTGTGTTCGGCGCGGACGCCTATCCGACGCTCGCGGGCAAGGCGGCGGCGCTGCTGCACTCGATCGTCGCGAACCATGCGCTCGTGGACGGGAACGAGAGGCTCGGGTGGCTCGCGACCGTGGTGTTCCTCGACCTCAACGGGTGGGAGCTGACGCTCGACGAGGAGTCGGCGTTCCGGCTCGTCATGGACGTGGCGGAGGGGACGCTCGACGGCGAGTCGATCTCGGGCATCCTCGGGACTGCAATCGACCCCATCCCGGAGCCCTGATGCCAAACCACCTTGCCACCTCGACCTCCCCGTACCTGCTCCAGCACGCCGACAACCCGGTGGACTGGTTCGAGTGGGGTGACGACGCCTTCGCCGAGGCTCGTGAGCGTGACGTGCCGATCTTCCTGTCCGTCGGGTACTCGTCGTGCCACTGGTGTCACGTGATGGCCCACGAGTCGTTCGAGGACGCGACGATCGCCGCCGCGCTCAACGACGCGTTCGTCAACGTGAAGGTGGACCGTGAGGAGCGTCCCGACGTCGACGCCGTCCACATGGAGGCGGTCACCGCCCTGACGGGGCGGGGTGGCTGGCCCATGTCGGTGTTCCTCACGCCGGACGGCCACCCGTTCTTCGCCGGCACCTACTGGCCGTCCGAGCCGCGTCACGGCATGCCCGCGTTCCCCGACGTGATCGCGGCCGTGTCAGAGGCGTGGCAGGAGCGACGAGACCAGGTGCTCGCCACGGCAGAGCAGATCGTGACCGGGCTCGCCGAACACCGTGCGCCGCAGCCGGCCGACACACTCGACGTCAGCGTCGTCGACGAGGCAGCGCGGGTCGCGGTCGGTGCGTGGGACCAGCGTCACGGCGGGTTCGGTCGGGCCCCGAAGTTCCCGCAGGCCATGACGATCGAGTGGCTGCTGCACCACCACGTGCGCACGGGCGACGACGAGTCGCTTGCCGCGGCCGTGCACTCGCTCGACGCGATGGCCCGCGGCGGCATCCACGACCAGGTCGGGGGAGGGTTCGCCCGTTACTCGACCGACGAGCGCTGGCTCGTCCCACACTTCGAGAAGATGCTCTACGACAACGCGCTGCTGCTGTCCGCGTACGCGACCGCGGCGGCGATCGCCGGCGACGACGAACTGGCCCGGGTCGTGCAGACCACGGTGGCGTACCTGCTCGACGAGGTGCGCACCGATGACGGGCTGTTCGTGTCGGCGTCCGACGCCGACTCGGAGGGTGTCGAGGGCCGCTTCTTCGTCTGGTCGCACGACGAGTTCCGCGAGGTCGTGTCCGGGGTGGGCGCCGACGCGGACCTGTTCGCCGCCTACCTGGGCGTGGTGCCCGGAGGCAACTGGGAGGGCACCAACGTCCTGCACCGCCCGCTCGGCGACGTCGCGTTCGCCGCACGGCACGACCTCGGCGTCGACGACCTGCGCGACCAGTGGGCGCGCGTGCGCCCGGCGCTCGCCGAGCGGCGCGCCACCCGGGTCGCACCCGGGGTCGACGACAAGGTGCTGGCCGACTGGAACGCGCTCGCGATCCGGGGGCTCGTCGTCGCCGCGCGACTGCTCGGCGAACCCGCGTGGGCGCAGGCGGCGCACGTCGCGCTCGACGCGGTGCACGAGCACCTGACCGTCGACGGCGTCCTGCACCACTCGTGGCGCGACGGGCGCGTCGGTGCCCCCGCGTTCCTCGACGACCTCGCGGCACTCGCGATCGCCAACCTCGAGGTGCTGTCGGTCACCGGTGACCCCCGGTGTCTCGAGCGTGCCGTGGCGTTGGCGTCCGACGCCGACACGCGATTCCGCGACCCCGACGGCGGATGGTTCCAGACCGCCGAGGACGCCGAACCGCTGTTCACCCGCCCCCGGTCGACCTGGGACAACGCGACACCGACCGGCACCTCGATGATGGTCGAGGCGTGCCTCGCCCTCGGGGACCTGACCGGAGAGGCGCACTGGACCGACCGGGCCGTCGAGGCAGCGCGGGTCGGCCAGGCCGGCGCGGCACGCATGCCGACGGGGTTCGGGTGGCTGCTCCGACAGTTCGAGGCGCTCGCCGCCGAACCACGCCAGGTCGCGATCGTGGGACCCGACGACGCGGACCGGGCCGAGCTCGCACGGGTGGCGTTCGTCCCGCCGCGTCCGGGGGTGCGGGTGGTCGTCGCCGACGCCGACCACGACGACACGGTCGCGCTGCTCGCCCACCGGCACGGCGTCGACGGCGGGGCGGCGGCGTACGTGTGTCGCGGGCTCGTGTGCGACGCGCCCGTGACGACGCCACAGGACCTGCGTGCCCTGCTCGACGGATGACGTGCCGGACAGGCGGTACACCTGAGGTCCGACCGACACGGCAGATCGAGGAGGCACCGGGTGCACGACGACTGGGGTGAGGTCACCCCCCGCTGGGCGGGCATCCGCAGCGAGGTGATCGACCTGCTCGGCCACGACGTGCACGTGCTCCGCGCCGGCGACGCCGCCGACGGGCCCCCTCGGCTGCTCGTGCACGGGCTCGGTGGTTCGGCGACGAACTGGCTCGAGGTGATCCCCGGGCTCGCGCGCCACGGTCCAGTCGTCGCGCCGGACCTGCCCGGGTTCGGTGCCACCGAACCGCCGCGTCCTCGCGCGGCCCGCATCGAGGTCAACGCCCGGTTCCTGTGGGCGCTCGCCCGGCACCTCGGCCTGCGCGACCTCGTGGTGCACGGAAACTCGATGGGTGCGACCGTCGTGGTGCTCACCACGCAGCTGATGCCCGAGCGCATCGACCGGCTGGTGCTCGTCTCGCCGGCGCTGCCGCTGGGTGTGTCCCACACGTCGCGCATCGACCCGATGACGGTGCGGCGGTTCGCCCCGTTCGTGGTCCCGTCGCTCGGTGCGCACCTGCTGCGCCGCCGCTACCGCGCCCAGCCGCTCGAGGACTTCTGGGCGGAGAACCTCGCGTACGTCCACGCCGACCCGTCACGCGTGTCGCCGGAGATGGTGCGCCTCGGGCTCGACAACCTGCGCGAGTTCGAGACCACGCCGTGGCGTCTGCCGAGCTTCGTCGCGGCCGCGACGTCGCTGGTCACCGCCGTGGCGGGTCGCCGCATCCTCCAGCATGCAATCGATGGCGTGCGGTCGCCTACGCTGGTGGTCTGGGGAGACGCGGACCGGTTGGTCGGCCCCACGGTCATCGACCGGGTGCGTGCTCGCCGCCAGGACTGGGACGTCGAGGTGCTCGACGGCGTCGGCCACGTGCCGATGATCGAGGTCCCGGAACGGTACGTGCAGACCGTGGACGACTGGTTGGACACGACAGGACCGATCCGGAGCTGATGGCCGGATCGACCGCTGAACTGCTGAACCGATGGACGCCTGCGGCGACGCCCGCCCGGCCCGGTGACGAGGGAGACGCATGCTGACACCTGTTGGCGAACACGAACTGCTCATCTTCTGGGTCCAGCTCATCGTCCTGCTGGGTACGGCACGACTGCTGGGACTGGTCGCACAACGGCTCGGCCAGCCGCGTGTCGTCGGTGAACTCGGGGCCGGGGTGCTGCTCGGTCCCTCCGTGTTCGGTCGCTTCTTCCCGGACCTGGCGGCCTGGGTCTTCCCCGGCGGTGCCGTGCAGAGCGCGCTGATCCTGGCGATCGCGTGGCTCGGGATCACGCTGCTGCTCGTGGTGACCGGGTTCGAGACCGACCTCGGGCTGCTTCGTCGCCTCGGTCGTCCCGCGGTCGGCCTGTCGGCAGGCAGTCTGGTGGTCCCACTGATCCTCGGGTTCGGGCTCGGCTGGTACATGCCACCCGAACTGTGGGGTGACGAGGCCAACCGGCTCGGGTTCTCCCTGTTCATCGCGGTGGCGCTGAGCATCTCCGCGCTGCCGGTCATCGCCAAGATCATGACCGAGATGGGTCTGATGCGGCGCAACGTCGGTCAGCTCACCATCGCCGCCGCGATGGTCAACGACCTCATCGGCTGGATGCTGCTCGGCGTGGTCGTGGGCGTGTTCACCGCCGGGTCGATCGCGCTGGGCCCGCTGGGCATCACCATCGCCAGCGTCGTCGTGTTCCTCGTGCTGGGGCTGACCGTCGGGCAGCGCTTCGCGGACGTGGTCCTGCGTCGCGCCCGCGGCGCCGGCGGGTTCTCGTCCGCGCTGACCGCGACGCTGTTCGTCGCGTTCATGTTCGGCGCGGTCACCCAGGCGCTCGGCGTCGAGGCGGTGCTGGGCGCGCTCGTCGCCGGCATCATCCTCGGTCGGTCCCGCTACCAGCGCCACGACGTCAAGCGCACCATCGAAGTGCTCAGCAACGCCGTGTTCGCCCCGGTGTTCTTCGCCACCGCCGGCCTGTACGTCGACCTCGCCGTGCTGCTCGAACCCGTCGCGCTCATGTGGGCGGCGATCGTGCTGGTCGTGGCCACCATTGCGAAGCTCGCCGGTTCGTTCATCGGTGGGCGGGTGTCGGGCCTGTCGAAGATGGAGAGCATCGCCGCCGGCGTGGGCCTCAACGCGCGTGGAGCCATGGAGATCGTGCTCGCGACGATCGGCCTGTCGCTGGGAGCGCTCAACGACGCGTCGTACGCGATCATCGTGCTCATGGCCGTCGCCACCTCCATGGGTGCGCCACCGATCCTGCGGCCCGTGCTCGCCCGCCTGCGCGCCAACCCGGAGGAGGCCGAACGCCTCCAGCGCGAGGAACTGCTCGCCACCAGCGTCATCGCGAACTCGTCGACCGTGCTGCTGCCGACCCGAGGTGGCGCGAACTCGGCGGTCGCCGCCCGGGTGCTCGACGCGCTGCTGCAGCCCAGCGCGTCCGTCACCGTGCTGACCGTGCGCAGCGAGGGCGAGGCGGCCCCCGACCTCGCTGGGGTGCGTGAGGCACTCGCCAACCGTCCCCACGAGGTGCGCCTGGAGACCAGCGACGACGCGGCCGAACAGATCCTCGAGGAGGCGAACCTCGGCTACCGGGTGGTCACCCTCGGGCTCAACGACGACTTCGTGGGGTCCCACGAACTGTCCGAGGCGATCCAGCGGGTCATCGCCGACAGCCCGGTGCCGCTGCTGTTGGTCCGGCGCGGTGAACAGCTCGACGACGTCGCCGACCTGCACAATCGCCCGTTCCGCCGCATCCTGCTCGGGGTGACCGGCACGCTGCCGGGACGCGCCGCGGAGGAGGTCGCGTTCCGACTGGCCAACCGCTACGCCGGCGACGTGCGGGCCGTGCACGTCGTCACCCGCGGCACGCCGGACCACTCCCCGGTGGTGCAGCGCCAGCTCGCCCGGGTGCGTGAGGTCGCCACGGCGTTCGGGACCGGGAGCACCGTCGAGGCCCGTCAGGCGCCGGTGGCCGCGGACGAACTGATCCGTGCCGCCGAGGACTGGCACGCCGACACGATCGTGGTCGGTGCGATGCTGCGCCCCAGCGACGGACGCCCGTTCCTCGGCCACGGCACGGAGTGGATCCTGGAGCACGCGCGCCAGACCGTCATCGGTGTCGTCTACCCGCAGGGGCGCGACGAGCAGGAGTGAGCGCCGCGAGTCGCCCGCGCGGTCGGGTGCTCGTGCAGTCGGGCGCGCATGCGGTCGGACGCCGGGGCGGTCGGTCGGTTCGGTCAGTCGCGGGTGCGGTGAGGCACCCGTGGCAGGTGCGCCGGTGGGGTCAGGCGCCGGTGCGGACGAACCGCAGGCCGCTCGAACCGCGCACGAGTTCGAGCATCCCGGCGTCGGCCAGCCGGTCGGCATGGGCCCGCGCCCGGTCGACGTCGGTGCCCAGCGCGTCACGCAGGTCGACGAGCGTCAGCTCGCGGGGGAGTGTCGCCAGTGCGCGCACGGCCTGCGGGTCCGGATCCGCCGCCGTCGCGCCGACCCGACGCCCGGCGTCTCGCAGGGCCTGCAGCACCGTCTCCGCCCAGTACTCGAGCCAGGGGCGTGGGTCACGTGCCCGCAGGGCGGCGGCCACCCGTTCGTGGTAGCCGAGCGGGTCGGCGGCCAGCACCGGCTCGAACGCCACGAGCCCGTGAGGATCGAGCCCGGCGTGCCGCAGCACCGCACGCGTGACGGTTCGTGCCAACCGTCCGTTCGCGGCGTCGAACGGGTGCACCCTCAGCAGCTGCAGGTGGACCAGCCCGGCGGTGACCACGGCCGGTCCGTCGGCCTCGCGCAACAGGCGGGCGACCTCGGCGAGCCCGGCGTCGACCTGCTCGGGGTCCGCCGTGAAGTACAGGATCCGACCGACCGACGCGTCGTGTACGGCCTGCGCCAGCTCACGCGGCCGTCCCGCTCGTTCGGGTGCGACCAGCCCCCGGGTCAGTCGCACGTGCAGGTCGCGCAGCACGTCGAGCGGGTCGGAGTGCAGCGCCCGGGTCACCTCGGTCGCCGTGAGCGCGTCGAGTGCACCGCGGACCTCCGCGTCGCGCAGGCGCGCGTCGTCGTGCGAACCCGCTGCCGGTTCGTCGCCCGCATCGCCGACCGCGTCGCTGATGGCTGCGGCGCGCAGGGTCGTCCACCAGCTGGCGGGAGGGCTGGCGACGTGCGCACCCGGACCGGCCTCGGTCGACACCTGCGTGTGGCCGTCGGTGGCCGGAGCGTCGTCTGTGTCGGGACGGGCGTCTGTGTCGGGACCGGCGTCGACGAGGGTGGCCACCTCGTCACGTTCGACCGTGGATCCGTCGAGTCGCAGCGTCGCGTGCACGGTGTCGAGCAGTGCCTCGCGCGTCTGGTCGGCGGTCACGCTCGCGATGGCCAGCGCGCGCACGCGCGAGTCGATCCCGGCGAGCAGGTCGTCCAGGTGTCGCGAGCCCGATCCGTGCGCCGGGTTCAGTTCCACGGGATCAGTCGGGTCCTGGCCTGCATGGAGATGCGTCCGTGACGCCGCCCGAGGGCATACGTCGTCAGTCCGAGTGCCGCGGCGCCCGCGAACGCGGTCGTCGACCGCACCACCTGCTTCTTGCGGCGCGCGAAGATCACGATCGGCCAGCCGCGCTGGTGGGCGACCGCCTGCAGCCCGCCGTCCGGGTTGACCGCCACGGGGTGGCCGACCATCTCCATCATCGGCAGGTCGGACGCCGAGTCGCTGTACGCGTAGCACAGGCGCAGGTCGTAGCCCCGGTCCGCTGCGAGCTTGCCGATCGCCTCGGCCTTGCCCTCCCCGTACACGAACGGGCCGTCGAGCTCACCCGTGTAGCGACCGTCGACGATGCGGGAGCGGGTCCCGATGCCGCCCTCCATGCCGAGCGCGGCAGCGAGCGGGTCGACGACCTCCTGCGGGGACGCCGACACGATCCAGCAGTCCCGAGACGCCTCGTGGTGCATGTCGATCAGGCTGCGTGACTCCGGGCGGACACTCTCGAGGATGCGCGGGACGATCTGCTCGTTGAGCGCCTCGAGCTGGTCCTGCTCGATGCCCTCGACGGCCTGCAGGATCCGGTCGCGGATCGAGGCGGACCGTTCGTCGGTGGCGCCGAACACCTTGAACGACAGGGCCTGCGCGGTGTCGGTCAGCAGGTCACGGCCGGGGAGCAGGTCGTTGCGCCACGCCGCCAGACCGAAGTGGAAGGTCGACGATCCACTGATCAGCGTGCGGTCGAGGTCGAAGAACGCCGCGGCGTTCGGGTTGGCCATTGCCGGCTCCTGAGGCGTGGATCGCGATCTCGGACGTCCACGTCGAGCGTAACGGCTGGTGGACGGGCCGCTCGGGTCGGGCCCTGGCCGACCGCGGGCACGCACGGAGCGGGGCGACGGTTCGTCGCAGGATCGACGTCGAGGTGGTGAGTGGCGCCCGAGGCCCGGAGACGAGGGATCCCCCGACCAGCGTCTCGACGTGGCCGCTCCCTTCCCCGTGGAGCGTCGCGCGATCTGCCGGCCGGGGGCCTCGTCGAGGACCGTAGGCCCGAGACGCCCGCTCTGTCGCCCGATCTGTCCACAACCCCTGGGGATGGCCTGTGGACATCGGTGGGCGCTCTGTGGACAGCGTGTGGGGCGTGCTGGCGTACTCCGACGCGCCATGCACAACGGCCCTGCTGACGCCGGACGACACGAGTGGAGTTCGTTCCACAGGTCGTCCACAGTGTGTGGACGGCGCGGGTTCGGTCTGATCTCGACCGTGTGAGCGGTGTGCGCGCACCCCGGGCGGCCGGCAGGAGACCTCGGGGAGGGGTGTCGGCGCGTGGGTCTCGACGGTGGTGGGGGAGACCCGAACGGTCACGACGTCGGGTCGTCGGGATCCCGTGGACGGTCGGGTGGATCCTCGTCGGCGCCGCTCCCGGACCCACTGTCGGACCGGTCCTCGGGCCCGTCCTTCGGCCCGGTGGATGGCCTCTCGTCGGACCCGCCCCCGGGCGCGTCCTCGGATTCGGGCGACGGTGCTGTGGGAGGCCCTTCGAGCGGGATCACGCGTCCCTCTCCGGCAGCGCGCTGGTCCGCACTGGCCTCCACCGGCGCGTCACCGAGCCCCGCGAACAGGGTCGCGAGGTCGTCGGGCACGTCGGAGTCCGGGGCCGTGCGTGACAGCCAGGACAGGGGGTCTGCCAGTTCGTCGGTGTCGGGCAGGTTCTCCGGGTGGGCGAGTGCGCGGTGCAGCCCCTCGGAGCCGAGCACCTCGGTGACGGTCGCGACGAACGCGTCGGCGACCGACTCGTCGGCGGGACGCAGGTCCAGTCCCAGCAGGTTGGCCAGCAGGGCCTCTCCGTCACCGCGGGTCGCACGCCGTCGCCGCAGCACCTCGTCGATGCGGGCGCGCGACGGGATGCGATCGCCCAGTGCGTTCCTCGCCTCGCGGCGTGCCCAGGCGGTGGTGAGCGCGATCACGGCCTGCAGCCGTGCGAGCACGCGCCGCTGGGCGTCGGTCGGCTCGAGCCGGAACGTGGCGGCGTGCTCCATGGCGGCACGCAGCGCGTCGGGGTCGTCGGGGTCGACGCCAGTCATCAGTTCGTGACTGAGCGCGTCGAGCCGGTCCCGGTCGACGCGGGTGCCCGCGGCGAACTCGCCGATCAGCCCGTGCAGGTGCCCCTCGAGCCACTCGACCGCGTGGTACAGCCGGCGAAGTGCCGCCTCGTCGACGGCCAGCACCACCGCGACGTCCGTCGGGTCGAGGTCCCACTCGCCGAACGCGTCCTCGATGTTGACCGGCAGCAGGTGGGCGTGCGTCCGCGGTGCCGTCGGCACCCCCAGGTCGTACTGGCCGAGCATCTGACGTGACAGGGCGCCCACGACCTGTCCGACCTGCAGGCCGGTGAGCATCGCCGCGGCCGGACGCAGCATCTCGCCGAGGTCCACGTCGGCGTCGAACAGACCGCGCAGGATCGACTCGACCCCTGCGGGAAGCTCGATGCCGAGGTGCGACAGGTCGTCGGCGTCGATGTCGCGCAGCTGCTCGCGGGCCAGTTCCGACAGGGCCCGCACGGACGCGCCGGCCACCGGTTCGACCAGTGGACGCAGCGCCTGCAGCGCCGCACGGGTCCAGTCCTGGCGGCTGGCGACGACCAGTCGCCCGGCGTCGGACGCCGCCGGCAGCCCCGTCGTGTCGAGCCAGTGCTCCGCGAGTGCCAGTGCACGATCGATCCGTGCCGACTCGTCCGGGGTCGCCGCACGGTCGCCACTTGCGGCCTGTTCCAGCGCGACCCGCTCGGCCAGGTCCCAGTCCACGTTGCCGGTGGCGGTGGGCCGGGCGGCGAGCCCGCCGAACATCGCCCCGAGCCCGCCGGGCACGCCGCCGCCGAACTGCTCCAGCATCGCGCGCAGTTCCGGGGGAAGCCCGCGGAACGGGTCGTCGTCGCGCTCGTCGTCCACCGGTGGACACCTCAGGGTCGAGGAGGGGTGTGGCTGACTACGGTACGGGCTGTGCGCACCGACCGAAACGCCACCGTCGCGGCCCGTCGCCGCCCGGTGGCGGTGGTCGGGATCGTCGTGGTGGCCGCCGCGGCCGCGGCCGTGACGTCGGGGAGGGTGCCCTGCGACGTGCTGTCCACCCAGCCGACCTGCTGGGTCGCGGTCGAACCCGGCCCGATGTTCGACACGCGCGCAGTGGTCGACGTCGGCGGGGTGCGGGCCCCCCACGACGGTCCCGGGATCCTGATCACCACCATCGCCGTCGACGAACACCTCGACCTCGTCGAGTGGGGCCGGGCGCTGGCGTCGTCGACCACCTCGACGGTGCGCCGCGAGGCGCTGTTCCCCGTCGGTGCCGACGCGGCCGAGGTCCGACGCGGACACCGTCGCGCGATGGCGTCGAGCCAGCACGACGCGATCACCGCAGGCCTGCGCGCCACCGGGCACCTCGGACCCGACGAGCGCGTCGCCGTCGACGCCCTGCCGGTCGACGTGCGCATCGACGCGGGTGACATCGGCGGGCCGTCGGCCGGACTGGCGTTCGCGCTGGCGGTCGTCGAGGTGGTCGGTGGCCGGGACCTGACCGGGGGACAGGTCGTCGCGGTCACCGGAGCCATCGACGTCGACGGACGGGTGCGGCCGGTGGGTGGGGTGCGTCAGAAGCTCGCCGGCGCGACCCGCGGTGCGTCGCGGGCACAGGTGTTCCTGGTCCCGCGCGCCAACCTCGGCGCGGCACGATCGGCGCCGGTGTCCGCCGACCTGCTGGTCGTGCCGGTCGACGACCTCGACGGGGCACTGGCCGCGCTCGACGTCATCGCGTCGGGCGGCCAGCCGGACGGATCCCTGCGGATCGTCGCCCGACGCTGATCCGGGCCGTCGTGCCGCCGCCGATCGGGCTGCCAACGCGTCGATGAAGGAGCCCGACGGGCCGTCTGCGACCTCTCCACAGGGCGCAGGAGTGGGCGCGGAACACGTGGGCGGGTAGCCTCGTCGCCCTGCGGTCGGGGGCGCCAACGGGCGCCAGGGCGCACCGCGTCACCACCCAACCTCCATCATCGCTCCAATCGTCGAGAGGGCCCCTCGTGGGAGAGTTCGTGCGTCGTCGGCTCGGTCTGATCGTCGTGCTCGGTGCCATGTTCCTGCTGTTCAGCGCGAACCGCATCGCGGTGCTCCTCACCGACTTCTGGTGGTTCGACGAACGCGGGTTCCGCCAGGTCTTCACCACGGTGCTGACCACACGCCTGCTGGTCGGCGGGATCTTCGGTGGGCTGCTCGCGGTGCTGATCATCGTCAACCTGATGATCGCCCGGAAGCTGCGTCCGTTCACCATCCCGTCGTCACCGCAGCAGGCCCAGATCCAGCGCTACCGCGACATGGCCGACCCGTACCTGCCGTGGCTGATCGTCGCCGTGGGTGTGCTGTTCGGGTTCACGACCGGGCTCGCGATCAGCGCACAGTGGGAGACGTTCCTGCTGTGGCGCAACGGCGGCACCGTCGGGGCCGTGGACCCACAGTTCGGCGCCGACATCGGCTTCTACCTGTTCGACCTGCCGTTCCTGACGCTGGTGCAGACGTCGCTGTTCACCTCGCTGGTGCTCGCCGGTCTGCTCACTGCCGGTGCCCACTACCTGCTCGGCGGGATCCGCCCGGAGGCCGAGGACGACAAGGTCCTGCCCGCGGCCCGTGCCCACCTGGGCATCCTGCTCGCGGCCATCCTCGGCGTGCGCATCTGGGGCTACTGGCTCGACCGCTACCAGCTCAACTACTCCCAGCGCGGCACCGTGACCGGTGCGTCGTACACGGACGTCAACGCCGAACTGCCCGCCCTGTACCTGCTCATGGGCGTGTCGGTCATCGCGATCGCGCTCATCGTCTACTCGATCCGCAGCCGCGGCTTCGTGCTGCCCGGCGCTGCACTCGGTCTGCTGGTCGTCGCGTCGATCATCCTGCAGGGTGCCTACCCGGCCGCGATCCAGCGTCTGCGGGTCGACCCGCAGGAGCTCGCGCGCGAGGAGATGTTCATCGCCCGGAACCTCGAGGCGACACGGGCCGCCTATGCGCTGGACGAGGTGGAGCTGCGCGGCTTCTCGATCCGCAACGACCTCGACCTCGCCGACGTCATCGAGAACGACGTCACCCTGCGCAACATCCGTCTGTGGGACCCGGACGTGCTGGAGACCACGTACCGCGAACTGCAGGCGCTTCGCCCGTACTACCAGTTCAACAACGTGGCGATCGACCGCTACATGATCAACGGGGAACTGCGTCAGGTCATGCTGTCCACGCGTGAGCTGTCGCAGCTGCCGGCGCAGGCCGACACGTGGCAGAACCGTCACATCACGTTCACCCACGGCTTCGGCGTGGTCGCCTCCCAGGTCAACACGGCCAACCCGGAGGGTCAGCCGGTCTTCATCGCCTCCAACATCCCGCCGGCCGGCGAGGACGAGGTCGTCCCTGACCAGGAGCCGGGCATCTACTTCGGCGAGTTCGCCTCCCCGGCGTACTCGCTGGTGCGCACCGACGCGGCGGAACTCGACTACGAGGCCCCGGACGGTCAGGAACAGATCACCACCGTCTACGACGGGCTCGGTGGCGTGCCGATCAACTCGATGGGTCGTCGGCTCGCCTACGCCCTGCGCTTCGGGGACTACAACCTGATCCTGACCAACCTGCTCAACGACGATTCGCGGATCATCCACAACCGCCACGTGCGTGAACGCGTCCGTGAGGTGGCCCCGTTCCTGGAGCTCGACGCGCAGCCGTACCCGGTGGTGATGGACGGCCGGGTCAAGTGGATCGTCGACGGCTACACCACGTCGAACGCCTACCCGTACTCGGAACGCCGCACGCTCACTCTCGGCAACGAGGCACGCCAGGTCAACTACGTGCGCAACTCGGTCAAGGCCACCGTCGACGCCTACGACGGCGACGTGACCCTCTACCGGGTGGAGGGCGACGATCCGGTGCTCGACGCCTGGGAGCAGGTGTTCCCGGGCATGATCATCGACGTCAACGACGCGGACCCGCGGATCGCCCAGCACTTCCGCTACCCGCAGGACCTGTTCCGGCTCCAGTCGGACCTGTACACGAGCTACCACATCCCGTCGGCCGCGGCGTTCTACAACCGTGCCGACGAGTGGGACATCCCGGCCGACCCGGCGTTCGCCGCCAACCAGGGCGGTGCCGACTTCGCCGGGGCGAGCCAGCGGCGCCTCAACCCGTACTACCTGCTGATGCGCCTGCCGGGTGAGACCACCGAGGAGTTCGTGCTCATCCAGCCGTACCTCGCCCGGGAACGGCCGAACATGGTCGCCTGGCTCGCGGGACGCAGCGACGGCGAGCACCTCAACGAACTGTTCGCGGTGCGCTTCCCGTCCGACCAGCAGGTGCTCGGACCTGCGCAGGCACAGGCCCGCATCGAGCAGGACGACGAGATCTCCGCCTACATCACGCTGCGTGACCGTGAGGGCTCCAGCGTCATCCGAGGCAACCTGCAGGTCCTGCCGATCGCCGACTCGATCCTGTACGTGGAGCCGCTGTTCCTGGAGAACCCGCAGGCCCAGATTCCCGAACTCGCACGGGTCGTGCTGGTGATGGGTGAACGCACCGCGTTCGACCGCACGTTCGCCGGTGCACTGGGACAGCTGCTCGGCATCGAGGTGCCCGACACCATCGCCGACGAGGAGGCGCGCGACGCCGTCGTCGACCCGGTCACCGGCGACGGGCCTGCACCGTCGACGCCGGACACGCCCGACCCGTCGGTCGACGCGCTGCCCGAGGACCTGTTGCGTGACGCGCTCATCGCGTTCGCACGGGCCGAGGAGGCGCTGCGTGACGGCAACCTCGGTCGCTACCAGCTGGAGATCGGCAACGCACGCCGGCTGCTCGAACAGGCCGCGGAGGCCCAGGGCGTCAGCGTCGGGGACCTGTTCGCCCCGGAGGACGACGAACCGAGCGACGCCGAACTGCTCGAGGAGTCCGAGGGCGCCGACGCGCCTTCGTAGGCGGTCGCTGACCGGCCGGGTCTGGCACCCGGCCGGTTCGCGTCCCCGGCGCCACGTCGGTACCGTGGCGGACACAACGGCGCGGGGTGGAGCAGTTCGGTCAGCTCGCCGGGCTCATAACCCGGAGGTCGCAGGTTCAAATCCTGCCCCCGCTACTAGCAGAACCCCCGATCCCGGGGGTTCTGCGTTTTGTATCCGCCAGTTGTCCGCCACGAGCTGGTGGTCCGCCCGGCGGAGCAGCCGGGAGCCGCCCCGGGCCGCCCCGGGCAGCCGTGTGCTCCTACGGGTCCGACATCCGGGGGGTAAGCGCGATACACACCTGACCGCCGACGCGAATCGTCGTTATCCGAGCCAAGGCTCGACGGGCCGGTCGTCATGTTGTTCCGCCGCCTTTGGGCAGCCTTGGTGTCACTCATCCGCCTGTGGCCGGCGACCCGCTCGGGATCTTCCGCTGTGTAGGTGTGGGAACCAGCGAAGGACACTGAGGAACCCAGCCGAGCGCCATCGCCACGGGCCTTCGGGCCGTCGCGTGCCTTGGCGCGCAGCCACTTCGGGAGACGCAGAGAACCCAGACCGCCACCACCCATCCCGACCTCGTCCGGTCACTCGCAGCCCGGCATGGGACGCCTGGCTGCCCGCCTTCCTCGGCGGATCGGACTTCGTGCCTCGGGCCAAGCTGGGTCCGTGTCGAGTTGTCGCGTGGAGTTGTCCACTCAAACTACGGTTGCCTTCGAAGACCCAGCAGGGGCGGGAGCTCTCCCATGTCGCGTCAGGTCGATCCGAGCACGATCGTCGTCAACCGGTTCGTGGCACACCAGGTGCCGCGGCTGAAGGGTGAGGACGACGACCGGCCGATCCGGTACAGCGTCTCCGTCCCGGATCTGCCCACTGACACGCTGGAGTTCTTCGCGGGACGGCTGAAGGTGACGCTGCTTGACTCGGGGCAGAACGTCGAGATCGACGAAAGCCTCGAGTCGCCCCAGATGCCCGGCCATGTCGAGTCGTTCCTGACTTCGGACGAAGCGGACCTCCTTGAGGTGAGCATGCACGCGGCGCAACTGCTCCTTGAGGCGCAGCCGGCGACCAAGTGGGAGGACGAGAGCATCCTGGCTGTGATGGACGTCACGGTTGACGGCCAGCCGGGTGTGGCAATCGCCAAGCTCGAGCAGGAGGAGGGCGTCGAGTTCGAGGAAGCCAAGGTGGATGGCGGGACCACCCTGGTCGTGTCGATCAACGACCACCTGCTGCTGACCGAGAACACGCGAGTGTTCAAGGCGGGGGTCTACCGGATGGAGGACGGTGCGGCTGTGGGTGTCGTCTGCGACATCCAGCAGGGGGAACGCACCACGCTCGCCAGGTACTTCCTGCGCGACTTCCTGGGCTCGCGCCATCAGATAAGCCCAGCGCGCACTACCAGGGCGTTCGCGGCGGTCGTTGAGCGCTATGTCAGTGAGAAGGTCGCGGACCCGGAGCAGAAACTGCAGATCGATGCCGCCCTGAGGGCGGAACTCGCCTCAGCAAGGCCGAAGATCGCTCCGAGCAAGTTCATCCAGGTGCACGTCCCGGAGGAGCATCGCGGGGGTATGCATAAGGCGATCACCGAAGCGGGATTGCCGACCGCGTCGTTCGACAAAGACATTGCTCTGGTCGAGCGTCGCCAGAAGCGAACGAGTTACACGACCGCCAGCGGCATCAAGCTCAGCGGACCGGCCGAAGCCATGGCAGAGCGTGTGGAGACTGGCGAAGACGAGAAGGGCCCCTACCTGATCATCCGGGACCGCCTCACGCGGGTCGGGTGACCCATGGCGGTCGATGCCCAGGGCCTGACTGACGCGTACAGGGCGATCGAACCGCAGCTCGAAGCTCTCCGCGAACGCATGGAGACGCTGCTCAAGGAGGTCGCCTCGGAGCTCGGCATTGAGCATCCGCGGATCGAAGGGCGCGTGAAGACGCTCGATTCCCTGCTTTTGAAGACGTGCCGTCGCGAGGTGGAAGGCCGGCCGTGGCATGACCCCATCACAGAGGCAAGCGACAAGGTCGGGCTTCGCGTGGACGTGGTCTACCGCGGCGACGTCGATCGGCTCGTCCAGGAGATTGTCAACGCTGACCGCTGGGAAGGCACACCGCGCGTTGACGACAAGGAGAAGGCCCTCGGAGTCGACAAGCTCGGCTACCAGGGCGTCCACATCGACGTCGTCCCGCGCGACCGGCCGGCCGGGCTGGTCGGCGACGCGGCCACGTGCGAGATCCAGGTGCGCACCAACGCGCAGTCCGCCTGGGCGATGGGCGTGCACGACCTGATCTACAAGGGCGCACCTGCCGACGACGAGCTGATACGCCAAGTGAACCGTCTCACCGTGCTGTTAGAGTTGGTCGACAAGGAAGTCGAGGATGCGCGGGAAGCCATCTTGAACGGGGAGAAGTACCCCGTGGTCGAGCTCATCGCCGAGCTCCAGCGCCTGCGCGTCCACTTCACGACCGAGACGTCGGACGAGGCGCTGACCCGCGACGTGGTGACCTCGCTCGTGGAGCCCGCTGACGCGCACAACCTGCAAGCAAGTGTCCATGAGTTCGTTGCGCAGAACGACGACCGCGTCCGGGGCGTGCTCACCCGTCCCGGACCGCCCCTGGCTCGCCAGCCCGAGGCCCTGTTGGTCTTCATGTTGCTGGACGGGGATCCGTACGCAATCCAGGAGCGATGGGCCGACGCTGGCTTCCCGGACAGCATTCTCCAGACGCTCGCCGCTGAGTGGGGGGTCACCCTACCGGCACCTCTCTAGTCTGTGGCGGAGTCCGATGGAAGACGTGTCCGCGAGCCCGTCGAGCGGTACCCCCGGCCCGAGACGGCTCTGACTCAGCTCAGCCGCCCCGATGATTGCGGGCGTTGAGTGATCCGAGGACGCGCTAGCACCACGGGTGCGTGAACGCGTTGCTAGTCGCGAGAGCGTTGGCTGCCGGACGTGAATGGGACTGCCCCAGCTTTGGTTGACATCTATCGTGAGCGGATGCTCACGGGAAGGATGTCGCAATGCCGAAGCGTTTCCCGCCCGAGTTCAGACGTGACGTGGTCGAGGTTGCCCGCTCAAGCGGGTT
>JBJHCV010000014.1:0-42522 GCA_050486225.1 Nitriliruptoraceae bacterium
TCTTTGTATCGCGCCTTTCCTGCGTCGCTGGCCAGCTAATAACCACAGGACGCCATGAATCCCCCGCGCACGCAAGTGGGGAAATTTTTTGCGGATTTTCTTGCCGGAGAACTGGAGCCACCAACTCCTGAATTCGGGATTCCTTGACGCTCGCTCCCCACCGAGGAGATGATGTGCCGATATTATGGCAGCAACGGGGAGATCGACCGTGGCAAGCAGGAAGCGTTCGGGGCTAAAATGCCCCATATCAGCGATTTGCGCCGCAACCACGCTCGCGCTAACGATGTTAGCCGCAGGGTGTGGCGAAGACGAAATCAGGTTCTACTCGGTTCCCAAGGGCACCGAGAATATCGCGGGCGTGACCGCTCCCCCCCCCCCAGTGGCGCCCCACCACCGGGCGCGGCCACCCCAGCGCCAGTTCGGGGACGCTCGATCCGCTCCGGTTCGCGCCCGCTCTCGGGTGCGGACGTACCGGTCGCACGCAACGCCGCCGCGAGCACGGCGACGGTGCGTTCACCGCCGAGGTCAGCCGGTGTGGCAGGTGGGGCATCGTGGTGTCGCTCCTCGACGGGACGACGGTCTCGCAACCGCCAGCCCTGGGGAGCGCGCGTGCGCGAGAGGTGCTGCGCGCACAGGTCGTACGACTGCGGGTCCGGGTCCTCGACGAGCGCGTCGAGCCATGCCTCCCTGCGGTCGTACGCGAAACGCAGCGTCGCGACCGCAGGAGAGACACACGCGGGGCGCTCGCAGGGACGTCTCGTGACGCGTGTGAACGCGTGGACGACGGCGTCGTGCGAGGTTGCGGGGGCATGCCCCGGAGAGATCACCGCAGGATGGACCATGCGTACACGCTAAACCACATCCATGTCGTTCGGCAAGCAGGCACGACCGTGTGTACGTGCGCGGGGCGTCAGCGAGCCGTTCGGCGTAGGGTTGGTGTGACTGCTCCCGACCGCCCTGAGGCGACGATGACAAGACGCGACCGCCGCGGGCGCCATCGCCACACCCCCGTCGACCGTCGCAGACGACCCGAGGACGGGTTCCGCGCGTCGAGCGCGGCCCGTTTCGACCGGCTCGTGTCCTCGGCGTTCGACCGACTTCCGCGGGACCTCGTCGAACACATGGACAACGTCCAGATCACGGTGGTCGACGTGCCATCGGAGGACCCCGCGGGGCATGGCGAGGAGATCCTGCTGGGCCTCTACGAGGGAGTCCCACGGACCGAGCGCGCGCTCGGCGAGGCGATGCTGCCCGATCGCATCACCCTGTTCCGACGTCCTCTGGAGCTGAGGGCCGCCTCGGGACGAGACCTCGCAGAACTCGTGCGCGACACGGTCATCCACGAGATCGCGCACCACTTCGGCATCGACGACGACCGACTCGACGATCTCGGCTGGGCCTGAGTCGCGCCCGCCGCGGATCAGTCCCCGCCCGCGCCCGTGTCGTCGGTGTCCTCGACGTCGTCCTCGTCCGCTTCGTCCTCGTCGGGCGCACCGTTCCCTGGGCCGTCCCCGGGAACGACGCTCGACGGAGGTGTCCCGAACCGCGGCGGCGTGCTGTCCGCCACCTCGGGATCATCGAAGGGCGTCCCGGCGAACGGGAACAGGTCCTCGCGTGGCTGGATGCCGAGTCGAGTCCCGAGCCGCGCGACCAGCCCGTCCACGCGCACGGCGGTCAGCGCCCGACCCTCGGCCGTCCAGTCGGTCGCAGACACTCCGGGCACCGCGACGAGTCGACGCGGACCCGCGACGGCACCGCCCACGCGCGTGGCCACGATGTCCCGGTCCGCAGTGACGAACGCCGTCCAGTTGGACGAGGCCTCGATCCAGGGGCCGAGGTCGACTGCCGCCCGAGCCCCGGGACCGACCACCAGCCCCTGCAGTTGCGGCGGCTGCTGCGGCCCCTGGCCGGTCTGGATGGTGACGTCGACCCGAGCGGCGGCGCTGCCCGGGTTCACGAGGTGGAGCTGTTCCTCACGGCCCTCGGGTTCCGCGCCGGCGATCACCCAGTCGCGCGACGGTTGCGTGGCGATCTGGATCGCGAACCCGGTCCGATCGACGGGCGAGCCCGCGACGAGGGTCGCTGCGGACATCACCACCGGGACGCCGTCGGAGCGGGCCGTGACCCCGACGACCTGTTCGTCCGGGAAGGTTCCCGCGAGGTCCACCCGCTCCATGGACCCCGGGGCCACGGACCGTTCCTCGAATCCGTCCGGGATCAGCCCGCCGTCGAGCGTGTGGTACGTCAGTTCGACGTTGGCGGTCCGCTCGGTCGGGTTGACGATCCACAGCCAGCTCGTCCGCTGTGGCGCGTCCACCAGCCAACCGATGCTCTGAAGTTCCCGAGGTTCGCCACCGGCCTGCAGGACCGAGGCGCCGTCGACACCGCCGATGGCCGACCGAACCAGCTGCATCCCCTCCACCACGACCCGTCCCGTGGCGACCCGGACCACGGCGGAGAGGTCGTCACGTTCGGGCAGCGCCTCGTTGACGACGACCTCGACCGTGCTGCGGGCGGACACGCTGACGTTCTGAAGGGCCAGCGGCGCCTCCGCTCCCTCCGGGGTCAGGAACCGCAGCCCCACCGAGGCATCGGTGTCGTGCGGGTTGGACAGGCGCAGGATGGCCTCGTGTCCCCCGGAGGTGACCAGCCCCGGAACGACCCACTCGCGTGCGGGACCGGCCACGCAGCCTCCGGCGACGATGCCGGGAGGCAGGTCACCTCCCTCGAAGATCCACTCACGCTGGACGGCAACGGGGCCACCGCTCCACCGCACGACGGTCACGTCCTCCGGAGTGAACATCCGCTGGCCACGCGGTTCGATCCCGGCGCGACCCACGGTCGTGGTGGATCCATCGACCATCTCGAGCGCCTCGACGCTGGCGCTGCCGTCGAGCACGCCGGGCCGTGTGACCTGCACACGCAGGTCGGTCTCGAGGTCGACGACGTCGGCCATCGGGCAGGTCCACTGCCCCGACGTGAGGACGGTCGACACCCGATCCGGAGCCATCTCGGTCGCAGCAGCCTGGCCGCCGCGGTCCGCCAGGGGGTCTGCGACCATCACCAGTGCGGCGACGAGCAACGACAGTCCGACCGCGACCCACGTCCCGACCCGCGTCATCGTCCCGACTCCTTCGCGGGCAGCTGCGGCTCGGCTCCCGGCACGACCTGCGTACGGCGGCGAGCGAACCGGGGCGGACGCAGGGCGAGGGAGATGACCAGCAGCAGTGCGAGCAGCTGTCCACCCACCTCGAGGATGCGCTGGGCATCCGCGTCGTGTGCGACGACGACTCGCTGCCCCGCCGACACCGGTCCGAACGCGACCAGCGGCGCGTGGTCGTCGACCCGGGGAACGGGCCGCGCGTCCGCGAGCGCGCGCCAGAGCCCGTCGTCGTGCTCCGCGAGGCGGATCGTGCCGTCGAGTGTCGCGGTCGCCCGCAGGTCGCCGACCTCGTCCGGCTCCAACGGGTGGAACTCGACGAACGTGTCGACGTCCCACGGGGAGTCGCTGGGCGAGCCCCCCACGATGGCGGCCGGCGGGAGCACGCCAGCGACCCGGTAGACCCGGCCCTGCACCACGGGACGCGGCTCGAGCGGGATCTGCGCCATGAGCACCCGGTCGAGGTCGTCACTGACGCCGGTCGCGGGCACGACGACGTAACGGATGTTGAGCACCCCGAGGCGTCCTGCCGCGGTCAGGTCGGCCCGGCCGAGCACGGCGTCGACCGCCTCCTCGACGAGGTCGAGCGCGGGAGACGGAGGCAGCCCCGTCGCAGCCATCGTCGGCCCACGGCCGTCGACGACCTCCCAGGAGACCCCGTCCGCCCCGTCCGCGATGACCAGGACGCGGAATCGTTCGCCCTGCTCGGCCGCTGCCTGCACGAACGCTGGCAGGGGTGGGTCGTCGAGTGCGTACGCGTCGAGAGGTGACCGGACCAGCGAGGTCACCACGACCCCGACGCTCACGGCCACTGCCGTCACGGTGACGGCTGCGCTCACCTGTCGCCATCCGAACCCGTACCGGGACAGCTGCGCCTCGGCTGTCGCGAACGCCACCGCGTACAGGCCGGCGAACGCGGCAGCCGTCAGCATGAGGGGCAGCCCGGGCCAGACGAGCAGGCCCGACCGTCCGAGGTACCAGCCGAGGACCGCCCCGACCAGTGCGACCATCCACAGGCCCGCGACCAGACCGGGCACGCGGGCCACGCCGAAGACGAGACCGAGCAGTCCTGCGAGCACGAATCCCGCGCCGGCGAGCAACCCCGGGAAGCCGACGAGCGAGGGGCTCAGCGCCAGCCACTGCCACAACTGGCCCTGGGCGAACGTGCCTCCTGCAACTGTCAACGGACCCGATGGGTCGAGGAGCGTGAGACTCCAGGGCAGCAGCAGCACGACAGTGCCCGCGACGGCAGCGAGGATCCGGATCGCCAGCGCGCGCTTCCACGCCGCGTCACCGGGTGACGCGAACGTGAGGGCGATCGCCACCAGGGCGACCAGCATCAGCACAGGCAGCATCACCGGTTCGAACGAACTCGTGACCGCAGCGGTCAGGACCATCGCGGACACCGCGCGCCAGGCGCGTGCGGGTGACCCGCTGGGGTCGACGAGCACGAGACCGGTGGCGACGACCGCAGGGATGGCCACGAGCACGACCAGCGCCGTGACCTGCCCCGTCATGAGTGCGGCGATCGCCGGTGGGGACAGCACGTAGGCGGTGGCCGCGACGACCCGCGGGACACGGCGCGCCGAGAACAGCTGCGCCGCGCGCAGGGCGAACACCCACGCCGCACCGATGCTGCCGAACAACAGCACGCGGGGCGCGAGGTAGCCGCTGTTCCCGAGCAGCAGCTGCAGGAGGCCGAGCAGTGCCTGGGCCGGCGAGGGGGTCTGCGTCGTGCCGAACGCCCCAGCGGTGTGCCAGCCCGCCACGTGGTCCGACAGGAACGCCGTCGCCGACGCCGGCCAGGGCGCAAGCTGTCCCCCGCGGATCGACCCGGGGACGAGCAGCGACCAGGCGCCCATGACGACCACGGCGATCAGCAGCAGTCCGGCGATCGCGACGGGCCGTCGTCGCACGAACGCCGCGACCCCGACGTCCTCGTCGGTCGGCTCGTCCTCCTCGACCTCGCGATCGTCGGACCCGTCGCCGCCGGCGACCCAGTAGGCGATGGCCTCCGAGTACGCCCGGAGCCGTGTCGACACGCGACCGAACAGGCCCCGCAGTTCGGTGTCGGTGCGGCGCCGCGACGCCTGTGTCACGCGGCGCAGGTGCAGCGTCTCACGAAGGCGCAGCACGTTCCACATCCACGCGCGCACCGTCTGGAACGCGTCGCCGAGACGCCGGGTGAGCACGAAACCCGCGACCTTGGCGACCCCGACGACGAAGTACAGCAGCAGGACCAGGGGCAGCCGCGCAGGTCCGTGGTTGCGGATCAGCGTCGCGAGCGTGTTGCGCTCTGCGAAGTACCGGGGACCCAGTTGGCTCGTCTGGCCGAGCCGGACGTACTCGCCCGCCGCGGACACGTGGACGCCGAGCGCAGACGGCACGACCTCGACGTCGTGGCCGGCGATCCACAGGCGCCAGCACAGGTCGAGGTCGTCACGGAAGACGTGGAACCGCGGGTCGAGGCGGCCGACCTCGTCCAGAGCCGACCGACGCACGAGCATGCCCGCGGTCGACACGTACAGCGTGCGGCGCTGCTGGTCCCGCTGTCCCTGGTCGAGTTCGTCGCGGTCGACGCCGGAGTCGGCTCGACCGGTGAGGTCGATGGTCCAGCCCACGGACTGCAGCCGTTCGCCGTGCGACCAGAACCGGAGCTTGGGGCCCACGGCGCCGAGCCGGGGATCGGCATCGAGCGCCGCGACGAGGTGTGTCAGGGCGTCGGGAAGGAAGGCGACGTCGTCGTGCAGCAGCCAGACGTAGGCCGCGTCGCCCCCGTGCGCGTCGAGCGCCATCGACACCGCTGCGGGAAACCCGAGGTCCCGGTCCGCGACCAGCACACGGTCGGGTCCGAGGCGATCCACGAGCAGTTCACGTGACCCGTCGGTGCTGTCGTTGTCGACGGCCACGATGTCGAGGTCCGGATGGTCCTGAGCCTCGAGCGCGTCGAGGGTGGCGGGCAGCCATCGAGCACCGTCGTGCGCGACGAGCACGACGAGCACGCGGGTGGTGACCGACACCTGCACGGCGGGCTCGCTCCTCGACGTCGACGATGCGGACGCGGACGTCGGCATGGACACCGAGCCGATGGTGGGCACGGCAGATCAGCGATCAGCGGGATCGTCACGACCCCGGGGGTCGACACGTCACGTCCAGCGGTTGCGGACGCTACCACAGGGACCTCACGGCCCTGCGGGGACGACGGACGGACGGAGGTGGCCGCGGAGACGCGACCGGCCCGAGCGTCAGGCGCTGAGGCGCCTCACACGACGTCGTTCACGCTCGGACAGACCACCCCAGATGCCGAAGCGTTCCTCGTTGGTGAGCGCGAAGTCGAGGCAGTCGCCTCGCACCGGGCACACCGCGCAGATCCGCTTCGCCTCACGGGTCGAGCCGCCCTTCTCTGGGAAGAACGCCTCGGGGTCGGCGTCGAGGCACCGGGCCTCGAGCATCCAGGCCCGGTCATCCGCATCGAACGCGAGCTTCGTCGTGAGTTCGGCGATGGCCCCCACGATCCGCTCCTCACCCTCGACAACCCTGAAACTACACGGGCGTCATTCTGACGGGTGTGGGCCGCACGGTCAAGCCCTGAACCACCACCGGTTGTGCACGAGATGGTCGGACACCACGAGGGATGCGGGTGCCGCGGGAGTCACGAGTCGCGCGGACCGTGCAGTCGTCGCGGTCAGACGAGCCCCTCGAGGGCGTCGCGCAACCGCTGCAGTCCATCACGCAACCGCGACTTGGCCGTCCCCTCCGGGATCCCGAGCACCTCGGCGACATCCCGGTAGGTGTGCCCACCGAAGTACGCGAGTTCGATCGCCTCACGCTGACGGTCGGTCAGCACGTCGAGCGCACGCCGGACCTGCCAGTGGTCGAGGCGGAGTTCGACCTCGTCCGCGACGTCGTCGACCTGCTCGTGGGCGTCACGACGCGCGACGCGGTCGTCGCGGTTGCGCCCGGCCTGTTCGCTTCGGACCCGGTCGACGGCACGTCGTCGAGCGAGCGTCGACACCCATCCCTGCCACGTGCCGCGACCGGCGTCGAACTGGTCCGCCTTGCGCCAGATCTCGAGGAGGACCTCCTGGGCCACCTCCTCGGCAAGCGTGCGATCGCGCAGGATCCCCTGAGCGATCGCGACGACGCGAGGGCGGATGCGGACGTAGAGCTCGTCGTACGCCACAGAGTCCGCGCCTGCCACGCGTACCAGCAGCATGCCCACATCGGATCCGTTGGCGCCTCGGTCGAGGTCACCGTCGACATCTCCGTCACGGAGGTCCGCAGTCGGGATCGGGGGCGTCATCGAGAGCGTCATCGGTGGTCCCTGCCCTGGCCCTGTGGCCGGTCGTCGAGGTGGGGTACGACGAAGCATGCCGGCCTGTCCATACTTTGTCAAGTTTTTGTTTAGTTTCTGTCTCGTTTGGTCGGTGGGGTGGTCGTGGTCGCCTCGGGAGCTCGGCCTGCTCGGTCCTATGCTGCGGCCCGAGACCGACGCCGGGAGCGGACATGGTCGTCGTGCTGGCTGGCGGGGTGGGAGGCGCGCGATTCCTCGCTGGCCTGGTCCGGGTCGTGCCCCCCGACGCGGTCACCGCGGTGGTGAACGTCGGCGACGACGTCGAGGTCGCGGGCCTGCGGGTCTGCCCCGACCTCGACACGGTGACCTACCGCCTGGCGGGGGTGGTGCACCCCACGCAGCAGTGGGGACGCGACCACGAGACGTTCGTCGTGTCGGAGGAACTGCGTCGGTTCGGACACCCGGACTGGTTCACGCTCGGCGACCGAGACCTCGCCGTGCACCTGCACCGCACCCAGCGGCTCCGCGAGGGAGCGGCGCTGTCCTCGGTGACCGACGAGATCCGGCGCGCGTTCGGCGTCCGGGTGCGACTGCTGCCCGCGACCGACGACCCTCTCGCGACGACGGTCACGACCCGCGACGGTCGCACACTCGGATTCCAGGAGTACTGGGTGCGTGAGCAGGCCACACCCGAGGTCGACCACGTCACCCTCGTGGGCGCCGCCGCCGCCCGGGCGGCACCGGGGGTGACCGAGGCGATCGAGGCCGCCGACGTGGTGCTGCTCGCACCGTCGAACCCGGTCGTGTCGATCGGAGCGATCCTCGCCGTCGACGAGATCCGTGCGGCGGTCGAGCGCACGCGTGCACCCGTCGTGGGGGTCTCCCCCATCGTCGGGGGCCGCGTCGTGCTCGGCATGGCCGATCGCCTGCTGCCCAGCGTCGGCGCGGAGGTGTCGGCGACGGGCGTCGCGCGACACCTCGCCGGACTGCTCGACGGATGGGTCGTGGACGCGCAGGACGCAGACGCCGTCGAGACGATTCGCGACCTGGGCATCGAGTGCGCGGCGACCGACACCCTGATGGACGACCCCGCGGTGGCGGGGGCACTGGCATCGACGTGTCTGGACGTCGCGACCCGCGTCGCCGGGGCCCGGGCATGACGTCGGGCGAGGTGGCACCGGGAGTCACTGGTCGGCCAGCGAAGATCACCGTGACCGGACTGCCCGTCGCCGAACCAATCGTGGCGTCCGACGACCTCGTCACCCGCCTGCTCGACGCCGTCGACGCTGCCCACGAGGCCCTGCGTGACGGGGACGTCGTGTGTGTCGCCTCGAAGGTCGTCGCACTCACGGAGGGCCGCAGCGTCGTGGTCAGAGACGAACCCGACGCTGTCCGCGAACTCGCACGCCGTGAGGCCGCTGAGGTCGTCGCGGACACCCCGGTGGTCCTCGTCGTGCGCACACGCCACGGCCACGTGGTCGCAAACGCCGGCATCGACCGGTCCAACGTCGCCGAGGGAAGCGCGCTGCTGCTTCCGGAGGACCCCGACGCATCCGCCGACGCCATGCGCCAGCAGGTCGCCGACCGCACAGGTGCCGACGTCGCCATCGTCGTCACCGACACCTTCGGTCGACCGTGGCGAAACGGCCAGACCGACGTCGCACTGGGGATCAGCGGCATGGCCGCGGTGCGCGACGAACGCGGCGGCAACGACCTGGTGGGACGTCCGCTCCACGTCACCGTCGCGGCCGTCGGCGACGCCGTGGCCGCAGCGTCCGACCTCGCTCGGACCAAGGCGAGCGCGACCCCCTTCGTGCTGGTCCGGGGCGTGGACCGTGGTGGCGGACGCTCCGGGGCCGGCGCGCTGGTCCGGCCCGTCGCCGAGGACCTGTTCCGGTTCGGTGGCCCGACCGCCACGGAGGCGGCGTTCGCCCGCCGCAGGACGATCCGGTCGTTCGTCGACGGCACCGCGGTCCCGGAGCGGGTGCTCACCGCGGCGGTGCGCGCCGCGGCCACCGCCCCGGCACCCCACCACAGCCGACCCTGGCGCTTCGTCCGCCTCCATGACGCCACGCGCGCGCGTCTGCTCGACGCGATGGCGGACCAGTGGCGCGCTGACCTGCGGGCCGACGGAACCCCAGACCGCGTCATCGACGCACGCATCCACCGCTCCGACGCGGTCCTGCGCCACGCACCGACCCTCGTCGCCGCGTTCGTGTCGCTCGAGCAGGCACACCGGTACCTCGACGACCGCCGGTCCCGTGCGGAACGCGACCTGTTCCTCCTGAGCGCAGGTGCCGCGCTCCAGTCCGTGCAGGTGGTCCTCGACGCCCACGGCGTCGGGTGCGCCTGGATGTCGTCAACGGCCTTCTGCGACGCCACCGTGCGGGACGTCCTCGACCTTCCGGACCACTGGGTGCCCGTCGGCATGCTCGCCGCGGGTCAACCGGCCCGGCGGCCTCCGCCCCGACCAGTTCCCGACGTGGAGGACCTGCTCGACACCCGTTGACCGCTCCCGCACCGGGCCGGAGAGGACAGGATCGGTGAACGGATACCCTCCACGCTCGCGGACCCGACCGGCGACACACGGCCGGTCGTCCGTACCCCTGCGGTCCAGGACCGCGACCTGCCTGACCCCGTCCAGATCCGAGGTGGCGTGTGGCCGAGAAGGAACGCCTGACCAACCGGGAACGGCGCGAACTCGCCCGCGCGGAACGGCGCCGAGCCGAACAGGTGGCCACGGAACGACGGAAGCGGGGAAACCTCCGCAACGGGCTCGTGACCTTCGCGATCGTCGCGGTGATCGCCGCGGTGGTGCTGCAGGCATTCCTCGGTGGCGTCGAGTCGATAGACGAGCAGGTCCTCGTCTCGGTCGAGGACGTCGAACAGGCCCGGCTGGACGCAGGCTGCGAGATGCTGAGCGAGCGTGAACCGCTCCCGGAGCGCTACCACTTCGACGCGAACCAGGCACCACACCCGGACACGATCTACGGGCCGATCCGACCGACCCACTCCGGCCCGCACACCGCTGGCGTGCACCCGGTGACCGCGGCGGCGAGCAACCAGATCAGTGAGGTCGCCACGACCCACAACCTCGAACACGGTTCGGTCATCATCTGGTGGGACCCGGACACGGTGGACCGGTCGACCGCATCGGCGATCGGTTCGTTCGCCGAGCTCTACAACGCCAACGGGTTCCGCCCGGACCTCGGTGGTGTGGGCATCCTGAGCGCGCCCTACGAGGAACCGGGCATCTCCTCGGGCCGATCCGTCGCGTTCCGCGCATGGGGTACGGCGATGGACTGCGACGAGTTCGACGAGACCGCCGCGCAGGGATTCCTCATCGAGCACTTCGGGTCCCGAGGCATCGGTCCGGAGCGCATGCTGGCGCCGTATCCCGCCTCGGTGCTCGACTACGCCGACCGCGACGTCGACGACACGACGCCGTCCGAGGCGCCGTCGGACGATCCGGACCACACCGGGGAGCTCACCGAAGAGGACATGGAACAGCTCGACTGACCGTCGCTCGTCTCAGCGTCCTGCCTGAGCACCCGCGTCTCCGCGGTTCCTTGTGCGCGACCGCCTCAACCAGGCGCGCAGGTGGAACGGCTCGACCCACCGGGCCGTGAGGTCCCGGATCGGCACGCGCTGCCGGCCGGCGAGCCGTCGACGCCTGCGCAGTGCCCCCGGCGTGAGCCGCACGAGACGTCCCAGGGCAGAGAACAGCACGGTGGGACGCGTGACCGCCACCACGCCGAACTTCGCCACGGTCGTCAGTGCCACGACGTGCAGGTTGCGCACCACGTCCCGCAGGTCGTCACACGTCAGGACCACGAGCAGCCGATTCGCCTGGTTGAGCGCCTCGACCCGACGAGACCTGCGGGCTCCGTGCCCACCTCGTTCGTGACGGGCCACCGCCGCCGGCTCGAACCACGCGGTCCATCCGAGGCGTCGTGCACGCCAGTCGAGCTCCACGTCCTCGAAGAACGCGAAGAGGTCCTCGGTGAGCACCTCCTCGCCGCCCCATCGCACGTCCTCGAGCATCTCCCGGCGATGCACCGCGAGCGCGCCCGACACCCCGAACACCTCACCCGCCCGGAACTGTCGCGTCCAGTCGGAGCCCTCGCCGCGGTTGTGCACGAGCCGGGCCCGATCCAACACGTGACCCGTCGTGTCGATGACCGTTCCCGCGCCCTCCCGCAGGAGCAGCGGCTGGACACTCCCCCGCCTCGAATCGACGAGCAGCGCCGCCACGGCCCGCGACACCAGAGTGGGCTCGGGCACCACGTCGACGTTCGAGAACACCACCACCGCGGAGTGCGTTCGGGCCAGCACGTCGTTGACCGCGCCGCTGAAGCCCCGGTTGGTCGAACTGCGCACGACCGTGACGGGTCGCCCCAGATCGGCCCGCTCGAGGTCGTCCAGCACCGCTGGGGTCGTGTCGTCGCTCGCGTTGTCCACGACCACGATCTCGAGCGCCGCATGATCCTGCGCGACGTACGCGTCGACGCACGGTCGGAGCAGATGGCCCGTGCGATGGTTGACGATGATCACCGTGACGGTGACGTCCACGCGTCACCTGCCTCGCGGTCGCCGCCGGGAACCCGACTCCGGGGTGGGCAGTTCCGCCAGTCTCCGAACCGGACCCTCGGTCACCGCAGAGGTCCCCGCGAGGTCCACGAGCCCGGCCCCCCGGGTCGAGTCGGCCACGGAGAAGCGGACACCGTCCGCCAGCACGCTCCACGTCTCACGGACGTCGACGTCGGTCACCAGCACCGACACGAGGTAGTGACCAGCAAGCAGGTTGACGTCGAACTGCAGCGCGACGGTCGCCTCGTCCCCCGGCGCGAGCGGTCCGACCCCGACCCCGTGCCAGCAGGTGTGCATCTCGTAGATGCGGGTCCCGTCGACCCGGCTCACCGTCATCCCGACACTGCACACCTCGACGGGCGCGGTGGCCTGAAGCGACACCTGCAGGGTCGCGCTCGACCTCGGGGTCAGGTGATGTGACACCTCCTCGCCGTCGCCCTCGAGCACGGCGTCGACGATCCGCACCCGGCGGTGTCGGGGCTCTGGGGCGAACCCGCTCGCCGGATGCTGAGACCGCCGGCGGTAGTGCTCGATCGCGTCCGAGACAGGACCGTCGAAGGTGAGCCGTCCGCCCTCCAGCACGATCCCGCGTTCGCACATCTCTCGCACGGCGTCCAGGTCGTGGCTCACGAGCACGAACGTCTTGCCGTCGTCCCGGAACTGCCGCATGCGTTCGAGCGATCTCTGCTGGAACTCCATGTCTCCGACGGCCAGCACCTCGTCGACCAGCAGGATGTCGGGGTCGATGGTGACGGCGATGGCGAAACCCAGCCGGACGTACAGGCCCGACGAGTACGTGCGGACCGCCGTGTCCAGCAGCGGACGGATCCCGGCGAAGTCGACGATCTCGTCGAAACGCTCCTCGATGTCTGCCCGGGACAGCCCGAGGATCGCGCCGTTGAGGTGGATGTTCTCGCGCCCGGTGAGGTCACCGTGGAACCCGGCACCGAGCTCGAGGAGTGATGCGACGAGCCCGTTGGTCTGCGCCGATCCCTCGTCCGGGGGGAGGATCCGGGCGAGGACCTTCAGGAGGGTCGACTTGCCCGATCCGTTGTGGCCGATGACCGCGACCGACTCGCCGTGCCCGATCGTGAACGACACGTCCTCGAGCGCGTTGAAGTCGGTGTAGGACGTCCGCCGCAGCCGGTAGAGGCGCTCCTTCAGCCCGGTCGGCCGCTCGTGGTAGAGGCGAAACGTCTCGGTGAGACCGTCGACGACGATCGCGGGGCGCGACGGGTCGACGCGCAGACCTGCGAGCTGTCCCAGCGACTGGCGGGGTGCCACCTCACACCTCCTTGGCGAAGGTGCGTGCCCGCCGGAGGAACACCGCCCAACCGGCGACGAATGCGAACACGGCCCATGCAGCCGCGATCGCGACGGTCGAACCCGGTGCCCACTGCGGCGCCGTCGACACGATCTGTTCGGTGCTCGCACCCTCCAGCACCTGGCCGTACATCGGCGCGCGGAACGCCTCGACGAACCACGTCATCGGATTGAGCGCGAGCAGCCGAGCCACGATCGATCCACTGCCCAGCTCGGACGTCACGAGCGCGGCTGGGTACAGGACCGGTGTCGCGTAGAACCACACCAGGAAGATCACGACGAACAGTTCCTGCAGGTCGCGCACGACGACGTTGACCGCCGCGAACCACATCGCGACGCCCGCCACGAACACGGTGAGCAGCACGATCGCGAGCAGTGCTCCCGGAAGGTGCCAGATCACCCCGATCCCCCGCGTGACCACCAGGTACGGAAGGATCACCACCAGGGCGAGCAGCAGGTGCACCAGCTGCGCCAGCACGTGCGACAGCGGCAGGACCTCACGCGGGAAGTGGACCTTCTTCACCAGGTCCGCGTTGTCGACGATCGAGTGGATCGCACCCTGACACGAGTTCTGCAGGAACTGCCAGTACAGGTAGCCCGCGAGGAACCAGGCGGCGAACGCCTCGACGGGGATCGGCACCACGAGCGTGAACACCACGGTGAACACGACCGTCATCAGGGCCGGCGTGAGCATCGACCACAGGAAGCCCAGCGCGGAGTTCTTGTAGCGGACCTTGAGTTCCTTGCGCACGAGCTGGCCGAGCAGTTCGCGAGCGCGCCAGAGATCCCCGACCTTCGTCAGTGCCGGGCCCGCGACCCGACCCATCCACGAGGCCTCAGGGGGCGAGATGCTACTCGTCAACACAACCTCCGCAGGGTCGGGAACCCGCGATCCCCCGTCCGATGCTGGACCGCACCTCGCACCACCGGTGCCCCGGAGCGGTTTCTAGCACACGACGGGGCGTCGACCCTGACCAGCAGCCGCCCCCCGGGAAGCACCCGCGTCACGGCTTCTCGGGGCGGCGGGAACCGTCCGCGAGGGACTCGCCCGGCGTGACGACCACGTGGTCGCCGAGCACCACGTCGCGGCCGATTCGAGCCCCGGACTCGATGCGGACACCGGGGCCAGCGAGCAGCCGCGTCGCCGACGCCGCGACCCACGCGCCAGATCCCACGACGCTGCCGGTCAGCACGACACCCGGCCCCACCGTCGCGCCGGGTCCCACCACCACGCCCGGTCCGACCGTGGCCCCGGCGCCCACGGCGGACCCCTCGCACACGAGTGTCGGAGCGACCAGCACGGCCGTGGGGTCGACGGTCGCTCCGCTGCGGACCGTGATCCCGTCCGCGGCCCACGCTCCGGGCCACTGCATCGCGCCCTCGAGCACCAGTCGGTGTCCGGCGAGCCAGCGCTCTGGCGTACCGAGGTCTGCCCACACGGCGTCGGTCACGAACCCCTCGACGCGCGCTCCAGTGTCGACGAGCCGGGGGAAGACCGTGCGCTCGAAGCTCAGCGGCCCCTGCGCGAACTCGACGAGCGCGGTCGGTTCGACCACGTAGGTGCCCGCGTTGACCGTGTCGTGACCGGGCAGGGAGCCCGCGCCGGGCTTCTCCACGAAGCCGACGACCTGACTGCCCTCGAGCATGCAGACCCCGAAGGTCGAGGTGTCCTCGACCCGGGTGAGCGCGATCGTCACCGCCGCACGACGTGCACGGTGATGATCCACCAGCGCGACCACGTCGAGGTCGGTGAGCACGTCGCCGTTCAGCACCAGGAACGTCCCACTCACCCGGTCGAGGGCGCTTCGCACCCCGCCAGCCGTGTCGAGTGGCTCCGGTTCCGCCACCACGTCGATCGTCACACCGAGTCCCGCTGTCGCGGGGGCGAACACCTCGAACGGACGGGTGTCCGCGCCAACGACGAGCAGGACGTGCTCGATCCCGACCGACGCGAGCCGCCGGACCATCCCGAGCAGGAACGGTTCGCCACAGAACTCGAGAAGGGGCTTGGGAGTCGTCTCCGTCAGCGGCCGCAGCCGCGTGCCTGCACCTCCCGCGACGATCATCGCCTCGCGGACCTTCACGCCTCGACCCCGTCACGGTGGCGCGGCCCACGTGCGGTGCCAGAACGACCATCCCGTGACCCCGTCGGCTCGCCCGTCGCACTGCGACCCGACGGGCCGACGCGTCGGACGATCGCCGACAGGACGACCCATCCCACGAGACCGAACCGGACGACGGGACGCACGAGGCGTGCGGCGGCGGACCGGTGGTGACGGCGGTGGTATCGATCGAGACTCCGCGCATGGACCAGCAGGCTGCGCACCGGTGTCCTCCCGGTGGCTCCGGCCACGACGTGGGTCACCCCCGCGTCGGGAACGAAGCGCAGCCGCCACCCTGCGGCGCGCAGGCGCGTGCCCAGGTCCACGTCCTCCACGTACAGGAAGTACCCGGGGTCGAACCCGTCCACGTCGTCGAAGGCACGTCGACGCAACGCGATCGCACATCCCGACAGCCAGTCGACGTCACGCTCGCCGTCGGGAGCGTCGCGGTCGTGGTACGCCCGAGTCCACCGGTTGTCCGGCCATGCACGCCCGAGCAGCGCGTGCCCGATGACGACCCCCGGCCCGGGGACGCGGCGTGCCGAGGCCTGGGCGGCACCCGACGGGTACCGGACGCTCGGGCCCGCCGCCCCCACCTCCGGGTCGGCGAACACACGCTCCAGGTGCGCGATCGCGCCCGGGTCGAATCGGACGTCTGCGTTGCACACCACGACGACGGGAGCGTCACGGACGGCCCGGACACCCGCGTTCGCACCCCGCCCGAACCCCGCGTTGTCGAGTTCGAGCACGCGGACCTCCCGGTGTCTCGCACGCACGGCGTCCGAGGTTCCGTCACGGGATCCGCAGTCCACGACGACCACCTCCGCCGCGTCGTCGACCGTCGACAGGCATCCCAGCACGTCGTCACGGGAGTCGTGGGTGACGACCACCACGGCGGTGCCGGTCACCGGGCACCCCCGTGCCGGGTGCCCGACGCGGCCAGGAACCGGGCGAGCGCGTCGCGCCAGTGCGGCATGGCCCGCAGACCACTGAGTTCCGCATGGGTGCCATCGAGCACGGACCAGCCGGGCCGCTGCGCATCGGTCGGGTACTCGTCCGAGGTCACCGGATCGACGGGGACGTCGATGCCCGCCTCCTCGAGCACGGCGCACGCCAGCTCGTACCGGGTGCACGAACCCCGGCTCGTCCGGTGCCAGGTGCCGTGTCGACCGCTGCGCGCGATCTCCACGATCGCCGGCGCGAGGTCGTCCACGAACGTCGGCGATCCGACCTGGTCGTCGACGACGCGCAGCCGCTCGCCCGCCCGGGCCCTGGCCAGGATGCTGGCGACGAAGTGGCCGGACCCGGTTCCGGTCAGCCACGCGGTCCGCACGACGTGGTGCGCAGCCAGGGTCTCTCGCACGAGCCGTTCACCGGCGGCCTTCGACCTGCCGTAGGCGTTCACCGGGGCCACCGGATCGAACTCGGTCAGGGCCCGTGGGGCGCCGTCGGCATCGAGCACAGGGGCCGCCCCGAACACGTGGTCAGTGGAGATGGTCACCAACGTGGCGCCGGTGCGCATGCACGCTCGCGCGAGCCACCAGGGACCGAGCGCGTTCACCCGATGGGCGGCCCGGGGATCACGCTCACACCCGTCGACGTCGGTCATCGCCGCTGCGTTCACCACCACGTCGGGCCTCACCGACCCGATCGCGTCGGCCACGGCCGCCTCGGACGAGACGTCCAGATCCTCGCGGGTGGTGGCGACGACGGTGTCGTCGGCGAACGCCCGACAGAGCGCGCGTCCCAGCTGTCCGCTGGCCCCGGTGACCAGGACGCTCACGTCTGCCTCCTACGACCGGGCATCGGCGCCCACGGACACGACGACCCGCGCACCGGTGGGCGATCGAACTCCGGGAGGCAGCGGTTCGGGCTCGACACCCAGTGTCGCCGCGACCCATCCGGCCGCCTGCTCGAACCCGTCGACGACGAACACCCGTGACACGTCGGTCGCCCGGGCGTCCGACGGCCCTCGCCCGGCACCGCCGGCCTGGAATCCCGCGTAGATGAGGGTCGGGACGACGATGGCGTCCGCTGCAGAGAGTTCATCGCCCCACCACACGGCCACGGGCG
The DNA here is from genome assembly GCA_050486225.1 of Nitriliruptoraceae bacterium. Lineage (GTDB taxonomy): Bacteria > Actinomycetota > Nitriliruptoria > Nitriliruptorales > Nitriliruptoraceae > JBBDIX01. The sequence goes on from JBJHCV010000014.1 coordinate 17,543, forward strand.
TCTGCCCCCGCTGCTCCGAGGTTCCGCGGTCGGCCACCCGTCGACCAGCCCGAAGGTCGTCGAAGAGCGCCTGCGCACCCGGCCGGTAGGCGATGACGTAGTCGACCCGGTCGATGGTTCGCGTGTACGACGGGACGGTCGTCATCGGGATCCCCCCGGAGACCACTCGCCGGACCTCGTCCGCGAGTCCGTACATCTCCCCGAGCGTGAGCCCCTCGTCGGTGGTCACGTTCGAGGCCACGTCGTCCACGAGCTGGAACACCCGACGCGGGTCGGCGAGCGTGCGAGTGTCCGTGAGGTCTCGAAGCACGGCCGTCAGGAAGCGCTGCTGACGGTCGATGCGCTCGAAGTCGGCCCGGGCACCCTGACGGGAACGGATGTAGGCGAGGGCCTCCTGTGCCGACATGTGCTGCGGCCCCGCCTCGAAGTCGGCACCGCTGAGTTCGTCGCGCAGCGGGGCCGGGACGTCGATCGTCACGCCACCGAGCGTCTCGACGACGTTGAGGAACCCCCCGAGCGAGACCGACGCGTAGTGGTTGATGGGAAGACCGAAGTTGTCCTGGATCACCCGGATCAGGGAGTTGGGGCCGGCCGCGTAGGCATCGGCGAGCTTGAGCCGTCGACCCTGGTCGTCGATGACGAGCAGGTCGCGAGGCAGGCTCACGAGCGAGATGCTCTGGCGATCCTCACTCAACGCGACGTAGATGATCGTGTCCGACCGCTGCCCCTCGAATGCGCCGAGCGACAACGCGGACCGCTCCTCGTCACGCAGGCCGTCGCGAGAGTCGGAGCCGACGACGAGGAAGTGGCGCGCGTTCGAGGCCTCCGTGACGACGTCGAGCTGGTCCAGCGGCACGCGCGTGAGGCTCGCCTCCGCCTGCTGGACGAGCATCGTCGCCGTCGTCGCGAACGCGACCACGGCTGCGAGCACGATGACCGAGGCGGCGATGCCCACACGCCCACCGAGCCCCACACGTCGACCTCCGTCGACGGTCGGCCCCCAGGGATCAGGTGGTGTCCAGGTCACACGCCGTCCTCGTCGTCCACCAGGTCTGCAGCAGCCGTGACCGCGATGTCCACGTCCTCGCCCTCGAAGGTCGGCGGACGATCGACGGGCTCGAGATCCACGTCGCCGAGCAGTTCTGCGACGTGGATGGCTGCCAGTTCGATCCGGTCGTCCCCCGAACGGTACGTCACCAGCGAGCGGTCCTGCGCGAACGACGGAGCGTTGCCCGTGCCGACAGTGGGCACACCCGCGTCACGGAGCCGGTCCTGCACGGAAGCGGCGAGACCCTGGATTCCGGCACCGTTGAACACTGCGATGGTCACGTCACGCAGCACCAGCACGCGGAGTTCGTCGTCCCCCGATCCGGGCTGCAGCGGCGTCCCGTCCCTGAGCTGCTGGAAGCGCAGTTCGGCGGGTTCGTCGAGCGGGACGATGGCACCGGTCCGAGGATGGCGCAGCACCGGGACCACGTCGATCACGGGCGACACCGGCTGCGCGAGCACCTGGGCGAGGTCGAGCAGGGCCCTGCCTCGCAACGCCACGTCTGTCTCGACCTGCTCTGCCACGACGTCCACCGCTCGCCGTGCCGTGAGCGGTGACCGCCACGTCGACGACCCGTCGAACGCGCGCGCGACGCCACGGACGGTGCCCGCGACGACGCGTGCCACGTGCACGGGGTCGTCGTCGAACTGGCCGGCCGCGACCTGGGCGCCCGTGACGGATCGGCAACCCTCGGGGAGGCAGAGCTCGACCTCGCCGATCGCGTCGACCAGACGGGGCAGGGCCTCGACGCTCAGGCTCACGACGTGGTCGACGCGCACGCCGGTGTAGTCCACCACCGCGCGCGTCAGCAGGTCCGAGCCGCCCTCGACCTGGATCTCGGCGAGTGTCATGAGGCCGTGCCCGTCGACACCCATCGAGAGGTCGACCGGGAGGAGCAGCACGACCGGATCCTGCCGAGGCCCTCCGACCTGCACGAGCGCGACGTCCGCCCTGAGCCCGGGTTCCACGGGCCGAGTCGGGTCACGCAGCTCCGTCAGGGTCACCAGCACGTTCGTGGTTCCCTGCGGTGCGACGGCCCCGTCGACACCCAACGGCTCGACGTCTCCGTCGAGCGACCGCAGGTCGATGCCGCCGAGGCGGGCCCACGCATACCCCCACAGGGCGCCCAGCAGCAGGGCCCACACGAGTGCGGCGACGACGAGCGCGATCACGACGAACGTGATGCGGCGCAGCCACGGGCGCTGACGACCACGTCGGATCGACAGGTTGCGGGGAACGGCCACGAGCGGCGAGCACCTCGGGGTCTCGGCAGCGGACGTCAGCCCGAGGCGCGGCCCGACGTGCGCGGACCCCGGATCGCTGCACGGGCGGCATCGGATCGGCGGATCCACCGCACGTTACCATCGGCGTCCCGTGGCCCTCCGGGGCGCACCGGACGAACCGCCACCTCGTCGATCGGCACCGCGTGCAGCTGTCCAGCCCCGCCCCGGATCGACCGGTCCCGTCCACGATCGCCGGAGCCGTGCGCGACGCCGCACGGCTCCGCGGGCATGCCCCGGCGGTGACGGTCCTGACGCCTCGGGGGCGTGAGGAGCAGTCGACGGCGTCGCTCGCCCAGTGGGCCGCGAAGGGTGCGCACCTGGTGGCGTGGGACCTGCAGCTCGAGCCCGGCGACTCCCTGGGCGTGGACCTTCCCCTGTCCTGGACCATGGCGGCGGTGTGCCTCGCGGCCTGGTGGTCGGGAGTGACCGTGGACCTGGCGCCGACATCCGGCGTGACGGTCGCCCACGAGTCGCGCCGCGACCATCACTCGGGTGACGTGCTGTGGGTCGGCGACACCCCGTCCGGCGCTCCCGTCGACGGCGGCCTCGACGCCTGGGTGACGGCCGTGCAGACCTTCCCCGACCAGCCTCCCGCGCCGCGGGACCTCGAGGCCGCCATCCGGGACACCGGATCCATCCACTCCGAGGCCGAGGTGCTCGAGATGGCCGACCGGCAGGGACGTGGCACCGCAGGGGTGGACACGGCGGCCATGCACGGGACGGATGCGGTCGTGGCTGTCACGTTGCGTCCGTTCGTGGCGCTGGCCGCCACGGTCGTCGTCGACGGCGTGGCACGTGGCCGTGCCGATCGCGAGCGGGTCGCGGTGTGGCTGTGACACCGCGTCACTCCGGTCGTCCGACCGCGCGACCCGGCTCTGCGGCCGACGACGGCCAGTAGTCTCCTCGACGGTCGATCGAAGGTATCCACGTGGGCGAACGGCGCCGTTTCCGGCCGCCCAGGGTCCCGCGTCCGGTCGCCGCGATCGGCCGTGCGGTGGGCCTTCCGATCGCCGAGGTGCGCGCGTACTGGGCCAGCGAGTCCCGCAGCATCCGATCGGGCGCCAACGCCCTGGGCATCGGGCTGTGCGCCACCGTGGTCGCCGGTGTCGTGCTGGGTGCCGCCGAGGAGCAGCTCGAGGCGATCCCCGGGCTCCTCGCGCTGATTCCCGCAGCGATCGGCATGCGGGGGTCCATCTTCGGCGCGCTGGGATCACGCCTCGCGACCGGGATCCACACGGGAGAGTTCGTGCCGGACCTGAGCCGGCGCGGCTACCTGGGACGCCAGATCGAGGCCGCGACGATCCTGAGTTTCGCCTCGTCCACCCAGGCGGGACTGCTGGCGTGGCTCATCAGTGTCGCGATCGGCCTGCCCACGATCGGGCTCCTGGAACTCGTGGCGATCTCGCTCGTCGGAGGCCTGCTCTCGTCGCTCGTGCTGTTCTTCGTCACCGTGGGCATGGCGGTGCGGTCCCACCGGCGTGGATGGAACATGGACGACGTCGGAGCGCCGATCATCACGGCCTCGGGCGACCTGGTGACCCTTCCCGCCCTGCTGCTCGCCACCCTCGTGCTGCGCGCACCGGACGTCGCCGTCACCCTGGGCGCGATCGGCCTCGTCACCTTCGTCGTCGCGCTGTGGCTCGGCTGGCGCAGCCACGCACCCGCAGTGCGTCGCATCGTCCGCGAGTCCACCGTCGTGCTGACCATCGCCGTGACGATCGACGTGTTCGCCGGCGTCGTGGTCGAGTCCCGCGCCTCCGAGCAGTTCGGTGCCGCGGCGCTGCTGATCCTGCTGCCCCCGTTCATCGCCAACTGCGGATCCCTCGGTGGCATGCTGTCGAGTCGCCTCGCCTCGAAGCTCCACGTCGGTCAGCTCACCCCTCGCGCGCTGCCCGGCCGGATCGCGGTGCTCGACTTCTCGCTGACCGGCCTGCTCGCGGTCCTCGCCTTCACCGGTGTCGGCGTGGCGGGTTGGCTCGCGGCCGTGGCCGTCCCCGGGCTGTCACCCCTGCCCCTGACGACGACGGTCGGGATCACCCTGCTCGCGGCCCTGTTCGCGACACCGATCCTCGGTCTCACCGCCTACGCCGCGGCGACGATGTCGTTCCGGCACGGATTCGACCCCGACAACCACGGCATCCCGATCGTGACCGCGACGATGGACCTCGCGGGCGTGTTCTGCCTGCTCGCGGCCATCTCCATCCTGTGGACGGGGACGACGTGACCCCCACCTGCACCCGCCTGACCGGCCGCCCCGACGTGGAGCGCCGACGACCCCAGCACGAGGCAAGGATCGCCACATGAGGGCCAGACGCACCGTCAAGGAGCTGCTCGTCGGCGCGAAGGACGCCGCAGAGCTCATGGTCGACCTCGCGTACGCCGCCGTCTTCTTCGACGACGAGGGCATCGCGCGTGAGGTCCTGCGACTCGAGGAGCTTGTCGACGAACTGCTGGTCGACCTGCGCGCCACCTGCATGCTCGCGGCACGTTCCCCGCAGGACGCCGAGCAGCTCGCGGGGGTCCTGTCGATGGCGGTGTCCATCGAGGGGATCGCCGACGCCGCGGAGGACATCGCCCGGGTGGTGCTCAAGAACCTCGGGGTGCCTCGCGAACTGCGCGACGACCTGCGGCACGCCACCGAGGTGACCGCACGCATCCGCATCCGCCCAACCAACGAGATCGAGGGCAGGTCACTGCGCGACCTCGAGTTCCCCGCGCGCACGGGCATGTGGATCATCGCCATCCGGCGAGACGTCGACTGGATCTACGGCCCCGAGGGCGACGAGGTCCTGCGCGAGGGCGACGTCCTGTTCATGCAGGGCCCCAAGGACGGCGTCGACCAGGCCCGCGAGCTCGCCGGGGGTACGCCCAGGGAGCTCCCCCCACCCCCGGAACGCGCGAAGCTGTCGAACCTCGACCGAGCGGTCGACCTCGTGGTCGAACTCAAGGACGCGTCCGAGGTCGCCGTGGGCCTCGCCTACTCGGCCATCCTGCTGCGGGACGTGTCCCTGGCCACCGAGGTCGGGGTGATCGAGGACACCTCGGACGAACTGTTCCACCAGCTCGAGTCGTGGGTGCTGCGCGCGGCCGCTGAACTCGAGGACCCCGAGGAGCTGCGCGGCCTGCTGCACCTGGCGAGCGCGTCAGAACGGATCGTGGACTCTGCGCAGTCGATGTGTCGGGTCATCGAGTTCGACGGACTGCCCCACCCGATCATCGCCGCGGCGCTGTCCGAGGCGGACGAGATCGTCGCCGAGGCGCTCGTGCAGGAGGGAAGTGTCGTCGACGGACGCAGCCTGTCCGAACTGCGACTCCACACGGAGACCGGCATGGAGATCCTCGCGATCCAGCGACGCAACCGCTGGTTCTACCGGCCGCGTCCGACTCGTGTGCTGCAGGCAGGTGACCGGCTGCTTGCGATCGGCCCGGAGGAGGGGGCCCCGCGCCTGCGCGAGTGGTGCGGTGACGAACGTCCCGAGGGGGTCGAGGGATGGGTCGAACCCACCGACGACGACTGACGATCCTGCTCAGGCATCAGCCAGCGCAGCCAGCACCCCCTCGAAGTCCCGGCGATACCGCCCGAATCGGGGCCGGTGCAGTACCGACACCGTCGCGCGCGGGCCGTCGAGCCCTTCGCCGCGATCCCTGCCCGCACGGCCGATCCCCGGCCAGTCGAGCGGCAGGTGCTGCCACGCCTCCAGCACGGGCACCAGGTGGATCGGCGTCCCGTCGCCGAGGGTGAGGTTCCCGCGCAGGCCCCGATCGAGCAACTGCGCGTGGACGTGGGTCAGCAGGGCGGTCGCCGGACCCACCTGGTCGCGATGCAGTCCGTAGAGCTCCAGGTCGGGCACGTCGAACCGGGCGGCGCCGTGGGTGCGCACCCACCAGGTTCCCTCGCCCTCGACCGTGGTCGCGATCGCGTCGTCCTGTTCGACCATCCCGATGGCGACACGGTGCATCCAGGCGGTGTCGCGCGTCGTCATCGCGGACACGTCGCGTACGGCACGCACGGATCCGTCGAGCCTCCGCGCGAGCACCTCGAGGAGTCCGACCTGTCGCTGGAGCCCCTGCACCAACCCGTCGGCCCCGACGTACGTCTCGGTGCGCAGCAGCAGCGGGTCGACGTCGGAGAACAGGCGCACGACGGCCTTCTGCATCCGGCCGCCCCAGTTGACCTCCTGTGCGACCGTGCCCTCGTCACGAACCGGTGCTGCGCGATCCAGGTCTCCCGCGTCGATCGCCGCACGGACGAGCGCTCCGACGTCGTCGACCGGCGTGTCGAGCTCGAGCCCGACGAGCGACGTGTACCGGTCCGCCACACCTGCCTCCTGGGTCGTCCAGCGCTCGCCGCGAGGGTATGCCGGTCACCGAACGTGGACGACGTCTCCCACGGTCACCGTCCGACGTCTCCCATCGCGGGTCTCCAGGATCAGCCCACCCGACGTGTCGACGTCGATCGCGCGTCCGTCCAGCCGATCGCCACCGGGCAGGTGGACCTGCACGTCACGCCCCAGGGTGACACAGACGCGTCGGTGGTCGTCGAGCAGCAGCGCCGGGTCGTGACGAACCTGGTCGAGTCGGTCGTCGAGCGCGACGAGGAGCCCGGCGAGCACCTCGGCCCGGTCCACGTCGCGGCCCGTCACCTCCGCGACCGACGTCCAGTCGGTGGACGCTCCCGCACGTCCGACCTGCCGCCAGTCGAGGTCGATGCCGCAACCGACGAGCAGCACGTCGTGTTCGCCGACCCGGTGCCGTTCAACGAGGATCCCGGCGATCTTGCGTTCGGCAGCCAGCACGTCGTTGGGCCACTTGAGCAGGGTGTCCACACCGATGGGCCGCAGCGACCCGACGACCGCGAGTCCCGCAGCGAGTGGTGCGACACCGACGTCGACCCCGGGCGGGACCGGCCAGGTCGCCGTCACCGACAGGTTCGCGAGGCCTGACGCATGCGGCGCGTGCTCCTGCCAGGAACGACCCGCCCGACCGCGTCCTGCGGTCTGGACATCGGCGACGACGACGAGTCCGGGCTCCACACCCCGGTGGAGTGCCGCCAGGGCGACATCCTGCGTGGAGGTGACCGCCGTGTGGTGGTCGATGGCGTGCCAGGCACCGGCACGCAGTGCGTCGGCGACCCGTGGATCCTCGTCGAGGCGGCGCACGGCAGGTCCTCGGTCGCGGGGCACACCGTCCGCGACGGGCCCGGCGGCGCGTCTGGTGTCAGGCGACGTCGGCGTCGGTCTCGGCGAGTGCCGCGTCGGCCTCCTCCTGCGTCGCGTACACCGTGATGGTGGTCTCCATGCCGGCCGCGCGGTGGCCCGGGACGTTGCAGATGACGGTCCACTCCCCCGGGAACAGCAGCACGGTGCCGGTCCCGGTCTCGAACGCGTCGGCCTCGGGGATGTCGGATCCCTCGGCCGCGCCGAGGAACTCCGCGTTGTGGTAGGCGTCGCTGACGTTGACGACCGTCACCTCCACCTCACCAGTCACCGCGACACCGTCGACGATGTCGAAGTAGAAGTTGCCCATCTCCATCTCGAGGTCGCCGCCGGGACCGACAGGCAGGATCTCGTCACAACCGGGGGTACCGGGAGGACACTCGAGGGCCTGTGCCTCGATGGCGCCATCGGGAACCGTGGCACAGCCGGTCAGCATCAGGACGAGAACGGTCAGTCCGACCATCTGGCGACGCACAGGGACGCTCCTCGAAGCGGTGCGGGTGCGGGGAGCCTACCGGCGATCCGGCCTCCACAGGAAACCCGTGACCGCGTGTCATCCCTGCTCGAGGCGCGCCATCAGCATGCGTGCGCACTCGGCGACGGAACCCGCCATCGACGGGTACACGGTGATGGTGCGCGCGAGCTGTTCCACGGTGAGGCGGTTCTGGACCGCGACCGCCAGCGGCTGGATCAGGTCGCTCGAACGTGCGGAGACGACGACCGCTCCGACGACCGTCCCGGATCCGACCATGGCATGGACCTTCACGAATCCGTCGGTGCCGTGGGTCATCTTGGCGCGCGGGTTGCGACGGAAGTCGAGTCGTGCACTCGCGACGGGCGTACCGGCCTCGGCGGCCGCCTGCGGGTCGCGCCCGACGGTTGACACCTCCGGGTCGGTGAACACCGTCGCGGCGACGGAGTCCCACCGGATGGGCTCCAACGCCTGGCCGAGCGCGTGCCACATCGCCGTTCGACCCTGCATCGCGGCCACCGACGCGAGCATCATCCGTCCGGTGACGTCGCCGGCGGCGTAGATCCACGGGACCGATGTCCGCGACACGCGGTCGACCTCGATCGCTCCCGACGGGCCGACGGTCACGCCGACGTCTTCGAGACCCAGGCTGCTCGTCGCGGGCACCTGCCCGACGGTGAACAGTGCGTGCGACGCCTCGATGGAACGCCCGTCGTCGAGTCCGACCACGACACGGTCGCCATCACGGTCGCAGGACACCGCACGGGACCGTCGCAGGATCCTCATGCCCCGACGTTCGAACACGTCCTCGATCACCTGTGCCGCGTCGGGATCCTCGGTGGGCAGGATCAGGTCCCGGGAGGACACCAGGGTCACGCGGGACCCGAAGCGGCAGAACGCGTGCGCGAACTCGGCGCCGGTGGCACCCGAGCCGACCACGACGAGGTGCTCGGGCAACCGGTCCAGGCCGTACACCTGCTGACTCGTGAGCACTCGTTCACCGTCGGGAGGAGCGAAGTCGAGCACACGTGGGGTGGACCCGGTGGCGACGAGCACGTGCTCGGCCTCGAACCGGCGGTCCGACCCGTCGGCACACGCCACCTGGACGTGTCGTTCGCCGGCCACGCGTCCCCGACCGCGGACGATCTCCACGCCCCCGTCACGCAGGCGGCGTTCGATGTCGTCGGACTGGGACACCCCGAGTTCGAGGACCCCGGCACACACCCGAGGGAGGTCGACGCGTACCGCGGCGCCTCCTCCGGCGACGTCGATGCCGAGCCGCTCGGCGGTGTCCAGCCACCCCATGGCCTCGGCGGCGACGATCAGCGCCTTCGACGGTACGCAGTCCCACAGCACACAGTTGCCGCCCAGGCCCTCGTCCGAGACGACCGTGACCGATGCGCCGAGCTCTGCCGCGACCAGCGCCGCCTCGTAGCCGGCTGGTCCCCCGCCGATGACGACGATGCGGCTGCTCACACGCGCTCCCCGACGTGTCCGTCCGCCGTCAGGACGGCCCGGTCGGCGTCGTGTGACGCCGTCAGGCGGTCCGCCGGTTGCGGAACTGTGCCTTCAGGTGGTCCCGGTTCATGCGGGCGATGAAGTCGATCGAGATGCCCTTCGGGCAGGCGGGTTCGCACTCACCCATGTTGGTGCACGACCCGAAGAAGCTCTCCATGGTCTCGACCATCGCGCCGGTCCGCTCGTAGCGCTCCGCCTGCCCCTGGGGCAGGAGGTTGAGGTGGGCCAGCTTCGCGGACGTGAACAGCTGTGCGGCGCCGTTCGGGCACGCGGCCACACACGCTCCGCACCCGATGCACGCTGCGGCATCCATCGCCAGGTCGGCGTCGTCCTTGGGGATCGGCATCAGGTTGGCGTCCGGAGCCGATCCGGTGTCCACGCTGATGAAGCCGCCGGCCTCGATGATCCGGTCGAAGGCCGAGCGGTCGACCACCAGGTCGCGCACGACCGGGAAACCAGCGGCGCGCCACGGTTCGAGGACGATCTCGTCACCGTCCTCGAACTTACGCATGTGGAGCTGGCACGTCGCGGTGCCCTGCTCGGGACCGTGGGCCTGACCGTTGATCATGATCCCACACGTGCCGCAGATGCCCTCCCGGCAGTCGTGGGCGAACTCGATCGGCTCGCGACCCTCGTCGTTGAGGCGTTCGTTGACGACGTCGAGCATCTCGAGGAACGACGCGTCGGACGCGATGTCGGTCGCCTCGTACGTCTCGAAGCGACCCTCCTCGTCGGGGCCGTTCTGTCGCCAGACGCGAAGGGTGAAGTTCACTTGTAGCTCCTCTGGGTCAGCGCGACCTCGTTGAACACGAGTGGCTCACGGTGCTCGGTCGGGTTCGCGGACTCTCCCGTCCACTCCCAGGCGCTGACGTGCGCGAAGCGTTCGTCGTCACGGAGCGCCTCGCCCTCGTCGGTCTGGCTCTCCTCGCGGAAGTGGCCTCCGCACGACTCCTCGCGCACGAGCGCGTCCCGACACATCAGTTCTCCGAGTTCGAAGAAGTCCGCAACCCGCCCGGCCTTCTCCAGTGACGAGTTCAGCGTGTCGCCGGAACCGAGCACTCGAACGTCGGTCTCGAACTCCTCGCGCAGGGCGGGGATCTCGGACAGGGCCTTCTCCAGCCCGGCGCGGTTGCGCGCCATCCCACAGTGGTCCCACAGGATCTTGCCGAGTTCCCGGTGGAACCAGTCGACCGACCGCGTGCCCCGGACGTTGAGGAAGTGGTCGATGCGTCCCCGCACGTCGGCCTCGGCGACGTCGAACTCCGAGGCGGACGTGTCGACCTTCGCCTGTCCCAGCATCGGGGCCAGGTAGTCACCGATCGTGGCCGGCAGCACGAAGTAGCCGTCCGCGAGCCCCTGCATCAGCGCCGAGGCGCCGAGGCGGTTGGCTCCGTGGTCGGAGAAGTTCGCCTCGCCGATCGCGAACAGCCCGGGCACGGTGGTCTGCAGGTGGTAGTCGACCCACAGGCCGCCCATCGTGTAGTGGGGAGCCGGGTAGATGCGCATCGGGGTCTGATAGGGGTCCTCACCGGTGATGCGTTCGTACATCTCGATGAGGTTGCCGTACTTCCCGTGGAACGCGTCGCGCCCGAGCCGGGCGATCGCGTCCGCGAAGTCCAGGTACACCCCGTTGCGGATCGGCCCGACACCGCGGCCTGCGTCGACCTGCTCCTTGGCATTGCGCGACGCCACGTCGCGCGGCACGAGGTTGCCGAACGCCGGGTACTTCTCCTCGAGGAAGTAGAACCGTTCCTCCTCGGGGATCTGGTCGGCCGGCCGACGCTCGTCGGCGTTGCGCGGCACCCAGATGCGCCCATCGTTGCGCAGCGACTCCGACATCAGGGTCAGCTTGGACTGGAACTCGTCGGAGGACGGGATCGCGGTCGGGTGGATCTGGGTGAAGCACGGGTTGGCGAACATCGCACCCTTGCGGTGCGCGCGCCAGATCGCGGTGACGTTGCAGGTCATCGCGTTGGTCGACAGGAAGAAGGCGTTGGAGTAGCCGCCGGTGCCCAGCACCACGGCGTGGGCGGAGTGACGCTCGATCTCCCCGGTGACCAGGTTGCGGGTGATGATCCCGACGGCCTTGCCGTCGACGACGACGACGTCGAGCATCTCGGTGTTGGTGTGCACCTCGACCGTGCCGGCCTTCACCTGACGGGCCAGGGCCTGGTAGGCGCCGAGCAGCAGCTGCTGGCCGGTCTGTCCACGGGCGTAGAAGGTGCGACTGACCTGCACACCACCGAACGAACGGTTGTCGAGCAGTCCGCCATACTCGCGGGCGAACGGCACACCCTGCGCGACGCACTGGTCGATGATGTTGGTCGACACCTCGGCGAGCCGGTGGACGTTGGCCTCGCGGGCGCGGTAGTCCCCACCCTTGACGGTGTCGTAGAACAGTCGGCGGATCGAGTCCCCGTCACCGTGGTAGTTCTTCGCGGCGTTGATACCGCCCTGGGCCGCGATCGAGTGTGCGCGCCGCGCCGAGTCGTGGAACGTGAACGCCTTGACCCGGTAGCCGAGTTCCCCCATGGTGGCCGCGGCTGCGGCTCCCGCGAGCCCGGTACCGACGACGATGACCTCGAACCGACGCTTGTTGTTCGGGCTGACCAGCCGCATGTCGAACTTGTGGTCCTCCCACTTGCGTTCGATGGGCCCGTCCGGGATCTTCGCGTCGAGGACCGTCATGGCGTGCTGCTCCCTGGTCGAGTCTGGGTGTGGCGGTGCGGCAGGCGGGTCAACCGATCAGTCCCAGCTGCACGGCGATCGGGAACGACAGGTTGCCGACCACGACCACGGCGGTGAAGGCGACGGCGAACACGCGTCGCCAGTGGTTGAACCGGCGGTTGTTGAGCCCGAGCGACTGGAACAGGCTCCAGGCCCCGTGGTACAGGTGGACGCCGAGCGCGAGGTTGGCCACGACGTAGAAGCCCGCCACCACCGGCTGCGAGAAGCTCGCGATCACCCGGTCGTAGACGGTGCCCGTCGGGTCCGGGTTGACCCAGCCCCAGGTCAGGTCGGCGAGGTGGTACGCCATGAACAGCAGGACGATGACCCCGGTCCAGCGCATGGTGCGCGCCGCGAAGTCGGCGGCCACGTAGTCGCGCTTCGACCGGTACCGCTCGGGACGCGCCCGCTGGTTGATGATCGTCAGCTGCCACGCCGTGACGACATGGACCACGAGCGCCAGGATCAGCACCGCGCGCATCAGGTTGAGCGTCGCGTGCTCCGGGACGATCGGGTAGAGCAGCCGACGCAGGAACTCGGCGTACTCGTTGAACTCCGCCGGACTCAGGTAGAGCTTGAGGTTCCCGATCATGTGGGCGAGCACGTACCCGAGCCACACGACGCCACTGATGGCCATCAGGTACTTCTTCCCGAGCGCCGAGCGGTACAGCTCGACGAGGAACGGGCGTCTCCTGCGTGCGGCACTGGTGTCCGCGACCCTGGTGGCCATGGTGTCGGCTCCTGCTCGGACCGCGCAGGATGCTAGCAGCGGTGCCGCCGGCGCTTCGATCCGGCGGCGGCACGGACACGGCGCCGGACGCACCGTGGACCCCGCGGTCGCGACGTGGTTGGCTCGCACGACGGGCCACGATGCCGACCCAGGGGGACCCCGTGCGGATGACGCCGTTCGAGGCCGTCAACCACTTCTTCGTCCGAGCCGCCGAGACCGCACGCATCAGTGACTCGGCGATCGAGGTCCTGTCGGGGTCCTTCCGCGAACTGCGCGTCCAGGTGCCGTTCCGGCGGGACAACGGTGACCTCGACGTGGTCTACGGCTACCGCGTCCAGCACAACGCGGCCCGCGGGCCGTACAAGGGCGGGATCCGCTACCACCCGAAGGCCGACCTCGACGAGGTCCGCGCGCTGGCGTCACTGATGACCTGGAAGACCGCACTGGTCGACGTGCCGTTCGGCGGCGCGAAGGGAGGGGTGCAGGTCGATCCGTCCGGGTTGAGCCTCGGCGAACTCGAACGGGTGACCCGGCGCTACACGGACCAGATCGGCCACGTGATCGGCCCCACCCGGGACATCCCGGCGCCCGACATGAACACCAACGCCCAGGTCATGAGCTGGATCCTCGACCAGTACGGGCGGCGCCACGGTCACACCACCCAGATCGTCACCGGCAAGCCGGTGGCGCTCGGCGGGTCGTACGGTCGTGAGGAGGCCACCGGCCGGGGCTGTGTCGTGGTGATGGAGCAGACGCTGCGCGAGCTCGGCGTGTCCGAACCCTCCGAGGTGTCGGTCGCGATCCAGGGCTTCGGCAACGTGGGATCCTGGACGGCCCGGATCGCCGCCGAGCGCGGCTACCGCATCGTGGCGATCTCCGACGTGCACGGAGGGGTCGTCGCACCCGGCGGCATCGACGTGACCGCCGCGGTCGACCACGTCGCGCGCACCGGTTCGGTCGCCGAGCTTCCCGGTACCGAACCGGTGAGCAACACCGAACTGCTCGAACTCGACGTCGACGTGCTCGTCCCAGCGGCGCTCGGCGAGGTCATCTCCGACGTCAACGCCGACGCGATCCGCGCACGGGTGGTCGTCGAGGCCGCCAACCACCCGGTCACCCCGGACGCGGACGAGGTGCTCGCCGACCGCGGGATCGTGGTGGTGCCCGACATCCTCGCCAACGCCGGCGGCGTGACCGTCAGCTACTTCGAGTGGGTGCAGAACAACCAGGAGATCCGCTGGGACCACGAGGACGTCAACCACCGACTCGAGCTGAAGCTGGTCCGCGCGCACGACCAGTGCCGGGCGTTCCGCGACCGGCACCCGGGACTGACGTTCCGGGAGGCGGCGTTCGCCCTGGCCGTGGAACGGGTCGTGGAGGCCGCGACCCTGCGCGGCTACCTCTGAGCCTTCAGCCGGGGGCGCGTCGAGCGCTCAGGCGGGCCCAGTTCCGTCGCCCAGACCAGCGTCCGGACCGACGTTCAGGACGGGACGGTCAGCCCCATCGCGTCTCGGGCCTGCGCGAGCGTGACGCTCGCGGTCTCGCGCGCCCGGGCGGCCCCGTCGGCGAGGATCCGTTCGACCGCTCCGGGGTCCGCCGCGAGCTCGTCGTGGCGGGCACGGACGGGCGCGAGCATCTCGATCACGGCCTCGGCGACCGCGGACTTGAACACCCCGTAGCCCTGACCGTCGTACTCGTCGGCCAGTTCCTGCACGTCACGTCCCGTCGCGGCGGACAGGATCTCCAGCAGGTTCGACACGCCGGGCTTCGCGTCACGGTCGTGGCGGATGGCGGTGTCCGAGTCGGTCACCGCCGAACGAAACTTCTTCGCGATCACGTCGGGCTCGTCGAGCACATACACGATCCCACGTTCCGACGTGGCCGACTTCGACATGCGGTTGGTCGGCTCCTGCAGGTCCATGACCCGCGCGGCTGCCTTCGGATGCACGGCCTTCGGCAGGGTGAACACCTCGCGCCCGAACCGGTGGTTGAACCGCTGGCCGATGTCGCGCGCCAGTTCGATGTGGTGACGCTGGTCCTCACCGACCGGCACCTCGTCGGCGTGGTAGAGCAGGATGTCGGCCGCCTGCAGTACCGGGTAGGTCAGCAGGCCGACCGACACCGAGGTGTCACGGCCTGCCGACTTCTCCTTGAACTGGGGCATCCGGGCGAGTTCGCCGTAGGTCGCGACGCAACTGAACAGCCAGCAGCACTCGGTGTGTTCCGGCACGTGCGACTGCACGAACAGCAGGCTGCGGTCCGGGTCGACGCCGACGGCGAGGATCCCGGTCGCGAGCTCGACCGTGCGCCGCCGCAGCGTCTGCGGGTCGTGCTCGGTCGGGGACGTCATCGCGTGCAGGTCGACGACGCAGTAGACGCAGTCGGACTCGTCCTGCATGGCCACCCAGTTGACCAGCGCACCAAGGTGGTTGCCCAGGTGCAGCACCCCGGAGGGCTGGATGCCCGAGAACACACGCGTCATGAGTCGTCTCCCGTCGTCCCGGACGAGGCCGGTCGACCTACAGGAAGTCGCTGACCGCGGCGCGCTCCTCCTCGAGCTCCGCCACCGTGCGCTCGATCATGCTGCGCGTCCAGTCGGACAGTTCGAGCCCCTGGACGATCTCGTGGTTGCCGCGGCCGTCGGTGCGCACCGGGAATCCGCTGATCAGTCCCTCGGGGATCCCGTAGGAACCGTCGGAACGCACCGCCATCGACACCCAGTCACCCTCGGCCGTGGCGCGTCCACCACACCACGACGCGACGTGGTCGACCAGCGCGTTGGCGGCCGACGCCGCCGAGGACGCCCCGCGGGCGTCGATGACCTGCTTGCCGCGCTGCTGCACCGTGGAGACGAACCCGTTCTCCAGCCACTCGCGGTCCTCGATGACGTCGGTGACGGGACGTCCCTGGATGCGGGCGTTGGGGAAGTCGGGGACCATCGTCGGCGAGTGGTTGCCCCAGATCGTCAGGTTCGTGACGTCGGACACCGGCACGCCGGCCTTCTGCGCCAGCTGCGTCTTCGCACGGTTCTCGTCGAGCCGGACCATGGCCGACACCTGCTCGGCCGCCAGACCCTCGCCCTGCGCGGCGACGATCAGCGCGTTGGTGTTGGCCGGGTTGCCGACCACCGCGACCCGCACGTCCGACGAGGCGTTGGCCGCGATGGCCTTCGCCTGCGGACCGAAGTTGCCCGCATTGTCCATGAGCACGTCGGCACGTTCCATGCCCGGGCCGCGCGGCTTGGCGCCGACCAGGCACACGACGTCAGAGCCGTCGAACGCCTCCGCCGCATCCGAGGTACACGTCATGCCTGCGAGCAGCGGGAACGCACAGTCGTCGAGCTCCATCGCCACACCCTCGAGCGCCGGCAGCGCCGGAGGGATCTCGAGCATCTGCAGGTGGACGGGCGTGTCCGGACCGAACATCTGGCCGGACGCGATGCGGAAGACGAGCGCGTAGCCGATCTGGCCAGCGGGGCCGGTGACGGCGACACGGACGGGCGAGGTCATGCGGAACTCCTTCGAGGACAGGCGACGATGAAGGCTGGGCCGGCAGGGCACACCGGGCCGTTGCCCGCGATCCTACTGTCGCGGCCACGAGCCTCCGACTCGACAGGCGCGCACCGCCCGTGCGGGGCGCCCGGTCAGCGGCGCGGCAGCCCCCGGCGTGCCCGTGCCGCCTCGAGGGTGTTCTGCAGCAGCATCGTGACCGTCATCGGCCCGACCCCGCCGGGCACCGGGGTGATCGCCGCGGCGACCTCGGCGACCTCGTCGAACGCCACGTCGCCGACGAGCCGGCCGTCCTCGGTCCGGTTGGTCCCGACGTCGATGACCGTGGTCCCCGGCGAGATCATGTCGGCGGTCACCAGACCGGGCATGCCCGCGGCGGCGACCACCACGTCGGCGCGTCGGCACACCGCGGCGAGGTCGCGGGTACGTGAGTGGGCCAACGTCACGGTGGCGTCGCGCCCCTTGAGGGTCAGCATCACCGACAGGGGCCGGCCGACGAGGTTCGACCGTCCGACGATGACGACCTCGGCACCGCTGGTCTCCACTCCGGCGTGGTCGAGGATCTCCAGTACGCCGTAGGGCGTGCACGACAGGAACGTCGGGTCGCCGATCGCGAGGCGTCCCGCCGTGTAGGGGTTGAGCGCGTCGACGTCCTTGTCGGGACGGATCAGTTCCTGGATCGGCTGCGGGTCCAGATGGTTGGGCAGCGGCAGCTGCACGAGGATGCCGTCGATGTCGTCGTCGGCGTTGAGGTCGGCGACCACTGCCTCGAGTGCGTCCTGGGTCGTGTCGACGGGCAGCGTCACCTGACGTGACAGCATCCCGGCGGCCTCGGTGGCCCGGTGCTTCATGCCGACGTACACCTGTGACGCCGGGTCCTCACCGACGAGCACCGCGGCCAGCCCCGGCCGCACCCCGTGGGTCGCGCGAAGTTCGGCGACCTCGTCCGCGATGCGTGCGCGCACCCGTTCGGCGAGCGCCTTGCCGTCGATCAGTCGTGCCGTCATCGTCGTGCCCCTGTCTGCCGTGGCGCCCTGACCGCCGTGGTGTCCCGACCGCGTGGGTTGGCCGGGAGGGTGTGCATCCTGTCGCACGTGGCCACGATCTGCACGCCATGTGCCGGACCCGCGGACCGGCGCGTCAGTGACGGAAGTGTCGCCGTCCGGTGAACACCATCGGGATGCCGTGTTCGTCGGCGGCGGCGACGACCTCGGCGTCACGCACCGACCCGCCGGGCTGCACGATGGCGCGCACGCCGGCCGCTGCGGCGGCGTCGGGCCCGTCGCGGAACGGGAAGAACGCGTCGCTGGCCAGCACGGACCCGGTGTGACGCTGCCCGGACCGTTCGACCGCGAGCCGCACGCTGTCGACCCGGCTCATCTGTCCGGCCCCGACCCCGACGACCTGCCCGTCGTGAGCGAGCACGATCGCGTTGGACTTGGTGTGTCGGCACGCGATCCACGCGAAGCGCAGGTCGGCCAGCGTCGCCTCGTCGGGCTGGGCCTCGGTGACCACCTGCCACTCGTCCCACGGTTCGGCGCCGACGTCCGCCTCCTGCACCAGCAGCCCGCCGAGCACGCTGCGCACGTGCAGTGGGGCCACCGGCGCGTCCGTCGAGGTGGCCTCGAGGATCCGCAGGTTCGCCTTCTGCCGCAGCGCCTCGAGCGCGTCCGGCTCGAACCCGGGCGCGATGACCACCTCGGTGAAGATCTCGGTGATGCGTTCGGCGGTGGCCCCGTCGATCGGCCGGTTCGCAGCGACGATTCCGCCGAACGCGCTGACCGGGTCACCCTCCAGCGCCCGAACCCAGGCCTGTTCGACGTCGGACGCGATCGCGTAGCCCGCTGGGTTGGTGTGCTTGATGATCGCCACGCACGGCTCGGTCTGGTCGAGCGCCATGGCCCAGGCCGCGTCGACGTCGAGCAGGTTGTTGTACGACAGCTGCTTGCCGTGCAGCTGCAGGATCGAGCCGAACCCGACCGGAGTTCCCGGGTGGTAGAACGCGCCGTGCTGGTGAGGGTTCTCCCCGTACCGCAGCTCGGCGGCACGGGGCATCGCGATCGACAGCTGCACCCCGATCGGTTCGTCGGCGTCGAACCAGTTGGCCACGTCCGCGTCGTAGGCAGCGGTGTGTCGGAACGCCGTCGCGGCGAGCTCCCGACGCAGGCCGTCGTCGAGTCCGCCGTGCTCGGCGATCGAGGTGAGCACCCGCGGGTAGTCGGCCGGGTCGACCACGACCCCGACCGAGCCGTGGTTCTTCGCCGCGGCCCGCACCATCGTGGGCCCGCCGATGTCGATCATCTCGACGATCTCGGCCGGGTCGTCGGTGCGCTGCGTGGTCTCACGGAACGGGTAGAGGTTCACGACCACCAGGTCGATGGGCGTCACGCCGAGCTCGTCGAGCTGCGCGACGTGGTCGGGGTTGTGACGGTCGGCGAGGATCCCGGCGTGCACGTGCGGGTGCAGCGTCTTGACCCGGCCGTCGAGGCACTCGGGGAAGCCGGTGACCTCGGCGACCTCGGTGACCTCGCAGCCGGCCTCGCGGATGACCTTCGCCGTCGAACCCGTCGACAGGATCTCCACCCCGTGGTCGCGCAGGGCCCGGGCGAGGTCGGCGACCCCGTCCTTGTCCCAGCAGCTGATCAGTGCGCGTCGGACGGTGTTCACGAGGACTCCTTGGCGGGGTGGACGTGGACGTGGCGACCCCGACGCTCGATGCGGTGGTGGCACAGCAGCCGGACCACCTGGGGGAACAGGACGTGTTCGACGTCCCGGATTCGGGCGTGCAGAGCATGCTCGTCGTCGTCGGGGAGCACGTCGACGGCACGCTGGGCGACGATCGCGCCGGTGTCGACCCCGTGGTCGACCAGGTGCACGGTCACCCCCGACACCTTCACCCCGTGGGCGAGCGCGTCGGGCACCGCGTGCGCGCCGGGGAACGCCGGCAGCAGCGACGGATGGGTGTTGACGATCCGGTCGGGCCACGTGTCGACGAAGGCCGCCGACAGGATGCGCATGAACCCGGCGAGCACGACCACCTCGACGTCGTGGGCGAGCAGTCCGTCGACGAGCGCCGCCTCCCAGGTGGCACGGTCCGGGTGGTCACCCGGCTCGACCACGAGCGTGGCCACATCCCGGTCACGGGCGTGCTGCAGGGCACCGGACTGGCCCCGGTCGGAGGCGACGACCACGACCCGGCCGCCGAAGTCCGGGTCGGCTTCGATGGCGGCGAGCAGGGCGAGCAGGTTGCTCCCCTGCCCGGAGGCGAGCACGCCCAGGCGTGTCGGCGACCCGCCGGACGACCGGGGGCTCGCGACGTCGTCGGTTCCCGTCAGGACTGGCCCCTCCGGGCGATGGCCGGGTGCGAGGACGCACCCTACCGTCGGGCTCGTCAGCGCCCGGTCCCGAGCACGTCGTCGGCGATCGCTCGCGCGTCGGCCAGCCGCTGCTGGTCGACGAACAGCCGGGTGCCCCAGTCCCCGGCGAACAGCACCCGGGCGAGTCCCCCGGAACGCTTGGACCACCAGGTGATCCCGGCCGTGTCCAGCCGCGCGGCGATGAGATGCGCGTTGTCGTCCTCGAACTGGCCGAGTTCGACCGTGCGCGTGTCGTCGGACGCTGCCATCCCGCTCCCACCTGACCACGACGGGCCCTGCCCGCGAGCCTATGCTCCCCGGGCGCTGAGCCCGCTGGCCGCCGGCCTGCCCGCCGCCCTGCGCGTCAGCCCACCCGCCGGTCCGCCCACTGACCGTCACCTGACCGTCCGACCCGGGGAGACTCCGTGACCACCCGTATCGACGTCGCCGTCGTCGGCGCCGGCATCGTCGGACTCGCCACCGCCTTCCGACTGCTCGAGGCGCGTCCCGACCTGCGCGTCGGGGTCTACGAACGTGCCGCCGAGGTCGCCACCGGCCAGTCGTCTCGCAACTCGGGAGTGCTCCACGCCGGCGTGTACTACCCGCCCGGATCGGCCAAGGCCCGTTGGTGCCGTGAGGGCAAGGCGCAGTTCGAACGGTTCGCGGAGGAGCACGGCATCCCGGTGCTGCGCACCGGCAAGCTGATCGCGGCGGTGCACCGGCGCGAGCTGCCCGGCCTGCGGCGACTGGTCGACCGGGCCCGGTCCAACGGCGTGGAGATCGTCGAACTCGACGCGGCCGGGGTGCGTGAACACGAACCGCACGTCACCGCGGTCGCGGGCGCGTGGACCCCGGAGACGGCCGTCACCGACTTCGCGGTTGCCTGCCGCCGGTTCGTGGAACTCATCGAGGAACGCGGCGGCACGGTCACGACCTCCTGCGAGGTGCTCGACCTCGAGGAACGCCACGACGGGGTGCGCCTGCGCACCGCGGCGGGTGACGTGCAGGCCTCGGCCGCAGTGGTGTGTGCAGGGGTGCGATCGGACCGCATGGCCCGGCGCGCCGGGTTCGAGCTCAGCGAGCAGATCGTGCCGTTCCGTGGGTCGTGGCTACGGCTCGCGGACGAGAAGACCCACCTGGTGCGCGGCAGCATCTACCCGGTGCCGCTCGCGGGTCTGCCGTTCCTGGGCGTCCACCTGACCCGCCGCATCGACGGGCAGGTGTGGATCGGGCCCAACGCCATGCTCGCGCTGGCCCGCCAGGGCGACGACCCGTGGTCGGTCGACCTGCGCGACCTTGCCGAGACACTGCGCTTCCCGGGACTGTGGCGGCTCGGACGCCGACACCTGGGCGCCGCGCTCGGCGAGCTGTGGCGTGACCGGCTGATCGCCGCGAACGTCCGCGAGGTGCAGCGCTACGTACCAGAGATCACGGTGAAGGACGTGGAACGAGGCCCCTGGGGGGTCCGGGCACAGCTCATGTCACGCGAGGGCGACCTGGTCGACGACTTCGTGGTCCGCGACAGCGCCCGGGTCGTGCACGTGCTCAACGCGCCGTCCCCGGCCGCAACGTCCTCGCTGGCCATCGGGGCCGACATCCGCGACCGCACGCTCGCCCGCCTGACCGGCTGACCTGACGCCTGACGTGACCGGCTGGACAACCCTGCTCGTCGGACCTTCCCACCCCTACCCTGCCTCCGGCAGGCGGGTGTGCTGGAACGGTAGACAGAGGGGCCTTAAAAGCCCTCGGGCCACTGGCCCGTGTGGGTTCGAATCCCACCACCCGCACCTGGCGTTCCACGACGGGTGTGTGCAGAGCCCTCGCTCGATGTAGTCACGTGAACTACACTCGACTACATGGTTCGGCCAACCAGCCTCCGACTCCCCGATACGGTCAAGGATCGGCTCGATCGCCGCGCCGCCAGTGGTCACGAGACACCGTCCAGCCTCGCGGTCCGACTCATCGACGAGGGGCTGCGCATGGCCGACCACCCCGGCGTGGGCTTCCACACCAGTCCTGCCCACGGGCGGGTCGCGTGCCTGGCAGGCGGTCCCGACGTCGCCGAGGTCGTCGACGTGCTCACCGGCCTGGACGCCCGTGGCGAGGACCGGATCGCCGAGACCGCCACGTGGTTCGGCATCCACCCCTCCCGGGTGCGGGTCGCCATGGGCTACTACGCCGACTTCCGGGACGAGATCGACCATCAGATCGACCTGCGTCGAAGCGAGGCCGCCGAACTGCGCGGGCGATACGAGGCCGAGCAGGCCCTGCTCGAGTGAGGCTCCTGCTCGACGAGATGATCTCCGCGACCGTCGCTGCGCAACTGCGTGCCCGCGGCCACGACGTCGTGGCGGTTCAGGACCCTGAACTCGGGCACCTTCGCGGCGTGGACGACTGCGCCCTGCTCGATCACGCAGCCCAGTCGCATCGAGCGGTGGTCACCGACAACGTCCCGGACTTCGTCCGCTGCCACCGGCGTCGCGTCGATCGCCACACGCCGCACTTCGGGCTGCTGCTGTTCACCAACGACACCTTCCCCCGCCACCGACACGACGCCTTCGTCGGCCAGCTCCTCGCCGCCCTCGAGGACCAACTGCTCACCCACACGGGCGACGACGACTCCAGCTGGGTCCGCTGGCTCCCGAAGAACGGATGACCCACCGATCGCTCCGCGCTCTCCGTGCGAGCGGGAGCCAGGCATCATTACTGTGATACACCAAGGTCATGGGGATCCGGAACAGCGCTCGCCGCCACGGGATCGCGACCCGGACATCCACCACGCGATCCACAACGCGGTGGCAGCCGGACCCGTCGAGACGAACGTCGATCACATCGTTGGCGTGCTGTACATCGGGCCCGACCGCACCGGCCGCATGCTGGAGGTCATCACGGTTGATGACGTCGATGACGGCGAAGTCGCCATCCATGCGATGAAGCTCCGCCAGACCTACGAGCGCCACCTCCCGAGGGAGGACCGATCATGAGCGAGGCAGGGAAGCGACGCACCAGCGTCAAGGTCACCGACGAGCTCGCAGACCGGCTCGCCGACGACGCCGAAGCGAGATACGCACCCCGCAGCGTCCACGTGAGGCCGACCGGCCGGGGTCGCCCACGCCTGGCCAAGGGCGAGGGGCCATCACCCACCGTCAACGCCCGACTCGATGACGAGCTCGCGGACCTTCTCGAACAGCGCGCCGATCGCGACGGTGTCCACAAGTCCGGCATCGTTCGTGAAGCGTTGCGGGCCTACCTCGTATGAACGCTGCCCCCCGTCACCGTCCAGCCGAACCCTCCCGGTGACGGCTCGCGTTCTCGTGGCCAGCCCGACCGCACATAGCCGTGATTGTGGGCGGTTTCCCGAGCCGGCCGTCGCGCCCGTAGCCAACGGCGATCGTGACCACATCACCACGTTGGCCTTGCGGTCCTTCGGGCCAAGGACCGCAGTCTCAGACGGTGTGCCGAGGCACCGTGCGGAGCAACAAGCCTTGCTGATGACGGATTCCAATCGATTGGCCTGGTGGACTGTTCTCGGATGACGACCCGAAACGCTCGGGCGTTGCCGGACATGTTGTAGGTGTAGGTGTTGCGACAGTCTTTCGTGGCGATGCCTGTCGATGTCGTTGATCCGACGTGGGATGTGTTGATGAATGGACGTCGTGAGCGTTTCGAAGAGCTGTACGACTCGTGCTACCGGCCTGTCCTGGGCTACGTACGCCGACGCACGGACTCGATCGATGATGCACGTGACGTAGTGAGCGAGACGTTCCTGGCGGCTTGGAGGCGACTGGATGAGGTTCCCGGCGGCGATCAGGCTCGGCTGTGGTTGTTCGGCACGGCTCGGAAGGTCCTGGCAAACCATCACCGGGGTCAGCAGCGTTTTCAGCAGCTGACCGAACGGATTCAGCGCGAGCCCGTTGGCAATCACGTCGACGTGGGTGTCGGGGGTGGCGAGGCAGTCTTGATCGCTGCGGCGTTTGGCCGGTTGAGCGAGCCTGATCAGGAGGTGTTGATCCTGGCGGGGTGGGAGCAGCTCGATGCTGGCCAGATCGCCCATGTGTTGGGTTGTGCTCGGGCGAACGCTCGGCTGCGGCTCCATCGGGCTCGGAAGCGTTTCGCGGCCGGCCTCGCGGACGAGGGGCTGGAACCGGCCGAGATGTCTGGTGTTGATCGGTCACGACGGGTGTCTGTTCGTCGTGGTTCGGAGGAAGTGGGATGAGACGCAGCTACCCGATCGATCGCTACGTCCGCCAGTTGCCGCTGGTTACCGACGGCCAGGCCGTGGCCGAGACGGACAGCCACACGCAACAGGCGCTGTTGGAGCAGATCGTTGCCATGCCACTGGACGAGAAGGCGGGTGTGCGGCGCAGCCTTCGGGTCCGGCGTCGGGGGGTGGTGTTGGTCGCCACGGTGGGGCTGTTGGGCCTGGCGGCGGTCGGGTGGGCGGTGATGAGCCTGTTCGGCTCGACCACGATGGTCGCCTGTCATACGGACGGGGACCCCTCGAGCGGTATCGGCATCGATCTGGTGACCGGCGATCCGGTGGCGGATTGTGCGGTCGTCTGGGAGCAGGACACCGGCGAGCCACCTCCTGAGCTGACGGCCTACGAGAACACGACTGGCGGAATCGCGGTGCTACCGACCCAGGCTCCGGTTCCCACCGGCTGGCGGCCGCTCGCTCCCGGCGCGGCCCAGGACCCCCGTGTCATCGAACTGCGGATCGCACTCGATGACCAGATCGCAGGGTTTCCCTCGGTCTGCATGGACGCTCAGGCCGGTCGACAGCTCGCCGAGGGCGAGCTTGCACGGTTGGGGTTGTCCGGCTGGTCGGTAGTCACCCAAGGCGGCGAGGCCGTGGGGACGGACAGTTGCACCTACTTCCGGCTCGATCCTGCCCAGCCGCGTGTCACCCTGTATCCACGCGACGGCGTCGTAGCTCCAGTCGACGGCCCACGCCCCCTCTACGCCGTCTACGCCCACGAACTTGGAACTGCGGTGAGCGATGGCTGCTTCACTCTAGATGCCGCAGCCGAGCTGGCCGAAGGGATCGCGAGCGAGGCGGGCATTCAGCGGGACGGTCTCGTGATCAACGAGATCAGCGATGTGGACGCGGACTGCACCCGC
>JBJHCV010000015.1:0-36834 GCA_050486225.1 Nitriliruptoraceae bacterium
GGGGGGGCCCCGGGGCCCCCCCCCCCGGGCGGGGGGGCCCCCCCGGGGGGGGGGGGGGGCCCCCCCCCGGGGGGGGGGGGGGCCCCCCCGGGGGGGGGGCCCCCCCGCGCCCCCCCCCACCGCCGCGGCGACCGACCGATCGGCGGGGCCCCGGCTCCGAGGCCCGATCCACCTGGTCGAGAGCCGGGCCGACCCGACGGCTGACGACCAGCCGCCTCCTGCAGCGTCCGACCGGTCGGCTCCCCGACCCAGCGGACGGGAGCACGCGCCGGACGAGTCGGGGTGGGTGTCGAGTCCGTCGCCGGTGCCGCCCGCGGACCACGAGGCCGCGCGTGTCCCCGGCCGGTTCGGCATCCTTGCGGGTGGCCCCGGATTCGCCACGGACTGGTGAACGCTGCCGGGGGCCCGCCTGCCCGCCGAACTCATCGGCGGGCGGCCTGACGCACGTCCTCGGGGGGTGACACATGGACCTGGCCGATCGCCTCGAGCGCGTCGTCAAGGCATACGACGTCCGTGGCCTGGTGGACACCGAACTCGACGTCGACGTCGCGCGGGCGCTCGGCTGGGCGGCTGCGATCGTGCTCGACACTCGCCAGGGCATGGTGGTTGGGCGTGACATGCGACCGTCGTCACCGCAACTGTGTGCCGCGTTCGTGGACGGGGTCCGGCGTGCCGGGGTCGACGTCGTGGACGTGGGGCTCGCGTCGACAGACCAGCTCTACCACGCGTCCGGGGTGTTCGACCTGCCCGGGGCGATGTTCACCGCGAGCCACAACCCGGCCGAGTACAACGGCATCAAGCTCTGCGGGCGTGGTGCGGCGCCCGTGTCCGCGGACACCGGTCTGCGCCAGATCCGAGATCTCGCCGTCGAGGCCCCCGTGGACGGAGCGCTCACGGGAGGACTCCGCCACGAGGACATGCTCGACCGCTACGCCGCGCACGTCCGTTCGTTCGCCGACCCTGCCGCGTTCGACGGACTGGAGGTCGTGGTGGACGCCGGCAACGGGATGGCGGGCCACGTGTGGCCCGCGGTCGTCGCGCCACTCGGGCTGCGCACGGACCCGTTGTACTTCGAACTGGACGGCACGTTCCCGAACCACCCGGCCGACCCGCTCGACGACGCCAACCTTCGTGACCTGCGCGATCGGGTGGTCGAGACCGGTCGTCCCGTCGGACTGGCGTTCGACGGCGATGCCGACCGGGTGTTCGTCGTCGACGAACGCGGTCGCTCGGTGTCGGCGTCTCTGGTCGGGGCGCTCGTGGCGACACGCATGCTGCGAGACGATCCGGGGGCGACGGTCCTGGTGAACCTGATCTGTTCACGTGCCCTCACGCGGGCGGTGGAGGCCGCCGGTGGACACGCGGTGCGCACCCGGGTCGGGCACTCGTTCATCAAGCAGCGGATGGCGGAGACCGGTGCCGTCATGGCGATCGAGCACTCGGGTCACTACTACTTCCGTGACAACCATCGCGCGGACTCCGGAGCGATCGCCGCACTGCTGCTGCTCGAGGTGCTGGCGCGTTCCGGGGCGCCGCTGTCCGAACTCGTCGCGCCACACGACGACCTCGTCGCCACCGGTGAACGCAACCACGCGGTGGTCGATCCGCGCGCGGTGCTCCACGCCGTGGAGGAGGCGTTCGAGGGGCGCGGTACGGTCGACCACCTCGACGGTCTCACCGTGGACCTCGGCCCCGCGTGGTTCAATCTCCGTCCCAGCAACACGGAGTCGCTGCTGCGCCTGAACGTCGAGGCGAACGACGCCGCGGGACTGGACGCGTTGACCGACGAGGTGACCGCGATCATCGCCTCGGCCGATCGAGTCGACGCCTGACCGGCGCTTCGGTGCGGTGAGGCGGCCGGGACCGGAACTGGGACGTCTGCACGTACAGGAGTGGTCATGGCACTCGACGAACGCCTCCTGGAGATCCTCGTGTGTCCCGACTGTCGATCGGGCCTCGAGCACAAGGCTCGCCGCAGGGTGCTCCTGTGTCTCGGGTGTGGCCTGGAGTACCCCGTGCGGGACGACATCCCGGTCATGCTCGTCGAGGCGGCACGCCGGGCGCGCAACAGCTGATCCGGGGGTCGTCGGGCCGGGGGCTGGGCCTCGGGACGGCGCGGTCGATGTCGGTCCACAGGGCCTGGCCCGTCCGTTCCCACACGACACGGTGTCG
Organism: Nitriliruptoraceae bacterium; assembly: GCA_050486225.1. Taxonomy (GTDB): domain Bacteria; phylum Actinomycetota; class Nitriliruptoria; order Nitriliruptorales; family Nitriliruptoraceae; genus JBBDIX01. The sequence continues at coordinate 2,173 of JBJHCV010000015.1, forward strand.
GGGGCACGCTGCCGGACGTCACCGTCGTCGTCGCCCGGGAGGCCGGTCGTGTCCAGTGGACTGGTCGAACTCCTCGCTCCCGCGCGGTGCATCGCGTGTGGGGCCCGCGATGCCGATCCGTGGTGTCGGGAGTGTCGTGGCCGGCTCGACGAGTCTTCTTCGCGTTGCCTCCGATGTGCCGCGACGCGTCGTGCCGGTCATCCCTGTTGGCCTCCGGGTTCCCCGATCGACGCGACGCGCGCGGTGTACGACTACCGGTCGGTCGCTGCGCGGGGCATCCGTACGGCGAAGCTCGGGGGTGCGCACCGTGCGTGGTCGATGTTCGGACGACTGCTCGCCGACGCGGTCCAGCGCGATCCGGTCGACGTCGACGTGGTGACGTGGGTCCCGACACCGCCGCGACGTGCCCGACGACGCGACGGTGACCACGCGCAGCGCCTCGGGGTCGCGGTGGCGCGCGCCCTCGATGTGCCGTGCGCGGCCATGCTGCGGGTCGGCGCCCATCGGCGTGGGGACCGGTACCGATTCGCACACGACTGGTCACTGCCTGCGAGTTCGGTGCTGCTCGTCGACGACGTGGTGACCACCGGTCGAACGGCGGCCCGAGCCGCGGCGGTGCTGCGTGACGCGGGTGCCGGTGCGGTCGTGCTCGGGGTCGTGGCTCGTGCAGGGTCCCACCCCCTGCTGGGATGACCTCGTGATCCGCGGGCCGACGAACGTCGACGAGGTCCCGGGCAGGGTGGCGACATCCCGGTGGCGGATTCCCTCGACAGGGGGACTCCCGGTGCTAGGTTCGGCACATGGCCGGGGATGTGGTCCCCGCCTCGTCGACACGTCCCGGTCGTACGTCCGGTCGGGCACCCCGACGCTCCCGTCGAGGTGCGTGACCACCGCGCACGGAAGCGGGCTGGGCGCGGATCGCCGCACCTGACGGGGTGCGGACAGGACCCCGCGTCCTCGGACGCGGCCGTCGACGAGGAGTGGCCGTGCGTGTCCAGGTGACCACGAAGAACTGCGACGTCGATCCCGGGGTGCAGCAGGAGGCGATCGCGAAGCTGTCGAAGGTTCGACGGCAGTTCGATCACTTCATCGACATGGAGGTCATCTTCACCGAGGAGCACAATCCTCGGATCCACGACGCCGTGCACTGCGAGGTCGTGCTCCACACCAAGCGGCACGTGTTGACGGCATCGGCGGCGGGGCCGGACGCCATGACCGCCGTGGACCGTGTCGAACCGAAGATCGTTCGTCGCGTGCGCAAGCTCAAGACTCGCCTGGTCAAGCGTCCGCGGCAGCTCGCTGCCGCCGGCGCACGCATCGCCTGACGGGACTGCGGCCCTCCGCCCGCACCGGTGGCGCGGTGCGGGTCGGCCGGGTCCGTCCGGGGGGTGGGCACGCCGTCCTCCCGTGTGCCTCGCGTACCATCGCGGCGCTCTCCGGCGCCCCGGGGAGCGCCAGTTCGAGGGAAGACGCGGTGACATGGGTGTGCTCGACAGGCTGCTGCGGGCAGGCGAGGGACGCAGGGCACGGGAACTCCAGCAGGTGGTCGAGGCGGTCAACCGCCTTGCCGACGACGTGGAACGTCTCACCGACGACGAACTGCGCGCACGTACCGGCGAGTTCCGCTCGCGGCTCGAGAGGGGCGAGCCCCTCGACGACCTGCAGGCGGAGGCCTTCGCGGTGGTGCGTGAGTCCGCTTGGCGTGTGCTCGGAGAGCGCCCCTACGACGTGCAGGTGTTCGGAGGAGCGGCGCTCCACGACGGCAACATCGCGGAGATGAAGACCGGTGAGGGAAAGACCCTCACCTCCACGATGCCCGTCTACCTCAACGCGCTGACCGGTCGTGGCGTCCACATCGTCACGGTCAACGAGTACCTCGCGACCCGGGACGCGGACTGGATGGGTCGCGTCCATCGCTTCCTGGGTCTCGAGGTCGACGTCGTGCGGTCCGGACAGACCCGCGACGACAAGCGCGCCGCGTACCTCGCCGACATCACCTACGGGACCAACAACGAGTTCGGGTTCGACTACCTGCGCGACAACATGGCGCTCGAACGCGCCCGCCAGGTCCAGCGGGGCCACCACATGGCGCTCGTCGACGAGGTCGACTCGATCCTGGTCGACGAGGCCCGCACCCCGTTGATCATCTCCGGGCCAGCAGCCCAGTCGGCGGACCTCTACACCATCTTCTCGCGAAGGGTCGTGCCGAACCTGACCCGAGGGGAGGAGGGCGACGGCCCCGGTGAGGCCACGGGTGACTACGTCATCGACGAGGCCAAGCGGACCGTCGCGGTCACCGAGGAGGGCATCGCGAAGGTCGAGCGGTTGCTGGGGGTCGGCAACCTGTACGAGCAGGTGAACACGCCGCTCATCCACCATCTGCAGAACGCCCTGCGCGCGAAGGACCTCTACCGCCGGGACCGCGAGTACATCGTGGTCGACGGCGAGGTCAGGATCGTCGACGAGAACACCGGGCGTGTCCTCACCGGCCGCCGGTACTCCGAGGGGCTGCACCAGGCCATCGAGGCCAAGGAGGGGGTGCAGATCAAGGAGGAGAACCAGACGCTCGCGACGATCACCCTCCAGAACTACTACCGGACCTACGAGAAGCTGGCGGGGATGACCGGCACCGCGAAGACGGAGGAGGTCGAGTTCCTCGAGATCTACGACCTCGGGGTCGTCGAGGTGCCGACGAACCGACCCGTGGTCCGGGTCGACGCGCCCGACCTCATCTACAAGTCGGAGGACGCGAAGTTCGACGCCGCTGCCGAGGAGATCCGCCGGCGGCACGAGACGGGTCAGCCCGTGCTGGTCGGGACCACCTCGGTGGAGAAGTCGGAACGCCTGTCGAGCATGCTCACGCGCATGGGTGTCGCCCACGAGGTCCTCAACGCGAAGAACCACGCTCGGGAGGCTGACATCGTCGCGCAGGCGGGCCGCCTCGGGGCGGTCACGGTGTCGACGAACATGGCCGGTCGAGGCACCGACATCGTGCTCGGCGGGAACCCGGAGCACCTCGCCGGCATGGAGGTCCGGCGGCTCGGGGACGTGAGCGAGGAGAAGGCCGAGCAGGTGCGCAGGGCGGCGATCGAACGCTTCACACCGGAGTGCCGTGCCGAGGGAGATCGGGTGCGGGAGCTGGGTGGCCTGTACGTGCTCGGGACCGAGCGGCACGAGTCCCGTCGGATCGACAACCAGCTTCGCGGGCGATCGGGACGTCAGGGGGACCCCGGAGGCAGCCAGTTCTTCCTGTCGCTGCAGGACGACCTGATGCGCCTGTTCAACGCCGGCGCGGTCGACCGGATCATGACCCGGCTCAACATGCCGGAGGACATGCCGATCGAGCACAAGTGGGTCACCCGCGCGGTCGCCAACGCACAGCAGCAGGTCGAGTCGGTCAACTTCGACCGCCGCAAGAACGTCCTCAAGTACGACGACGTGATGAACGAACAGCGCAAGGTGGTCTACGGGCAGCGTCAGGGTCTGCTCGAGGGTGACGTCGAGGTGATCGAGGAACTGGCCCAGAAGTACCTGAGTGACACGATCGACGCGCTCGTCGAGGAGCACTGCCCAGACGGGGTGTACCCGGAGGAGTGGGATCTGGACGGGCTCACGGTCCGCTTGACCCAGATGTACGACCACGGGGTCGATCTCACGGCCGTGGACCTGGAGACCACCGGTCGAGACGAACTCGTCGACCTGATCTGGTCGGACGCCGCCGACGCCTACGAACGTCGGGAGCAGGAGGTCGGTGGACCGGAGGTCATGCGCGAGGTGGAACGTCGCGTCGTGCTGAGCGTCGTCGACCGCAAGTGGCGTGAGCACCTGTACGAGATGGACGCCCTGCGTGACGGGATCGGCCTGCGCGCCGTCGGCCAGCGCGACCCGCTCACCGAGTACCAACGTGAGGCGTACGACTCCTTCGTCGCGATGATGTCGGGGCTCAAGGAGGAGGCGGTCACCTACTTCTTCCGTGTCCCCGTGACCCGGTCCGAGAGCGACCCAGCGGCATCGGCCGCGGAAGCCGCACCGTCACCTGCGTCCGTTGCGGAGGCGATCCCGCTCGAGGGAGCCGACGAGGCAGCACGACTCACGTACCGGTCGGGTTCCGGGGGAGGAGCCGCCACGACCGACGGCGCGGGCCGCACGGTGCAGCGCCGCGACGACGGGTCCACGGTCCGGCAGGTCTCTGTGGGCGGCACCTATCGCAGCGACGACAAGGTCGGTCGCAACGATCCGTGTCCCTGCGGAAGCGGCCAGAAGTTCAAGCGCTGTCACGGCGCGTAGGTCCCTGCCCCGGACGCCGCGTGCCGGGCGTCCGACCCCGTGAACACGTCGTCGAACGCGTCCGGTGCCGCACGCTCCCGGACCGGGGCCGACGCCGTGCGAAGCGGAGCGAGGCCGTCCTCGGGCGCCGTCAGTTCGACGGCCCTCCACAGGCCGTGGTGGATCTCCAGGCGAACGGCGACCGCGGTGACGCGGGTCGTCGTCTGGATGGTCACGGCGGCCTCGCAGACGCCGTCCCGGGGCTGGTGGGCGTGCACCCGACGGACGGTGGCTCCGCTGCCGCGTGGTGCCCGCAGGAGTTGCGCCGTGAGCTGTCGTTCGAGCGCAGGTGCGGTCAGGTCGCGCAGTTGACGGAACGACCGTCGGCCCGCACGCACGTCGAGCCACACCTGGACGAGCAGGGCCGCGAGCCGTGCGGGGTCCGGACGCGAGTCAGGACGTCGCGTCGGCCGTGACGGCGCCGTCATCGTCCCGTCCCCGGGTGCACGGTCCCGGCGACGACGAAACCGTCCAGGTGGCGCCGGAGCAGGACCGGGGTGTCGACCGTTCGGCCGTCGGGCGTCCGCGCCCGGGCGTGGACCCTCCAGGGCCACGCGTCCGTTCGTTCGAGCGTGACCACGGAGACGTCGACGTAACCCGCCTCGACGAGCGCCTCCGACGCCGCGAGCAGTTCGGTCGGATCGTCCACGGGCACGCCGACGAGCGGCGAGTGGTCACGAGGTGGCATGGGCAGGTGCCACGGTTCGCCTGCAGCGTCCGGGACGACCCCGCGGGTGCGGACGGGAACACCGAGCCGGACGCGGGTCGCTTCGCCGTCGCGTCGGACGGCACCGAGCACCGTCACCACGGCCACGTCGCCGTCGAGCTGTTCCACCCCCTCCACTGCGAGGACGTCGACGGTCGTGGCGGTCCCGGGCCGCGCGACGAGCCAGTCGTGGGCGTGCACCGTGGCGACGGCGCCGGCCGCGGCCGGTCCCGTCGATGCACGCCACGCACCCTGGACCTGCACGGCGTCGACCAACGGTTCCACGGGATGGTCGTGCGCATGCGCGTGCGGGCCGGGGGTCGCCGCCGGGGCCGGGGCCGCTGCATCGGCGGGCGGAGCAGAAGGTGGACGCATCGCCACGAGCACGGCGGCCACCACGACCCACGGGACCGTGAGTCCGGCGATCAGCATCGCGCGGGTGTGTCGTGGACGATGCTCCGTGTGGTCGTCGAGCCAGGTCCGTTCGAGTTCGAGATCCTGCATGTGCCGCCCCCGTTGTTCGTGTGCCGCGAGCATGCCACGAGAGTCCGTCACATGCAATTTCAATGCGTCTCGATCCTTTTGATGAATGCTGTCTCCGGCGGGCACCGGCAGGCCCCACGTAGGCTGCGACCCACCCCCGCGTGGAGTGCGCCCATGGGATCGGACGCGTCGAACCGGGCCAGCGACCCGTCGACGCGGCGCGTGCTGACCGACGCGGCACGGCGCGAACAGTTCGCCGCCGAGGCCCTGCCACACGTCGACGGCCTGTACTCCGCGGCGCTCGGTCTCACCCGGGACCCGACCGACGCCCAGGACCTCGTCCAGGAGACCGTCGTCAAGGCCTACCGCTCGTTCCACCAGTTCGAACCGGGAACCAACGTCCGCGCGTGGATGTACCGCATCCTGCACACGACGTGGATCTCGCTGCATCGGCGGGACCAGCGGCGCCCCGCGGAGACCCTGCAGGGGGAGTTCGACGACTACTCGCTCTACGACGACCTGCGGAGCCGTGGGGGCGACAGTGTCGAGGCTGAGGTCCTCGACCGGCTGAGTGCGACCGAGGTGCGCGACGCGATGGCGGCCCTTCCCGAGACGTTCCGCATGGCGGTGTTCCTGGCCGACGTCGAGGGCTTCTCGTACCGGGAGATCGCCGACATCATGGACACGCCCATCGGAACGGTGATGTCGCGTCTGCACCGGGGAAGATCTGCGCTGCAGAAGGCGTTGGCAGGGTATGCGCGGTCCCGTGGACTGATCATCGACCGGGAGGAACCTCGTGGATGACCCCTCGGCGTCCGGGTGTGCTGGTGGCGACTGCGGCGACGCACTCGCCGCCCTCGAGGCCTACCTCGACGGTGAACTTCCCGAGGCGCGACTCGACGGCATCCGTGCGCACCTGGCGGCCTGCTACCCGTGCACCGGACGTGCCAGCTTCGAGGAGCAGCTGCGCGCCATCGTTCGCCGGGACTGCGTCGAGCAGGCTCCCGAACGCCTGCTCGCCCGCATCGCGGAGGTCCTCGACGAGGGATGAGGCGCCACGGTCGAGGCCTCGCGCACGAGTAGGCTGCGAAGACCCGGGGCGGTCTGCAGCTGTCACGCCGCCCTCCTCACACTCCTTCGACACCCGCCGAGGCCCTGATGTCCGACCGTCCGGTACTCGTGACCGGCGCCGCCGGATTCATCGGCTCCAACCTCGTCGCGCGACTGCTCGAGCACGGCAGTCGCGTGATCGGCGTGGACGACCTGTCGACGGGATCGCTGGGCAACCTCGCGGCGGCGCGTGACCGGCACCCGGGCCGTTTCGAGTTCGACCGACTCGACATCCGAAAGGGTGGGCTCGGCCCGCTCGTCGAGCGGCTCCGCCCCGAGACCATCTTCCACCTCGCGGCCCAGGTCGACGTCCGGCGCAGTGTCGACGATCCGATGCACGACGCGTCCGTCAACGTGCTGGGCACCGTGGCGGTGCTCGACGCCGCGGTTCGTGGCGGGGTCTCCAAGGTGGTCTACGCCGGCTCGATCGGGTCGTACGGCGAGCCGTCGGAGGACGAACTGCCCGTGGACGAGACCTTCGACCGCCCCGCCACGTCGCCCTACGGCACGTCGAAACGGGTGGCCGTCGACTACCTGCGGACCTACGAGGTTCTGCACGGGCTGCGGTGGACCGCACTGACGTTCGCCAACGTCTACGGGCCGCACCAGACGACCGCCGGTGAGGGGGGCGTGGTGGCGACGTTCGCCGGCCGCATGCTCGCGGGGCAGCCTTGCACGATCTTCGGAGACGGCGAACAGACCCGGGACTTCGTGTACGTCGACGACGTCGTGCACGCACTGGTGCTCGCTGCCGGGCGTGGCGACGGTGAACGCTTCATGATCGGGACCGGTGAACGCATCAGCATCAACCAGCTGTTCCGGGCGCTCGCCGCCGCCGTCGACTACCCGCACGCCGCGGTGTCTGCTCCTGCGCGACCGGGTGAGGTCCGGCACAGCGCGCTCGATGCCCGCAGGGCCGCGAGTGGACTCGGTTGGAAGCCGTGGACGCCGCTGGAGGAGGGCCTCGCAGCCACGCTCGCCTGGGCCGCGTCACAGGCGCCGCGCACGCTGCGCTGAGCGGGCGTGGCACCACCGCTGCGCCGCGGCGCGGGACGTCGTTGGTGCCGGGGCGATAGCCTCGCTGGATGGCCACCGCTGATCGATCTCGTGCTCCCCGTCGTGGCGACGGGTCGTCGCCACGTGGCCGGGCGGGTTCCTCCCGCGACGGCGCGGCCCGCGGCCGGCGTCCCGGCGATCCGGACGAGACCGTCGCCCAACTCGCCGGCCCGTTGTCACGAGTGCTCGCGCGCCTTCCGGAGACGCAGCGCCGCGTGCTCGAACTCAGGATGGGGCTTGTCGACGGGCATCCACACGACCTCTCCGACACGGCCGCGGAACTCGGGCTGTCGATGGCCGAGGCCCGGGACATCGAGCAGCGGGCCTTCGCCCACATCCGCGAGGTGATCCCGCCCGGCCAGCTGCGCAACCTGCAGCGCCACCTCGACCGCTGACGGCGCGCGTCGATGACGTCTCTCCGACACCATGTCCCGGCGCCCACGGGGCTGCACGACGCCGCGGTCGACACGCTCGAGGCGGTGCTGGCCGACTGGCAGATCCTGGCCGACCTGTCCTTCTCCGACCTGCTCATGTTCTGCCGCGACCTCATGACGGGCGCGATGACCGTCGTCGCGCAGATGCGCCCCTACACGGCGCAGACCATCTACAACGAGGACCTGGTCGGTCGCACCTTCGGTCCCGACGAGCGACCGTCGGTGGCGCGTGCGTTCGAGACGGGGGAGATCGTCCGTGAGGGCGACCCCGACTGGTCGACCGGCGTGCCCGTGCGTTCGGACGCCGTGCCGGTGCGTTTCGACGGCGACGTCATCGCCGTCATCACCCGAGAGGCGAACCTGTCGATGGTCCGAGCCCCGTCACAGCTCGAGCTGACCTACCTGCAGGCCGCCAACGAACTGTCCCAGATGCTCGCCGAGGGCTCGTTCCCGTTCCCGGGTGAACGACGTGACCGGGACGTCAGCCCGCGCGTCGGTGACGGGGCGATGCGCATCGATCCGAGCGGCATCGTCACCTTCGCGTCTCCCAACGCCGTCAGCGCCTACCGACGCCTCGGCATCGCCGAAAACATCGTCGGCCGCAGCGTGGGCGCCGACCCGAACGGCGATCAGCTTCTCGAGGCGCTCGCGGACGGGGAACCCCACCTGTCCGAGATCGAGGCCGGTGGGACGATCGTCCTGAGGCGGCTGATCCCGCTGACGCGCTCGCACCGGGTGCTCGGCGGGTTGATGCTGATGCGCGAGGTGACCGAGCTGCGGCGCCACGAGCGGCTGCTCCTCTACAAGGACGCGACGATCCGGGAGATCCACCACCGGGTCAAGAACAACCTCCAGACCGTGGCCTCGCTCCTGCGCCTTCAGTCACGCCGTCTCGACTCGCAGGAGGCTCGTGACGCGCTTGGTGAGTCCGTCCGACGAATCTCGTCGATCGCGCTGGTCCACGAGACCCTGTCGCAGGACGCCAGGCAGAGCGTGTCGTTCGACAAGGTGACCCATCGGCTGATCGACATGCTGAGCGCTGGGCTCACCGATCCGGAGCGTCCGGTGGAGATGGAGGTCATCGGCACCGGCGGGGACCTGCCGGCGGAGGTCGCCACGCCGCTGGCGCTCGTGGTGTCGGAACTGCTCCAGAACGCGGTCGAGCACGGGTTCGTGGAGCGGGGTGGCCGGGTGACGGTGGAGCTGACCCGTCAGCCGCAGGGGCTGCGCGTCGTGATCACCGACGACGGTGTGGGCGTGCCTGCGGACTGGGATCCGACGGACAGTGCCCGCCTGGGCCTCCAGATCGTGGCCACCCTCGTCGAGTCGGAACTCGCCGGGACGCTCGACGTGCGCCGGGTGTCCGACGAGGGGGGAACCAGGTGCGAGGTGATCCTTCCCGTTCCCGGGTGATCCCCGGGCGGGCCGTCACGAGGTGACGGAATGGAGGCCTCGCTTCAGCTCGCCATCCGGCGGCGTCGCTGGCGGGCCCGCTTCAGGGTCCGGCGCTCGTCCTCGGTGAGGCCACCCCACACACCCGCGTCCTGGTTCGACGCGAGTGCGAACTCCAGGCACTCCTCGCGCACGTCGCAACGTGCACAGACACGCTTGGCTGCTTCGGACTGCTCGACCGCCGGACCGGTCGTCCCGATGGGGAAGAACAGCTCCGGGTCCTCGTCGATGCAAGCGGCGCGGCTACGCCAGTCCATGGTGGGGCTCCTGCGTGGTCTGCCCGCGGTGTGGCGCTGGGCTCCGTCGGGTGCGGTTGTCGGGTCCGGTGTGCTCATACGTGCGTGCAATCCATTGCGGGGGACGACTCTGCCTGTGCGGCGACTCGACTCCGCGGGTGGTGCTCACGTTCCGACGACCGGCTTGTGAAGGATTTCTCATGGGCAACCGTAACGACTGGCGTGCCCGTGTCAAGGGTTGTCCGCACAATGGGCCAGGCCGGTCGACCCCCCGTGCGTTGTGCGCGCGCCGTGGGCGAAGACCGTGCGGGAAACGAGGTCACCACGGAAGTTCGGCCCACCTCAGGCCAGCACGCGCAGTGCATCGGGCTGCACGCGGAACTCGACGCGGACGCGACGGCCCAGGTACTCGCCGTCCGCCATCAGTGGCAGTGGCTGCGGCGCGTGCAGGGTGAACGCCGGAAGGTCACGGTGGTAGGCGACCTCGGGCAGGTCGACGTGCGAGCCGTCGGACACGACGCGGCCCAGGATCCGTAGCAGTCGTCGCGTCGACGTGGTGGTGACCGTGAGCAGGTCGAGTCCGTCGTCGAACGACGCGTCCGGGTGCACGTGGAGGGCGCGGGTGCCGAGGAACGTGTACGGCGACGTGTTGGCCACGATCGAGATGGTCACCGGCGGCCCGAGCACGTTGCCGTCGATCTCCACCTCGACGAGTGCCGTCGCCCGACGCAGCGCCGTCCACTCCACGAGGGCGGACCACACGTAGGCGGCCTGTCCGAGGTGCCGCTTGAACCGTTGGCGGCGTTCGACGTGGCGGACGACAGCGGCGTCGAACCCGAGACCGGCGTTGCACACGAACCAGCGATCGTCGACCCGGCCCAGCGAGATGCGTCGCAGCGCTGCGCCCTCATGCAGGCGGGCTGCCGCCTGGCGAGCGTCGTTGGGCAGGCCGAGGGTCCGCGCGAGGACGTTCGCCCCGCCACCGGGCACGACCCCGAGCGCGACGTCCGAGCCGGCAAGTCCCTGCGCGAGTTCGTTGACCGTGCCGTCCCCGCCGAGGGCGAACACCAGGTCGAACGCCTCGTCGACGGCAGCCCTGGCGATCCGTTCGGCATGGCCGGGATGCTCGGTCGCGATGACCTCGACGTGCCTGCCGGGTCCCACGATCCGCGCGACGTGGCCGGCGATGCGGCGGTTGGTGCCACGCGCTGCGGGGTTGAAGACGAGCAGGGCACGAGTCTCGCGCGCGGCGGTCACCATGCCGCCGGAGGAGCGGCGTCGACGGTCACGTTCGCGTCGATCCGGAGAGGGCGTCTCGTCGATCGGTCATCGTCGACCTGCCCGGTCGCGGGTGGTACCCCCGGTAGGAATCGAACCTACGCACCTGGCTCCGGAGGCCAGTGCTCTATCCACTGAGCTACGGGGGCGTGGCGGCCGTCGGGCGCCGCGGAGGCGCGGACATCGTCCGCACCGGCCAGACCGTACCACGCGCCGTCGTGGCGCCGGATCGGCCGGGACGCATCGCCGACGGACGGTGCGGTTACGCTCACGAGTCGCTTCCCCGACTCCCTGGAAACCGTCTCATGCCCCGTCCCGAGCGCACCGACCCGGTGCTCGCTGCCCTCGATGCCCGCCTGCGCGACGCGTTCGCGGCGTGCGGTCTTCCCGACGTGCCACCCGAACTCGAGCGGCCGAAGATCGCGGAGCACGGGGACTGGGCCACGAGCGCCGCCCTGCGCACCGCGAAGCAGGTCGGACGCCCCCCGCGGGAGATCGCCCAGCAGATCGTCGACCACCTGCAGGCCCCGGACGTCGTCGCCGAGGTGTCCATCGCCGGTCCGGGATTCGTCAACTTCCGCCTGGCCCACCGCTACCACGAGGACCTGGTGCGTCGCATCGTCGCCGAGGCCGGCGGGTTCGGTCGGCTCGAGGCCGAAGGGCTCCGGGAGACCGTCAACGTCGAGTTCGTGTCGGCCAATCCGACCGGTCCGCTGCACGTCGGAGCGGGCCGATGGGCGGCGACGGGCGACGCGATCGCCGCACTCATCGAGGCGAGTGGCCACGAGGTCGTGCGTGAGTACTACGTGAACGACGCCGGGGAGCAGATTCGTCGCTTCGGGGAGTCCGTCGTGCTCGTCGACCGCGACGCACCCCTCGGCGAGGAGCACTACCGGGGAGCGGTCGTCGCGGACATCGCCCGGCGCCTGCGTGACGCGCACGGCGGCCTCCCACTGGACGAGGTCGCGGGCGGGGTCGCCCCCGACGACGTGTCGGTCGTGGACCCCGGTGTCGGGGCGTCCATCGGCAGTCTGGCCGTGGAGGTCGTCCGCGGGGACATCGAGTCGGTCCTCGAACGGATGGGGGTCCACTACGACGTGTGGTACTCCGAACAGCAGGGACTGCACGACTCGGGAGCGATCGACGACACGCTGGCCGACCTGCGTGCCTCCGGGACGACCTACGAGCAGGACGGTGCCCTGTTCCTGTCCACCTCCGCGCACGGGGACGACAAGGACCGTGTCCTGGTGCGCTCCGACGGACGACCAACCTACTTCGCGGCCGACTGCGCGTACCTGCGGGAGAAGTGGCGGCGCAGCGACCGACTCTTCTACCTGCTCGGGGCGGATCACCACGGCTACGTCGCACGCCTGCTGGCGGCCGCCGAGTGCCTGGGCATCCCACCGGACCGCGTGGAGATCCGCATCGGCCAGCTGGTCAACCTGCTGCGAGGCGGCGAGCCCGTCCGCATGTCCAAGCGGTCGGGCACGACGATCGACCTGGCCGAGGTGCTCGACGAGGTCGGTGTCGACGTGACGCGCTACCACTTCCTGCGTCAGGGCCTGGACACGACCGTCGACTTCGACCTCGACGTGGTCGCCGAGCAGTCCATGGACAACCCCGTCTACTACGTCCAGTACGCCCATGCCCGCATCAGCTCACTGATCCGCACGGCTGACGACCGAGGCTTCGAACACGGCCACCTCGAGGACGCCGACCTGACGGTGCTCGAAGAACCCGCCGAACTCGAACTGCTCGGTGCGATGGCTCAGCTGCCCGCGGTGGTCGCCGAGGCCGCCGAGCTGCGTGCGACCCAGCGGCTCGCTCGGTACGCCGAGGACCTGGCTGCGACGTTCCATCGCTTCTACACCGAGTGCCGGGTGCTCGTCGAGGGGGCCGAGGACGGGTCCGACCCCGACGCGGTACGGCTCGCCCGGGCCCGCTACTGGCTGGCGGTCGCATCCCGCCAGGTGCTGGCCAACGCCCTGGCCCTTCTTCGGGTCGACGCGCCGGAACGGATGTGACGTGAACGAGACGTGGCCGCTCACCGCGACGCGCGACGACGCCGACGGCATGCTGACGATCGGCGGCGTGCGTGTCGACGAACTCGCTCGTGAACACGGCACACCACTGTGGATCGTCGACGAGGCCGACGTGCGCCAGCGTTGCCGAGGCCATGTCGAAGGCTTTCCCGGCGTCGACGTCGCGTACGCCTCCAAGGCCTGGTGCACGGTCGGGCTCCTGCAGCTCGTCGACCAGGAGGGGCTGTTCGTCGACGTGGCCTCCGAGGGTGAACTCCACACGGCGCTGGTCGCGGGCGTCGCGCCCGATCGGCTCGTGTTCCATGGCAACAACAAGTCGGAGGGCGAACTCGCCCGGGCGCTCGACGTCGGGGTGGGTCGGATCGTCATCGACTCGTTCGAGGAGATCGATCGACTGGAGCGGCTCGCCGGTGAACGAGGTGTGCGCGCAGCCGTGCACCTGCGCATCACCCCGGGTATCGACGCGCACACCCACGAGTACGTCCGCACCGGTCACGACGACAGCAAGTTCGGGTTCACGCTGTCGTTGGGCCTGGCCGACCGGGCACTCGACGCCGCGGTCGCCGCGCCGCACCTCGACGTGCGCGGGATCCACGCCCACATCGGGTCGCAGATCTTCGGGGTCGACCCGTTCGTGGCCAACGCGCAGGTGTCGATCGACCTGCTCGCCCGCTGGCGTGACGAACGGGGCGTCGAACTCGCCGAGGTGAACCTCGGGGGAGGCATGGGGATCCGCTACACGCACGAGGACCATCCCGTCGAGGTGGCCCGCTGCGGTGAGGCTGTCCTGCGCGCCGTGGACGAGCGATGTGCGGTCCACGGACTCGCGCGACCCCGTCTCATGATCGAACCGGGTCGCGCGATCGTCGGCCCTTCGACGATCACCCTCTACGAGGTCGGCACGATCAAGGACCTGCCCGGGTTGACGCGGTGGGTGAGCGTCGACGGCGGCATGTCGGACAACATCCGCCCGGCCCTGTACGGCGCCGAGCACGAGGTCGTCCTCGCGAACCGCGACAGTGCCGCCGAGCCCCACGCGGTCACGATCGTGGGGAAGCACTGCGAGTCCGGGGACCTCGTGCGCGAACACGTGGGTCTGCCGGGCGACCTGGCGGTGGGGGACCTGCTGGCGGTGGCGGCCACCGGCGCCTACACCGCGTCGATGGCCTCGAACTACAACCGCCTGCCTCGCCCCGCTGCGGTCCTCGTCGCCGAGGGTCGCGCTCGCACCCTGGTGCGGCGGGAGACGCTCGACGACCTGCTCGCCCGTGACGTCCCTCTCGGCTGAGCGCCTGGGTGCTGACCCCGCACGGTGCTGACTCCACCGGGTAACGATCGGATCCCGGTTCGTCGGACGTCGGTGTGACTACGCTTCGTCCACTCGATCCGGGAGGTCGGCGTGGGAGCAGCACTGCAGTTCGTGGCAGCGGGAGACGTCGCGGTCGAGCGCGACGAGGGAGCGGGCCTGTTCGGCGACCTGACCGGCCTGTTCCGGGACGCAGACGTCTCGTTCGTCAACCTCGAGGGCGCCCTGTCGACCCGCGGGACCCTCACGCGGGGCCGCGCCTTCTTCCACCGTGGCGGTCCCGGCTGCGGAGTCGGCCTGCGCGAGGCGGGCCTGTCGGGCGTCTGTCTGGCCAACAACCACCTCATGGACTGGGGCGAGCCGTCCTTCGAGGAGACCATCGAGGTCCTCGACCGCAACGAGGTGCCGTGGTTCGGTGCGGGTGCCAACCTCGCCGAGGCGCGACGTCCACTGATCGTCGAACGTGACGGCCTGACCATCGCACTCGTCGGCGCGACGACCCAGATCCCGAGCGGCTACGCCGCCACCGACGAGCGGTGTGGGGTCAACCCGGTCGAGGTCCACACCGTCTACTCGCAGCAGCGAAGTCTGGCGGAGTCGCCGGGGTTGCCGCCCCGCATCGTCACCTGGACCGACCCCGCGGCACTCGCGCGGATCGAGGCGGACGTGTCCGCGGCTGCGGACCAGGCCGACGTCGTGCTCGTGTACGTCCACTGGGGAACGAGCATGCAGTTCCAGGTCCACGACTTCCAGCGCGAGATCGGCCGGGTCGTCATCGACGCGGGCGCGCACGCCGTGTTCGGCGGTCACCAGCACGTCGTCTGCGGGGTCGAACACCACCGTGGGCGTCCGATCATCCACGGGATGGGAAACCTGGTCTTCGACAAGTGGGAACCCCACTTCACGGACGCGGCCGCTCGTTCCGTGATCGTTCGCGCGAACCTCGACGCCGACGGCCTGCACGACGTGACCCTGCTGCCTGCGCGGTGCGCCGTGCTCGACTCGCCCTCCCTGTTGTCCCCGTCGGACGAGGCCTGGGACCGGGTGGTCGACGACCTGCAGACCGGATCCGTCGGCCTCGGTACCGAACTGGTCGTCGAGGACGATGGCATCCGCGTCCGGCCCGCCTGAACCGGGTGTCGCGGCCGCACGAATGGCCATCGCTCGCAGGCGGGTCGATCCGGCAGGTCCGGCGGACGAGATCCAGCCGTCAGATCCAGCCGTCAGGCTGCAGGATCCGGTGCGGGTCGAAGGTCTCCTTGACACGGCGCTGGAGCGCGAGGTTGTCCGCGCCGACCTCGCGTTCGAGGAAGTGGCGCTTGACCCGTCCCACCCCGTGCTCACCGGTGATCGTCCCACCGAGATCGAGCGCTGCTCCCAGCACGTCGTCGAAGGCACGCAGTGCGCGTTCGAACGACTCCGGGTCCTCACCGACGAGCAGCGGATGCAGATTGCCGTCCCCCGCGTGGCCGAACGTCAACGTGCGCACGCCGTGCCGCTCACCGATCCGTTCGACCGCGGCGATCATGTCGCAGATGCGGGACCGGGGCACCGCGACGTCCTCGTGCAGGACACCGGACGACGGCAGTGCCTCGATCGCGCTGGCCACGGACCGTCGGGCCTGCAGCAGGGCGTCGGCCTCGTCGGGATCGCCGGTGAAGAACGTGGAGGTGGCGCCCGCGGCGTCGCACAGAGCCGCCGCCCGCTCCACGACGGTGGTGCGCAACGGTGCAGGTGCGTCCGACTGCAGCATCAGCAGTGCAGCGGCGTCTCGATCGAGGTCGAAGTGGCCCCAGTCGTCGACCACGGCGACGGACGCCCGGTCCATGATCTCCACGAGCGACAGGGTCGCGCCGGACGCCACGATCCGGGTCACCGCATCGCCCGCCGCGCCCAGCGTGGGGAAGTACGCGACCGCGGTCGCCGCACCGTCCGGCGCGGGCCGCAACCGCAGCGTGGCTCGGGTCACCACGCCCAGCGTTCCCTCGGAGCCGACCATCAGCCCCGTGAGGTCGAGTCCTGCCACACCCTTGATCGTGGCGCGACCGGTCTCGATGACGGTCCCGTCCGCGAGCACCACCTCGAGGCCCAGCACGTGGTCCCTCGTGACCCCGTGACGCACGCAGCACAGTCCGCCAGCGTTGGTGGCCACGTTCCCGCCGATGGTGGAGAACGTGTGGCTCGCGGGGTCCGGCGGATAGAACAGCCCGAACTCGGCGGCGGCACGCGAGACCTCGGCGTTCACGACACCCGGGTCCACCGTCGCGATCTGGTCGTCGGGATCGACGTCGAGTCGACCCTGCATGCGCTCGGTGCACACGACGATCCCGCCGTCCACGGCGTTGGCCGCACCCGCGAGGCCTGATCCCGCGCCCCGCACGACGACGGGCGTGCGATGCGTGGTCGCGAGGCGCATGATCGTCGACACGTGCGCCGTGGTCGTCGGGAACACGACGGCGCACGGCGATCCCGCGAGGACCGGGTGGGCACGGTCGTGGCGATACGAGGCCATGACGTCGGGGTCCGTGACCACGGCGCGCGCCGGCAGGGCCTCCGCGAGTTCGTCGACGACGGTCACCGGATCCTCCGGGTCCTCGAGACCGGGTGTGCGACGCCGACGCTAGCGATCCCGGTCGTGCACACACGTGGGAGGCCCACGCCGTAGCGTTCCGGTTCGGCCCTCACGACGACAGGCGGCACGGTGCCCGATCCACGACACGCGCGACGCATCCGGGGGCTGGGCACCACCGTGTTCACCCGGATGACCGCCCTCGCCGCGGAACACGACGCGATCAACCTGGGCCAGGGTTTCCCCGACGAGGACCCGCACCCCGCGCTGGTGGAGGCGGTCGACCGCGCGATGGGTGCCGGACACCACCAGTATGCGCCGGGTCCCGGTGTCGGACGCCTGCGTGCGGCCGTCGCCGCGCACCAACGGCGACACCGGGGACTCGAGTTCGACCCCGACGGCGAGGTGACGATCACCTTCGGCGCCACGGAGGCCATCACCGCGGCCGTGCTGGGCCTGGTCGACCCCGGGGACGAGGTGCTGGTCGTCGAGCCGGTGTACGACTCGTACGTCGCCGCGATCGCGCTCGCGGGAGGCGTCGAGGTCCGGGTGGCGCTCGACCCGCCGCCCTCGGACGACCCGGACGTCGGTTGGCGGCTCGATCCCGACCGCCTCGCGGCAGCCGTGACCTCGCGGACCCGGCTGCTGATCCTCAACTCGCCTCACAACCCGACGGGGGCGGTTCTCGACGTCGACGTGCTCGACGAGATCGCCCGTGTCTGTGTCGCGCACGACCTCGTCGCCGTCACCGACGAGGTGTACGAGCATCTCGTGTACGACGGGGAGCACGTGTCGCTCGCCACCCGACCCGGCATGGACGAGCGCACGGTCACGGTGTCGAGCGCGGGTAAGACGTTCTCGTGCACCGGGTGGAAGGTCGGCTGGGCGTGTGCCCGGGGAGACCTGTCGTCCGCGGTGCGCGCCACCAAGCAGTACCTGTCGTTCTCCGGTGGAACCCCGTTCCAGCACGCCATCGCCGACGCGCTCGACCTCCCGGACGACGTGATCCGGGAGGTCACCGACCGCCACCGCGCCCGACGTGACCTCGTCGTCGACGCCCTCACCGGCCTCGGCGTGCCCGTGGTGCGCAGTGCCGGCACCTACTTCGTCACGGCGGACCTCGCGCCCGTCGGCTTCCCCGACGCCGACGCGTTCTGCCACTGGGCGCCGGGTGCCATCGGGCTCGCCGCCGTGCCGGTGAGCGCGTTCGTCGAAGACCCCGCTGCCGTCCGATCGCTCGTACGCTTGGCGTTCTGCAAGCGCGAGCTCGTGCTCGCAGACGGGATGGAGCGCCTCGCCGGGGCCCTGACCCGGAGATCGACGTCCCGTCGCTGACCTGACAGACGCCGGCAGGCGCAACGACCGGAGAGGACCATCGTGCGGATCGGACTGCTCCAGCACGACATCGAGTGGGAGGACCGCGACGCGACGCTCGCGCGCCTGACACCGTCGGTCGACCGTGCCGCTGCGGCCGGGGTCGAACTGCTCGTGCTCACCGAGATGTTCGCGACCGGGTTCTCGATGCGTCCCGAGCGCACGGCGGAACCCGAGTCCGGCCCCATCGTCTCGTGGATGACGGAACGGGCCCGGGAGCACGGGATGCGACTCGTCGGGTCCCTCGCCCTCGACTCCGAGGACGGTGGCCTGCCCTCGAATCGGCTGGTGATCGTCGGGCCCGACGGTGTCGAACACCGCTACGACAAGCTGCACCCGTTCTCCAGGTCGGGTGAGCACGAGCACTTCCGGGCGGGCGATGCGCCGGTCGTCGCGGACGTCGACGGGATCCGGTTCGGCCTGACCGTCTGCTACGACCTGCGGTTCGCCAACCTGTACTGGGACCTCGGTCCGCGGGTCGACGCGTTCATCGTCGTGGCGAACTGGCCGGCTGCTCGCCGCGACGCGTGGACCACGCTGCTGCGCGCACGGGCGATCGAGGGCCAGGCGTACGTGCTCGGGGTCAATCGAGTCGGACGAGGCGGTGACGTGGACTACGTCGGAGACAGCCAGGTCATCGGGCCCCGGGGCGAGATCGAGGTCTCTGCGTCAGAGGTCGAGACGTTGCTGCTGGCCGATCTCGACCCGGACCGGATCGCCGCGGGCCGCGAGTCGTTCCCCACCTTCGCGGATCGACGGGACCTCTGAGGGCCGACCCGGGATTCCTGCGCCGTGGGACGCGCGGGTACGGTCGCCCCGCCTCGGGCGACACGCTCGCGCCGACACCGGGTCGGCCCGGCGCGCACACCAGGGAGGGCACCATGGCGAACTCGGTCATCGTCGAACGGATCTCGGGCCATCGCCTGAGTCTCCACACGGACGTCGCGAACGCCATCATCGACAAGGGCGTCGACCAGGGTGGTGCGGGTGACGGGTTCCGCTCGACGGAGCTGCTCATGGGAGCCCTCGGGTCCTGCACGATCGGCACGATGCTCACCTTCGCGGACGCGGAGGGCATCGAGGTCGGTGACGTGCGCGCCGAGATGAAGGCCATCGAGAAGCTCTCGACCGACACCGTCGTGCGCATCCGTCTCGAACTGACCATCGGCGGGGACCTGACGGCCGAGGAGCGCGAACGCCTGACCGAGGCTGCGGCAGGATGCAAGGTGCACCGCAGCCTCCACGACGGCATCGAGGTCCAGCTCAAGACGTCGTCGTGACCGACGGTCCGCGGGTCGCCCTGGTCACCGCGGCCACCGCACCGCCCGGCATCGACCGGGAGTTCATGACCGGGACGGACGCCCCGCTCGTCGCGGCGCTCGAACGACGTGGGGCGCAGGTGTCCACGCCGACCTGGCGCGAAGACGCGCACTGGGAACAGTGGGACGTCGTCGTGGTGCGCACGACGTGGGACTACGTCGACCACCGCGACGAGTTCGTCGCCTGGGCCGAGTCCGTGGCGTCCCGGACCCGCCTGTGCAATCCCGCCGAGGTCATCCGCTGGAACACCCACAAGGGCTACCTGCTCGAACTCGAGGACCGAGGCGCACCGATCGTGCCGACCGCGTGGATCGCGGCCGGCGACCGCGTCGACCTCTCCGGGCTGCTCGACGCGCGAGGGTGGGACGAGGTCGTCGTGAAGCCTGCCGTCGATGCGGGGTCACGTCGTCTGCTTCGCGTTGGTCGCGATCGGCTGGAGGACGGCCAACGCCACCTCGACGCGCTGTCACAGGGCGGTGCCGACGTGATGGTCCAGCCGTACCAGCCGTCGGTGCAACGTGAGGGCGAACTGTCGGTCGTCGTCATCGACGGACGCGTCTCCCACGCGGTGCGCAAGCGACCTGCCGCGGGCGACTTCCGTGTCCAGCACGCGTACGGAGGGGCCTACGTCTCCGAACCCGTCGACGAGCAGACCATCCGGCTGGCGGAGTGGGTCGTCGGAGCGACCGGTCACGACCTGCTGATCGCTCGCGTGGACCTGCTCGCCGACGAACTCGGCGCGTGGCAACTCGCGGAGTTCGAGGCCACCGAGCCCGACCTCTACCTGTCGACCGTGCCCGAGGCGGCCGAGCGCCTCGCGGAGGCGATCGTGCGGCGGACGGAGACGTGATGCGTGTCGCCATCACCGGTGCCACCGGCCTGATCGGTGGCGCGCTCGGCACGGCACTCGAGTCGGACGGGCACGACGTGCTGAGGATCACCCGCAGCCCGCGCGGAGCGACCGACGTTGGATGGGACCCCGTCGAAGGTCGACTGGATCCCGGCGCGCTCGAAGGCGTCGACGCCGTCGTCCATCTTGCCGGCGAGCCCATCGGCGCGGCGCGCTGGACGCCCCGCGTCCGTGACCAGATCAGGCGTTCGAGGGTCGACGGCACCGATCTGATCGCCCGGACGATCACCCGACTGGACACCCCTCCTCGCGTGCTCGTGTCGAGTTCTGCCGTGGGCTACTACGGGGACGGCGGCGACCGAGAGCTCGACGAGTCGGCTCCAGCGGGCGACGACTTCCTCGCGCGTGTGTGCGTCGACTGGGAACGCGCCGCCGACCCCGCACGCGACGCAGGGATCCGGGTCGTGCATCCGCGGACCGGGGTGGTGCTCGCACGCGGAGGCCCTCTGGTCGAGAAGGTCGAACTGCCGTTCCGGCTCGGTGTCGGTGGGCGCATCGGGTCCGGCCGCCAGTACGTGCCGTGGATCGCACTCGAGGATCACGTGCGTGCCCTGCGACATCTCGTCGAGGTCGACGTCGAGGGTCCGGTGAACCTCGTCGCTCCGGCTGCGGCGACCAACCGCGAACTGACCGCCGCGCTCGGTGCCGTGCTGCGGCGTCCGACCGTCCTGCCGATCCCGTTGGCCGCGATCCGCCTCCTGTACGGCGAGATGGGCGCGTCGCTGGCGTCGGTGAGTCAGCGCGTGGTGCCCCGCGTCCTGCGCGAGACGGGGTTCACGTTCCGGTTCGAGGACCTGCGGGCTGCGCTCGACGCCGTCCTCGGTCGGGCCGCGAGGACGTCACGTGGAGGCTGAGGGCCGGTCCGAGCTCTCGTCGCTGCCGATCCGGCAGATGCTCGTGGTCGGTGCCGGGGTCTTCTCCATCTCCGCGGTGGCGAACTTCCGCAGTCCGCTGCTGCCCCCGATGGGCGAGGAACTCGCGATGTCCCCGGGGCAGTTGGGCCTGGTGATGACGGCGTTCGCCGTTGGGCGGCTGGTCACCAACGTCCCCGCCGGGATGCTCGTCGACCGGATCGGGGTCACGTGGATCTACGCGATCGCTGGTGCCGTGCTGGGCGTCGGCAGCACGATGTTCGCCCTTGCACCGACGGCGTGGTGGGTGCTCGCTGGCTCGGCGATCGTGGGGATGTCCACGGCGATGTCCATGACGAGCGGCATGACGTACTTCGCGGGGGTCGTCGGGCCCCGCCATCGCGGGACGGTGATGTCGATCCTGTCGGCATCCCTGCTCGGCGGACAGGCACTGGGTCCGGCGGTCAGCGGCGCGCTCGCCGACGCGGGCACCTGGCGAACCGCGATGGTGCTCGCGTCGGTCGTCGGTGCCGTGATCGCCGTTGGCGGGACCGGCGCGGCACTTCGTCGCCGGTCGCAGCCGACTGCCGCCGCCTCCGCGCAGGCCCCGTCGGCGGACCTGCTGCAACTTGGTGTGCGCCTGCGTGTCGGACTGTACGCGGTGCCGTTCGCGACGATGTTCATGATGGGGTCCCTCCCGAACACGCTCGTGCCCATCATCGGTGCCTCGTCGCTCGGCCTCAGTTCCACGTCGATCGGCGTCGCGCTCGGGGTCGCCGGCATCTGTCGCATGCTCGGGTCGCCGATCAGCGGCTGGCTGTCCGACCGCTTCGCGCGCAAGAAGGTGCTCGTGCCTCTCCTGCTGCTGCAGTCGAGTGGCGTGGTCGTGCTCGCGTTCGCCACGACCGTGGCCCAGTGGATGACATCGATCGCGATCATGGCACTGTTCTCCGCCGCGGCGGCGACCGCGACGACGATGCTCGCGGACCTGTCGGGTTCGCGTCGCATGGGCCGGCGACTGGGCAGCTACCGGCTGGCGGGTGACGCTGGGCTCATCGTCGGCCCCACCGCGACGGCGCTGCTGTACGAGCACATCGGTCAGGTCCCCGCCGTGCTCTCTGTCGCCGTGCTGCTCGTCGCGGTGGCGGCCAATGCGGCCTTCTCCCTCCCGGAGACCCGGTGGCTGCACACGCCCGAAGGGTGACCGGGGCGTTCCCACCCAGTGCCGGCGCAGGCAGCGCTCGTTGGCTTGACCCTTCGTACGGTGCGCCGCTAGTTTCACTCCACGCGGCGCAGGACAGGCGGTCGACAATCGTTTGTTCGGCGCGGAAGGCCGGGAGAGGGCCTGTGCAGAGGGAGTCTGTGCCCCTGCGAGCAGGGCAGTCGCCTGCATGGTGCTCTCCATGGTCGTCGATGTCAGAACACGATCAGGATCCGCGTGATGCGCGGGTGACCATGGAGTAGACATGAGTACGACTGGTCCGGGCACGATCGAGGCGCGCGATCTGGCCATCGCGTATCAGATGGCGCGGGGTCAGGAGCCCCTGGTCGCGCTCGAGGGTCTGACGGTGACCGTCAACGACGGAGAGTTCCTCGTCGTCGTGGGTCCGAGTGGATGCGGCAAGAGCACCTTCCTGAACGTCACGGGTGGTCTCTTCCCGCCGTCGGGCGGTGAACTGCTCGTGGGTGGCAAGCCGGTCGCAGGTCCGGGTCCGGACCGTGCCATGGTCTTCCAGGACTACGCGCTGCTGCCGTGGCGTGACGTCACGGGCAACGTGAAGTTCGGGTTGGAGGTCCAGGGGCGTCTGAGCAAGGACGCGGACGCCAAGATCCAGCAGTACATCGAACTGGTCGGCCTGAAGGGCTTCGAGTCGTCCTACCCGCGTGAGCTGTCGGGTGGGATGCGTCAGCGTGTGGGTCTGGCCCGTGCGCTGGTGACCGAGCCGAAGATCCTGCTGATGGACGAGCCGTTCGCGGCGATCGACGCGATCACGCGTGAGGTCATGCAGGACGAGTTGCTGCGGATCGTCGCGGAGACCAAGCAGACGTGTGTGTTCATCACCCACAGCGTCGACGAGGCGATCGTGCTCGCGGACCGCATCGTGGTTCTGACCGACCGTCCGGGCAAGGTGCGAGGGATCCTGGAGGTCGAGATCCCGCGGCCGCGCACGGCCAACACGCTTCGTCACCACCCGCAGTACACCGAACTCCGTGACGAACTGTGGCGCCTGCTCCGCAAGGCGGGCACCGTCTCGGCGGCGGCCGACCCACAGCAGGGAGGCAGCCAGTGAGCACTTCGACCACGGAGCAGAGTTCCGGAGAGAAGCGCGAGCTGCGTCCGATCGACACGTCGGGACGCGGCCGCTCCGCGAAGCGGACTCGCTGGACCGAGTTCCGCTACAAGTACGGCGGCACCGTCGGCGCACTGGTCGGGTTCATCGCGCTGTGGCAGTCGTACGTGATGATCGCGCAACCCAACCCTCGCCTGATCCCCGGGCCGTTCGCGGTCGTCCGTGAGATCTGGGTGATGTACGACCTCGGCCTGCTCATGCCCGCCTTCGTGACGAGCATGCGCGCGTACGCGGTCGGGACCGGCCTGGCGATCATCGTCGGACTCGTCCTGTCGATCCTGATCGGGATGTCGAAGCTCGCGCAGGTGCTCACCATGCCGTACCTGTGGGCCTTCTTCTCCATGCCTCGCGTCGCGCTGATCCCGCTCCTGATCCTCTGGTTCGGCCTCGGTTTCCAGCTGACGATCGCGACGATCTTCCTGTCGGCCGTCGTGCCTCTCGTCATCCAGGTGATCGAGGGCATGCGCACCGCCGACGGTGGACTCATCCGGATGTCGCAGATGTTCACCGCATCGAAGTTCGACACGCTGCGCAAGGTGATCCTTCCCGGGACCGTTCCCTACATGGCGAATGGCATGCGCCAGTGCCTGTCGCGAGGGTTCATCGGCCTGATCGTGGTGGAGATGCTCGTCGGCACCCAGGGGCTGGGTGTGCAGGCCATGCGTGCCTCCCACCAGTTCAACACCGCTCGGCTCATGGCGATGATCCTCATCCTCATCGCACTGGCCGTCGTCCTGATCGTCGTTGCGCGCCTCATCGAGGACTCCGTGTCCAAGTGGCGTGAGACGGTGGCGATCTGATGACGACGACGCGAAGGCACACCGAGGAAACGCAGTCACTCGTAGGGAGTCACGGCCGTGAGTGAAGTCATCAGCAAGGTCCAGGAGCCGGAGTCGACCGACTCCGAGCCGAAGTCGGTCGGCACGCCGGTCTCGACCGGTCAGCGCGACTACACGCCCAAGCAGCGGGTCCTGCTCGCGGTCATCAGCGTCACGTGCTTCTTCCTGCTCTGGGAGATGACCACGCGGCTGTTCGACATCCCCCAGCTGTTCCTCCCAGAGCTCGGCAACATCTGGGACGCGATCCTCGCCAGCCACGAACGCGGTCGGCTCATGCCGAACGTCTTGATCTCGGTCAACCTGTTCTTCTGGAGCATGTTGCTGTCGCTCGCGATCGCGATTCCGCTCGGGATCGTCGTCGGCGCGGTGGACTTCCTCAACCGCACGTTCACCACCTGGTTGTGGGCGATCTACACCTCGCCACGCATCGTGTTCCTGCCGCTGATCCTGGTGTGGTTCGGGATCACGACGACCGCGAAGGTGATCATCATCGTGATCTCCGCCGTGCCTCCGGCCGCGGTGATCATCGTCGAAGGCGTGAAGACCGTCGAGGGATCGCTGCTGCGCGTCGCACGCTCGTATGGCGCCTCGCGCCTGCAGACGATCTGGAAGATCATCATCCCCGGCACGCTGCCCTACATCGGGACCGGCGTGCGCATGGGCGTGTCGCGTGGTCTCGTCGGGCTGTTCGGCGCCGAACTGTTCACCGCACACGTGGGTCTCGGGTTCCTCCTGATGGACGCCTCGCGGCGGTACAACACACCGCTCGTGTTCGGCATCCTCGGGATCTACCTGACGTTCTGCATGGTGACGATCGCGTTGAGCAACACGCTCGAGAAGCGACTGAGTCGCTGGCGCGACTGACACCGGACGGCTCGCGCGGTTGGCGCGTGCCGTGTCGACAACCTGCATCGGTCGCGGCGAGCATCCTGCGCCGCGACCGATGTCGTCCGGACGGTGGGACCTCGGAGCACGCCCATGGCCAGCACTCGCGATCGCAGGACCGTCATCGCCCCGGAGCCCGGGGACCTGTTCCGTGACGCGGTCGTTCGGGCTGGCGGGGAACTGGTCGACGACCCGGCCGAGGCGTCGGTACTGGTCTGGACCGGCTTCGGCCCGGCGGACTTCGACCGGCAGTACCTGCACGAGGGCATCGGGCTCGTGCAGCTCGGCCAGTCCGGCATCGACCGCTGGATCGACTCGGGACTCGTCGACGACTCACGGGTCTGGACGTCGGCTGCGGGCGCGTTCGGGGAACTCGTCGGTGAGCGCGCCGTCGCGCTGCTGCTCGCGGGCATCCACCGGCTCGGAGAGCACGCCCACTCGCGGGAGTGGACCCGCCACTTCGGTGGGCAGCTGCGTGGCAGTCGTGTGCTGGTCGCCGGGACCGGGGCCATCGGCCAGTACGTGGGGCAGTGCGTCCGCGCACTCGGGGCGACCGCGGTCGGGATGAACCGCTCGGGCCAGCCGGTGGACGGATTCGACGAGATGTGTGCCTTCGACACCTGGCCCGAGGTCTGCGGACACGTCGATCACGTGGTGCTCGCGGTGCCCCTCACCGACCAGACTCGCGACATGATCGCCGCCGACTCCCTGGCACACCTCGGCCCTGACGCCGTGATCGTCAACGTGGGGCGTGGCGCCAGCGTCGACTCCGACGCGGTCCTCGAGGCGCTCGAGGCCGGTCGCCTCGGGGCGGCCATGCTCGACGTGACCTGGCCCGAACCGCTGCCCGAGGGGCATGGGCTGTGGGACCACCCGCGTGCGGTGATCACGTCGCACACGGGCAATCCGCGGGCAGAGCGGGAGCGGATGCTCGCTGCACACGTGGAGGAGAACCTGCGTCGCTGGTACGCCGGCGACGATCCGGTGACCGTGATCGACCTGGACCGCGGCTACTGACAGGCGCCGAACCATCATCAACCGTGACGGTCGTCGTGGAGTCGTCCGTCCGACCCGGGAGGACACCATGACCGACACCGCGCAGCGCGACCCCCGCATCGAGACGGCGATCGCCTTCTGGGCACCGCGTTTCATCTCTCACGGCATCGCCATGGGGGACTTCCGTGAGGTCACCAAGGACCTCGTGTCGTACGACGAGTGGTGCGGCGCATGGAGCGACCGGGGCTCCGTGCACGCCGAACTCGGGGAGGTCGCCGAGGCTGCGGGTCGACTCGTGTCGGCGGGAGAGCACTTCCAGACGGCAGCGCTCTGCTACCACTACGGCAAGTTCCTCTTCGTGCACGACGTCCCGCAGATGCGTCGCGCGCACGAGCACGCCGTCGAGTACTACCAGCGGGCGCTGCCCAACCTGTCGCCAGCCGGCGAGCGCATCGAGATACCGTTCGGCGACAGCAGTCTCTGGGGAGTGCTCCGGCGTCCCGAGGGCTCGGACCGACCGCCCGTCGTGGTGATCGTGTCCGGTCTCGACTCCACCAAGGAGGAGGCCGGTCCCATCGAGCGCGCGCTCCACGCTCGCGGTATGGCCACGTTCGCGTTCGACGCGCCGGGCCAGGGTGAGGCCGAGTACGACCACCCGTTGCGCCACGACTTCGAGGTTCCCCTCGGCGCGGCGATCGACGTGCTCGAGGCGCGCGACGACGTCGACACCGGTCGACTGGGGATCTGGGGTCGCAGCCTGGGCGGGCACCTCGTCATCCGCGGGGCGGCGTTCGAACCCCGGGTCCGGGCATGCGTGTCCTCGTCGGGTTCGTACTCGATCACGAACGTGTGGGACGAGCGCCCGGACATCAACCGCCTCGCCTACGTCGTTCGCACGCACTCGTCGACGCCGGACGAGGCGTTCGAGTACCTCAAGGCGTTCGACCTCGACGGTGTCGCGGAGAAGGTCACCTGCCCGACCTACGTCCTCGGTGGCGAGATCGACCGACTGACCCACTACACGAACGCCGAGCGCATCGCCGCCGAGGTGTCGGGGCCGGTTCGCCTCAACATCGTGAAGGGTGGCTCGCACTCGGCGAGCAACAAGCCGTACGCGTTCCGTCCCGATGCCGCGGACTGGCTCGCCGAGACCCTCTGACCACCACGACGATCGACGGCGAACGCTCAGGGAGAGGCCACACGATGGAGATCTCGCAGCCACGGTACGACGACCTGATCGTCGAGAAGGACGTGCGCATCCCGATGCGCGACGGCTCGGAACTCGTCGCCGACGTGTTCCGTCCGGACACCGGAGGCGAGCAGGTTCCGGTCCTGATGAACATCGGCCCCTACTGCAAGGACAAGGTGTGGCGGCCACCGGCGGACCTCGAGGAGGACCCCAATCCCTACATGAACTGGGAGACCGCCAACCCGCTGTGGTGGTGCCCTCGTGGCTACGGCCTGCTGCGGGTCGACACTCGCGGTTCGGGCAAGTCGCCCGGCCACTCCGACCCGAGTTCCATCGAGGAGGCGGTCGACGCGTACGACTGCATCGAGTGGGTGGCACGCCAGGACTGGTGCTCGGGCAACGTCGGGACGCTCGGCATCTCGTACCACGCCGCGTTCCAGTGGCGAGTCGCAGGCCTGCAGCCACCGTCGCTCAAGGCGATCATCCCGTGGGAGGGCCGCGCGGACCAGTACCGCGATCAGGCGTACCACGGCGGGATCTTCGCCAGCGGCTTCCTCGCCAACTGGCACACGCGGGTCACCTCGTGGCACCTGCTCGGTGAGCCTCGGGCCTACAACCCGGACGCGTTCGAGAACAACCTCCTCTGGAAGTACATGCGCAACGACCTCGACTCGGAGTGGTGGCGCCTCAACAGTGCTCGTTGGGACCGCATCGAGGTGCCCGTCTACTCCGTGGGCAACTGGGGCGGCTTCTCCATGCACCTGCGGGGCAACACCGAGGCGTGGCTGTGTGCCGCTTCGGAGCACAAGAAGCTGCGCCTGCACAGCGGAACCCACTTCCACCCGTTCCACTCGGAGGAGGGGCGTCTGGACCAGTTGCGGTTCATGGACCACTGGCTCAAGGGACTCGACACGGGGATCATGGACGAGCCGCCGGTCAAGCTGCAGATCCGCACGGGTGGGCACGAGGAACCCTACGAGTTCCGTTTCGAGGACGACTGGCCGATCCCGCGCACCGAGTGGACGCGGATGCACCTGCACCTGGAACGTGACCTCGACGACGCCGACGACTTCGTGGTCGGCAGTCTGGACACGCAGGCGCCGGCCTCCAGTGCGTCCGTGACATACGACGCGTGTCCGCCGAGTCGCCCCGGACCGGCCCCCCGCGGGGTGTCGTTCGTCACCGAGCCGATGGCCGAGGACTGGGAGATCACCGGTCCCATCGTCCTGAACGTCTGGGTGTCGAGCACCTCGACGGACGCGGACATCTTCGCGACCCTGCGCAACATCGATCCCGACGGCAACGACGTGACCGAGATGGGTCAGCAGGGTGGTCAGATCTCCTGCGTCACCAAGGGCTGGCTGCGCGCGTCACACCGGAAGCTGGACCCGGAACGGTCGCTCGAGTTCCGGCCCTACCACGCCCACGACGAACGCTGGTGGCTCGAACCGGGGGTACCCGTCGAGTGCCGCGTGGAGATCTGGCCGACGTCGATGGTCTTCCGTGCGGGTCACCGGCTTCGTCTGGACGTCACGCCGGTGGACGGTGTGGGTGCGGACCGCTACACGCACGTGCATGCCGACTACAACGACGGGGCACGGACGACCCTGCACGCCGGCGGCGAGCACGAGTCGTACCTGCTGCTGCCGGTCATCCCGGCTCGGTAGGCCCCGGTTGACCGACACCGAGCCGCCGTCGGAGACGGCGTCGTCCGTCCGGGTCACGCTCGCCGCGGCGCTGGCGACGACATACATCCACCTGCCCATCTTCATGGTGGGCGGGCTGGCCGTACTGATCCGCGAGGACATCCCGGCCATCGACGAGGCGACCATCGGGTTGACCGTCAGCGCGTTCTTCGCCACGACGGCGGTGTCGTCCGTCCTCGGAGGACGCTTCTCCGACGCCCGAGGACCGCGAGCCGGTCTGCTCGCGTCGGCTGGCCTCACCGCGATCGTGCTCGTGGGAACCGGTCTCGCGCAGACCCTCGTCTGGCTGCTCATCGCCTGCGCGCTCTCCGGCGTCGCGAACGGCATCGGCCAGACCGCGGCCAACCTGAGCATCGCCCGGGGTGTGCGTGTCCCGCGGCAGGGCATCGCGCTCGGCATCAAGCAGTCCGCGGTCCAGATCGCCGGTCTGCTCGCCGGCCTGTCGATCCCTGTCCTCGGGGTGACGCTGGGATGGCGCCCCACCTTCGTGATCGTGTCCGTGATCGGCATCGGGGTGACGGCCTGGGTGCCCCGCGACCGTTCGGTGCGTCGCCGGCGAGGGTCGACCCCCGCCACGCCGAGCCCCGCGAAGGGGCCACTGCGCATGCTCGCCGCCGCGGCAGGCTTCGGGGCTGCGGCGGCGAACGCGCTTCCGGCCTTCGTCGTGCTGACCGCGGTGGGCGCGGGCGTGGCGACCGGACCTGCGGGTCTGCTGCTCGCGCTCGGGAGCGGCAGCGGGGTCGTGTCGCGACTCGTGGTCGGTTGGCTCGCCGATCGCCACGGGCGCGCGAGTCTGCCGGTGGTCGGTGGGATGATGCTCACGGGCGCGTGCGGCTACCTCATGCTCGCCGCCGGCGACGTTCACGTCGGGATGCTCGTGGCCGGCACGATGCTCGGGTTCGCAGCCGGATGGGGGTGGCCGGGACTCATCCTGCTCGCCACGATCCAGCTCGACCCCTCGGCCCCGGGCCGCTCCACCGGGGCGATCCTGGCGGGGGTGTCGGTGGGCGGCGTCCTCGGGCCCGCGACCGTCGGCATCGTTGCCCGGAGCGCCTCGATGGCACTCGGGTGGTCGGTCTCGACGGTGCTGGCCCTGTGTGCGGCAGCCTGCGTGTTCGTCGCGCACCGGCTCGCCCGGCGGGTGGTGGACGCCGCCGCGGGGTGACCCCGTGTGACGTTCGGCCGTCGGGGCAGGCTCGTCACGACAGGTCTCGCCCGGACGGCTCGGATCACGGGTGCCCGGTCAGACCGGCTCGGTCCAGCCGCCTCGTTCCGCCTCTGCCGTGCCGATCTTGAGCAGGGTGAGGGGATTCGTGCCGAAGCCGTGCTGGAGGGTCAGTGCGTCGCGCATGATCTTCTCGGTGGGCCAGTGACCCATCATGCCTCGGCCACCCAGCTGCTCCATGGCGGATCGCGCGACCCGCACGACCATCTCGCTCGCGAACACGTTGGTTCCCCACGCCACGACCGGGTCGATCTCGGCGGGTCCCAGCCGGTCGATCGCGTCCGCGACCTGCGCCGCGTAGCCGCGCGCCGCCTCGAGGTCGACCTTCATCGATCCGAGCGCGTGCGCGACGAGCTGGTGCCGGTACAGCGGGACCCCACCCTGGATGCGGGTCCGTGACCACTCGAGCGCCGCCTGGTAGGCGGAGTCAGCGACACCGATGGCCATGTACGCATTGATCAGGTTCGAGCCGACGTTCGCGCCACGCCGCGTCGCGCCGAGTCCCTCGCCGACCTCGCTCACCGCGTGGTCGAGGGGTACGCGGACTCCGTCGAAGTGGACGTCGGTCTGTACCGAGGCGCGCTGCCCGAGTTTGGGGTACGGCTCGCCACACCGTAGGCCGGGTGTGTCTGCGGGGACGGCGATGATCGTGACCCCCTCGGCCACCGGTCGCGTCCGATCGGTACGGCAGCCCACGAAGTAGATGCCGGCCATGCTGCCGTTGGTGATCATGATCTTGGTGCCGTCGAGCACCCACTCGTCGCCGTCGCGACGGGCGGACAGGCGCATGCCGACGTCGGGATCGTCGCTGAGCACGTGGTTGTCGCTGCCGCTGTGCTCCTCGGTCATCGCCGACGCGGCGAGGTACCAGGGATCCTCGGCGATCCTGCGTGCCACCTCGCCACGGAGGTGGTCGGGAAGCCGGGGGATCATTCGGGCGAATCGCCAGTTGTGCTTGAAGTAGTACGCGACGCCGAGGTCACCGAACGCCAGCGCCTCCACCACTCGACCGAGCAGCGGGGTGCCGGCTGCCCTGCCTCCGTCCTCCTCGCGCAGCGCCAGGGCCTTCAGTCCGAGGTCGATGCCCGGCTGCATGACGTCCATGGGAAAGCCGTCGACGCTCGTGACTGCGTCCAGGCGATCCCGTGCGGGGACGACCACGTCGCGAACGTACGCGCGGACGTCGTCGAGCAGGGCGCGGTCGGAGTCGTCGAGGGCTGCGGTGTCCGCGTGGAACTCGTTGCGGCTCACGCCGCGACGTCCAGCAGTCCCACCGTGTCCATGTCCGTGCGCAACTGGGTCTGTTCGTCGGTCGTCAGCGGAAGCAACGGGAGTCGGACCGGACCCTGGGGCAGCCCCATGTTCGTGAGCCACGCCTTCAGCGACGCGATCGGGATGACCCCGGTGTCGGTGAACCGGCCGCGGATCCAACGCTGACCCAGGTCGCGTTCGGCCGTCAGGGTCGCCTGCAGTTCGAACGCCGCGTCGACGTCGCCGCGGTCGGCAAGTGCCGTGTAGTCGACGATGGGCGTGTGCCCCGACCACTGGAACAGCGCGAGCTCCGGCGTGGACATGAGGGCCTGGAATCCGTGTTCGACGTGGAGTTCGAGCCAGTCCTCCTCTGCGGCGTCCGCGACGACGATGCGGTCCCCGGCGAGTTCCTGCACCCGCAGCAGGTGGTCGCGGGCGCCCGGGTTCTTGATGCCGCAGATGTTGTCGAGGTCCGCCAGTTCGCTGATGAGTTCGGGACGCAGCGAGTACCCGGAGTACTTGGTGTTGAACAGGAACATGGGCAGGTCGGTGCGCGCGTCGAGCGCGGTGTAGACCGCGCGGATCATGTCCTCGTTCTGTCCCAGCGGGTAGAACGGGTTCATCGCGATCCCGAAGTCGGCCCCGATGTCCTGGGCGTGGCGGGTGAGGTCGACCATGTCGTCGAGGACGTGGTGCCCGACGTGCGGCATGATCGGGATGCGACCCGCCGCCTGTTCCACCACCAACTGGTGGACACGCTTGCGTTCGGGGACGGTCAGCGACCAGAACTCGCCCATGACCCCGCCACAGAAGATCCCGTCGACCTTCAGTTCCTCGACGTAGTACTCAACGGAGGCACGCAGCAGGTCCTCCTCGACACGGCTGCCGTCGTCGGTGAACGGGGTCGGGATCGCGATCCAGACTCCCTTCACACGTTCGCGGGCCTGGGTCTTCGCGTCGCTCGACATGTCCATCCTCCCGGGACCGGTCCACCCTGGACGGCGATCCTGTGTGCCTCCGACTCGCGTCGACGCGCTCCGTGCGTCGACGACGGGAGGACTCCACCCGGTGCTCCGGGTGCTCCCACACTCCACCGATGCTAGGAATCCGCGAGGACCCGGGTCAACACAGGGGCGGTGACCCGCCGTTGCTACGCTCGAAGCGTCGTCACGACGCGTGGGAGCGCGGGTGGTCGTCGCCATCCGTGGGAGTGCGCGTCAGGATCCGGGAGCCTGACCATGTCCGCCTCGCCACACCATGTCGACCACGTCGAGACCGATGTCCTCATCATCGGAGGGGGGGTGGCCGGATGCCTCGCCGCCGTGGAGGCCGTCGACGCCGGAGCCGAGGTGGTCATCGCCGACAAGGCGAAGCTGCTCGAGCGTGCGGGAAGTGTCGGCGGTGGGGTCGACCAGTACCTCTCGATGCTCAACTCGGGTCCGGAGTGGGACACCCCGGAGTTCCTGGTCCTCCACGTCCCGACCCTGACCGACGGGCTCATCGACATGGAGGTCGCCGAACAGGTCATCCACGAGATCCCGCGCGCCCAGCGCCGAATGGAGGACATGGGGATCTCGTTCCGTGACCGCGACGGCGAGTTCCTGCGCACGCGTGCGTTCGGGTTGCCGGGGGAGTACTACCTCAACTTCGAGGGCAACCGCTTCAAGCACCGACTCGGCAAGGCGGTTCGACGCACGCGCAGCCAGTTCCTCGCCCGCACCATGATGACCGACCTGCTCGTCGACGACGAGACGGGCGAGGCGTACGGCGCCGTGGGCTTCAACGTGCGGACCGGGCAGATCCACGTCGTCCGCGCCCGATCGGTGATCATCGCGACCGGTGAGGTCAACCGGATCTCGCGCAACTCGTCGGGCATCCCGTTCGACAGCTGGCACTACCCGTACAACACGGGTGATGGGCACGCGATGGCGTTCCGCGTCGGAGCGGAGCTGACGAACATGGAGTTCGTCGAGGCGACCCTCACGCCGCGGGGGTTCTCCACGCAGGGCACGAACTCGTACGCGGGGCTCGGTGCGCACTTCATCAACCGGCACGGCGAGCGGTTCATGTTCCGCTACGACGAGCTCGGGGAGAAGTCACGCAGGACCATCCTCATCGAGGGGATCATCCAGGAGATCCTCGCGGGCAACGACCCGATCTACATCGATCTCCGTCACCTGCCCGAGGACGTGCTCGACACCGTGGAGATCACGCTGCAGGTCGACCGCCACACGTTGCCGGCCTTCTTCCGGCAGCGCGGCATCGACATCCGCACGCAGCCGATCGAGATCTCGATCTCCGAACTGTCGATCCGCAAGGGTGGGACCCTGTTCCGAGGGAGCGGGCTCGTGGTGGCACCTGACGGCCGGACGTCGGTGCCCAACCTGTACGCCGCGGGCGACTGTTCGATCATCAGTGCGGGCATCGCCGCCGCTGCAGGACTGGGCGCGATCGCCGGACGGGCGGCCGCACGCAACGCCGCCGGTGGTGCGCCGGTGCGCCCGGTCGACGCGGAGGCCGTCGAACGTGTCTGCGACCGGGTGACCGCGCCCCTGCTGCGCGAGGACGGTCTCGGGTGGCGTCCGTTCGAGGACGAGATCCGGTCGATCGTCACGGACCATCTCGGGTTCCACCGCGACGAGGTCGGCATGAAGCGCGCTCTGGACGGGTTGCTGACGTTGGGGCGTCGGGAGCCGGAGCTCGCGGCGGAGAACTGGCACGCGTTGATGCGCACGCACGAGTCGACGAACATCCGGCTGTGTGCGGA
>JBJHCV010000016.1:0-23455 GCA_050486225.1 Nitriliruptoraceae bacterium
GGTGTTTGCTCTGGAGACGTTCTGTCCGGCGTCGGATGGGCGGTCTGCGGCGCGGATCGAGGAGGAGATCGTGGTGACGGCGGACGGGGCGGAGCTGTTGACCCTGTTCCCCGCCGAGGAACTGTTCGTCGCGAACGCCTACTGACCGCTGCCGGTCGCGTCCGTGCCCGCGGCGAGACCTCACGCGGCACGGGCGTGACGCCGGCGCACGCCCACGGCCGGGTCATCGGTCCGAGGCTCGCAGCACCTCCGCGATCCAGCTCATGTCCTGTGCCCCGTGTCCCTCGGCGACGACTCCGTGGGCGATCGAACGGTTCATCGATGCCTGGGGCGCCGCGATCCCGAGCCGGGTGGCCAGCCCGACGATCAGGTCGAGGTCCTTGGCCACGAGGTCCATCGTGAACGCGGGCGGCGTGTCGTGGGGATGCAGGAACGCGTCGCGCTTGTACTGGACGTAGGGGGCGCCAGCAGCTCCCGACGCCAACACGTCCCACGCCGTCGCTCGATCGACGCCCGACCGTTCGGCCATCACGAGCGCCTCGGACAGCGCGACGTTCAACGCGTGGACGACGGCGTTCACCGCGAGCTTCATCGCCGCGCCGGTGCCGGACCCACCCATCGCGAACGTCCGTGCCCCGAGCGCATCGAGCACGGGCCGTGCACGCTCGATCGCGGCGTGGGGACCGCCGACCATGAACGTCAGGGATCCGGCCTCCACGGCGGGAACGCTGCCGGACACAGGTGCGTCGAGCAGCACGCTGCCGGCCGCGGACACCTGTGGTGCGAGGCGTGCGATGGTGCCCGGGTCCACGGTGCTGGTCTCGAGCACCACCGTGTCGGGCGACAACCCGGCGATGATCCCGTCGGGGCCCTCGTGGGTGGCGATCACGGCGTCGTCGTCCGCCAGGCTGACCACCACCAGTGGTTGGGCCGCGGCCGCGCGAGGCGTCGTGGCCACGTGCATCCCGAGTTCGTCGGCCAGCCTGCGTGCAGCCGCCGCCGTCCGGTTGTGGACGGTGACCTGCAGCCCGGACGCGACGAGCCGGCGGGCCATCGCCGTGCCCATGCGGCCAAGTCCGACGATGGCGACGTCGTGCATGTCGAGGACTCCTCTGCCGGCCGACCCCGAGGACGTGCACGCGACGCATCCACCGCGAAGTGGCGCATCCGTGCCTCCGTGCCCGTGGGAGACTGCACCGAGCATAGGTTCCTGCGACCCGATTGCAAACGTTTGACACAGGGTGCGCGCATGATTAGTGTCGAGGTGCGGCCACGGGAGAACTGGCGCATCGCTGGTGTGTGCGGGCAGGGGGTGTCGTCCCGCTCCGGTGCACGAGAGACGGCCGCGGGAGGCATGGGATGAAGTCGATCAATGGATCGCGTCGCGGCGCAGCGCGTTGGATCGCGCTCACCGCGGTGCTCGCACTGGTGGTGGCGGCGTGCGGGGACGACGCCGACACACCGGCTCCGGAACCCGCGGCACCTCCGGGTGACGCTGCACCTGACCCCGGCGACGCACCGACAGAACCCTCGGGTGACCCCATCGTCATCGGCGGCACGCTCGCGCTCACCGGCGTGTTCGCGGCGACTGCGGCGATCCACGACATCGTGGCCGAGGAGTACGTCGCGATGCTCAACGAGAACGGCGGTCTGCTGGGGCGCCCCGTCGAGTGGATCGTGCTCGACGACGAGTCCCAGGCCGACCAGGCGGCCTCGTTGTACGAGCGGCTGATCACCCAGGACGGGGTCGACCTCGTCATGGGGCCCTACGGCACGGGCGCGATCACGGCGGCCATGCAGGTCGCCGAACGGTACGGCTACGTGTTTCCCCACCACACGGCGAGCCTGACGTACGCCTACACCTACGAGAAGCACTTCCCGACGTGGTTCGTCGGCCTGAACACCCACCACACCACGCCACGGAAGGTCTTCGAGGCATACGCGACGATGGGTGACGACGCGCCGCAGTCGGTCACGTTCGTGACCAACCGCTTCCCGGGGACGGACTTCCTCGTCTACGGGGTCGAACAGGGAAGCGGCCCCCTCATGGCCGGGGGTGGTGCCCTTCGTGTCGCCGAGGAGATGGGCCTCGAGGTCCGCGACGACATGTCGTTCGACCTCGGGACCACGGACTTCTCCGGCATCGCGCAGCGCATCGCGTCGGCGGACGCCGACCTGCTGTTCGTCGGTGGGCTGGGCGTCGACGGTCCGAACCTGCTCGCCGCACTCGCGCAGCTCGACTACGTGCCTCGCCACCAGTTCCACCAGTGGCCGGCACCGGGACCGATGCTGGCCGCCGGCGACATCGCCGACGGCGCGACCAGCGTCACGATCTTCGAGCCGTTCGAGCCGTACCTGTCGAATGCAGGCGCGCAGGACCTGTACGAGCGCTTCACGGCCGCAGCGGAGGCTCGTGGGTTCGACTACATCGTCCCGGAGACCCAGGCCGGGGCGTCGTGGGCGGCGTGGCAGGTGCTCACCGCAGGTGTCGAGGGCTGTGGCTGCCTCGACCATGACGAGATCGCCGACTGGCTGCTGAACAACACGATCCCGACGGTCCAGGGTGACTTCAACTACCGGGCCGACGAGCAGAACTACGGCGACGACATCCAGACCGTCAAGCAGATCCAGGACGGTGACTGGTTCGTCGTCTGGCCCGAGGATCAGGCCAGCGAGGGACGTTCGCTGCGCTGACCGGTCGGGCACGTCGTAGTGTGCCGTGACGGTCGACCGGGGGTCCTGCTTCCACGAGCGGGACCCCCGGCGACCCCCGGACGAGGACCCTCGACATGGTGCTGCTCCAGACGCTGGCCACGGGGATCGCACTGGCCGGCCTGTACTCCATCTTCGCCATCGGCCTGAGTCTGGGCTGGGGACTGCTCCACACGATCAACTTCGCGCACTTCTCGTTCGTCCTGTTGACGGCGTACGTCACCTACGACCTGACGACGAAGGCCGGGTGGGACCCGCTCACCACCATCGTGGTGACTGCGCCGATCGGTGCGCTGCTGGGCATCGCACTGCAGCTGTTCGTCACACGGTTCCGCATCGACGTCTTCGGCAGTCTGATCGTCACGTTCGGACTGTTCCTCGCGCTCGAGGCCGCACTGGCCATGCGCTACACCGCAGACCTGCTGCGCATCCCCGGTCAGCTCAATCCGTACTTCACCCAGGCGTTGCGCATCGGGCCGGTCCGGGTCTCGATGCTGCTGGCCATCGCGACGGTGATGGCGCTCGTCTGCTGCCTCGGGGTGTGGTGGCTGCTGAAGCACACCACCACCGGTCGAGGCATCCGGGCGTTCGTGCAGGAACCGGAGATGGCCGCCGCGTTCGGGGTGAACTACCCGCGTCTCGCACTGATCGTCGCGGCGATCGGAGGCGCGACCGCCGGACTCACCGGGACGATCATCGGGATGTACCTGTCGCTCACCCCGACGGTGGTCGAGATCTGGATCGCCGTCGTGTTCGCCGTCGTGCTGCTCGGCGGGCTGGCGAATCCGATCGGGGTGATGGGTGCGGCGTTCGTCATCGGCATGGTCGAGTCGCTCACCCGTCAGTTCGCCGACCCGGCGATGGCGCGCATGATGGCGCTGGTCGTGCTCGTGGTCGCACTGGTGTTCCGGCCGGAGGGACTCTTCCGCCGACTCGTCGAGGAGGCACGAGAATGACCCTCGCTCGCCTGTTCCCTCCGAAGGTCGCCGCCCTCTGGGTCGGGGCGTTCCTCGTGATGCTCGCGCTGCCCCGACTGCAGGAGGCGTTCGGCTTCCCGCTCTACAACCTCATCTTCCTGTACCTGGTGTTCTTCTGGGTCACGCAGGCGACCAGCTGGAACATCCTCAGCGGCTACTCCGGGTACTTCAGCTTCGGGCAGGGCGCCTTCTACGGCGCGGGCATGTACACCACGACCATCCTGGCGTCGCGTCACGACTGGAGCCTGTTGCCGACGCTGCCCGCCGCGGCAGTGGTCGGCGGTCTGATCGCGGCCCTCACCGGCCTGCTCGTGTTCCGACTGCGGAAGCTCTCCGGGGAGATCTTCGCCCTGTTCACGCTCGCGGTCGCCCTGGGGCTCGGCGCGCTGGTCAACAACTGGGGCGCGATCGACGGCGGGCGTGGCCTGCTCATCGGACGACCGGCGTATCCCTCGTGGCTCGGCGACACCACCCAGATGCTCTACCACCTGGGTCTCGTGCTCGCGGTCATCGCGCTGTTGACGGCGTACGTCATCCAGCACAGCCGCTTCGGTG
The DNA here is from genome assembly GCA_050486225.1 of Nitriliruptoraceae bacterium. Taxonomy (GTDB): domain Bacteria; phylum Actinomycetota; class Nitriliruptoria; order Nitriliruptorales; family Nitriliruptoraceae; genus JBBDIX01. The sequence goes on from JBJHCV010000016.1 coordinate 4,245, forward strand.
CGGGGCTGTTCGCGATCCGGGACGACGAGAAGGTCGCCGAGGCGATCGGGGTGCCGGCGTTCCGCTACAAGATGACCGTGTTCACCGTCAGTGGAATGATCGCCGCGGCGTCGGGCGGGCTGCACGCTGTACAGGTCGGCTTCATCGCTCCGAGTTCCACCTTCACGCTTCGCATCCCCGTGTTCGTCATCCTGATGAGTGTCGTCGGGGGCCGCCGACACTGGTTCGGACCGTTGCTCGGTGCCGTGCTCATCCACACGGTGACCGACCGCATGGCCGGCGCCGGGCACGCCGAGGCGAACCAGATCGTGCTCGCCATCGTGCTCGTCGCCGCGACCCTGTTCCTGCGGGGAGGGATCTCGTCTCGCCTCGTCGAACGTCCCGCGCCGCCGACCGGCGGGTTCGCGCTCGGGTTCGTCCTGGCCTGGACGGTGCTCGGGTCGTCGGCGATCACCGCGGCGGCGTACGGCATCGCCGTGGCGATGGTCGTGCTGTTCATCCCGGACCGGTTCCTCCGTCTGCGCAGAGGGAACGGACCGGACGACGACGGGTCCGCGGATCCCGCCGACGCCGAGGACTCGTCGGCCGTGACGCAGGAGCCGGGACGATGAGCGACACGCCGCTGCTGAGCTGCCGAGGGATCACCAAGACGTTCGGGGGCCTGCGTGCCGTCGACGGGGTCGACCTCGACCTGCCCGCCGGGGAGGTCCGCGGGCTCGTCGGCCCGAACGGTTCGGGCAAGTCGACGATGATCAACGTGCTCACCGGCCACCTGCCGCTCGACGCCGGGGAGATCCGCATCGCGGGCACCCGGATCGAGTCGCTGCCGCCCCACCGCAAGGCTGGTCTGGGCATCGCTCGCACGTACCAGATCCCCCGACCGTTCGCGACGCTGACCGTGAGGGAGAACGTGCGGGTCGCGGCACACTTCGGGGCGGACGAGCCCCGGCCATCCGACGTCGCGGACGAGGCCGACCGGTGGATCGAGTTCGTCGGGCTCGAGGGTGCGGCCGACCAGATGCCCGCCTCGATCACCCTGCACCAGCGCAAGCTCCTCGAGTTCGCCCGGGCCCTGGCGACACGACCACGGGTCCTGTTCCTCGATGAGGTCCTCGCGGGCCTGAACCCCCGGGAGCTGGCGAACGGCATCGACCTCATCCGACGGGTCGGCGCGACCGGTGTGGGGATCGTCGTCGTCGAGCACATCATGCGGGTCATCCTCGACGTCTGCGACCACCTGACCGTCCTCAACTTCGGGCAGGTGATCGCGCAGGGTGAACCCGAGGAGTGCCTGCGAGAGAAGGCCGTCGTGACGGCATACCTGGGAGGCGACCATGCTTGAGGTTCGCGGAGTGTCGGCGGCCTACGGCGAGGCCTCCGTGCTGCACGACGTGTCACTCACGGTGCCCGAGGGTTCGATCGTCGCGCTGCTCGGCCCCAACGGTGCCGGCAAGACGACGCTGGTCAAGGCCATCGCCCGACTGATCCCGATCAGGGCGGGCGAGGTCACCCTCGGCGACGTGGACCTGCAGCAGTTGCCGCTGCACCGCATCGTCGAGGCCGGGCTCGCCGTCGTCCCGGAGGGGCGTCGCCTGTTCACCCAGATGACCGTGCAGGAGAACCTCGAGCTCGGCGCGTTCAGCCCGTCGGCGCGTGAGTCGCTCCGTGACACGATGGCGGAGGTCTACGCGCGCTTCCCACGACTGCAGGAACGATCGGGCCAGCGGGCGGGCACGCTCAGCGGTGGGGAGCAGCAGATGCTCGCGCTGGGACGCGGACTCATGGCTCGACCTCGGTTCCTGCTCATGGACGAACCGTCCCTGGGCCTCAGCCCGCTGCTGACCTCGCAGATGTTCGAGCTGATCGCGGCCGTCACCGAACTGGGCGTGGGGGTCCTGCTCGTCGAGCAGAACGTGGCCCGCACGTTGGAGATCGCCGAACGCGGGTACGTGCTCGAGCAGGGACGGATCGTGGAGAGCGGTACCCGCGAGCAGCTGCTCTCCAGCACACGCATTCGGGAGGCCTACCTGGCGCTGTGACACCGCCGGCACGGCACACCGACCGATCACGAGGAGGAGCAGGCATGGACACCGGACTTGCAGGACGCACCGCGCTGGTCACGGGTGGGACTCGCGGCATCGGGTTCGCGATCGCCCGCGGACTGGTCGCGGAGGGGGCGCACGTGGTGGTGTTGGCGCGCAGTGCCGACGCTGTCGCCGACGCGGTCGAACGTCTGGGAGGATCCGACGTCGCGAGGGGGGTCACCGCCGACCTCACGGACCGCGCCTCGGTCGACGCCGGAGTCGCCGAGGCCGCCGCATGGCGTGACGGACTCGACGTCGTCGTCAACTGCGCGGGGCCACCGATGCAGTCGGGCACCGTCGGGGAACTCGACGACGACCCGTGGATCGACACGTTCGGCACGAAGGCGGGTGGCGCCGTGCGGGTGTCCCGTGCAGCCATGGCCCACCTGCCCGACGACGGGACCGGCGCGATCGTCAACATCTCCGGGGTGACCGCCGCGTCGATGATCCCCAACGCCGGGGTCACCGGCATGACCAACAGCGCCGTGCAGACCTTCACCAAGTACCTCGCTGCGGAACTCGCGCCGCGAGGCATCCGAGTCAACGCCGTGTGCCCCGGGATGACCCTCACCGAGGGCTGGCTCGACCGAGGGCAGAAGGCCGCAGACGCCCAGGGCATCACGCGCGACCAGTTCTTCCAGGGGATGGTCGACCGTCTGGGGGTCATCCTCGGACGCTGGGCCCAACCCGCGGAGATCGCCAACGTCGTCACGTTCCTCGCGTCCGACCTCGCGTCGTTCGTCACGGGACAGACCTACGTCGTCGACGGTGGTCAGGCCACGAAGGCGATCTGACGGAGACCCCGACACCACGACACACCCACCGAGGAGGCCACCGTGAGTGAGCCACGACACCTCGTCGTCCGCGCGGCGGACGCCGAGTACGCCGTGCCCGGGACGTACACCGACAACAGCCGGGGATTCACGCGCTGGGATGCCGTCGGCGAGGGTTCGCCGTCGGTCCACATGGGGTTCGGCGTCTGCCGACTCGACCCCGGCGGGTCCATCGACTGGCACGTCCACGACTTCGAGGAGAGCTTCTTCGTCCTCGAGGGCGAGGTCGTCATCGAGACGGGCGAGGGCGCATTCCGTCTCGTCGAGGGTGACTACGGGATCCTTCCCGTGGCGGCCCCCCACGCCTGGCGCAACGTCGGGGACGTCCCCGTCCGCTGGGCGGAGATGACCGCGCCGCAGGGCCGGTTCGGCGACGCGCCCGACACGTTCTTCGTCCCGTCCCGTGACTCCGATCGTGAACCGGAACTGCTCGACGTCCGTGATCCACGGACCCGGTCGTTCGGGCACATCTCCCCGGAGAACATGGACCCCGACCAGCAGACGCAGGACCGGCTGGCCCTGTCGGCCAGCATGCGCACGGCGCTGCTCGTGTACAGCGGCATCAGCGTCAAGATGATGGTCGACCAGGACCTGGGCGCGTTCCTGTCGACGATGTTCATGGTGCAGTACGTGCCCGGTGGGTTCGCCGGGGCGCACGACCATCCCTTCGAGGAGGCCTACCTGATCCTCGAGGGCGCGACGGACGCCGTGTTCGACGGCGTGCCGTACCGACTCGAGGTCGGCGACATCGCGTTCGCTGGTGTCGCGTCGACCCACGAGTTCGCGAACGCCGGCGACGGACCGGTCCGTTGGCTGGAGACCCAGGCGCCGCAGCCACCCGGCCGGCACTCGTACCGGTTCGCGCGCGACTGGAACCACCTGCACGACCACCTGCACTGACGGCGACCCGACCACGGCGGACGCCGTCCGCCGTCAGCGAGAGGCAGACACATGGGCAACGAGGGCGCCGTCGTCGTGATCGGCGGCAGTTCCGGCATCGGGCGGGCAACCGCCCAGCACTACGCCGACCGAGGGTTCGACGTCTTCGTGTCGAGCCGCGATGCCGGCCGTGCGGCGTCGACCGCGACTCAGATCGGTGGCTCGACCCGCGGCATCGCCGTCGACCTCACCGACCCTGAGGGTCTCGAGTCGCAGCTCACCGACGTCGGACCGGTGCGCCACCTGGTGATCTCGGCGATCGAACGCGACGAGAACACCGTGCGCGACTTCGACCTGAAGCGAGCCGCCAGCCTCGTGACGATGAAGCTCGTGAGCTACACGCAGGTGGTCCACGTCCTGCTCGACCGGATGGACGACGACACCTCCATCGTCCTGTTCGGCGGCCTCGCCCGTGACCGTCCGTATCCGGGATCGACCAACGTGACGACGGTCAACGGGGGGATCAGCGGCCTGATCCGTACGATGGCGGTCGAACTCGCGCCGATCCGCGTGAACGCGGTGCACCCCGCAGTCGTCGGCGACACGCCGTACTGGCAGGCGAAGCCGCCGGCGGTGCTCGACGCGCTGATCGCGCGCACGCCGATCGGACGCCTGATCGAGACCCAGCACGTTGTCGACGCCGTCCGGTTCCTGCTGGAGAACGGCGGCGTGAACGGGACGAACCTCGCGATCGACGGTGGATGGCTGCTGACATGACGACACGACCGGCACGGTGGCGTGCCACAGGTCGCGTGACGTGACCGACGCCTCCGACTCGCGCCAGCGTGGCCGCGTGACCATCCGGGACGTCGCGCGGGCTGCCGACGTGCACATCTCGACCGTGTCACGAGCGCTCGATCCGAAGAAGCGGGACCTGCTCGCCGATGCGACGCTCGAGCGGGTGCTCGCCGTGGTCGAGGAGCTCGGCTACCGGCCGCACCTGGGCGCTCGGGGCCTTCGACGCGGACAGACGCGCACCATCGGAGTCGTGGTCCCCGACCTGGCCAACCCGATCTTCGCGCCGTTCGCTCGGGGAGCCACGCAGTCGCTCGACGGCAGGGGCTACATGCCGCTGCTGGCCGACACGGAGGACGACCCCGAACGGCTGGCCCGGATCCTTCACCACCTGACGGAACGCCGTGTCGAGGTCATCATCATGACCGCGGCGAGGACCGGGGACGTGGACCTGTTGCTCGAGGTCGCCGAGCAGGGGATCCCCATCGTGACGGCCATCCGCACGGTGCGCGACAGCGGCCTGCCCTACGTGTTCCACGACGACCGACTCGGGGGCCGCCTCGTCGCCGAACACCTCCTGGGCCTCGGCCACCGCCGTGTCGGTCAGCTCAAGGGCCCGCTCGACGTCGAGCCGTTCCTCTCACGCACCGAGGGATTCGTCGCGGCCGTGCCGGCCGACGTCGAACTGCTCGACGACTGGGAACCCGCGCGATGGCCGACCGTCGAGGACGGACGCCGCATCGCACGACAGATCTTCGCGCCGGGGCGAGTGACGCCCACGGGACTCTTCGTCCAGAACGACGTGCTGGCGCTCGGGGCACTGGAGGTCCTGCGGGAACGGGGGCTGCGGTGCCCACAGGACGTGTCCGTCGTCGGCTACAACGACGCGGCGTTCGCCGCCCACACGTCACCAGCGCTCACGACCGTTCGCCTTGGCCTGCTCGAGCTGGGTCGTCGTGCCGGAGAACTCGCGATGCGCGCCATCGACGACGAGGACGACGACCTGCTCAGTGAGAGCGTGGCACCGGAACTGATCGTCCGGGAGTCGACCGCGCCACCCTCGGCCGAGATCGACGAGGGCGACGTCCCGGCGTGACCTCGTCCCCGTGTCGCGGGCCGGGACGCCCGTCGGGGCACGAACGACGTCCGACGCGGGCGCGTGCGGGTTCGACGTCTCGTCGAGGTGCCGCTATCCTCGCGCCTTCACCGAGCCGAAGACCGCTGGACGCCCTCACGGGCTGAAGGTCACGGCGGCGAGATGTCAGATCGCCCCCGTGCGTCCCGCGCAGGACCGGACAGCAGCCGCGGATCTCCGCGCCTCGTCCCCTGTGCGCGTGCGCCAGGGGATCTCTCATGTCCGCCCCGTGCGTCCAGGTCGGGTCCGATCACGACGGAGCAGACATGGCACGACCTGACAAGGTCGCGAAGGTCGAGGAGGTCAGCCGACAGCTGACGTCCGCGAACGCGACGCTCCTGACCCACTACCGCGGGCTGTCGGTCACCCAGATCGCCGAACTGCGCATGCGCCTGCGCGAGGCGAACGCGGAGATGCGCGTCGTCAAGAACACCCTCACGCGGCGTGCCGCGGCCGACGCTGGCATCGAGGGCCTGTCAGAGATGCTCGTAGGTCCGACGGCACTCGTGTTCTGCGCCGACGACCCGGTCGCCGCCGCCAAGGCGCTGAAGGCCTTCGGGAAGGACTACCCGGAACTGGTCGTGCGTGGTGGCTACTTCGACGGGGCGGTCCTCGACGAGACCGACGCCATTCGACTGGCCGACCTGGAGAGCCGCGAGGACCTGCTCGCACGCCTTGCGGGCCTGATGTACGGGGCGCTCGCCAACACGGCCCGACTCCTGCAGGCCCCGCTCCAGCAGCAGGCACGGCTGTTCCAGGCACTCGTCGACGCTGGCGGCGCCCAGCCGGCCAGTGCGGAGACGTCCGAGGCGGCACCGTCCGCGGATGCCGACGCGCCGGCTGCGGACGAGGACGCTCCGGCCGAGGTCGCCGCCGACGAGCCGGACTCGGACGAGGCGGGCACCGACGCCGCCGCTGGCGAAGAGTCTCGTGCCGAGGAGCAGACCCCGGAGGGCGATGGCCCCGTCGCCGAGACCCCCGAAGAGGACGAGTCCTCTTCCTGATCGACCACCGACGACCCGCCGGGTCTCGGACCACGTCTGACGGGCGCGAGGGCGCCCAGGAGGAACCCCGATGGCGAAGCTGACCACCGACGAACTGATCGACGCGTTCAGGGAACTGACGCTCGTGGAACTGTCCGAGTTCGTCAAGAAGTTCGAGGACACCTTCGAGGTGACCGCCGCTGCTCCCGTCGCCGTCGCGGCTGCCGGGGGTGCCGCAGGTGGTGACGCGGCCGCCGAGGAGGAGAAGGACTCCTTCGACGTCGTGCTCACCAGCGCGGGCGAGAAGAAGATCCAGGTCATCAAGGAGGTCCGCGGGCTGACGAGCCTCGGGCTCAAGGAGGCCAAGGAACTCGTGGAGGGTGCGCCGAGCACCATCCTCGAGGGAGCGGCCAAGGACGCCGCGGAGGCCGCGAAGGCTGCCCTCGAGGAGGCCGGCGGGTCCGTCGAGCTCAAGTGAGGTCTCGGCCGTCGGCTCCGTGCCACGGCCGTTCGCTCACCGGGTCGCTGTCGACCTGCCCCAGACGTCCGTCGTAGGAGTCGACCGCGCCGGGAGGTACCCCACCCGGCGCGGTTGACGCATTCCGCCGATCGCGCGTACACTGCGGGGCCGCCGTGTGTCCCGTGCCCAGCAGTCACTGGGCGGGCATGCGATGCGTGCACCGGCGCACGCATCGAGTCCCGTCGAGCAGAGGTCGTCCCATCCCGCGAGCCCGTCGCGTCCGTTCCTGCACCTCGCGTGTCTCGACGTCCGGCGTGCCCGAGTTCGGCCGGGTGCCGACGAGACTCGTCCCACCGTGACCATTGGTCGCTGGATGTCCCAGGGGTAGGACACCGAATCGCAGGACCCCGTGCATGCGCCACGCGTCGTACGGGCACACACACGAATCACCACGCATTCAGGGAGGTCCCTGTTGACCGCCACCGTGTCCGAGCGTCTCAGCTTCGCCAAGATCCGCGAGGCACTCCCCCTCGAGGAACTCGACCTCGTCGCCATCCAGCGTGACTCGTTCGCCTGGCTCATCGACGAGGGACTCGGAGAGGTCTTCGACGAGATCTCCCCGATCGAGGACAGCCAGGGCAAGATGGCCCTGAGCTTCCTGAACCACCGGTTCGAGGACTCCAAGCACACGGTGGAGGAGTGCAAGGAGAAGGACCTCACCTACTCGGCACCGCTGTTCGTGACCGCAGAGTTCCTGAACAAGGAAGACGGCACGATCAAGCAGCAGACGGTCTTCATGGGTGACTTCCCCGTGATGTCCGACCGGGGCACGTTCATCATCAACGGCACCGAACGGGTCGTGGTCTCCCAGCTGGTGCGTTCCCCCGGGGTCTACTTCGACCGGTCGATCGACAAGACCACCGGTCGGGACGTGTACGGCTGCAAGATCATCCCGGCGCGTGGTGCGTGGCTCGAGTTCGAGGTCGACAAGCGCGACCTCGTCGCGGTCCGCGTGGACCGCAAGCGCAAGCAGCCGGTCAGCGTCTTCTACCGCGCGCTGAAGGCGTTCGCGTGGAACGACGAACTCGGCCGCTACGAGCTGGCCGAGCCCTCGGTCCTGCAGACCGAGGTTCCCGACGAGGAGATCCTCGAGTTCTTCGGGGGCGTCGAGTCGGTCGCGCTCACGCTCGAGAAGGACTCCACCGGACGCACCCCCGCGCAGGCGCTCGAGGAGATCTACCGCAAGCTTCGTCCGGGCGAACCGCCGAACGTCGACCAGGCCGGTCAGCTGCTGCTGGGCATGTTCTTCGCCGGCAAGAAGTACGACCTCGCCCGCGTGGGTCGCTACAAGATCTCCGGGCTCGAGGACGATGGTTCGGGGCACGTCAAGCACGGCAAGCTGACCGACGAGTTCGAGGCGCTCGGCTTCGCGCGGCGTGACGAGCACACGCTCACCGCGGAGGACTGCCTCGCGACCATGAGCTACCTGGTCAAGCTCCACGCCGGCGAGCCCGACTTCGACACCGACGACATCGACCACTTCGGGAACCGTCGGCTGCGTTCGGTCGGTGAACTCATCCAGAACCAGGTGCGCATCGGCCTGTCGCGCATGGAGCGCGTCGTGCGGGAGCGCATGACCACCCAGGACCTGGAGGCGATCACCCCGCAGACGCTGATCAACATCCGGCCTGTCGTGTCCGCCATCCGGGAGTTCTTCGGGACCTCCCAGCTGTCGCAGTTCATGGACCAGACGAACCCGCTGGCGGGCCTGACCCACAAGCGGCGTCTGTCCGCGCTCGGCCCCGGCGGTCTGTCGCGTGAGCGCGCCGGCTTCGAGGTCCGCGACGTCCACCCGTCCCACTACGGCCGCATGTGCCCGATCGAGACCCCGGAGGGTCCGAACATCGGACTCATCGGCTCGCTCGCGACCTACGCGCGCATCAACGAGTACGGCTTCGTGGAGACGCCCTACCGCAAGGTCGTCAACGGCAAGGTCACCGACGACATCGAGTACCTGACCGCCGACGAGGAGGACCGGTACGTCGTCGCACAGGCCAACGCCCCGCTCGACCGCAAGACCGGGAAGTTCGTCAACGACCTGGTCCTGGTGCGCGCGAAGGGTGGTGAGGTCCGGGAGATCCCGCAGGGCGAGGTCGACTACATGGACGTCTCGCCGCGCCAGATCGTGTCGATCTCCGCGGCGCTGATCCCGTTCCTCGAGCACGACGACGCGAACCGCGCGCTCATGGGCGCCAACATGCAGCGTCAGGCCGTGCCGCTGCTGCGCGCGGAGGCGCCACTCATCGGCACCGGCATCGAGGCCAAGTCGGCTCGGGACGCCGGTGACGTCGTCGTTGCCTCGCGGGCCGGCGTCGTCGTGGAGGTCGCGGCCGACCACGTCGTGGTGCGCACCGACGACGACGAGATCGACCGCTACTACCTGACGAAGTTCAAGCGCTCCAACCAGGGGTCGTGTGCGAACCAGCGTCCGCTGGTGACCGAGGGCGACCGTGTCGAGGTCGGCCACGTGCTGGCCGACGGACCGTCCACCGACAAGGGAGAACTCGCGCTCGGCCGCAACCTGCTCGTGGCCTTCATGGCGTGGGAGGGTTACAACTTCGAGGACGCGATCATCCTCTCCGACCGGCTCGTCCGCGAGGACGTGCTGACGTCGATCCACATCGAACAGCTCGAGGTGGACGCGCGCGAGACCAAGCTCGGTCCCGAGGAGATCACCCGCGACATCCCCAACGTCTCGGACGAGGTGCTCGCGAACCTCGACGAGGAGGGGATCATCCGCATCGGTGCGGAGGTCCAGCCGGGCGACGTGCTCGTCGGCAAGGTCACGCCGAAGGGTGAGACCGAGCTCACGCCGGAGGAACGCCTGCTGCGCGCGATCTTCGGGGAGAAGGCCCGCGAGGTGCGGGACACCTCACTGAAGGTCCCACACGGCGACCGGGGCATCGTCATCGGCGTCCAGCGCTTCTCGCGTGCGGACGGCGACGAACTGCCGCCCGGTGTCAACGACATGGTGCGGATCTACATCGCGAAGAAGTCCAAGATCTCCGAGGGCGACAAGCTCGCCGGACGCCACGGCAACAAGGGTGTCATCTCCAAGATCCTGCCGGTGGAGGACATGCCGTTCCTCGAGGACGGCACCCCGGTCGACATCGTGCTCAACCCGCTGGGTGTCCCGTCGCGCATGAACGTCGGTCAGGTGCTCGAGACGCACCTCGGCTGGGCGGCGGCCCACGGATGGCACTTCGAGACGGCACCGGACTGGTTCGAGAGCGTCGGCTGGAAGAAGGCGATGGCCGACGTGCAGGGTCCAGTGCGCCTCGCGACCCCGGTGTTCGACGGCTGCCGCGAGGACGAGCTCAACGACCTGCTGCAGCACAGTCGACCGACCGAGGACGGCGTGCAGCTCGTGGGGCCCGACGGCAAGGCCACCGTGTACGACGGCCGGACCGGTCGTCCCCTCGAGGCGCCGGTGACGGTCGGCTACATGTACACGCTCAAGCTCCACCACCTGGTCGACGACAAGATCCACGCGCGTTCGACCGGGCCGTACTCGATGATCACCCAGCAGCCGCTCGGCGGCAAGGCGCAGTTCGGTGGTCAGCGGTTCGGCGAGATGGAGGTCTGGGCGCTGGAGGCGTACGGCGCGGCCTACGCGCTGCAGGAACTGCTCACCATCAAGTCGGACGACACGCTGGGACGCGTCAAGGTCTACGAGGCGATCGTCAAGGGTGACAACATCCCCGAACCGGGCATCCCCGAGTCGTTCAAGGTGCTCATCAAGGAGATGCAGGCACTCGGACTCAACGTGGAGGTGCTCGGCGTCGGCGGCGAGGAGATCGAACTTCGCGAGTCGGAGGACGACGCCTTCCGCGCAGCCGAGGCGCTCGGGATCGACCTGTCGAGGCCGGAACGCCCCACCGCGGACGCCTGACCGAGGACTTCCCGCACGACACGACGGACACCGCGGCCCATGGCCGCACCCCCGACCCGGCCGGGTCGGGGACCAGATGGCAGGAGGGACGTCCTAGATGCTGGACGTGAACCACTTCGACAGTCTCCGGATCTCGCTCGCCGAGGCACCGCAGATCCGCATGTGGTCGAACGGCGAGGTCAAGAAGCCGGAGACCATCAACTACCGCACCCTCAAGCCGGAGAAGGACGGCCTCTTCTGCGAGAAGATCTTCGGTCCGACGCGGGACTGGGAGTGCTACTGCGGCAAGTACAAGCGCGTGCGCTTCAAGGGCATCATCTGTGAGCGCTGTGGCGTCGAGGTGACGCGCGCCAAGGTGCGCCGTGAACGCATGGGCCACATCGAACTCGCCGCCCCCGTCACCCACATCTGGTACCTGAAGGGCGTGCCCTCGCGGCTCGGCTACCTGCTCGACATGTCGCCCAAGGACCTCGAGAAGGTCATCTACTTCGCGGCGTACGTCATCACCTTCATCGACGACGACGCGCGCCACGCCGCACTGCCCGAACTGCAGGAGGAGATCGAGGCCGAGAAGGAGGAGATCCTCAAGCAGCTCGAGTTCGACCGTCAGGAACTGCTCGCGCAGCTCGAGGCGACGCTGGCCGAACTCGAGGCGGAGGGCGCCAAGCCCGACGTGGTGAAGAAGGAACGCAAGGACATCGAGAAGCAGCTCAAGACGGTGTCGGTTCGGGCCAACAACGACGTCGAACACCTCGACAAGGTCCTCGACACCTTCCGGCGGCTGAAGCCCCGGCAGCTGGTCCCCGAGGAGCTCGTGTACCGCGACATGCGGGACCGCTTCGGGGACTACTTCCGAGGCGGCATGGGGGCCGAGGCCGTCCGCGAGCTGCTCGACGTCGTCGACCTCGACGCAGAGAACATCCAGCTGCGTCAGGACATCATCGAGGGCAAGGGTCAGAAGAAGCAGCGCGCCACCAAGCGCCTGAAGGTCGTCGACGCCCTGCGCAAGACGGACAACAAGCCGGCGGCGATGGTGCTCGAGGCGATCCCGGTGATCCCGCCGGACCTGCGTCCGATGGTGCAGCTCGACGGTGGCCGGTTCGCGACGAGCGACCTCAACGACCTGTACCGCCGTGTGATCAACCGCAACAACCGCCTGAAGCGACTGCTCGACCTCGGCGCACCCGAGATCATCGTCAACAACGAGAAGCGGATGCTGCAGGAGGCCGTCGACGCGCTGTTCGACAACGGCCGCCGTGGGCGTCCGGTCACCGGACCGGGCAACCGCCCGCTCAAGTCCCTGTCAGACATGCTCAAGGGCAAGCAGGGCCGGTTCCGTCAGAACCTGCTCGGCAAGCGCGTCGACTACTCGGGTCGGTCGGTCATCGTCGTCGGTCCGCAGCTGCGGATGAACCAGTGTGGGCTTCCCAAGCAGATGGCCCTCGAACTGTTCAAGCCGTTCGTGATGAAGCGTCTGGTGGACCTGAACTACGCGCAGAACATCAAGTCGGCCAAGCGGATGGTCGAGCGTCAGCGCGCGCAGGTCTGGGACGTCCTCGAGGAGGTCATCGCCGACCACCCGGTGATGCTCAACCGTGCGCCCACGCTGCACCGCCTGGGCATCCAGGCCTTCATGCCGACGCTCGTCGAGGGCAAGGCCATCCAGCTGCACCCGCTCGTGTGCACCGCGTTCAACGCGGACTTCGACGGGGACCAGATGGCCGTGCACCTGCCGCTGTCGGCGGAGGCACAGGCCGAGGCGCGCATCCTCATGCTCGCCCCGCACAACATCCTGTCGCCGGCGACCGGTCGTCCGATCGCGTCGCCGACCCAGGACATGGTGCTTGGCATCTACTGGCTGACGTACACCGAACAGGACGTGTCCGCCGACCGTTCCTACGAGGGGTTGCGCTTCTTCGCGTCGATCGGCGAGCTCGAGCGTGCCTTCGACGCCGGTCACGTCGGGATGCAGGATGCGATCGTCCTGCGTACCCGCGGTCGGCAGCTCGCCGTGGAGGACCGCCCCGCCGAGGTCCGTGAGGACGAGGAGGCCTGGGAGGCCATGCGGGCCGAGGGAGCCCCGGTGCGGATCGTCACGACCCCCGGTCGTGCGATCTTCAACGAGGCCCTGCCCGACGACTTCCCGTTCGTCAACGACGTCGTGACCAAGAAGGTCGCCGGGGACCTCGTCAACCGGTGCTCGGACCTGTTCCCCCGTTGGCGGGTCGTCGAGGTGCTCGACGCGATGAAGGACCTCGGCTACCGCAACGCGACCCGCGCCGGTGTCACCGTGGCGATCTCCGACGTGGAGACCCCGGACCTCAAGGCATCGGTGCTGTCCGACTCGGAGGAGCGCGCCGCCAAGATCGAGAAGCAGTTCTCGCGGGGCGTCATCACCGACTCGGAACGTCGCCAGGAACTGATCGAGATCTGGACCGAGGCGACGAGCCGGGTCGCGGACGCGATGGAGCAGAACTTCTCGCCCGTCAACCCGTTCTTCATGATGGCCAACTCGGGCGCCCGAGGGAACATGACCCAGCTGCGGCAGATCGCCGCGATGCGTGGGCTCGTGGCGAACCCGAAGGGTGAGATCATCCCGCGGCCGATCAAGTCGAACTTCCGTGAGGGCCTGTCGGTGCTGGAGTACTTCATCTCCACGCACGGCGCCCGCAAGGGTCTGGCCGACACCGCCCTGCGGACGGCGGACTCCGGCTACCTGACCCGTCGACTCGTCGACGTGTCGCAGGACCTCATCGTCCGCGAGGAGGACTGCGGGACGACCAACGGGGTCGACGCCGTGGTCGGGGAGTTCGACTCCCAGTCGCTCTACGGACGCCTGATCGCCCGGGACGTCACCTACCCGGGAAGCCGCAAGGTGCTGCTCCCCGCAGGGACCCTGGTCGAGGACGGCGAGGTGCGCATCCTGCGTGCCGCGCTGGTTCGTGGCGTGGACCCGGTGACCGAGGAGCCCCTCGACTCCCAGCCGACCCCCGAGGACCGAGTCGTGCGTGTCCGGTCCGTGCTGGCCTGTGACACGGAGATCGGCGTCTGCCGGGCGTGCTACGGCGAACTGCTCGCCAACGGCGCGATGGTGGACATGGGCGAGGCCGTCGGGATCATCGCGGCCCAGTCGATCGGTGAGCCGGGTACCCAGCTGACCATGCGGACGTTCCACACCGGTGGTGTGGCGTCGGCGGACGACATCACCCAGGGTCTGCCGAGGATCGTCGAGCTGTTCGAGGCCCGATCCCCGCGAGGCAAGGCGGAGATCGCTCGGATCGCCGGACGGGTCGAGATCGAGGACGCGGACAACGGTCGGGTGCTGCGGATCCACGGCAGCCGCGACCAGCTCGAGGAGTACGAGCTGCCGCGTGGCGCACGTCTGTTCCGGTCCGACGACCTGGAGTTCGAGGTCGCCGACGGGGTCCACGTCGAGGTCGGTCAGCAGCTGACCGTCGGTGCCGTCGACCCCCACGAGATCCTCGAGGTCCTGGGGGTGCGTGCCGCACAGCTGCACCTCGTCAAGGAGGTGCAGGACGTCTACCGGTCGCAGGGTGTCCCGATCCACGACAAGCACGTGGAGCTCATCGTGCGCCAGATGTTCCGCCGCGTGAACGTGGTGGAGGCTGGCGACGGTGAGTTCCTGCCCGGCGACAACATCGACCGGGGCCGGTTCAACCGCGGCAACGACGAGGTCCTCGCCTCGGGCGGACAGCCCGCTGCTGCACGGCCCCTGCTCATGGGGATCACGAAGGCGTCGCTCGCGACCGACTCGTGGCTGTCGGCGGCGTCGTTCCAGGAGACCACGCGGGTGCTCACCGAGGCGGCCCTCGAGTCTGCGTCCGATCCGCTGGTCGGGCTCAAGGAGAACGTGATCATCGGCAAGCTGATCCCGGCGGGCACCGGCATCGATGCCTACCGTCGCATCGAGGTGGAGCACACCGAGGTGCCCGAGCAGGCACTGCCTGCCGACATCGCCGAGTTCCTGGCGTCGACCGAGTCCTACGAGGGCGACGGTTCGTGGGGATTCGACGGAGGATGGGGATTCGGCGACGCGTCGCCGGACGAGGGTGCGCAGCAGTAGCCCGGGTCGAGGCACATGCAGGAGGGGCACCCCGACGGGGTGCCCCTCCTGCATGTGCGGTCCGTGGTCACACGACCCGCGGGACGTCGGATCAGAAGTCGCCCGCAGGGTCATCGAAACCCGGGTCGTCGAGGTCGTCGATGGGCTCCATCTCGCAGGCCACCGCGCCGAACGCGAGTGCTGCGACGGAGGCGAGTGCGGCAAGGCGCTGGATGCGACGGGTTCGCATGATTGTCCCCTTCGTTGTTGGTGCGGCCCACGGTGCCACCCGTCGCGGGCGGCCGCGTCCGACGAACGGCCGTGCAATCGGCACCTGTGGCCACCGTCTGTTCGTCCACGGGGTGTCGAGTTGACCCCCCTGTTCGACCCCGGTACTGTTCTCCCGTCGCCACGACGGCGTCGTGCCGACATGTCCGGGCGCACTGCGCCATCCCCGAGTCTCTCGCGCGGACATCGCGCTGTCCGGACCCTGAGCGCCCTGAGCGAAACGCCCGGCCCCGTGGGTCGGTCACGCTGGCGGTGCCTGACGATGAGGATCACGTGATCCGCGTCCGCAGACGGCCCCCGCGGTCGTGCGGGCGAGCACGAAACGACGAACGACGCACGAGTTGCTGCCCGCGCGCGCTGGCAGCAACGACCGAGAACCACCGGACCACGAACCGGAGAACGCCAGGGATGCCGACCATCCAGCAGTTGGTGCGCAACGGGCGCCAGCACAGGCCGCAGAAGAACAAGACGCTCGCGCTGAAGGGTTCCCCGCAGCGACGGGGCGTCTGCACCCGCGTGTACACCACGACGCCCAAGAAGCCGAACTCGGCGCTGCGCAAGGTCTGCCGCGTCAAGCTCTCGTCGGGGATCGAGGTGACCGCCTACATCCCGGGTGAGGGTCACAACCTGCAGGAGCACTCCATCGTGCTGGTGCGTGGTGGGCGTGTGAAGGACCTCCCGGGTGTCCGTTACAAGGTCATCCGCGGGACTCTGGACGCCGCGCCGGTTCGTGACCGACGGCAGTCGCGTTCACGCTACGGCGTCAAGAAGGAGGGCTGACATGCCTCGCAAGGGATCCCCGGGCCGTCGCCGTGTCGCCGCAGACCCCAAGTACGACACCGTGCTCGTCACGCAGCTGATCAACCGGGTGATGCGCGCCGGCAAGCGTTCGACCGCCGAGCGCATCGTCTACGACGCACTGGCCAACATCGGCTCGCGCACCCAGGGTGGCGACCCGATCAGTGTCCTCAAGCGCGCCGTGGAGAACGTCAAGCCCCAGCTCGAGGTCAAGTCGCGCCGTGTCGGTGGCGCCACCTACCAGGTGCCGATCGAGGTCCGTCCGTCACGGTCGACCACGCTGGCGCTGCGGTGGATCGTCGGGTACGCGCAGATCCGTCGTGAGCACACGATGGGGGAGCGCCTGGCCGGCGAACTGCTCGACGCCTCCAACGGTGTCGGAGCGGCAGTCAAGCGCCGCGAGGACACCCACAAGATGGCCGAGGCCAACCGCGCCTTCGCCCACTACCGCTGGTGACCGTCACGACGGCGACCCGGACGAGACCGACAGCCCACTGACCGACCGAGATCGATGGCACACCCCACGCAGGTGAGGTGCTGCGCACGACGGCCCCAACGGGCACGACACGCGCCCGAGACGGGCACGACGAGGAAGCAACGAAGATGGCGATCAAGCGCACCGTGGACCTGAGGCAGCTCCGCAACATCGGGATCATGGCCCACATCGACGCGGGCAAGACCACCACGACCGAGCGGATCCTGTTCTACACCGGCCGGACCTACAAGATCGGTGAGGTCCACGACGGTGCGGCCACCATGGACTGGATGGAGCAGGAGCAGGAGCGCGGCATCACGATCACGTCGGCCGCGACCACCTGCAACTGGGGTGACAACACCATCAACATCATCGACACGCCCGGGCACGTCGACTTCACGATCGAGGTCGAGCGTTCCCTGCGCGTGCTCGACGGCGCCGTCGCGGTGTTCGACGGGGTCGCCGGGGTCGAGCCGCAGTCGGAGACCGTCTGGCGTCAGGCCGACAAGTACGGCGTGCCGCGCATGTGCTTCATCAACAAGCTCGACCGCACCGGCGCGTCGTTCGAGTTCTCGTTCAACTCGATCCGTGAACGTCTGACCCCCAACGCCGTGCGTGTCCAGATCCCGATCGGTCTCGAGGACCAGCTCGAGGGCGTCGTCGACCTCGTCCGGATGAAGGCCGTGGTCTGGAAGGGTGACGACCTGGGCGCGTCCCTCGAGGTCGTCGACATCCCCGCCGACCTGCAGACCGACGCGGAGACCTACCGCGCGGAGCTCATGGAGAAGGTCGCCGAGACCGACGAGGACCTGCTCGAGGCCTTCCTCGACGACGGTGAGCTCACCGAGGAGCAGATCCGCACCGGACTGCGCCGCGCGACCATCGCCAACGAACTGGTCCCCGTGTTCTGCGGATCCGCGTTCAAGAACAAGGGCGTGCAGACGCTTCTCGACGGGGTCGTGGACTACCTGCCCTCGCCGCTCGACGTCCCGGCCATCCGGGGGCGTGACCCGAAGTCCGGCGACGAGATGACGCGCGAGCCGAAGGACGACGCACCGTTCGCGGCGCTGGCCTTCAAGGTCATGACCGACCCGTACGTCGGCACGCTCACGTTCGCACGCGTGTACTCCGGAACCCTCGAGGCCGGGTCGCAGGTCATCAACGTCACCAAGGACTCCAAGCAGCGGGTCGGGCGCATCCTGCAGATGCACGCGAACCACCGCGAGGAGAAGTCCGGCTGCATGACGGGCGACATCGTCGCGCTGGTGGGCCTCAAGGACACGAGCACCGGCGACAGCCTCACGACCTCGGAGGCGCCGATCCTGCTCGAGTCGATGGAGTTCCCGAAGCCGGTCATCCACATCGCGATCGAGCCGAAGACCAAGACCGACCAGGAGAAGCTCTCCACCGCGCTGCAGAAGCTGGCGGAGGAGGACCCGTCGTTCCAGGTCCACACCGACGAGGAGACCGGTCAGACACTGATCGGTGGCCAGGGCGAACTGCACCTGGAGATCATCGTCGACCGGCTCATGCGTGAGTTCAAGGTCGAGGCGAACGTCGGTCGCCCGCAGGTGGCCTACCGCGAGAAGCTCAAGAAGAAGGTCGAGAAGGTCGACCTCAAGTACGCCCGGCAGACCGGTGGGCGCGGACAGTACGGCCACGTCGTCATCGACGTCGAACCGCTCACGCCGGACCTCAGGGCCGAGCTCGAACTCGAGGCCGACGACCACTACGTCTTCGAGAGCAAGGTCGTCGGGGGCAACATCCCGCGGGAGTACATCCCGTCGGTCGACCAGGGCATCCGGGAGGCGCTCGAGAGTGGCGTGCTCGCGGGCTACCCCATGGTCGACGTGAAGGTGTCGCTCGTCGACGGCAGCTACCACGACGTCGACTCGTCCGAGATGGCCTTCAAGATCGCCGGGTCGATGGCCATCAAGGAGGCGGCCCGCAGGGCGGGTGTCCAGCTCCTCGAGCCCGTCATGGACGTCGAGGTCGTCACCCCGGAGGACTACATGGGTGACGTCATGGGCGACCTGTCCGGACGCCGCGGCCTGATCCAGGGATCCGAGGCACGCGGTATGGCGACCGTCATCCGTGCGCGGGTCCCGTTGTCCGAGATGTTCGGGTACGCGACCGACGTGCGGTCGATGACCCAGGGACGCGCGAGCTACTCGATGCACTTCGGGTCGTACGAGCCCGCACCCAGCAGCATCCAGGAAGAGGTCGTCGCGAAGGTTCGCGGCGAGTAGAGCCACCCAGTACGACCAGCGGGTCGGCCACCGCCGATCTGGACGACACGAACGACGCTGCACAGCGCTGCACACGAAGGAGGGCCCGATCATGGCCAAGGAGAAGTTCGAGCGGACGAAGCCGCACATGAACATTGGGACGATTGGTCATGTGGATCATGGGAAGACGACGTTGACGGCGGCGATCACGAGTGTGTTGCACAAGCAGAATCCGAAT
>JBJHCV010000017.1:0-22323 GCA_050486225.1 Nitriliruptoraceae bacterium
GGGCTCTGGAGGGGGACGAGGCTGCGGAGGGGCAGGTTCTGGAGTTGATGGGGGCGGTGGACGAGTACTTCGAGGAGCCGGAGAGGGATCTGGATCGTCCGTTCCTGATGCCGATCGAGGACGTGTTCTCGATCACGGGTCGTGGGACGGTGGTGACGGGTCGTATCGAGGGTGGCCGGGTGTCGGTTGGTGACACGGTGGAGATCGTTGGTCTTGCGGACACGTCGTCGACGACGGTGACGGGTGTGGAGATGTTCCGCAAGCTGTTGGACTCGGGTGAGGCGGGCGACAACGTGGGGGTGTTGTTGCGGGGGACGAAGAAGGAGGAGGTGGAGCGGGGTCAGGTGTTGGCGGCTCCGGGTTCGATCACTCCGCACACGAGGTTCGAGGCGCAGGTGTACGTGTTGTCGAAGGAGGAGGGTGGTCGTCACACGCCGTTCTTCGACAACTACCGGCCGCAGTTCTACTTCCGTACGACGGATGTGACGGGTGCGGTGGATCTGCCGGATGGGGTGGAGATGGTGATGCCGGGGGACAACACCGAGATGACGGTGGAGCTGATTCAGCCGATCGCGATGGATGAGGGGTTGAAGTTCGCGATTCGTGAGGGCGGTCGCACCGTGGGTGCGGGCCGTGTCACCAAGATCCTCGCATAGGACATCGTGATGGTTACCGACCAGAAGATCAGGATCCGCCTCAAGGCGTACGACCACGAGGTCCTCGACCGTTCCGCGAAGGAGATCGTGGACACGGTGGAGGCCACGGGCGCGCACGTCACCGGCCCGGTCCCGTTGCCGACCGAACGCAACGTGTGGTGTGTCATCCGTTCCCCGCACAAGTACAAGGACTCGCGGGAGCACTTCGAGATGCGCACCCACAAGCGGCTGATCGACATCCACCAGCCCACGCAGAAGACCATCGACAAGCTGATGGGACTCTCGCTGCCGGCCGGCGTGGACATCGAGATCAAGCTCTGACGCACACAACCACAGCGCCGCGCCACGACACCGTCGTGGCCCCGTGAGACACACGGGCCACCGGCACGAGACGTACGTAGGAGACCCTCCGATGGCTTCCAAGGGCATCCTCGGGACCAAACTCGGGATGACGCAGGTGTTCGACGAGAACCACCTCGTCGTGCCCGTGACCGTGGTCAGGGCCGAGCCCAACACGGTCACGCAGGTCAAGACCGAAGAGACCGACGGCTACGTCGCCGTCCAGCTCGCCCATGGCGACGCGAAGCACGTGAACCGCCCGATGCGGGGCCACCTCGCCAAGGCGGGGATCGAACGTGCCCGTGTGCTGGCCGAACTGCGCCTGGCCCCGGGCGACGAACTGCCGGAACTGGGTTCGACGGTCACCGTCGAGGCCTTCGCGGCGGGTGACGTGGTCGATGTGACGGGCACCAGCCGGGGCAAGGGCTTCGCCGGTGTGATGAAGCGTCACAACTTCGCAGGCATGGGCGACGGTCACGGGGTCAAGAAGAAGAACCGCCATCCCGGTGCCGTCGGGGCCTGCGCGACTCCGGGCCGCACGTTCCGCGGCCAGCGGATGGCCGGACGCATGGGTGGCAACCGCGTCACCGTCCAGAACCTCGAGATCGTCGACGTCGACACCGAGCACCAGCTGCTGCTCGTCCGTGGGGCCCTGCCCGGCCCGGACGGTCAGGTCGTCCTGGTGCGTTCCGCGGTGAAGGCCGGGGCGTCCAAGGGTGGTGAGGCCTGATGGCGACCAACGAGAACACCAACGAGTCGGCGGAGCAGCCTGCCGCGAAGAAGTCGACCGCGAAGAAGGCGGCGGTCAAGAAGTCGACCGCGAAGAAGGCAGCGGTGAAGAAGTCGACCGCGAAGAAGGCGGCGTCGACCTCAGGGTCCGCAGCGGACGCGGGCGCGGAGAAGTCGCCCGCCGCTGACGTCGCGCCCCTGGACGTCGACGTGCTCGGTCGCGACGGCAGTCGCGTCGGCTCCGTGGAGCTGCCTCCCGAGTGGTTCGACGGCAAGGTCAACATCCCTGTCATGCACCAGGTCGTGACGGCGCAGCTGGCTGCGGCACGTCAGGGCACCCACAAGACGAAGACGCGCGGCGAGGTCGCAGGCGGGGGACGCAAGCCCTGGCGTCAGAAGGGCACGGGGCGTGCGCGCCACGGATCGATCCGCTCGCCGCAGTGGGTCGGTGGTGGGGTCGCCCACGGCCGGGTCCCCAAGGACTGGTCGGTGCGGGTGAACAAGAAGGTCAAGCGCGCAGCCCTGCGCTCTGCGCTGACCGACCGTCGCCAGTCGGGGGTCGTCCGGGTCGTTCGCGACCTGGCCTTCGACGCCCCACGCACCCGGGACGCCGCGGCGATGCTCGAGGCGGTCAACGCGTCCGGCAAGGCGCTGGTGGTCGTCGCGGACCGCCACGAGGCCACCGTGCTCTCGATGCGCAACCTGCCCAACGCCCACCTGCTGGTCGTCGACCAGCTCAACACCCACGACGTGCTCAACAGTGAAGTGGTGGTCTTCGAGGAGGCCGCGCTCGCACTGATCGGCACCGGTCGGCGGGCGAGCACCGTCGAGGAGGTCGGAGCATGAAGGACCCACGTGACGTGATCCTGCGCCCGGTCATCTCCGAGAAGACCTATGGCCTGATCGACGAGAACAAGTACACGTTCATCGTCGATCGCCGGTCGAACAAGACGGAGATCCGTCAGGCCGTCGAGGCGATCTTCGACGTGAAGGTGACCAGCGTCAACACGATGAACCGCATGGGCAAGCGCAAGCGCCGCGGCATCGTCGTCGGCAAGCGTCCGGACCTCAAGCGAGCAATCGTGACCGTCGCCGACGGCGACGAGATCGAACTGTTCGGCACGGGCCTGTAGGTCCTCGAAAGGCAACTGTCATGGCCATCCGAAAGTACAAGCCGACCACGCCGGCCCGGCGTGGCGCGTCGGTCAGTGACTTCGCGACGGTGACTCGGTCCCGTCCGGAGAAGTCGCTGGTCCGCGCGCTGCCGCGCACGGCCGGGCGCAACGTCCACGGTCGCATCACCAGCCGTCACCGCGGCGGCGGCCACAAGCGTCGTTTCCGCGTCATCGACTTCCGTCGCAACAAGGACGGTGTGCCCGCCACGGTCGCGGCGGTCGAGTACGACCCGAACCGTTCGGCGCGCATTGCCCTGCTGCACTACCACGACGGTGAGAAGCGCTACATCCTCGCGCCGAAGAACCTGCGTGTGGGCCAGGTGGTGGAGTCGGGCCCCGACTCCGACATCCGCATCGGCAATGCCCTTCCGCTGCGAAACATCCCCGTCGGTACGACGATCCACGCCGTGGAGCTGCGGCCCGGTGGTGGCGCGCGGTTCGGGCGGTCGGCCGGCACCTCGATCCAACTGCTCGCCAAGGAGGGCGCCCGGGCCGCGCTGCGACTGCCCTCGGGCGAGATCCGGCTGGTGGACGCGCGCTGCCGCGCGACCATCGGATCGGTCGGCAACGAGGAGCACGAACTCATCAACCTCGGCAAGGCGGGACGGTCTCGCTGGAAGGGTGTGCGCCCACAGACCCGCGGTGTCGCCATGAACCCGGTCGACCACCCGCTCGGTGGTGGTGAGGGCAAGTCCTCTGGTGGTCGTCATCCCGTCGACCCGTGGGGCAACCCCGAACGCCGCACGCGCAAGCGCAGGCACCCGTCCGACAAGTACATCATCCGCCGTCGCGGCAAGAACCGGAGGCGCTGACCCATGCCCCGCTCACTCAAGAAGGGCCCGTTCGTCGACGACCACCTCATGAAGAAGGTCGAGGCGCAGAACGAGAAGGGCGAGAAGAAGGTCATCAAGACCTGGTCTCGTCGTTCGACGATCTTCCCGGAGATGGTCGGTCACACGATCGCCGTGCACGACGGCCGCAAGCACGTGCCGGTGTTCGTGTCCGAGTCGATGGTCGGTCACAAGCTGGGCGAGTTCGCTCCGACCCGGGCCGTCAAGTGGTCCGGCGCCGGCGAGAAGCAGGGCCAGCGTCGCCGTTGAGTTTCCCCCCCGAAGTTTCGAGACGTCGGCCCACCGAACGGGTCGAGGAGTGAAGACGATGCAGACCAGGGTCAAGGCGACCGCGAAGTACGTGCGGATCAGCCCGACGAAGGTGCGGCAGGTCACGCGCCTGATCGTCGGGCAGCCCATCGACGAGGCGCGTCGGATCCTCCAGTTCGCCGACAAGCGAGCTGCGGGACCGATCCTCAAGGTGCTGAACTCCGCCGCCGCGAACGCGGAGAACAACGACGGCCTGGACCCCGACGAGCTGATCGTCGCCAACGCGTTCGCCGACGAGGGACCCACCCTGCGTCGCTACCAGCCACGTGCGCTCGGGCGTGCGTACCGCATCCGCAAGCGGACGAGCCACATCACCGTCGTGGTCTCGCCCGCGGAGGAGAACTGACATGGGTCAGAAGGTCAATCCGTACGGTTTCCGCCTCGGTGTCACCACCGACTGGACCTCTAAGTGGATCGCCGACCGCAAGTCGTACGCGGCGTACCTGCACGAGGACGACCGCGTCCGGCGCCACATCCGCGAGCGTGTCCGTCACGCCGGTGTGAGTCGGATCGACATCACGCGGACGCGTGACAACGTCGAGGTGAGCGTCCAGGCGTCGCGGCCGGGGATCGTGATCGGCCGTCGCGGCGCCGAGGCCGACGCCATCCGGGCCGACCTGGAGAAGCTGACCTCGAAGAAGGTCAAGCTCAACATCATCGAGATCAAGAACCCTGAACTCGACGCCCAGGTCATCGCGTACAACGTCGCCGAGCAGCTGCGTGGACGGGTCTCGTTCCGTCGCGCCATGCGCCGTGCCGTGCAGTCCGCGATGAAGGCCGGGGCCAAGGGCATCCGCATCCAGGTCGGTGGCCGGCTCGGTGGCGCGGAGATGAGCCGTTCCGAGTGGTACCGCGAGGGCCGGGTTCCGCTGCACACGCTTCGCGCCAAGGTGGACTACGGCTTCGACGAGGCCCGTACGACCTACGGCCGCATCGGTGTCAAGGTCTGGGTCTACACCGGTGACCAGATCGGCAGTGGCGAGGAGGCCGAGGCGCAGCGGGCCATGGACCGGGCCAAGGCCCTGGCCGAGGGCCGCACCGTCGACGACAGGCCGCGCCGCAAGTCGGCACGCAAGGCTGCCAGCGTCGCCAAGAAGGTGACCGGCGTCGGCACGCGCAAGCAGGCCGTGGCCACCTCCGAGCCGACGGAGGCCGCTCCGACGGTCGCTGAAGCTCCGGTGGCCGACGAGGCCCCCGTGGTCGACGTGCCGGCGACCGACGCCGCGGCACCCGAGGCTGCGGCACCCGCGGCCGTCGAGTCCGCGGAGGTCGACGCCACCGCGACCGTCGCCGACGAGCCGAAGCAGGACGCCGTGCCCGATGCGTCAGCTGACGCCCCGGCACCCGACGCCGCACCCGACGAAGAGAAGGCAGGTGACGCCTGATGTTGGCACCGAAGCGGGTGCGCCACCGCAAACAGCATCGTCCTCGGCCCCTCAAGGGGTTGTCGAAGGGCCACACCCAGGTGTACGTGGGTGACTACGGCCTGATGGCGACGTCCCCCGGCTGGATCACGGCCCGCCAGATCGAGTCCGCACGTATCGCCATCACCCGTGCGATCAAGCGTGGGGGCAAGGTCCGGATCACGATCTTCCCGGACCGGTCCATCACGAGGAAGCCGCTCGAGACGCGCATGGGTTCCGGCAAGGGTGCGCCAGACCACTGGGTCGCCCCGGTCAAGCCCGGCCGCGTCATGTTCGAGCTGTCGGGTGTGCCCGAGGAGCTCGCCCGTGAGGCGATGCGCAAGGCGTCCCACAAGCTGCCCGTGAAGACCCGATTCGTGCTGCGCGAGGAGGCGGGAGAATGATGACCGCGACCGAGCTGCGAGAACTCCCTGACGACGAGCTGCGTCAGAAGTTCGCGGAAGGCAAGGAGGAGCTGTTCAACCTCCGCTTCCAGAACGTGACCGGACAGCTCGACGACCCGCGCAGGATCAAGCAGGTCAAGCGTGAGATCGCTCGCGTGCTCACCGTGATGCGTGAGCGCGAGATCGCCGCCGCGCGTGAACTCGAGGCATGACGATGACTGACACGACCACCCGCAACACCCGCAAGGAACGTCAGGGCATCGTGGTGTCCGACGTCCAGGACAAGACGATCGTCGTGCGGGTCGACCGCACCACGACGCATCCGCTGTACCGCAAGACACTGCGGGTCTCGAAGAAGTACCACGTCCACGACGAGTCCAACGAGGCCAACGTGGGCGACACCGTGCGCATCATCGAGACGCGCCCGATCTCGAAGCTGAAGCGCTGGCGCCTCGCCGAGATCGTGGAACGCGCCAGGTAGCCGCGCATCGGTGGCCCGACCCCGTCGACGCCACCGCTGACCAACCGACACCACGCCTTCTGGGCGAGCAACGCAAGAGAGACGACGATGATTCAGACGGAGTCGCGACTCAAGGTCGCGGACAACTCGGGAGCGCGCGAGGTGCTGTGCATCCGCGTGCTCGGCGGGTCCGGACGACGCTACGCGTCCGTGGGCGACGTGTTCGTCGGCACGGTCAAGCAGGCGATCCCCCAGTCGAACGTGAAGAAGGGGGAGGTCGTGCGTTGCGTGGTCGTGCGCACCGCCAAGGAGCGTCGTCGTCCCGATGGTTCCTACATCCGATTCGACGACAACGCCTGCGTGATCGTGCGCCCCGACGGCACGCCCCGCGGCACCCGGATCTTCGGTCCGGTGGCGCGCGAGCTGCGGGACCGGAAGTTCATGCGGATCATCTCGCTGGCACCGGAGGTGCTCTGATGCATCGCATCCGCAAGGACGACCAGGTGAAGGTCATGGCCGGCAAGGACGCCGGCAAGACCGGTCGCATCGTGCGCCTGTGGCCCGACCGTGGTCGCGCCATCGTCGAGGGCGTCAACTACGTCCGCAAGCACGAGCGTGTCCAGCAGGAGCGGGGCGGCGGCCAGGGTGGCGGGATCATCGAGACCGAGGCACCCGTCGACCTCTCCAACGTCATGCCTATCTGCCCGTCGTGCAACGAGGCGACACGGGTCGGGTTCGTGTACGAGACCGAGGGCGACCGTCGCTCGAAGGTCCGCAGCTGCAAGAAGTGTGAAGCGACGTTCTGACGACCGGGCGTGGCCCGTCCGCCTGACACGGGATCTGTGACGCGCCCTGCGGGGCGAGGACGAGTCGCCACGGCGAGGAGAACCTGAAGATGACCAGCACGACCACACCACGACTGCGGCAGCGGTACCGTGAGGAGATCGCGCCCGCGTTGGCCAAGCAGCTCGAACTGACCAACGTGATGCAGATCCCGACGCTCGAGAAGATCGTCGTGAACATCGGCCTCGGGGAGGCCGTCAACGACGCGAAGGCGCTCGAGGGCGCCATCGCTGACCTGGCGGCGATCACCGGGCAGAAGCCCCGCGTGAACCGCGCCCGTCGGTCGATCGCCGGCTTCAAGCTGCGCGAGGGCATGCCGATCGGCGTGAAGGTCACGCTGCGAGGCGACCGCATGTGGGAGTTCTTCGACCGCGTGCTGTCGATCGCCCTGCCGCGCGTCCGCGACTTCCGTGGACTCAAGGCGACGGCGTTCGACGGCCGGGGGAACTACACGTTCGGTCTGGTCGAGCAGCTGGTGTTCCCAGAGATCGACTACGACAGCGTCGACAGCGTGCGTGGCATGGACGTCACCATCGTCACCACCGCGCAGTCCGACGAACACGGTCGGGCACTGCTCGACGCATTCGGCTTCCCGTTCGTGAAGGCGGGTACCGACAACTGACCGGAGCGTCACACGCCCGGTGAGGCCTGGACGGAGAAGACATGGCCAAGAAGTCGAAGATCGCGAGCACCAAGCGCGGTGCGAAGTTCAACGTGCAGAACTACACGCGGTGCCAGCGCTGTGGGCGGCCCCGAGCCGTCTATCAGCGCTTCCAGCTGTGCCGTGTGTGCTTCCGCTCGATGGCGCACGCGGGTGAACTGCCCGGCGTTCGCAAGGCGAGCTGGTGACCACCAGTTCCTGAGACCAAACCTCACGACCATGAAGGGAAGTGCGGGGCCCACGTCCCCGTAACCCCAGGGAGTTGAACACCATGACGATGACCGATCCCGTCGCGGACATGCTCACTCGTGTGCGCAACGCGTCGATCGCGTACCACGAGCAGGCCACGATGCCCTCCTCGAAGATCAAGGCGAACATCGCCCGGATCCTCGAGGAGGAGGGCTACATCGAGGGCTGGCACGTGGAGGACACGCAACCGCAGGCGACCCTGACCATTCGTCTGAAGTACGGGCCGAACCGTGAGCGAGTGATCACGGGCATCCGTCGCATCTCCAAGCCCGGGCTGCGGGTCTACGTCAAGCGTGACGAGATCCCGCGTGTGCTCGGAGGGCTCGGCGTCGCGATCCTGTCGACGAACGCCGGCGTCATGACCGACCGCACCGCACGTGCCCAGGCCCGTGGTGGCGAGGTGCTCGCGTACGTCTGGTGACCCGCGCCGCCATCGCGTCGCGTGACGCTCCCCCAGGAGGAAGTTGAATGTCCCGCATCGGCAAGCAGCCGGTCGACGTCCCCGACACCGTCGAGGTGACGATCGACGGACTCGACGTGCACGTCAAGGGCCCCAGAGGCGAACTGTCGCAGCGGATGCCCGACGGTGTCACCCTCTCCCGTGAGGAATCGACGATCGTGGTGACCCGCGACGGCGACAGCCGCACCGAGCGGTCCCGCCACGGTCTGGTCCGTTCGCTCGTGGCCAACATGGTGGAGGGTGTGTCCAACGGATACACCAAGGCGCTGGAACTCGTCGGCGTCGGCTACCGAGCCGCCCCGAAGGGCAACGACCTGGAACTGCAGGTCGGCTACTCGCACTCGGTCGTGATCCCGGCGCCCGAGGGCATCAGCTTCGAGGTCCCCCAGCCGACCCGCGTGATCGTCAGCGGCATCGACAAGGCGCTCGTCGGCCAGGTCGCCGCGGACATCCGCAAGGTGCGCCCGCCGGAGCCGTACAAGGGCAAGGGCATCAGGTACGAGGGCGAGCACGTCCGCCGCAAGTCCGGAAAGGCCGCAGCGCGCTGACCGGAACCCGGTCCGTGTGCGACGCAGGCCCACGAGGAGACGAAGAGCAATGGATTCGAGCAACAAGCGTGCCGCGCGGCGGCGGCGCCACCTGCGCATCCGCAAGCAGGTCAGCGGAACGGCGACGACCCCCCGCCTGAGCGTGTACCGCAGCAACCGGCACATCTACGCGCAGCTGATCGACGACGTCGCGGGCCACACGCTCGTGGCGGCGTCGTCGGCCGAGGACGAGGTGTCGGGAGCCGACGGTGGCAAGACCGGAGTGGCGCGCAGCGTCGGCGAACTCGTCGGCAGGCGAGCCGTCGACGCCGGGGTGACCACGTGTGTGTTCGATCGCGGCGGCAACCGTTATGCGGGACGCGTCGCGGCACTGGCCGAAGGTGCCCGCGAGGCGGGACTCGAGTTCTGACGACGTCACCGTGCCGGGTTCACGCCCGGTACCACGGTGTGTGACAGGAGTGTTCAACATGGCAGCGAACAAGGGCAGCGGAGGCGGCGGACGCGGCAAGGGCCGCGACGACCGTCGTGGCCGCGGCCGCGATGCCGACCGTGAGCAGTACGACGAGCGCGTCGTCGCGATCAACCGGGTCTCGAAGGTCGTCAAGGGTGGCCGTCGGTTCCAGTTCACCGCGTTGGTGGTCGTCGGCGACGGCAAGGGCATGGTGGGCGTGGGTCACGGCAAGGCCAAGGAGGTCCAGTCCGCCATCCAGAAGGGTGTCGAGGAGGCCAAGAAGAACTTCTTCAAGGTCCCCATGGTCGGCAGCACGATCGTGCATCCGGTCGTCGGCCGGGCCGGCGCCGGGCAGGTCATGCTCAAGCCGGCTGCTCCCGGTACCGGGGTCATCGCCGGTGGCCCGGTGCGTGCGGTCATCGAGGCTGCGGGCATCCACGACCTGCTCGCGAAGTCGCTCGGCACGGCCAACCCCGTGAACGTGGTGCACGCGACCGTGGCGGGCCTCAAGGCCCAGCGCTCGGCGCACGACATCGCGGCGCTGCGTGGCAAGGCCGTGGAGGATGTCGCCCCGAAGAAGATGCTCGAGACCATGCGGGGAGGTGCTGCCTGATGGCCGGCAAGCTGCGCATCACCCAGACGCGTTCGGTCATCGGCCGCGTCCAGTCCCAGCGGGACACCGTGCGGTCGCTCGGACTGAAGCGGATCCGCCACACGGTCATCCAGGAGGACCGTCCGGAGATCCGCGGGATGCTTCGCAAGGTCCCGCACCTCGTGGACTTCGAGGAGATCGACGAATGACCATCAGACTTCATCACCTGAAGCCCGCCGAGGGCTCCAACAAGGCGCGCAAGCGTGTCGCGCGCGGTGACCGTGGCCGCGGCGGCAAGACCGCAGGCCGTGGCACCAAGGGCACCGGCGCGCGTGGCACCGTCCCCGCAGGGTTCGAGGGTGGACAGCTGCCGCTGATCCGTCGTCAGCCGAAGCGGCCCGGGTTCCGCAACCCGAACAAGGTCGTGTACACGGTGGTCAACGTCCGCCGCCTCGAGGAGGAGTTCTCCGACGGTGACCAGGTCACCACGGCGATCCTCCGGGAGAAGGGCATGGTCCGCAAGGTGGGGCCGGTCAAGGTGCTCGGCCACGGTGAGCTGACGACACGGCTCACCGTGGACGTCGACGCGGTGACCGGTACGGCACGCGACAAGATCACCGCTGCCGGCGGTACCGTCGTCGACTGAGTCGGCGACTGGCGCCACGCCTCGAGGTACCCATGCTGCGAGCATTCATCAGCGCGTTCAGGATCCCGGACCTGCGACGCAAGCTGCTGTTCACCCTGGGGATCATCGCCATCTACCGGGTCGGTGGGTGGATCCCGATCCCCGGGGTCGACATGGACCTGCTCCGTGAGGCGATCGGTGCCGGGGGCGCGGGCAACATCGTGGGCATCATCAACGTGTTCGCCGGCGGTGCCCTGCAGCAGATGGCCGTGTTCGCGCTCGGGATCATGCCGTACATCACCGCCAGCATCATCATGCAGCTGCTCGCCGTCGTCATCCCCAAGCTCGAGGAGCTCCGAAAGGAGGGCGAGCAGGGTCGCCGCAAGATCACCCAGTACACGCGGTACGCGACCATCGCGCTGGCCCTGCTGCAGTCGACGGCGCTGGTGACACTGGCACGCAACGGTGCGGCCTTCGACGTCAACGTCATGCCCGGGTCCGGGACCGGCATCGTGCTGCTCGCGGTGCTCACGCTGACTGCGGGCACCTCGCTGATCATGTGGCTGGGTGAGCTGATCACCGCCCGTGGCGTCGGCAACGGCATGTCGCTGCTGATCTACGTGTCGATCATCAGCCAGTTCCCGTCCGAACTGCGCATCGTGCAGACGTCGAACGGGTGGGAGTGGGTGTTCGGCGTCCTGCTCATGGGCCTGTTCCTCACGGTCGCGGTCGTGTTCATGGAGATGGGCCAGCGCCGCATCCCGGTGCAGTACGCACGTCGACAGGTCGGTCGTCGCAGCTACGGCGGGCAGTCGACCTACATCCCGCTCAAGGTCAACCAGTCGGGCGTGATCCCCGTGATCTTCGCCTCGTCGCTGATCTACCTGCCGGGCATGGGCGCCCAGATGTCGGGTAACCAGTCGTTCATCGCCTTCAACGAGCGCTACCTGGCCGACGCGAGCAGCCCCCTGTTCATCGCGATCTTCGCGGCGATGACGATCTTCTTCGCGTACTTCTACAGCGCGATCACCTTCAACCCGGTCGAGGTCGCCGACAACATGAAGCGCTACGGCGGCTTCGTGCCCGGCATCCGACCCGGACGGCAGACGGCCGAGTACCTGGACCGGGTGCTCACCCGGATCACCCTGCCCGGATCGCTGTACCTGGCGACGGTGGCGGTCCTGCCGTTCATCCTGCTCGCCGTCGGCAACATCCAGGCGTTCCCGCTGGGTGGCGTGAGCCTGCTGATCATGGTCGGCGTGGCCCTGCAGACGATGCAGCAGATCGAGAGCCAGCTGATGCAGCGCAACTACGAGGGCTTCCTGCGCTGACACCCGTGCTTCGGGCCACGGTGGGGGCCGTGGCCCGTGACCCCCGGGCCGGAACCGCGGCTGCCGATCCGCAACCACGACAGAGGACCATCACATGCGCGTCATCCTCCTCGGACCGCCGGGCGCCGGCAAGGGCACCCAGGCCGTCTTCATCGCCGAGGCCGCGTCCATCCCGCACATCTCGACGGGAGACATCCTGCGCGCCAACGTGAGCGAGGGGACCGCGCTCGGTCGGCAGGCGAAGGCTTTCATGGATGCCGGCGAGCTCGTGCCCGACGAGGTGATCATCGGCATGGTCGGTGACCGCCTCGACGAGGCGGACGCGAAGGACGGGTTCCTGTTCGACGGCTTCCCCCGCACCGTCCCCCAGGCCGAGGCGCTCGAGCAGCTGCTCATCGACCGGCAGACGCCGCTCGACGTCGTGCTGCGACTGGCCGTGCCGGTCGACGAGGTGGTGTCGAGACTGACGGGACGGCGGACCTGTGGTGACTGTGGTCGCATCTTCCACGTCGAGTTCTCGCCGCCTGCCACGCCCGACGTCTGCGACGACTGCGGGGGCGCGCTCGTCCAGCGTGACGACGACACCGAGGACGTGGTGCTCAACCGCCTCGAGGTCTACCGCTCGCAGACCGAACCGCTCGAGCAGTTCTACTGGGAACGTGGCCTGCTGCGCGACGTCGAGGCCGTGGGCCCCGTCGACGAGGTCAGCGCCCGTGCCCGGGCGATCCTCGGGGAGTTCGGCCCGCTCGCATGATCATCAAGAAGACCCGGGACGAGATCGACCGCATGGCCCGTGCCGGCGCGGTGGTCGCGCGCGCCCACGAGGCCGTCATGGCCGAACTGCGCCCCGGGATGACGACGCTGGACCTCGACCGCATCGCGGAGAAGGTCATCCTCGACGCCGGCGCCGTGCCGTCGTTCAAGGGGTACCGCGGATTCCCTGCGACTCTGTGCACGTCGCGAAACCACGAGATCGTCCACGGCATCCCGTCGGCCGACGTCGTCCTCGAGGAGGGTGACGTGATCTCGGTGGACTGTGGTGCCATCGTCGACGGATTTCACGGCGACTCGGCGACCACGTTGATCGTGGGTGGCGACGAGGCCGCGGACGACGACGTGCGTCGCCTCGTCGCCGCGACGCGCGAGGCGATGTGGCGGGGGCTCGCCCAGGCGCGTGCCGGCAACCGCCTCGGTGACATCGGTTCGGCCGTCGAGGGCATCGCCGACGAACACGGGTACGGCGTGGTGCGCGAGTACGTCGGGCACGGCATCGGTCGCGCGCTGCACGAGGACCCGTCGGTCCCCAACTACGGGTCCGCCGGACGTGGGATGAAGCTCTCCGTCGGCTGGGTCATCGCCATCGAACCGATGTTCAACCTCGGTGGTGAGGAGACGCGCACGCTCGACGACGGGTGGACGGTCGTCACCGCGGACGGGGCGCTGTCCGCCCACTGGGAACACACCGTCGCGGTCACGCCGGACGGGCCCTGGGTGCTCACCGCCCGATCCGACGAGCAGGCGTACCTGTAGGGCTCGGGTCGTCGCGCCCGGCCCAGCCGCCCGACGGCGCCGCGGTCATCCCTCCGGTCCGTCGAAGGTGACCGTGCGGTACTCGTCGAGGACCTCCGGGTTGGCGATGGCGTCGACGTTGTCGACCTCGCCGCCGGAGATCACCGTCTGGACGGCCTTCTCCACCTTCTTGCCGCTGCGGGTGTACGGGATGCCCGACACGGCCTTCACGTGGGTCGGCACGTGCCGCGGGCTCGCAGCGGTCCGGATGGTGTCCCGGATGGTCGCGACCAGGGGCTCGTCCAGCCGCCGGTCCTCGTCGAGCTGGACGAACAGCACCACCTCGACGTCTCCGTCGACGTGTCGGCCGACCACCACCGAGTCGGCCACGCCGGGCACCTGTTCCACGGCGCGGTAGATCTCCGCGGTGCCGATGCGCACCCCGCCCGGGTTCAGCGTCGTGTCGCTGCGCCCGTGGATGACGACCTCGCCGGTGTCGTGCAGGGTGATCCAGTCGCCGTGCGTCCACACGCCGGGGAACGCCGCGAAGTAGGCGTCGTGGTAGGCCCGGGCGTCGGGATCGTCCCAGAACGACACCGGCATCGACGGGAACGGCTGCGTGCACACCAGCTCTCCGCGTTGGCCGCGAACGGGTCGACCCTCGGGGTCCCACGCGTCGACCGCCATGCCGAGGCCTCGCGCCTGGATGCGTCCGCGACGCACGGGCAGGGTCGGTACGCCGAGCACGAAGCAGCCGAGGATGTCGGTGCCGCCCGAGATGGAGGCGAGGTGGACGTCGTCATGCACGTGCTCGTACACCCAGTCGAACTGTTCGGGTTGCAGCGGCGACCCGGTCGACAGCACCGCCCGCAGGCCGCCGAGGTCCGCCTCCTGCGACGGGGTGACCCCGGCGAGTTCGCATGCGCGCAGGAATCGCGGGCTGGTCCCGAAGTGGGTCACGCCGGTGCGGTGGGCCATTCGCCACAGCGCGCCGAGGTCCGGTTCGGCGGCGCTGCCGTCGACCAGGACGGCCGCCGCGCCACTCGCAGGGACCGTCACCAGCCAGTTCCACATCATCCAGCCGCAGGTGGTGAACCAGAAGACGCGGTCTCCCGGGTGGACGTCGCAGTGGAGCTGGTGCTCCTTGAGGTGCTGGAGCAGCGTGCCGCCCGCGCCGTGCACGATGCACTTGGGCCGACCCGTCGTGCCCGACGAGTACATCACGAACAGGGGGTGGTCGAACGGCAGTGAGACGAATCGAGGCTGGTCAGGGCCGTCGGCGATCACGTCGTCCCATCGGTGAACGGGACGGCCGAGGTCGACGACGGGTTGCCCCAGGTGCTCCGCGAGGATGACGTGTTCGACCGTGGGCAACTGGCCGAGCACCTCCGCGATCCGCGGCCCCAGCGGGTGCACCCGGCCTCCGTGGCGCGTCCCGTCCACGGTGACGAGCACGCGCGGGCGGATCTGTGCCAGACGGTCGACGATCCCAGCCACCCCGAAGTCCGGCGAGCACGACGACCACACCGCTCCGATCGAGGAGGCGGCGAGCATCACCGTGACGGTCTCGACCGTGTTCGGCACCACACCGGCGACCCGGTCACCGACGCCCACCCCCAGTTCGGTCAGGGTGTGTTGGACCCGAGCGACCAGTCGCCGCAGGTCGCGACCCGTCAGGACCTCGTCGTCCGAGGCCTCCCGGACGGCGATGAGCGCCACCTCGTCGTCGGCGATCCGCGCGAGCACGTTGCGGGCGATGTTGAGTCGCGCGCCCTCGAACCAGTGGGCTCCCGGCATGGTCTCGTCACCCAGGACGATGCTCGGTGGCTCGTCGGCGACGACACCGCACTGGTCCCACACGGTCGACCAGAACCCGGCCAGGTCCGTCGTCGACCAGTCCCACAGCGCCTGGTAGCCCGCGCCGGCGACCGGGGTGCGTCGGGAGAACTGCTCGATCAGCGACGACGCGATCCGCTCACGTGACGGTTGCCACAGCACGTCGGACACGGCGTTCACCTGACCGGAAGGTGGTGACGCTCCCCGGGCTCGAGGTCGATGTCGAGCACGCCGAGGAACCGGGCGACCAGGTGGTAGAACCCGATCAGCGTCGTGAGTTCGACGATCTGCGTGTCGTCGAACGCGGCGCGAACGCGCGCGAAGAGGTCGTCGTCGATCGTCGCGCCGTCGCGCAGGGCATCCACGACCTCCATCGCCACCCGCTCGCGGGGTGACAGGGATCCGAGCATCGGCCAGTCGGACAGACCGGCGAGCTCGTCGGCCGTCACGCCCTCGTCGAGCGCACAGCGTGCGTGCTCGTTCCACTCGTAGGCCGACCCGAGCAGGAGCGCGACTCGGCAGATGACCAGTTCGCGCAGTCGCCCGCCGATGCGGACGTCGCCACGAAGTGCCTGGCTCATGTGCAGCCACGCCATGGCGATCGGCGGGGCGTGGAGCAGCACGCGTCGCAAGGCGATGGGTTCGACACCTCGGTCCTGCATCCACTCCACGACCGCGGAGGCGTCTGGGTCGCTGGGGTCGCCCTCCGGTATACGAGTCATCGCGAGCCTTCGCCGGTGTCGTCGCGGGAGTCCCAGCGTCCTGGGGATTGAGGAACTGGACTCTAGGCGCACTAGCGTCGCTTGTCGGGTGTCGGCCGATCGGGCATGCGGTGGATCTGTGGTTCGTTCGCATGCTCGCCATGCAGTTCGCGCTGATGATGCCGGTCAACGGGTTGCGACCGATGGTGTCGTACCGCGCGCTCGAACTCGGTGCGAGTCCGATGGAGCTCGGCATCGTCGCGGGCGGCTACGGCGCTCTGTCGTTCCTGCTCGCGATGCCGCTCGGTCGGTGGATCGACCGTCTCGGCGAGCCGCTGTTCCTTGCGCTCGGCGCCTCGACCGTCGCGCTCGCGGCGTTCCTCATGCTGCCTGTCGGCAACCTGTGGGTGCTGGCCGGGGTGTTCGCCGTGCTCGGGCTCGGTCAGGTGACGGCAGCCGTTGCCCTGCAGACCCTCACCTCCAGCGGAGGGCGCCCCGAACAGCGCGACGGCAGGTTCGGGGCGTTCAGCGTGACGGCCGCACTGTCCCAGATGGTGGGGCCGCCGCTGGCCGGTCTGGTGTTCGCGTGGTACGGGGGGTCCCTCGACGCGGTGTTCCTCGTCGCGGCGTCGATGATGGGCGTCGCGGTCGCGCTCGCGCTGACGCTGCTGGTGTGGCCGCCGCGTGAGCACGAGCGCAAGTCGCGGGGGGGTGACGAGCCGGAACCGGAGCGTGCCTCGATGCGGTCGACCATGTCGACGGTGCTTCGACAGCCCAGCGTCCCCCACGCCATGTTCGTCAGCCTCGCGGTCGTCTCGAGCATCGACCTGCTCACCGCCTACCTGCCGGCCTACGGGGAGGCCAACGGCATTCCCGTGGAGACGATCGGCCTGCTGCTCGGGCTGCGCGCAGCCGCGACGATCGCGTCCCGGGTGGGGATGGTCGCCGTCGTGCGCCGCATCGGACGCCGGCGGCTGCTGACCGCGGCGACGGCGACCGCCATGGCCGCGATGTTCGTGTTGCCGACGACGACCACTCCCGCGATCCTTGCTGTCCTCATGGTCGTCGGAGGACTGGGTCTCGGGTTGGGGCAACCACTGAGCCTGTCCTGGATCACCGAGCAGGTTCCTCCGACCATCCGTGGCACGGCGGTGGGCATGCGGATGACCGCCAACCGTGCGACCCAGATGGTGATTCCCGTCGCCGCCGGAGCCGTCGCCGGGGTCACCGGGATCGGCATCGTCTTCGTGCTGATGGGGGGGATGCTCGCGGCCGGAGCGACGGTGGTCGCGCGAGCGCCGTCGGGCGGGAGCCAGAGCCGGGAGGCAGCGTGAACACGTGGTTCGTCCGACTCCTGATCATGGAGTTCGCCGTCATGATGCCGGTGAACGGCCTGCGTCCGATGGTGTCGTATCGCGCGCTGGAACTCGGGGCGACCACGTGGCAGCTCGGCGTGGTGGTCGCCGGGTTCTCTGCCCTGTCGTTCGCCCTTGCGGTCCCACTGGGGCGATGGGTCGACCGGTGGGGCGAACCACGATTCCTGGTGATCGGCACGTTCGGCGTCGGCATCGCCGCGTTGGTGATGGTGCCCATCGCCAACATCTGGATGCTCGCCGTGGTCTACGCGATGCTCGGTCTCGGCCAGGTCGCTGCCACCGTCGGGGTCCAGACGCTCACGGCCAACGGGGGACGGCCCGGTCGACGTGACGCACGGTTCGGCGCCGTGAGCATCGCGATGTCGCTGTCGCACATGATCGGCCCGCCGCTCGCCGGCCTGGTGCACTCGATGTCGGGCGGCTCCCTGGACACGGTGTTCCTCGCCGGTGCGGGCTTCGTGGTGCTCGCCGTGTGTGCAGCGTTGTCCCTCGTGCTGTGGCCACCGGCCGACCACGCTCGCACCCGGCATCCCGAGCGCCAGCAGACCGAGCGTCTGCCGATGGTGCGCGCGGTCGGGACGGTCTGGGGTCAGCCGACGGTCCCGCACGCGTTGCTCGTGAGCGTCGCGGTGGTCGCGAGCATGGACCTGATCACCGCGTACCTGCCCGCCTACGCGGAGGCCAATGGCATCTCCGTGCAGACCGTGGGGTTGCTGCTGGGACTGCGGGCCGGTGCCACGATGGTGTCGCGCGTGACGATCCTGCCGCTGGTGTCTCGACTCGGTCGGAGGACGCTGCTCCTCCACGGCATGTTCTGGTCGATGGTGAGCATGTTCCTGCTGCCGCTGACCGTGGACCCGATGGTGCTCGCCGTCCACATGTGCGTCATGGGGCTCGGCCTCGGGCTCGGTCAGCCGCTCACCCTGGCGTGGATCTCCGAACGGGTCTCGTCGGAACTGCGCGGGACCGCCATCGGTGTCCGGGTCACCGGCAATCGGGTGAGCCAACTGGTCGTGCCGGTCGTCGCGGGCGCGGTCGCGGGGCTCACCGGTATCGGCGGAGTGTTCCTCGTCACCGGGTTGCTGCTCGTGGGCGGGTCGGCCGTGGCGTTCAGGGCCCCCAACTCCGGGGTCGTGGAGCGTTGAACCGGTGCGCCACCGGCGCACGCTGCGCGGGGTCGCGGCAGTACGTTGACCCGGCACCAAGGACGGGACGGCGATGAACGACGTTCACTGGCGTGAGCTGTATCGCGAGGTCGTCGACAGTGGGCTGTGTACGGGCTGTGCCGCGTGCGTGATGGCCTGCCCTCGCGACGTGCTCGGCTACACCGACGAGTACCTGCCCGTCCAGGTCGGGGACGGCATGGACGTCGACCAGTGCGTGATCGGTGATCGCGGTTGCGACATCTGCACGCGAGCCTGCCCGCGATTCCGCGACTGGGAACGAGACCTCGACGTTGCCCTGTTCGGTCGCACCCGTGATCCCCAGACCGAGGTCGCCGGCCAGATCCGGTCGGCGCTGCTGGTGCGGACCACGGAACCCGAGGTCGCCGCCGTCGGACAGGACGGAGGGCTGGTGTCGAGCCTCCTGATCTGGGGGCTGGAGACCGGCCGCATCGACGGGGCGCTCACCTCCGCGATCGACGACGTGGGACGGGGACCGTTCGACGCGCGTCCGACCGTGGTCACCGACCGGGCGGGTGTGCTCGCCACGGCCGGTAGTCGGTACACGTTCTCGGCGAATCCGTTGGCGATGGAGCAGGCCGAGGAGCAGGGGTTGCGCAACCTGGCGCTGGTCGGCATGTCGTGTCAGGCGTCGATCAACGGCAGTCTCCCGGCACGAGGGGTGAACAAGTACGCGCGGCGGATCGCGCTCACGCTGGGGTTGCTGTGCTCCAAGACGTTCACGTACGAGGGACAGCAGGAGGTGTTCGCCGAACACGGGGTGGACATCGCCGACGTCGTCAAGGTGAACATCAAGGGGCGTGTGCAGGTGTGGACCCGTGACGAGCGCTACGTGGAGATCCCCCTGAAGGAGATGCACCCGCACACCCGGCCCGGATGTCTCCTGTGCCCCGACTTCGCCGCGCAGCACGCCGACATCTCCTGCGGTGGGATCGGCACCGACGACGCCTGGACGCTCACGCTCGTGCGCACCGCGCGAGGCGAGGAGTGGATGGCCGGGCTGGTCGACACCGGACGCATCGAGGTGCGTGACGCCCGCGACGACGAGGTGGCCGTCAACCTGCTCGAGCGGCTGTCGACCATGTCACGCCGACGCTGGCCGACGGACGACCTTCCCGAGGAGCACCGCACGCCCGGTCTGCTGCCGGTGGTGCCACGGTGACGGGTCCGGACACGGCGTCCGGGCGGGCGCCGGGCATCGACCGAGGACAGGCGTCGGGATTCCCCCTCGTGGCGGTGGCCGCGGCCCTGTGGGGTACCGACGCCCTGTTCCGGCGAGGGCTCGCACTGGAACTGCCGGCGACCACGGTCGTGGTGTGGGAGCACCTGATCCTGGTCGCGATCCTGCTGCCGGTGATCCTGCGCCTCCCGTGGCGCCGCCTGGGAGTCGCGGACGGGTGGTCGCTGCTGCTGATCGGGGCGGGGTCGTCCGCGCTGGCCACCATCCTGTTCACGATGTCGTTCCGTCACGGCGACCCGAACACCCCGTTGCTGCTCCAGAAGCTCCAACCGGTGATCGCGGTCGTGGGTGCTCGCGTCCTGCTTGCCGAGCGCCTGCGCCCGAGGTTCGGGGTGTTCGCGTCGTGCGCGGTCGCTGCCGCCTGGCTGATCACCTTCCCGGACCCGTTCGACGTGCAGGCCACGCACCTGACCGCGGGTCTGCAGGCCGCGGGAGCAGCCGCCCTCTGGGCGATGGGCACCGTGCTGGGCCGTCGCATGACCCCGGTCCTGTCCTTCGTGCAGCTCACCGCGGCTCGGGTCGCGATCGGCCTGCCGGCAGCCATGCTGTTCGTCGTGCTGGTGCCCGGTCGACAGGTCACGGTGGTCGAGCACCTGCGTATCGACCTGGGTGACCTGTGGGCGCTGCTCCTGCTCGCGCTGGTGCCGGGGCTGGCCGCACTGCTCCTGTACTACAGGGGGCTGCGGGCGACCCCGGCGTCCGCGGCGACCATCGCCGAACTGTCCTTTCCCGTCTCGGCGCTCACCGTCAACTTCCTGGCGTTCGGGGCGACGCTCACCGCGACCCAGTCGTTCGGGGTGCTGGCACTCTCCGCGACGTTGGTGGTCATGTCGTGGCGATCGACGCACAGTGCGGCGGCGCTCGGGGTCGACGCCTCCCGTGGGCCGCGCAGGGGCTGACCGAACGGGGGACTGGCCGGACCCGGTCCTGGCCGCAGACGCTGCTGGGCTTGCCGCCTCGTGCCGCGTGGGGGTACCATTGGCCGGCGCCCTGCCGCGTGGCAGGGCTTCGTCACGTCCGTGCGGACCGATCCGCCGGTTCGACGCACCGCTCGCGGTTGCGTCGTCCCCCGGTCGGGTGTCGTCCCGGGACCGTGTCGCACGTCATCCTGGTCAGGACCGGCTGCACGACGCTGGTGTGCCGTGGGATGCGTCGGCTGACGAACCGAAGGACGACCCGGAGTTGGTGTGAGCGAGAAGGAAGAGGCAGTACAGGTCGAGGGCACCGTCGTGGAGGCCCTCCCCAACACCCAGTTCCGTGTCGAGCTCGAGAACGGGCACACGGTGCTCGCGCACATCAGCGGCAAGATGCGGATGCACTACATCCGGATCCTGCCGGGGGACAAGGTGGTGGTGGAACTCTCGCCCTACGACCTGTCCAGAGGCCGCATCACCTACCGCTACAAGTGAACCGCGACCGCGGCGGCCGCAGACCGGACCCGCTGCCGACGCGACACGGACGATCGAGACCACGATGAAGGTGCATCCTTCCGTCAAGAAGATGTGCGACAAGTGCAAGATCATCCGCCGCAACGGTGCGGTGCGCGTGATCTGTGAGAACCCGCGCCACAAGCAGCGCCAGGGCTGAGGGGACCGAGACGATGGCACGTATCGCAGGCGTCGACATTCCGCGCGACAAGCGGATCGTCATCGCGTTGACCTACATCTACGGCATCGGTCGGACCCGTGCGCGTCATGCGCTCGAGGCGACCGGGGTCGACCCGGACACGCGTGTGCACGCGCTCAGCGACGGTGACGTCCAGAAGC
Organism: Nitriliruptoraceae bacterium; assembly: GCA_050486225.1. Classification (GTDB taxonomy): domain Bacteria; phylum Actinomycetota; class Nitriliruptoria; order Nitriliruptorales; family Nitriliruptoraceae; genus JBBDIX01. The sequence goes on from JBJHCV010000017.1 coordinate 21,699, forward strand.
TGCGGCAGCACATCGAGAACGAGTTCCGCGTGGAGGGCGACCTGCGGCGTGAGGTCGCGAACAACATCAAGCGCAAGATCGAGATCGGCTCGTACCAGGGCGTGCGTCACCGTCTCGGCCTGCCCGTGCGCGGACAGCGCACGCACACCAACGCGCGTACCCGCAAGGGCCCGAAGCGCACGGTCGGCGGCATCCGCAAGCCGACCCGCAAGGCGTGACCCGACACGTACGACCGACCCGCTGACGCGGGATCTACCAGCGAGGCCACACGATGGCGCAGAACAAGCAGCGCAGCCGCAAGCGTGAACGCAAGAACGTCATGCATGCGCAGTGCCACATCAAGTCGAGCTTCAACAACACGACGATCACGTTCACCGACCTCCAGGGCAACGTGATCACGTGGTCGAGTGGCGGCAGCGCCGGCTTCAAGGGCTCCCGCAAGTCCACGCCGTTCGCGGCGCAACTCGCCGCCGAGCAGGCCACCAAGGCCGCGATCGAGAACGGCGTGCGCAAGGTCGACGTGCTGTGCAAGGGGCCGGGCGCAGGTCGGGAGACCGCCATCCGCACCCTGGCCGCGCAGGGGGTCGAGGTCCTGTCCATCCGCGACATCACCCCGGTGCCTCAC
>JBJHCV010000018.1:0-12452 GCA_050486225.1 Nitriliruptoraceae bacterium
GCCTCCAACGCCGCCCGCGCACGCCCCAACCGGTACTCACGCAGACGCCCCACATCCACCCGCTCCTCCCAGTCCACCACCTGAATCCCAGGAGCAGCAATCCCCGACTGCGCAAACTCTGCCATTGCGTACGTCTCCTCATGCGGTGACGGCACCCCATGGCCCCGAGTCGGGGGGCCTGCGGCGCGCGACGGAAGTGGTCGTGCGAACGTGGCTATGCAATCGATTGCTCGACGTGTCCAACGTAGGCGTTCACGCCGATGACGTCAACATCACCCTACAGCGTGGCACACGGACGCCGTGGGCACCACTTCACGATGTGAACGTCAGCCGCACGGGCCTGACACGGTGCCCGCTCCGTGCGGGCCCGAACGTGCCCCGGAAGTGGTGAGATCAGCCCTCGCGGTCGACCGCGAGGACGTACTTGCCCACCGCGGCGCCGGACTCGAGCAGTTCGTGGGCACGGGAGGCCTCACGCCAGTCGAAGACCTCGGTGACGTCGATGCGCACCCTGCCCGACGCGACCAGGTCGATGGCCTCGAAGAAGCCTGCCCGGGCGCCGGCGGCGTCACGCATGAAGTGCTGCGCCGACGAGTAGCCGACGTAGCCGAGCGCCCGTGAGCGCATGGTGAGCGCGTCGGGGGCGACCTCCGGCTCCATCGACGCGTTGCCGAAGTGCACCAGGCGTCCGAAGTCGGCGAGCAGATCGAAGGAACGCGCGCGCGTGTCTCCCCCGACGGGGTCGAAGATGACGTCGATCCCGCGTCCGCCGGTCGCCGCCCGCGCCTGCTCGACGAAGTCGTCGCGCACGAACACGTCGGCGAACCCGAACCCCATCGCGTAGTCGCGCTTGGCCTCGGTGCTGACGGTCCCGTAGACGTCACCGAGCCCGAGCGCGGACGCCACCTGGACCAGTGCGGTCCCGATGCCGCCGGCCGCCCCGTGCACGAGCATCGTCTCGTCTGGGAGCACACGCCCTGCGTTGCGGAGGAGCTGCATCGACACAGGCACCACGACCGACATGCCGCCGGTGACGGGCTCACCCACGAGTTCGTCCGGCACCGGGAACACGCGCAGTGCCGGGACCGACACGATCTGCGCGTAGGCATTGCCACCGGTCAGCGCGACGACGTACTGGCCGACCTCGAGGTCGCTGACTCCCTCACCCAGGGATCGCACCCGTCCGGCGGCCTCCACACCGACGACCATGGGGGGCGTGCCCATCCCGTCACCACGACGGTTTCGGACGTCGGTGAAGTTGACCCCGATGAACTCGACGTCGATGCCGACCTGCCCCGGACCAACGTCGGGGTCCGGCCAGTCCCGGTACTCGAAGACGTCGGGACCGCCGGTCTCCGGGATGACCATCGCCTTCACCGCACACTCCTCCACGTCGACGCCCGGTTGCCGGACGGTTGACCGGGACGCGCCACGAACAGCGGGCGTCCCCGGCGGGGCCAGATCAGTCTCCGAGGTGTGCCTCGTCGCGCACGACACGCTGGGCACCCATGACCAGGTCCCACACGTAGCGCCGGAGTTCCTGGAACTCGGGCGACGCGACGGTGGCCTCGTCACGCGGACGCGGCAACGGCACGTCGACGATCTCCGCGAACTTCGACGGTGAACCCATCATGACGGCGACGCGGTCGCCCATGAGCACGGCCTCGTCGATGGCGTGGGTGACGAACACCATCGTCGTCGGGCTCTGCTGCCAGATGTCGAGCAGTTCGTACTGCAGCAGTTCACGCGTCTGCGCGTCGAGGGCGCCGAAGGGCTCGTCCATGAGGAGCACGCCCGGGTCGACACTGAGCGCGCGGGCGAGACCGGTGCGCTGCTGCATGCCGCCGGACAGCTGATACGGGTAGGCGTTCTCCCGACCCTCGAGGCCGACCATGCGGATGTAGCGCCGCGCGACCTCGTCGACCTCGTCCTTCGGGTGGCCGCGGACCTTGAGTCCATATCCGACGTTGCCGAGCACCGTCTTCCACGGGAACAGGCCGAAGTCCTGGAAGACGATGGCGATGTTGGGCCGCGGACCGGTGATCGGCTCGCCTCCCACGCGGATCTCCCCACCGTCGGCCTTGACCAGACCGTTGATGCACCGCAGCAGCGTGGTCTTGCCGCAGCCGGAGGGTCCGACGAGCGAGAGGATCTCACCCGGCTTCACCGTGAGGTTGATGTCGGCGAAGACGTTGAGGTCTCCGTACCACTTCTCGACACCGTCGAACACAATGTCCTGCGAACCCGCCTTGACGCCTGCACTCGATCCAGAACTCATCATTCACCCTTCCAGAGGTGTGGAGACCTGCACTCCCGTCGTGCGATCAGATGTTTCGATACCACGGCATGTAACGGTCGATCGCCTTCTGCATGCCGACCGTCATGATGATTCCGGCGATGGTCAGGATCGCCACGCCGATGACCGCCTCGTCGTGCAGGAAGCGGCGCACCAGGTTCATCACGAAGTTGCCGAGGCCGTCGACCGCGGTCAGGAACTCCGCGATGACGCCTGCGGTCAGCGCGCGACCGGACGCCAGCCGGAACCCGGCGATCATGTACGGCAGCGACGAGGGGATCGCGATCCCGAACCAGACGTGCCGTCGCTTGGCCATGAAGGTCTGCGCGACCTCGAGGTAGCGCTTCGGGACGGATCGGCTGCCGTCCCAGGCCGCGATCGCCAGCGGCGGGAAGGCTGCGAAGATGATCAGTGCCATGCGGGTCGTCGGCGTGAACCCGAACCACAGGGTGAACACGGGCAGCAGGGCGATCATCGGCGTTGCGTACATCCCGTTGATGTACGGCCCGACGAGCGCCTCGAGCACACGGATCCGGCCGACGATGATGCCGACGAGCACGCCGGCGAGTCCACCGATGAGCAGGCCGATGATCACCGCGCGCAACGACCACCAGGCATTCACCCAGAGTCCGGCGTCTCGCGCGAACGTGACCGACGCGGTTCCCCACAGGGCGTCGCCCCACAGCACGCCCGGTGCCGCGCGCACGACACCGATGGGCGTCGCCATGTAGTCGCGCCCCCACAGCATGACCGTGACCTGCCAGAAGGTCATGACGGCGATGAAGGTGACCAGTCGGGTCCGCGCGGACGACGACAGCCACAGGTTCTTCGCGGAGCGGCCGACGCGTGCGCTCGGACCGTCACGTTCGAGCGAACGCGGGGTCGGACGACCCGACTTCGGTGCAGTCTGTGTGTCAGCCACGGCCGTGCTCCCGTCCGAGGTGTGCGGTGTCGATGTCCCGGCTGGTGCAAGGGGTCCCGCGTCGCGTCAGTTGCGCCATGCCGCGAACCTCCCCTCCAGGTATCGACCGAAGGCCATCACGAGCAGTCCGAGGACCACCACGACGACGACCGCAGCGAGCAGGTTCTCCATCTGGTAGCGCCGCGCGAACGTCAGCAGCAGCGCACCGAGTCCGGACGGGTCGAGCAGGAACTCGGCGGCGACCATGCCGACGAGTCCACGCGCGATGCCCTGTCGGATTCCCGTCATGGCGTAGGGGACGGTCGACGGGATGACCACGTCCTTCCAGATCCCCCACTCGTTCGCTCCGAACGAATGACCCACCTCGACGAGGCGCTTCGGCGTGGCACGCACGCCCTCGAGCGTGTTGATGCACACCGGGAAGAAGATGAACAGCACGACCACCAGGATCTTCGGCCAGAAGCCGAACCCGATGATCGACAGGATGAACGGGATCAGCACGATGTTCGGCATGATGTACAGGACGGTGATGTAGGCCTCGAGCCCGGCGAACAGGCGAAGCCGGCCTACGACGACCCCGATGGTGAGCGCGAGCATCACGGCGATGACGAACCCGGTGACGAACAGCTGGAGCGACTCGAGCAGCGCGGCGAACAGCACGCCCGACTGGATGATGTTGACCATCCCTCGGACCGTGCGCGAGAACGACGCGAAGAAGATCTCGTCCAGGAAGTAGCGCCCGAGGACCTCCCAGATCACACCCCCCAGCAGGAGGCTGAGGACCGTGTAGAGCCGCATGTTGCGGTCGGTGTTGTCCTTCGCCCGCCTCGGGGCGCCCAGGGTGGGCTCGACCGTGGAACTTTCGGTGATGGCCATCGCAGCGAGTCCGCTCTCTCGTTCACTTCGGCTGTCGACACCCGGTCACGTCCGGGCGCACGCCCGGCCGGTGTGTCCACCCCGACCGGTCACGGGAACCGCGGTGGCCGGGACGTCGTGCCGTGCTGCTGGTGTGCCGGGCGGCCGGTGGGGGCGGCCTCTGTCGAGACCGCCCCCACCGGCGTCACCCGATGGTTCTCACGGACGCACCGTGGAACGTCAGCCCATCGACTCGACGAGCTCCATCGCACGGTCGTAGTACTCCGTGGTGAAGTACTCGTCGTAGTCGACCAGCGTCTCGATCTGACCCGCGTCGAACTGGGTCTGGATCGTGCCCTCGAGCACGCCCCGGTCGATGCCCGGCTCGTCGAGCTGCCACCAGTTGAAGTCGATGTACTCCTGGTAGACACCCATGACGAGGTCGCGGTCCGTCTGCTCCACGATCTGCATCAGGAAGTCGACGATCTCGTCGTGGTTCGCCGGGTCGTGCATGAACCGGATCGTGTCGATCAGGCCGGCGAGCGTCGCCACCCATGCGTCGGGCTTGGTCTCCAGCGAGGTGGCGTTGGCGATCCACGGGGCGTAGTGGACGTTCATGACCTCGCTCTGGACGGCCAGGATGCGCCACTCACGGTCCGACAGGTGCCGGATCTCGGCGAGCTCGTCGACGTGCACGACGTGGGTGTCCACGACGCCTGCGATGAGCGGACCGGTGTGGTCACCCGTCAGGTCGATGGTGTTGACGTCGCCGATGTCGACACCCGCCAGGTTGAGGATCTGCTCGAGGATCAGGTAGCGGCTGTCACCCGGTGCCATCGCGCCGGACTGCTTGCCGACGAGATCCGCGGTCGTCTGGACCTCGGGGTCGGCGGTGATCAGGATCCAGTCGACCTGGTCCATGCCCATCACGCCGCGGATGTTCGCGCCACGAGCCATCGCACCGATCGCCGGAGCGGCGGCGGTCAGACCACCGTCGATCTCACCGGTGTGGGTGGCCTGGGTCACGTCACCACCGGAACGAAGCGGACGGATGATCACCGTCGCGCCGTACTTCTCGTAGAAGCCGAACTCCTCGGCGATGTAGAACACCAGCGAGGACCAGATCGGGCGCAGGTGGCCCGGGTGACCCAGGATGATGCGCTGGTCACCGGCAGGCGCGGGTGCGGCCTCCTCGGGAGCGTCACCGGGGTCCGCCGGCGCGGGTGCGGCCGGGTCGGCCGGCGCCGGGGCCGGGTCGTCGGACCCGCAGGCAGCGAACACCAGCGACAGGCCCAGCAGCAGGACGATCCAGCGATACGCACCGCTGGTCGAGGAACTTCTTCTCATTCTCATGGATCCACCCTTGATCTCGTGTCCATGGACTTGCATGCATGGACGGCGTCTGCAGCGACGGCACACCGGGCAGACCATCCCCCTTCGACGTGCGCACGGCACACGACTCGTGCTCCGTGACGCCTTCGAAGGGGCCGACGATCGCTCCCTGTCTGCCGTTCCTCACTCCCATGAACTCGGCAACCGATTCCAACAAACGATTGTGCGCTTGTCAACATCGGGGCTGTGAAGTTCTGACCGGGGGCTCCGGGCGTCTCTCCCGTCCGGAGCGCAGGTGGCGCGAGCCACCCGGCGCACTCTACTACAGGCATCGTGAGATGCACGCCGAACACCGACGGATCACCCTCCCGACTGGCGACACGTCACCGCCCGACCTGGTCGGCCACCCAGTCCGCGACGAGGGGTCGGGCCCGGTACCAGACGTTGTTGCACACGTGGACGCCCTCCTCGTACACGACGGTGGTCGTGGGTCCACGGACCTCGCGTTCGAGCCGGTGGGCGTGCTCCGGAGGTGACGCGGGATCCTGGCCCCCGTAGACCTGCAGGAGCGGGACCGTGATGTGCTCGGACGCACCCTCCATGGTCATGCTGCCCTGCACCTCGGCCGCATCCGGACCCATGTAGTGCAGCAGGCCGCGCTTCGCGAGGGGGTCGAGCCCCTCCCACCGACCCGCGCACGAGTACCAGCTGCTGACGGAGAACGCCGCCGCAACCCGGTCGTCGAACGCCGCGGCACGGCACGCGAACATGCCGCCGTACGAGATCCCGCCGACCACGATGCGATCCATGTCCACGTCGTCGCGCATCGCGGCGACGTGGTCGATCACTGCACTGATCGCCACCTCGAAGTCGGGGCGCAGCTTCAGGTCGAAGCTCACCAGCCCCTGCCCGGGGCCGTCGAAGGCGAGGATCGCGACACCGCGCTCGACGATGTGGTCGCCCAGGTCGTAGAGCTCCTCCTTGGTCGAGTCCGCGCCCGGCACGAGGATCGCCAGTGGCACCGGGTCGTCGCCACGAGGACGTCGGAGGTAGCCGCGCATCTCCGTGCCCTCGAACGGGATGCGAACGAGTTCCATGGGTGGGTCGACCAGCGGTCCGGCCTTCGCCAGGCTCGCCTCCGCGCCCTCCAGCGCGCGACGGAACTGGTCCGGCTCGTGCGCGAAGAGAAAGCTGGCCCAGTGGTAGAACTGGGAGGCGCGCACGTAGGCCGCACCTGCCGTGATCATGTGACCGCCCGCCGCGGCCTCGTCACCACGGGCGACGTGCTCGTCCGCCCATCGCGTCCAGACCTCACACCACTGGTCGAAGTCGTCGATCTCGCCGGTGATCTGATCGAACTCCCACGGCGACACGTGGTTCGACAGGATGCGCCAGGTGAACCGACGCAGGCACGTCTCCAGGTACTCGTCAGCCATGATCCGCTCCCTCGGTCTCGTCATCCCGGTCGTGGGGCGCTCCTCACGTCACGACCGGCCGTCGGCCGGCAGACCGCCCGACGACGCTGTTCACGCGGGCGAGGCCGTGGCCAGCACGATCTTGCCCCGTGAGGCCCCCGACTCCAGTCGTTCGTGGGCCACACTCGCCTGCTCGAGCGGCAGCACCTCCGTCACGTCGACCCGCACGCGTCCCGACACGACCAGGTCGACGGCCTCGAGGAAGATCTCGCTGAACCCTGCGGCGTCGCTGCCGGATCGTCTCGCCGACGAGTAGCCGAAGTAGCCGAGCGCCCGGGCCCGCATCGCGGCGGCCTCGGGTGCGACCTCCGGCGCCATCGACGCGTTGCCGAAGTGCACGAGCCTGCCGAGGTCGGCGAGCACGTCGAACGACCGTGCGCGGGTCTCACCCCCCACCGGGTCGAACACGACGTCGACGCCGCGACCATCCGTCGCCGCTCGCAGCGGTTCCACGAAGTCGTCACGCACGAACACGTCCGCGAACCCGAAGCCCCGCGCGTAGTCGCACTTGTCGGCGGACCCGACGGTGCCGTACGCGTCACCGAAGCCGTAGGCGTTCGCGACCTGGGCGATCGCGGAGCCGACACCACCCGCCGCACCGTGGACGAGGATCGACTCGCCGGGCAGCACACGGCCGCCGTCGCGCAGGAGCTGGATGGCCACCGACACGGTCTTCGCCATCCCGCCCGCCAACGGTTGGCCGACGTACTCGTCGGGAAGCACCGCGACACGCGACGCGTGCGCGGTGGCCACCTCGGCACACGCAGCGGCCCCGGTGAGGGCCACGACGTACTGGCCGACCTTCACCGTGTCCACGCCCTCACCGAGCGCTCGCACACGCCCTGCGGCCTCGATGCCGGGGACGAACGGCGGCTTCACGAGCCCGTCGCCGCGGCGGCTGCGGACGTCGGTGAAGTTGACCCCGACATGGTCGATCGTGATCGACACCTCGCCCGGTCCGGGTGCGGGTTCCGGCCACTCGACGACCTGGAGGACCTCGGGTCCACCCGTCTCCTGCACCACCACCGCACGCATCGTGTCCCGTTCCCTCGGCCGGATCGTGTCCCGTTCCCTCGGCCGGTCGGCGGTCAGTCTGTCAGTTCGTCGTGGACCACGCGACCCCCGACGACCGTGAGCACCGACCTGAGTTGACGGATGGCATCGTCGTCGACCTCGAACAGGTCGTCCGAGAGCACCACCACGTCGGCGAACTCGCCCGGGGTGAGCGACCCGCGTTCGTGGTCCTCGTGGGAGAACCACGCGCTGCCCTTGGTGTAGAGGTGCAGCGCCTCGGCACGCGTCAGCCGGTGCTCCTCGCTGCGCGGCGGAGCGCCGTCGACCGACCGGCCTGTGATGAGCCACCACATCGACAGCCACGGGTCGTAGGACGTGACCACGGTCGAGTCGGTGCCCCCGCCGACAGGGATCCCCAGGTCGAGCATGCGACGCAGGGGTGGCGAGTCGAGCACGACGTCGTCACCCCAGACGCGCGCCGAGTCGGCCGCCCGGAACACGAGGCGGTCCTGGATGGCCAGTCCGACACCCATGCGCTTCACCCGCTCGAGGTCCGACTCGCGGATCGGTTCGACGTGCGCGAGCGAGAACCCCTTCCCGGCCAGTGGAACGACCGCGTCGACCTCCTCCCACACGTCGAGTGCGGCGGTGATCGTGTCGCGGATCACCGCGTGCATGTGCACCGGCCAGCCCTCACGGGCGCAGTACTCGATGATCTCCCGCAGCTCGGCCCGATCCCGGTCGGAGATGCTCCACGGGGTCAGACCTTCGAGGTCAGCGAACGCGAGGTGGACGAGCTCACCGAACCCGACCAGGCGCAGCCGGTCGTCTCCGAATCCCTGCTGCAGCATCTCTGCCTGCTGTCGGATCTGCTCGAACTCACGACCCGCCTCCTGTGCCGTCAGGTACAGACGTACCCGCAGGTCGAGGAGCCTCCGCCGCCATGCCTCGAACAGCGGCCAGTACGCCTGCGGGGTGACCCCGCGACCTCCCGGGTCGATCACCCCGACGAGGCCCAGCCCGTGGAGCCGAGCGGCGAGGTCGACGAGCCCGACGATCTGCTCCTCCACATCGGGTCGGCCGACCGCCGTCATCACGTGACCGAACGCGCCACCACCACGGATGACGCCAGTGGGCGCGCCGTCGCCACCGACCTCGATCGTCCCGCCCGATGGCGCGTCGTCCGCCGTGTGGAAGCCAAGTGCGTCCAGCCCGGCTCGGTTGAGCGTGCCCTGTTCGTACAGCAGCTGGACGTAGACCGGATGCTGCGGCGCAACCTCCGACAGCTGGGCATGGGTCGGGCCGACGCCCTCATGGAACTGGCCCGGGTGCCAACCACCGAACACCGCGATCCACTCGCCAGCGGGACGCTCGGCGGCCGCCCGGCGGATCAGCTCCATCCCGTCCGCGAGCGAACGGACGCCGGTCCAGTCGATCTGGCGGGTCCAGGTGAGCCCGGCGCGGACGAAGTGCATGTGGGAGTCGATGAGGCCCGGGATGGCGCGCCGACCCCCGAGGTCGATCTCCTGGGCACCCGGCGCTGCCAGCGCACGCACCTCGTCGGCGGTGCCTGCCGCGTGGACGCGGCCACCTCGCAGGAGCAGGGCTGGGTGCTCCTCCTGGTCGAGGGCACGCGTCGTGATGCGCCCGTTCACCAGCAGCAGGTCTGTGACGATCGAGTCCTCGGCGGGTGCAGGTGGGAACTGGTTCACGTCGACTCCCCTGTTCACGTGTCGGTGATGACGTCGACCGCAGGTGGCGGTCGACTCACAGGTTGCGGTACCAGGGCAGCAGCACCGAGGCGAGCTTCTCCACCCCGATGGTCAGCACCAGGCCAGCCGCCGCGAGGACCAGGATCACGATCACCGCCTCGTCGTGGCGGAAGGTGATGACCAGTCGCATCGCGTACGTGCCGATTCCTCGGCCCGTCGAGGTCAGGAACTCCGCGATGACCACGGCGGACAGTGCACGCCCGGAGGCGAGCCTGAGTCCCGACACCATGTACGCGAGGGACGCAGGGATGGTGATGCCGATCCACACGTCTCGCCGTCGGGCACCGAAGGTCTCCGCCACCTCCAGATAGCGCTTGGACACCGACCGCGCGCCGTCCCACGCACCCACCGTCATCGGGGGCAGTGCCGCGAACACGACCAGCGCGAACGCGGTCTCCACACTGAACCCGAGCCACAGGGTGAACACCGGCAGGATGGCGATGATTGGCGTCGCGTACAGGCCGTTGATGTAGGGAGCCAGGGCCGACTCCAGCCACCAGACACGCCCCATGCCGATACCGAGCACGGCACCGAGCACGATGGAGATCCCGAGGCCCGCCACGACGATCGAGAACGTCAGCCTCGCCTCGTTCCACATGAACGAGTTGCGGAAGATCGTGTCCACGAAGTGGGAGGCCACGCCGGTAGGGGTGGGCATGAACGGCCGCCCGAAGGTGCTGACGGCGTACTCCCAGACCGCAAGCGTCAGGATGAGCGTGATGATCCGCCAGCGGGTCGTGCGCGCACGCAACCACGTCGCGAACCACCCTCGCGACGGCGCCCGTGCGCTGCGAGTGCCCGGCGTCGACCTCGCGTCACGGCGGTCGAGTCGATCACTCAGGTCGGTCGCCATGCTCACCTCGCCTCCTCGTCGCTCCGTCGGCCGCCCGCGGCGATCACTGGCGCCACGCCGCGAAACGCCGTTCGAGGTACCGGCCGATCGCCATGCTCAGCAGTCCCAGGGCCAGCACCGCGAGCACGATCGCGAACAGGTTCTCGCGGCGGTACAGGCGCACGTAGGTCTGCAGGGCCTGACCCACCCCGGAGGCGTCGAGCAGGAACTCTGCGGCGACCATCCCGACCAGTCCCCGTGCGATGCCCTGGCGGATGCCGCTCATGGAGTACGGAACCGTCGCCGGGATCACGACGTCGCGCCACATCTGCAGGCGGGTGGCACAGAACGAGTGCGCGACCTCGACGAGTCGCTTCGGCGTCGACCGCGCTCCCTCGATGGTGGTGATGCACACCGGGAAGAACACGAAGCTGACCACCACGAGCACCTTGGGCCAGTAGCCGAGCCCGATGAACGCGAGCACGAAGGGGACGATGACGATCGGCGGCGTGATGTACGCGACCGTGACGTAGTCCTCGAGCGCGATGCCGATGGTCTCCGACCGTCCGATGATGATCCCGAACACCAGACCGAGCGCCGTCCCGATGGCGAACCCGGACACGAACAGCGACATCGACTGACCGAGCAGTCGCAGCATCTCGCCGGAGACCGTGAGGTCCCAGAACGCCACGACCGTGCGCGAGAACGAGGCGAAGAAGATGGGGGTGAACACGAACCGACCGAGGATCTCCCAGACGATCGCCCCGAACACCAGACTGGCGATCATGACCAGGCGGCGGCGGTCACCGAGCCCCGCACCCGGCTGGCCGGGCAGTCGTACCGGTTGGACGTCCCGCGATGCCTGGATCGCGCTCATCGAGGTCTCCCGTCCCGGCCCGCGCGAGCGGGCAGCGCACCGACCCGGCCCAGCGCCGGTTCGTCGGCCCGTCGTGGGGCCGGGGGCGCGGGACCCGCCGCCGAACAGCGGGCGCCAGAAGCACAGCTCGCGCCGCTGCCAACAGGGCGAGCGGGAACTGGTGATACTCGACGCGACCGACATGCGGCTTGCGAAGGGTGAAATGGTCGCGATGGTCGCACCTTCCGGCGCCGGCAAGTCGACTCTTTTGCAACTGGCCGGTCTTCTGGAAAAGCCGGATTCGGGCGACGTGATCCTGAACGGCCGATCCTGCGCTACGCTTTCGGACGATGACCGCACCGGCATCAGACGCAACGAGATCGGCTTCGTCTACCAGTTCCACCATCTGCTCCCTGAGTTTTCGGCGCTCGAGAACATCATGCTGCCGCAACTCGTGCGCGGCCTTACGCAGGCGGAGGCCACCGATCGCGCCGCCCAGCTTCTCGACTACATGAAGATAGGCCATCGCGCGGAGCATCGGCCGTCGGAACTGTCGGGCGGCGAGCAGCAGCGCGTGGCGATCGCGCGGGCCGTGGCCAACGCGCCGCTCCTGCTTCTCGCCGACGAGCCTACTGGAAATCTTGATCCCGAAACGGCTTCATATGTCTTTTCGGCGCTCGAGGCGCTGGTACGCCAATCGGGCCTGACCGCGCTGATCGCCACCCACAATCACGAACTGGCCGGCCGCATGGACCGGCGCATCACGCTGCGCCAGGGCAAGGTCGTCGACATGTGAGGAAGACGGAGCCCGAAGGCTCCGCCGCCTCGTCAACTCGCCAGCGCCTCGATCGGAGGGCAGGCGCAGACCAGATTGCGATCTCCGGCCACATTGTCGATGCGCGAAACAGGCGGCCAGTATTTCGACGCCGCTCCCCCGTTGCCCGCGGGCAGCACGGCGAGGCTGCGCGGATAGGGATGCTTCCAGTCATCGGCCACCGCCTCCTCGGCGGTATGCGGCGCGTTGACCAGCGGATTATCCTCCTTCGGCCACTCGCCGCTAGCGACCTTGTCGGTCTCTTCGGCGATCGCCACCATGGC
>JBJHCV010000019.1:0-11767 GCA_050486225.1 Nitriliruptoraceae bacterium
CACGATCGGTGGCAGTTACTCTCTTCGATGACACGGGTGTACTCCTGATCGACTCGGAAGGTCATTCAGGAACCTACGCCCGTGTCGCTGTTACACCGAAGATGGGACGCCACCTCGGGTGCAGATCGGCGGGGGTCCATCGGCCCTGGACGGGACTGAGACGCGCTGGACACTCGCGGTGTGGGACCGTGCTCGCGCGCGGCAACGTCCATCGAACCGAGGAGTCGGCCATGCCTCCGCACTGCGACACACTGGACGGCCCCGTCGTCACGGCGGCCCGTGCGGCGCTCGACGCCGATGACGTGGACCTGGCGCTGCCGTTCGTCCCCGCCGACGGCGAGGACGAGGTACGGGCCGCGTTCGAGCGGGCTCGCCGTGCGCGCCTCGAAGGCCCCGCGGCTCGTGAGGTCGCCGACCTCTACTTCTTCGACGTCGTCGTTCGCGTCCACCGTCACGGGGAGGGAGAACCGCACACGGGCCTCAAGCCCGCCGGACTCGACGTCGGTCCCGTGATCCCACTCGCCGCACACGCGGCCGACACCGGGGACACGGCCCCGCTGCTCGCCCTGCTCACCGCCGAGCTCGGGCGGCAGGTCGACCACCGCTGCGAGCATGCTCGTTCGCTCGCCACCCACGCCGACGAGGGCGTCCCCGCAGCCAGGGCGGCGACGTCGGCCCGACTCGGCCTGCTCGTGTGGTCCCACGGCCTGCACGTCGCCATGCGGTCGGATCCCCACGCGTCGGGCCACGGAGACGTGCACGCGCACTGAGTCCCGACTCGCCCCGCCCGAAGGTCGGTCAGGTTCCGGTGTCCGTCTCGGCCCACCCGTTCCCCGCCGCGCGGCGGACCCGGTCCATGACGGCGCGGCCGACACCGTGCTCCTCGACCGCCTCGATCACCAGCACGTCGACCCCTGCGGCCTCCGCCGCGCGCAGCGCGGCGTACAGGTGCGCGGCGAGCGACTCCGCTCCGGTGACCCGAGCGATCCCGGTCACCCCCTCGGGGGCGGCCTCCAACGAGACGATCCCCACGCGCGAGCCATCGTCGGCGAGACGCCGCGCAGTGGAGGTGGCGGTGCCGGGCGCTGCGATCTCGACCCGACACGTGGGTGCGTAGTGGCGGTAGCGCAGCCCCGGGGATCCGGCGAGCCCGTCGGGCTCGGGAGTCCCGTCGTCGGCGAGGCCCAGCTGTTCGCGGGTGATCATGCCCTCCCGGAGCACGACAGGGACCTCGCCACGGGCATCGACCACCGTCGACTCCACCCCCAGGCCGCACGGCCCTCCGTCGACGACGACGGCCACCGCGTCACCCAGGTCGGCACGCACGTGCGCCGCCGTGGTCGGCGACGGCCGTCCGGAACGGTTGGCGGACGGCGCAGCCACCGGGATGTCGGCGGTTCGGAGCAGTTCGAGCGCCACCGGATGGTCGGGCATCCGCACGGCCACGGTCGCCAGTCCCCCGCGGGTCACGGCCGGGACGGCCGGTGCGGCCTCCAGCACGAGGGTCAGCGGACCCGGCCAGTGGCGGGCGGCCAGTCGCCGCGCAAGCGGGGTCACGTGCGTCACCAGCGCATCGAGGTCCGACACGTCACCGATGTGCACGATGAGCGGGTTGTCGGCGGGCCGTCCCTTGGCCGCGAAGATCCTGCGGACCGCGTCCTCGTCGAGTGCGTCGGCTCCCAACCCGTAGACGGTCTCGGTCGGGAACGCGACGAGCCTGCCGGCGCGCAGTGCCGCGGCGGCCTGCTCGATCACTTCGGCTGGAATCCCACACCCCGCTCCGTGCGACCGATGAGTCGGTGGTCGGCGTCGCGCGACTGCTCCGCGATCTCCTCGCGGTGCCGGGCCAGCGCAGCACGCAGGCGCTCGTCGGACGTCGCGAGGATGCGGACCGCGAGCAGTCCGGCGTTCTCACCGCCACCGACCGACACCGTCGCGACCGGGACGCCGCGTGGCATCTGCACGATCGACAGCAGCGAGTCCAGCCCGTCGAGGTGGCGCAACGGAACGGGGACGCCGATCACCGGGACCCCGGTGGTGGACGCGAGCATCCCGGGCAGGTGCGCGGCGCCACCGGCGCCCGCGATGACGACCTTCAGCCCACGTTCCTCCGCGGACCGGCCGTACTCGAGCATCTCGTGTGGTCGGCGGTGGGCGGACACGACCCGCAGTTCGAACGGCACCTCGAAGCGCCTGAGCACGTCGGCGGCCGGCTCCATGACGTCAAGGTCTGAGTCGCTTCCCATAACCACGCCCACCAGGGGCTGGTCACTGCTCATCGGTGGTCTCCTCTCCGATCAGCCGATCGGCGGCGCGCCGAGCGCGCTCGCGAGTCTCGGCCGGGCCGTCGCCGATGGCGGTGACGTGCCCGAGCTTGCGGCCGGGACGTGCCTCCTTGCCGTACAGATGCACCGCGACGCCGGGCACCTCGAGGGCGGCGGACAGCCGGGCCCGAGGGTCGGAGCCGTCTGCCGGGCCGAGGACGTTCACGGTGGCCACGGCCGGGGCCGTCAGCGCCGTGTCCCCGAGCGGCAGGTCGAGTACCGCCCGCACGTGGTTCTGGAACTGCGACGTGCGGGCCCCCTCGATGGTCCAGTGCACGGAGTTGTGTGGCCGCAGGGCGAGTTCGTTGACGACCAGTCCGTCGGCGGTCTGGAAGAGTTCGAGTGCCACGACACCCACCCCGTCCACGTGCCGCACGACCCGTTCGGCCAGTTCGGTCGCTGCGGCGGCCACGTCCTCGGGCACGGGAGCGGGAACGACGAGTTCGACGCAGATCCCGTCCGACTGCACCGTCTCGGTCACCGCGTACGCGCGTTCCTCGCCGGAGTGACGTCGGACCACCGCCACCGCGAGTTCCCGTTCGATCGGGACGTGGGCCTCGACGAGCAGGCCCGGCGCCTCCGCCCGCGTGTCTCGCCACAGCCCGGCCGCCGCGTCGGCATCCGACACCACCCACACCCCGCGCCCGTCGTACCCACCCCGAACCGCCTTGACGACCACCGGCCAACCCACGCCGTCGCCGAAGGCAACCAGGTCCCGCAGGTCCGACACCTCACGGTGCTCTGGGACCGGGAACCCGGCAGCGGCGAGCCGTTCGCGCTGGTGCAGCTTGTCCTGGGCGAAGCGCATCGCCGCAGGACTCGGGCGCAGCACGTGGCCTCGATCCTCCAGCGTCGACAGCAACCCGGAATCGACCAGTTCGTGGTCGAACGTGACCACGTCACAGGACGACGCGAAGGCGTCGAGGTCGTCGAGGTCGTCGCGGGACGCCACGGTCACGTCCCCGGCGACCGGCACGGCGCTGTCCGCAGGGCCGTCCGCGAGGATCCGCAGCGGCAGCGCCAACCCGATGAGGCTCTGGTGGGTCATCCGCGCCAACTGGCCCGCGCCGACCATGCCGAGCACAGGGATCGTGTCGCGAGGACCAGTGGGGATCGTCATGGGCCCGATGGTACGCACCGACCGGACGCCCCGGCCGTTCAGCGGAAGTAGTCGGCCCGGCTGACGTGCGTCTCCGACACGAAGAACACCCCGTGCCGGCCCTCGAGCAGCCGGCGCAGGCCGACCACCAGCACACCGGCCGTCTCCTGCGGCACGATCGTGATCAGCATCGACAGGCTGGCGCGGTCGTTGAACAGCAACCGTCCCTCGTGCTCACCGTGGTGGCCGAGCCCGGACACCCCCGACACCCCGGTGTAGCCCGTCGCACCGGACTCGAGGAACAGTTCACGAACCGCTGCCACCTGGTCACCGCCCACGACGACCTCGACCTTGACCATGGGAGTGAGGTCTTCCCACATCACGAGTTCTCCAGGGACGCGGCCACGTGGTCGACGCTAGCGTCGGCGGGTTGCCAGGTCGACCACGAACCCGAGCGATCTCGGATCGACCAGGGCTGGGTGCCGTCGGGACGCCCGGCGAGCGCGATCCACCCGCCGCCGAACAGGTCGCGCAGGACCTGGTTGCGCTGGATGATCTGTTCCGTGCGTTCGAGCGGCGCCTGCACGACCGCGAGCAGACGCACCGGTTCGTGCACCCGCCGGTCACCGACGGCGACCGCCTGTGCGGGCAGCCCGACCTGCAGGTCGCCCCCGTCCCCGAGCACGACCCCGATGCCGCCGACGGGGTTGTGCAGCATCTTGTCACCGGCCCCGAACACGTCGGGGTCGACGGTCGAGAAGTAGTACTGCGCCGAGATCCACTGGGCGACCACGAGCGGCGCGGTGAGGATCGTCTCCAGGCCGACGCCGTCGGGGTCGAGCTCCGCGTCGTAGGAGTGGAGGAAGACCCGGCAGGCGAGGTCGAGGTCTCGCGTGATCGACCGGGGTCCGACGACGAACGCCGCACTGCCGACCAGTCCCCACTCGGGCCGCACCTGTGCCCAGTCCAGGCCGCGGACCCGGACCGCTGAAGGGTTGCCGGGCAGTCGACGCGCCCGTTCCCGGGCGAGGTGGTCGCCAGCCACCGCGACGTCCTGCTCGAACCGGGCAAGGAGTTCACGGTGGCCGTCGGGGACGGCATGCCGGTCGAGGATGGTGACGGTGTCGGACACGGTGTCGTGTTCGGCGGCGACGAACCAGGTGTCGTCGGGGACGGTCGTGCCCCGCTCGTCGAGTCGGGCTCGGACCGCCGGGTCGTTGAGGATCGCTGCTGCCACACGGGCGCTCGCGCCACCCGGCGAGCCGCCGCACGCGCCACAGTCGTAGGCAGAGGCGTGCGGGTTGTTGACGTTGCGACTGCCGTGCCCACAGAGCACGACGAGTCGGGCGAAGCGCGACAACCCCATGATGGACACGATCGCGTGGGCGAACAGGGTCCGCTCGTCGAGTGTCATGCCGGAGGTGGCGTCCTGCCCGGCGTCGACCGCAGCGTCGACCACGGGGAAGGTCGTCCCACGGTCGAACAGCGCCCGTGACCAGCGCCCGGCGCGACCCACGAAGGAGGGCGCCAGCGTCCTGGCCGCGGCCAGTGGACCCAGGACCCACCCGGCCGCCTCCGCGAGCACGAACGGGGACGCAAGGTTGCCCTTGGCCGCGTGGAAGGACTCGTGCGAGGACCGGGCCACCTGCTGGGTCGCGAGCCGCCGCGAGGCGTCGTCCCCGGTGACCGGGCGTTCCGCGATCTCGTGGTGCGGGGTGACCAGCACGGGGCAGCGGGGTTGCGAGGCTGCCGACCCGAAGGGCCGCCAGCGCATGGGGACTCCGAAGAACCCGGCGAAGCCGAGGGTCTCGTGGTCGCCGACTGCCTCGAGGTGCCGACGCAGGCCCTCGGAGCGCGCGTCGATGCAGAACACGGCCTGCACGTCGGCGGCGCGGGCGGGAGGGCCGGGTTCGGGGCGACTCATGCGAGCCAGGAGGCGGTCGCGGAGGTTGCCCTCACGTGCCGCGAGCCAGATCGCTGCCCGGGTCGCCGGCGAGACCGACCGCAACACATCGGTCACCACCGACACGACCCCGGGATCGTGAGGGCCGGACCCGAGGGCGGACAGCACCGCGTCGACACGCTCGTCGAGCAGGTCCGGTCGGGACGTGCCCGAGGCCCGGACCACTCGGTCCCCCGGTCGCCCGTGCACGATGGCGGCTGCGGTCGCGGCGTGCACCGCCAGCAGGTCGACGAGGTGCAGTGCCGGACCGTGGTCACCTGGCGGGACCCACTCATCGCGCCAGCGTGCGTGGCTCGACCATCCGGGCAGGCGCGCGAGGTACCCGCGGAGGACGTCGACGTGGTCGGCCTCGGACACGCCGAGGGTCGACAGCGCAGCGGCAAGGGCGGCGACGGGACGATCGGGCAGGTGGGCGAGCCATCGTGCGCCCTGCCGGCCGGCGAGTCGTCGGACGCGCCGGTCGTGCGGGGCGAGCCGCTGCCAGGCCCGGTAGAAGCCCTGGTCACGGTCCGGCATGGCACAGGGAACCCCCGCCTCGTCGACGAACGCGGCACACCAGGTCCCGACGAGGTGCGCGACCGCACGTGTGGTGTCCTGGTCGAGGTCTCCGACCTCGACGGTCGCCTCCGGGGGGTTCTCGGGACCCTCGACGACGTCCAGTCGCACCAGTTCGACCGCGTCGACGAGCCGCCCCGCCACCTCGACCGTGGCGCCGACATCCAGACGTGGGACGACCTCGACGACGGCACGCCGCAGGTCTGCGTCGGTGATCTCCCCCCGCGCGTGGGACCCGCGGTCATCCGCGAATGACGGATGGGTCCGTGCACCCAACCAGCGGCGCGCGGCGGCGGTGGCGTCGTCGAAGGACAGGTGCTGCATCCCTCCCAGGGGGTTCACCGCGATGAACGTCGTCAGCGGCCACATCGGGGCAATGACGTCGGCGGCTCGGGACACGTCGGCGAGCAGCCGCGCGTGGCGGTCCTGCTCGCGTGCAGCCTCACCGCGGTCTGGTGGGTTCACGGCCGCGAACCTGCTGCTCGGTCGGCGCCGTGCCCGGGACCGGTCGGGACCGAGGTCGACGGGGTCTCGTGCCGACCGCTGCCTGAACCGGCCGGGCGCCACCATGACGTCAACACAGGCGTGGACGTCGACAGGAGCCACACGTAGACGCGACTCCTCAGGCGTTCTCCCGACGGACCGGGCACCAACCACACTCCGACGGCGACGCACCCGACGGCGGCGAGCGTCACCGCGAGCACGGTCGCGTCGACGGCCGCGGGCACCTCCGACGGCAGTGCCACCCCGACGAAGCCCTCGAACAGCATGAGCCCGCCGATGTAGGCGAAGACTCCCACGACGGTCCCGACCGCCGCCAGTGCAGCGGTCGGTGCCGCGGAGAACGGTGCGGCGCGGAGCCACCCGTCGGCGGCCCGGGCCGCAGTCGCCCACGCGAACGCCCCGACGAGGATCGCCTTCGCCGCCGACATCTGTGGGTCGAGGACCTCGTTCGCCGCGACGAGGGCACCTGCCGGCACGAGGGTGGCCATGAACAGCCGGACCACGGGCGCCGTGCGAGGACGGGGTTCCGGACGGTGGTGGTGGCGCAGGTGTGCCGTGACCGCTCCGCCCGAGCCGAGGAACAGTGCGGCCTTGTACAGCCCGTGTCCGATCATGTGGAAGAGTGCGGCCGCGAAGGCTCCGACGGACAGCTGCACCGCCATGAACCCCATCTGGCCGGCTGTCGACCAGGCCAGGTTTCCCTTCACGTCGGTCCGCACGAGCATCACGGCGGTCGCGTAGGTCGTCGTGACGACGCCGGCGGTGAACGCGAGGTGGGTCGCGACGGACGACGCCCCGAACAGCGGGGCGAGCCGCACCAGCAGCACTCCCGCTCCGTTGACGACCCCGGCGTGGAGCAGCGCCGACACCGGTGTCGGTCCTGCGAGCGTCGCAGGCAGCCAGCGATGCAGGGGCACGAGCGCCGAGCGCGACACGCCGGCGACGGTCACGAGCACCGCGACCACGGGCAACAGCCCGCCGAACGGGCCACCCGACCATGCTCCGGCGAGGGACTCTGCCGCGGCCTGTGACGACCGCAGGTCGAGGTCCCCGACCGAAGCGATCACGAGCACGGCCACCGCGACGAGTGCGGAGTCACCCACGAGCAGGCTCCGCCTGGTGCGTCTGGCGGCTCGCGCGGCCGGTTGCCACTCGCTGCGGTGGGCGACCAACGCGGCCAGACTCGCCCCGGCGGCGATCCATGACACCACGAGCAGCCCGAGTGTGGTGGCCAGTGCCACGGTCGTCGTCGCCGAGGTGAGCAACGCCGTGAGCACGAAGAACCGCCGCGCGCGCACGTCGCCGTCGAGCGCTCGACGCGCGAAGGACTGCACGACGAGCCCGACGGTGGTGGTGAGCAGGGCGAGGACGGCGCCCACACGATCGGCGTGCAGCCCCATGAGCGGGCTGTCGCCTGCACCCGGGATCACGGCCTCGACGGCGCCGCCAGTGGCGACGAGGATCGCGACGCCGATCGCGGCGAGGGCTGCGACGACAGCCGCGCGCACCGCCCATCGCCCGGCCGTGTCGCCGTCGGGACGCAGGAGTCCGATCAGCCCCGCAGCCACGGCAGGCATCGCCGCGGCGACGATCAACAGCGTCTCGGTCATGGCGACCTCGGATCGGTGCCGGCGGAGACTACCGAAATCGATTGCCAGCGTTTGTGTTCCGCTGTCAGCCGAGCGCCGCACGGCGCGAGCAGGCAGTCGGTCTCCCGCCGCGATGCCCGAGCGAGGCGATGCACCTCAGTGGGCGGTCGACGTGGAACTGTGCTCGATCGCCTGCAGGAGTTCACCGACCTCGTGGTGTGCCTCCAGCGGGTGACGCAGCGGTCGGTCGGGGTTCATGACGTACCGGTTGCGGCGCCCGGCCCGCTCCCGCCGGATGTAGCCGCCTTCCTCGAGGTCGGACACGATGCCCACGGCCGTGCGCTCCGTGATGCCGACGAGGTCGGCGATGTCACGCAGGCGCAGGTCTGGATCGCGTGCAATCGCCAGGAGCACGTGCGCGTGGTTGGTCAGGAAGGTCCAACCGTCGGACATCCGGCATCCCTCTGTCGCAGTCTCCTCGAGCGTAGACGGAGTACGGCGTGGCTCGTTCGTGCGAACCCGAGCGATCCCACGGGTCTCAGACCGACGACCTCACCATTGCCGATGCCCCGGCGCGGCGGCCGAGAGGCGTAGTCGTCGAGTGGAACCGACGCACGATGGCTCCTCGCAACGGCGTTCACATCGGGCGACGCGAGCACTCAGCCGTCGGACGCGTCACGCCAGGCACGTCAGAAGTCATCCCCGTCGTCGAATCGTTCATCGGCCCAGGGCTCGACACCGAAGTCACCCAGGGCATCGAACTCGGCACGATCCAGTCCGGCGTGGCGGTCGTCGCCGGTGGCGGCTGCCTGGAGCCAGCGTTCACGTTCGGCCTCAAGCGCAGCGATCTCATCCTCGAGACGTGCAATGCGGTTCCGGTGGTGATCGCGCGAGAGGAAGTGACCAACCACCAACCCGTCAGCGAGCGCATCGTCCTCACGCGATTCCTGGGCCTCGGTCCCCTCGTCCGACAGGATCCGCGTGACAGGATGGCTCACCGCGTCGCGGCCGTCCCCAGCAGCGATCGTTCGCGCAATCCAGCGCAGGGTCAGCAGCAGGAGACCGCCCCAGATGAGCACGCCCAGCACGGTGTCCATGGCTCAACGCTAGTCGTGGTCTGGGACACGAACCCCAGAGGGGATCGATCAACTGCAGCGACACGACCCGCTGATCGGGTCAACCCGGACCCCACACGCCGAGCAGTACGCCGACGCGCGGAGGCGTTCCGGATCCGACCCCTCGCGGCTGAGCGACGGGACCGTGCGTTCACCGCACGTGTCGAGGTGATCGACAGGCACGTCCTGCGCGCCACAGTTGCCACACCACGCAGCACGTGGCGCTGGCCCCGGTGTCTCCACACGCCTTGCCGGAGTGCTCCGCAGGACCGGCGTCGGACGCGAAGCCACCCCTCGGGAGACCTCACGTGGCCCGCCCCCGGAGCCAACGCGTGCACCGGCAGGCCTCTGCGTGCCTGACCGGGATCGTGTTGCGCCGGCCGCGGACCAGGTCGAAGTCTGACGGATCCCCGTCTCGCCATGGTCCTCGATGGCGACTCCGCCCGACCCACCGGCGAGGAAGGCCCCCAGGCCACCGATCGAGGCGGGGTCGAAGGCCCGCACCTCATCGGCGACCTCGAGCATCTCATCGATGAATCCGAGGTGGGCCCCGGATGACGGGTCCTCAGAGGTGCCGCGCGCCACGAGGAGGACGAAGTGGGCACGGCCGCCGTCAGCCTTGACGCGCACCACACGACCAAGTCGCTGAATCATCTGCCGGCGGGTTCTGGATGCCGCGAGCACTATCGCGAGGTTCGCCTCCGGGACGTCGACACCTTCATCGAGCACCAGTGGCGCCGCGAGCGCCAGGATCTCTCGTCGTGCGAAGCGACCGAGAACTTCACGGCGGTCGCGCGGAACCATCGTGCTGTCCAGCGCTGCAGCCGGGAGTCCAAGTTCGATGAGCGTGCTCGCGACCCGACGAGCGCCCCCGACCGTGGAGGCGAACACCAGGGTGCCGGCTGATGATGCGACAGCGTCGCGGACGCTGGGCAGTACATCCATCTTGGCGGAGGTCTCGCCGAGGATGCGACGAGACTCCGAGAATGCCCCAAGGAATCGCCGGGCTGCCATGGTTGCGTCGCCGAGGGATCCTTCGGCGGCGAGGGCGCCGACCTCGGCCATGAACTCGCCGAAGGGCCGGGGCGTCACACCGAAGTCGCGGATCAGTTCGGCCCGCGCCGCGGCCGCATCGTCGTGTGCCGCGTCGTAACCCAACTGCTCCCGCGCGCCCAGGGCAACCCGAACCAACGCGACACGAAATCGGGCGATGATCCCGTCGTCCAGGGCCTCGCGGTACCCGAGCGAGTACACCACGTCACCGAAGTACGGCAGGAGGTGGGTGTCGAGTCCGTTGTCGTTGCGTTCGAAGGTTGCGGTCATGCCCAGACGGCGAGCGAACTCTGGCTGCAGCACACGTGCAAAGGAGTCGGCGCCGTATCGATGCACCTCGTCGCACACCAGGAGGCCACGCTGCGACCCGGGCAGGAGCCTCCTGATTCGCGACGCGGACTGCACGGTGCTCACCACAACATGCTCGCGGCCAAGTGAGGAACGGCTGCCGCCGCCAAGCACACCGGCCCGGATCGCCAGGTGCTCTTCGATCTCGCGACGCCACTGGTCGAGGAGCACGGTCGTCGGCACGACCACCAGCACACGGTGGCCGGACGTCACGGCGCGCGCGATGGCGGCGAGTCCCACTCGAGTCTTGCCGGCACCCGTGACGGCTTCGACGACACCCTGATGTCCGTTGGCGCCCCACGCATCGAGGGCGCGACGCTGCCACGGGTAGAGCGCCGCCTCGAGACCGCGCGGCACCTTCCAGTGCCTTGACGTGGCACGCAGGCCCGAGGTGACGAGCGAGCGCCGAGGTCCTGTGTGCCCACTCCGCAGGCTCCACGTCGGCGGCTGTGTCTCGTGACGTTCGAAGACGTCGGGATGGCCGTAGAGAACGGGATTGACGTCCTTCCGAGACACACCCAGCGCCCTTGCCAACTGGCGAGCCGTGCGCGGGCGCTCCCCCTGCAGCGCCTCGACGACCGATTCCGGAAACAGACCCATGTCCCGCCCCTGACGGCACAGCCGAGCCTCTTCGCCACGCCCGAGGGTGTCAAGTCCTGCGGGATGCCATGCGCACACGTCGGCCATCACGAGCGCAGCGGGCCGTCAGCGTGCCAATGGGCCAGCACACGGAAAGCGCTGATGCCGATCCACGGTCCCGGTTCGGCGCGGACTCGACCTGTACTCCAACCGAGGACCACACCACTCGGATGGCGACATCGCGCAGGTCCTGACGACCGCGAGGCTCGCACCTCTCGACGAACACTCGATGAGCCGTTGCGGGAGGAGTGAACTGCGCGTCGTCGGAGGCGAAGGGTTCCGCGCAGGTCCGGGCCTGCTTCTCGACGACCGAGCCACGGCCCTGACCCCCGAAGTGATCGGCCACACGCTCGTTCCAGAGGCTCTGCTGATCGCAACGGCCCAGCCGTGATCGGTACGGCTCGAGCATGGAGCAGTGCCACGGCAGGTACCCGTCGGCAGGCTCTCGTGTGGGAGTAGCGTCCAGGGAAGTGGTGTACGGGGCGGGGTTGCTCGCAAGCGGGTGACCACCGCGCCATCCTCGAGAAGCACCTACCAAGCACCAACTCGAGGAGACGACGATGGTCACCCCTGCAAGC
>JBJHCV010000020.1:0-10007 GCA_050486225.1 Nitriliruptoraceae bacterium
TCCCCCCGCTGAGGGTGCGTGTCCCGTGACGCCCGCCAGGAGGTCGCGATGCTGTCGATGACCTGCCAGGTGTGCGAGACGCCGTTCGAGGCGAAGCGGGCGACGGCGAAGTACTGCTCGGAGCGGTGCAAGAAGCGGAACCAGCGCGGAGGCGGCGCCGCGAAGGCGAAGGAGCGCGCGGAACCGCAGGGCTCTGATGGCCTCGGGGCTACGACGACGGCGACCCTGCTGCACCTGGAAGAGGCGGGGGTGCTGCACACGCCGCTGGCCCAGGCGGCGCTGAAGCTCGCTCACCGGCTGGACTACTCGAGCATGGACACCGGAGCGGGCGTCGCGTCGCTGGCGAAGCAGCTGGAGGCGACGTTGGCATCGGCGACGGCGAACGCAGAGCCGGAGGCCGACCCGATCGACGAGCTGAGGGCTGCCCGTGAGCGAAAGCGCAGCGCCGCAGCTGGCTGAGCCGGCCTACCTCACCCATCCGCCGTACACGCAGACGCTCGGTCCCGAGGTCGCCGACCTCGCTGAGCTGGCCGGGTTCGCCCCGGACCCCGAGCAGCGGCTGGTCCTCGACCTGATCTTCGCGCTCGACTCGAAGGGGAAGTCGGCAGCGTTCGAGGTCGCGACCATCGTCGCGCGCCAGAACCTCAAGACCGGCGTGTTCAAGCAGGCCGCGCTCGGGTGGCTGTTCATCACCGACCAGCAGCTGATCACCTGGTCGGCGCACGAGTTCTCGACCACCAAGGAGGCGTTGCGGGACCTCGCGGTGCTGATCGAGGGGTCGCCGTACCTGTCTCGCCGGTTGAAGTCGGTCCGGTACGCGAACGATGACCCGTCCATCGAGCTGATGACGGGGCAGCGGATCAAGTTCAAGGCCCGGACGCGGTCGGGTGGTCGTGGGCTCACCGGTGACAAGGTGGTGCTGGACGAGGCGTTCGCGCTGACCGACGACCACATGGGGTCGCTGCTGCCGACGCTGTCGGTCGTGCCGGACCCGCAGCTGCTCTACGGCTCGTCCGGTGGCCTGTCGACGTCGTATGTACTTCGCGGCATCCGCGACCGTGGACGCGCAGGCACCTCGGACCGGCTGGCGTACGTCGAGTGGTGCGCCGAGCGGGTGGGATGTGAGAACTCCGGGTGCAGCCACGAACCCGGCTCGGACGGGTGCGCGCTGGACCGTGAGGACCTGTGGCACCAGGCGAACCCGCTGCTCGGTCGTCCACCGCGGGCGAACGGGACGGCGCTGACGATCGAGTACCTGCGGTCGGAGCGTCAGGCGCTCCCACCGTCGGAGTTCGCTCGGGAGCGGCTGACGTGGTGGGACGACCCGACCGGCACGGACCTGTTCGGCCCGGGTGCGTGGGACGGTTGCCTGACCGACGACGACCCGTCGACTCGGACGGGGGGGCTGGCGCTGGCGGTGTCGTACGACTTGCGGTGGGCGTGCTTCGGCGGAGCCGCCGCGGATGGGGACGTCACGCATGTCCGGCCGCTCCGCCACGCGCCGGGGACCCGGTGGGTGGTCGACGCGGCAGTCGAGCTTCAGGCGCAGACGTCGCTGCCGCTGGTAGTTGACGAGCGCGGTCCGGCTGCTGACCTGATCGAGCCGCTACGTGACGGTGGGGTGCACGTCCGCACGGTGGACACGGGCGAGGTGCTCGACGCCTGCCAGCTCGTGAGGAAGCTGGTCGATGACCGGCTGCTGGCCCATCAGGGCTACGACGAGCTGAACGCCGCGGTCGGGGCGGCGGTGTGGCGTCCAGTCGGTGACCGGCAGGCGTTGGGCCGCAAGCAGTCGGACGGGGACATCTCGCCGCTTGAGGCGTGCACGTTGGCGGCGTGGGCGGCGCGGTGGCCGCAGCAGTCGGCCTACGAGGACGACGACGCAGACCTGTTGGTCGTGTGAGGAGGTCGATGGTGCGTGCCTATCGTGAGCATGTCGGCCGCCGTGTGCTGGTCCGCTGTACCGACGTGACGTACCGCGGTCAGCTGGTCGGCGCCCGCCGCCGCACCCTGATCCTCGAGCAGGTCACGGCGCACGATCGTGACTCGACGCAGCCGGTCGACGGGAAGCTGCTGGTCGAGCTCGACCGGGTGCTGCACGTCCAGGTTCCGTCGTGAGTCTCGTCTTCGAGTCGCTCGGGCAGCTGTCCGACCATCTCGCCGACCGTCCTGGCGTCGAGGTGGTGGACCCTGGGGTTCCGCTGGAGACGCTGGCCGGTGCCAGCCATGACCTGTGGTTGCAGCCGTCGGTGCGGAAGGTCGCGGGGTTCATCGCCCGCAACGTCGCGTCGATCCCGCTGCACGTCTACGAGCGGGTGTCGGACACGGACCGTCGTCGGGTACGTGACCACGAGTTGGCGCGTGTCGCGTCCAGTCCGGCGCCGCGGACGACGGCCTACCGGTTCTGGGAGCTGGTGTTCATCGACTGGCTGCTGCATGACCGCTGGTGTGTCATCAAGGAGCCGTCAGACGAGGGGATGCGTCTCGCTCGGGTGCCCGTCCGCCGGTTCCGGTTCGTAGCGGATGGGATCGACCGGGTGGTGGCGATCAAGCTGTGGTCGGGTGGCCGTTGGGTGGAGCACGACCCGGACGGGTTCCTGTTCGACCACGGGTACGCCCGTGTCGGCGCGAACGGCACCTCGCCGGCGGAGACGTTGAAGCAGCTGCTTGCGGAGTCGGCCGAGGCGGTGGCCTATCGGCGTGGCGTGTGGAAGAACGGCGCTCGGGTACCGGCGGTGATCGAGCGGCCGATCGGCGCGCCACCGTGGGGCAACGAAGCCAAGGGCCGGTTCAAGCAGTCGTGGCAGAACTTCGTGCGTGGCGGCGGCCGGGAGGGCGGCACCCCGATCCTCGAGGACGGGATGAAGCTGGTCGAGACGAAGGCGTTCTCGCCGCAGGACGCGCAGGATCTTGAAGGTCGGAAACTGACCGACGTCGAGGTGGCGACGGCCTACCACATCGCCCCGGAGCTGCTGGGTATCCGTGAGGGCACGTACAGCAACGTGGAGTCGTTCCGGCAGTCGTTGTACCGGGATGCGCTCGGTCCGTACATCACGCCGTGGGAGCAGACGCTGAACGCGATGTTGACGCCGGATCTTGCGGGCGGCCGTGACCTGTACGTCGAAGCTCATGTCGAGTCGAAGCTGCGTGGCAGCTTCGAGGAGCAGGCGCGGATCTTGTCGACCGCGACCGGCCGGCCGTGGATGGTGACGGACGAGGCGCGGGGGCGGATGAACCTGCCGGCGCTCGGTGGTGACGCTGAGCTGCTCGTGACGCCGCTGAACGTCACCGTGGGCGGCCTTGCGTCGCCGCGTGACACCGGCGACCAGAACCGCGGCACGTCGTCCCGCCGGGCGGGTGTCAAGGCGCTCGAGGACGGGCTCGGACCGGTCGACAGCGAGGTCGCCGCGTTGGTCCGTGACCTGACCGGCTACCAGCAGCAGCTCGCCGACACGCTGACCGAAGCGCTCGATGCGAAGCAAGGTCCGCCGGCGCTCGACGTCGCGTTCGACGTCGACGAGTGGAACGGCCGCCTCGCCGCGACCGTGGGTGGCCGGCAACGGCGCGTAGCGCAAGCCGCCGCCGTCGAGGTGCTCGACCAGTGGAACCCGGACGGCGACGGCTGGTCGGCCGACGTGATGGACCCGTGGCTGAGCCGTGCAGCACAGACCAACGCCGTTCGGGCGAACCAGGGGTTCTACGACCGGCTCGCCGCAGCGCTGATGTCGGGAGACCAGTGGCGCGAGGCGGTCCGTGACGTGCTGCTCGCAGCCGACTGGGCCGAGACGTGGGCGACCACGCTCGGGACCGAAGCGGCGTCATTCGGCCGTCAGGACGCCGCCGTGGCGTCAGGGCTCGCCACGAAGACGTGGCAGGCCACCTCGTCCGATCCGCGTGACTCGCACCAGGCGATGTCCGGCGAGACCGTCGGCATCGATGACGTGTTCTCGAACAACGCCCGCTGGCCGGGCGACTGGGTCGCCGGTGCCGATGAGGTCGTGAACTGCCGCTGCCGCCTGGACTACGGACGAGGAGACACCTGATGAAGCTCAAGACGTTCTCGGGCCAGGTGAAGGCCGTCGGTGAAGCCGATGGTCTCGAGCACGGCCAGTACGAGTCGATCGTCTCCGTGTTCGGCAACAAGGACTCCGTCGGCGACGTCGTCATCCCGGGCGCCTTCGCTGAGGACCTCGCCGCCTGGAAGGCCAAGGGCGACCCGATCCCCGTGATCTGGTCGCACCAGTGGTCCGACCCGTTCGCACACATCGGCCACACCCTCGACGCCGAGGAGCGTGAGAAGGGCCTGTGGACCCTCAACCAGCTCGATGTCGACGACCTCGAAGACCCACACTCGCTGACCTCGAAGGTCTACCGGCTGCTCAAGGGTCGGCGGGTCACACAGTTCAGCTTCGCGTACGACATCGTCGAGGGCGCCTGGGTCGAGACCGATGAAGGGTCGTTCTACGAGCTCCGCAAGCTCAAGACCCACGAGCACGGTCCGACGCTCGTCGGCGCGAACCAGGAGACCGAGCTCCTCGCCGTCAAGGCGCGCGACCTCGCCGCCCGGCTCAAGGCCGGCGACACCATCGACCTCGACCAGCTCACCGGCGCCTACGAGGCGCTCGGAGCCGTCATCGAGGCCACCAAGACGTCCGCACCGTCCGGTGCGGATCAGCCCAAGCGTGAGGCCGGCCAGCCCGACCCCGACGCTGCCAACGACCCCGCCGCGTCGGGGACGTCCGCCGAGCAGCCGTCGAAGGTCTCGCCCGCCCAGGTCGCTGCTTGGACCACCATCAAGGAGATGCAGCCATGAACCTCCGCGCGAAGCGGAAGGCGCTCCTCGACGAGGCGGCCAAGCTCGCCAAGACGGTCGAGGACGAGGGACGCGAGTTCACCGACGACGAGGTCACCCGCATCGGGGAGATCAAGTCCGAGGTGGCCGACCTCGACGAGCGCATCAAGAAGGCCGACGCGGCTGCCAAGACGCTCGGTGACCTGTCCAAGGTCGACGACGAGGACCTGGTCGCTGACGACGTCGACGTGACCGCCGGCCTCGACCAGCCCCGCAAGGCCAAGGGCCGGTTCGGTGAGGTGTTCGTCAAGTCCCCCGAGTTCGAGCAGTTCCGCAAGGACTACCCGTCCGGGGTCGGCAACGGCTCGGTGGTCAACATCGGCCGGGTCAAGGCCGGTTCGATGGCCGAGTGGATGGCGCACCGCAAGGGTCTCACGACCCCGCAGGCGCACGTCCCGAACATCCGGATGCCGCTCGTCGACCAGATCGACCGGGACCGGCTGACGCTGCTCGACCTGATCTCGCGGGGTGAGACCGGCGGGAACTTCGAGTACTTGCAGGTCGTCGGGATCGATCGTGGCGCCGCGGTGGTGCCCGAGTCGTCCCAGCACACCGAGGGTGAGAACGAGGGCGAGTGGGACGACGCCGGCCTCAAGCCGCTGTCGAACATCCAGACCGAGCTGGCCGACGCGAAGGTGTTCACCTACGCCGACGGCTACGAGGTCACCAACCAGCTCCTGTCGGACGCGCCCGCGCTGGCGTCGTACCTGAACAACGAGCTGTCCTACTCGCTCGACAACATCATCGAGCACTACCTGCTCAACGGCACCGGTTCGAACGGGCAGCCGCTCGGTCTGCTCAGCACGACTGGTGTGCAGCAGCAGGCGTTCGACACGGACATGGTGACCACGATCCGCAAGGGCATCACCCGTGTCACCCGCCGTGGCGGTTCGGTGACCGCGGTGCTGATGTCCCCCGAGGACGACGAGGCCTGGGACCTGCTCCAGGACGGGCAGGGCCGCTACTACGGCCAGGGCCCGTTCGGGTCCGGTCCCGGCACCGCATGGGGCCGCCCCCGCGCCGTGTCGGAGCGGCTCCAGCCGGGCCAGGTGATCCTGGGCGACTTCCGCCAGATCGCGCTGCTCGACCGTGAGGGGCTGTCGATCCAGGCGTTCAACCAGCACAAGGACTACGCGCAAAGGAACTTGACGTACGTTCGAGCCGAACTCCGGGCCGCCCAGGTCATCTGGCGTCCGAACCGGCTCGTCGTCGCTGACGTCGCCGGGTCCTGACCCGCTCGGCCTCCGGGGCTTCCGGCCCAACCGCGTGAAGCCCCGGAGGCACGCATGAACCGCACGTTCCACCGCGTCTGGATCGGCCCGGCCGAACCGCCCTACGACTTCGCCCCGTCGTGGCTCGACCTGAACCCCGGCTGGACACTCACGACGTGGACCGACAGCGACCTCGGTTGGATCGTCAACCGGCCGCTGTTCGACCGTGCGGCCGAGTTCTGCCCGCCGTGGTATGTGACCCGGCTGCAAGCTGACATCGCCTGCTTCGAGATCCTGGCTGAGCATGGCGGCGTCTATCTCGACTTCGACATGGAAGCTCTCGCACCGCTCGAACCCCACCTTCCTGGGAAAGCATGGTCGGTGTGGGAACGCCCCGGCGTGGTCAACAAGGGCATCTGCGGAGCCCCAGAACGGCTGGACCCGTTCTGGACGAAGATGGTCGACGGCATCCCCGACCGGCTCGACCGGTACAAGGGGCGCCCAACCAACGAGTCGTCCGGCCCTTGGTACGTGACCTGGATGCGTGACCGGTTCCCGGACCTGCTCGAGGTGCTACCGACCCGGATGTTCTACCCGTACGGCTACCGCGACCTCATCGAGGGCGCTCCGCCAGACTTCGACCGTGACGGGGTCGTTGCTCATCATCTGTGGGCCGGAAGGCCGGAGGTCCGCAGTTGACGTCACATGCTGTCACGACGACGGTCGGCGGGACCTACTCGAGGTACGTGGCCGACTGGGCCGACTCGATCTCTGCGCAGACCGTCCAGCCGGATCAGGTTGTGATCGTCGACAACCGGTCCGACGACCCCGACACGGTACGCAAGGCAGCAAACCGGCTCGGCGCGGAGCTGGTGGTCTTGGACCGGCAGGTCAACTGGGGGCGGGCCCGCAACATCGCCATCGCCCGCACGTCGACCGTCTGGGTGCAGCACTTCGACGTCGACGACACCATGTACCCGCATGCCCTCGAAGAAACCTTCCAGGTCATCGCCGACCAGCCCGAGACGGACGTCGTCCAATGGGGTTGGGACAAGGACTGGGGAACTCGCCCGCACCAGCGGCTCTACCGTCCGTACGACGGCACCGAGATCCTGAACGTGGGTCCGAAGGCAGCAGGAGTGTCGCCGTTCCGTCGGGCACTGTGGGAGCAGGCCCCGTACGACGACCTGCTCGAGGGTGCGTGGGACACCGGGCTGTGGCTCGGGTTCGCCCACCTCGGCGCCAGGTTCCGGCCCACCAGCCAACCATGTTTCCGGTATCGGCAGCATCGCGACTCGATCCTCAACTCTCGGTTGCGGCAGCCGCAGCTGAAGGCCCGCGTGTCGGGACGGCTTGGGCACTGCTACCAGCCGCTCGACCGGGCGGTGGTGGTGATGCCGTGGCGCGACTCGGGGGACCTCGACCGGCGCCGGACGATGGAGTGGTGCACGGCACGGTGGGAGTCGTACGGGCTTCCGGTCGTCCACGCGCCAGACGATGATCCTTCCGGGCCGTGGAACCTGTCGCAGGCCCGCAACAACGGCGTCGATGTCGCGAACGGCCGGGTGCTGGTGATCGCCGACGCTGACGTGATGGTCGACCGTGACGTGATCTGGCAGGCGATCGCGTTGGCGCATGTCGAGCCGTGGGTGGTCCCGCACGGGTTCGTGCACCGGCTCACGAGGGAAGCGACCGATGCGGTGCTTGCCTCGACGCATGACGAACCGCTGCCGGAACCGGGGGACACGATTCGCGCGCCCTACCTTGGGTACGAGGGCGGCGGCCTGATCGTGATCACTCCGGCCCAGTACCTGGCGGCAGGACGATACGACGAGGAGTTCCGCGGGTGGGGCGCCGAGGACGAGGCGTTCGCCTTGGCGGCGCGCGGGCTGATAGGTCCGCCGGTGCGGCTCGACGGCCCGCTGACCCACCTGTACCACCCGCCTGGACTGCGTGTCCGTGATCCGCACCATCTGGCTAACCGTGAACGGCTCGCCGTCTATCGGAGGGCTGCGAGCGCAGGTCGGCTCGGTGAGTTGCGCGGCATCCCTGTTCGCACGGCACCTGAGACGGCGCGGCGACATCCGACGACCGAGAGGCTAGGAGGCCCGGAGATGATGATCGTGCACAACGGCCGGCGGTACCGGCCCGAGGATGCGAAGCGGCTCGGCATCCCGGTTCCCGAGGAGCCGACCAGGAAGAAGACGTCGAAGAAGACGTCTGCGGCGAAGACTACGACCCGTCGCGCCAAGAACAAGGCGCGTGACGTCGAGACTGAGGCCACCGGTGCCGAACTCTGAGCTACTTGCTGACCTCGGCGAGTTCCTCGAGCTGTTGCCTGCCGGCGCAGACGAGACCAGGGCTGAGGCGATGCTGCGAGAGGCGTCGCGCAGGTTCCGCGCCGCCGTTCGGCACCCGGTTCATCGCGTCACGGACGACGAGGTGACGCTGGACGGTAACGGTAGCCGTGCGTTGCTGCTCCCCGCCGCGCCCGTGATCGACGTGACGTCGGTCGAGGTCGACGGCGACGAGGTTGACGTCGAGTGGTCGACGGCTGGTGTGCTGCGCCGGCAGAGTGGACGTTGGCCCGACCGGCTCGGTGCCGTGAAGGTGGTCTACAACCACGGGTACGACCCGGTTCCTGGCGAGATCCAGGAGGCTGTCATGGGGATGGCCCGCTACCTGATGGCGGTCACCCCTGGGGTGTCGTCGATGCAGGTGGGCGGGCAGACGGTGTCGACGTCGGCTGCGAACGCGGACGAGACGGTGATGACGCCGTGGGAGACTGCGGTGGCTGCCTACCGGCTGAACCGCGGGGACTCTGCCTGATGTTCGGGTTCTTCTCGCAGACGGTCGTGCGTCGCCGTGCGCCGCTGGTCGACGACGGCTGGGGCAACCAGACCCGCGACTGGACCAACGCGGTCGACACGACCATCGGCGGGGTGAACGTCCAGCCCAACCAGCAGGACGAAGACTCGTCTCCGCTGCGCACGACGGTCATCACGTCGTGGCGGCTGCAGACCGCACCTGGGGTCGACATCGACTTGGAGCCGACCGACCGGGTGGTCCATGACGGGGTGGTGTGCGAGGTGGTCGGCGAGGTGGCCCGCTGGCCTGATCCGGTGACGGGTGGGCTGCATCACGTGGAGACGACGCTACGGCGGTGGGAGGGCTGAGGTGATGGCTGATGTGCGCATCGAGTTGAACTCGCCAGGTGTCGCCGCGCTGCTCAAGGGCCCCGAGGTGACGGCGGACATCGACCGGCGTGTGCGTGCAGTCGCCGCGGCGGCCGGTGCCGGCATGGAGGCATCAACCCTCGTCGGCGCGACCCGAGCTCGCGGATCGGTGATCACCGGTACCCGCGACGCGCGCGTAGCCGAAGCGACCGACCGGGCGCTGACCCGTGCGCTCGATGCGGGTCGACGGTGAGACATCCGCAGGCCGAGACGATCGCGTTCCCCGCCATCGAACCGTCACTGCGCGCCCACCTTCTCCCGCTCGTCTCCGCGCCGGTCCACACCACCACGCCGTCGCCGCTGCCCGACGCCTACGTGCTGCTGCGCCGCACCGGCGGGCCACGCATCGGGCTCGTGGCCGACCAGCCGATGCTGACCGTCGAATGCTGGGCAACCACCATCCCCGCCGCCTCCGACCTCGCCGTCGAGGTGCGTGCGCACATCAACGCCACGCCCGGCCGCCTCTCCGGTGTCAACCGGGTGCAGGAGTTCTCCGGCCCGGCGTTGCTGCCCTCCCCGGATGCCCCCAACCATGCCCGTTTCACGTGGACCGTCGCGATCGACTGGCGCGGCCACGCTCTCTAGCTGTCCAGCGCACCGAACTGACCGGCCTCGTCGAGGCTGAAAGGAGCATGTCATGTCGCTCGACGCGAGCAACGTCGAGGTCGCCGTCAGCGGACGTGTGTGCCTCGCCCCGCTTGGCACCGC
>JBJHCV010000021.1:0-7473 GCA_050486225.1 Nitriliruptoraceae bacterium
CCGCGTCGACCACCGGTCAGATCGCCTCCCTGCCGGCGCTACCCGTCCTCGTCAGACGGGAAGTCGTCCTCCTCGGCTCCGTTTGTCATCTCCTGATCGATCGTGTCGCCGCCCGATTGGTCCGAATCGTCCTCCGAGGGGAGTTCGAAGCCGCCGGGCGGAAGCGGGCAGGTGTCGTCGGGAACCATCACCCGCGGCAGACGCTGAAGCTCGCCCGGACACCATGGCGCAGCGCGCAAACCGGTCTCCGGATCGATCTCGACGACCACGTGCTCCTCGTCGGGCACCGGGAACTGCTGCGGTGATTGGCCGCGGAGCGCAGCGGTCATGAACGTCGCGAAGACATCGGCCGGAATGGAGCCGCCCGTCACACGTGCGAGGCCCTGGACGTCGAGCATGGGGACGAGCCCCTCGACGTGCCCGAGCCATACGGCGGTCGACAACACCGGTGTGGTGCCGACGAACCACGCGTCGGCGTGATCCGAGGTGGTGCCCGTCTTGCCGGCGACCGGCCATCGGTCGACGCGCGCACGCACCCCGGTGCCGCGCTCGACCGCATCGATCAGGACGTGGGTCGTCACCCAGGCTTGCGACGGCGTCAGCGCCTGGGAACCGCGGGTCTCGGCCGCCCAGACGAGCTGTCCGTGCTCGTCCTCGATGTGGCTGACCACCGTGGTCGGAACATGCACCCCACCGTTGGCGAGCGTGGCGAACGCGGCCGCCATGTCCAGGGGCGTTACCCCGAGGCGGCCGCCCCCGATGGCGATCTGAGGCTCGTCGGTCGGCACCGGCGCGTCCACCCCGAGCGCCCGCGCCATCGCCGCGACGCGGTCCAGCCCGACCTCGACCGCAAGCCGCACGAAGGCGGTGTTGATCGAGACCCGGGTCGCTCCCTGGATGCTTATGGCGCCGTAGGAGCGCCGGTCATAGTTGCGCACGTCCTCCCACACACCACCGGGCACCGCGATGTCGCCCTGACTGCCGTCGAGCAGGTCGTCGGGTTGCCAGCCGTCGGCGATCGCGGCGGCCAGTACGAACGCTTTGAACGTCGAACCCGGCTGGCGCCGTGCCTGGGTGGCGAGGTCGAACTGAAGCTCGTCGTAGCTGCGCGACCCGACCATCGCACGCACATGCCCGGTGGACGGGTCGACCGCCGCTATCGCACCGTCGGGCCCGTCGGCGTCGAGGTGGCTTCGCAACGCCGAACGGGCCGCGGCCTGCAGGCGCGGGTCGATCGTCGTGTGGATGCGCAGGCCGCCCTGGTAGAGCCGTTGGGCACGCGCCTCTTCGGTCGGGCCGAGTCGGGGGTCGGCCAGCAGGGTGCGCAGCACGAAGTCGACCACGTGCGGTTCCCGCACCGACGAGGGGACCGGGCGCGGGTGAACCTCGATCGGCTGCGAGGTCGCGTCGCGGCGCTGTTGGACACTGATGTGGCCGTCCTCGGCCATCCTCCAAAGCACGTCGTCCCGGCGTCGCTTGACCGCGTCCGGCTCCCGGGCGGGCGACAGCGCCTCGGGTGCGCGCAGGATCGCCGCCAGCATCGCAGCTTCGTGCAGCTCGAGTTCGGCGACCGTCGTCCGGAAGTAGCTGTGGGCCGCCGCTTCGATGCCGTACGCGCCCTGGCCGAAGTACACCGAGTTGAGGTAGTCCTCGAGGATAGACGCCTTCGACCGCTGCTCCTCGAGCTGTCGGGCGAGGATCGCCTCCTGCAGCTTCGTCTCGGGTGTACGCGGCGCCTGAGGCATGTAGAGGGTCTTGACGAGCTGCTGGGTGATCGTCGATCCGCCCTGCTCGACCTCCCCTGAAGCGATGTTGACCAACGCGGCGCGTGACAGTGACCGCAGGTCGACACCGCGGTGGTCGAAGAATCGCCGATCCTCGGCGGTGAGCACCGCATCGACGACGTGCTTGGGCACCGCGCCGAGCGAGACCGGCTCGCGGTGCTGGCTGCGAAGCACCGCCAGCTCGTTGCCGTCGCGGTCGAACACGACCGACTGGCGCGGGACCGCCGGTTCCTGGTCGACCAGGTGGGCGGTCTCCGGCAGCTCGAGCACGACGACGTCGGTGCAAGCGGCGGTGAGGACGGCCATGGCCGAGGCGATCGCCAGCAGTCGCCCCAGCGGCGTGACCGGTCGGCCCGGGCGCCTGCACGCCCCCGGTGAGGTGCGTCGGGCCGGCGCGTTACGCATCGTTCACGAAAGCGCGTCGTCCAGGTCAGCGATGAGGTCGTCAGCGCACTCGAGGCCGACCGAGATGCGCAGCAGGTCGTCGGGAACCTCGAGTGCGGTACCGGCCACGGACGCGTGGGTCATCACGCCCGGGTGCTCGATCAGGCTCTCGACCCCGCCGAGGGACTCTGCCAGGAAGAACAGTCGGGTGCGCTCGGCGACGGCGATCGCGGCATCGCGGCCACCCGCGACGCGGAACGAGATCATCCCGCCGTAGCCCTTCATCTGCCGGCTCGCCAGGTCGTGGCCCGGATGGGTGGGCAGGCCGGGGTAGCGCACCTCGGTGACCCGATCGTGGCTGACCAGGTGTTCGGCGATCCGCTGGGCGTTGGCGCAGTGCCGATCCATGCGAACGGCAAGCGTCTTGGCGCCGCGCAGGGTCAGCCACGCGTCGAACGGGCCCGGCACGGCCCCGGCGGCGTTCTGGATGAACCGGAGCCGCTGGGCGATGGCGGCGTCGGTGCACACCGCACCGCCGACCACGTCCGAATGCCCACCGATGTACTTGGTGGTCGAGTGGACGATGATGTCGGCGCCGTGGTCGGCGGGTCGCTGCAGGTAGGGCGTCGCGAAGGTGTTGTCGACCACCAGCAGCGCCCCCGCGGCATGGGCGATCTCTGCCAGCGCAGGAAGGTCGGCGATGTCCAGGCGTGGGTTCGACGGCGTCTCCACCCACACCATGCGCGTGGCCCCGGTGATCGCGGCCGCGACCGCGTCCAGATCGGTCATGCGCACGGTGTCGACGCCGAGCCCGGCTGCCCGGTGGACCCGGTCGATCAGCCGCCAGGTACCGCCGTACACGTCGTCGGCGAGCAGGACCCGGTCACCGGGGGACAGCAGGCGCAGCACCGCGTCCTCGCCCGCAAGTCCGGAAGCGAACGCGACCGACTCGTCGACGTCCTCCAACGAGGCCAGGCAGATCTCCAGAGCGGTGCGGGTCGGATTTCCCGTGCGTGCGTACTCGTATCCGCGGTGCCGGCCGACACCGTCCTGGGCGAACGTCGAGGTCTGGTAGATCGGCACGATGACAGCGCCCGTCGCGGGGTCCGGATCCTGACCGGCGTGAATCGCGCGGGTTTCGAATTCCACCTGTCACCTCCTGTCACCATGTATCGGCAGGTACCTGCCGACAGTGGACCGCGAACTCGGTCAGCTGGCGAGGTGGGTCAGCAGATCGGTGCGTGTGAGCACACCGACCGCGGCATCGTCGTCGACGACCATCACCGCGCCGGCGCCGGTGGCCAGTGCGGCCAGCACGAGCTGCATCGCACTGTCCGCGGCGACCGTCGGCAGCGGAGCCTGCAGCACCTCGGCGATCGGGCGGGTCATCAGGTCGGGATCACGCAGCGCAGCGTCGAGCAGGTCGTACTCGCGCACCGAACCGAGCACGTCGCCGGTGGTGGCGTTGTCGTGGACGTCGTCGGCGAACACCGGCAGCTGGGACACGCCGAACTCCTTGAGGAGCTCGATGGCTGCGGCGACCGTCTCCCCTGGGTGCAGGTGGACCAGATCGGGCACCCGGCCGTCCTTGCCGGTCAGCACGTCGGCCGCCGTCGCGCTTCCCCGCGCATGGTCGACGAGTCCGTGCTCGGCCAGCCAGGTGTCGTCGTAGAGCTTGCTGAGATAGCCCCGTCCCGAATCGGGAAGCAGCACGACGATGGTGGCGTCTTCGGGCTGGCCCGCCGCGTAGCGCAGCGCGGCCACCAGTGCCGTCCCGCCACTGCCACCGACCAGCAGCCCCTCCTCGCGGGTGCAGCGGCGTGCCATCGCGAACGACTCCTGGTCGGAGACCCGTTCCCAGACGTCCACGACGCCCGGATCGAACGTCGGTGGCCAGAAGTCCTCACCGATGCCCTCGACCAGGTACGGATGGACCTCGTCACCCGAATACAGCGAACCTTCGGGGTCGGCGCCGACGACGACCACCTCGGGGTTGCGTGACTTGAGGTACCGGCCGACACCGGTGGCGGTGCCGCCGGTGCCCACACCACAGACGAAGGCGTCGATGGTGCCTGCGGTCTGGCGCCACAGCTCCGGTCCCGTCGACAGGATGTGGGCGGCCGGGTTGGCCTGGTTGAAGTACTGGTTGGGCTTGAATGCACCCGGTTGGGCGGCAAGGCGGTCCGACACCGAGTAGTACGAGCGCGGGTCGTCCGGCTCGACCGCGGTCGGGCACACCACGACCTCGGCGCCGTAGGCGCGCATCAGCGCGATCTTGTCCTGGCTGACCTTGTCGGGCACGACGAACACGCACCGGTAGCCGCGACGGGCCGCGACGATGGCCAGGCCGACCCCGGTGTTGCCCGACGTGGGCTCCACGATCGTGCCACCCGGCTTGAGGGCCCCGGCTGCCTCGGCGGCCTCGATCATGGCCATCCCGATGCGGTCCTTGACACTGCCTCCGGGGTTGAGCATCTCGAGCTTGGCGATCACCGTCGGGGCCACGTCGCGCGAGAGGCGGTCGAGCGCGACCAGCGGGGTGTCGCCCGTCAATTCGACCAGGTCGCGTGCGATCTCGCGCCCTTGGGCGTCGCGGTGAAGTCGAGGCGAGGAAGCGACGTCTTCGCCGGCCCCCGGCGTGTCGGCGAACACGGACCGGTCGAACTCGTCCAACGGCGTGCTCATCGGTGCATTCCGTGTCGTCACGGCCGGCGTATCACGCACTCGGTGCTTGCGTCGGGCACGGCCCGGGCGCGTGACCGACCGCGTGCGGTACCCCCGGTAGGAATCGAACCTACGCACCTGGCTCCGGAGGCCAGTGCTCTATCCACTGAGCTACGGGGGCGCACATGGCGTGAAGAAGCCGTACGCCCCGGCACCGTACCATGCCCCTTTCCCGGTCCCGGCCGCCCCTCGTGCCGTGTCGGACCCTCCACGCCCGCCCGACGCACGGACCAACCATGGCGATTCCCACCCGGCACGACGCGGCGCTCGCCGCGATCGAGACCGCCCTGCGTGACGCGCTTGCACGGGCCGACCTGCCGGACGAACCGATCGCACTCGAACGACCCAAGCAACCCGAGCACGGCGACTGGGCCACCAGCGTCGCGTTGCGGCTCGCCAAGCCCGTCGGACGTCCCCCACGGGAGATCGCCGACGCCATCGTCAGCGCGTTCGACGCACCCGCCGAGGTCGCCGAGGTGTCGATTGCGGGGCCGGGCTTCGTCAACCTGCGGCTCGGCCAGGCCTATTTCACCGCGCTGGTGCGGCGAGTGGTTGCCTCCGGGGAGACCTTCGGGCAGCTTGAACGGCCCGAGGAACCCGAACGGGTCAACATCGAGTTCGTTTCCGCGAACCCGACCGGTCCGCTGCACGTCGGTGCGGGCCGCTGGGCAGCGACCGGTGACGCGATCGCGGCGATCCTCGACGCCGCCGGGCACGACGTCGTACGCGAGTACTACGTCAACGACGCGGGTGAACAGGTGCGCCGGTTCGGCGAGTCGGTCGTGCTCGTCGCGCAGGGTGACGAGCTCGGGGACGACCACTACCGCTCCGCGGCGGTTCAGCGGATCGCTGCGGCCCTGCGTGAACGCCACGGGGACGCGCTGTTCACCGAGCCGCCTCAGCACGAGGTCGACCTCGGAGGTGACGAGGGTGGCAGCGGCGACGAGCGGGTCGATCCGGCGATCGCGGCGGCCGTCGGTCTGCTCGGTGTCGAGGCGATGCGTACCGAGATCGCCGACGTGCTCGCCCGGATGGGTGTGCACTTCGACGTGTGGTTCTCGGAGCGGCGAGGCCTGCATGACACCGGGGCCATCGACGAGACGGTCGCCTGGCTGCGTGAACTCGGGGTCGCCTACGACCATGACGGCGCGTTGTTCCTGGCCACGAGCGCCCACGGCGACGACAAGGACCGTGTGCTGGTGCGCTCGGACGGGCGGCCGACCTACTTCGCCGCGGATTGCGCCTACCTGCGCGACAAGTGGTCGCGGGCCGACCGCCTGTTCTATCTCCTCGGGGCAGACCATCACGGTTATGTGGCCCGGCTACGCGCCGCGGCGGCGTGCATGGGCATCGACCCGGAGCGTGTCGAGATCCGCATCGGGCAGCTGGTGAACCTCCTGCGCGAGGGCATGCCGGTGCGGATGTCGAAGCGCGCCGGTCAGACGATCGATCTCGACGAGGTACTCGACGAGGTCGGGGTCGACGTGACCCGGTACCACTTTCTGCGACAGGGGTTGGACACCCAGGTCGACTTCGACCTGGCCGTGGTCGCCCAACAGTCGATGGAGAACCCCGTCTACTACGTGCAGTACGCGCACGCGCGGATCGCGTCGCTCATCCGTGCGGCCGACGAGCGAGGTTTCGATCACGGCACGGTCGACGGCGCCGACCTCGACGTGCTCACCCACCCGGCGGAACTCGAACTGTTGACCGCGATGGCCCAGCTGCCTCTGGTCGTCGCCGACGCCGCCGAACTGCGTGCCACCCAACGGCTCGCGCGGTACGCCGAGGAGCTGGCGGCGGCCTTCCACCGCTTCTATACGGAGTGCCGGGTCCTCGTCGAGGGTTCCGAGGACGGCAGCGACCTCGCGGCGGTCGCGCTCGCCCGTGCGCGGTACTGGCTGGCCGTTGCCGCCAAGCAGGTGCTGGCCAACACGCTGGGCCTACTGCGGGTCGCCGCGCCCGAACGGATGTGATCATGGACATCGGACGAGGACCGTGGCCGTCGTCGGCCAGCCGCGACGATGCGGGTGTGCTGCACGTGGGCGGGATTGCCACCACCGAGCTCGCCGCGCGGTTCGGCACCCCGCTCTGGGTCGTTGACGAGGACGACGTGCGGGAACGCTGCCGCGCCTACCGCGCTGGGTTTCCGGGCGTCGATGTCGCCTACGCTTCCAAGGCGTGGTGCACCGTGGCGCTGCTCCAGATCGTCGACGACGAAGGCCTGATGGTCGACGTCGCCTCGGCTGGCGAGCTGCATACCGCGCTGATCGCCGGGGTCGCGCCCGATCGTCTCGTGATGCACGGGAACAACAAGTCGACGGCCGAGCTCGACCGAGCGCTGGAGGTCGGTGTCGGCCGCATCGTCCTGGACTCATTCGAGGAGATCGTCCGGCTGGAAGCGCTCGCACGTGAACAGGGTGTGCGGGCGCCGTGCCATCTTCGGGTTACCCCCGGGATCGACGCCCACACCCACGAGTACGTCCGGACCGGACACGACGACAGCAAGTTCGGTTTCACCCTGT
This sequence comes from Nitriliruptoraceae bacterium, assembly GCA_050486225.1. Lineage (GTDB taxonomy): Bacteria > Actinomycetota > Nitriliruptoria > Nitriliruptorales > Nitriliruptoraceae > JBBDIX01. The sequence goes on from JBJHCV010000021.1 coordinate 7,418, forward strand.
CGTCAGGCCTGGCGGAACGCGCGATCCTCGAGGTTTCCGCCTCCGACCACCTCGAC
>JBJHCV010000022.1:0-7410 GCA_050486225.1 Nitriliruptoraceae bacterium
CACGCCTGGCGCTCGCCCGTGCGGAGCTGTTCGGCCACAGGGCCCCAGCCGCGATCGAACACGTTCGTGCCGGGCTCCGCGTGGCGCAGGCGACCGGCAATCGTTTGACGACGCTCTGGATCCTCCCAGCCTTGGTCGACGCGTTCGTACAGCTCGAGTGTGATGACGAGGCGTCACGTGTCGCGGCGGCCGTCGTCGGCGATCCTGCCGTGCCGGCGTGGGTGCGAGAGGAGGTCGCCGACCGCGCGGCGCACTGGCCGACGACGCCTCAGCGCCTCGACGACCTCGTCGGTGAGCTCCTCGCTGGAACGTGACGTCGACAGCGCCTCGCTGCGCCCGTCGTAACCTGTCCCCCATGACCCTCCCCGCCCCCCGCTGGGCGATCGTCGACGGCGAACGCGTCCCGCACGAGGGCGCCACCGTCCACGTCAGCGACCTCGGCCTGCGCCGCGGCTTCGCCGTGTTCGAGATGTTCCGCGTCGAGGCGCTCGTGCCGCTCTTCCTCGAGGACCACCTCGAACGGCTCGCGCGCTCCGCGGACGCCATCGGCCTCCCCCTCCCCCGCAGCCTCGAGGCCGTCGCCGACGACGTGCGCGCCCTCATCGACGCCAACGCGCCCGACGTCACCGCGGCGCAGATCCTCCTGACCGGCGGCCCCTCCAGCGACGGCGTCACCTTCCAGCACCCCACCTGCATCGTCACGACCATGAACCTCGCGCCGCGGCCGCTCGAGCCCGCCGGCGCGACGCTGATCACGCACCGGCACACCCGCGAGCTGCCCGAGGCGAAGAGCACCAACTACCTCACCGCCATGCGACTCGCGAGCGCCATGCACGCCGCCGGCGCGATCGACGTGCTCTACCACGACGGTGAGCACGTCTTCGAGGGCGCCCGCTCGGGCCTCGCCATGATCACCGGTGACACGCTCGTGACGCGCCGCGAGGGCGTGCTCGAGAGCGTCAGCATGCGGCAGCTGCTCGGCCTTGCGCGCCAGCGCGTGCGGGTCGAGGAGCGCGCCATCACCCTCGGCGAGCTGCGCGCGGCCGACGAGGTGCTCAACACCGGCTCGGTGCGCGGCGTCGTGCCGATCGTCACGATCGACGGCCGCCCCGTCGGCGACGGCACGGTCGGGCCGCACGCCCGCGCGCTCTTCGCGGCGTTCGCGGCGCACGTCGACGCCTACGTCGCGGCGCGGCGAAGCTCGATGGAGGCGACGCCCGAGGCGCCGTGACACGCCACCGCGGACGGTAGACACGAACGCAAGGTCGACACGACGTCCCGAACCTCTCGTTCGACCCACGGCGTACGGCGATCGCGGGCCGAACGGTTGACAGCGGCGTTTCCGAGTGCGTATACCGACCCTATACCCAGAATCGGAGGTCGGTTATGCATGCTACTCGCATCTGCATTCGTTGGTTGCTCGCCGTGTGTGTCGTCGGCCTCTGGGCGACCGCCCTGGGCGCGGACCCCATCGCGCCGGCGGCCACGATGACGGACGAGCTGGAGGGGAACCCCATGTGCGGGATGCAGGTCCTCCTGCTCCAGACGCCGCCCCCCAGCGCGAGCGACGTCGGCCTGCCCGCCTTCCCCGACGCGCTCTTCACCGGGGCGACGGGCCCCGGCAGCGGTGACGCCGACGGCGAGACGTACGATGTGCTCGCCTCCGTGTTCCTGCTCACCACGGCCGCTCCGGACGAGGTCGCGGACTTCTACGCCGCGGCGCTCGACGAGACGTGGACCCGCGGCGTGATGCTCGGCAGTCACGTCTTCTACCAGCACGAGCCGGTCGGCGACGTGGCAGCGCTGCTCTTCGAGCGACCCGGAGCGCTGCCCGTCGTCGAGATCGTCGACGTGTGGAGCAACTGCGACCGTGCCCTGATGCCCGATGCGCGGACCAGCATCCGCCTCTACTACCCCCCTGACGCGACGCCGTGACGACGCCGGTCCGGCCCCATGGCCGCGACGACCGGAGCGGCGGCCCGTCGCTGTGCGCGACGCCGACCGTCGTCGGGTGAGCGACGGCTGCCGGGCGGCGGCCTGGGTCACCACCGCCGCCGCCTCGGTCCTGATCAGCGCCTGCGGCGGCCCCACGGCGACCGGGGTCGACGTGCTGGTGACGCCGGCGACGCTCGAGATCGCCGTCGGTGACGGTGTGCTCCTGCGCGCCGAGGTGCGCGGGCCTGGCGCGGTCGAGCAGGCGGTGACGTGGAGCAGCGGCGACGCGACCGTCGCGACGGTCGACGAAGCGGGCGTGGTCATGGGCGTGGCTCCCGGTACCGTCGTCGTCACGGCGGCGAGCGCCGTGCACCCCGCGGCGACCGGCAGCGCCACGGTCACGGTCGTCGAACGGCCGGTCGAGACCGGCACCCTGCGACCCGGCGAGTTCACCACGTTCGACGGCGGCCTGTCGATCGGCACGCATCCCGAGGCGATCGGCGATCCGATCACCGTGGAGGTCGCCTGGTTCCGCCTCCCACACGATTCCGCCGAACCACGACGCGACAGGTTCCTGGAGATCCGACTGCTCGACCTGCCGCCCGGCGAGGCCGCGCTGGTCACCCCGGCGGGCACCGGCTTCTTCGTCGCCGTGCCGGTGCCCGAAGCGTTCGACGTCGAGCGACTCGCTCCGTTCGAGTTCACCCACACGGCGCTCGGCGCGTCGCACGGGGCCGCGGACCTGTGGCTGTGGACGGGCGGCGTCTTCGATCCGTCGCACCGGGCGTTCGTCTTCGAACTCGACGACCTGGGCGGACCGGACTTCCCGACGCGGATCGGCATCGTCGAGCACGACGCGCCCGTGACCCTCGAGGTCGACGACATCATCGACCGCATCGCCGACGAGCTCTTCGGGCCAGCCGCGGGAGCGGCGGTCGAGCGCGCCGTGCATCAGGACGGCCACGACACGTTCTTCCAGATCCGGCAGCGTTGCCCCGAGGCGTGCGACCCGAGCACGGTGGGCGCCGTGGCCTCGGCCTTGGGCGTCGGCCTCGATCCCGTCCAGGTCACGCCGGGAGACGCAGGCCTCGCGCTGAACGTCTACAAGGGGTTGCACCATGGTCCGCGCCCGCGCCTCAAGACCACCCACAAGCTGCGGCGAGGAACCACCTACGTCTACTACGTCTACAGCGATGAGGCGAAGCTGCCCCTCGCGTACCGGCCCTTCGTGGGCAGCAACCCCTGCCCGACGAACCGGCACGGCATGTACGTACGGCTCGGCGGCCGAGCCTGGACGTGCGAAGGCGCGCCTCACGCCGCCGCCACCACGCGACACGAGCTGTTCCATGCCGTGCAATGGTGGTACCCCTTCATCAGTCCGACCAAGGACTACGAGTTGATCGCCGAGGGCACGGCGCGACTCGCGCAGGGGCATGCGGACCCTCTCGGGCTCAGCGGGCACGAGCGCCCCCCGCCCATCACGGAGCACCTGTTCGAGTTCAGGCCGTACGCCGGTGAGTTCTTCTTCCATCACCTGTTCCACAGCAGCGGCCTGGAGTTCCGTCACATGGGCGACCTGTTCGACACCGGTCTGCGTCATCAGCAGCTGGACGCGTTCGTCCGTGACCACACGCCCTACGCGGACCTCGGTGCGGCCTACTGGGCGTGGGTGCAGGACATGGTGTTCGAGGCGAAGATCGACCAGAGCGTCGAGCTCGTCGCCGGCGGCAGCTTCACGACCGAACCGTGCCGCCTGGGCGACTACGAGGACCGGATCCGGGTCCCGAACGTGCGCTTCGATCCAGGGACGCAGGTCGAGCGTGCGCTCGAGGCGCTGAGCTCGGAGGTCGTCAGGCTCGAGTTCTTCCCGGGCCAGCAGCCGTACGGCACCACGGTGACGTTCGACGCCGCCGATCCGCGCATGCGAGCGAAGTTCTATCCGGTCTACGGCGCGGCCACCCAAGACTGCTGGGCACTGCCCGAAGCCGACGTGCATGGCGTCGAGGTGATCGACCGGCGCGTGTTCCTCCACGTCCTCGTGTCGAACACGAACGTCGAAGAGGCGGGCGGCGACGAGGTGCCCTACACGCTCACGTTCGGTGGCCAGGACGCGCTGCCCGTGCCCACCGCGAACGACGACGACGCGGCGGTGCTGCCCTGGGCGAGTTCGGTCACGATCGACGTGTTGGCCAACGACGTGGATCCGGCGGGAAGCAGTCTGAGCGTCGTGGAGCTCACGGCTCCCCTCCACGGCACGGTCGAGCTGCTGCCGGACGATCGCGTGCGCTACGTCGTCAGCGGTGGCTTCACCGGCACCGACGGCTTCGACTACACCATCGAGAACGCCCAGGGCTACCGGGACTCGGCGACGGTCACGGTCACCGTCTCGGCAGGGCTGCGCGACGTGCCGCTGGCCAACCCACCTGGGACCGTCGCGGTCGAGCTCCCACGCGTGAACCGCGTGCGCGACAGCCTCGTCAACACGCGCAGCGATCTCGACGTGCGGCGCGCTCACCTCGAGTTCCGTGACGGCCAACTGATCGACTTCAACGAGTTGGCCGGCGGTCCGACGCTCGCCACGGACCTGAACGACCACCCGCAGGTGGTCGGTGCGGTGCTCCACGGCGACGACGCCGACGCGTTCATCTGGGACGAAGCCGACGGCTTCCGGCTTCTGCCGAACCCGTTCGGGGGCGGCAGCATGGCCATGGGCATCGACGCTGCCGGCCTGGTCGTCGGCCACGCGCAGTTCCCGAGCTTCCCGTCGCCTCAGGCCGCCGTGTGGGACGAGGCCGGCCTGCACCGCCTGGACCTCGGCCTCTCCGCGGACGACTTCAGCAGCGCCACGGGGATCAGCGACGACGGTTGGATCGCCGGGTACTACCAGGACACGAGACCCGTGGCGGTGTTCCCCCCCGAGGCCTTCGCGTGGCACGACGGCGAGGCCGTCGCCCTCGGCACCCTCGGCGGCGCAGGCTCGATGGCGCTCGCCGTCGGGGTGGGCGGCCGCGTCATCGGGGTCGCTCACGACGCGGCCGGCGACTGGCGCGCCTTCCTCTGGTTCGACGGTGCGATGACCGATCTCGGGGCGCTGGGAGGCGCACAGAGCCGTGCCTTGGCGCTGAACGCGCACGGCCAGGTCGCGGGCGAGGCCTTGAACGCAGCGGGCGACCTGCGCGGGTTCGTCTGGCAGGACGGCGTCATCGTGGACGTCAACGACCACCTGCCTCCGGGGTCGGACCTGACCGTCACAGCCGTGACCGGCATCAACGACCTCGGGCACATGATCGCCGTCGCCGTCGACGGAAGCGGTGCCCAGCGCGCCGTGCTGATCATCCCCGAGGCGCCATGAGCACCTTCGCTGGTAACGTCCGCCCGTCGACGCGTCCGTCGCTTCGCTTCGCGTCGCGGCGCCAGGGCGCGCCGTAGATGAGGGACCATGACGCGTGATCCCTGAACGCGTGCACGGAACCCCGACGGAACACTGGTGATCGTCACACGCGCTCGCCCTCGCTACACGGCCTCCAGCCCGACACGCGTGCCTCGCTCACGTCGCGCGTCGATCTCCCGTTGCAAGCACGCGACCACGAACGCATTGATGCTCTCACCATCCCGCTCGGCAGCGACAGCGAGATCCCTGTGCAGTTCGGGCTCCATGCGCACGAGGAAGCGGCCGGCGTACGCCCGCTCCGGTTCCTGACCGAGCTCAGCGCACCAGGCGAGATAGTCGTCTACGGAGTCGCGGAAAGCCTCCTTGAGGCCCTCGACCGAGGTCGCCTGGAACGTGATCACGTCTCGCAGGCCGGTCACCTCGCCATGGAGGACCTCGGCGTCCGCGTCGAACGCGACCTTCGCGATGTAGCCCTTGTACGTCATGGAGTGACTCCTGCCTGCTCGAGGAAGCGCCTCAGGGACACCACGGCACCCCGATCGAGCTCCTTCCGTGGGTGGGGACGGTGGAAGACGGCACGAACACCGCGCAGCTCGATCCGGACTCGTGAACCCCGTCCCGACGCGACACGTGCTCCGTTCGCGAGCAGCATCGCCTCAACCTCGTCCCATCGGAGCGAGGTTGGTGACGGCGCCTGGAAGACGCGGCTCAGTGTACGAACGTGCTTCGTGCGCACACGGGAAGCGTAGGCGTGAATCTCGACTCCGTGGTCGCGACGTTGTCATTCGACATGATATCAGAGTCCAATATCGTACGTTGGCCGGTACCTGCTAGCCCGTTGCGTGTCGGTACAACGGCCACGTCAGCACCGGATACGACCGTCGCGACCTACACCTCCGGCCCGACCACACCGAACCTCATCCGGACCATCGCTTCACGGAGCACGTGGAATCATGGGCGCAGATCGTCCGAACCGGTGGCGCCACGCGCTACCAGGCGAGCGCCATGAACGCACCCGCCCGTGACCGCTCGGAAGCCCTCGAGCGGCTGGCCGGCTTCGCGCCTCACCTACGCGCACGCGGCGTCACGTCGCTGCGTGTCTTCGGGTCCGCGGGACGGGACGCGATGATGGACGACAGCGACGTCGACATCACTCATGGAGTTCGATCGGCCCATCGGGGCGTTCGAGCTCCTCGACCTCCAGGATGACCTGGCGCGGATGCTTGGTCGACCTGTCGACCTGGTGACACCGGCGGCCGTCAAGGAGAGGATGCGGCGGCACGTCGGACAAGCGCCAGGCCGACATGGCCACTGCCGCGTCGCAGCGAAATCGGCCGGCGTTTCGTAGTCCAGAATGGCGGCGTTTTGTACGACGCAACGTCGGCTTTCGCATGATTGCCTGGCGGCATCCGAGCCGCCCGAGCGCAGATCGACGTGTACCTCGAACGTATCGTCCAGCGCGACCTCGAGGAGCAGGGCGTGCGGATGCGTCGCCAGGACGCGCTACGCGGTTGGCTGATCGCCTACGCCGCCGCGACGTCGACGACGACCTCCTACACGGCGCTCCTCGATGCCGCCACACCCGGTGACGCCGAGAAGCCAGCCCGCAGCACGATCGAGGGCTACCGATCGGCGCTGCAGGCACTGTGGCTCCTCGACCCGTTGCAAAGATGGGCGCCCTCGCTCAATCCTCTGAAGCGAGTGGCGCAGGCGCCGAAGCACCACCTCGCCGATCCCGCGCTCGCGGCGAGCTTGCTGGGTGTAGGCGTCGACGCCCTCCTCAGGGGACGCGACGCTGGTCCACCGACGCTGCGCGACGGTGACCTCGCCGGCCGGTTGTTGGAGTCGCTGGTCGTGCTCAGCGTTCGCACGTACGCACAGGCAGCCGAAGCCCGCGTGACCCACTTCCGCACCAGGAACGGCGACCACGAGGTCGACATGATCGTAGTGAGGGCAGATGGGCGCGTGCTCGCCATCGAGGTCAAGATCGCCCCGAGCGTGAGCGACGACGACGTTCGCCACCTCCGGTGGCTCGGCGAGCGCTACGGCAACGACCTCCAAGACGCAGTCGTGATCACCGCAGG
>JBJHCV010000023.1:0-7352 GCA_050486225.1 Nitriliruptoraceae bacterium
ACCGCCACGATCGGCAACCCGGCCGAACATGCCAGCCGCCTGGCAGGAGTCGAGGTGGTCGCGGTCACCGACGACGGCGCGCCACGCGGTGAGCTGACCCTCGGCCTGTGGGATCCACCTACCGACGAGGATGCCGACACCCCGCGTTCGGTGATCGCCGAGACCGGTCAGCTCCTCACCTCCTTCGTCGCCGCCGGAGTGCAGACGCTCGTGTTCGCTCGCAGCCGCAAGCTGACCGAGCTGATCACGCGCGACGCCCAGCACCGGCTCGCCGACATGCGGGACCACGATGGGCGGCTTCTGGCCGAACAGGTCGCGGCGTACCGGGCCGGCTACCTGGCAACCGACCGGCGCCAGCTCGAAGACGCGCTGCGCTCCGGGGCCCTGCGAGGCGTCGTGGCGACCCAGGCGCTCGAGCTCGGCATCGACGTCAGTGGACTCGACGCCGTGGTCCTGGCCGGCTGGCCCGGAACGACCGCGTCGTTCTGGCAGCGTGTCGGACGGGCCGGCCGCACCGGCGGCGCAGCGGTCGCGGTACTCGTCGCGCAGAACGACCCGCTCGACCAGTACCTGGTTTCCCACCCCGACACGCTGCTGACACGCGAGCCCGAGGACGCGATCATCGACCCGTCCAACCCGCACCTGCTCGCCGGACATCTGCGTTGTGCGTGTCACGAAGCACCGATGGACCGCGACGAGGCCGAACGGTGGTTCGGAGCGAGCGCGCGCGACCTGCTCGCAGACGCCGTGGACACGGGACAGCTGCGGGAGCGGGCCGGCCGGTTCCACTGGGTGTCACGCACCCGACCGGCCGCAGGGGTCGACCTGCGTGGCGCGGGCGGGCGCACCGTGCAGATCGTCGACGACACGACCGGCGAGGTGATCGGCGACGTAGACGAGGCACGCGCCCACCATCAGGTCCATCCCGGAGCCGTGTACCACCACCGCTCCCGGCAGTACGTCGTCGAGCAGCTCGACCTCGAACGTGCTCTTGCCATGGTCCGTGAGGACCGCTCGCTCGGGTATACGACCCGGCCCCGATCCGACACCGACGTTCGCATCACCGAGGTCGTCGACCAGCGGGACGGTGATCCGGTCGCGGTGCGTCTGGCACGGGTCCGGGTCACCCGTCAGGTGACCGCCTACGACGTGTTGCGCGCGGGGACCGGCCAGGTGATCGAGCAGCTCGCGTTGGCACTGCCCGAGGTGACCCTCGACACGGTCGCCGTTCTGTACACGGTGACCTCGCAAGGCCTCGACGCCGCCGGCATCGGTCCGCGACGGCTTCCCGGCGCGCTGCATGCCGCCGAGCACGCGGCGATCGCGATGCTGCCGCTGATCGCGCTGTGCGACCGGTGGGACCTCGGAGGGCTTTCGACCCCGTCCCATCCCGACACGGGACTGCCGACAGTGTTCATCTACGACGGTCATCCCGGCGGCGCGGGACTGACTGAACGATCGTTTCTGCGCTTCGCCGCGCACCAACGCCTGACCAGGGACACGGTCACCTCGTGCCGTTGCGCCGACGGGTGCCTGGCGTGTGTCCACAGCCCCAAGTGCGGCAACGGCAACGAGCCTCTGGACAAGCGTGCTGCGCTCGATCTGCTCACCGTGGTGCTCGCGCACGCTCCCGACCCCGCCTGAGGGTCGCGGGCGACCTCACGGCACCTCGTCCGGCTCAGGCACGACCAGCACCGCCGAAGCCTGCGCGGTCACCCGCCCGGCGCCGAGCGTCGGGATGACCAGGCCCGGCACGGCGACGCTCACCTCCACCGTCGCTCGCTCGCTGCCTCGCCGGCAGTCGCACCGTTCCAGCCGGGCATCGACGACAGCCACGACCCGGGTCGCTTCACGCTGCGGGCTGCCGCCCGCACCCGGTGCGTCGACCGCTACCGCAGCCAGTGCCGCCGCGTCGGCCGCTGACTGCGCCCGCCCCGCGGCGACCAGATATGCGCCGATATCGATCAACGCGATGGCGATCAGGGTCGCCGCCCACAACGTCATGGGCAGCACGACGCTCGCGGCGCCTTCCTCACCCCGATGCGCGGCCGGCTCGACCGACCATTGCCGGGCCATGCCAGGCCGCCAACCGGGCGCACTCACCGCCATGAACCGAGAACGTTCACGGCCACGATCCGGAAGCGCCGACCACCGGCTCCACCCGGGAGGAGGCTCGTGCGCGCAGCAGGTGTCCTACCGGTCCGAACTTGCGGACCAGGGACGTCTCGACCACGACGATGTCGCCTTCGCTTCGGCGGGCAGGCGTCACCTCGACCTTCATGAGGACAAGCTCCGGCGCAGCCTGCCGTGCCGCATCGACCACCGGGGCCGACCCGTCGGTCGTCGCGGCCGCACGTGCCCCTGCACGTGCGGCTTCGTGCAGCAGCAGCAGATCGGTCATCAGCGTCGCGACCTGGACGAGCCCCACGACCACGAATGCGAGCACCGGCAGCACCAGGACCGACTCCAGGCTGAGCGAGCCGGCCTGCCCGGCCGGTTCAGGCACCGACGAGCGCACGCGCCTGACTCAGCAGGGCGTTGAACAGCCGGACGAGGGCGCCGTTGGTGGCCCACTGGATGACGACGCCGGCGATGGTCGCGGCAACGACCACCAGCAGGCCGTACTCGGTCACGAGCGAGCCGTCCTGAGACGTGTCACGCGGACGACGAACGCTCGCGGCGCGACGGCGGTCGATGCCTGTCGGACGCGGCTCGGGTCCGATCGGTTGATCCACGGTGCTTCTCCTTGTGTCTCAGCCGCCCGTTGCCGTAAGGCCTGCGTGCACGATCGGCGCACCGACGAGCAGCAAGGTTGCCGGCAACAGGCAGAGTGCGGTGGGGAAGGTCAACTGCGCAGGAAGGCGTTCGGCGGCGGCGAGCACCCGGGCGTGTTCGTCCGCTCGAAGTTGTGCACCGAGCCGCCGCAGCGCCGGCGCCACCGGCGCTCCGAGCCGGTGGGCGTCACGAAGGACCGTGCCGATCCGGCCCACCACCTGCGGTGTGTCGGGGTCGGATACGTCGGCCGGCATCGCCTCGCCGCGCACGTCAAGATCGAACGCGAGTGAGCGAAGCCGTGCGGCGTGCCCGGGAAGCACTTCAGCGGCCATACGCAGCGCCGACGCGGAGGTGCAGCCTCCGTGCAGGGCTGTCGCGACGAGCTCGGCGACCTCGTCGTCGCCGCTCGCCACGCTCTGGCGAGCGCGACGGCGTCGCACAACGACCGCCGTGACCGCTGCTGCGACGACGGCCGCGACCGTGCCCAGCAGCAACCCTGACGACACGGCCGCGAGCGTGGCCGCAGGCACGACGGCACGCCGGGACGTCGACGGCCGGCCGACCCGCCGGACCATCAGCATGATCGCGCCGGCTCCCGCGGCCAGTAGCGACACGCCCGCGACGAGGACCACCCGTCCGACGCCCGTCCCGTAGAACGCCACGAGGTCGATGCCGGACACGCGTGCCAGGAACGGCACGAACACGACGGGTGCGACCGCGAGTCCGACGGCGACGACCCGCGCCTGCGCCGTCGCGACCTGCACCGCACGGCGTCCCGCGCGAACATCGTCCTGTGCGGCGATGGCCGCATCGAGCACATCCAACACGGGCGCTCCAGCACGCGTGGCGACCGTCAGCGCCCGCCGAACACGTGCGGGCAGCGCGGACAGGTCCGCATTCACCTGGCCCGCCGCGGCACGAAGCCGCGCACGGTCGGTTTCCTGCGCCTCGTCGTCGAGAATCCGGTCCTTCACGGCCAGCACCGCTCGACCCGCAGCCGGTCACCGTCACCGGCGACGTCGACAACCTCGGCGACGTGACGTCGGCCGTCGTCCCCCCGGTCGAGCGCGACGACGAGATCGACAGCGGTGGCCAGCTGAGCCCGTACCGCCGGCAGCGCGACTCCCGCGAGCAGCGCCATCCCTTCCAGTCGGACCATCGCTTCGGCAGCCCCGTTGGCATGGACGGTGGTCATCGACCCGTCATGGCCGGTGTTCATCGCCTGAAGCAGGTCGGCGACTTCAGCTCCACGTACCTCGCCGACGACGATCCGGTCCGGACGCATCCGCAGTGCGTTGCGCACCAGCTGCTCGACGGTGATCGCCCCTGTCCCTTCGGCGTTGGGAGGTCGCGTACGCAGGTGCACACAGTGGGTGGACGGTCGGTCGAGCTCGGGCGCATCCTCGATGACGACGACCCGGTCGGCCCCGACGCCGCCCAGCAGGCGAGCGAGCAGCGTGGTCTTGCCGGCGCCTGCTCGTCCGCACACGACGATGTTGCGGTGAGCCGCCACCGCGTCGGTGAGGAGGGCCACGAGCGCTGGGGTCACAGATCCCGCCGCGATCAGATCGTCCCAGCTGGGTGCGACCGAGGCCACGCGTCGCAGCGTCAGGACCGGGCGAGTAACCAGGGGCGGCACGAGCGCGTGCAACCGGACACCGTTGGCGAGCACGCCGTCAGCGAAGGGATGGCTGCGATCGAGGCGGACGCCGAGCGGACCGAGCGCCCGGGTGATCACCGTCGTGACGTGCTCGTCGTCGTCGAAGCGCACCTCGCACGGCGCCAGAACGCCGTCCCGTTCGACGTACACCTCGTCGGCGCCGTTGACCATCACGTCGGTGACGGACGGATCGCGCAGGAGCGACTCGAGCGGACCGAGACCGCCGATGTCGTCGACCAGGTCACGGACCATCCGCGCCCACACATCCGGGGCGGCGACGACGCCCTGCGCCGCCAGTGCCCGTGCGACCGCTCGGCGCAGCACCGACACATCGGCTTCGCCGGCGACCACCTCGACGTCGTCACGAAGGCGTCGTGCCACCGCGTCCCGCAGCGCACGGTCGACCGTTGCCCGACGAGCCTGTTCCCGGGCGCCGTCATCCCGCAGGGGGTTCATGCGCCGGACAAGGTCGTCGGCGAGGAGGTGCCCGGTTGCCTGATGCCGGACACAACCGGCGCAGAGCGCGCACCTGGAGCAGAGGGCGCGGCCGGAACCACTTGCGCGAGCCGCATCACCCAGCTTCCGGGCAGCCCGCCGGGTATCCGCTGGTGGAACCCGGCGCGCGCGACACGATGCGACCAGGGAAGGCGGATGCCACGCCGTCCCGAAGCGGCCCGGGCCAGGTCCGCATCCGTCGCCGGCCCGCTTCCGGCAACGACGATGATCGCCGCCGTGGTGCGTTCCAGCCGTTCGATTCCGGCCCGATCGGGCCGAACGACGAGCACGTCGACGTCGTCGGCGACCCCGTCGTCGATGACAGCCAGCCCGATGCGGGTGTCGACTGGCTCGGGCACGGGCACGGCCCCGTCGGAGGCGACCACCCGCATCGCCGACACGCCGGGCACCGGTGTCGCACGTGCGAACAGTTCGGGTGAGCGGAACGCTTCGGTGTCCACTAGGCAGGGCATCGCGATCGGTGCAGGCAGCCGAACGCCAGCCAAGGTGGGTATTCCCCGCCACCCGGCGAGCCCTGCGAGGGCGAGCACAACCGTCGTCGTACCGACCCCGCCAGATGCCCCACCGACGCGAAGCATCGGCGCGCCGCTGGTCACCGTCCGCCGACGCGCGAGGACACGTCCGACGACCGCTTCGAGCTGGTCGCGCTCGTCAGGCCACGCGAGGGCGGCGAGGGCGGCGGTTTCCACCAGTGCTTCGGCCACGGCCGACGGCGCCGTGTCCGGGCTGACGAGCAGAATCCGGGGCACCCCGTCGGTGGCCAGCGCCTGCCCGTCCCGATCGACGCCCACGAGGTGGACGACGGGAGGAACCAGCGCCGAGGTCGTCGCGTCCACCGGCTGCCAGCCGAACGCCGACTCGACGAACCGACGGACGGCGGCATCGAGTGCGGGACCGGTGTCGACGCCGACGGGCAGCGCCGGAAACGGCCCGTCAGCGGCCAGCGCTGACGGGGCCCGGTCGGGCTCCTCGCCCGGGTCGATCGGTGGCGCAGCACCGGCCTGCCCCGCCGTCATCCATTTGTCAGCCGTGTCCACGCGCATCTGCACCCCCGTGACCGCGCCGAGGGCGACATTACGCACCGGATGCTTGGCGTTCGCCACGCGCTACCGGTGCCTTGTGGACGACCTGTTCGCACGTCCGGCAGACACCCGACGGGTCATGACCGGCGGTTGCGTGGGGTTATGCGCACGACAGCGAGCGCATGCAGCGCGTGACGGCTGAACGTGACCGTGCGGCTCAGGTGTAGTCGCGGTGGTAGCTGATTCGCCCGTCTTCGTCGAACGCGAAGAAGCTGGCCCGCGGCAGGTCGCTCCACCGGCGCCCGCCGGCGGTGTAGCCGATGGTCCATTCGACGGCGAGCTCGGTCCCGTCGTCCGATTCGATCACACGGGTGGCATCGACCGAGATCTCTTCCTTACCGGCCAACCAGTCCTTCAGGTACGCCTGGATGAGCAGATTTCCCCGGTGCGGCGGGTTGTACGGCTCGAGAAACAAGGCGTCCACCGCGTACAGCTCCGGCACGCCGGTGGTGTCCGCATCCGTGAGCATGCCGGACAGCCGGCTCCAGGCCTCCGCCGCGTGCCCCACAGTCCACACCTTCCGTCGTACCTCGGTGCCGGGAGGATAGTCCGACCGGGCCGCCGTTCTCCAACGCAGACGACCATCGGGCAGACTCTGCCCACCTCCCGGTCATCCCGCCCGACCACGACCCGACCACGAAACGAGGAAGCCGTGCCCGACACGCCCGGACTGCCGAGCGACACCCGAGTTCCCGACGGGCTCGACGACCTTGCCGCGATCCTCGTGGACCAGCTGCCACAGACGCGTGCCTGGCTCGAGGAGCTGGTGCGGATCCCGTCGGTGAGTGCCCTTCCCGAACATGCCGCCGACGTCGCGGCTTCGGCCCGCGTCACCGCGCGGATCCTCCGCGAGGCAGGAATGCCACGCGTCGAGCTGCTCGAGGTCGACGGCGCACCGCCCTACGTCGCCGGGTACTGGGAGGTCGACCCGGATGCCCCGACCGCGCTGCTCTACGCCCATCACGACGTCCAGCCGGCCGCGACCGCGGATCGCTGGCACTGTGACCCGTTCGTGCCGACCGAACGTGATGGCCGCCTGTACGGACGAGGCGCCGCCGACGACAAGGCTGGGATCCTCGCCCATGTTGCGGCGATCCGTGCCTGGGGGCAGGCGCGTGGCGCGCCGCCGGTCAACGTCAAGGTGATCGTCGAAGGTGAGGAGGAGATCGCCTCGCCGAACCTGAGCGCATTACTTCAGGCGCACGGCGATGCTCTGTCGGCCGACGTGATCGTGCTCACCGACCTGACCAACTGGAAGGTCGGCTGGCCCGGGCTGACCCGTTCGTTGCGGGGAATGGCCGACGTCACCGTCACGGTTC
>JBJHCV010000024.1:0-7284 GCA_050486225.1 Nitriliruptoraceae bacterium
CCGAGGCCCTGGACTATCGCTTGTTCACGCTGCCGTCGCCTTACCGCGTCGTCATCGACCTGCCGCAGCTCGAGTGGCCGGCGGCCGTCAATTCCTCGGCGCCGACCGGCAGCAGGCCGACGCGATATTCATCCTCCTTGATCTCTCGGGGGACCCCGATGATCATGGTGCGGCTCCGTAGGGGAGGCGGGCGGTGGGACGACCCCCGATTCGAACAGGGCGCAGGGAAGGACGAAAGCCGAGCCGGGATCGGAGGCCCCGGCCGGTCGCACTCGGGAGGACTCGCCCCGGCGGGGGGGTCACGGGGCGGGGGCGGCCCGCGTTTCCTTGGGACGGGGCCCGGGGGGTTGGGGGTCGCCGTCCTGTTGGGTGCGTCCGGGGCGCGCCTGGCCGTCCCCCGGGCGCCGCGTCGCCCGGGGTAACGGCCCGACGTCGATCAGTCGAGGACGTAGAGCCCGCGCGGAATCGAGTGCAGCGACTGGGCGCCGTCGTCGGTGACCACGACCAGCTCGCCCGTCTGCACGCCCGATCGCTCGTCGGGGGTGATGACGTTGGGCTGCACGACCACGGTCATGCCCTTCTCCAGGACGACGTCGGGCACCGGGTCGTGGGGGCGTCCCACGACGGGCGGCAGGTAGCCACCGCCATAGCCGTGGACGAGGTCGTCGCACAGTTCCAGCCCGGCGTCGGCGAGCAGTGGCGCCGCCGCGTCGCGCAGGGCCGTCGCGTGGACTCCGGGCCGGATCGCCCCGAGCACCGCGTCCAGCACCGCCTCGGCCACGTCGTGCAGCCGCCGGTAGTCGTCGGTCGGCGGGGTGCCCACCGTCATGGTGCGCAGGACCTGACCGGCGTAGCCGCGCCACGCGGCGGACAGCTCGGCGACCACCACACTGCCGTGCTCCACGGTGACACCCGTCGCGAGCTGCGTGGGGACACACCGTGCCGGGTTGGCCATGTCGGTGATGCCGAGGTAGTGGATGTGCAGGGAACCGCCGTGACGCATGTACGACGCCTGCATCGCGAGCTGCAGGTCGAAGTCGGTGACGCCGGGCTCGAGCGTCTCCACGAGTGCGGCCATCGCCGCGTCGCTCAGACGCGCACCATGGCGCAGGTGCTCGATCTCCTGGTCGGACTTGATCATCCGCAGGGCCTCGTAGGGACCGTTCAGGTCGTGGGTCTCCCCGGCGACCTCGGCGATCGCGTCACGGACCTGGTAGGGCACGTCACCGATGAGCCCGACGCGTCCCTTCGCGCCTCCCGTGCGCGTGCGCAGCTCCTCGACCACGGTCTCGATGGTGTCGGGTCCACCCCAGCGCACGTCGCAGTCGCGGGCACGTTCCGTCGCCTGCGGGACGTGGTTGTGGTACTGGATGAACAGCGTGTCCTGCCCGTCGGGCTCGACGAAAAGCACGGCCTCCCGGCTCACGGGCCACCGGGTCAACCACGGCACCGCGGGCCCACTTCGGTTGGCGCCGTAGACGATGACGCGGTCGCAACCGGCGTCGGCGGCGAGTGACCGCACCGTCTCGTGTCGCTGGCGCATCTCCTCGTCGGAGAACGCCGGTGGTGGCGGCGCGATGTCGAGCGCTGCAGTCGTCCAGTCCTGTCCCGTGGCCATGACGCGTCTCCCTGGTTCGATCCGGGGTCACCCGGCGGCATCCGTGTCGATGCTAGGCGCTGGACGGCACCCCCCGGCAACCGGGCACGGCCTGCGCCGGTGACGCGGCACTGCGGGGTGTCACCAGGGCTCACGCCCGGCGATGCGTTGCGGCCCGGGCAGGTCACGGATCTCCTCCCAGGGCCGACGGGGGATGCGATGGTGGTCAGCCAACCGCGCGAACCCGGAGCCGCCGAGCCGCACGATCGGGTCGAGCAGGCGCGGGTCGATCCGTCCGTCCACCCACACGCGGGGCTCGACGTGCACGTGCACGATCCTGGCGATGACCACGTGGGCACGTTCCTCGAGTTCGATCTCGTGGGTCACTCGACACTCGAGATGTGCGGGGGCACCGGCCACCCGCGGCGCGTCGACGGCCACGGCCCGTTCGCTCGGGATCCCGAAGAAGTCGAACTCGTCCACGTCGGGCGGCAGGTCCGCGGCGGTGGCCACCATCAGTTCCGCCAGGTCACTCGAGACGATGTTGAACACGAACTCGCCCGACTCGCGCACGTTGCGCAGCGAGTCCTTCACGCCGATCGAGCCGAAGAAGGCGTACGGCGGGTTGCCCGACACCAGGTTGAAGTACGAGTGGGGGGCGACGTTTCGAACCCCGTCCGGGCTGACCGACGACACCCACCCGACGGGACGCGGGATGACCAGTCCCGTGAGCAGGTGGTAGACGGCGCGCCCCTCCCAGTCACCAGGATCGAGTTCGAGCGGTTCGTCGAGGGTCGAGGGGGGACCCGACGGCGCAGGATCCCGCGGGCCATCGGCCGGGAAGGACGAAGTCGCCTGGTCGTCGGACGTCACGGGTGCTCCTCGCGTCAGGATCTGGGACCTCCACGACGACTCGGGGTGTCCGACGAGCCACTCGGCCGTCGGACACCCCGAGTCTGCGGTGGGTGGATGGGCGCCTACGGGCGACGCCGGGTCGACAGGTCGTCGATCGGGTCGAGCCCGTCGGTGACGTCGTCGCGGTTCTCGGACTCCAGCTGGATCCCGGAGCCCCGGGCCGCCATCTCGAACAGGCGCGAGAAGTCCTCGTCGCCGAGCCCGTTGCCGATCATGTCGACGACCATCTGGTGGACCTGTGCCGACGACGGCAGCGGCACGTCGAGTTCGCGTGCGGCCTCGAGGCCGAGTTCGAAGTCCTTGCGAAGCAGGTGACCGGTGAACGTCGGCGTGTAGTCGAGGTTCACGATCCCCGGGGTCTTGTACTGGCTGAACACCGACCCCATGACGCTGCCGTTGATGAACTCGAGGTAGTCGTACCGGGAGATGCCGGCCTTCTCCGCGAGCATGGTGGTCTCGGCGAGGATCTGTGTGACGACGCCGAGGATCAGGTTGTGGCAGATCTTGACGAGCCGCGCCCGCTCACCCTCACCGACGTAGGTGACGGTCTTGCCGAACAGTTCGAGGTAGGGACGCGCGAGTTCGAACGACTCCCGCGGACCACTGACCACGACCCCGAGTCGGCCCGACTTGATCACCTTCGGGCTGCCGCTCACCGGGGCGGCGAGCAGTTCGCACCCCACCTTCGCGGCCTCGGTGCGCACGTGCTCGGAGGCCGGCATGGAGATCGTCGACGAGTCGACGACGAGCGACGGGATGGAACCCTCGACGCTCAGCAGGCCGTCGTCACCGAGGATGACCTCCTTGAACACGTCCGACGACGACACGATCGTGAAGACGATGTCGCAGTCGGCGAGTTCGCTGGGGCGGTCCACGACGGTCGCGCCGAGCGACGCGAGCGGTTCGGCCTTGTCGCGAGTGCGGTTCCAGACCTTCAGGTCGTGACCCGAGTTGAGCAGCCGGATCGCGAGTTCGAATCCCATGCGCCCGGTACCCAGCCAGCCGATCTTCTTGCCGTTGTCGGTGCTCACCAGTCAGTCTCCAGATCCTGTGTCAACGAGTTGCGGCGTGGTCGGGCCGGGCGCTCGTGGCCCGACCCGGTGGTCACCACGACGCGGCGATGTACTTGGTCTCCACGAACTCGAGCAGGCCCTCGTGGGAACCCTCACGGCCGAGTCCACTCTGCTTCATGCCGCCGAACGGCGCAGCCGGGTCGGACACGAACCCGCGGTTGATGCCCACGACGCCGGCCTCGATCTGCTCCGCGACCCGCAGCGCACGACCGAGGTCACCGCTGAAGACGTAGGAGGCGAGACCGAACTCGGTGTCGTTGGCCATCGCGATGCCCTGCTCCTCGGACTCGAACGGCACGACGGGCGCGACGGGGCCGAAGATCTCGTGCGACAGCAGCCCATCGCCCGGCGAGACGTCGGCCAGGACGGTCGGCTCGTAGAAGTACCCGGGACGCTCGGGTGCATTGCCGCCGGTGAGGACCTTCGCGCCGCCTCCGACAGAGGTCTCGACCAGTCCGGCGATCTCCTCCTGTGCGGCGGCGTTGATCACCGGGCCGACGTCGTTGGAACGGTCGAGGCCAGGCCCCAGCTTCAGGGCGCCCATGCGTTCGGCCAGCCGACGGGAGAACTCGTCGGCGACCGACGCGTGGACCAGGAAGCGGTTGGCCGCGATGCACGACTCACCGCCGTTGCGCATCTTGGCGACCATGGCGCCTTCGACGGCGACGTCCATGTCCGCGTCCTCGAGGACGAGGAACGGCGCGTTGCCCCCGAGCTCCATCGAGCAGTTGAGCACCTGCTGGGCCGCGAGCTCGAGCAGGATCCGACCCACCTCGGTCGATCCCGTGAACGAGACCTTGCGGGTGCGTGGGTCGGTCAGCAGTGCGGGGGTCGTCGGACCGGAGCCACGCGACGGCAGCACGTTCACGACGCCGTCCGGCACGCCGGCCTCGACCATCAGCTGGGCGACGAGCAGCGACGTGAGCGGGGTGTCCGAGGCCGGCTTGAGCACGACCGTGCAGCCGGCGGCGAGCGCCGGGCCGATCTTGCGGGTCGCCATCGCCGCGGGGAAGTTCCACGGGGTGATGAGCACCGACAGCCCCACCGGCTGGTGCATCGTGAGGATCTTCTTGTCCCCGCCGGGCGCGGTCGACAGGCCGCCGCCCATGCGCACGGCCTCCTCCGCGAACCACCGGTAGAACTCGGCGCCGTAGGTCACCTCACCCACGGCGTCGTTCCAGCTCTTGCCGGACTCGAGCACGATCAGCTCCGCGATCTCCTCGCGACGCTCGATCATGAGCTCGAAGCTGCGACGGAGGACCTCACCACGCTCGCGCGGCGGGGTGTTGCGCCACTGTTCGGCGGCGGCGTCGGCCGCGCTCAGCGCGTCCTTCGCGTCCTGTTCGGTACCGCACGCGACCGCGGCGATGACCTCGCCTGTCGAGGGATCGGTGACCTTGATCTCGTTGCCGTCACTGGCATCGCGCCATTCACCACCGATGAACAGCTGGGTGGGAACGCGGTCGAGGATTCCTGTCTGACTCATCCAACCACCTTTGCGACGGTTTCCGTGATGCGAGCGACCGACGGGAGGACCTCGTCCTCGAGAGCATCGGAGCTCGGCAGGGGAATGTGGGGGGTCGTGATCCGGGTCACGGGCGCGTCGAGGTCCCAGAAGGACTCCTCGGCGACGATCGACACCAGTTCGGCACCCCACCCACACAGACGCGGGTTCTCCTCGACGGTCACGAACCGGGTGGTGCGTGACGCCGACTCGAGCAGGGTGCGCGTGTCGAGTGGCACGAGGCTGCGCACGTCGATGACCTCGGCGTCGATGCCGTACTCGTCGGCCAGCCGATCGGCCGCGTCGAGCGCGCGCGGAACCATGGCCGCGAGCGCAGCAATCGTGACGTCGTTGCCCTTGCGGACGATCTTCGCCTTGCCGAGCTCGTCGACGATCTCCCCGTCGGGCACCTCACCCTTGACGGGGTAGAGAGACTTCTGCTCGAAGAACATGACGGGGTCGTCGTCACGGATCGCGGCCGCGAGCAGCCCGACGACGTCCTCCGCGGTCGAGGGCGCGACGACCTTCAGACCCGGGATCATCATCGCCCAGTTCTCGACGGCCTGCGAGTGCTGGGCCCCGAAGCGCAGACCGCCACCGTTGGCGGTGCGGATGACCAGCGGGAAGCTGACCTGCCCCGCGGTCATGTAGCGCGACTTCGCGATCTCCACGGCGACGATGTCCCAGCAGGTCGCGAGGAAGTCCGAGAACATGATCTCGGCGATCGGACGCATCCCGGTCATCGCGGCACCCATGGCCGCGCCGATGATGGCCTCCTCGGAGATCGGGGTGTCGCGGACACGGACCGGCCCGAACTCGTCGAGCAGACCCTTCGTCGCCTTGAACACCCCACCAGCGGCGGCGATGTCCTCACCGAGGAACACCACCGACTCGTCGCGGCGCATCTCCTGCGCGATCGCCCGTGCGACCGCGTCCCGGTACGTGATCAGTTCCGCCACGACCAACCTCCATCCGCCCACACGTCGGTGTAGGCACTCTCGATCTCCGGCAGTGGTCCGTTCTTCGCCGCCTCGGTCGCCGCGTCGACGTCTGCGTCGGCCTCGGCATCGATCGCATCGAGGTCTGCCTCCTCGATGCCCTCGTCGAGCAGCTGCTGCCGGTAGTTCGGCAGCGGGTCACGCTTCAGCCACTCGTCGACCTCCTCCTGAGGACGATAGGTCCCGGGATCCGCCCGGGAGTGCCCACCGTGCCGGTAGGTGAGAGCCTCCACCAGGCTCGGTCCGCCGCCGGAACGAGCCTTCTCGATGGTCTCGTGCGCCGTGCGGTAGACGGCTTCGGGGTCGTTGCCATCGATGACGATCGAGTCGAGCCCGTAGGCCGAGGCACGATCGGCAGCCGGGTGCTTCACGGCCGTCACGTCGCCGATCGGCGTGTACTCCATGTACAGGTTGTTCTCGCACACGAACACGATCGGCAGGTTCCACACGACGGCGAAGTTGAGTGCCTCGTGGAACGCACCGATGTTGGTCGCCCCGTCACCGAAGAAGCAGACGGTGACCTGCCCGCTGTCGCGAAGCTGGGCCGACCACGCAGCGCCACCCGCGATGGGCAGGTGTGCGCCGATGATGGCGTACGAACCCATGACGCCGTGCTCGACGCTGGTGAGGTGCATGGACCCACCCTTGCCGCCGCACACACCGTTGGCACGTCCGAGCAGTTCCGCCATCACCCCCTCCATGGGGGTACCGCGCGACAGCGTGTGTGCGTGTCCGCGGTAGGTGCAGAACGTCATGTCGTCGTCGCGCATGGCCGTCGCGAACCCGGCCGCGATCGCCTCCATGCCGAGCGACAGGTGCGAGGTGCCCTTGACCAGGCCGTCCATGAACAGCCGGTAGGCACGCTCCTCGAAGCGGCGGATCCGTACGACCTGCCGGTACAGCGCGAGCTTCACCTCACGGTCGAGGGCGTCGCCGCTCGCTCCGTTCGACGCGCTCGACGACGATGCCTTCGCCCTGGTCTTCGTCCTGGTGGCCACGTGCTCCTCCTGTCCGACGGTGTCGTGCACCTCGCCGGCTGGTTTCCTGAGACCTCAGTACTGGTTGGTGATGAACAGTTCCTCGGCGGGGAACAGGGTCAACAGCTCCGCCCCGTCCGCCGTCACCACGATCTCCTCCTCGATCCGCGCCGCAGACCGCCCATCCGACGCCGGACAGAACGTCTCCAGAGCAAACACC
>JBJHCV010000025.1:0-6397 GCA_050486225.1 Nitriliruptoraceae bacterium
GCAGCACCGATCCGACCGCCATGGTGCCCGCGCCGGTCAACGCGAGCCCGCCCGCGAGCAGTCCAGCAACCTGGAGCCCGGTGAGCGCGACCGATCCGGTGCGTCCGGTGGCCGCGCCGAGTACGAAAGTCGCGGTGCCCGTGCGGTCGTCTCCGCTCACCTCGGCGCCGGTGGCAGTGACCAAAGCGGTGTTGATCATCTCGCCTTCAGCGCTGGCGCCCACCCGTGCGGTCAGGCGCAATGTCGAGGTGGCGTCAGGAGCGATCGCGGCGGCCTGGACACAGGTGACGTTCCGACCGTCGATGGTGCACGTCCAGCCCGAGCCGGAGGAGGCGACCGGGGTGATGCCGGCCGGGAACGTGTCGGTCACCCGCACACCGGTGGCACGGGATGGCCCGTGGTTGGTCACGGTGAGTACGTAGTCGAACTCTTCGCCGCGCGCGGGCTGGCCGTCGATGTCCTTGTCGAGTTCGAGTTCGACCTTCGGGCTGAGCCCGTCGCTGGTCTCATCGGTGTTGTCGTCGTCGTCGAGTTCGGCGTGGCCGATCGGATCGACGGTCACCTCCGCGGTCAGGCTTCCCGATGCTGACAGAGCGACGTCGACGGTCATGGTCATCGTGATCTCATCGCCGACGTCGAGTCCGACACCGGACCAGACGTGGGTCGACGGGTTGTAGCTGCCGACGTCCGGATCGAACCTGCGGTTGGACAGTGCGCTGTCGAGCGAGGTGACCAGCGTCAGCGCGTCGACGTCTTCTGGCCCGGCGTTGCCGACGGTGATCCGGTACCTGCCGGTCGCCCCGGGCACCAGGTCCCTGATCAGTTCGATCGTGACGTTGAGGTCGGTGCCGGCGGTGTTGGTGTCGGTGTCGCTGTCGGTGGTCGGCTGGGGGCCGTTGGCCCCGTCATCGGTGACGGTCACCGTGTTGGTCAGCGAAGTGGTGCCGGTCGGCAGCGGGTCGTCGACGGTGACGGTCAGTTCCAGGGTGACGTCGTCGCCGGCGGCGAGTTCACCGCCGAGGTTCCAGGTGATCTCGCCGTCGACATGGTTGCCGGCCGGTGACGAGGCGGCGTAGCTGTAGCCGTCGGGCAGCGTGTCGACGACCGTGACCCCGGTCGCGCCCTGATCGCCGACGTTGGCGACCAGGATCGTGAACACGTGCGTGTCGCCGACGAGCGCGACCGTGCGCCCGTCGTCCTTGGTGATGGTCAGCTCCGGTGCGGCGTCGACGTCGACGCCGGCCGTGTCCGTGTTGTTGGACGTGTCGACGTCGTCGGCGTGGGTGACCTCGGCGGCGTTCATGATCCCGTCGAGCCCGGCCGGCACGGTGTCGTCGAGCCGGATCGTGACGGTGCGCTCGATGATCTGGGTGTCGGAGCCGGCGACGGTGAACGGCGGCCAGCTGACGACACCGCCGGTCTCTGTGCCGCCGTTGCTGGCGCCGACGAACGTGGTGTTGGCGGGCAGAGTGTCAGTCAGCTCGACGTCGTCAGCGTCCTCGTCGCCGCGGTTGGTGACCGCCAGCGTGTAGGTGACCGTGTCGCCGGGGGTGATCTCGGCGGCCGACGCCTCCTTGTCGAGCACCAGGTCGATGAACGCGTCCAGGCTCACGGTTGCGCTGTCGTCGGCGCTGGCGACGTCGGCGCGTCGGTCGCCGTCGTAGGTCGCCACGGCCGTGTTGGTGATTGGTGGCGCCCCGGCCGGAACCGGGTCGACGATCGTGACCTCGAGCTGCCAGTCGGCGCTGGCGCCGGCCGCCAGGTCGGTGACCGTCCAGGTCACGGTGTGCGAGTCCGCGTCGTAGTCGACCGTTGCGAACCCACCTGAGCTCGCGACGTACACCAGCTCGTCGGGCAGCTCGTCGACGACCGTGATCGTGTCGGCCTGCCGGGAACCGGTATTGGTCACCTCTATCGTGTAGGTGACCGGGTCGCCGGGCTCGACGGTTGTGGCCGAGGTGGACTTGTCCACGTCGACGTCGGGGCCGATCACCGTGAACGTGTCGGATGCGGTCACCGGGCCGTAGTCGCGGCCGTCGCCGCCGGGCAGGCTCGTGAACGTCACCGACGCGTCGTTGCCGACGACGTCACCCACGTCGATGTCAGCGGCGACGTCGACGTCGAAGGTGATCGTGTGACTGGCGCCCACCGCGAGCGATGCCCCTTCGACGGTCAGCTGCCAGGTGTCGCCACCATCGATCGACGCCACCGCCGCGTTCCACCCGTCCGCGTCGATGTTGGTGGGTTCACCGAACAGTGACGCGTCGATGAGGTCGACGAGCTCGATGGTGAACGCGGTCGTCTCACTGGTCGCCGACGGGTTGGTCACGGTCAGCTCGACGGTGACCGTGTCGGTGGTGGCTGCGCCGGAGGCGTCGTCGGGGTGGGCGTCGGGGAATGCGAACGACTTGGCGAGTTCGAGTCCGGGTTCGATGATCGTGACGGTCACCCCGTCCGGTGCGTCGAACTGGGCGCCGTCGACGGTGATGCCGACCGTGTTGGTCAGCGTCGTCGCCGACTCGTTGGAGGCGACGTCGGTCACCACCGCGTCGTAGGTGATCGTGAACCGGTTGGAGATCGGGTCACCGGTGCCGTCGAGCTGGATGTCGTCGACCTCGACGTCGGCGAAGGTGAACAGCAGCGGACTGCCGCCGGTGCCGCCACTGACCGTCGGTGGGGCCGGGTCGAGCGTTCCGGCGAAGTCGCCGGTGAGCTCGTCACAAGCCGCCTCGTCGCAGATCGTGACCGAACCGTCGACGTAGTCCAGCCCGTCGCCGGCCAGGTGGTCACGCACGACGACCTCGCCGAGGTCGCCCTCGGGCAGGTCGATGACGAGCCGGTAGGTGACGACCTCGCCGATGACGACCTCGGTCCCCGAGGTGTGACCGGCCGAGGTCGCCACCAGCGTCTTGGTGATACCGGTGGTGTTGAGGCGGTCGGTGGTGGCGTCGTCGGCGGTGACGGGCACGCCTGCGGTGTCGGAGCCGTCGTCGGTCACCTCGACCGTGTTGACCAGGTGGGTCGGACCGCCCGGCAGGGTGCCCAACGGGTCGTCGACGGCGACATCGAGGGTGCAGGTGAAGTCGTCGCCGGCGTCGAACTCTTGCGTGAACGTCCAGGTCAACACGCCGACCGCAGAGGTGACGGTGTGCGCCGGGGCGCTGTCACAGTCCTGGTCGACGAAGGTGACCTCGCCGGGCAGCGTGTCGGTCATCGTCACACCGGTCGCGCCCTGGTCGCCGACGTTGGCGACCGTAATCGTGTAGCGCACGACGTCGCCGGCGTGGATGAGGCCGTCCGCCGGCTGGAACCCGGCGCCGTCGCCACGGTCGACCTCGGTGGCCGTCTTGTCGATGGTGAACTCGGGCGCCGCATCGAGCACGACCGTGTCGGTGTCGGTGTGCTCGTCACCGTCGAAGGCCACGGTGGCGGTGTTCGTCAGGTCATCGACGCCGGAAGGCACGGTCGCGTCGACCTCGACCGTCAGGGTGAACACGGCCGTGTTGGGTGGCTCGCCCTGGGCGACGGCCTCGAGGTCGAATGCGGGCCAGACCACCTCGGTCGCGCTCGACGCGTCCTCGTCGCGTGCCGGGGTCGCTGAGGCGAAGCTCGTGTGCTCGGCCAGGGTGTCGGTGAGTACCGCCCCTTCGACGTGCTCGTTGCCGGTGTTGGTCACCGTGATCTCGTAGACGACCGCCCCCCCGGTGCCGACCGATCCGGCAGGCGAGGTGCGCGTCTTGTCGACGACCAGCGCCACGGTGGTGTCGATGGTGACCTCGTGCGTGTCGTCGTTGTCGTCCGGGTTCAGGTCGTCGCCCCAGGACCCGTCGTCTTCGGCTGCGGCAAGGTTGGCGACGACGTCGCCGTCGGAGCCAGCCACCACCGGATCGACCAGCCCGATCGTCACGGTGCGCGTGACATGCTGGCCCGGGTCGAGGCTGCCGAGCTGCCAGGTGATCGTTCCGTTGGCCCCCGCCGTGGCGTCGTAGGCGATGTCCGGGTCGGGAAGCCCGAGTTGATCGACGTCGAAGGTGACCCGGTCGTCCTCGGGGAGCCGGTCGGTGAGCTCGATTCCGTCGGCACGCCGGCCGCCGACGTTGGTCACCGTGATCGTGTAGGTCACCGTGCCACCCGGGGCGATGGTGGCCGGCCCTGTCTTGGCCACTACCAGGTCGGGTGCGGTCAGCTGAAGCGTGGCGACACCGTCGTCGGTGTAGGCGACCGCAGGGGCGCTGTCGCCGTCGCGCCGCTGGCCCTCGGTGTCGTCGGCGGCGGCCAGGCTCGCCCACCTCACACCCGCGGTGTTGTCGTGGCCGTGCGGCAGGGTGGTCGGGGCGAGCTGATCGGCGACGTCGCCGCGGACGGTGGCGCGGATCGTGAAGCTCGCTGACGCGCCGTCGGCGAGCTCGCCGATCGAGAACTCGAGCTCGCCCGCACCCGCATTGCTGCTGTCGGTCCAGCCGGTCTCGACCTCGATGACCGAGACGGTGGCCAGGTCGAACACTGCCGCATCGAGCTGGTCGGCTACCACCACGTCGAATGCGGTCAGTCCGGACGTGTTGATCACGTCGATCGTGATCTCGACCGTGTCGTTGGCAGCCGCGTGCGTGGGCGAGGTGACGAACGACAGATCCCCGTCGGTGTAGCCGGCGACGCCGTCCGGTGCGAGGACGGCGAAGCCCTTGGTGGCCCCGAGCTCGGGCTCGACGATGTCCACGCTGGCCGAGGCCGGGTCCGAGTCGGTTTCGGCCACGGTCACGATCGCGGTGTTGGTCAGCGTGTCGCCGTGTGTGGTGGCGGCGATGTCGCGGACGACTGCGTCGTAGGTGATCACGAACGACGACGCCTGCTGGGTGTCGGGCGACGCGGCGACCGTGACGCCCGGACCGCCGCCGTCACCGGTGTTGCCGTCGAAGGTGATGACGAGGTCGTCGCCGACACCACCAGTCACCTGAGGTGTGCCGAGCGTGCCGTCGAAGTCGGTGTCGAGCCCCTCGGCGTCCATGCCGACACCGTCGCAGTCGACAGCGGTCACGCAAACCTCCAGCGTGCCGCTGACGTAGGCGAGACCGGTGGGCAGCGCGTCAGTGACCGTGACCGTCCCGAGATCGCCTTCGGGCAGGGTTACGGTGAGCCAGAACGTGGCGACCTCACCGATCGTGACGTTCGCCCCGGTGGTGTGGGCGGCACTGGTATCGGTCAGCCACTTGCCGACCGCGGAGATGGCCACGTTGATCGTCGCGTCGTCGGAGTCGGCATAGTCGTTGACCTCACCCGGATCGGCTGGATCACCGGTGCGCTGCACGTCCAGGCCGGTGTGGTCCGAGGTGGACGGGTCGGTGCCAGGCAGGCTCGTCCAGGTGAGCGCGGCCGTGTTGGTGACCAACCCGCCGTCGGAGGAACCCACCGCACTTGAAGTCACGACCGCGGAGTAGCTGAACGTCGCCGTAGTGTTCGCCGGGAAGGTGTTCCAGCCTGCCGAGAACTCACCGGTGTCGTGGGTGGGGCCGGTGTCCGGCACCGGTCCAGCGTCGTGGGTCAACGAGCCGGGGTCGTAGTCCAGGCCGGCCGGCAGCTGGTCGAACAGTGCGACGTCGAACGCGTCGACCGAACCGGTGTTGGCCACGGTGATCGTGTAGGTGACCGTGTCATCGGCGTCCGGGGTGGCGTCGTCGACGGTCTTGGTGACCGTCACCGTCGGTTCGACCACGGTGACCGTGCTCGATACCGCCTGGTCGCCGAGACGGGCGTCGACGGCGTCGCGCAGCTCGGCACGGTTGACGCGGGAGGTTCCGGTCCGGTTGGCGGTGACGTTGGTGACCGCGGCGTCGAAGGTGAGTGTCAACGTCTCGACGTTCTCGCCGCTGTTGGTCAGAGTGCCCAGGTCGATCGCGACGATCCGGCCCTGTGAGCTGACCGTGGTCAGGCCGTCGTCGGCGAGGATGTCGTTGAACGTGTCGATCGCCGATTCAGCGAAGTGCGAGCTCGTCAACCCCGGATCGGACGCCTCCAGCGAGGTCAGCGCGGAGACTGCGAGCCCGGCATCGAGCTCGTCGCGCAGCACGACCTCGGTCGCCGATGGTGGCACCGACACCACGACCTCGTAGGTCACGACCTCGCCGATCACCACGTCGCTGCCGCCCGTGTGGGCCGCACTGGTGGCGGTGATCGACTTGGCGAGCTCGGGCAGGGCGACGTTGACGGTCGCGGTGCGGTCCTCGACCGGGGCGTACGGGGCGGCGCCGGGCGCGGCGGCGTAACCGGTGACGGCCGCGTCGTTGACGATGACCTGACCCATGTCGACGTCGGCGTCGACCTCGAGCACGTAGGTGATGACCGCGACGTTGGCACCCGAGGTGTCGTCGAAGGCCGCGATCGCGCCCTGGGACGGGTCGGC
>JBJHCV010000026.1:0-5173 GCA_050486225.1 Nitriliruptoraceae bacterium
CGAAGCTGTGAGATGGACCGTCAGGGCGAGCCTGCGCAGCGGCGGAGTCATCGTCACGGGCGTACCACATGCGGTGATTGGGAAAGGTCGACGTGCGGCTCAACGTGGGCTGGTACGCCCGTCGGCAGGTGTCGCGCAGGTCCGTGGCCGCCCAGGCCGTTCCCAACCAGCGCGAGGAATGCGAGCACGAGGATCACGATCGCGACTGCGACGAACACCCTCACCCACCGCGGCATGGGATGCTTCGGATCAGGTCGGGCAGGCGGGCCGGTCGGTGGCTGGTTGGCCATGTCGGCGTCCTCGTGTCGGCAAGATGAGATGGCGGCCGCGCAAGTTTACGAGACAGACTGTTTAGTACAATACGGATTGTCTCGATCCTCGCGTACCCTGCCGGCATGCCGAGGTTGTGGACCCAGACGATCGAGGCGCACCGTCGCGAGGTGCGCGACGCCATCCTGGACGCGGCCGCGGCGGCCGTGGCAACCCATGGGCTGCGGGCGGTGACGATGTCGCAGATCGCCCAGGACACCGGGATCGGCCGCGCAACCCTCTACAAGTACTTTTCCGGTGTCGACGAGATCCTGCTCGCATGGCATGAGCGCCAGGTCGTCGCCCACCTTGATCAGCTCACCGAGATCACCCACCGCCCCGGAAGCAGCCGCGGACGGCTCGAAGCGGTGCTGGGAACCTACGCGCAGATCAACCGGCAGCGCGGCCGGCACCACGGGGGTCAGCCGCTGACAAGTGAAGTCACAGCGTCGCTGCACGAACGTCGCCATCTCGCCCCCGCATACCGGCAACTTCACGGACTCATCAAGGATCTGCTCGACGAGGCTGCACGTGGCGGCGAGATCCGTGACGACATCCCGCCAGCCGAGCTGGCCACCTTCTGCCTGCACGCCCTCGACGCCGCGCCCACGCTGCCCTCCCAGGCTGCAGCGCAGCGGCTCGTCACGACAATTCTCGCCGGCTTGCACACCGCCGACTGACCTTGCCGTCGCGTGAAGGAAGCGGCGCCACGCTGAGCGACGTGAATCGAGTCGAAGCACGGTCCGTGGTGTGTGCGCAGGCCACAGCCACGTCATCGGACCGCACAGAGGGCTCGACTACGGATTCGTAGTAGGTACCTTCGATACAGGCGCTGACGCGGTCCTTCGGCTGGCTGGTCAACGACCGCGGTGGCATTGTGTGTCGCCGCTGAAGGGAGGTCTGGCATGGTTACGGGCCTGCCAGGGTCGAAGCGCGGACTGCGACCAGTGGAGCGCCGCACGTTCCTGCGCTACAGCCTGATCGGCGCGACCAGTGTCGGACTCGGCAGCTTCGCGCTGGGCTCACTCGGATTCCTGTGGCCGCGGTTGGGAGACGTGCTCACCGGTGAGATTGCGATGGGCGACGCCAACGATCTCGTCGCGCAGATCGTCAACGAACGCGCGCCGGTACGGGTCCCGGCGGCAGGCGTGTCGATCGTCGTGTGGGATCCGAGCAGCACCGCCGCACAATTCATCTACGGTGACGATCACCGCGCGATCGTGGATGACACGACGGCGCTGATGGCGTTGGATTCGGCCAACTGTCCCCATCTGGGATGTGGCGTGCCGTGGTGCCAGACGTCGCAGTGGTTCGAATGCCCTTGCCACGGGTCACGTTACAACCGGTGGGGTGAATGGACCGACGGTCCCGCACCGCGCGGGCTCGACCGCTACCCGTCGTCTATTGACGAGGCCACCAACCAGTTCGTGGTCGACCTGAGCGTGAAGCTGACGGGCACGGCACGGACTGCCAATGCGCTGGAGCAGGGCCCTGAAGGGCCCGCCTGCGTCGAGGTGTGACCGATGCGGTCCAGGCCGCCCTATGGCTGGTAGCCGCAAGGACGAGGCGTCAGTCGCCGACGACGGTAAGGGTGGCGACCATGCCGCTCTGGCGGTGTCCGGGAACGCTGCAGTAGACCTCGTAGGTGCCTGGAGTGTCGATCGTGAACGTCGCGGTGACGGTCTGTCCGGCGTCGGCGTGGGCGATGTGGAGGTCGCCGGACGATTCTGCATGATCTTGATCGGCGTGTGCGCCGTGACCGGCATCGCCGACCAAGCCGTGGTCTGCCGCATCGGTGATGACGAAGTCGTGTTCGACGGCCGTCCCGGCGGCGAACTCGAGCGTCACCTGCTGTCCGGCGGGAACGGTGAACTCGTCAGGCTCGAATGCGAGCGCGTCGGTGCCGGTGACGGCGAGCTCGGTCGTGGCCTGTGGTGTGGTGTCACCGCCGCAGGCGGAGATCACGAGAACGATTGCGCCGAGGAGGGCTGTCTGCCATCTGGAACGTGTCACGATCTGGGTCCTGTCGTCGAGAATCCCATACTACTACGGGTGCGTCGTTGACGGTTGCACTGTTCGACAGCCATGCCGAGGGTGGCATCACCGCGTGGCGAGTCCGAGGTCGTCGAGCAGTTGGTCGACGGGGACGAACATGACCGGATAGTGCAGGGTGGTCTGGATGGTGCCGTCGGCAGTGACGTGCGCGAAGCTGTGGCTCGGGACGGTGCCGTGTCCGAACTGGCCGAGCATGCCGTACGAATCGGACACGGCCCTGTCGGCATCGATGAGGATCGGCTCGTCGATCCCGAACCGCGCCGCCTCCCCTTCGACGATGTCGGTCGGGTCGACCATGACCGAGACGAGTGTGATGCCTTGCTCGGCCAGCGTGTCACGGATCTCGGGGATCTGGACGAAGCATCCGTCGCAGCCGACTCCCATGGAGAAGTAGAGCAGCGCCTCACCGCGCTCGAGGACCTCGTCGAGTGACACGACCGCACCGGTGGTGGTCGGCAGCGTGAAGCCTGGCGCGATCGTCGGGCTGTCGGACGGGTCGTTGCCGGACTCTGCCACGACCGTGGCCGCGATGGCGACGGCGATTGCCATGACGGGTAGGACGATGAGCAGCCAGCGACCGAGCTGCGCATCACCGGGGCCTCGTCGTCGATCAGTCGTGGCCGTTGTGCGTGTCCGCATGGCGTCGTCTCCTTCGTAGCAGCATGTCGGCGGGGGCCTCGCCATCGATCGGTTCTCCCGGGGTTGCGTCGTCGCGCTGTCGACGGCCTGAGAGCCACACGGCCCCGGCGGCGCCAGCGACGAGCACGAGTCCGACGATCAGGTCGGGCACCGGCTCCAGGGTGGCGACGAGCGGGTCTAGCCATGCGCGTAGTCGGGACGCGGCCCCGACCTGGAAGGTCGGTGCGAGCACGTTTCCCGTCGCGCCGAGTGCGATCAGTGCGATGCCCATGGCGGCGAACATGCCGGCCGCGATCCCGTCGAGCAGCCCGACGGTGCGGTGCCATCCTCCGACCCGAAGGCGGATCGTGCGACTTCTCACCTGCATCCGTGCAGCAGGATCGGTGCGGTCCCACACCAGGGTGAGCACGAGCAGCGGGGCGACCATGCCGGCCACGTACGCCAACGCGATCGCGACTGTGGAGGCGAGGCCCGGGGCCAACGCGGTCAGGGTCAGCACGCCGGCCAGCACCGGGGCGCAGCACACGCTGGCCGCACCGGAGAACACTCCCAGTGCGAACACGCCCCCGGAGTCGGTGCGACGGATGTCCGGGGAGCTGCGCAGCATCGGCAACGACCACACCCGGCCGCTGAGCGTGATCGCAGCCAGGGCCAACAGCAGCATCCCGCCTGCGATGTAGACGCCGGCGTGGAATCGCAGCAGCGACCGGGCCAGCAGCCCGACCCCCAACGCTGCGGGCACGAGCACGACCGAGAGCCCACCGGCAAACACCAGCGTGAGCGGCACGAGCCGCCATCGGCGGTTGCGCACCGCCGCCGCGAGATACGACGGGAAGACGACGAGGATGCAGCACGGCGCGAACAGCGCGATGACGCCGGCAAGGAACGCTGCTGCGACCGAGCCGCCGAGGAACACACTCTCCATGCGTCAGCTCCGTTGCCGGTGGCGGGTGCGGTCCGTGGTGCGGTCCTCGAGTTGCCTGGCCAGCGAACGTGCGGAGAGCCGGCCGTGCGCGACCAACCGGTCGTCGACGAACACGGCCGGAGGGAAGGGCACCCGTCCGCTCGCGATCAGCCGGCGGCCCTCACTCGACAGCAGATCCACCTCGCGGGTCGACAGGTCGAGGTCGTCGGTCAGCTGTTCGAGCACACGCCGGCCGTGGGCACACAGCCAGCAGCCCGGCGCAGTCACGTACACCACCTGAACCGCGGCTCGACCAGGATTGGCGGAAACGCCGGTCATGGGTGGTGCTCCAGGTGCTCGACGTCCTCGACCGGCGTGCCGGCCGGCTCCTGCCCACCGGTCAGCCGTGGGCCGACCACGACCGTGGAGACGGTGAAGACGCTGACGAACACCATGAGCGCAATTGCTGGCGCCAACCACGAGCCGAAGCGCCGCCGCAACCGCAGCAGCAGTGGCACGGTCGCAAGCAGCCCCACGGCACCGAACAGCGCAGTGCCGACCACGCCTGAGACGACCGCGGCTCCTGCCAGCGGACCGACGTGGTGCAGCACGTGCGGGGCGATCCCCGTGATCGCAGCCCACAGGGCCACGAGTGCGTTCCACAGCTTCGAGACGAACCACCGCAGCGCCGTGTCCGTGGTCTGGTCTGCGTCGGCCGCCGCAGGACCAGCAATCATGGCCCCGCCGGCACGATCGCGACCGAGACCTCGCACGGGCAGGTGGTGGTGTCCCAGCCGGCCTCGCGCGTCATCGCAGCGCCCGCCGGCGCGCCTCGAACTCCTCGGTGTCGATCTCGCCACGGGCATAGCGCTCGGACAGGATCGACTCCGCGCTGGCGCGCGCACCCCGAGCGCTGCCCGAACGTGTCAGAAGGACCACGACGCCGACGACGAGCACCACGGTGAGCGTCCAGCCGACCAGATGCCAGCCGAACATCCACCCCCAGCCGTCCCAGCCACTGCCATGCATCCACGGACCCATCGCCACTCCTTCGGTCGGCGTTCAGTCGAAGACCACCCCCATGATCCACCCCACCGGGGGTGGCCACCATGGGCGTTCGGCTCCAGCTACTGGGGTCATTGGTCCCGTTCACCGTGCAAGGCGCAGTAGGCGCTCGATCTCGCCCAGAGGATCCTCGGAACCCGCCGGAGCACTGTCGGCACACAGGTGGGCCGCAGTCAGCCGGATTCGTACCGCGTCGAGAGC
>JBJHCV010000027.1:0-5084 GCA_050486225.1 Nitriliruptoraceae bacterium
CGGGCCGCACGGTCCCCGCCAACCCGACGTGCTGGTGATGACCGCGACACCGATCCCGCGTTCGCTTGCGATGACGGTCTACGGCGATCTCGACGTCACCGAACTCGACGAGCTTCCGGCTGGCCGCCAGCCCGTGAGCACGCAGCTGATCACACCTGCACGGCCGGATCGCCGCGAGGCGCTGTACGCGTTCATCCGCGAGGAGGTCCGTGCGGGCCGCCGGGCGTACGTGGTCTGCCCGTTCGTCGAGCCGTCGGAGTCCGTCGACGGTGTCGCCGCGGTTGCCGAGCACCAGCGGTTGGCCGAGCAGGTCTTCGACGACATAGAGGTCGGACTCGTGCATGGTCGGATGCGCGCGGACGACAAGGATGCGGCGATGGCGGCGTTCCGTGACGGTCGTGCGCCCGTGCTGGTGTCGACCACCGTGATCGAGGTCGGTGTCGACGTCGCCGAGGCGACCGTGATGGTCGTCGAGGACGCCGAGAGGTTCGGTATCAGCCAGCTGCATCAGCTGCGGGGTCGCGTCGGTCGCGGGCCGCACCGTTCGTACTGCGCACTCATGGCCGGTTGGAACGGTGTGCTCGGTGACGACGCGCGGGACCGTCTCGATGCGGTGTGTTCGACCACGGACGGCTTCCGGCTGGCCGAGGCCGACCTCGCCCTGCGCGGTGCGGGTGAGCTCCTCGGTCGACGGCAGTCCGGCGCGCAGGACCTGCGGCTGACCGACCTCCGACGGGACACGGAGGCTATTCGCCGGAGCCGGTCGCTTGCGCGGGCGATCGTCACCGACGACCCGACTCTGTCCGATCCGTCCAACTCGAGTCTGCGTACCGCACTCGAGCGCCGGTTCCCCGGAGGTGTCGAGGCGTTCGCCGCACTCGACGCCGGATGAACCAATGGTGCGGTCGTCTGCGCGGATGGTCGTGGCCCCCTAGCGTTGAGGTCGTCTGCACATGAGGGCTGCGGTGGTTCGTCGGTTGGCGGTGGTCACGGGCGCGTCGAGTGGAATCGGCGCGGCCACGGCACTGGCGCTGGGCGCCCGAGGCTGGACCGTCGTCGTCGTCGCACGTCGCCACGACCGGCTGCAGCGCCTCGCCGATGCGATCCGTGACGCAGGGGGTGAAGCCGTCGTCGAAGCCATCGACGCCGCCGACCAAGTCGCGGTCGCATCGATGTCCGGACGCATCCAGGTGCAGCTGGGAGTGCCCGACGTGATCGTCCACGCCGCTGGCGCGGGTGGCTGGCAGTGGGCACGCGACACCACCCCGGCTGCGCTGGAGGCCAGCCTGGATGCGCCGCTGCGGGCCACCCACTACCTGACCCACGCATTCCTCGGCGGGATGGCCGAACGGGACGCGGGCGTGATCGTTCACGTGGGGTCACCGGCCGGCTTGTTCGCCTGGCCGGGAGTGACCGGGCACACGGTGGCTGCGTGGGCGGTGCGCGGCCTGCACGAATCACTGCGCCAGGAGTTCGCCGGCACCGGCGTGCGTTCCTGCCTCGTCGTGTTCGGTCGTGTCGACACCGCGTTCTGGGAGGCCAACCCCGGCGCCCGCGACCAGCTGCCCTGGCTGCTGCGTCTCGGGGCGGCCTTCACGCCTGAGGACGGCGCACGAGCGATTCTCGCCGTCATCGACCGTCCGTGTGGCATAGCCGTCCATCCGCGCAGACTGCGTACGCTCGCGCGCCTGAGCCGCTGGATGCCGTCGGTGACGTCCTGGCTGCTCCGCCGGGGTCCGGCGCGGCGGCCCACGCCGACCCGTCGTCCCCGGCGGCGCTGACGACCTATCACCCATCTGCGACCGCCGGTCGATGGCCGCGAGACGCCGTCGACCACGTGGCCGGGGGATGCCGTCGGCCACGTGGCCGGCGCCCCGGCTGGCCGACGACCCGAACTGTTGCTGGAGGTCCCGTGACCACATCCGTCCCCGTGCCACGTCCCGAACGTCGCTCCCACCCGATGCAACGTGCGGACGGGACGACGTTCGACGACCCCTGGTACTGGATGCGTGACCGTGACGATCCGACCGTGCTGGCCCATCTCGAGGCAGAGAACGCCTACACCGATGCGGTGCTGGCGCCGCTCGAGAACCTTCGGGAGGGGCTGTTCGACGAGATTCGCGGTCGTATCGCAGAGGACGACGCGTCGGCGCCGGTTTTGCTACCTGCCGGTGACGGGCCAGGCGGCTGGGTGTACTACCGGCGCATGCGTGCCGGGCAGCAGTACGCGATCCACGCGCGTCGTCCGGTGCCCGCCGAGGTATCCGACGTCGGTCAACTCACCGACGACCTGCGCAGCGCCGTCGACCCGATCACGCCACCCGACGACGAGCAGATATTGCTCGACGAGAACGCCGAGGCCGCCGAGCACGACTACTTCCGGCTCGGCAACTTCGCGATCAGTCCCGATCAGCGGTTTGTCGCCGAAGCCGTCGATCTCGACGGCGGCGAGGTCTACACGATCCGGATTCGTGATCTGGCTACAGGGTCCCTGCTCGACGATGTCATCCCGCGTGCTGCCGCGTCCATCGCCTGGTACGACGGTGGCGCCGCGCTGCTCTACACGGTGCAGGACGACGCATGGCGCCCGTTCCAGGTGTGGCGTCACGTCCTGGGGACACCGGTCGAGACGGACCAGCTCGTCGTCGAGGAGCACGACGAGCGGTTCTGGCTCGGTCTGGGGCGGACTCGTTCACAGCGTTTCCTGGCCATCACCGCCGCGAGCAAGGTGACCAGCGAGTGGCAGCTCGTGGACGCGAGCGACCCCGAGGCGCCGGCCCGGATGGTGGTCCCTCGCCGCACGGGGATCGAGGTAGACCTCGATCATCGGGAACGGTGGCTCTATCTCGTCCACAACGCCGACGGTGCCCGCGACTTCCAGTTGAGTGTCGTCGATGTCGAAGACCCGCGTCCTGAGGCGTGGACCACCCTCGTCGCCCATCGGCCCGGGGTGCGGCTCGAAGGGGCGGACGTATTCGCCGACCACCTGGTGCTGTCCGAGCGGACCGAGGCCCGCACGTTGCTGCGCGTGTGCGATCCCGACACCGGCGAGGGCGAACCGCTGCCGGTCGACGACGAGGTGTCGAGTACCGGACTGGGACCCAACCCGCTGTTCGCCACCCGCACCCTGCGTTACGTCTACTCCTCGATGGTCACCCCGACCGAGGTGGTCGATCTCGACCTCGACACCGGGCAGCGACGCGTCGTCAAGCGGCAGGAGGTGCGGGGCGGGCACGACCCGTCCCGGTACGTGACCTGGCGCGAGTGGGCGACCGCCCCCGACGGCACTGCGGTGCCGGTCAGCCTGGTGCGCCACGTCGACGTCGCGTTGGACGGCGCCGCGCCCTGTCTGCTGTACGGCTACGGGTCGTACGAGATCTCGATCGACCCGGGGTTCTCGGTGTCCAGGCTGAGCCTGCTCGACCGAGGCATGGTGTTCGCTGTCGCGCACGTCCGGGGCGGCGGCGAGATGGGAAGACGCTGGTACGAGGAGGGCCGGCTCCAACACAAGACGAACACGTTCACCGACTTCATCGCGTGCGCTCAGCACCTGGTGGATGCGCAGGTGACCGCGCACGATCGGCTGGTGATCCGGGGTGGGTCGGCTGGCGGACTGCTGATCGGCGCGGTGCTGAACCTTCGTCCGGGCCTGGTCACCGCCGCGGTCGCCGAGGTTCCGTTCGTCGACGTGGTGACGACGATGTCGGACCCGAGCATTCCGTTGACCGTCATCGAGTACGACGAGTGGGGAGATCCGCAGGACCCCGAGGTGTGTGCGGTAATGCGGGCGTGGTCGCCCTACGACAATGTGCAGTCGGGGTCACGCCCGGCCGTGCTGGTCACCGCGGGCCTGAACGATCCGCGCGTGCAGTACTGGGAGCCGGCGAAGTGGGTGGCTCGGTTGCGGGAGGCGACCACCGATGGAGGCCCGGTGCTGCTGCGGATCGAGATGGGCGCCGGGCACGGCGGGAGGTCCGGACGCTACGACGCGCTCCGCGACGAAGCCGAGGTGCTCGCGTTCGTGCTCGATCGCGTCGGACTGGCCGGCGGTTCGACAGGGGACGACCATAGGGGCATCGCCGAGCCGCCGGCCGGCGAGCCTTCCGGCGCCTAGGAGCCCTCGTGCGTGTCATCGCCGGAGCGGCGAAAGGGCGCCGCCTTCGCGCGCCACGGTCTGACCGCACGCGGCCGACGAGCGACCGGGTGCGTGAAGCGCTGTTCTCCTCGCTGCAGGACCGGCTGCCCGGCGCACGTGTGCTCGATCTCTACGCGGGTTCGGGCAGTCTGGGGCTCGAGGCGGCCTCCCGTGGGGCGGCATCGGTGACCTTCGTCGAGCATGCGCACGACACCGCGGAGGTGCTCCGCCACAACGTCACGTTGGTCGCCGAGGTGGTCGTGGCGGACCTGCGGGTCGTCGTTGCACCGGTCGATCGTGCGCTGCGGCAGGCGCTGCCCGGCGCGCCTTTCGACCTGGTCCTCGTTGATCCGCCGTACGCCCTTTCCGGCGAGGAGCTCGCCGTGGTCCTGCGGGCGCTACCCGGCGTCGTCGTGGCTGACGGCCTGGTCGTCGTCGAACGCTCCCGCCGGGACGCTCCACCGGACTGGCCCGCGCAACTGCGCCACAGTGGAACACGTCGCTACGGTGACACCACGCTGTACCGCGCCGAGCGCGACCCGACGGCGCCCGATGGCGCCCGGGCCACTGGACGTTAAGGAACCCCGGTGAGTGTCACCGCCGTGTGCCCCGGAAGCTTCGACCCGGTGACCCTGGGCCATCTCGACATCATCGAGCGGGCCGCGAAGCGGTTCGACGCGGTCGTGGTGGCCGTCGTGGGCAATCCCAACAAGGCGTCCACGTTCACCCTGGACGAACGTGTGAAGATGGTGACCGAGGAGGTCGCCGGACTCGACGGGGTGCGGGTGGTCTCATTCGAAGGCCTGCTCGTCGACCTGTGTCACCGCGAAGGCATCGACGTGATCTGCAAGGGGCTGCGCGGAGTGGCCGACTTCGAGATCGAGCAGCGGATGGCCCAGATGAACCTGCGCATCGGTGGTGTCGAGACGGTGTTCCTGGCGACGCGTCC
>JBJHCV010000028.1:0-4306 GCA_050486225.1 Nitriliruptoraceae bacterium
GCCTCCAACGCCGCCCGCGCACGCCCCAACCGGTACTCACGCAGACGCCCCACATCCACCCGCTCCTCCCAGTCCACCACCTGAATCCCAGGAGCAGCAATCCCCGACTGCGCAAACTCTGCCATTGGTCTCCCCTTGCTCATGGCCCCGCGGGGTGACCGCGCGGCCTCGTGGTCCCCTGTGCGGGAACAGCGCCATCGTCGCCTGCGCGCCAGGATCCCACCTGCCCGAGCAGACGCATTTGCAAACGTTTGTATCACGGGGTAGCCGGGCCGTCAACGGCTGATCCACGCGAGCCCGCGGTTCCTGCGCACACAGGGAGGGACCCCGCGGAGTCCGCGGGGTCCCTCCCTGTGTTGCCGATCGCGCCGGCGGGGGTCAGGCCGACTCGGCCTCGAGCAGGTCCCGCGTGCGAGACGGGTCGAGCCGGATCGCCGGGCTCGCCGACGTCGACACCGCGATGGTGAGGATGTAGCGGCCCTTGGCAGACGCGGGGCGCTGTCGAACGATCTCGTCGAGCAGTGCGCCGTAGTTGTCGATGAGCTGTTCCACCGAGAAGGACAGCCGCCCGAGGACCGTGTGGACGTTGCCGTTGCGGTCGGTCCGGTACTCGACACGTCCCGCGCGGATCTCCGTGACGGCCTTCCCCACGTCCATGGTGACCGTGCCCGACTTGGGGTTCGGCATCAGGCCGCGGGGGCCGAGGGACTTCCCGAGGCGCCCCAGCTTGCCCATCATGTCAGGAGTCGCGATCACCGCGTCGATCTGGTCGAGGATCGACCCGTCGGCGAGCTGCTCGATCAGGTCGTCGTCACCGACGTGGTCCGCTCCCGCCTCACGGGCAGCCGCAGCCCGGTCCCCGGCCGCGACCACCGCCACCCGGATCTCCTTGCCGATCCCGTGGGGAAGGGACACCGAGCCGCGAATCATCTGGTCGGCCTTGCGAGTGTCGACCCCGAGTCGGAACACACACTCGACGGTGGCGTCGTACCGGGTCGCACCCACCTCCTTGAGCAGTTCGAACCCTGCCTTCGGGGTGTAGAGGTGCTCGGGGTCGATCTTCTCGACCGCTTCGAGGTACCGCCTGCTTCGCTTTGCCATCTGTCGTTCTCCTCGTGGTACCGGCGACGGGAGTCAGTCCCGTCTCCCACGGTCGTGGTGTCGGGCCTCAGGCCTCGACGGTGATCCCCATCGAACGCGCCGTGCCCTCGATGATGCGCATCGCGGCGTCGACGTCGTTCGCGTTCAGGTCCGGCATCTTCTTCTCGGCGATCTCGCGCACCTGGTCACGGGTGACCTTGCCGACCTTGACGGTGTGCGGTGTCCCCGAGCCACTCGACAGCCCCGCGGCCTTGAGCAGCAGCTGCGCAGCCGGCGGGGTCTTCATGATGAAGGTGAAGGAACGGTCCTCGTAGACCGAGATCTCCACCGGGACGATGTCGCCCTGCATCTGCTGGGTGGCCTCGTTGAAGGCCTTGCAGAACTCCATGATGTTCACCGAGTGCTGCCCGAGCGCAGGACCGACCGGCGGTGCCGGGTTCGCCTGACCTGCCGGGATCTGCAACTTGATGAATCCGACGACCTTCTTGGCCATCCTTCGTTCTCCTCGCGTGGTCCAGCGGCCACCCGGGGTGGCCTCCCACGATCGATGTGGTCCTCCGCGTGCCGGTAGGGGCGCGCACGGAGGGGTGCGTCCGAGGACGCGGGCTACAGCTTGGCGACGTTGTCGAACGGCAGCTCGAGCGGGGTCTCACGACCGAACACGCTCACGAGCACCTTGAGCTTGGCCTGGTCGAGGTTCATCTCGGCGATGGTGCCGGTGAAGTCCGCGAACGGACCACTGGTGACACGCACCGTCTCCCCCACCTCGAGATCGGTCTCGGCGACGTGGCGCGTCGCCTCCGGCTCCACAGCGGCATCGGTCTCGACGACCTCGACGTACTCGGCGGGCAGCTTGAGGGTTGCGGCCACCTCGCGAAGTGGGAGCGGCACCGGCCGCGTTCCCGGCGATCCGACGAACCCGGTGACCGCCGGCGTGTGCCGCACGACGCTCCACAGTTCGTCATCCATCTCCATGCGCACCAATACGTAGCCGGGCAGGAACTTCTTCTGCGTGAGGGTCTTCTTGCCCTTCTTGTACTCGGTCACCTCTTCGGTGGGGATGACGATCTCGTGGATGCGGTCGTCCGCCTCGAGCGCCTCGACCCGGTTGGTGAGGTTGTCCTTGACTCGCTGTTCGTACCCGGCGTACGTGTGCACGACGTACCAGTCCCCGGCGAGACGGGCGAGGTCCTTCTGGTCCCGCACGTCGTCGAGGGACCGCGGCCGGGGCCGACGGACCGGGGCCTCGACAGGCGTCTCCGCGGGAGCGTCACTCGCGTCGCCGGACGCCGCGCCGTCGGCACCGGACTCCGCGGACTCCGCGGGCTCACCGGCGGCATCCGTCGCCTCGGCGGCATCGTCGGCCCCCGCGATGCCCAACAGGTCATCGAGGTCGTTGTTGGTCATGGTCTCTTCAGACACGGGTCACCCCAGGGTGTTGATGACGGCCCGACGGATGACTTCGTCCATCCCCCAGACGATCAGCACGAGCACGAACGTCGTGACGAGCACGACCACCGTGTACGACGCAACCTCGCGCCGGTTCGGCCAGGCGACCTTCCTCAGTTCGCTTCGGACCTCGCGGAGGAACTGTCCGATGGACGTCCTGCCGTGACCGGCAGGCTCCTCCGCAGCACTCGACTGGCCGCTGGTGCGCTGCTGCTCACGCTCGGCGCGGCGCTTCGATTCACGGCTCATCGTGTGCAACTCCAGTCGCCGTCGGGTGACGGCGTGGTGATCAGCGGTTCCACGGGCGGGCCCGTGGACCACTCGCACGGGAGGAGGGACTTGAACCCCCAACCGCCGGTTTTGGAGACCGGTGCTCTGCCAAATTGAGCTACTCCCGTCCGAACCGGGGCTGCGGCTGTCGGCACCAGTGCGCTGGCGCCAACGGCCCCCGACACGGGAACGCTGCCCCCACGGGAGCAGCCTGCGGCTCAGGGTATCGGGGTGAGGGCCCTCACGACAACCGCTGGCAGCGAACCTTCGCACCACCGCGCAGCAGCCGGGTGCCGTCCTCGTTGTCCCCCCACAGTGACAACGTCACGACGTCGCCCTCGATCCCGGTGACGCGACCCCCGAACGTCGTCGAGGTGTCCGCGGGCCAGGGCCTGGCGAAGCGCACCTGCACCTCCATCACGTGCTCGGGTCCGCCCGCGAAGGCGGTCACCGCTCGCGAGGCGAGCCCCATGGCGAGCATGCCGTGGGCGATGATCCCCCCGGTGGGACTCACCCCGGCGGCGAACTCCTCGTCAAGGTGCAGAGGATTGAAGTCTCCCGACGCACCGGCATACCGCACGAGCGTCGCCCGGTCTGCCGTCGCCGTCACGGTCGGGATCTCTGCACCGACCTCGATCGCCGGGGGGGTCACGCCGCACCGTCCGTCGCCGAGGACGGTGCCGACGGCGCATCACCGAGGAAGACGATGACCTCCTCGCTGAGCACGGCCAGTTCACCGGAGTCGCGGAACCGAGCCTCGACCTCGACGGTGAGGAAGTCGTTGGACCCGCGCGTGGTCATGTCCGCGATGCGCGGCGTGCACACGAGCACGTCACCGGGCCGCAGCGGGCGACCTCCGAAACGGAACGACTGGGACCCGTGGACGAGCGCGTGGTGGGCGCCGAGTTCCGGGTCCGCGAGGAGTTCCTCGGCGCCCTTCACGATGGTGAAGCACGCCGCGAACGTCGGCGGCGCCACGGCGTCGGGACCGTCCGAGTGGTACCTGGGATCGGTCTCACCCAGTGCCGTCGCGTAGTCCCGGATCTTCTCGCGCGACACCTCGTACACGTAGGGCGTGTACGTCGCGCCGAGCCGGTCGCGGTTGAGGGGCATCAGGGAACTCGACCCGCTCAGCGGGTCTCGCGGTGCAGTTCGTGCTTCCGGCAGCGCGGGCAGTACTTGCGGAGTTCGATCCGCTCACGCTGGGTCACACGATGCTTGGTGGTGATGTAGTTGCGTTCCCGACACTCCACGCAGGCCATGGTGACCTTGGGGCGGTTCAGGCTCTTGGGCATCTCGGTCTCTTCTCCTGCGCGTGAGGCACCGGCCGGTGCCCGTCAGCGGTTCGTGGGCGTCCGGCCGGTGGCCTGCAGAACGCGCGGGTCGGTCCTATGCGAGGATCTTGGTGACACGGCCCGCACCCACGGTGCGACCGCCCTCACGAATCGCGAACTTCAACCCCTCATCCATCGCGATCGGCTGAATC
>JBJHCV010000029.1:0-4078 GCA_050486225.1 Nitriliruptoraceae bacterium
TACCCATGCGGTCGTGCGGGCGCCGCGATGTGACACCAGGCACACGCCAACGAGTCGACCAACGAGGAGCGGGGTGCATGTTCCCCCACTTTGAGGAGCGGCGTTCCGACTCGCGGTTCGTCGAGCGTGTCTGGAGGACCGCGAGCGAGCGGGAAGGTGCGTTCACGTCGATCTCGACGGTCCACTGGTCGATCGTCGTGGCGACACTGGGCGGGCGCGTCTCGGTCAGTCTCCACGGTCCGGAGACGGTCGCGACCCGCAAGGAGCACCCGCCCGAGATGGCGTGGTTCGGCATCGTCCTCGCGTTGGGCACATACCTGCCGGCAGTGCCGCCCGGTTCGCTCGTCGACGGCTGCATCGTCCTGCCGGGTGCGTCGCGACGCACGTTCATCCTGGGCGACTCGCAGTGGTCGATCCCGGACTTCGAGCACGCCGACGCCTTCGTGGATCGCTTGGCACGCGCGGGCGTCCTGGTGAACGACCCGGTCGCGTCTGCCGTCCGTCTCGGTCGAACGCACACGTCGTCGGTCCGCACGGCGCAGTACCGCTTCCGCCACGCCACGGGACTGTCGCGCCGGACGGTCCGACAGATCGAACGTGCGCGCCACGCGGCGGCGCTCCTCAGGGACGGAGCATCGACGCCCGACACGGTCTTCGCGGCCGGCTACGCCGACCAGTCGCATCTCACGCGGTCGCTGAAGCGGTTCATCGGCCGTACGCCGACCGACGTCCCGTCGAGCCAGATCGTCGCGTTGCCCGCCTCGACGTAGCCCTGCGTTTCCGTTCAAGACCGCGCCGCCTCGAAGGTGCCAGGATGCCTCCACCGCCGGGTGGTCGCGCGACGACATGTCGAGGGCCGAGGGACGCCCGAACGCGTCGAGCACCCGGCCGCTCGAGCGGGTCGAGAGGAGAGCGTCATGCGAGAGGGTTCCGTGAAGCGCCTGTACCTGATGGAGGTCGGGTCGATGCCGGCGTACGACATCCCGGTCGCGTGCTACCTGGTGCAGACCGACGACGGCAGGAACGTGCTGATCGACAGTGGCCTGCCGGAGACGATCGCCGACGCGGACTCGGCGTTCGTGAACGGGCGGGACGTCATCGAGCAGTTGGCGGGCATCGGCCTGACGCCGGCCGACATCGACATCGTCGTCTCGACGCACTACGACGTCGATCACGCGGGACGGCACGCCGCGTTCACGCGGGCGCGCTACGTCGTGCAACGAGGGCATCACCTCGACGCCGCGGACAACCCGAGGTACGCCACGATCCGTCCGGAGTGGGATCAACCGTGCGAACGGATCGAACTGGTCGACGGCGACACCGAGCTGCTGCCGGGCCTCGAGCTGATCGAGACGAGCGGACACGTCCCGGGCCACCAGTCGGTGCTCGTTCGGCTGCCGACGACCGGGCCGGTGTTGCTGGCCGTCGACGCGGTGCCGTTCCGCGACGGGTTCACG
Source organism: Nitriliruptoraceae bacterium (assembly GCA_050486225.1). Classification (GTDB taxonomy): domain Bacteria; phylum Actinomycetota; class Nitriliruptoria; order Nitriliruptorales; family Nitriliruptoraceae; genus JBBDIX01. The sequence continues at coordinate 1,458 of JBJHCV010000029.1, forward strand.
CGTGAGGCCACGGGCGCCGGGACCGGCCCGGACGACGAGACGACCCGCGCCAGCATCATCAAGCTGCTCGACCTGGTCGAGCGCGAGCAGGTCGCGCTCGTGGTCTTCGGCCACGACGCAGACCAGTGGCGGACGCTCGCGAAGGCGCCCGCGTCCTACGAGTAGGCCACGACGGACGCTGACCCAGGCACCTGGTGCGCCGCGCGACGGCTGCCTCGATACCGTCAGGCGAAGGGTTCGAGCGGCGGTCGCTCGAGCGCCTGCGGCCGTGTCGCATCGACCCGATGTCCGGGGGTCACGGTTCGCGCCAGTAGTCGGCCATGAGCTCGGAGACCCAGCTGGGCTGGATCACCTCGGTCCTCGGCAGGAACTCCTGCATGACCGGCTTGATGTCGACGACCGGTGTTCCGTCGATCGCGTCGAGCTCCAGGACGCGCAACGTGCCGCCGTCGACCTCCAGGACCCTGCAGATCGTGCTGCCGATCCGGTTGGGACGGTTCTTCGCCCGTTGGGCGAAGATGCCGACCGCGGGCCAGGCCGGCTCGTTCCGTGGGTGTCGAGCGCCGGTCACGACCTTGGTCGGGTCGACGCCATGGAACACGAACAGGATCTCGACGTGCGAGAAGGCGTCGAGTCCCTGGAGCGACGACGGGTCCATGCCGGGCGCGAGCCGGATCTCGGCGACCTGGCCACCCCAGTCGTCGTCCTCCGGCGTCGTGCGCGGAGCGGAGACGAACGCGACCGGCTCGATGGTGTACGGCATGTCGGCGGCGCCGCCTACCCCAGCCTCGGCCACGGCGCAGAACGCCGAGGTCCACGCCGCTGCTCCACGGCGCGCCCGGCCCCACCGGCGTTCGCCCATGGCGCGCGCGGTTCGGTCCTCGATCCCGTCGTGTGCATGTCCGCATGGTACGCGAACCCGGAGCGAGCTCCGGAGCCGTCGACGGCCGCCGCGATCCGGGCGGAGACCGTCGCGCGAGCCGGCGGATCGCTGCGTGGCCGCACGTCAGGGCTCGTCGGCGGTCGGGCCGTAGACCTGCGGCACCGTCGAGCCCATCGGCCGCAGGTAGGTGGTGATCTGCCCGCGGTGGTGCACGATGTCGAACAAGAAGCTCCACGCCATCGCCGACGCCGGGCGCTCGCGACCACCGAACCTGAGCGTGGCGGTCCAACGCTCCTCGGGCAGGGCGCGCCAGCGGTCGCCCATGCCGGCGGCGTGCTCGTCGTACGCGGCGAGGACCTCCGCCATCGTCGCGGGCATCGGACCGGGCGCCCACTCGAAGCGACCGGTCTCGAGCGCCGCCACGATGAGCCGCTCCTCGCCGAGGATCTGCCAGGCGATCTCCTGCGCCGTACGCGACTTCGGGTCCGGGCGGTAGGTCGAGCCCTCCGGGATCCGCTCCAAGGCGCGCCGTGTGGTCGCGGATTCTCGCTCCCAGAAGCCGGTGAACAACGCTCGCTCGTTCATGGGACCCTCCTCCGTGTGCGGCGTTCGACCCTTCATCACGCGGGGCAGTCGCTCAACCGTGCTTCGCCCGGTGGTACGCCACGAGCGCGTTGGCGTGGCCGTGGCCGAGGCCGTGCTCCGCCTTGAGGATGGCGACCCGCTCCATGTGCGTCTTGTCCTTCGAGCCGTCGAGCACCGTGAGCCAGTGGTCGATCGGCTTGCCGTAGGTCTTCTCGATGGAGGGGAAGTACGAGGCGGGGCCCTTGGGCGTGGCGTCGGACGACATGGTGACCTCCGGATGCGTGATGGGTGTAGCGACGGGCCGAGCCGCGTTCGTGCACGCTACCTCACTTCGCGACCACGACCGGCGGTCGCCGGCGCCAGCTCGGTGGTCCCAGCAGTGCCCCGAGCCACGCGTCGACGTCGCCGACGTCGATGTACATCGAGCTCCTCCGACCGCGAGCCGAACGCCGCGATCACGCCGAACACGGCGTGTTCCACACCGCCTCCCGCGGTTGGCCGTCGGGGTCCTGGAAGCAGCCCGAGGAGGCGCCCCAGGACGTCTCTTCCACCGGCTCCGCGATCCTCGCGCCCGAAACCTCGGCTCGCGCCATGACGTCGTCGACCTCGGCGCCGGATGCGGCGTCGTGTCCGAGTACCATCTCGGTCGGGCTCGATGGCTGGAGCGCGATCGCCGTGTCGTGAGCGGTGCTGGAACGCGGCTGCGACGCCAGGCGGAGACCCGATCGCAGGTCGATGCGCGCGACGGCGCCCTACGTGTCGCTAGCGGATCGGAACCAGGTGTCCAAGACGTCGACGTCGACGAGGCGGATGGTCCCGGGAGGCGCACCGAGGATGCGCTCGATCACGTTGGTGTAGGTCGTGACCAGCGCCCGAACCTCCTCGAGCAACGCCGCGCCGGACTCGCCCCGCGCCTCCGCCGACAGGATGCGCTGCCCGACCTCGTCGTTGTGATCCTGCACCAGACCGGCAAGGATCCGGCCGTGTACAGGCTCGGCGTCGAGGCTGCCCTCCCTTCGTCCCTGTGCGATGACGTCGGCGAGCACGGGGGTGATCCTGTCGGACACGCAGCGGCGCACGCGTTGACGCACCGCGGCGTTCGCGTCGGAGAACCACACCCGCAGCATGGCGACGATCATGTCGCGCCGTTCGA
>JBJHCV010000030.1:0-4070 GCA_050486225.1 Nitriliruptoraceae bacterium
GTTCGATCGCACCTTCGGAGTGGCTCAGCCGATGCCTGAAGGGCCGCCGCGGCGGCGCAAGAGGGACGCTCCGAGGATCATGGCCAGTACGGCTCCGAACAAGATCGGCAGCAACCCGAGGCCGGTGTCGGCCAGGCGACCCTGCTCCAGTCCCGCGGGGGGCTCGTCGCCGGAGGCGGTTCGACTCCTCCGGGCCTCGGGATGACCATCGTTCGGGTCGCCAGCTGGATCCTCCCTGCTCACCCGCTCATCCAACGTGACCACATCCACGTATCCAGAGACGGCCGCCGTAGCGTCCTCACCGACCGCGGTGAGGGTGGCGAGCTGCCCACTGAACTCGACCGGCACGTCGAAGCCGAACCGGATCGTGCCCTCCTGGTCAGCGACGAGCGTGGAGTCGAACAAGGTCGGGTTGACGCGAACGACGATGTGGACCCGCTCGCCGGGAGCGAACCCGGTCAGCTCACAGTCCGCCTCCTGACCGCCCACCAGCGGTGAGCAGGACCAGGAGACACCTTCGGGGCTGCGGCGTCGCTGCAGGTCCTCGACGAAGCTGAGCTGGTCGACCTCGCCAGCGGCCACGTGCCGGGTCTCGCCGGCCGCGGTGATCCGCAGGGAGGCTTCGGCGCCGTCGAGGCCGCCGTCGGGCAGATCTCCGGCACAGGCCACTTCACGTTCGTCGCCCGCCGGGACGGTCGTGTCGCAGTTGAGAAGCGTCGCCGCAGGTCCGACATCCAACAGCAGGGCGTCCACCTCGACGGGGACGCTGCTGCGGTTGGTGACCACCACCGGAACGGTCGTCTTCCCTCGGTAGGCCAGCCGGGCCCCGAGCCGTGCGTCCATCTCGAACCGTGCGACGTGCGCCTCGATCTCGTGCTCGGTCGTGATGCCATCCGCGCCCGTGACGGAGAACCTTGCGACGAGGTCGGCAGGGACGTCCTCGTGCGAGATCCAGCAGCTCCACTGCATGGACGAGGTAGGTACCGGCGTGAGAGGACCGCAGGTATCCAGGGTCACGGCGAGGTGTTCGATCTGGCGCGAACCGCCGACCTGGTTCGCCGTCAGGCGGATGCGGGGGCTCCTATCGGCTTCGGCCAGGGCCGGGGCGTCCAGAGACAGCTCCATGTAGGCGACCTGCAGCGACGTCGCGACGTCGAAGGTGGCCTGCCCGAGGTCGTCGTCGCCATCCACCAGGGTGGCCGTCACCTCGAGGGCGTCGAGCGGCGTGTCGACGGGAAGGTCGTAGGAGCAGTTGACGGTGCCCCCAGACGGGCCGGCGTCGATGGTGGTGGTCGCGTCGCAGCGCCCATCGTCGTTGGACGGTGCGAGTCCGTCGAGGGTCAGCGTCTGGACGAAGTCGGCGGAGGACACCGACGAGTAGCTGAACTCGAAGGGTGCGGGGGAGCCGTCGATGGCGGTGTCCGGGCCGGACGCGTCGTCGAGCTCCCAGGTGATCGCATGGAGGGTCGCTACGTCGCCGGAAGCGAGCGTCCACGAGCCAACGGTCAGCTCGGCGGTGTAGTCGAACGGGCCGTTCTCGGCGATCTCGGACACGTCGGTGGCAGCCTCGCAGACGTGGGTGCCGTTCACGTCGTCGAGAGGTGCTGAGCACACCGGACCGTCGGGCCCGACAACCTCGAAGGACGCCGGGTGGCCTTGCGCTGCGCCGTCGGGATCGTCGATGGTCACGACGAACCGTGCGGTGTCCACGTCGTTGCTGACGACCGGAGTGGCCGTCTCGATGCCGACCGTCGGGTCCTGCGGCACCGGAGGAACGTCGGCGGCGACCTCGTAGCTGTAGCTGTGGTCGGCGCTGCTGGTCCAGAGCACCTGGGCGGTGCTGCTGAACCGGAGCTCGTCGAGGGTGCGAACGTCGTCGATACCGCAGACGACGGCCGCCTCGCCCGACGTGCCGTCCCGGGTCTCGTCGATGGAGTGGCTGTCGCACACCTGAGAGAACTCCGACCCCAGGGACGCGACCATGTCGAGCTCCACATCCGCCTGCACATCGATGTGCCAGGCCAGCTCGGCGGACCCGTCCAGCTGCGTGCGAGCGTTGGTGACCTCAACCTCGACGTCCGGGTCGGGGAAGGTCATCGGGCCGAGGCCGGACGGAACGGTGAACCAGGGGGACCACCACGACGATCCGATCTGCAGCTGAACGTCCAGCTGCTCGGGCAGGTCGTCCTGCCGCAGGTCGATCTCGCAGGACCCGTCGAAGCAGTCGGTGAGGTCGATGCCCTGCCCGAGGCCGCCGGCATGGCTCAGGCGGACGGCCAGGTTGCGGTCCCCCAGGCTGCTGTCCAGCTCGTAGGAGCCGGAGAGCGAGTTGGTCCCATGCCACACCTCACCGTCGCTCGTGCTCAAGTCCGCGCCGAAGGCGAACACCGGCAAGGTGTGCGCGTAGGTGGCGGAACCGTCCACCTGCGCGGCCGCCTCGGCGTCCATCGACGCCTCGATCAGCAGGTCCGCGTCGTCGATGTCCGCCACGATCTGGCAGTCGACCCGCGCCTGCTCGCCGATCGGGAACTGCTCGAAGTCCTGCGAGCACACGGTCTCGCCGGACGCCACGGCGGTCACGGTCACCTGGCCGCCAAGGTCGTAGTGGACGTTGCCGTCGTTGCTGACATCGACCCAGAGGAAGGTGCCTTCCCCGTCCAGGGTGTAACGGAACGCCGACCACTCGTTGCGCTCGACGGACAACGACTCGTCCAGGACGGCGGACGGGCCGGAGGTCTCCACCTCGAAGGCCTCCTCCACACCCCAGAAGTCCTCGAAGAGGGTGACGGTGGCCTGCGCACCTGACGCGTAGGTCTGCGGAACCTCCATCTCGCAGGAAGCGTGACCGGGCTCACCTTGCTCGACCGGGTGATCGAGCGTGGTGGTGCAGCTTCCGACCCCGTCCACGTCGAGTTCCATCGCACCGATCGCGCCGGACTCGACGTTGACGAACGTGACCTCGAAGGTGCCGGTGTGGTTCGCCAGAGCCGGGTCGGACAACACCACGTCGAGGTCGTCCACCTCGACGGGCGGGGGCGGCTGGATGTCGAACGTGGTGCTGTAGACGTAGTGCGCGGAGGCACGGTTGGTGATGTCCAACTCCACCTCAAGCTCGCCGTAGGAGATGTCCACTCCGTGACAGAAGACCCGATGGTCCACACGGTCCGACGGGCCCATGCCCTGCGACGAGGTCGACTCGCACAGGCCCGTCAGGTCGAAAGCCTCGACCGTGCTGTGCGCCTCGGTGTTGTAGCTGTTGCGGACCTCCACCACGATCGTCGCCTCGGACAGATCATCGGTGACGAACCCGCCCTCGTCGTTCGAGGTCCACGACCCCTGCCGCAACTCCGCTCGGACGTCCGGTGCACCCCACCCGAACATGTCCGCACGGCGTTCATCCAGCTCCATGTCGTGCCAGGCGTGCGCGGCAACGGACGGGAGCAGCAACGCGACCGCGAGCAGTAGCGTCAGCGCCGCACGCGACGGTCGATGATCCAGGCGGGTGTCAGACATTGAGGCTCCCGTCGGCTCGGCACTCCGCATTCAGCGCCCCAAGAGAGGGCGGCTATCGGGAGCTTGCTCACTCCTTCGGCGCCCAACTCAGATACTGAAGCCGTCCGGCCGAGTCGCGACAGAGTCGCGGAGGCGCGACCTGATCCGTTGAGCTTGGCTGAGGTCAACAGACCGTTGTCGTGCGCTTGACAGCAAGAGAGAACCCCGCCGACGTCGGCGGGGTTCTCGCAAGTGGACCGGATGGGATTTGAACCCACGACCCCCTCCATGCCATGGAGGTGCGCTGCCGGACTGCGCTACCGGCCCAGATCGCACGGGCGAGGCACGTGCGGCGGCGCAGCGTACACGCGGCGCGAGGACCGCGCGAACCGGCGCGCGCCTCCTTGTGCGCACCGCAAGCGGGGCCGTGCCGGGGCGCCTCGACGTCGACGGTCGCGCGCCCTGTGGGGTCCGGTCAGGCCCGCCGCTACCCTCCGCGGGTCAACGCGACGACGAGGCCAGCTCCCACGATGACCGACCCCGCCACCCCCGTTCCCAGCGCCGCGGTCGAGCCCGAG
>JBJHCV010000031.1:0-3811 GCA_050486225.1 Nitriliruptoraceae bacterium
GTCAACGCCTCGGCGAGAACGGTCGGGTCGGCGCCCGTCAGTCCGGCACGCAGCTGGTCACGGACCGTCCTGGATCGCGGTCCGGAGGCCGTCCGGACCCCCAGTGGCGGTGAACCCGGGACCGCGGCAGGGAAGACGACCTCGAAGACCGCGCCCGTGCCGGCGGGCGTGGGGACGAAGGCGACGGTGCCGCCGTTGAGCTCGGTCAGCACCCGCACGATCCACAAGCCGAGGCCGACACCGCTGCCGGTCCGCCGCTCGCCGCTCGATGCCTGCGCGAACGCGTCGAACATCCGTGCGGCGAACTCCGCTGGGACACCCTCGCCATGATCTGCGACTCGTACGACCACGTCCTCACCGCGGGCGATCACCGCGACCTCGACCGGCGGCCGGCCGTATCGGCGCGCATTGGTGACGAGGTTCCCCAGAATCTGCTCCAGATGACGTGCGTCGACCCAGGCACGGGCATCGGTGTCCGAACGGAAGGTCACCTCGTCAGGCGGGTGGCCGAGGTCCTCGATCATGCGCCCGACAACCGCGGCCACCGAGGTCGCGGTCGGGATCGCCCCCAGCCGACCGCTGGTGGCCCGGGAGGCAACCAGCAGTTCGTCGACGAGCCCGGTCAGTCGGGCGGCGTTGCGCTGGATCACCTCCAGCAGGCGCCGGCCTTCGTCGCCGAGGGCGTCCGCGTGACGAGCCAGGAGCAGCTCGGCGAACCCGGTGATCGGAGTCAGCGGGGTGCGAAGCTCGTGGGAGACCACCGACAGCAGGTCCTCGCGGTGGGCGGCGAGCCGTTCGAGCTGAGCGTTGGCCGCTTCGAGCTGCCGGGCGTTGCGCTCGAGCTGCTGCTGCGCTTCGACACGCTCGGTCACGTCACGGGCGAATCCGTCGACCGCGACGAACGCGTCGCCCTCGAACACCGGCACCGACGACATCTCGAGGTGGCGGAGCATGCCGTCGGCGTCGGTCACCCGAACCAGCACGTTGCTTCGAATCGCCTGTGTGCTGTCGAGCAGCTCGGTGGCCTGCTCAGGGTCGATGCGGTCGAGCAGCACCCGGGCATCCGCGACGATGTCGTCGGCCGACAGACCCAGGATGTGTCCCACGGTCGGGCTGATCGTGGTCACCTTCTCGGTGTCGGGCACGTACCGAAAGGTGATGACGTCGCTGTGGCGGGCGAGTTCACTGAACTGGGCCAGCAACGCCTCCAGGCGTGATCGGTGGTCCTCCAGGTCCGTCAGGTCGCGTGCGATGATCGAGACCCCGGTTCGCCCTTCCAAACCGATCCGGATGGCGGTGCGCGTCTCCGCGAGGATGCGCACACCGCCGGGTGTCATGCGATGCACGACGCGAGTCCCCACAGACGGGGCTGTGTGGCCGGCCTCGTCGGCCAGCGGGAGCAGGGTTTCGTAGTCGGCGCCGATCGCCTCCTGCGGGGCGACGCCCAGCACGACGTGTGCCCCCGGGTTCCAGGTGACCACCCGGCCCGCCGCGTCGAGCGTGACGATGACGAGGTCCCGGGAACGCATCAGCGCGAGCAGCTGCTGGCGCTCACGTTCGGCGCGATCCAGAGCGCCGCGATCGCGAAGCAGTACCGCAACCGACGGTTTCTCGTCGTCGCCGAGCTCGAGCCGTTGGGCGATGACGTCGAGCGTTCGGCGGACGTCACCGTCGTCGCCGACGATCTCGACGACGTCGCGCAGGTAGTCGGTGTTTCCGCCGACGACCTCGCGCGCGATGTCGGCGAGTGCTGGCGGCAGGACCTGTGCCGCCACGCGGCCGACCAGGGCCGTTACGTCGACACCGAGCAGGTCTGCTGCCTTGCTGTTGGCATAACGGTGCATGAGCGTGTCGCCGTGCAGGAGCAGCAGCCCTTCCGCCAGCTTGTCGAGACTCGCCGCCAGCAGCGCACGTTCGGTCAGTTGGCGGCGACGTACGGTGAGGTCGTGCAGGACGACGTATGCCCCGTCGATCTGCGCCGCGCCCGCCCCGTCCTCGCCGGTGGGGCCCCATCCGATCGGCACGGCGGTCGCCTCGACCGGGACACCGCTTGCCAGGGTCACCTCACCGCTGCGGGCCACGCCGAGCTGCACGTCACGCCACCACGCCACGACCGTCTCCCGGTCGCCGGCACTGATGAGCTCATCGAGCGGCCAGCCGTGCACCTGGGCTTCGCCGTGCCCGATCAGCACCTCGGCGGTGACATTGAGAGACACCACCCGACCGGCCGCGTCGAGGGAGACCACCCCGTCGGGATGACGTGCCGCCAACGGCAGCAGCCGGTCGACCACGTGCTCCTGGGTATCCCGTGCAGATCGGACACGTGCGAGCGCACGGGTGAGCACCCGAACGATCGCGGGGCCGTCTGCCTCGGCCTTGACGAGATAGTCCTCAGCCCCACGACGCAGCGCCTCGATCGCCAGCGCGTCGTCGTCGAGGGTGGTGAACGCGACCACCGGAACACCGGGAAGGGCGGCCATCGCGCGGTCCACGGTCGCCAGCCCACGTGACCCCGGCAGGTGCAGGTCGAGCAGCACCACGTCTGGCCGGCCGGCCGCACCCGACTCGAGTGCCTCCATCCGGTCGCAGTGGCGCAGCGCGATCGACGGGTAGGAGGCCAGCGCGGCCTCCACCAGAACGACGTCATCCGGATCGTCTTCGACGAGCAGGACGGTCACTGCTGGGTCGGTAGTGGCCGGGTCGGGGGCAGCCGGGCCGGGGGCAGCCGGGTCGGGGAGGTCCTCGGTCACGGGATCAGCGCTCGGGCGGGGTGGCGATCTCGGACCAGTACCGATCGATGGCCTGAATGACCGCCTCGTAGTCGTTCAGCGACACCGGCTTGGTCACGTAGCTGCTCGCATGGCCCTGGTAGGCGCCGGCGATGTCCACCGGGTCGTCGGAGGTGCTCACCACGACGACGGGGATCTCGGCCAGCTGCGGATCCTCCTTGATCTCGCGCAGGACGTCCAGCCCGTGCCGTCCGGGAAGATTGAGGTCGAGCATGACGATGTGGGGGGCCGGCTGACCGGCGAACTCACCCTCACCCCGGAGCACACGCAGCGCGGCATCACCGTCGCCGACGTCGACGAGCCCGTCGGCGAACCCGGCCCGTCCGAGCACGGTGCGGGTGAGCAGGACGTCGTCGGGATCGTCCTCGACGAGCAGAATGCGCACGGTGGTCACGATGCCGTTCCGATCTGCAGGCGGACGGTGGTTCCCCCGCCCGGGGTGGGTTCGATGACGAGCGTGCCGCCGTGGAGCTCGGCGATGCGGTCACACAGCGCCAGGCCGATGCCGGTGCCCTGGGCGGAGGTGTCGGCTCCCCGCACGAACGGCTGTCGCAGCTCGGAAACCGTGTCGACGTCCATACCCGGTCCGTGGTCGGTCACCTGCAGCCACCATCCATCGTCGCCGACGGCCGCGTCGACCTCGACACGTGGATCCGGGCCCGCATACCGCAGCGCGTTGCCGACGAGGTTCCGCACCAGCTGGCGGAGGCCGGTCGGGTCGCCGTTCACCACCGGGAGCTCTTCGCCGACCGTACAGGCCGCTCCGACGTCGGCCACGAGGTCGGCCAGTTCGGTCAGTACGTCCCGGACCACCAGTGTCAGCGATACCGGCACGAGCCGGAAGTTCGCACCGGCACGCGCGTAGGCGAGCAGGTCGGTGGTGAGCCTGTCCATTCGCCTGCCGCCGCGCAGGATCGCTTCGACGTAACCACGTTCGTCATCCTCGAGGCGGTCTCCCGCACGGGCCAGCACCAGCTCGGCGAAAGCGATCACCCGCCGCACCGGTTCGCGCAGGTCGTGCG
>JBJHCV010000032.1:0-3682 GCA_050486225.1 Nitriliruptoraceae bacterium
AGTCGACGGCTTCGGGGCTCGACGAACCGTTGTCGTCCTGCATCGCCATGGTCGCGAAGAACGCCACCAGTGCGAGGACCAGCCCCCCGAGAAACGCGGCCGCCAGTCGGCGCGCATACTCCCGTCGTGTCGCCGGCATCGGTCCGGAGTAGGGCTGTTCGTCGCGGACGTCGCCCAGAGCGACGTCGGGCCTTTCGCCGTCGGTGAGTACACGGGTCAGCTCGCTGGGCTTTGTGCTCACCATCGGGGCCAGTGCGTGCGCCATGGCACTTGCGTCGTGGAACCGGTCGACAGGGTCCCGTCGGGTTGCGCGTACGACGACGTCGTCGAGCGCACGTGGCACGTCCGCTCGGAGCTGCCTCGGCGGAAGGAGGTCGTGGGTGAGGCGCATGGCCGCTGTCGCCGTTGGCGTGTCGCCGCTGAACGCTGCGCGACCGGTCAGGCACTCGTGGAGCACGACACCGAGCGCGTAGACGTCGGCGCGTGCATCGACCGTGGCGTCCTGGAGCTGCTCGGGGGCGACGTAGGCGGCGGTGCCTACCACGGTTCCGGGCGTGGTCAGGGTGGCGTCAGTGCCGGAAAGGGCCTTGGCGATGCCGAAGTCGGTGACCTTCACCGTGCCGTCGGACGCAAGCAGGACGTTCGCGGGCTTCACATCTCGGTGGACCAGCCCGTGGGCATGGGCGTCACCCAGAGCGGATGCGGCCTGCTCGCCGAGTGCGGCCACCACCACCGGATCGAGCGGCCCCATCGTCGCCAGCACCTCGCGCAGGCTGGGTCCGTCGACGTGCTCCATCACGAGGTAGACCAGGTCGTCCTCCCGCCCGGTGTCGTAGATGCGCACCGTGTTCGGGTGGCTCAGCTGCGCCGCGGCACGCGACTCGCGCTCGAATCGCTCGACGACCGTAGAGTCGTTGGCGTGATGCGGGTGGAGGAGCTTGATCGCCACCGTGCGGGCGAGGTTGTCGTCGTAGGCACGCCACACCACCGCGGCGCCACCAGAAGCGATCGGTTCCTCGAGCTGGTACCGGTCGGCGAGTCGGAGCGGTCCCGGCCACGGAACGGTCGAGGTGCCCGACGCGCCGACGACGGGAGCGCCGGTCAGCGTCACCGCATCGCCGTCGGGCATCTCGGCCTCGTCCTGTCGGTACGCCGTCAGTCTTGCCTTGGTGTGCTGCCCGCGCGCGGTCGCGTGCGTTCGGGTATCACTCGGCGGGGGCGGTGCCGTCACCCGTATCGACCACGGTCAGCCGTGGGCGCCGCGAACCTCGCCGGATCACGCCGTAGATCACCAGTACGAACACCACTCCCGCGGTCGCCGCGATTGCGGGACCCGAGATGGCGGTCGACCGCACCGACAGCGTCGTACGCGCGATCTCGTGCCGCCCCGACGGATCCGTCACGCGGACGGTCACCGGAAATGTACCCGTGGAGACCGCGCGAGTGGCGAAGGTGACGGTCGCACGCCCGTCGTCGGCGAGTACGAGCGGCTCGGAGTGGCGACCATCCGGCCAGGTGAGCCGGCCCTGGGAGGTGACCTCGACGCGCACGATGACCGGACCTCCCTCGGTTCGTTCGAGGGTGACGGGGATCTGGCCCGTGTCCGAGGTCAGGGTGACCGCCGTGTCCCCCACGGTGATCGTGCCGAAGGCGCGGTCGACGCTGTCGGTGACGTCCGTGGCCAGGGCACGGGCGCGCGTCGCACTGCCGGTGTGAAGCCAGCGCGACGAGGCGTGGAGCAGTTCGTCGGTGAGCGCGGACGGGCTGCGCCCGCTGACCGTGGTCACTTCTTCCGGAAGCGCCCCGCGGACGGCGTCCAGACGGCGATAGGCGCGGGCGAGGTCGTCACCGAGGCCGTTTGGCAGGCCGGAGGTCTCCAGTGACCGGAGCCGGATTGGCGGTCCGTCGCGGCGGCCGGTGAGTCCCACTGATGCTGGGCTCGACAGGTCGAGCCAGGTCGCCTGAGCCAACTGGTCGAGCACGCCCGCGGCGACAGCTGGTCCCGGATCCCAGTCGGGGCGGGGCAGCAGGAGCAGGGTGCGGTCGACGACGTCGCGGTCATGGAGCTGCTGGAGTGCGGTGTCGGCGACGACCCGCTGAACCGCAGGGATCTCGCCGTGGCGGGTGTCGGGCTCGCTGAGTGCGTGTGTCAGGTACGGGTCGGCGACGAGGGCCGTGACCGGCCGGCCCGATGGAGCAGGCAGTTCGCGCAGGGCGAGCCGTGCACTGCCACCCGGGCCGGCCTGTGCGTCGGGGTCGTCCACGTCGCGACCGTCGATGAGCACCAGCCCGGCGGTCACCAGGTCGAGTGCGGCGGCGGGGACCGGGCCTTCCAGCACGTGAGCAGAGGTGTCGGGTTCGACGTCGAGCAGCAGCCGCAGCCGTCGTGCACTGTCGGCGATCGCCGAGCCGGCCAGCGCCCGGTGTTCGGACACGGCGGCGGCACCCAGCAGCCCGTCGAGGTTCGCGCGGGCGTACGTGGTCGGCACGGGCGGGTACGGCGCGGTTCGGGTGAGCTCCCGGATCCGCTGGAGTACGTCGTTGGCGCGTCGTGACGCCGGTTCTTCGGGCTCGACCGTGCGCACGGAGGTCTCACCGTCGACCCGGACCACCGTCCGGAACCCGTTCGCACGGTCCCGGAGCTCTTCGAGCAGGTGGGGCGCGGGTGCGGTGACCACCGGCGCACCGCCGTGACCGGCGGCCACTTCGACGAGGCCGTCGAGCCGTCCTCCTGGTGCCCACGGATCCTGGCGGCCGAGGTCGAACGCGCCCCCGGTCGTGCGGGTGGGTGCTCCGTCGATGGGCCAGACGAACACGGTTCGCAGCGGCGCAGTCGGGGTGGCGGCGAGCCACACGACCGCGGTGACGACCTCGTCGAGCACGTCGGTCCCACGAGTCACGGCGATCCGGACCGGGTGGACGCCACCGTCGGCCGCCCATGAGATCTCTGCGTCGTCGAAGCGGTCCTTCACCCCGGCGATCGCACCTGGATCGAGCACGGCGCCCTCACGCACCGGCATGTTGTGCACGTGCATCGGCAGGCCGACCGGGTCGCCGTCCAGCGCGTCGTGCAGCTGCTGGCGGGTCTCGGCCTCGGGGAACACCTCGACGACGAGGTTGAGCTGGTCGATGGGGGAGGTCCCGCGGTTTTCGACCAGCACCCGGAGCTGGAGTGCAAGGGCGGGGCTGCGCCCGTCCTGAGTCGACGGGTCCGCGGCGTCCACCGCCGGAAGGGCGCCCGGGCCGAGCACCCCCGTGAGGTAGGAGACCGACAGACCAACCGCCGGTTCCACGTGCTCGTCGGCATGCGCGTTGGACCCGTCGGCCACTATGGCCACGGTCAGCGTGGCGGCCGCCAGCGCGATGACCGCCAGCGTCGGGCGCCGCCGACTCACCGATCGGCTCCGGCATCGACCCGTCGCGGTGGCTGCGCCATGGCGGGCGCGCTCGCGCGGGCCTCGTCGACCAGCCGGCGTTCGTTTCGATGGGCCAGGCGCACCAGGGCGATCTCGGCGGGAACCCATTCGACGTGTTCCGCCTCGTCGTCACGCTCGCCGGCGGCATGACCGTCCCACCACATGAAGTAGTAGTGCACGAACTTGTGGTAGCGCACTCGATCGGGACGCCAGACGAACCAGTAGTCGATCGTGCCCAGCAGGTGGCTGATCACCGCGCCGTGGCC
>JBJHCV010000033.1:0-3478 GCA_050486225.1 Nitriliruptoraceae bacterium
TACCGGTACCGCGCCGCGACGGCCGCCCCGATTTCGGGCTCAACCACGGCCTCTTCCTGCCGATCGCCCTCGCCCCGGCCGACATCGGACCCGAGGTCGCTGCTGCGGCCGCGCGCACGGTCGAGACGGTCTGCGCGTGGTTCGACGACGGTGCGCCGGCACCCGTCGCCGTGCCGGTCGCCGAAACGGACGCGGCGCGGCGCATGGTCACGTGAGGTGTGTACCGACACCGAAGCACCACGACGTGGTGACACCGTCGGGTCGCGCGTCACCGCCCGCTTCAGGCCCCGAGACCTACCTCGAGTCGACCACCACGACGTCGTCTCGCGCGTCGGCTCCGTTTGGCGACGCAACCACCTGCGGACCCGCGGGACGTGCGACCTGGATCAGCGTGTCCCCCACCTTGAACGCCATGACCAGTTCCGCTCCGGCTGCGTGCAGGTATGCGACCAGCGAGTCGAGACGTCGGTCGTAGTGCGCGCTCTCGAGGCGCGAGACGCGACCTTGCGTGATGCCCATGCGCTCGGCCAGCCCGGCCTGGGTGAGGCCCTGCAGCTGCCGCGCCTGCTGCATCGCGTCCGTCACGCGGACGCGGAGTCGCTCCTGGGCCAACGACAGGACCAGCTCGGGGTCCTCCCCGACGAGCCGCTCGAGATGGTCGACGGCGTCTCCGAGCCTCTCGGTTCGAAATCGCGATACACGCTCCTGGTCGGTCATCGGTGTGCCTCCAGTGGGGAACGGGACGGCGGGTTCATGGCACGGCGTCGACCCACGCATCTGGGTCTGCGACGACGAGGTCACGGCGTGATCGTGCACGTGGGATCTCTCGGCGGTACGCGAACGATCGAAGCTCCTTGAACGCGTGCAGGAGGACGATGCAGCGGCGACCGGCAAGCGCGCACGCGAGCACGCGCGGGTTGTTCGTCGTGCCCTTCAGGCGGATCGAGTAGAGGTTCGACTCACCTCTCAACGGCTCCATGACGGAGGACCCTCGTGCGATCAGCCCAAGGCCGTGCTCCCGAACCAGGACCAAACGGGCGTAGAACTTGACGCGCTCGACGTCGGTGATCCCGAGGCCGGTCGGCGCCTCGAAGAAGTCCGCCACCGGCCGCCGACCGCGCTTGTCGCGGTCAAACCGGACCGCCCACGGGCTCACACCTCCCTCCGCTGGACAGCATAGTATGCCGTATTCGTCATATCAAGCCACCCATCTGGCCGTGTCTGGCACCCAACTCTGCCGTTGGTCCATCGCCGACCTCATCACTGCATCGGCTCAGCGTGTGCTGGGCGGCACGAGGCAACATTCAGTCACGGCATCGATGCCGACCCGCTGTCGGTACGTGCCGAAGGCCGCCTCGTTCGACGCGACCGAGAGGAGGCCAACGGTGGCGGTGTTCATGGGCGTCGGCCAAGGCCGGTGCCCGTCGCTTCGACGCAGGCGGCGCGGCGCCTGTTCGCGTGATGTGTGTACCGACGCGGACCTGGTCGGCTGAGCGATACGGGGCGCCGGGTGCATCGTGAGACGAGCACGCCCGGGAGGTGACCGTGCACCATGCACGCGAGCTCGCGCTCGTCGCCCTGACCGCGTTCGGCCTCGTGGCCTGCGCCGCAGGCACGTCGGTCACGCCCCCGGACGACGACCCGGACCCGCTCCGCCGCGTCACGGCCGCCGTGGTCGGGTACCCGGGCCAGGACGCCGTCGTGGTCGAGGGCCGCGCCGGCATGATCGGCGACCTGCTCGCGCTCGGCGTCCTGTACGGCTTCACCGCGCGGCTCGACCTCGACCTCCTCGACCCCGCCGACATCCCGGCCAGCCTGCTGGCGCCACCGGGCCTCCAGAACTGCGTCGCTACGGTGACACCCGAGAACCTCCGTGTCGCCGAGTTCGTCAACATCACGAGCTCGGACGCCAGCCTCCTCCTCCAGCTCCGCAACCGCCCGCCCGACGCCGAGATCGTCGGCACGGTGGCGTACGGTTTCATGCTCGCCAACGTCGCCGGCTCGATCACCGCGACGTGCTCGGTCGGCATCATCGAACTCGACGTCGACATCACGCTCCAGTCGGGCTGGAACCTGGTGGGACAGCGCATCACCGAGTACGAGATGGGCGTCGTGGAGCGAGCCGAGAGCTTCTCGCTCGACGCCCTGCCGGAGGAGGCGACCTGGTACGTGCTGCCGTGACCCCCAGCGCGTGACCACGGTCCAACGCAGACCCGGGGCGAACCCACGCCGCCGTACGGCGCACGTCTGCAACGCCGCCCATCTCCGCTCATCGCCAACGAAGCGCCCACCCGCTACGGTGCCGCGCATGGACCACGCCAGCGCACGGACCATCACGCCACGCCCTTGGGCGATCGCCCTGCTCCTCCTCGGTCTCGGCCTCGCGGCGTGCGGGCCGGGCTCGGGCTCTGGCGGCGACCCGGCCGTCACGAGCGTCGCGGTCACGCCCAGCAGCCTGCAGCTCGGCGTCGGCGCCACGGCGACGCTCGTGGCGACCGTGCACGCCAGCGGCAACGCGGACCGGACCGTCACGTGGACCAGTAGCGACGACACCGTCGCGACCGTCGGCGCGGGCGGCACCGTCACCGGCGTCGCGGTCGGGACGGCCACCGTCACGGCGCGCAGCGTCGCCAACCCGACGAGGTCGGCCAGCGCCAGCGTCACCGTCGCGAGCGGCGGCGCGGCGGCGATCGCCTGGACCGACCAGTTCGGCACGGCGGCGGCGGACGGAGCCAGCGCGGTCACGATCGACGCGCAGGGCAACGTCATCGCCGTCGGCACCACGCTCGGCGACCTCGTCGGCGTCAACGCTGGCTCCATCGACGTCTTCGTCCGCAAGTACGCGCCCGACGGCACCGTGCTGTGGACGGACCAGTTCGGCACGTCGGCGCGGGAGTCGGTCGGTGGCGTCACCACCGACGCCGCCGGCAACGTGCTCGTGACCGGCGGCACGGAGGGCGATCTCGCCGCGCCCCGCGTCGGCTTCAGCGACGTGTACGTGAGGCAGTACACGCCCGACGGCGACGTGATGTGGACCATCCAGTTCGGCACCGAGCAGTGGGACCGCGGCTCGGCCATCGCGATCGATGGCGACGGGAACGTCATCGTCGCCGGGAGCGGCGTCTCCGCGCCGCCGTTGGGCGCGCTCATCGAGCCGGGCTTCGTACGCGCCTACGCCCCCGTACCGGGCGGCAGCCCGACGGAGCTCTGGACGTTCGCGGCGCAGGCGACCCTCTCCGACATCGCCATCGACCCCGCCGGCAACATCGTCGCGGTCGGCAACGACTACCTGATGGAGAACGCGCACGAGATCTACGTGGTCAAGCTCACGCCTGCCGGCGACCCCTCGTGGTCCAACCTCTACGGCACCGGAACGAAGCCGCTGGTCCGCTTCGGCCCGAGGGACCCCGTCCCCGCCACACGCCAACCCACCGAGCTCTGGGAGAACCTCGCGGGGGCGGAGGACATGGCCCACGCC
>JBJHCV010000034.1:0-3361 GCA_050486225.1 Nitriliruptoraceae bacterium
ACCGTGCCGTCGCCGAGCTGCCCGTAGCGGTTGTCGCCCCAGGTCCACACCGCGCCGTCCGCCGTCACGGCGATCGAGAACAGGTGGCCGCCATCCACGCCGGCGACGTCCGAGAGCGCCGTGATCTCGACCGCCGCGAAGCGGTGCTCGGTGCTGCCGTCGCCGAGGCGCCCGAAGTCGTGGCGCCCCCACGCCCAGAGCCGCCCGTCGGCGTCGAGCGCGAACGAGTGGTCGGAGCCGGCCGACACGCTGAGGTCGCCGTGCGGGCCGTCGAGGCGCGTCGGCGTCATCAGACGCCACTCGCCGCCGGCGTCGATGCCGAGCTGGCCGTGCTCGTTGAAGCCCCAACCCCACACGCCGCCATCGGAGGTCACGGCGAGCGCGTGCTCCTGCCCCGCGGCCAGGTGCACGACGTCGTCCAACCCTTCGAGCGGCACGGGCCGGTCGTGCTGGTTCGTGCTCTCACCGCTGCCGACCTGGCCGCTCTGGTTGCGCCCCCACCCCCACACGCTGCCGTCGTCGAGGAGCGCCAGCGTGAAGATCTCACCGGTCGCGACGCTACGCACGCTCGCGTCCAACTCGACCTGCACCGGCATCGATCGGAACAGGTCGAGCATGACCACGCCCAACTGACCGCCCGACTGCGAGCCCCACGTCCAGAGCGAGCCGTCGTCCAGGATCGCCGCCGAGAACTGCCCGCCCGCCGCGATGGCGCGTGCGCCCGCGATGCCCTCGACCTGCACCGGGGCCCACTGGTCCTCGCGGGTCGCGTGCCCGAGCTGGTACGCGTCGTTGCGACCCCACGCCCAGACGGTGCCGTCCTCGAGCAGGGCAAGCGAGTGCGAGGTGCCCGCGGCGACGCTGCGGACGTTCGTCAGCCCCATCACCTGGGCCGGTACCGGTCGATCGTCGTCGCTGCCGTCACCGAGCTGGCCGCGGTCGTTGCGACCCCAGGCCCAGACGGTGCCGTCCTGGAGGACGACGAGCGCATGGTGCCAACCTGCGGCGACGGTACCGGGCTGCAGCGCCGCCACGGCCAGGTCGCTCACGGCCACCGGCACGTCAGCGGCTGGCGCGGCACCGTGCCGCTCCGCGAACGCGAACGACGCCAGCGCAGCAACCACGAACAGGATCGAAGGGAGCTTCAACGTACGGACCATCACGACCACCCATCACGAGAACGACGACGCTACGAGTTCCGATAGAAACGAACCTCGCGACGGTACCCGATGACGGTGCACGTGCTCAACCCCAGTCGTCACACGAAACACGCTCCGCGGGTCGCCGCGGAGCGCGTTCGGTTCGGTCGTTGGACGGGACGTGTCAGCGCACGCGCGTGAACACCACGTCGGCCACCGGCGCGACCCCGGCGATCGACACGGTCCCGACCAAGCGATCGCCCACGAACCGCCCGTCGAAGGCGAGCACGCGGTTGGGGCTCTCGAGGCTGAGGCCGTCGTCGAGACCCAGGCGGCCGCTGAGCGCCCCGATGCTGCCCGTCTGCAGGCGGAACAACGACGCGTCGTACGCCAACGAGGCGTCGGCCGTCACGTCGGTCAGCTGCTGCCGGAAGGTGAGCTGGAGGTCGACCGGCAGGCGGAACGTCGGACCGCCCGTGGGGCCGACCGAGACGTCGAAGCGTGCGGCCCAGGTCTGGCCGTCCACGTTCCGAAGGAACGGGCTGGCGCCGGGGACGCAGGCGGCGAGGGTCATCGTCGCGACGAGCGCGAGCAGTACGAGCCGGACGGGGTGGCGGTTCATGCGCCCATTATCGTCCTGGGCGGTGCACTCGACAAGCGGCGGCACGACCGGCGCATGCCGGCTCAGCGCGAGGTCGACGTCACACCGTGCCCGGCGCGCGGCGCGGCGTCGGGCGCCCGCGCCACTCGGGGGCTTGACACGGTGGGCCGCGCAGGCACATCATGTTGACGCTCGTCTATGTGATTCGACGAGCGTGGAGGCGCGATGGCAGGCATGGCACACACTGGATCCCCGACACGGGCTGCACGACAGGACACGGACGCACGGCGCCAGGCCAACGGAAACGGTGCCAGGGCGCCACGCAACGACGTGCTCCTCACCTTCTTCAAGGCCCTCGCCGACGCGAACCGGCTCACCATCGTCGGCCTGCTCGCGCAACGGCCGCACACCGTCGAGCAACTCGCAGCCATCCTCGGCGTCGAGAGCCCCACGGTCTCACACCACCTGCGCCGGCTCGCGCGCGCCGACCTCGTCGAGGCGAAGGCCGAGGGCTACTACAGCGTGTACTCCCTCAGGCTCGAGTACATCCAAGAGACGGCTCGCTCCCTCCTCGGCGCGGAGACGCTCCCGACCCTCGCCGCCCACGCCGACACCGACGCCTACGACCGCAGGGTCCTCGACACCTTCGTCACCGAGGACGGCACCTTCCTCAAGATCCCAGCGCAACGGAAGAAGTTCCTCGTCCTCGTCCGGCACACCCTCGAGGCCTTCGAACCCGGACGGACGTACACGGAACGCGAGATGAACGAGATCCTGTCGCGCTACCACGAGGACACCGCCCTGCTGCGCCGCGCGCTCGTCGACGAAGGCTTCATGGACCGTGAAGGCGGCGGCGGACGCTACTGGATCGTGGAGACGGCCACCTGAGCGGTCGGCCCTCGGCCCCGTGGTCCGAACGCTCCACGGACAGCGGCGACCGGCGAGCGCTCGACCCCCACGACCCGGTGTCGGGCGTCCGACCGTGCACCTGGTCACAGCCCCACGTGCGAACGTGAGCCGAGGTTCGATCGATGGCCAGATGGATGGGGTGAACCGTGAACGCACCTGGTCGCTTGATCATCGTGTGCGGTCTGCCCGGCGCGGGCAAGACCACGCTCGCCCGAACGTTCGAGTCCGAACGAGGCGCCATTCGCTTCTGCCCCGACGAGTGGATGGAAGCCATCGGCCTGAGCCTCTGGGACGAGGAACGTCGCAGCCACATCGAAACGTTGCAGTGGAAGCTGGTTCAGTCGCTCCTGCCACATGGACTGGTCGCGCTCATCGAATGGGGCACCTGGACTCGCTCGGAGCGAGACGCGTTGCGCGAGGGGGCGCGAGCGCTCGGGGCGGCCGTCGAGTTGCACTACCTGGCCGCATCGGTCGACGTCCTGATCGATCGCCTTCGTCGCCGCAACGCGGAGGTCCCGCCGATCGAACGGGAGGACGTCGTGCGGTGGCACGACGCCTTTCAGGTTCCCACCCGCGATGAACTGGATCTCTTCGACGTGGCGAGCGTCGTCTCCGCACGTGACTGACGCTTGCGCACGGGCGACACGAGGCGACACCGTCAGCGACCCAGGTACCGAGGTACGTTCACCTCGCATCCCACCGACAGCCACGA
>JBJHCV010000035.1:0-3340 GCA_050486225.1 Nitriliruptoraceae bacterium
CGCCGTCGACGACCTCACCGTCCGTGGGAATCTTCTCGCCCGGGCGCACGACCATCACGTCACCCACGGCCAGCTCGGCCACCGGGACCTCGACTTCCTCGCCGTCGCGCAGCACCCGCGCGGTCTTCGCGCCCAGTGTCAGCAGTCGCTTGATCGCCTGCGACGCGCGTCCCTTCGCGCGCGTTTCCAGGTAGCGGCCGAGCAGGTGGAACGTCATGATCGTCGCTGCCATCTCGATGAAGGAGGTCATCGGGTAGACGAAGCCGACCAGCCCGATCAGGTACGGCGGCAGGCTGCCCATCGAGATCAGCACGTCCATGTTGGCGGTGCGGTTGGTCAGCGACCGCCACGCCGAGCGGTGCGTGGCGAAGCCGCCGTACAGGAACACCACCGGGAAGGCGAGCACCGCGACGATGGCCAGGTAGCCGGGGATCGGCTGCCAGAACATGTGCGGCATCATCAGGATCATGATCAGCGTGGTCGGCACCGCGGCGATCCACAGCCGTCGCGTCGCCTGCGCGAGGTAGGCGTCCTCGGCCGCCGTGCCGTCGTCGGCATCCGACGCCTGTCCGGCCTGCACGGAGGCCACGTCGTAGCCGGCGTTCTCGACCGCGGTGCGCAGGGCATGCGCGTCCGGGCCGTCGGGCCCGGTCCGTACCGTCACGCGGTGACTGGCGACGCTGGTGGACACCTCGCGCACTCCGGACAGGCGCCGGATGGATTCGGACACGATGCCGGCGCAGTGATCGGAACCCATCCCGGGCACCACCAGCCGTACCTCGGAAGCGTCCTCGTCGCCGGACACGCCCGCGACCTCGTAACCGGCGCGTTCAACCGCGTCGCGCAGTGCTTCGGTGTCGGTGCGTGT
Source organism: Nitriliruptoraceae bacterium (assembly GCA_050486225.1). GTDB lineage: Bacteria > Actinomycetota > Nitriliruptoria > Nitriliruptorales > Nitriliruptoraceae > JBBDIX01. The sequence continues at coordinate 869 of JBJHCV010000035.1, forward strand.
CGGGTCGTAGCTCACGACGACGCGGTGTGCGCCAATGCTCGTGCTGATGTCGTCGACGCCGTCGATCCGTTCAAGGCTCGTGCGGACCAGGCCGGCGCAGTGGTCCGAGCCCATGCCGGGGACGGTCAGTGAAGCCTGCCTCTGTTGCGCTTCGCTCATCGGAGTGTCCTTGGGTGTGTAGCTTGTCACGTCAGTCGGTGGATCGGCTGGTCGGTCGGTCAGTGCTTCGTTCGGGTCGCTGCTCAATCTTCGGGTGAGGAGGGTGGCTGCGTTCCGGTTTTCAGCACCGCTTCAACGATCGGGCAGTCGGCCACCGTGCCGCGGCCGTCGCAGGCGTCCACCAGCGTCGCGAGCGTGTCGCGCAGTCGCCGCGCTTCGGCCAGTTCGCGTTCGATTTCGGCGAGACGCCCTTCCGCCAGCGCCCGCACTTCGGCACGGTCGCCGTCGGTGTCGAGCAACCTGATCAGGCGAGCGACCTCCTCCAGCGAGAACCCGAGGCGCTTGGCCTGGCGGATGAACTTGAGTCGCTCCACATCGGCACGGCGGTACTGGCGGTAGCCGGACGGTGAGCGCGACGGGGGCGGCATCAACCCGATCCGTTCGTAATAGCGGACCGTGTCGATGCCCACGCCGGCCTCGCGTGCGATACCGCCAACGGTCAGTGGCGCGTCCATGGTCACAGCCTAATCCCCGGACCCCGGTCCGGAGTCAAGGGGTACCGATTCCGCCTGCCCGGCGCGGTCACTGCCGATGGTCATGGCGGTGCTCCTGCCCGTTCCCGTGGCCGTTCCCGTGGCCGTTCCCGTGGCCGTTCCCGTGGCTGTGCTCGTGCTCGTGCTCGTGCTCGTGGTCGTGGTCGTGGTCGTGGTCGTGGTCGTGGTCGTGGTCGTGGTCGTGGTCGTGGTCGTGGGCTACGCCCGCATCGCGCGCCTCGGCCAGCAGACGCCCGTACGCCCCGTCGTCCATGTCCGGGAAGCGCAGCATCAGCGCAACCAGTGGCCACAGCTCCTCGTCGCGGTGGGTCGGTCCCCAGGCCGGCATGCCGGTCATCCGGATGCCGTCGCGCGTGGCGATGAACAGCTCGGATGGCGTCCGCTCCAGCGCTGCGGTGCCCAGGTCGGTCGCGGCGGGGTTCAGGCCGCGCGCGAGTGTCGACGGCGAGCCCCCGGGCGGCGTGTGGCACGACGCGCACATGTCGTCGAAGCCCACCACCGCCTCGTGCAGGGCACGCCCGTCGGCGAGCGATGGCACGTCGGGCTCCACGTCCGCCGCCGCTCGCCGGATCGAGCGCTCGCGCGTGGTCTCCAGCAGCCACGCCACCGCCGGGGCGTGATCGCGGTGCGCCGCCACGTCCACGCGTCCGCCGAGCGCGGCCGTGAGTGCGGCCAGTACGCCGACCGTGGCGGCCAGTCCCGCCAGCGCAAGCAGATTCCAGAGCAGTCTCATTGCCGTGCCTCCAGGGGGACTGCCGTACGGCCGAAGCGACGGCGGTTACCCGTGATCATGGTCGTTTCCGTGGTCGTTTCCGTGGTCGTTTCCGTGGTCGTTTCCGTGGTCGTTTCCGTGGTCGTGGTCGGGCGCGTCCATTGCAGTGTCGACATCGGCATCGATGCCGTCGCGTCGCAGCGCCGCTTCGCTGGCCCGCTCGGCGACGGTGCCCGGCGGGTGTTCGTACCAGCCGGGGTCCTCGTAGGAGTCGATGCCGTCGCGCACCTTCAGGATCGTCACCATCCCGCCCATCGTCACGTAGCCGAACGGCCCCTCGGCGCCGACCATCGGCACGCTGTTGTCCGGCACCGGCATGCCGTGTTCGATGTGCTGGCCGTGCTCGCCCATGCCGGCGTGGCCCATGGTCATGTAGCCGGGGACCAGCGGCTGGATGTGCGCGTCCAGCACGTCGGGGTCCACGCCGATCAGCGGCGGGCCGGCGTGGCCCATCTGGTTCATCACGTGATGGGTCATGTGGCAGTGCATCGCCCAGTCGCCCGGGTTGTCGGCAATGAACTCGATCGTGCGCGAGTTGCCCGCGGGCACCAGCACGGTGGTCTCCGGCCACTGCCCGGTGCGCGGGATCCGGCCGCCGTCGGTTTCGGTGACGCGGAAGAAGTGACCGTGGACGTGGAACGGGTGGTGACTCATCGCGCTGAGGTTGGCGATGCGCACGCGCACCCGTTCGCCGCGGCGCGCGACCAGCGGCTCGGTGCCGGGCCATGAGCGGGCGTTGATCGTCAGCACGTTGAAGTCGACCATCTCGGCCGGGTCCGGTCGGCGCGCGCCGGGGCGGATCTTCCATTCCGACAGCAGCAGGGCGAAGTCGCGGTCCACCCGGCTGTCCTCGTCCGGTTCGCGCGGGTGCACCACCAGCAGCCCCATCAGGCCCAGCGCCATCTGGGTCATCTCGTCGTGATGGGAGTGATACATCAGCGTGCCGTGCTGGCCGAAGGTCCACTCGTAGCGGAACGTCTCGCCGGG
>JBJHCV010000036.1:0-3327 GCA_050486225.1 Nitriliruptoraceae bacterium
GGCGAGCGCCGGGCTGGCCCACGCGTTCACCCATCGCCTCGGCCACGGCCTCGGGCTCGAGATCCACGAGCCCCCCTACCTGCGCGGTGACAACGACCAGCGCGCCGAGGTCGGGCACGTGGTCACGATCGAGCCCGGCGTCTACCTGCTCGGCGAGCTCGGCGTGCGGATCGAGGACGACGTGGTGGTGACCGAGGGCGGCTGCGAGTCGCTGACGAACGCGCCGCGTGAGCTGCTGATCGTCGGCTGACGAGGTGGGGGGCGGGCCGATCGGCCCGGCCCCCACCTGCGCTCATGCCCGGTCGCGCGGGCGAGCGGCGTCCCTCAGGGGCTCGCCCGCGTCGTCCACACGAACGAGGCGCCGAAGGTGCCGCCGCTGCTCGTCCCCCAGGTGGTGACGCGGTCCGGCGTGATCGACCCGTCGCGCGTGGCCGCCGAGCGCACCTGCAGGAGCAGGTTGCCGGTGTTGCTCGCGGTCCACAAGCTCCCCTCCGCGTCGACCGTGACCGCCCGCGGGCCGTGTGGTCCGCCGGCCTGCGCGATCGGCAGCGTGAGCGTCGCGGCGGGGAGGACGAACGTGCGCCCCTCCGACGGGAGGTCGTCGACGGCGTAGCGGATGGCGGTCGGCTGGCCGCTCATCCCGATGTAGACGTTGCCGGCACCGTCGAAGGCGACGCTGTAGGGGGTCGTGAGGAAGAGCACCGGCGGGGTGTCGCCCACCTGGGGCGCGCTCGTGAGCTGCATGTCGGGCTCCACGTCGACGTTCGCGCCCAATGGGTACGCGCTCGGCTCGTCGATGCGGCTGACGGTCGAGCGCCATCGGTCGACGTACCAGAGGCGGTCGTCGGCGTCGAACGCGAGCATGTTGATCCACCACGAGGCGAGGATCGTGTCCGGCGTGATGCCCGTGGTGTTGTGCACGGGCTGTAGGGTGCGGATCGGCTCGAGGCTGACCGTGCCGGTCGCGCCGGCGACCGCGGCGGCGTCGTACTGCGCCAGCACGTTCGGTTGGGATGCGTCGGTCGTGCCGCCTTGCCGGTCGGCGATCCACATGTTGCCCGCCGCGTCGAAGGCGACGCCGCACGTCTGGGTGAAGCCGGCGAGCTCGATGGTGGCGAGGCGCGCGTCGCCCGTCGCGCTGCCGTCGAGGAGGGCGTCGCGATCGAGGACGATCACGCGCGCGTTCTGGTAGTCGGTCACGTAGACGCGCGCGTCGGGCCCGATGGCCATGCCGCACGGGTGCACGTCGAAGCCGAGGATCACGTTGCGCTCGAACGCGAGGTCGTCGAGCTCGCCGTCGCTCGACATCACGGCGACGGAGCGTCCCGTCCAGGAGTCGAGGAGCAGGTAGGTGGTGAGCGTCCCCGGGCCGCCTGGGCCGCCCGGACCACCTGGTCCGGAGGGGCCGCCGCAGGCCGCCAGCGCGAGGGCGAGCGTGATCGCGAGCGCGGCGCTCGCCAGGTGTGGGCGTGCCCACCACCGTGCGCGCGTCCGTGGTGACCGGTCGGGGGGTCGGCGTGCGGGTGTCGACGTGTGCTGCATGGTGTTCCTCCTGTGTTGCGTGGGGCCGTTCACGGGGTCGTCCTCGAGGTCCAGACGAAGGTGGCGCCGTCGGTGTTGCCCACGCTCGTCCACGTCGCGGTCACGGCGGGCGTCACGGCGCCGTCGCGGGTGCCGGGGAGCGTGAGCCGGAAGAGCGCGCGGTTCGTGGCTCCCGCCCACAGCGCACCCTCGGCGTCGATGGTCAGCGCCGACGGCCCGACGATGGTCGTGTCGGGGAGCGGGAAGACCAGCGTTGCGTCGGGTTCGACGGAGAGGCGCCCGTCGGACGGCAGCCTCGAGACCTCGAAGCGATGCGCCTGCGCGTTGCCGATGGTGCCGACGTAGACGTTGCCGTCGCCGTCGAAGGCGAGGCTCGCGACGTTGAGCAGGTTCAGGTTCGGGTGCGCGTAGGCGAGCTGCATGTCGGGCTCGACGCCAGTGCTGAGCCCGAGGGCATGGTCGCCCGGGGCGTCGATGCGGTTGACGGAGCGGTTCCAGGTGTCGGTGTACCAGAGCCGGCCCTCTGGGTCGAAGCCGAGCCAGCGGATCCAACGCGTCTCGAGCACGTCGTCCGCGTCGGTGCCACCGTCGTGAACGGGTTCGAGCGCTCGGACGGGGCTCAACTCGAGCGTCCCCGTCGCGGCAGCGACCGCGCTCGCGTCGAACTGCAGCAGGTGGTTCGCGACGAAGGCGTCCGGCAGCATCGAGCCGCGGCGGTCCGCGATCCACATGTGTCCCGAGCCGTCGAACGCCATGCCACACGGCTCGACGAGGCCGGGGACGGAGATGGTCGCGAGACGCGCCGATCCGGTGGCGCTGCCGTCCAGGACTGCGTCGAGGTCGATGACGAGCACGCGCGCGCCGTCGAAATCGGTGACGTACAGGCGCCCGCTGGGGCCGATCGCCATGCCGCAGGGCCGGACGTCGTCGCCCAGCTCGACGTTGCCCACGACGGCGAGCTCGGCGAGGGGGCCGGCTGTCGACATGACCGACACGGAGCCCTGGCCGGCGTTGTCGAGGAGGAGGTACGTGGTCGTGACCGGGTCGGACGGTCCGCCGGGCCCTGCCGGACCGCCGCAGGCCGAGAGTGCGAGCGCGAGCAGGAGCGCGGCGGCGCCGCGGGCCCGGCTCACGGCGTCGTCCTCGACGTCCAGACGAGCGAACCGCCGCGCGTGAACCCGGCGTCGGACCACGTGGTCGTGACGTCGGGTGACACGTCGCCGTCGAGCGCCGCCGGCCCGGGCACGCGATGCAGGAGGCGACCGTTGTTCGATGCTGCCCACAGGTCGCCGTCCGCGTCGAGCGTGATGCCGATGGGACCGAACACGGTGTCGCCCTGAGGGATCGGGAGCGTCAGCGTCGCGGTGGGCAGGTTGAACCGACGCCCCGTGGACGGGAGGTCGTCGAACGTGTAGCGCAGTGCCGTCGGAGCGCCGTTCATGCCGATGTAGACGTTGCCTTCCTCGTCGAACGCGAAGCTCGACGGGTTGCGGAGGAACTGCTGCGCCGGCTGGTCGCCCTGCACGGGAGCGTTCGTGAGCTGCATGTCGGCCTCGACGTCGGCGACGAGGCCGGTGCCGTAGCTCGAGGGCTCGTCGATGCGTCCCACCGTCCAGCGCCACACGTCGCCGAACCAGAGGCGCCCGAGGTCGTCGAACGCGAGCGACGTGATCCACCACGACGCCACGATCGTGTCGTTCGTGATGCCCGTCGTGTTGTGCACCAGCTGGAGGGCCCGGACCGGGGCCAGGTCGACGGTGCCGCTCGCGGCCGCCACGTCGCTCG
>JBJHCV010000037.1:0-3143 GCA_050486225.1 Nitriliruptoraceae bacterium
CAGGCACAGTCCGGCCTGCCCATCGGGAACCTCGAGGTTCACCGCAGTGAGCGCAGCGTGCAACACGGCCCGCTTGTCGGCGAACACGCGCCGACGTTCGGCAACGTGGGCGTCGTCTGCCCACGCTGCGGTGGCTGCCGCCTGGACGAAGGTCGGGCTGGCCGTGCCGATGTTGACGCGCAGCCTGCGCAGCAGGTCGATCAGCTCGGCGTCGCCCACGATCGCACCTGAGCGGTATCCCGTCATGCCCGAGCGCTTCGACAACGAGACGAACACGAGCACCCCTGACAGGTCGTCGTCGCACGCCTCCAGCAGGCTCGGCGCAGGCGAGGATGACCACAGCTCCTGGTAGCACTCGTCGGAAGCGAGCACGAATCCGTGTGCACGCGCCACGTCGAGCTGTCGCCGCAGGTAGGGAACGTCGACGGTCGCCCCGGTCGGATTGTGGGGGTAGTTCAGCCATGCGAGCGCGGCGCGGTCCAGCGGCAATCCGCCGGCACCGTCGAGTTCCAGCCGCCAGCCCTGTTCCGCGGTGAGCGTGACCGGCAGGCTCGTTCCTCCCGCGAGCACCGCTGACCGTTCGTAGATCGGATATCCGGGGGTGCCCCAGACGACGATGTCGCGGCGCCCGCCCGGGTCGATCAATGCGAGCGGCAGATGGAAGATCGCCTCCTTGCTCCCGGCGGACGGCAGCACCTGGGATTCCGGGTCGATCGTGACGCCGTGCCGGCGCGCGAACCAACCCGCCACCGACGATCGCAGCTCGGAACTTCCCTTCACGGTCGGGTACCGAAGGTCGCGGGTAACCGCCGCGGTCAACGCTTCCCGGACGAACGCCGGTGCCGGTTCGGCCGGGTCGCCGATGGACAGGTCGATCCAGGGTGCGTCGGGGTTGTCGGCGCGAGCCCGAGCCGCCGAGTCGGTGAAGTACTCCCGCAGTCCGGTCAGGGCGGGGTTGACGGGTAAGGTGCCTCCCACGACGTGTCCTCTGTCGCCGCGCGCGTCGTCGTGCATCGTCGTTCCCCGTACCGGCGCGCTTGTGTCGGCACGACGCTACTGCCGCGGGCCGACCGGGCCGGACGAGTCGACGACGTCGGACCTTCGACACGGATTCGACACTGGTGGAGGCGCATGCAGGCAGCGACGGTGCGCTCGTGGGACCGTCCCGGCGTCGTCGGGGTCGTCGGCGCTGGACTGATCGGCGGTTCGGTTCTGCGGCGCTGTCAGGACGTCGGGGTGCCCGCGGTCGCTTTCGACCACGATCCCGCCGTTCGATCCACCGTCGCCCGGTCCGGGATCGCGGTCGTGGACGACCTCGGTGCATTGGTCGATGAAGTCGATGTGACCGTGCTCGCGGTGCCACCGAAACAGGTCTTCGGGCTGTGGCGTGATGTGGCGCACCGCGCCGAGGACCGGCGCCGGCCGACACGGTTGGTCGCCGTCGACGTCGCGTCGGTGAAGGCGCCGATTCTCGACGACCTGTCCCTCGACGGTGGTCCGCCCACCCGGACCGAATACGCGGAGCTGGTCGTCACCCACCCCATGGCCGGTCGGGCCGACACCGGATGGTGGTCCGCACTGCCCGACCTGTTCGTCGACGCGGCGTGGCTGGTCTGTCCCACCTCGACGGTCGACGTGGACAGTCTGGCACGGGTCGTGGCGTTGGCTCGGGTCATGGGCTCGCGCGCATGCTTCATGGCGTTGCAGGACCACGACCGGTTCGCGGCGTATGTCAGCCATCTGCCGCATGTGGTTGCGTTCGCCTACCAGCGGGTGCTCGACGCCGCGGACTCTTCGGGGGCCTGGGAGGTCTTCAGTGCGGGCTCGCGGGCGGACCTGCTCCGGGTCGCCGACGCCGAACCCCGGTTGTGGGAGGAGATCCTCACCGAGAACGCCGATGCGCTCGACGGGGCGATCCGAGCGTTCGTCGCGGCGATGCAGGATCCGGCGATCGTCACGGAGCAGGGCCGTCGCCGGCCGCCAAGCCCGGCATCCGCCGACGATGTCGAGGTGGTGTTGCCTGGCACCGGAGCGATCGGCCACGACGCGCTCCGCGAGCTGGAGCGGGCTGGCGCGGTCGGCATGCAGTTGGCCGGCGTCGACGACTCCGGCGACTCCGTGGGGCTCCAACTTCGCCGCGGGTCACCTCGGTCCTCCGGCGAACATGCGTCTCAGCGGATGCCGTAGAAGTACCCGTCCCGGGATCCGACCCAGATCTGCCCGTCCCACACCGCGGGGGTCGACTCGATGCAGCCCGGCAGGGGCAGGCGCCACAGCTCCCGGGGGCGCCTCGGGTTCGCCAGGTCGTAGGCGCGCAGATGCGGATCGGTGCAGGTGGCCACGAGCAGCTGATACGCGCCCTCACCGTCGTCGACGATGACTGGTGACGACCAGCTGTGCCAGCCGAGGTCGTCGCGGAACACCTCGCCGCCGGTCTCGGTGTCGAGCACCAGCAGGTCACCGGGGTGGGTGACCACGTAGAGCAGTCCGTCGTGCAGCGCCGGTGTCGCCCACGAGCCACCGTCCTCACCGGCCCGCCTCGGGGGGACGGCTACGCCCCACCGGATCGGGTCGTGGGGACGGTCCACGTCGAGCCGTACCACCTGGCCGACCTCGTCGGCGCGGGACAGGAACCGCTGCAGCTCGATGGCGACGTACAGCGCGCCGTCGTCGGGGTCGATGACGATCGAAGCGTCGATGTCGTCGCCGAGCCAGACGTCGAGCAGCACGTCCACGCGACCTTCGCGCAGTGCCGACAGGGCGAGCACGAGCACCCGTCCACCGGAGTTGGCGAACGCCACCCGGTCCCGTTCGAGGTCGACGGCCACACTGTTTTCGATGGAGACGTTGCGGTCACCTATCGCCCGGAACAGCTCGTCGTCGAAGCCAGGGAACTCGACGAGCACCTCGGGATCGACCCGGACCAGCCCGTCCGGGCCGTAGGAACGGTTGAGCTCGATCGCGTAGAACCAGGAGTCCTCTCCGCCGACCAGCATCATGTCGTCGACGATCGCCGGACTGCCGTCCCAGTCGTTGTTCCACACCCGCTGCGGATGGGCGTCGATACCCCACAGCTCCTCGACCGGTTCACGGTCGAGCGCGATCGCGCGCATCCGTCCGTCCCGTGAGCCGGTGTAGTAGAT
>JBJHCV010000038.1:0-3136 GCA_050486225.1 Nitriliruptoraceae bacterium
GGTGCCAGGTGGCGCCCAGCCCGAGGGTTGCCCGCACCGTGTCGGCGCAGAATGCCGTCGATGACAGCCAGGCTGCGCCCAGGCCGTGCGACGCCAGCACGATCTGGGCGTTCTGGAGCGCCGCACCCCCGCTGAGGACGAACAGGTCGCGTTCGGCGCCGGTTCGGCGATCATCGGGGTAGGCGTGAGAGCCGTCGGTGACGACGAAAGCGGCGATCAGCTCGGGGACCTCGCGCATGAGCGCGTCGCTGTGCTCCACGCGCCGCTCGATGACCGCCGGGTCGACGCCGTCACCGGTGAGGTCCGCCCGCCACTGCTCGGCCATGGCGTCCAACAGCTCGTGGCGGACACGTCCCCGTAGGCGGATGAATCTCCACGGTCGGGTGTGGTGGGGTGCGGGGGCTGTGGCGGCGGCGGCGACCGCGGCGCGCAGCACAGAATCGTCCACCGGGCGGTCGAGGTCGAACTCGCGAACCGTGCGACGTGCGTGGACCGCCTGCTCGGCTGCGGTCGGCCCACCGGTCGCGAACAGGTCTTCGTCGAGGTCGCGCACGAGGTCGCGACCGGTGCCCGGCGCACCGGGTGCCAGCCCACGGACCAGCACGAACGGGGTGGCGCTCGCCTTCGTGCGAACGAGCTCGGTCGCGGCGGCGACCGCGTCGGCGACTGCGGAACTCGTCACCTCGAGCAGTCGGTCATCGAGGTCACGGCCACCGCGCTCGTCGCGGATCGCTGCGGTGCCGGCGACGCCGAGCGCGACGTCGGTCTGTCCGTTGCGCCACGGGCGACCGAACGTGTCGGTCACGATCACGCCCACCGTCGCTCCGGTGGCCCGTTCCAGGGTCGTGCGGATCGTCGCTGCCGACGTGTCCGGGTCTTCGGGCAGCAGGAGAGCATGACCGTCCTGCACGTTGGACTGGTCGATGCCGCCGTTGGCGACGACGAACCCGTGCGGGGTCCTGGTGATCAGCACCCCCGGCGTGTCGGCGACGATCGCGGTCGCCTCGCGGCGTGCAAGTTCGCGTCGGGCGAGGCGCTCCGGTCCGTCCGGCAGCGCAACAACCCGGCCCTCGGCGAGGGCGACGACCTTGGAGCTGACGCATACGACGTCACCGTCGACCAGGGTCTGATCGGCTGCGGCGAGCGCATCGAGGACGGCCAGACCGATGTCGTCACCTTCGGTGAAGCGCACGGGCGTGTCGAGCGCGACGATCCGTACGTCACTGCCGGGCCGGGCCGGGCCGGTGCTCGTCGTGGCTGGGTCGTGGGCGGATGTGCCGGGGGTGGCCATGGATGGTTCCTCGGGTAATGGAGGGCGCTGGCGCGCCACGTCAGTCGGTGGCGTCCCGCGGGCGCTGTCCGACGTGGTCGGCCAGGCTCAGGCAGGTTGCGGCGAGATCAGCGGCGACACGGGGGTCGTCCATCATGGTGTTCACCGCGCGGGTCGGAAGCCCCTCGTCGACAAGTGCGTCCGCGAGTGCCACGTCGGCGGAGTCGATCACCCATGCGTCGATCAAGGGCCGGTAGTGACGGGCCACCGCGTCGGCGGTCACCTCGACGCCCAGGGTCGGCAGCAGGCGGTGGGCCATTCCCCGCACCACCCGTCCACCGACGATCGGGGAAACCCCGACGACCGGTGCGGATGTTTCAGCAAGGGCGTCGCGCAGTCCCGGGACGGCCAGGATCGCGCCGATCGACACCACGGGATTGGACGGCGCGAGCAGCACCGCATCCGCGTGGAGGATGGCTTCGACGACGCCGGGCGCCGGGCGGGCATCCTCGGCGCCGACGAAGCGCACGCCGGCGACCTCCGGCGTGCCGCGTTCGCGGACCCAGTACTCCTGGAATCCGAGGTCCCGTCCGTCCCGGGTGTCGATGCGGGTCTCGACACGGTCGTCGGTTACCGGCAGCAGGCTCGAGGTCACGCCGAAGGCCCGGGCGGATTCGGCGGTCACGGCCGACAAAGGCCAGCCCTGCTCCAGGCGCATCGTTCGATGCAGATGCAGGGCCAGGTCGCGGTCGCCGATCGTGAACCAGCGCTCGTGGCCGAATCGCTCGAGCTCCGCGGCAACCGTGAAGCTCTCGTCGGCTCGGCCCCACTGCTGGTCGGGATGGACGATGCCAGCCAGCCAGTAGGTGATGGTGTCGAGGTCGGGGCACACCCGCAGACCGAGGTGGTCGAGGTCGTCGCCGACGTTGACGACGGCGGTGACCTCCGCTGCGTCGACGATGCTCGTCAAGCCGCGCAGGAATCGGGCGGCACCGACGCCACCGGCGAGCACCGTGAACATCCTTACAGCTCCGAACCCGGTGCGAACCGGCGGGACACGCGTGTGCTGCGGAGGGCGATCTTAGGTCCCGGACGAACGAGGCACGTCACCTCAGAACCGAGGCACGCCAGCTCAGAACCGATACGATATCTATACAAAGACTTGACAAAACATGTACAACCTGGCACCGTTCTCTCCGCAGGACCGGCAGACGACCCGAAACGACGTGCTGTGACCCCGCCAGGAGCGATCATGACCGCGATGCCCGATGCCACCGACCCGCGCACCGTGGTCGCCTCGGACGACCGAGCCGGGGTGGACGTGTTGTTGACCGCAGTCGCCGCACAGGACGCCCAGGCGTACACCGCGCTCTACCAGCGGCTCGCACCCCACGTGCTCGCCATCACGCAGCGGGTCATTCGGGATCGGGCGATGGCCGAAGAAGTCGCCCAGGAGGTCATGCTCGAGATCTGGCGCAAGGCTGACCGGTTCGACGCGACCCGGGGGAGCTGGCGTGGCTGGGTCGCCACACTCGCGCACCGCAGGGCGGTCGATCGGGTCCGCAGCGAACAGGCCGGTCGTGATCGCGACGACAGAAGTGCGCGACGGCAGGAGCCGGCAGGGGTCGACGACGTCCACGACGAAGTCGCGCTGCGATTCGATCATGAGCAGGTTCGCGGTGCGCTCGACCAGCTGTCACAGCGTCAGCGGGAAGCGATCGAGCTCGCCTACTGGGCCGGGCACACCTACCGGGACGTGGCACGTGTGCTGGGCATTCCCGAAGGCACGGCCAAGTCGCGGCTGCGGGATGGATTGTCCCGGTTGCGGGGCGCGCTCGAAGGTCGGATCTGATCGCCCGACCGACG
>JBJHCV010000039.1:0-3063 GCA_050486225.1 Nitriliruptoraceae bacterium
GTGCTCGCCACATGCCCACGAAGCCATCGCCTCCGCACCGTGCCCCGCGGCAACGCGAAGCTCGCCTCCTCGTCTGTGTCATCGCGTCGGCCCTCATCGTGGGGTGTGCGGCGCTCGAGCGAACTCCGCCCAGTGTCGTCGCACGCGTTCCGGCACCCGGCAGCACCGACGTGTGGATCGGCGCACCGGTGTCCGTCAGGTTCAGCGCGCGCATCGACCCATCGTCCGCCGATGGTGTCTCGATGACGACGGAGGACGGCAGCGCCGTCGAGGTGGCCTGGTCGTGGTCCGCGGACGGTCGGACGCTGACCGGCCACATCATCGGACGCCCGCCCGTACCGACGACGCTCACGCTCGACCTCCCGGCGTCGTTGACGGGGACCAACGGCGTCGCTGTCAGCCTGCCCGAGGATCTCCACGTGTGGACGGTGCCGCCATGGCACACGATCGGTGAGCCGGTTCGGACGCCGACCGGCCGCTCGATGAGCCATCCCTCCGTCGCCATCGGCGCCGACGGCTCGATCCTCCTGGCGGCGTACGTGATCAGCGACGACCCGACGCAGGTGTCGGCGGCGCGCTGGGACCCCGTCGCGGCGTCGTGGGCCTTCCTCGGCGACCGCGTCGGAACGCTGGAGCCCTTCAACGGCCGTGAGCCGTCGGCGGCGTTCGACGCGGACGGCGTGCCGGTGGTCTCGTGGCGCGAGCACGTCGGAGACCGCCGCGACGTCTTCGTCGCGCGATGGAGCGACGCTGCGCGGGCCTGGTCCGAGCTCGGCGGAGGCCCCGTCGTGGTGGAGCCAAGCGTGGGCACGGAGCCGTACCCGCTCCTCGAAGCGAGCCTCGTGGTCGACCCGTTCGGGACGCTCACGCTGGTCTCCGTCGTCGACAACGCCGGCGAGCGCCCGACCGGCATCCACACCTACGATCCGTCGACGGACACCTGGGCGTGGCGACCCCCTTCCTTCCGCGTCGACGTCGGCGCACCGTCATCGGCCCGCGCACCAGCGCTGGCGTTCCACCTGGACGGTCGACCGGTCGTGATGCACGGCCAGAACGTCACCGGTCAGGACAACCCGGTCTTCGTCGCCACACGAGACGTCGGGGCCCCCGCGTGGACGCTGCTCGGGACGGAGACGCTGACGACGCCGGGGTGGTCCTCGCGACCGACGGTCGACGTCGTCGTGTCGCACGACGGCACCATCACCGCAGCGTGGATCGAGGGCTCAGGTGGGTCGAACCCCGACACGCTCCGCCTCGCACGGTTCGACTCGACGACGAACGAGTGGAGTGCGCTGCCGACGCCGGTCGCGGCGGGCCAGTCCGTGAGTCGCGCCCTCGACCCAGTGCGTCTCGCCGTGGACGCCAACGGACGCGTCGTCATCGCGTGGGCCGCGGACTTCACCCCGGCGGTCGGTGAAGACGGCCGGCGTTGGACGCACGTCCATCGGCTCTCGTCGGACGGGGCCACGTGGGAACAACTCGGTCCGTCGCTCCACGTGCCGTCCATCGCACCGGACGCATCCCGGCCCAGCCTCGCACTCGACGCCACCGGAGCGCCGATCGTGGCGTTCCAGGCGACCGGTGTCGCGGAGTTCCCGGCGATCGTCCGCCGCTGGAACGGCCCATGACGGCGCGATCGAAACGCGCTCGATCGGCGCCGCGCAGCGCGCTCGCCGCGCTCGCGGCCATCGGGACGACGCTGGCGGCCCTGGCGGCGTGTGCTGGCCCACCGCCGACCGCGCTCGTACCCGGCGCGCCCACCGACCTCACGGCCACACCCGCCCACCAGAGCGTCACGATCCACTTCACCCCGGGCGACGACCACGGCCACCCGATCGTGAACCACCGCTCCTCGCTCGACGGCGGCGTCACCTGGACACCGTTCGACCCGCCCGCCACCACCAGTCCCGTCACCGTCACCGGACTCACCAACGGCGACACCCATGCGCTCCGCCTCCGTGCCGTCAACGACCAGGGCGTGAGTCCGCCGTCCGAGGCGATCTCGGTCACCGGCGTCGCCCACAGCTACGCGCTCCGCTTCGGCGGCGACGCCACGTCCTCGGGCGGCTCCTCCCTCGGCGATTCCGGTTACGGCATCGCGGCGTTCCCCGACGGCGGGGTGATCGCCGTCGGCATGTACCACACGCCCGCGATGCTCGGTCCGGACGTCGCACTCCCAGGGGCGCCCGACAGGAGCCATGGCCTCGTCGTCCGCCTCGACGCCGGCGGCCGCGTGGTGTGGCACGCGTCCCTCCTCGGCGGTGCGTCTGGTGATGTGCATGTCTACGACGTCGCCGTGCTCCCCGACGGCTCCGCCGCCGTGACGGGAGCGTTCTGGGGCAGCATGGAGGCACCAGGAGCCACGACGGTCACGACCGTCGGCACCGCGCCGTTCATCGCGACCATCGGACCCGACGGTGCGTGGCGCCGCGTGATCCAGGCCGCGAGTGGCACCACCGCGCCGCGGGCCTTCGCGTACTCGATCGCCGAAAGACACGACGGAGGGGTGGTCATCACGGGTGAGTTCAGGGGTGATCTCACCTTCGGCGACGTGAGCATCGTGTCGCCAGGTTCGACCAGCATGTTCGCAGCAGCCACCGACGCCGACGGTACGTGGGCATGGGCATTGGCGGCCGGCAGCTCCGGAAGCGACTTCCCCTGGGTCGTCGCCGCGGGCGACGACGGCTCGACCTACGTCGCGGGGTACGTCGCAGGCGACGCAGCGTTCGGCTCGGACGTCGCACTCACGGCTCTCTCACCCCAGACTGGGTTCGTCGCGCGCATCACACCCGAAGGCACGTGGGACTGGGCGACCCACGCCTCCGGCAGCACGTCCGGCTTCGCGTTGGCCCTCCTCGCGATGGACGGTGGAGGCGCGCTCGTCGGTGGCGGCTTTACCGGGCAGGCGTGGCTCGGTGGACCGACGTCCGTGACGACGGGCGGAAGCGGCGACGACGCCTTCGTCGGGATGGTCGAATCCGACGGCACGTGGGCGTGGCACATGATCGTGGAGTCCGAAGGCCGAGCCGAGGTGACCGGGCTCGATCGCCTCCACACCGGACG
>JBJHCV010000040.1:0-3015 GCA_050486225.1 Nitriliruptoraceae bacterium
CGCGCCCGGGGGGCGAGTTGCCACGCATCTCGGCGAGGTGCTCCGCGACGAGGGCGTGGACCTCGGGCGACGACAGGTCGTCCTCGCGGACGTGAACGGTCATCCGTCGACAGCCGGCGATAACGGGTGCCACCGGCCCTCGGAGACGACCTCCGGTGCGCTGTCGCCGAGCCGCCTGGCGTTGGCGTCGGGCGATCCGGGACGCTCGTCGATCTCGTAGAAACCGACCCGCTCGCCGTCGATGGTGACATCGTCGTACTGCATGCCGCCTCCCCGCTGGACACCCAGACCATCCTAGACGCCCGCGCTCGACGCCTTGCCACGACGCATGGAACGACCGTTCCGACCGGCGTCGATGGGGTCACGGCGTGCGTGGGCTTCGTGCGGCGGCCTCGTCGGCCTCCGCGGCATCGTTGGCCCGTGCGTCCGAGGCTGCGATCCCGCTCTCGAGCGCCGCGACGAAGCGCTCGATCTCAGCGGTGGACCCGAGCCGGACGAACCGGATGTGCGCCCAGGCGGGGTCCGCCATGCGCTCGATCATGTCCCGTCGCTTCCGGCGGTGCTGCGTCACGATCCACCACACGAGCGACTCCTGCTTCCGCCAGACCATGAGCTGCGGCCAGAACCGCTCGACGTTCGTCCCCCACAGCACCTCACGTGAGCGCCAGCGACGCCACGAGCGTGTCAGCACACGCACCAACAGGATGGGGAGGGGCAGGTCGAGCCAGATCACGGTCTCCAGGCGCCGCCAGAACACGCGCTCGGAGAACCGTGCGTAGGAGCCCGCCACCACCCACGCGTCGCCCGCGGTCGCGGCGCGCAGCCGGCGCTCGAACTCGGCAGGATCGGTCGTGCTCAGCCCCACCCAGCCCGGTTCCCAGTTGAGCGCGTCGAGCTCGACCAGCGGCACGTCGAGGCCGCGCGCCAACCGCTCCGCCAGGCTGCTCTTGCCGGAGCAGCTGTTGCCGATGACGTGGATCCGCTGCCCGATGCCCGACCGTCGCACGTCACTCGCAGCGTTCATCCGGGAGCGAGTCCTAGGCGGACTCGGCCAGGACGGCGTCGATCCCCTCGAGCACCGTCACCCAGCCGGACCCCATGCCCTGGAAGGCGGACCGTCCGAGGGGCGAGTCGAGGTCGAAGCCGGCGTGCTCCAGGTGGAGGCGGGTCCCGTCGCCCTCGGGTTCGAGCCGCCACGTGATGGTCGTGTCGAGCGTGCCGGGCGCGAACGTGTAGGAGAGCAGTCGCTCGTGCTGCACGGCGAGGACCTCGCAGGGCTGGTGTCCGAAGTGGCCCATGTCGAGCGTGAAGCGATGCCCGACCACCGGTCGTACGTCGCCGGCGGCCCACCACTTCGCGTGCAGCTCGGGTTCGGTCAGGGCGGCCCACACCCTGGACGGGGCGTGCGGGACGTACTGGGAGAGGCGGATCACGCCTGGTTCGGTCACGGTCGTTCCTCCTCGGAGAGCGTCTCGCTGAGGGCGTGGATGCGCCGCCGCCAGTAGCGCTCGAACGGACGCAGCCATGCCTGGGCCTCGGTGAGGGGGGTGGCGTCGAGGTGGTAGATGCGTTGGCGGCCGCGTACCTCCTCCGTGACGAGACCGGCGTTCCGCAGCACCTGGAGGTGCTCGGAGACGGCCGGCCGGCGCACGTCGAACTGCGACGCGATGTCGCCCGCGGCGCGGGGGCGCTCGCGCACCAGTTCGAGGATGCGCCGCCGGATGGGGTTGGCGAGGGCTCCGAACACGTCGACCGTGGGCATGGTGTCACCTTATGTCGGAATCTTCCGACGCGTCAAGCCCGCGCTCGCTCGGCTCGTCACGTGTGCCACCATGGTGCCGTGAGGAGCGCGTGACCCGGGACGACGGCGCCGAGCGCGGTGACCGCGGCGCCGTTCGCGTCGAGGACGTCGCCGACCAGCTCGACATGCTGGCCGACGGGGTCACCGTGTACCTCGACCGCCACACGCACGCGTTCGTCACGCTGCTCGATCCGATGATCTTCGGTGAGATCGACGAGCAGGACCTCGACCCGGAGGACCTCGATCCGGAGCGCTACCTGATGCTCCCCACGCGCTTCGAGGTCCACGAATGGGCCATCCTCCGCGACTTCTGCGCGAGCGTCGAAGACGAGGACGTACGTTCGCAGCTGCTGCGTGCGGTGCACGGCCGCGGCGCGTTCCGAGCGACGAAGGACGTGCTCTACCGGCACGGCCTCGAGCAAGCGTGGTACGCGGCGCGCCAACGCGCGCTCGAACGGATCGCGAGCGACTGGCTCGCGTCGCACGGCCTCGACCCGGTCGGCGACCGGTCGCCGGAGTAGAAGCGGTTCGTCGGCCGACCCGCACCGGATGTCACGGCCGCGCGCAACGGTCATCGCCGCCGCACGTCACGCCCCACGTCGTGCCGCATGGATCGCCAGCGGCGTCCCTTCGAGCGCGAGGTGGCGGTCGGTCGACCAGCACGAGGCGGCCCGAGCCTCGCGCATGAGGTGGAGACCGACCGCGTCGACCAGTGTCAAGTCCTGGTCCGTGAACCGGCGCACCACGGCGGCGGCCCCGTCCAGCTCGCGTGCGCCGACGGAGCGCACGTCCAGGAACGACATGTCGTCGACCATCGCGAGGAAGCGGAGGGCCTTGACGCGATCGAAGCGCCGCAAGAACCACGCGTGGCCCTCAGTGACCACCAGGCTGGTCGTCACCACGACGCTCGGCGGCGCCGCGAACAGGCGCCGAAAGAGGTCGTGGTACGTGTCGCTCGCGTCCGCGAACGAGATGAGAGCCGACGTGTCGACGTACGCGTCAATCCTTGCGTCCATACACCAACTCGTCGATCGTCACGCTCGAGGCCCCGTCGCCCGACTCGACCATGCCGGCGTGCCGCATCCAGGGCCGGTCCTCGTCGAGCGGGAGCATGTGCCGCAGCGAGCGGCGCAGCAACTCCGCGAGTGAGATCCCAAGGCGCCGCGCCTCACGCTTCGCGGCCAGGTACTCCTCCTCCGTCAGGCTGATCTGCG
>JBJHCV010000041.1:0-2889 GCA_050486225.1 Nitriliruptoraceae bacterium
AGGAAGGACTCCATCTCCTGCTCGTCGAGGTGCTGCCCCTCACGGACCACCACGAAAGCTTGCCCGACCTCGCCCCACCGCTCGTCGGGCACGCCGATGATGGCGCAGTCGGCGACGGCCGGGTGCTCGTACAGCGCGTTCTCGACCTCGGCGGGGTAGACGTTCTCGCCCCCCGAGATGTACATGTCCTTGATCCGGTCGACGATGGTCAGGAACCCGTCCTCGTCGGGCACCGCGACGTCGCCCGAGCGGAACCACCCGTCGTCGGAGAGCACCTGCGCGGTCTCCTCGGGCTTGTTCCAGTACCCGCGCATGACGTTGCGGCCACGGACCCGCACCTCGCCGGGTTCGCCGACCGCCACCTCGGCACCATCGCCGTCGGTGACCCTCACGTCGGTGAAGAAGCACGGGGTGCCCGCCGTGCCGACCTTCGCCAGGCTGTCCTTCTCCCGGAGGAAGAGCACCCCCGGCGACGCCTCGGTCATCCCGTAGCCCTGCATGAAGGTCAGTCCCCGCTGCTGGTAGGTGCGGATCAGCTCAGCGGGGACCGGCGCCCCTCCGGCCTCGACCGCCCGCACCGAGGACAGGTCGGCGTCATCCCAGCCGGGGGCCTGGGCGAGGGCCTGGAACATCGCGGGCACCCCGAACATCCAGGTGACGCGGTGCTCCGCGATGAGCGCGAGGGTCTCCTGCGGATCGAAGGCCGGGACCAGGACGCTCGTGCCGCCCTTGATGAAGGTCGGCAGGAAGGTCTGGTTCAGCGCCGCGGTGTGGAACATCGGCGCGCTGACGAGGGTGACCTCGTCCTGGGAGACATCGACGTCGATCAGGACGTTGTAGCAGTTCCAGGTCAGGTTCCCGTGGGTGATCGTCACCCCCTTCGGGTGCCCCGTCGTCCCCGAGGTGTACATGATCATCGCGTCGTCATCGAGATCGACGTCGACGTCCACGCCGGTGACCTGCCCGCTGGCGAGCAGGTCCTCGAAGCGGCCGGTGGCGACGGAGTCGTCGTCACCCACCGCGACGGTGTGCGTCGGGTCGGTCGCTCGGACGACCTCGGCGGCCGTCGCTTCGAGTCGTGTGTCCCAGATCAGGACGTCCACGCCGGCGTCGCGCACCATGTAGCTCAGCTCAGCGGCGGCCAGACGGGTGTTCAGCGGCACGAAGATCGCACCGAGCGCCATCGTCGCGAACATCGTCTCCGCGAACGCGGGGTGGTTCGGCCCGAGGTAGGCGACGCGGTCGCCACGGTCGACCCCGAGGCCACGCAGCGCCACGGCCAGACGGTCGACCCGCTCCTGGACCTCGCCGTACGACACCGGTTGGCCGGCATGGATCCAGGCGACGTCGCCTCGCGCTACCCGCGCGCGACGCCGCGGCCACGATCCCAGTCCCTCGTTCGCCATGTCAGCTCTCCCGTGGTGGACTCACGCGGCTCAGGTGCCGCGACGATCTCGTCCCCCGTCCGGTCGCCTCAGTCGGACAGACCCAGCACCTTCGCGGCGTTCTCCTTGTAGATCAAGGGAAGCACCTCCGGCTTGAGATCGGTCTTCTCGACGTCGCTCATCCAGCGGTCCGGGGTGATCACCGGGTAGTCGGAGCCGAACAGCACCTTCCGCTTCAGGAGCGAGTTCGCGTGCCGGACCAGCTGCGGAGGGAAGTACTTCGGCGACCAGCCGGACAGATCGATGTAGACGTTGGGCTTGTGCGTCGCGACGGCCAACGCCTCGTCCTGCCAGGGCACCGACGGGTGCGCACAGATGATCGTCAGATCCGGGAAGTCGACGGCGAGGTCGTCGAGCTCCATCGGGTTCGAGTACTTGAGGCGGATACCTCCCCCTCCGGGCATCCCCGACCCGATCCCCGTCTGTCCCGAGTGGAAGAGCGCCGGGACCTGCAGCTCCTCGATCGTCTCGTACAGCCGGTAGGCCAGCCGGTCGCTGGGCCAGAAGGCCTGCAGCGACGGGTGGAACTTGAAGCCCCGCACCCCATGCTCCTCGACCAGCCGACGCGCGTCCCTCACCGCGGCCTCACCCCGGTGGGGGTCGAGGCTCGCGAAGGGGATCAGGATGTCGTCGTGGCGGGCACATGCCTCCGCCACGTGCTCGTTGGGGATCGGTGGATGCCCCGTCGCGCTCTGGGCATCCACCGTGAACACGACCGCGGCGATCCGGCGCTCGCGGTAGTACGCGGCCATCTCATCGACCGTGGGTGCCTTGGCCCCCGCACCGAAGTACTTGACCTTCGCTGCCTCGAAGTCGTCGCCGAGCGACGGATGCCCGTCGTCGCTGATCTCGGCGTGGGTGTGGACGTCGATGGCGACGAGGTTGTCGAGGTCGATCATGGGGCACTCCTCACGGGTGTTCGAGACGAAGACCAGCAGCGATCCCCGCGACGCGGACGTGCTCTACTCGAAGCGACGCTCGAGGAAGCGCGCCACGCAGGCCGGCTTGTCGGCACCGTCGATCTCGAAGGCGATCGTGTAGGCGCTCTGCACGCCGCCGGGCACGTCGGTGACCTCCTCCAGGGTGACGGTGGCACGCACCTTGCTGCCGACCGGGACGGGCGAGGGGAACCGCACCTTGTCCATGCCGTAGTTGACGCCCAGCGTGAAACCCGTGACGTCGATCACCTGCGGGAGCACGAGGGGGATCATCGACAGGGTCAGGAACCCGTGCGCGATCGTCCCGCCGAAAGGTCCGTCGGCAGCCCGCTCGGGGTCGACGTGGATCCACTGGTGGTCACCGGTGGCGTCGGCGAACCGGTCGACCTGATCCTGGGTCACCTCGATCCAGTCGCTCGTGCCGAGCTCCTGGCCGACCAGTGCTCGCAGGCCGTCAGCGCCCTCGATGGTCCGGGGTTGTGCCATGGTCGTTCCTCCTGCTGTGG
>JBJHCV010000042.1:0-2454 GCA_050486225.1 Nitriliruptoraceae bacterium
CGTGGCCAGTGCGCCGGGCTTCGCCGAACAGCACCTGGTGGCCAACGGTGCCTCGGAGCTGCTGGCGAATGTGCTCGGCGACCGGGGCCTGCATGCACGTTCGGCCGTGGGTGTCGCGGCACTCCCGCTGGCAAGCCCCGTCGAGATAGACGCGATCGCGCGCATCGTCGGCTGAGGACTCACCTCCGGTGTGCAGTGCGACGTCAGGCCGGAGGTCGGGTCGGCGCCGATGCCGACGAGGTGAGCGTGCGAAGCTGGCCGTCGAACAAGGTCACCCCCGTCCGGTCGAGGTGTTCGAGCAGCGGGATGGCGAAGCGTCGTGTCGTCCCCCAGGCCCGTTTCGCCTCGGCGGCGGTGAAGGCATGGCCGTCCTCGCCCAGTGCCCGCAGCACCTCGACGGCGTACTCGACGGCGCTCGAGGCGAACGCAACCGACCCGCACCGGACGATGCGGCCCTGCTCGACAAGTGCGGCGACCTGGCGGTGGTCGACGCCGTGGTGTGCTGCGAGCTCGTCGAGATCGTCGGGGGCGAGCGGGCTGGCGGCCAGTGCGGCCATGAGGCGGTCGGCTCGGGCCTGCCGCGCCATGCGTTCGGTGTCGGCGTGCTCGGTCAGCACGTAGCCGCCCTCGGTGCGTGTGAGCACGCCGTCTTCGACGAGCCGGTCAGCGAGTGCGTCGGCCACCGCCGACGAGGCATGGTCGTCGATCGCGACCTGACGGATCCGCTCGCGAGCAAGGCGTTGGTCGCCGAGCTCGCGGACACGCGCGGTCCAGTGGCGCAGGCGACCTTGACTGACGAGGTGTGTGCCGACGGTCGTCACACCGGGTGTGCCTTGTGCGGCGAGCGCGGCCGTGTCGCGGCCCGTCATCGCAGCAAGCGCCGTCATCGAAACCTCACCTCCGTGCAGCTGCACCAGGTGCCGAACCGACCCGTTCCGGTCGGTGTCCAGTGCCTCCCGCAGCAGGGCGGACCGGGCGAGTCGGGATCGGCGTCCACGAAGCCGGGTCGTCACGTCCGGGTCGACGACGAGGCCTCCTGCGATGATCGCCCGCCGCCCCGCGTCGCGCAGCAGGATGCGATCGCCCGTCACCAGGGGCAGTGGTGACACCAGATCGATCCGTGCGGCCAGCCGCCACCGGCCCGGTGGCGTGCCGGCAACCGGCGGCTCGAGCGGTGTGATGCGGCAGGGGACGTTCGCACTGCCGACGTGGAGGTGCCAGGCCCCCGTCCGGGTGACATCTTCTGGCCGGCGGCTGTGAAGCACCACGTCGACCCGGCTCGTGGCCTGCCACGGACCATCGTCGGCCAGCACGTCGCCGCGCCGGAGATCGTGGTGGTCGACGCCAGCGAGGTTGACGGCGACCCGCTCGCCGGGCCGGGCGCGGTCGACCGGGACACCAAGCGACTCGAGGCCGCGGATTCGGCACGAGAGATTCTGCCGGGGCAGGCGAAGCTGCTGGCCCGCATGCAGCGGCCCGCCTGTGAGGGTGCCGGTCACCACGGTCCCGGCACCGGTCACGGTGAAGGCACGGTCGATCCAAAGCCGTCCGCGCCCTCGATCCGTCGGCGAGGCAAACTCCGGCAGGCGACGAGCCATGACCGTGCGGAGCTCCTCCAGGCCGTTTCCGGCGACGGCATCGGTCACCACGACAGGTGCGGGACCCAGCGCGCTCCCCGCCAGTTCGCGGGCGATCTGGTCGTGGACCTCGTTGATCCGGTCCTGCTCGACCAGTGCGGCCTTGGTGACGACAACGGCGACGAGCGGCGTTCCGAGCAGGTCGAGCGCGTCACGGTGCTCGGCGGTCTGTGCCGACCACCCGTCGTCGGCAGCGACGACAAGCAGGGCCGCAGGTGCCGCCCCAGTGCCTGCGAGCATCGTGGTTACGAAGCGTTCGTGGCCGGGGACGTCGACGAACGCGACCGCTGTCGGTCCGGTGCCGATGTCGAGTTCGGTCCAGACGTAGCCGAGCTCGATGCTCAGGCCACGCCGTCGTTCCTCGGCGAGCCGGTCGGGCTCCATCCCAGTCAGTGCGCGCAGGAGCGTCGACTTGCCGTGGTCGACGTGACCGGCGGTCACCACGACCCGGTGCGTCATCGGTCAGCTCCCGGCGGCACGGACGAGCGTTTCGAGCTCTTCGTCCTGCGAGGGTGCAACGGTACGCAGGTCGAGCACGACCGTGTTGCCCTCGATGCGTGCCACGACCGGGGTGAGTCCGTGGCGCAGCCGGCGGGCCAGTTCGTCGGGGTCGTCGCTGGGGACCACCACCGCCCAAGAGGGCAGCTTCACGCCGGGCAGGGCTCCGCCACCGATCACCGCGTCGACCTCGGCGGTCGACGCGGGCGGGCCGATGGCGTCGGCCAGGCGCCGAGCCCGCTCGGCGAGCAGTTCGACGTCCATGTGCAGCATCGCCACCGACGGCACGTCGACGGGCACGTCGGCACGCAGGTGCGAT
>JBJHCV010000043.1:0-2339 GCA_050486225.1 Nitriliruptoraceae bacterium
TCGCGGAGCGCCTCCGTGAGGAACTCGGGGCGGTCCAGGTGCCCACGGGAGCGCCGGTCGGGGCCAGCGTCGGCGCGGCGGTGGTGCGAGGTCCCGGCGACGTCGATGCGTGCTGCACGCCGCCGACACGGCGATGTACCAGGCGAAGATGGTGAGCGAGACGGTCGTGGTCGACGTGGGACCGGCCGTCGGGACGCCCTAGGTGCCCTTAGTCGTCGTCATCCTCGTCATCGTCATCATCGTCGTCATCGTCGTCATCGTCGTCGTCATCGTCGTCATCGTCGTCATCATCATCATCGTCACCGTTCCCGCAGTCGCGGGTTCCTTCCTTGATGATGCGATCCTGTGGCACGTAGACGGTGCGGATCGTCTCGGTCTCGTTGCTCCCACCGACCTTGTCGATCGTGCGGGTGACCTGGACGGTGAACCCGCCGCCACCGGACTGGACCACCGTCTCCTGTCCGTCGCACAGATCGTCGGTGTCGCGCCGGATCTCGTCGGGTTCCGTGGGGTTCGAGGGGTCCGAGTGGTTCGCCGAGACGGCGTCCGCGATCGGCTGGCCGTAGAGCGAGACCGTGATCGAGGTGGAGGAGTGGGTCGTCTTGACGATGATGGCGCCGGACGTGTTGTTGGTGAAGCGCACGTCGAGGTCGGGGTAGTTGAGGGTCGCCTCGCGCCCCATCGGATAGCGCGAGATGTACCAGCTGTGCGCCTTCCAGGCGTCGAGCTGGACCCCCGCGAAGAAGGCGGCGTTGAAGGTGGTCGTGCCGAACTGCGAGGTACCGCCGCCGCACACGTCCACGAGCTCGCCGCGGATGATCATCCCATCCTCGCGGTAGCCTTTCTCGCAGGTCCGCTGTCCCGAGATCTGGTTGATCGAGAACTGTTCACCCGGCAGCACCACCGTGCCATCGACCGTGTCCGCCAACAGCTGGATGTTGTGGACCCGTGCCTGGCCGGCGGGGTGGTAGGTGGTGAAGGTGCTGATCAGATGCGAGGGGCGAAGTTCCTCGGCCTGTTGGGTGGAGAAGTCGGCCTCGATCGTCTCCAGTGGCAGCTCGCCGCCGCGGGAACCCTGACGAAGCAGCTCGGCGATGCGCTCGGCGGCCAGGTCGGGGTCGAACCTCGTGCCGTCGCGTCCAGGTTCCACGTCGACGTCGGCGCTGACGGGGGAGAAGGTCCCGTTGCCCGGTGCGTCGAAGGTTGTCGGAGGGGTGCGGCTCGCGCTGTAGCTGGCGTTGACCGGGGTCGTCTCGAAGCGACCGAGATCCTCGTCCTCGAGCAGCTCGAGCAGCTCGTCGGTGGCGACGTCCAGGTCGACGGTCAGGTCGTTGCCCTCGTCACGCTCGACCACCTCGAGGATGCGCGCGATGCCCTCCGGCTCCAGGACGAGCGCCTCGTCGTTGGCGACCAGCTCGATGGGTTCGGCGACGGCGCGCTCGACCTGGGCCGCGACAGACTGGAGATCGTCGTCGGAGATCTGCTGCGGTTCGGTGTCGACCGGCAGCTCGAGTTCGTCGGTGCCCGGCTCGTGGAGGGCGTCGATCAGCAGGTCCACCGTCTCGTCACGGCGTACCTCGGCGCTGCCGTGAGGCAACTCGACGGTGACCTCGAGGTCGTCCGGGTCGACGTCGATCGACCCGGAGAAGATCTCCCGGTCCACCTGACCGGCGACGTCGTCGACCCAGGCTCGTGCGACCTCCTCGTCGTACGCGTCGATGAGGGGGTAGTTGCGCTCGGTCCGCAGGGCCCGTACGCGTTCGGCCACGTCACCGGGGAAGCCGGTGCGCCCCCGGGACAGTGCGGCGTCGATCGTCGCGTCGAGATCGATGCCGTAGCCGACCTCCTCCGGGGTGACCGAGAACCGCTCGTCCTCGAAGGTGAACACGACCGGATCGCCCTGGCGGGACTCGACGAGGGGCGCCAGGGTGTCCCGTGCCTCCTCCGGTGTCTGCCCGGAGACGTCGACGCCCGCAACGGTCGTGTTGGGGAGCACGGACCCGGATTGCACGATCCAGAGCACGGCGAGGAGGAGCAGGGCGAGGGCGAGGAGGCCACCGAGCCCGTACCCCGAGAGGATCAGCGCACGACGGCGCGTCATGAGGTGAACATGGAGGTGCCGCCCCCGGGCGTGTAGACGCGAACGACGAAGCGGGGAGGGTACCAAGCCCGGCGCAGGGCTCCCGCGCACCGGGACCGCGCAGGTCGGGGCGAGTCCGGCGGACGTCGTGCGACGCTGCGGCCGACCTCCCCGAGGCTGGTAGCGTGACGGGCCGCTCAGCGGATGTGGGGGAGTTCGCCCGCGTCCGGCGCTGCGCCCGCAGCTACCACTCGGCAGG
>JBJHCV010000044.1:0-2126 GCA_050486225.1 Nitriliruptoraceae bacterium
CCGGCTTCCTCGGCGAGCATGTCGACGACCTCGCCCTGGATCAGCGTCGAGTCGACATCGACGACGACCAGCCGCTTGGCGCGACGTTCGAGGCTGGCCGGCTGGATCGCGACGTCGATGCCGTACTCGGCCGTCACCCCGAGCAGCAGCTCACGCATCTTGGCGAAGTCGCCATCGACGATGACGAACTCGAACGACACGACCGGATAGCGCGCGAGGCGCAGGATGCGATCGATGTTGCCGCCACCTTCGGCGATCGACCCGGTGATCGCGGCGAGCGCCGCAGGCGGCAGGGTCCGGCCGATCACCGTCACGACCGAACGGGGCATGCCCGCCCGGGTCGAGGTGGGCTCGACCATCTCGAAGTCGAGCTGCAGACCGTGCTCCCAGCCGTGGAACAGCAGCTCCTTGAGGACGTCGTCGTCTGCGCTGACCCCGACGAGCAGATCCAGGGTCAGCCGTTCACGAACGACCACCTGTTCCATGTCGTAGAGCTGCGCGCCGGTGCGTGCGAGCACGCCGAGCAGTCCCGTGGTGATGCCGGGGCGGTCACGCCCCGAACAGCGCACGAGGACGGTCCGCAACTGATCGGTCATGTACGCGATCGTAGCCCTGCCTGCGACGCCGGCCTGCACGCCCCGTAGGCTGTCCCGATGTCCGACCGCCTCCGCCTGGCTGCCAGCGTTCTCGTCGCCGTCGTGTCCGTGGTCGGTGTCGCCGGAGTGCTCACCCTCGCCGGCGAATCCCCGCTCGACGAGCCACCGGCCGACGCCACAGCGTCCGACGACGAGGAGGATGCTGCGGCGCCGGCACCGGGCGAAGTGCCGCACCCAGACGTGCCAGTCGTCGAAGCGGTGCTGCCCGAAGACGTCGATGAGGTGCGATGGGGCGCCGACGTCGACGGCCTGCTGCGCTTCCGCGGAAACCTGACCCACACCTTTCACGGTCACGGCCCACTGCCGGCCGACCCCGAGATCGCCTGGCGGCATCCCGAACGCCCGATGTGCATCACCGAACGCACCACCCGGCAGGTGACCGACGAGGACGGTGAGACCCGGCAGGTCGTCGACGAACGCCAGTGGTGCGGGACCGGGTGGACCGGCCAGCCCGTCATCGCACCCCGCGACGACGGCGGCACCGAGGTGATCATCGGTGGGTTCGACGGCCTGGTGTACTTCCTGGACGGCGACACGGGCGCGCAGCTCCGCGAGCCGTTCCGCACCGGGTTCCAGATCAAGGGCACCGGTGCACTCGACCCCGACGGCTACCCGATCTACTACACCGGCTCACGGGACGGACGGATGCGCGCGATCGCGCTCGACCGTGAACCGGTCGAGGAGCTGTGGGGTATCGACGCCCATCCCCAGCGGGTGTGGAACAACGACTGGGACGGCAGTCCGGCGATCGTCGACGACATGATGCTGGTCGGCGGTGAGGATTCGTGGTTCTACGCGATCGAGCTGAACCGTTCGTACGGCCCCGACGGTCTGGTGCGTGTAGAGCCCGAATTGCTGGTCGAGCACCCCGGATTCGACGACGAGCTGTTCCGGGCGATAGGTGACCGAAACGTCTCCATCGAGAACAGTGTGGCCGTCGACCTCGAACGGGACCGGGTGGCGTTCGCCAACTCCGGCGGACGGGTGCACGTGCTCGCGCTGTCCGCACTGCGTGAGGGCCGGGTCGAGGTGCTGCTGGACGTCTGGCTCGGCGACGACATCGACGCGTCGATCGTCATCGACCCCGACGACGGCGCGCTGTACGTCGCCATCGAGCTGCAGCGGTTCCTGTCCCGCGCCGACGAGGTCGGCCAGGTGGTGCGGCTCGACGTGGACCGTCCCCACGACCCGATCCGGTGGGGAGTCGCTGTTCCTCCCCGGCGGGCCGGCGAGGACGGTGGCTCGTGGGCGACACCGGCGCTGCACGACGGACTGCTCTACGTGGTCACCCACCCCGGTGACCTGCTGGTGCTCGACACCGAGACCGGCGACGAGGTGTTCCGCGACGACCTCGGCTGGCACAGCTGGTCGTCACCGGTGATCGTCGACGACGGTGACGGCGGGCACCAGTTGCTGGTGGCCACCTGCACCGATCCGCATCTGCGCGCCTACGACCTGGCGAACCCGAGG
>JBJHCV010000045.1:0-2060 GCA_050486225.1 Nitriliruptoraceae bacterium
GACGACCTCGTCGCCGTGTACGCCTTCGACCGGCTCACGAGCGTGGGCGGTACGGTCGAGCTGTTCGGGAACCCGTCCCTGGCTTCGCTTCCGCAGTTCCCTGCCCTCGAGTCTGCCGGCACCGTCAGACTGCTCGCCGGACCGGCACTGGAGCTGATCGCGGGCTTCAACGCGCTGACCTCGATTCAGGTCCGCCTACGCATAGACGTCTCTGCGATGGGCCAAACAGTCCTCGTGAACGGCTTCTACGCTGTGACCTCGATCGGCTTCCCGGTCCTCCCTTCTTTCGGGGTGATCTACCTGTGCCCGAGCCTGCAGGCCATCGATTCCGACGTGTTCAACCCACCGCCGTGCGTCAATCCTGATTGACGACGCACCGTGCGCGCCGCGCACCTCGGTGGGTGGTGAGACCGCGTTCTCACCACCCACCGAGGCGCGACACGCCGTCTGCGACCAGCAACGCAGCGCTCGCGCACGGTGACGTCGCCGGTGAGACCGCGAACATCGTCGCGCCCCTGTTCTCGACGCCACCGTCCGCCGCCTGCTCGACCCGAGAATCCCCCGCGACCGGCTGCACGTCGTGTTCGTCACCGACCTGCACGTCCACATGGACGAGCCCTCCGCCGAGGCCACGCAGCCGTCAGTACAGCGCCTCGGGCACCGCCCAAGGAACCGCCAAGCCCTCGGGCTCGCCCGTTCGCACGTAGAGCACCATCTCGTCGCCCTCGCTACGCTGCAGCCAGGTCATGACGTTCCAGCCGCTCCGCAACCGCACGTCGACGTCGAGCACGAGCGGTTCCGTGCCGCCGTTCGGCGCCGGCTCGACGCAGGTGCGATCACTGGACACTGTCGTGTAGGCGTACAGGACCACGGCCATCGCGTCGGCCAGGAAGCCGGCGGGCTCCTTCGGGTCCTCGAGGCGGTAGCGCACGAAGGTGCTCGTCGGAGACGAGCCCGGCTGACCGAAGGGCGCGTCGTGCACGTAGATCGCGCCATGGAGGGCGAGCAGGGGCGCCTCGTCGCAGAGCATCATGCCGCCGCCCCCGTCGAGCGTGGGCGAGGCGGGCAGCGCGACGGTGAAGCGCCCCAGCGCGTCGATCGAGGTCGGGACCCAGGGTTGGCCGGGGATGAAGCTCGGTTGGCAATCCGGATCGTCCCCAGGGCATGCACTGCCCGTGCCGAAGACACCCGCGAACGTCGCGTCGACCGCCCCACCCTCGTAGTCCTCGATCACGCCCTCGATGCTCGTCACGGTGGCCACGCGACCGGGACCGACGACGTAGTCCCGCACGGTCGCGTCGTCTCCGTTCCCGTTCGGCGGATCGCCGTTCGTACCAGCCGGGCCTCCGCACGCGCTCACGACCAAGGCGAGGAGGACCAGGGCGAACGGCACGATGAAAGCGAACGACCGACGACGTTGCATACGACCATCCCTTCGGGGACCCTCCGGTCCCATCGTCACGGGGCGACCGGTTGGAACTCGGGCGTGGTCGAGGCGCCGCTGTCGACCTGCTGCGGCGTCATCGTGAGGCTCCACGGCTCGTCCACGGCGAACGTCCTGGCGAAGACGTAGTACGTCGCGCTCGGGTCGAGGTCGAGGCTCGTGAACTGGACGTCGCTCGTCGACTCAGCGAACTGCTCGAGCCGCTCGAAGCGGCTGAACCCTCCGCCGACCTGGATCAGCCGCACGTCGTACCACACGGCCCCCTCGACCCGGCCGACGGTGACGCCCACGGTCGACGTGGTGGTCGTGTCGAGCGTCAGGTCCGGGCGCGGGAGCACGCGCGTCGCGTCGTACGCGATCGGCAGCGTGAACGCGCGGCC
This sequence comes from Nitriliruptoraceae bacterium, assembly GCA_050486225.1. Taxonomy (GTDB): domain Bacteria; phylum Actinomycetota; class Nitriliruptoria; order Nitriliruptorales; family Nitriliruptoraceae; genus JBBDIX01. The sequence goes on from JBJHCV010000045.1 coordinate 1,825, forward strand.
GCCGTAGGTGGTGGTCGCGGTGTACGTCCCGGAAGGGAGGAGGGGGTCGGTCCAGCCGGTGCTGAAAGCGTTCGTGACGGTGACGGTGGTGGCTCGCTCGTACCCCTCGGGGCCCGTGACGGTGATGGTGAACGGCTCGACCGGAACGGGGCTCTGGAAGACGAAGTGGCTCTCGGTGCGCAGGCCCATCGCGAGGTCGTACGTGCCGATGCGCCAGGTGAAGAGCGGCTCGGGGC
>JBJHCV010000046.1:0-1997 GCA_050486225.1 Nitriliruptoraceae bacterium
AAGCTCGGGGTCGTCCATCAACCGCGCGATGGCCCTCGCGAAGGCGCGGACGTCGTTGGCCTCGGCGTACAGCGCGGCGTCACCGGCGGTGACGCGGTGCTCCCGGAGGTCGAAGGCCACGATCGGCTTCGAGAGCGCCATGTACTCCGTCATCTTGATCATGGTGCTGCGGTCGGTGAACGGGTTCTTCGGGTCCGGACTGACGCACACGTCGGCGGTACCGAGCAGGCGCAGGAGGTCCTCGTCCGAGACACGTCCCGTGAAGGTCACGAAAGCGTCCAGGCCGAGCTCTCGCGCCAGCGCCTCGAGCCTCGGCTTGTCGCTGCCGGTACCGATGAGCACCGCATGTACGTCCTGACGACCGAGTGTCACCGTCAGCTGCACGAGCGCTCGCAAGAGGTACTCGATGCCGTCCTGCACGCCCATCTCACCGACGTAGCCGACCACGATGGCAGCCTTCGCTCGGAGCGACGGGTCGGGCGGCACGGGACGCCAGCGCTCCAGGATGGGGCCGTTGCGCACGACCGTGACGCGGTCGCTCGGGACGCGGCCGCGCGTCGTCGCGACCTCCGCGTACGACTCGTTGGTCGCGATGACGTGGTCCGCGAGGGCGAAGGTCAACCGCTCGAACCAGGTCAGCACCCTTCGGACGGCGGGGCTCCCGCCGTCGAGGAAGCGCGCCTCGTACATCTCCGGCGACAGGTCGTGATGGTCGAACACGAATCGCTTGCCGATCAGCTTGTACGGCGCTGCGACCAGCACGAACAGGTCCGGTGGGTTGTGGGCGTGGATGACGTCGAAGCCGTGGCGGAGGAGCACCCAGAGCGTCAGGACGGCGCTGGCGACCAACGCGACGCCGTACTCGACGGCGTACCCGAGGGTGCCGTCGCCGGCCGGTGGCGCCGCGTACCGGTACGCGCGAACGCCGTCGTGCACGCCGACCGCTGGTTGACCACGGCGTCGAGGGCTGATCACGGTCACCTCGTAGCCGGCTGCCGTCAGGGCCAAGGCCTCGCGCACCACACGCGTGTCGTGCGGGTACGGGTTGTTCTGCAACAGCATCAGGACACGCCTACCAACAGATGCCGTCATACGTCCCCTCCACCGGACCCGTCGGCTTGGCCACCCCGACGAGGTCGACGAGCACCTGATCCGGTCGGAGGCGGTTCGCCAGGTCCCGGAAGGTCGGACTCGCTTGCGTGACGACCAGGACCTCGCTCTCGCGCATCACGTCGTCCAGCGACGACCGCAGGAGCGAGGCGACGTGTGGCAACTCGCCCTCCAGGTAGCTCTTGTTGGCACCGACCAACCGGTTGAGCTCGACGTGTTCGTCGAAGACGCGAACGTCGTGACCACGGCCGAGGAGGGCCTCGACCAAGGCCACGGCGGGGCTCTCACGGACGTCATCGGTACCCGGCTTGAACGACAGACCCAGGACACCGATCGGCCTGCGGCCGTAACGCTCGACCATCTCGATGCCCGTGCGTCGATGGACGTCGTTGCTCTCCAGCAGGGCAGCGAGGAGCGGGACCTGCACGTCGCGCCTGGTCGCGCGATACGCCAGGGCACGAGTGTCCTTCGGCAGGCACGAGCCTCCGAACGCGTTGCCGGGCCGCAGGTACGCCTTGGACACGTTGAGGCGCTCGTCCAAGCAGAACACGTCCATCAAGGCCTGTCCGTCGACACCATGCGCCTTGGCGACGCGCCCCATCTCGTTCGCGAAGGCGACCTTCAACCCGTGGAAGGCGTTGCTGGCGTACTTCACCATCTCGGCCGTGGCGAGGTCCGTACGGACCAGCGGCGCCTCGATGCCCGCGTAGAGCCCTGCCACCACGTCTCGGCTCGGCTCGTCGAGCGCTCCGATGACCAGGAAGCTGGGTCGGTCGTAGTCCGCGAGCGCGCTCCCCTCCCGGAGGAACTCGGGGTTGAACGCGACGCCGAAGTCGTCCCCGGCTCGCCTGCCGGAAGCCGACTCGAGGGCGGGCACCACGCGCTCG
>JBJHCV010000047.1:0-1988 GCA_050486225.1 Nitriliruptoraceae bacterium
GGTCACGCCAGTCCCGTGCGATGGCTTCGGCCTCCGGACGGGCCAGACCAGCATCGGCCATCAGGACCATCGGGTCGAGTTCGAGCACGCTCGCGGGTGCGTCGTCGATCACCCGGTCATCGCTGACGATGACTGGTCCGTCCAGGCCGGGGACCGCCTCTGCGCGAAACGACTCCGCGGTCAGCGCGTCATCGGCAGGTGCGTCGACCGGTGCATCGGCGGCATGCATGTCGTCGGAGGTACCGCCCGGTCCGGTCCACGTCGAGATGCCGAAGCCGATGGCCACGACCGCGACCAGCGCTGCGGCGGCGACCAAGGTCGGCAGTGAACGACGCCGCGGGCCGCCGCCCCCGTGCCAGGCTTGACGTGCGGCATCGCGTGCGATCCGGGCGGTGACCGCAGGCTCGAGCTGTTCGGTCAGGCGGCCTCGGAATCCTTCGGAGGGTTCGGGCGAGCGCTCCGAGGCCAGAGCGACGTCCGCCCGGCGCATCGCGTCGAGACGGGCACGCAGGTCGGCATCACGCGACAGTGCCTCGTCGACCTCGGCGCGTTCGTCGGTGCCGAGCAGGTCGTCGAGGTAGTCGGCCAGCCGGGTGTCGGGCTCCACTGACGCCTCCGGTCAGGTCGGTCTCGTGCATCGGTGTCGTCACAGTCGGATTACGCCCCGAAACAGGACCCTGTCGCGCGTGAGGTCCCTCGAGGGTCGGACGTACCCACGCCGGCAAGGTTGCGTCGATCGTGGTCAATCTCCCCTCGCCTCGCGTTCCGGGGGGTCTCGGCCGGCTCGGCGCGCGCTTGGCCCACGCGCCGGAGGGAGTTCGGCCGCGGGCGCACCGGGACTTGCTTCGTCGGCGCCGGTCGACAGCAACGAGCCGAGCCGGACCCGTGCCCGCGAGACCCGGCTCTTGACCGTCCCGATGGCGATCCCCGTCAGTTCGGCAACCTCGGCGTACGACAGGCCGTCGACGGCGACCATCAGCAGCAGCTTTCGGGACACGTCGTCGAGCGCGGACAGCGCCCCGGCGAGCGTGAGCGCCGTGTCCCGTGCGGCGAGCACGTCGTCGGCGGCGAGGTCGGCGTTGGTGGCGCCCACGTCGTCGACCGGGATCGACGGTCGACGTGCGTCGTAGCGGACATGATCGGTGCACACGTTTCGTGCCACCCGGTACAGCCAGGTCGACAGCTTCGCGTCCCCCCGGAAGCCGTCTGCGGACCTGGCCAGGCGCAGAAGTGTCTCCTGTACGGCATCTTCGGCATCCTGCCGAGACCCGAGCACTCGGTAACAGACTGCGAACAGGCGGCGGTCGTAGCGTTCGACGATCAGGTGAAACGCACGCTGTCGTGTCGAAGGGTCGGCGGCCGCGTCGACATACACCGCGACGAGCCGCTCGTCCGACGCCGACGTCAGGTCAGGCCGGGCCACGGAAGCGAACCTCGGCGATCTCGGCGCGATATTCGCCGGCGCTGTCCGCCGACAGTCCCGTGACCCACAGCAGCCAGTACCGCGCCGTCGTGGGGCTCAACTGGAACGGCTGTTGCGGCCGGATATCGGTCTGTGACGCCCGCGCGTCGCCCCACGCGCCAGGCCCTTCGTCGAAGGACGGAAGTTCGTCGATGGCGTACAGCTCGACATCGATACCCCCACGGATCAGCTCGACGACCACCGAGCGGACCTCCCGCGGCTGGCCGAGGTCGAACACGAGGCCGATCCCGCCCTGTTCGCCGCCGAACCGGCGGTCCGGGTAGGTGTTGGTGGTCCAGGCGGTCTGCACGTCCCCGTCGATGGCGTGGCCGGCGAGCTCGGCGTTGTCGCCGGCGTCGGGTTCCACCGGGTCCAGGACACGCACGACCTCGACGGACCAGTCGACGGCTTCGGGGCTCGACGAACCGTTGTCGTCCTGCATCGCCATGGTCGCGAAGAACGCCACCAGTGCGAGGACCAGCCCCCCGAGAAACGCGGCCGCCAGTCGGCGCGCATACTCCCGTCG
>JBJHCV010000048.1:0-1988 GCA_050486225.1 Nitriliruptoraceae bacterium
ACGACCCACCGCGCTGCACGTCCGCGGCGCGTACCGAGACCGGAGGACCCTGATGCGTGTCGAGGGACTGAGCGACGAGGACATCACGACCACCACGGGGGCCGCCGGCTCACCGACCGCCGACACCGCGGACGGTGACGCGACCGACGCCACCGACGGCGACGCGACCGACGCTTCGGACGGGGATGCCTCCGACGCTTCGGACGGCGACGCGACCGACGCCACGGACGGTGACGCGACCGACGCCACCGACGGCGACGCGACCGACGCCACCGATGGTGACGCGACCGACGCCACCGACGGCGACGCGACCGACGCCACCGATGGTGACGCGACCGATGGCGACAGCCGAGACGCCTGACCCGTGGTCGACGCCACCGCGCTCCGGCAGTTGGTCGGCGACGTCCCCTCGTTCCTCACCGATGCGTGGGGACGCCGGCCGCTTCACGTCCCCGCCGGCGACGATCGCCGAGGGATCCGCGACCTGTTGACCCTCGACGCGGTCGACGAGGTGGTCGCCGCATCGGGACTGCGAGCACCGAGCTTCCGTCTCGTCCGCGCCGGCACCACGTTGCCGACCCGCGCGGTCACCCGACGCGCACGGGTCGGCGGCCGCCCGATCGACGATCTCGTGGACGTCGACGCCGTGCATCGCGAGGTCGGGCAGGGCGCGACCCTGGTGCTCCAGGGCCTCCACCGGTCGCACCGCCCGGTGCTCGACCTGTGCCGGGACCTCGAGACGACACTGACCCACCCCGTCCAGGCGAACGCGTACCTCACTCCTCCGGTGGCCCAGGGCCTCAACCTGCACGAGGACCCCCACGACGTGTTCGCCGTCCAGACCTACGGCACCAAGCGCTGGGTCGTGCATCCCCCCGACGCCGTCGAACCGTGGGACCTCCAGCTGGCACCGGGCGACGTGCTGTACCTGCCCGCCGGCACCCGCCACGCCGCCCAGACGATCGACGAACCCTCCCTCCACCTCACCATCGGCGTGCGTGCGGTCACGTGGCAGCAGGTCGTCGACCGTGCGGTCCGACGAGCGACGACGGCCAACCCGCAAGCCGGTGGCCCCCTGCCCGCCGGTTGGGCGGACCGCCCCGAACTGCACCGGGATCGGCTCGCCGACGAGCTGGCCGCGCTCGCGACCGCGTTGCGCGACGATCGCCTCGTCGACGACACCTTGACGGCTGAGGCACGACGCTTCTGGGAGGATCGGCCCGTCGACCGTCGGGGCGGCCTCCGGGACCTGCTGGAGGCGGACGCCATCGGGGACCGGACCCCGCTGCGACGCCGCCAGGCTGCGACCGCTGAACTGCACGCAACGACCGCCGGCGATGACTCCCGGGATACCGACGACGGGCAGATCGTCCTCCGACTCGTGGATCGCGACCTGCGACTACCCGCCGCAGTCGACCCGGCCATGCGCCGCATCCTCGACGGCGAGGTGACCCGTCCCGCGGACCTCGCCGACGTGATGGACGAGCGGAGCCGTCTCGTCCTCTGCCGACGACTCGTGCGCGAGGGCTTCCTCAGCGTCGTGAGGCCACCCCGTGGCTGATCGGTGCGCGGAGATCTCCCGGGTCCACGGCGAACCGGTCGGCGGGACGGCGTCGCGCGCTCGTCGCTGGCTGTTGGTCGAGCAACCCGGGGCGTGGGGACGGACCGCGATCCACGAGTCCGACCTGCCGAGGGAGGTGGCGGAGCGACTCGCGGCGCTGAAGCGGGACCTCCCGGCCCGGGTCCTGCTTCTGCGTCGTCCCGGCTCCGACGCGGAGCCGAACCGCACCTCCGGTCCGCGGCAGGTCTTCGCCGGGATCAGCCGACCCGGCGGTGGCGGGTGGCTCGAGCGCTTCGACCTACCCCGGATCGACGACCTGCTGGAGCTCGACCTGACCGGGCTGTCCACGGGCACGACCGTCGGTGGTGAGCCCGTGGAAGAGCCTCTCTACCTCGTCTGCACCAACGGCAAGCACGATGCTTGCTGC
>JBJHCV010000049.1:0-1981 GCA_050486225.1 Nitriliruptoraceae bacterium
GTGCTCGAGCAGCCCGAACCACCCTTCGACGACGAGGAGACCGAGGACGACGCTGTGGCCGAACGAGCGCAGCGGAAGTTCTACGTCGACCAGGGTGACGCCTTCGTCACCGCCGAGGGGTTCTACCTGCCAGACCTGGAGGCCGGCCGCCTTCGACTGGTCGAGTACCGGACCTATCTCGCCGACAGCGTCCGATCGCTGTTCCCATCTACCCAGGACGTGCGTGGACGGTGGTCATCCCCGGAGGGGCGGAGCGAGGTGCGAGACGCCCTCGCCCGACGTGGGATCGACCTTCAAGAGGCAGCCGACCGGCTCGAGCTCGCCGATGTCGACCCCGTCGACCTGCTGGTCTACGTCGCCTGGAACGAACCCCTCACCAGCCGCCGCGATCGAGCCCGCAAGGCGCGTCAAGCATCGTTCCTGCACGACCTCGTACCGGCAGCCCGCCAGGTGCTCGAGGAGCTCCTCGACAAGTACGCCGAGCATGGCATCGAGCAGCTGGAGGACCTCTCGGTGCTGCGCATCCCCCCGATCAGCGACCACGGCACCGTGTTCGAGATCGCCGGCCTGTTCGGTGGGCAGGATTCGCTCCGACGAGCGGTACATGCCCTACAGTCGGAGCTGTACGCCGCCTAGCGAACTACATGGTATCTTTAGTTACAATCCCGCAAGGGAAACCAAACCTAAAGGTACGGTGTAGGACTTGCCACTCGACCGTCGCGATCTTCGTCGGCAGTTGCTCGGACTCGCGGCAACGCAGTCCGGGTACTTCACCGCTGCGCAAGCGAAAGACATCGGGTACTCGTACCAAGCGCAGAAGTACCACGTGGATGCCGGCAACTGGCTGCGGGTCGATCGGGGGTTGTTCCGCCTCCCCGAGTGGCCCGTTGGCGAGCACGACAGCTTCGTGCGCTGGAGCCTGTGGAGCCGAGGCCGCGCGGTCGTGTCCCATGAGTCGGCGCTGTCGGTTCACGAGCTGGGTGATGTCAACCCGGCCGCCATCCACCTGACCGTGCCGGACCGCTTCGCGCAGCAACACGACGACCACCTCGTCCTCCACTTCGGCGGCGTGGACGAGGACGACGTCCAGGCCTTCGAGGGCTTCCGGATCACCAAGCCGCTGCGGACACTGCTCGACGTTGCCGCAGAGGGTGCCTCTCAGGAGGTCGTCGACCGGGCGGTCGCCGACGCTCTCGCGGCTGGTGTCGTCTCGCGTCGACAGCTTCTGCGTCGTGCCGACGAGTTCGGACCAGCCGCAGCCCTGCTCATCGAGCGCGCTCTCAGCGTGGCCGGAACGTCATGAGGTACGCAGCGCCGGCAGCGTTCCGAGCTGCGCTCGAACAGCGACTCGCCAACACCGCCCGTGAGACGGGGACGGATCTGGATCGGCTCCGTCGCCGGGCTGTGTTCGAGCGCATCCTCGCGCGGCTCGCAGCGGCCCCCGACGAGCGGTGGATCCTCAAGGGCGGGTTCGCGCTGGAGGTCCGGCTCGGCGACCGGGCCCGAGCAACCCGGGACCTTGACGTCGCAATGAGCGACGCGGGTCACGACGCAGGGGAGGTTCGTGACGCGCTGATCGACGCACTCGCCCGGGATGCCAGCGACAGCTTCACGTTCGCCGTCAGCAGTCCGACCGGACTCGCCTCGGATGAGGCTGGACGTCCCGGGTGGCGCTTCACCATCACCGCCAACCTGGCCGGACGGGTCTTCCAATCCGTGCGAGTCGACGCGGTCGCGCGTGTCGAGGAGATCGAGGGACGAACCGAGCACATCGGCCTGCGGACGTTCTTCGACTTCGCCGACCTGGACGACATCCAGGTCGAAGTGGTGGACCGTCGACAGCACTTCGCTGAGAAACTCCACGCCCTGACGCGCGACTACGGGGATCGGCCGAACACACGCGTCAAGGACCTCCCGGACCTGTTGATCCTCATCGAAGGTGGCCTCGCGCCGGACCGTGACCTCCGGGCGGCTGTCGAGA
>JBJHCV010000050.1:0-1966 GCA_050486225.1 Nitriliruptoraceae bacterium
TCCTCGCCGACCCCGGCCGGTACACGACAGCACCAGCCGCCACCCACCACTGACGCATGTACGGGCAACACCTGACCGAGGAGACGAACATGACCACGCCACACGACGGCTGCGCCTGTAGCCACGACCAGCTGACCGACGACACGAACCTGCCACTGGCGGGAATGCCGGTCGCGACCGGCATTCCCGCCAACGACAACGGCTGCCGTGGCGACGGCGGCGGCGGGTGCTGCGGCCACGCTGCCTGACAGCGGAGGGCCCCAGCGGCTCCGGCGCACCAGAATCGCTACTACCCTGGCGTCGTAGTCATGCCGCGCTACGTTCAGGAGCATCCCATTGCGTTCATGGGCCCCGCGCCGACGCCCAGTGCGACGGCGGTCGGGCATCCTGCTGGCCGCCGTCATCCTCGCGGTGCTCGCCGGCTGCACCGCCACCGGCGACGACGCGCCCACGGCAGCCGACGATCCGGGCCCGATGCACGTGCACGGCCTGGCCGTGGACCCGGCCGACGACGCCGCACTGTTCGTCGCCACGCACACCGGCCTGTTCCACGTCGCCGGTGGCGAGGTCGTGCGCGTGGGTGATGCCTGGCACGACCTGATGGGGTTCACCGTCGCAGGCGACGGCACGTTCTACGCAAGTGGGCATCCCGACCTGCAGGACGATGAGATGCGCGTTGACGGCAGCGACCCGCATCTCGGACTGGTGCGCTCGACCGACCGCGGACACACCTGGGAGTCGGTGTCGCTGCTGGGCAAGGCCGACTTCCACGCCCTCATCTTCGCCGGCTCGACGATCATCGGTGCTGACGCCGGCGGCGGACAGGTCCTGGCCAGCGACGACGGCGGGCACACCTGGCAGGCGCGCAGCCAGATCGACCTGATCTCGCTCGCATCTCATCCCCAGAATGCGAACCTGCTCGTCGGGGCCACGAGCGACCGCCTCGTGCGCAGTGACGACGGTGGACACACGTGGGTTGACGTCGGTGCCTCGCCCGGCTTCGTGACCACCGATCAGCGAGGCTTCGCCGTCGCGCACGCCGACGGCACGGTGGCAACAAGCAACGAGGGAACGAGCTGGCAGCGTCAGAGCAGGCTTGCCGGCACACCGGAAGCGTTCCACGGGGCTGACGACGGCCGGTTGCATGCAGCCGTCGTCGGCCAGGGGCTGTTCGTGTCGAGCGACGGCGGCGCGTCCTGGTCCCTGGTCGCCGCGTACTGAGCCACACCAGGTCTGGACGCAGGGCACCACAGCATCTCGGAGACACCGAGAGCACGCTTGAGGTCGGCCAGCTCCGCCGATCTCAGCAGCAGGCGAACCCGACCGTCGCGGCCAGTTCGTGCAGCACCCACGTGCAGAGCGCTGCTCCCGCGAAGCCGCCCGTCAGCATCGGCACTGCCCGACGGGCGAGTCCCGAGACGGTGTCCTGTGGTTGGTGGCCCAGCAGCGCGTTGAGCCGGACGTCGATGGCGGGGGTGAATCCCGCCGCGTGCGCCTGCGCGAGTGGCGGGAGGCGCAGCAGCGCGGACGCCAGGTCCTGCCGTGACGCGCCGTGCGCGAGCGCATAGCGGTCAGCGGCGATCTCGCGTCGGGCAAGCATCCACGCCAACGACTGGCGGCCCCATCCCGTGCGACGCAGCAACGGCGCTGCCAGCTCGACCAGCAGCAGGCGTGCCGGATCGTTCGCGCGCTGATGTGCATGCTCATGGAGCATGACCGCGTCGAGTTCGCGTGGGGTGAGGCGTGCGAGCAGGCGTCCGTCGCAGAAGATGGTCGGACGACCGATTCCCGCGACGAACGCAGCATCCCCCAGATCTCCCGTGCGCACCGGGAAGCCGGCCAGGCGCGTGGGCGCGGACAACTGGCGCAAGTTGCGAACCATACGATGATGTCTCACCGCATGCGCGACGATTCCCACGACGGCGAGCGCCAGGAGCGATCCGAGGACGACCTCGACGGCGAGCAT
>JBJHCV010000051.1:0-1815 GCA_050486225.1 Nitriliruptoraceae bacterium
GAGGTCGACGGCCGGCGTTCCCACCTGCACTGCACCGGTGAGGGCGCACCGACGGTCATCCTGGAGGCAGGCTTGGACGCTGCCGGTTCGCACGTGTGGGTGAGCGTCCAGCCGCACATCGCCGCCGTGACGCGCGTCTGTTCCTACGACCGTGCGGGGATCCTGTGGAGCCAAGCACGGAGCGAACCGCGCGATGCGCTGCGCATCACCGACGAGTTGCACGCCCTCCTCGAGGCGGGTTCGGAGTCGCCGCCGTACGTGCTGGTCGGCCACTCACTGGGTGGCCTCTTGTCGCGCGTCTACGCCGAGCGGCACCCGAGCGACGTCGTCGGGCTGGTGTTCGTCGACGCCTCACACCCGGAGCAGATGGAGCGGCTGCCCGCCGAAGCGGTCGACCTGATGTCGGCGGGTCCCCCGCGAGCGTTGGTGACCGTCCTGGCTGCGACCGGCGTGCTGCGGTTGCTCGATCCCACGTCGCCCGACCTTCCGGACGAGGCGAGGGACGTCGTCAGGTCGTTCCTGCCGACGAGCCTGAGAGGCATGTTGGGCGAGAGGGACGCGCTCGACGCCATCCTCGCCCAGGCCGCCGATACCGGCACGCTCGGCGAGCGCCCGGTCGTGGTGCTGACGGCCGGGTCGGACGAGGAGTACGTCCAGGCGGGTCTGAGCGACGCCGTCCGTGCGGACCTGCACGAGGCCTGGCTCGTCCTGCAGGCGGAGCTTGCGGAGCTGTCCTCGAACGCCAGCCACCGCGTCGTCGCCGACGCGGGCCACTACGTCCAATGGGACGATCCGGGGGCGGTCGTCGCAGCGGTTCTGGACGTGGTGGGTGCGGTGAGGAGGGGGACACGCCTGGACGACGTCAGCGGCGCCGACGAGTGAGGCACGGCCTCGCGCCGTGGACGGACACGCGCGTCGTGCGCGGGGCCCACGAGGCAGAGGAGGCGGATGAGCATGACGAGCGACGACAACAAGCGCCGGATGCAGGCGGTCCTCGCGGAGATGGCCCGCGGCAACCTCGACCTGTTGGTCGACATCATGGCCGACGACATGCGCTGGACGTGGATGGGGTCGGGCCGATGGTCGCACACGTTCGAGGGCAAGGATGCCGTCGTGAACGGTCTCCTGGCCTCGGTGCGCGAGACCTTGTCGCCATCGTTCGAGGTGATCCCCCACAACGTCGTCGCGGAGGGCGACGACGTCGTCGTGGAGCACAGCGGCCGGAACACGACGCTCGATGGACGGCCGTACCACAACCGTTACTGCTGGGTGTGCCGCTTCGCCGACGGCGAGCTTCGGGAGCTGCGCGAGTACATGGACACGCAGCTCGTCACGGAGACCTTCGGCGAGGGTCCGTAGGTCCGTAGCGCGGCCGTTCGCTACGCCGACGCGTACCGGCTCGGCTCCGCGGACGGCCTCGCGAGGGGATCCCCGTCTGGTTCGCGGAGGAGGCGAGCAGCACGACCAGCAGCGATACGATGAGGCCGCTGGTGCGCAACGACCGTGTCATCCGTGCGGCCCTCTGGGCGAGCGTCGTGCTGAACGCGCTCGGCGTCGCCGTGCTGGCGCCGTTGGCGTTCGGGCGAGAGGCGCCGCTCTTCCCGGTCGATGCCTCGCCGTACCTCGCCGGGCAGCTCGTGTTCACCATCGCCCTGTTCGGCGCCGCGTTCGCGTGGCTCGCGCTGCAGCCTCGCGTGGACCGCGCGCTGGTGGTGGTGGCTGCGCTCGGTAAGCTGGGCTTCTTCGTGCTCGCCGTGGCGTACGCGGTGGTCGGCGTGCTGCCGCCCGGAGCGATCGCGAGCGCCACGCCCGATC
>JBJHCV010000052.1:0-1574 GCA_050486225.1 Nitriliruptoraceae bacterium
CGGTGCGGCCGGCCAGCCCGCGCCGTTCGTCGACGTCGTCGAGCAGTTCGAGGCAGAGCTGGGTGGTGGCGTGATGACCGCTGCCGAACGCACGGCCCGGATCGAGGACGATAACGATGTCGTCGCCTGAGCGAGGGTGCCGATCGGCGAGCCAGCTCGGAACGACCTGAAATCTGCCTGCGGTCACCGGGCCGATGCCAGCCTTCCAGCGCTCCTGCCAGTCACGGTCCGGCTCGTGTGCGTGCGTGATGCGATGCGACCCGAAGATCTCGATCACGGCGTCGACCGGACCTTGCGCGTCGAACCAGGCAACGATCGATTCGTCGCGTTCCCACGTGCCGAGTGCCCCCGCGGCGAACAGCGCGGCTTGGGTCAGCGCGGCGTCGTCGGCGCCATCGAACGCCACCTCGACGCGGGTCGTGCCGGCGGCCATCAGCGACTCCGCTTCGACGGCATCGGGGCTTCGCAGCGGCTGCTTCGGGGACGCCGAATATAGGAGCGGCCCCGTGCGACGGGGGGACACACGGGGCCGCGGCGGCGCGAAGCCGCGTCAACAGCATACAAACAACATGGGGCTGACGACCAACCCCGAAAGGGAAAACGTGCGATCAGCGTGCGCTGCGGGGAGGTCCGGGGCGCACCGCTACGCTTTGCGGGCCGCGGCGTCCGATTCCGTTCGGGCCGAACGTGGTCCCCGGCCACCCTGTCGCCCGTCACCCTTGCGTCCCGAGCGAACCGTGCCCATAGAACGTGCGAGCGTCGCAGACTCGACCGGCGGCGCCCAGCCGGCTGGTCCGGCCATCGAGATTCGTGGACTGACCAAGTCCTATGGCCCGGTGCGCGCGGTGGACGGGCTCGACCTCGAGGTGGAGCGGGGCAGCACCTTCGCCCTGCTCGGCCCGAACGGTGCGGGCAAGACCACCACGGTCGAGGTCTGTGAGGGCTTCCGTCGCGCGGACGCGGGTCACGTGCACGTCCTCGGTATGGACCCCCACCGCGACGCGGGGCGGCTGCGGGCGCGGGTGGGCATGATGCTCCAGGAAGGCGGGGTCTACCCACACGCACGCCCGCTGGAGGTGCTTCGGCTGTTTTCCCGCTTCTATCCGGATCCGCTGGACCCGGACGGGTTGCTCGCGCGGGTCGGCCTGGACGGTGCGGCGCGGACACGGTTCCGTGAACTGTCGGGCGGTCAGAAGCAACGGCTGTCGCTGGCGCTGGCACTGATCGGTCGTCCCGAGGTGGTCTTCCTCGACGAGCCGACGGCCGGGCTCGACCCGGCGGCGCGACGCCAGACCTGGTCGCACGTGCGCGAGCTGAAGGCCGAAGGGGTCACGATCGTGCTGACCACGCATCTGCTCGACGAGGCCGAGGCGCTCGCCGACCGGGTGGCGATCATGGATCGGGGACGCCTGCTGGCGTTGGGCACCCCCGACGAGCTCACGCACGGCGACCGGGACGAGCTGGAGTTCACGGCCCGTGCCGGATTGGACGTCGATGCGTTGTCCGCATCCGTCGGGGTGCGGGTCGACGAGCTCCGGGCGGGACGTTACGTCGTCCATGGACCCAACGACCCG
>JBJHCV010000053.1:0-1536 GCA_050486225.1 Nitriliruptoraceae bacterium
CGAGGGTCACGAGGATGTCGTAGCGCTCGCCCGGAGCGATCGAGAGCGTGTCCTTGGCGTACGGCTGCGGAAGCGGTCGACCGTCGGTCGCGACGACGTCGAAGTGGAACCCGTGCATGTGCATCGAACGCCAACCGTAGCCGGCGTTGATGAGGCGGATCAGGACGCGCTCGCCGAGGTACCCCATCACGTGCGTGTCGTCGTGGTCCATCGTGTCGGGGAACGAGCGGCCGTTGACGAAGAAGTAGCGCGGCCGGAAGTCGCCGCGATCCGGGGTACGGTCCGCACCGATCGCCTCGGACCAGGCCGGGTCGACCTCGCTGAGCAGCAGCGTGTAGCTCCGGTCGTAACCGGGCCCACCCGTCCAGACGCGTCCCGGACCGTCCGCCGGATGCACGACGATGGCGCCGTACATGCCCATGGTCAGGTGCTCGATCGTGTCGACGTGACAGTGGTACCAGTACGTGCCTGCGTGCGTCGCCACGAACCGGTACGTGAACGACTCGCCGACGCGCACCGACGGGCTGGTCTCGGGGACGCCGTCGTTGCGCTGGTCGACGTCGAGGCCGTGCAGGTGGATGGTATGCGGGAACCGGTGCACCCCTTCGCGGCTCGGGCCGACGTTGGTCAAGGTGATCTCGACCAGGTCGCCTTCGTGGACCTCGATGCGCGGGCCCGGCAGCGTGGCCGTGCCCGGCGTCGACTGCAGCGAGTAGCCCCAGACGTAGAGCTCGGCGCCGTCGGCCGCGACGAGGACCCCGTCGGTGGCATACAGGTGGAAGGCGCGCACCGTGCGCCCGTCGTCGGACGTACCCAGGATCGGCGTCGCGACCACCGCGTCGCCGGCCGCCGCGAGCGACGCGGTGGCGACCAACGTCGCCACCGCCGCTCGGAGCGCGATCTCGTTCAGGCGCATCGTCTCGTCACCGATCGAACGTCACCGCACGCTGACTTCCATCGCCATGCCCTGCATGAAGTGCGGACCGTCGGCATCGGGGATGAAGCAGACCACGGCGTAGGCGCCAGGCTCCAGGGTCAGGGCGAACACCGCGGTCACGCCCGGGTCCATCGCCCACATCCCATGCACCATGCCCATCGGCGGTCCCTCGTCGCCCTCGGCGCCCTCGGCGGGTGGCGCGAGGACTTCTTCGAGCGTCGCACCTGGCGGCAAGGGGATGAAGAGGACCTCGTGCGGTTGGTTCGCGGCGTTGTGCACCTGCACCATCTGCGTGCCGGCCGTCAGCGTGCCCTGGATCGAGAACTCGTAATCGCGCAGCGTGATGACCACGTCGTGGTCGATGCTCGGTGCCGACACCTCGATCGGCAGCAGCAGCCCGCGCGCCGCGTACGGCCCGTCCTCATCGCCCTCGATGGAGAGCAGGTAGTACGTTCCAGGGCTGAGGAAGGTGGTGTACGAGTGCGCACCGTGGCCCTCGACCGGCAGTCCGCCGTGGAAGTGGATCCACGGAGGCACCACCGACAGCTCGCCCGAGAAGAGCTGCTCCATCGTGACGAAGAACTCGTCCAGCGTGCGAC